>NZ_DS999539.1:5404-79934 GCF_000159015.1 Gleimia coleocanis DSM 15436 | reverse complement strand
TTTACAGGCACCACAGTTGGAGTGTAAACCCCACGTGCTTTCTGACCAACCTCATCAGTAATCTCAATTACTGCAGGCTGCGGCGTGTCTTTCTCATTCTTATTAGGAGTAAAAGTGATCTTTCCAGTTAGAGGCTCAACGGTGTAGGTACCGATTTGCTTTCCACCCTCATTCAAAGCTGGAATGCTCAGCTCAGCAGTAGGTTGTCCCGTTACTGGATCAATCAGCTTCGCTGGACGATCTGCGGTTGGTGTAACAGGAACATTATTCCTAGTAAAGGTAGGAGTGCCAGTCTGGGTAGTTCCCTGAATATCAATACTAGACACATTCTGTGGCACCAATGGTAATGGGGTGACAGTCGGTGTGTATTTACCAGTTGCAGACTGACCGTATTCATCAGTAACAACTACCTTCGCTGGTTCAGCTTCTCCAATAAAGTCTGGGTTCGGAGAGAAAACGACCTTACCAGTTCCTGGAGTAATGGTGTAAGTACCAATCCGCTTCCCATTCTTCATCGCATCTACAGTAACGTTGTCAGTTTCCTGACCAGTTGCTGGATCAATCAGCTTCGCTGGACGATCTGCGGTTGGAGTTACGGGATCACCATTACGTGAGAAAGTAGGAGTATTTTCCTGATCTCTTCCCTGCACATCCTCAGAAACAACATGACGTGGTTCAAGCGGAAGCGGCGTTACCGTGGGGGTGTACAAACCAGTTGCAGTCTGACCATGTTCGTCAGTAACTACAACTTTAGCTGGCTCTGCTTCACCAACGAAGTCTGGGTTCGGAGAGAACACAACCTTACCAGTTCTTGGAGTAATGGTGTAAGTACCAATCCGCTCCCCATTTTTCATCGCATCCACTGTCCTCTTAGTGGTTACCTGACCAGTTGCTGGATCAATCAGCTTCGCTGGACGATCTGCGGTTGGAGTTACGGGATCACCATTACGTGAGAAAGTAGGAGTATTTTCCTGATCTCTTCCCTGCACATCCTCAGAAACCACGTGGTGTGGTTCAAGCGGAAGAGGGGTAACAGTCGGAATGTAGACGCCATCCATCGTGGTGGCACCATTTACACCTTCATTGATAGCAGTAAGATTATCTGCCTCAATTGGGGTCCAACCTGAGGACAAGCCATTAGTATCAACTGCACGTAGCACAACGCCCTTAGCTGCACCTACGAATGACGGCAGTGGCTGGAAAGTTACTGTACCATCTGCTGTTACCGTGTAAGTACCCTGATTTGGCTCTGTCCAAGAAGTAACCAAGCTACCGCTAGAAGTAACAATCTTTACTGCTTGATTTGCGTCAATACTTGCATTCGTCTGTCCATCATTACGTAACTTACCTTGAGCGGTGAAATTCACCTTGATGGACTGTGGCTGATTCTGTGGCCCCTCAGTTGTTTCCTTAGAACCCTTTGGTGGGCAAATTGCAGGAATCTGGAAATCTTCAACTTCCCCTGAGAACGCCGTAGAAGTAGGAGTTGGATTCTTCACGTCATTTTCATCGACTAAACGAACACGTACTCCTAGTTTTTCAGTGCAATAAGGGATTGTAGACGTTTCGGTAAATTCTAGATTTACTTTGCCCGTAGCGTCGACTGGAACAATGCCAGAGCTTTCTTCTGCATCAAAAGTACCGTTATTGTTGAAATCAACCCAGCCAATTACACGCGTCTGCGCACTACGTACTGTTACATAGATAGGCAGAGTGTAAGGGTTGAAACGATCAGCAGCCTGGAAGTCTGTTGCCCCATCGGCGTGTAGCTGTGCGATTCCTTCATCTGCTAAATCAACAGTGTCATCATTATTCCAAGGTTTAAGTACGCTTTTTTCTAACTCTACCGGATCAATATCTGGGAATTGACGTCCCAAGTAAGAGCTTTGCTCTTTAGGCATTAGGTGGATGGCTTCCCCATATGATTCTGGAGCGTCACCGGTTTCAGGTAACATTGCACCAAACATCACGTCTTGAATACCACTTGAGTTCACGTAGAAAGAAACATCAACGCCTTCATATGAAGTCGCAGAGGTAGCGAGGATTGGAACTGTACCTGAAATTCGATCAGTGAAAAGTGGACCGATTGCAGATTTACCTAAACCTGATTTACCAGGGTTAATATCTGGATGCCGATCAGGATCAAGAACGTATTCTTTTCTGCCAGCACTATTAACCTGTTCTTTCAGACCTGACCATTTCTGGATACTGTAAGGTTCTCCATTGTCATCTAAACGCGTAGTGACACCAATAGTGCCACCAGACAACCAGGAGTAGGTGTCACCAACACGACCATTCAAGGTAATTTGCGTGGTACTCCATCGACCGAAAGGGCGCTTGGAAGTCGCAAACTCTGCAACCTGTTTCCAACCACTACCAGTAGTCTTAAAGATTTCAACTTCTTGAGTCCCAGCTTCTTCCGCGTCCGTAACAATAATTGTTGGTTTCACCGGTTTGCCATTATTAATAGCTTTAAACCGCATGGTGAGACCAACGTTACCACCATCACGATCTGGTCCCATAGCCATCATGCCACTATAAGGCAGACCAGCTAAGCGGTAATGAGAATATCTGGTATCAAGTTCTTTAGCCACCACGTTAATTTCTGTACGTGGACTGGTACGACCGGCTTTACTTTGACTGTATACTGTCTGTCCGATATTTCGCTCATTATCCATAAGTGGTTTAAGCGCGATTACCTCGCCATATAGGAAATACCCTGGCGAAATTTCTTTTTCATAGCGTGTGCCAACGGTCAGTTTTAACGCCGCATTCTTTTGTTCAGAATTAGCGACCTGCTTTGAAACTGATTCCAAAGGTTCAGACTTAATAACTCCTGGTTCACTCCAGTCGATCCAGTGGAAATTTCGGGCAACTGTGGTTGGATTCGGCACTACAGTGCCGTCATCAGCATCATAAACCACACCAGCTAATGCCAATGGCGCTGCTAGTAAGGTGAAAGCAACTGTTAATGCAGCTGTTTTCGAGATTACTCTTTTCATTACTTCTCAATCTCTCATAAACCAAAGTACACTTATCTCAGTGTATACCACTTAATAATACACAAAATTACCGGCCCCTACCACAGTTCCCAGCAGTTGAACTAACTTGATTTGTATTCTTTGACATAAATTATTGGGGTGGTAAGCTCTCTTTGAGCTTCCCACCCCAATAATTTCAATCTGACGTTAAGATTACTTCTTTACGAAGCCAACATTTTCAGGCTGAATAGATACGTTACCAAATGCACCGTAGTTAGCTAGGTCTGCTGGAACTGCAGTGAATTCCATACGACGGTACAGTGGCAGTGTCATTACTTCATCCCAGATAGCCTTATCTGCCGCGTTGGCGTAGCCAATACGCTTCTGCTTATCTAGTTCAACGTCTGCCAGTTCACGGTTCTTTTCGATTTCTTTAGAACATACCTTGGAGTAGTTGGATTCAGATTCACAACCGTAAATCTGACCAATGTTGTTCATTGGGTATGGAGTACCTACCCAAGTGAATGCGATGATGCCGAAGTTACCTTCCTGCAGGGTCTTACCGAAGTCTGCTGGTGGAACGTTCTTGAATACAACGTTTACACCAATCTTTTCCATATCAGACTGGAACAGCTTGCCTTCATTTTCGGAAGTCACAATACCGGTGAGCATTGCGTATTCGACCTTCAGTTCTTGACCATCCTTCATGCGGAACTTCTTGCCATCTTCCAGCTTCCAGCCAAGTTCATCAAGTTCCTTAGCTGCACGTTCTGGATCGTAAGCGAAATCGCCAGAGTTATCTTCGTAACCTTCCTGTCCAGGCATGAAGAAGTGGTTACCCAGCATCAGTTTCTGTGGTTCAACTGGTAAACCTACCAAGTCAGATTCTGCAATTGCAACGCGGTTGATGCCACGCACGATTGCCTGACGTAGCGCCTTATCAGCCAACAGACCGGACTGAGAGTTGAAGGTGAAGTGACGCCACTGTGGGGAACCTGCTTTGCGGATTGTGTGATCCTGACGCTGCATTGCCTTCTGCAACTGGTCAGCAGTTGCCAAGGTGGAAGCTACGTCGGTTTCAGAGTTACCGAATGCGGAGGCAACTAAGTCGCCTTCCAAAGCGTGGAACTCTACGGTATCCAGGATAGCCTTTTCGCCCCACCACTTATCATTACGCTTGAGGTAAACACGCTGAGTGTTCTTATCGATCTTGTCTACAACAAATGGACCTGCCTGCCATTCGTTGTTCAAGCCATCAAGCTGGCCTTCTGCGAATACCTTTGGATCAGTAACAGCATCTGCTGCGAAAACGGTAGAGAAAGCTGCTCGCCAGTCTGGGTAAGTAGACTTGAAGGTAATCTTTACTTCAAATTCGTCTGCACCCTTTTCAACCTTTGCAACCTGGTTGTAACCATCGGTGCTTGCACAGTCAAATGCTTCATTTTCACCGTTACATGCTTTAACAGTTGCATCGTAGTCAGCCCAAGTGATTGACTTACCAGAATTCCACTTTGCTTCTGGGTTCAGCTTCAGAGTAACAACCTGTGGAGTTACATCTGGCTCAGATACCTCTACATCAGTAACGTAGTTTGGATTTGGTGTAGCCACTGCTGCTTCATCCAGGATGAAGTTAGCTGGAGCGGTGAAAGCTAGAATTTGAGACAGGTTGTTGTCTGCACCGCCGGCTGCAATGTAGTTCCACTGAGTTGGCATGCCAGTCAGACCAATGCGAAGGTTGCCGCCTTCTGCCAGTTCAGAACGGTCCTTTGGGTTGATGTCGCTTAGAGCTGGAGCATCAACGGTAGCTGCGGTCTGCGCGCCGCCGCCACATGCAGACAGGCCGAGCATTGCTACGGCTGCTACTGCTACAAGTGCGTGAGTTGAACGCTGCACTTTTACCTCCAAATATTTCATTTCATTTCGTCCCGAATACAACATCGATCAATAGATGAAGTTTCCGAAGATGCTTACTATCCTATCGTCAAGAAAAGGTAAAATAAAAGTCAGAAATCCAAAAAATCCAGCGTCTTAACCAAAATGATATAAAAATCTCAAAATATGAAATATTATAGCGTTTTACTAACGCTTTACTTTTAGTGAACACCACATAACACTTTTTCTAACATTAAATATGTGTTGCCCCGCTTGAAAAACCAAGCGGGGCAACCTCACAACAGGTTTAGAAAACCGTTTTAATTTCAGGATAATGACAAGCGTTCATTGAATCAATTGTCTCTGCTCCATGCAAATCAGGCATAGACTCTAAACAAGCCTTCTGAGAAGAAGCATCCAGAGTCAAAAACTTAGGACAACGAGTCCGGAAGCGACAACCCGTTGGCGGGTTAGCAGGAGAAGGCAAGTCACCTTGCAGAATAATACGTTCGCGAGTACGTTCCTTCACCGGATCCGGAATCGGAATTGCAGAAAGCAGCGCCTGAGTATATGGGTGACGCGGACGATCAAAAACTTCATCCACAGAACCAATTTCTACGATACGACCCAAGTACATAACCGCTACGCGATCAGCAATATGGCGAACCACAGATAGATCGTGAGCTACGAACAGGTACGATAATCCCAACTTCGCACGCAATTCTTCCAGCAAGTTAATTACACCCGCCTGGATAGAAACGTCCAAGGCTGAAACAGGTTCATCCAAAATCAACAACTTAGGCTGCAACGCCAAAGCTCGTGCAATGCCGATACGCTGACGCTGACCGCCAGAAAAATGTCGTGGGTAGCGATTAAGGTGAGATGGCTCCAAACCAACCAACTTAATTAACTCAGTCACCCGTGCTTCAGTGTATTCCTTATTATATCCGTTATATTTCAACGGCTCAGCAATGATATCGAAAATAGGAAGACGAGGGTCAAGGGAAGCCATTGGATCCTGGAATACTACTTGCAGATCCTGGCGAACAGCCTTACGATCACGGCGGTTCATGGTGCCAGTTTCCTTACCAAGAACCACGATTTTACCGTCTTCAGGAGCTTTCAAATCAAGGATTTCCAGCAACGTAGTGGTCTTACCACAACCAGATTCACCTACCAGTGCCAGAGTTTCACCTGCACGAATATCCAGTGAAATTCCATCAACCGCATGTACAGTACCGACACGTCGCTTAAATACTGCACCCTTCATCAACGGGAAGTACTTACGTAGCCCTTCAACACGTAATACTTCTTCACGCTTCAAACGATCCGCGTCTAGAGTAGATTCGGAAATCAATTCTGGAACTGGATAAATGTCCTTATAGGTAAGTTTGCCGGCGACAATTTCATCCGCACGCTTACATGCGACCCGATGCTTATCCTGTTCGGAACGTTCACTTCCTTCTTGAAGAGTTTCTGGGGAATCAACCAGAACAGGTTCGCCGTCTAAGCACTTATCTTGAGCCAATGGACAACGAGGAGCGAAAGGACAGCCGGTTGGCTTGTTCAGCATAGAAGGCGGATTACCTTCAACTGGCGCTAACGCTTCATTAGAAGACATATCTGGTCGAGGCAAAGATCCTAAAAGACCAATAGTGTAAGGCATAGTGGAGTTATAGAAAATATCATCCACCGGACCAGCTTCAACGCAACGACCGGCGTACATGACAGCCACACGGTCAGCCATACCTGCTACAACACCCAGATCGTGAGTAATCATAATTACTGCAGCGCCAGTCTCACGCTGAGCAGCTTTTAGAACTTCCAAAATCTGCGCCTGAATGGTTACGTCAAGAGCAGTAGTCGGTTCATCCGCGATAATCAGATCCGGATCATTAGCAATTGCCATAGCAATCATCGCGCGTTGGCGCATACCACCAGAAAACTCATGCGGGAATGCCTTTACACGAATTTCTGGATTTGGAATCCCTACAACACCAAGCAACTCAACTGCTCGCTTGTAAGCATCTTCCTTAGACATTTCCTTATGAATCTGCAATGCTTCAACGATTTGATCGCCAATAGTGTAAACCGGAGTAAGTGCCGACAATGGGTCCTGGAAAACCATAGATAGTTTGATGCCACGCACCTTAGACATCCAGTTATCGTCGCGCCCCAACAGCTCAGTTCCATGCAGTTTCACAGAACCAGAAACCGATGCAGACTCATCCAATAATCCCATGATTGCCATGGAAGTCACGGACTTTCCAGAGCCAGACTCACCTACGATACCTAAAACTTCGCCGGCATTAACACTAAAATTAACGCCGCGGACAGCATGCACCTTACCGTCTTCTGAAGGGAAGGTAACTTTAAGGTCAGTAACCTCCAGTACTGGCACCCCTTCGGTACGCTCTGGCAAATCAGCGAATGAAGAGCTATCTGCCTTAGTTTTCTTGCTCATGCTTTGCCTCCGGACTTTGAGGATGGGTCGATTGCGTCACGCAGACCATCGCCGATTAGGTTAACGAAAATCAAGGATAGTGTCAGCAAAGTTGCTGGAGCCATGAAAATCCATGGTGATGAAGTAGTTAGGCTCTGGCCTTCTGAAATCAAGACACCTAACGAAGTGTTAGGAGCTTGGACACCAAAACCAAAGTAGGACAGAACTGTTTCACCCATAACAGCGGAAACGAAGCCCAGTGCGGCGTCGATGATTAAATAAGACGCAACATTCGGAATGATATGACGCGTAATAATCACCCATGATGGAACCGACATATAACGTGCAGCTGTGACGTACTCAAGGTTCTTTACGGACATAGTCAAAGAACGGACCACACGAGCAGAGAGCATCCAACCGAATGCTGCCAGTAACAAAATGAAAATTGCTATGGATCCTTTAGCATCACCAGTACGCTGTGAAATCACAGCGATGAGAAGGAACGAAGGAATCACCAGCAGCAGGTCAATAACCCAAAGAATGGTCTTATCAATTACCTTGCCAAAATAAGCAGCCGTAGAGCCAATCACTGCTGCTAAAGTGGTTTGAATCAAAGATACGCAGAAACCAATCACCAAAGATTGGCGTAGACCCTGCACAGTAAGCGCGAAAACGTCACGCCCACCCTGAGTGGTACCAAACCAGTGTTGTGCTGATGGTGGTTTCAGGAATGAAGTATTATCTACCTCGGTGTACCCCCAAGGACTGAGCATGGGACCAAATATGGCAATGAGTACGATGATGCTCATACCGATTACACCAAGCCGAGCAGTGTTAGAACGGAAGAAACGACGACGTACCAGAGCTGAACGATTCAGGTGCGCTTCAGACTTTGCCACCTTGTCTTTCTTCGCCTCAGCAACCTTCTTAGAAGCAGTGTTTTTCTCAGCCATTAGTTACCTCAGCTTACACGTACACGTGGATCAACCACGACAATCAAGATATCCGATAAGAGAGCACCAGTCAGAGTGGAAACACCAGAGAAAGCTACAACTGCAGCAGTCGCGTTAATATCCTGACCGGTAATAGAGTTAACAGAGTACTCACCTAAACCATGCCAGCCGTAAACACGTTCGGTAACGGTTGCACCTAAGAACAGACCAGCAATTGCGAATGCGAAGAAAGTCGCCATTGGAACAAGAGAAGTACGTAGGGCGTGACGGATAACTGCCTGAGATTTACGCAAGCCTTTTGCGCGTGCCGTACGCACGTAGTCAGCCCCCAGCGTGTCCAGCATCAAGTTACGTTGGTAGCGGGAGTAAGAAGCCATGCCACCAAGAGACATTGAGAATGTGGGAAGCAATAAGTGCTGCGCACGGTCAACAATCCATGCGCCAGGATAATCCCCGATTTGTCCTGTCTCGCCAATAAACTCAAAGAAATTCGTGCCAGTTGTCAAGTTAAACTGAGTAGCGCCAATCTGAAGTAAGTTTGCCATAACAACAACTGGGGTAGAGAGAACTACCAACGCGATCATGGTAATAGTACGGTCAATCCAGGTGTACTGCTTAGTAGCAGTCCATGCACCGATTACCACACCACCGATCATACCCATGAAAGAGCCAATAATAATCAGACGCACAGAGACCCACATGCGTCGTCCGATTTCTTCATTTACAAAAGCGCCCTTTGGACCGCGTCCCCAGTCCCATTCAGTAAAAATGTTAGTGAGCCAGGTGGTATAACGCTGAGTTAGCGGAATAGTGTCAGAGATATTGTATGAAACCAGGGTTCGTTCAATAGCTGCCCAGTCTAGAGTCGGGTTCGTGATGTCGTATGCACTGCGTGGGTTCATGGAAATTGACGCAATCAAGTACGCCAATGACACCGCGACAAACAGGAGGAGCGCATAGTTCGCTAGCCTCCGAGCTAAGTAGTAGAACATGGTTTTATCCTCTGCAACCTCACAAAGACTGCATTAATGCAAACTTCAAGACGCTGCGCTTCTTATTCTTACAAGGTCCTAGACTGCACTCATATGACCTATGAATACAATCCACACTATCTTTTGACTTTAGTCTAATAATTACAACCGTAAAAATCGTATGCTCAGATTGTGAACAAACTCTTCTTTACCCAGCGTTTACGAAAGGTGTAATTTTTCTTGAAATTAAGCCAACTTTATAAAAACGTTACCGAAAAAAGTGGCGTATAACGCATTCTTGAGAATATCTTAAATCAAGCCTGTAAATAACCTGAATTACCACACATCACGTTACGTAATCCAAAATGCAACTTGCACCACACTCCCCCACCCGCTACAGTTACACACATGAACATTACGCACAACATCCGTTTCTGGTGGACCGCCTAAGGGCGGTTCTCGTTGTGCACTCAAAACCGCCCCCGTTAAGGAGGCGGATTTTTAATACTCCTTAACGGGTTAAACAACAGTTACCGTAAGGAGAAAACATGAACACCCCACAACCCGCCCTCGAAAATAACCAGGAAAACTACGCCGCCAACGCAGATGGCTATTTCGGCACCTACGGCGGCTCCTACCTGCCAGACTTCCTCATCAACCCCATAGCAGAAGTCGCAGCCGCCTACGCAGAAGCCCGCCAAGATCCAAAATTCATAGAAGAATATCAAGCTCTGCTAAAGCAATACGTAGGACGACCATCGCTGCTCTACCCCGCCGAACGCCTCACCGCACATTGCGGAGGCGCCCGCATCTACCTCAAACGCGAAGACCTAAACCACACCGGCGCACACAAAATAAACCACTGTTTAGGTGAAGCCCTGCTAGCAAAACACATGGGTAAAACCACTTTAATTGCGGAAACCGGCGCGGGCCAGCACGGTGTTGCACTGGCAACCGCCGCCGCCCTGGTAGGTCTTAAATGTGAAATCCACATGGGGCGCATCGACGTCGAAAAACAGCACCCCAACGTGATGCGCATGAAACTACTCGGCGCAACCGTAGTCCCCGTCGACTTCGGAGGGCGCTCCCTTAAAGAAGCCGTAGACTCTGCTTTCGCCCGCTACGCAGAAAACTATCAGGAAATGTTCTTCGCAATCGGCTCGGTAGTAGGCCCTAACCCTTATCCGACGATGGTGCGTGACTTCCAATCAATTATTGGTATCGAAGCGCGCGCGCAACACCTGGAAACCGAAGGTAAACTTCCCGACGCTTTAGTTGCTTGCGTGGGTGGCGGCTCAAATGCGATGGGCCTATTTAACGCGTTCCTCGGTGACGACGTGCAGATTTACGGGGTGGAGCCAGCCGGTAAAGGCCTACATACTGGCGAACATGCGGCAACGATGACGCTGGGGACTGACGGGGTGCTGCACGGTATGTTCACGAAAGTGCTGCAATCCGAGGACGGAGAACCCGCTCCAGTCCATTCTATTGCCTCTGGTTTAGACTATCCCGGTGTCGGCCCGCAGCACGCGCACTTGCAGCAGATGCAACGTGTTAATTATGTTTCGGTGGATGATGCGCAGACTTTGGACGCGTTCCAAACGCTGTGCCGTTTAGAGGGCATTATTCCGGCGTTGGAATCCTCTCACGCGGTGGCTTACGGTATGCAGTTGGCGTCGCAGCTTAGCCCCGAGCAGACGATTATTATTAACCTGTCTGGGCGGGGAGATAAGGACGTGGACTACGTAGGAGGAGTACTGGGAATCTAAAATCGGGCCGTTTTCGTAAATTTTTCTAAAAATTACCCAAATATTCCCTAGCTAGAAGGTGGTTTCGTTGGCATTTTTGGGTATTTTTCCAAAAAATACCCAAAAATACATTACCGCCCTCGAGAATTTTCCCGAGGGCGGTTTCCAAAACTTGCCGCGCACGCCTAAGCTGCCACCAGTGTGAGCGCACTCAGCCTGCGCGTAAAGCTAGGAATCAGACGTTGAACTTGAACTCGACAACGTCGCCGTCAACCATGACGTATTCTTTGCCTTCCAAGCGCACCTTGCCGTGTGCTTTAGCATCAGCCATAGAACCAGCTGCCACCAGGTCTTCGAAAGAGACAACTTCTGCCTTAATGAAGCCACGCTGGAAGTCAGTGTGGATTACGCCAGCAGCCTGTGGTGCAGTCCACCCCTTGTGAATGGTCCAGGCGCGAGCTTCCTTAGGTCCAGCAGTCAGGTAAGTCTGCAGCCCCAGGGTGTCGAAGCCTACGCGAGCCAGCTTATCCAAACCGGCTTCTTCCTGACCGGCGTCTGCCAGCATTTCGCGAGCTTCTTCTTCGGATAGTTCTACCAGTTCGGATTCAAACTGAGCATCCAGGAAGATAGCTTCTGCTGGAGCTACCAGAGCACGCAGTTCTGCCTGTAGTTCCTGGTCTTCCAAACCATCTTGGTCCATGTTAAAGACGTAGATGAATGGCTTTGCCGTCATCAGGTGGAAGGTTTTTACGATTTCTGGGTCCAGGTCTTTCCCGGCAGCTGAAATGAGTTCGCCGCGGTCGAGGATTTCCAGTGCCTGCTTAGCGGTTTCCAGAACTTCTGGTTCTGCTTTCTTACCGCGTACTTCTTTTTCTAGGCGTAGAATCTGGTTCTGCAGGGTCTGCATGTCTGCCAGGATCAGTTCGGTTGCGATGGTTTCGATATCGTCTTTTGGTGATACCTTGCCGTCAACGTGTACTACGTCTGGGTCGCGGAAGGCGCGGGTTACCTGGCAGATTGCGTCTGCTTCGCGGATGTTTGCCAGGAATTTGTTGCCCAGGCCTTCACCTTCGGAAGCGCCGCGGACGATGCCGGCGATGTCTACGAATGAGACGGTTGCTGGCAGGATGCGTTCGGAGCCGAAGATTTCTGCAAGGGTGTTGAGGCGCGGGTCTGGCAGTGGGACTACACCGATGTTTGGTTCGATGGTTGCGAATGGGTAGTTCGCTGCCAGTACGGTTGCGCGAGTTAATGCGTTAAAGAGCGTAGACTTGCCGACGTTCGGGAGTCCCGCGATACCAATTGTTAAAGCCACGTTTTTTAGTTTAGTTGATTTTCCGCGTTCTTCTTAGTTTCCCGAGGGCGGTATTTATTACACTTACGTTTTCTGCGTGCGAACTGAAGTTCGCGCGCAACTAAAACGCGGGAACTCAAACTCGCGCGCAGGGGAAACGCCGGAGTTGCGATTCCCACGCAGGGAAAACGCGGGAACCCGAGTTCGCACGCAGAAGGCTTACGAAAATTATTCTGTCAGTGCTACTAGTTATTAATTAATGTATGAGTGATATTTCTATTTTTTCTGCAGTGCTTTTAACCCTCTTAGGGGTTTTTCTAGGCTTAATTACTGGGTTTGTAGGAGGTTTGTCGTATAGTCGCCAGCATCTGCCGGAAGCTCAACCAACTAAGTCTGGCTTGGGCGCGGAAGAGGCTATGCAACTTCAGTCTGCTTTTAGTGGCCAGGTAACTAATCAGCTTTCTTCGCAACTACGCCCTATCTATGAGTCTTTACATTCCTTGTCTAATAAGGTGCATCAAGTGGATGCACAACAGAGGGAAAACTTAGCTGGGTTACGGTCACAGTTAGTGTCAGCCCAGCAAGTTGATCAGCAGATTCTGCAAGCAACGTTGGGTTTAGATTCAGCTTTACGCAACACGTCCAAGCGCGGTACCTGGGGTGAGGCTTCATTACGGCGCGTGCTTGAAATGAGTGGCTTAACTAAGCATATTGATTTCGCTGAGCAGGTTTCTCTAGATACCGAGGTTGATGAGTCTGGAGCTATTCCTGATGTAGTCGTGTATTTGCCTAATAACGCTGCCTTGATTATTGATGCGAAAGTTCCGTTAGATGCTTACCTGCAGGTAAAGAACTTAGAAGACACTGCGCAGTTAAAATCCCACGCTTTAGCCGTTCAGCGTCACGTCACGGTATTAGCTAAACGTCAGTATGCGCAGAAACTCACCAAGTCAGTTGATTCAGTAATTCTATTTATGCCTTCTGAAGCTTTAGTGTCAGCTTCTTTAGAGGCTGACCCAACCTTGTTTGAAAAAGCATTACAGCAAGGAGTCATTGTTGTGGGTCCTGCTGGCTTAATGGCTTTGCTTCGTTCCGTGGGGCATTTATGGGCACGACAATCCCTGGCTGAAGACGCCCAGCAGATCCTCAAACTAGGCACAACCCTAACTACTCGTCTCAATAAACTCAGTTCTTTACTAGCTGACTTAGGTAAGAGCCTATCTAACACAGTGAAATCCTACAATCAGGTAATTGCCTCATTTGAAGGAAGGTTCAAAACCACCGTCCGCAACATCTCGGCTTTAGAAACCTCAGTAGAACCAGAACTCAACGAACTAGAAACCCAAGTTCGTTCCCCTTTAGAGGACTAATAACACTAGATAGCTATACTAAAAACACCTAGCAGAGGCTACCAGTGAAAGAAAAATCCATGAGCAAATGACGCGTTGAAGCTTTCAGCGACAGAGTATTAGCCATTGTTATCACCATCATGATTAAAGCTAACTCCCCACAAGTAGCCTCCTTAAAAGGCCTGTAAGAAGTTGACCCTACTTTCACAATCTACCTTTTAAGTTTCGCCTACGTGGGAGTCTATTGGATGAATCACCATAATCTACTAGCCACAATAGATAATGTCACCAATAAGCTGATTATTAAAAACCTCCACCGGCTATTTTGGGCAACACTAATTCCGTTTGCGATGGATTGGGTGGGGGCACACCCGCTGGCAAATGTATCTGTAACTCTTTACAGCTTCATCCTGTTGATAAGTTCCATAAGCTATCAAGTATTGCAACGTGAAGTGTTTAAAATACGGCTCAGTAAACATGAACGTGCGCCACCTACTTAATCAACAAGTATGATCAGGGCCAGGTTGGCGTTTGCCCTTAGCATCCTCACCCTGCGCCGCTAACTCACCACGCAGGTTACGAGGAAGCGCAAAAGTAATAGTTTCAGTCTTAGTACGAACTTCCTCAACTTCTGGGAATCCCAGCTCCTGTAGTTTAGTGATAACATCACGAACCAAAATTTCTGGCACGGAAGCACCCGAAGTTAAGCCAACGGTCTCAGCATTTTCAACCCAAGCTGGATCCAGTTCCACTGCCTTATCAATCCGGTAGGCAGCGCCGGCACCAGCGTCCAAAGCAACTTCCACTAAACGCACAGAGTTCGAAGAATTCGCAGATCCTACGACGATCATTACGTCAGCGTTAGGCGCAATCGTCTTCACTGCTTCCTGACGGTTCTGCGTCGCATAGCAAATGTCATCCGAAGGAGGGTTATTCAAATCCGGGAAACGTTCACGCAAACGATCTACAGTTTCCTTAGTTTCATCAACGCTCAAAGTAGTCTGAGAAAGCCACACAATCTTTTCAGGATCACGCACCTGAACTTTATCTACCTCATCCGGAGTCCCCACAATCTGAATGTGATCCGGAGCCTCACCGTAAGTGCCTTCAACTTCCTCATGACCCTCATGCCCTACCAGCACAATGTCATAATCTGCTTTCGCAAAGCGAACTGCTTCCTTATGAACCTTCGTTACCAGTGGGCAGGTAGCGTCAATAGTCAAAAGTTTACGTTTAGCAGCTTCCTCATGCACGGCAGGTGAAACACCATGTGCGGAAAAGACTACGCGGGCGCCCTCGGGAACCT
The DNA here is from genome assembly GCF_000159015.1 of Gleimia coleocanis DSM 15436. Lineage (GTDB taxonomy): Bacteria > Actinomycetota > Actinomycetes > Actinomycetales > Actinomycetaceae > Gleimia > Gleimia coleocanis. The sequence continues at coordinate 65,017 of NZ_DS999539.1, read as the reverse complement.
GATCAGTTTCTTCTACGAAAATCGCACCCCGCTCTGAAAGGGTTTCCACGACATAACGGTTATGTACGATTTCCTTACGCACGTAAATAGGGGGACCGTATAGGTCCAAAGCCTTCTCAACTGCATCAACCGCACGATCAACGCCCGCGCAGTAACCACGTGGGGCTGCCAGCAGAATCTTTTTCAAAGTAGTCTCACTAACCAAAAGAAAATAACTTACTACCTCTAATCTAACTGCCCGCACCTAACTTTTCCCATTTATCCGCAGTTATTCCTATCCCAGTTTCTGCATTTCCTCTGAATACTCATCCCAGAAGCTGTGAAAAACTGCCAGGTTCTTTAAAAATATGGCACTCTGAGAGGGTGAATATGCCTGAAGAAAATCCGCCACAACTGCCTCGCCTGGCGCGTGACACCACGCGTGAACATCCTTGGCCCCTGGCTAAACTGTCGGAAAATATCAAAATCTACGTTGAGAAAATGTCCCCCCTCTGGGTAGAAGCTCAAATCGTGCAGCTTTCTGACCGCGGGGCTACAAAAATGTCTTTCCTGACACTGCGCGACGTAGACCAAGACATTTCCATGGAAGTTTCCGCTTTCGGAAATGTCCTCTCTACCAGCGGCATCCCCATCACTCCTGGCTCACGCGTAGTCGCCCACGTAAAACCAACTTTCTGGACCAAATCTGGACGCCTAGCATTACAGGCCAAGGAAATCTCCCCCGTTGGCCTAGGAGATTTACTGGCGCGTATTGAACTACTGCGTCAAAAACTCCACGCCGAAGGACTTTTTGACGAAGAACGTAAGAAACCGCTCCCCTTCCTCCCCCGCAAAATTGGTTTAATCTGCGGCAACAACGCGAAAGCTAAAGACGATGTTTTAGTTAATGCCTCAACACGTTGGCCCGCCGCCCAGTTCGAAATCCGCGAAGTCCTGGTGCAAGGAGCCGGAGCGGTAGCTGGCGTCACCCAGGCTTTAGCTGAACTTGATCGAATTCCAGACGTAGACGTGATTGTAATCGCTCGGGGCGGTGGCTCAGTTGAGGATTTACTTCCATTTTCTGATGAGGCGATTGTGCGCGCCGTTTTCGCCGCCCACACTCCCGTGGTTTCAGCTATCGGTCATGAGGGAGATTCCCCACTGATGGATTTAGTAGCAGACTATCGCGCTTCAACTCCGACTGACGCTGCCCGCCGGGTAGTTCCAGATTTAACAGCAGAACTACAGGGATTAGGTAATGCGGTGATGGAACTGCGTAAGCGTGTCCAAACTCGAGTTGAGTCTGAACAACAGCACCTACAGTTACTTTTAGATCGCCCAGTTTTAGCTACCCCAGCGGCTTCTCTCCAGTCGCATTTTGAGGGTTTAGAAACAGCGAGAGCAAAACTTAAACACGTGGTTTCTTTGAAACTCACCCAAGCGCAAGCGGACTTAAACTCGGCTGTATCTACATTAAAAGCGATTTCTCCGCAGGCAACTTTGGAACGCGGTTATTCGATTATTAAAGCTCCCGGTAAAGGTGTGTTAACGGATACTTCACAGGTGAAAAAAGGCGAGATTTTAGAAGCTCGTCTGGCTCACGGTTCCATGATTGTCACTGTTTTCGGCACTAATGCGCCGCCCTCGGGAACTTCCCAATAGACTGCCCACGCAACTGTAAGAACACCCAGGTTTAAGAAAAGGATTTTAAGATGCAAAACTACACTGATCCGACTGCCCTGTCCTACGAACAGGCGCGCGACGAACTGATTGCGATTGTGCGCGCGTTAGAAACTGGTTCTGCGCCGCTTGAAGAAACCCTGCAAATGTGGGAGCGCGGTGAGGCTTTGGCAGCGCGTTGCCAGCAGATTCTTTCTGCGGCTCAGCAACGCCTTTCTCAGATGACGACTCCGACGCCACAGTAGTCTTTTACCTGACCTTTTGATTTCCCTATTTTCAGTTAAATAAACCTTATACAATCGAATTCGTACGGCTTTACAATGAAGTAGATTGAACTGAAATGACTGAAAAGCATGCTTTGATTCTTGGGGAAGCCCTGATTGACGTGGTTATTCCGCTTTCTGGTGAGACCCGCGAGATTCCGGGTGGTTCCCCAGCGAATGTCGCATTAACTTTGGGACGTTTAGGACGCGCAGTTGAGTTGGTTGCGTGGCTGGGTGACGATTCCCGAGGGCGTCTTGTAGCTGACCACGTGCGGGCGTCGAATGTTTACTTAAGTGATGTTTGTTTGCGGGCAGAACGGACTTCTACCGCGCAAGCAACCCTGGATGTTTCCGGAGCTGCTAGCTATGAGTTTGATTTGGCTTGGGAGCTTCCGGAAACTCCGGTGGATGAGAGTGTGTTAGTTGCTCACTCGGGGTCCATTGCGACTACTTTAGAGCCGGGTGGCACGCAGGTTTTAAAGACTTTACGCAGGGCTCGTGAGTTTGCGACGGTTACTTATGATCCGAATGCACGCCCAACTATCATGGGTGATCCTGAAGTTGCGTATGAGCGGGTGTTAGAGCTGGTTGATACTGCTGACGTGGTGAAGGTTTCTGACGAGGATATTGACTGGTTTACTGCTGGGGTTCCTTACCCGCAGGTAGCTCGCGAGTGGTTGGAACGCGGGGTTTCCCTGGTGATTGTGACTCGCGGTGGTCATGGTTCGGTGGCGTACGCTAAGGCTGGTTATTGGGATTTTCCAGCTAAAGAAGTTACCGTTGTTGATACTGTTGGCGCGGGTGATTCTTTCATGGGTGCTGTGATCGACGCTCTATGGACGTTAAACCTGCTGGGTGCTGAAAATCGTGAGAGGTTAGAAGCGATTACTGCCGAGCAGGTTCAGTTTGTGATGGAGTGTGCGCGTAGTGTTTCCGCAGTGACGGTTTCACGAGCAGGTGCGAACCCTCCTTGGGCACATGAACTCTAAAACAGTTACGTTTATTAATATGAAAAGTTAAGTCTTCATATCAATAAACGTCGCAATACTACGTTTCTCTATATGAAAAACCAGTTTTTCATATAGAGAAACGTTTTTATTTACCTAAACGACGCTCACGTTGGCCATAATCACGCAACGCACGTAAAAAATCCACACGACGAAAATCCGGCCAAAAAGCCTCACAAAAATAAAATTCAGAATGAACTGACTGCCAAAGCATAAACCCTGACAAACGTTGCTCCCCTGAAGTACGAATCAACAAATCTGGGTCAGGCACCCCCGCCGTGTATAGATGCTCTGAAATATCATCAATAGTTAAAACATCCGCAGCCTGTTCCAACGTCATTCCACGTTCCGCATAGGAGCGCAGCAGGGAACGTACCGCGTCTGTAATCTCGTGGCGGCCACCGTATCCGATAGCTACATTCACGGTTAAGCGCAAACTCCCCTGATAAAAACCCTCAGCATCGCCCAAAGCCGCAGAAGCAGCCACAATTTGCGATAACTCAGAAGCAACGCCCTCGGGAAGCAAATTGAGATCACCCACAACCTGCACCCGATACTCTGGATTCGCTGCAATCTCACGCGTGGCATCAACAATAATGGAAAGCAACGGGGCCAGCTCAGCTTCAGACCGCGATAAATTATCAGTCGAAAGCATCCACAAGGTCACTACCTGAACACCAAATTCACGCGCCCACCCTAAGAACTCCGTAATCTTATCAGCACCCTTACGATGACCGTAGGAAGTCGCGTTGCCCACTGCCTTAGCCCAACGGCGATTCCCATCCAAAATAACGCCAACATGAGCAGGTATACGCTCAGGATTTAAGCCATGTGACAACTGACGTTCGTAAATCCCGTAGAGCAGCTTATGATTCCTCATATTTTCAGATTATAGAAGAAAAACCACTTTAACACCGCTAAAGCGCAAAATAGTTGCTATGGTTAGATGATCGGATTTTTATTTCACAAGGAGACCTCATGTCTGAAAGCCTTTGGCTAACTCAAGAAGCCTATGATCGTTTAAAAGAAGAACTCGAACACCGTTCAACCATTAAACGTCAAGAAATCGCCACCAAAATTGATAATGCACGTCAAGAAGGCGATTTGAAAGAAAACGGCGGATACCATGCAGCGCGTGATGAACAAGCCATGAATGAAACCCGCATCAACCAATTAACGAACATTCTACGCGACGCCGTTGTCGGAGCAACCCCAGCTGATGACGGTATCGTAGAAGCAGGTATGGTTGTAACTGCAGAAATCATGGGATCACAAAGTACGTTCCTTCTGGGATCCCGCATGGCAGGCTCAGAAGACGACTTAGAAGTTTACTCCATCGACGCTCCTATTGGGCAGGCATTAAACGGCCACAAGGTCGGAGAAACCGTTTCATACTTCGCTCCGAATGGTCGCGAGATTGAAGTAAAAATCTTGGATGCAGTTCCCTATAAAGGCTGATTTTCCGCGCAGTTTCGCTTTATAAAGTTTTAAAGGCGTCCTGGGTTCTTATTCCCGAGGGCGCCTTTTTTGTGTTTAAGAAAAAATCATATGCGAGCGATGCTTCGCATATGACTTTTCTAATTACTAAGAGCAAAACGTATATGCGAGTTAAGCCTCGCATATACGTTTTACGATTTACTCAGACTCTGGTTTCTTATCCAGAGTCTTCGTATCAGTTCGTAAGGTATCTGCCTTCCCTGGTGCTGGAATTACATCAGTTTCAGCTTTAATAGCGTCTAGTAAAGTTTCTGTACTTTCTTGCTCCTGTGGTTTACGTGCCACAGACCGATGCATGGCGAAAGACTCATCGTAGGTTTCCAGAATCTGCTGCTTCAGCATTCCCGGAGGACCACCTGGACGATCAGGATCATTCATCAAATGAGGGAACCGGTCATAGCCATGCAAGTAAAGCATCGAAGTATTGATGAAAGCTGCGATTGGCACGGCAAAAAGTGCACCGGAAATACCGAAGAGGAAAGAGCCACAGGCGACGGAAAGTAATACTGCTAGTGGGTGGAGGGAAACCGCTGAGGACATTAACCATGGCTGCAGCAAGTTACCTTCAATCTGTTGCACCGCTAAAATTACCACGATCATAATGACTGCGGTCTGAGGCCCCTGGTCCACTAATGCTACAAGGACTGCGATGGATCCAGTAATCATCGCACCGATGATCGGGATGAAAGAGCCAACAAAAACCAGTACGCCCAGTGGAATAGCCAGTGGAACTCCCAGGAAGTACGCGCCCAAGCCAATGCCCAATGCATCAATTGCTGCAACGGTAATTTGAGCGCGCACATACCCTCCCAGAGTAAGCCACCCACGAATCGCAGATTCGTGAAGCGGTTCACGCGCTCCCTCAGGAAGAATTCGCACGAACCAAAGCCAGATCGTGCGTCCTTCTTTAAGGAAGAAGAATAGGACGAAGAGGGAAAGAATCGCACCGGTTAAAATCGTGCCGATGGAAGTAGAAACCTGTAATACACCAGTAGCTAAAGTGGAACTATTGCCCTTTACCAGCCCGGTGATCGCGTCCACTAAATCTTCTAAATGAGTATCAATGTAGCTAGAGTCGATTCCAAAAGGCTCGGTACGGATCCAGGCAATCAGCTTATCCGCCCCCTGTTGGGCACGTCCGGCTAAGTCTTTAAACTGGAATGCAATTTGTGTAGATGCAGCAGAAATTAAACCTACTACAATACCTAAACCAAAAATTAGTGAAACCCCAGCTGCTAGGGCCGGTGGAAACTTTAATTTGCGTTTCAACATCCGATTAAACGGATCTAACAAAACCGCAAATAATAACGCTAATAAAATTGGGACTACAAAAATGTACACATAAGAAACTAAGTAGCCAATCAGGAAAATCATGGCTGCTACTACCAGAGAGCGCCAAGACCAAGCAGCTGTAACGCGCAAAGACCACGCAACATGCTCTTCCACCTTAGAACCACTACGTTCTGGAGTATAAATACGAATCGGAGTTGGCTCTGGTGTGACAGCACGTGAACGAAGTGGTTCAGATACCCTGCCAAGAAGTTCCGAAACACGACTATTACGCAGCGGATTATTTGGTCTTTTCACCTGAGCCTCCTTATAACTCTTAGTTAGAGTTTACTGGAACTTTACAAACTATATCTAGGGAAATCTCACTTTACGAATACTTAACAACCTGAGTTTGTCCTGCACGCGCCTTTTCGGAAATGCCAGTCTATAATGATTTTCATTGAATGATTTTGGAGGCACTATGGCTATTCTCAAAGGCTCTTTTCCGGATTCAGACACCCCTGTTTACACAATGCCCGGAGAACACCCAGTTCTGGGAAATCCAATTGACGGCCCCTGGGAAGATCCCTACGAAGTAATCTACGTAGGGATGGGATGTTTCTGGGGAGTGGAACGCATTATGTGGAATCTACCAGGTGTAATCGCTACAGCAACAGGATATATGGGCGGTTCCACACGAAATCCCTCATATAAGGCAGTTTGTTCTGGAACGACAGGTCATGCTGAAGTTGTGCGCGTGGTTTTTGACCCGACAAAGATCGACGCTGAAGAAATCATAAAAACTTTCTGGGAAAACCATGACCCAACCCAAGGTGACCGTCAAGGCAACGACCGTGGCACCCAGTATCGTTCAGTTCTATTCACTACAACAGAACGCCAATTAGCTTTAGCTAAGGCTTCTAAAGACGCTTTCGGTGAAGTACTATCTAAAGCAGGATTCGGTCCGATTACCACTGAAATCGATCGCGCTGATGACTCTGGTGAATTCTTCCTGGCTGAAGGCTACCACCAGGCTTACTTATTCCATATTCCTGACGGTTATTGTATGCACGGGCCAAATGGGTATGCTTGTCCTACAGGGTTACTTCCTGTTACAGAAACTACTGAGCCTGTCACTAAAGGATTCAGCGAGGTTTCTGCAATCCGATTAACCTAGCTAACTAAATTTTTGAGGGCGCTTCAACATAGGTTAAGCGCCCTCAAAAATTCTTTATGAAGCTAAGTTTCAGTTAACTTTCACGATGTCCGTCACGAATACTAGGGTGTCACCACCCATAATTCCAGCCTGTGGCACACCACGGTCACCATAGCCCATTGAACTCGGGATAGAAAGCACTACACGAGTGCCCTCACGCAATCCCAGCAGGCCTTGGTCCCAACCTTGAATAACCATTCCCACCCCAACAGTGAAATCTAATGGAGCGCCTCGATCATACGAGTTATCGAAATGATTACCATTCCATACTTGCCCTAAGTAATGGCAGGAAAGTTGATCACCTGGTTTTACTTCTGCACCGGCGCCCTCACGAATGATTTCAATATGTAATTCAGCTGGAGGTTCCTCCGTAAGAAACTCAATAGTGGGTTTACGTAAAAAGTTGTCTGAAACCTTCAAAAATTCGCTCACTGTGATTCCTTTCTAAATAGTTTTAGTCGTCGCTACGCAAAATTGCTAGTAGACGCAAGATTTCCACATACAGCCAAACTACCGTAACCATGAAACCAAAGGCAACCTTCCATGCGAATACCGCTGGAGCACCATTTTCAACCCCGTACTGAGCAATGTGAAAGTCGCCCACTAAACTGAATGCCCCCAAACCAATTGCTAACAGACCAACTACTACACCGAGGGGGATTCCCATCACAGTAAGCCCAGACAGCCCCCAAGGGTTCGATAATACGCCGGTGAGTTGCAAACCTAGATTCAGAAGGTAGTAAAGCATGATACCACCAGTTCCGATTAACAGAATCTGCGCCATCTTAGAGGTATAGCGTACTTTGCCTGATTTAAAAAGAACTAGCATTACAGCGAATACTGCAATCGTAGCTACAACTGCTTGGGCTACTACACCCGGATAGTGTGCGTCCATAACCTGTGAGAACGCGCCTAAGAATAAACCTTCACAAACCGCATATGCCATTACTGCTACTGGGCTGACTTTAGTTTTGAAAGAGTTGACTAGTGCCAGAACAAAGCTACCGAGACCCCCAACAAGGGAAAAGACTATCCCTAAAGATGGGTTTTGAGTAACAACATTCCACGCACCAGCAGTAATTAGAACCAAAATACCGAAAAGGATACTGGTTTTCATGATGATGTCATCATAGGTTAAACGCCCTTGGTCAACAGCATCAGCAGAAGTCCCCCAGTAGGCAGCTTCTATTTGCGAAAAATCTGTTTCTCGCAGCGTCTGCTGTCCAGGTTCCATGCGCGCCATTTGCCCACCTAGTGGCTGTTGGCTATTGACCTGATAGCCGGGCATATGCGGGTATCCAGCAGGCGTAACTTGCTGAAAATTCTGCGCCACTGAGTTCATCACTGGGTTAGACATTTATTCTCCTTTAAGATTTTGCAATTACTTTTAGCCTGCCATAGTTTTACTGCTTTAGCACCTTTTCAAGGCTGTGAAACTTCTTCAGACATATCTGAAAAAGCTTTTTGGGGTTCTTTCCAGCGTTACTTACGCTGGAAAGAACCCCAAAAGATATTTAGTTAAAGCAGTATGCTATCAGCCGTTGCGGCGACGCATTACTACCAGAGCAGAACCTGCAAGCAGGGATAGTGCTGCAGCGCCACCAGCTACCAGTACGGTTGCACCGGTGTTAGCGAGCTTCTTAGGAGCTTCAGGCTTCTTAGGAGCTAGAGGCTTCTTAGGAGTTTCTGGGTTCTTTGGAGTTTCTGGCTTCTTAGGTGGAACTGGAGTATCACACTTCTTTGGAGTATCAGACTTCCAAACCAAATCAGCTTCGGTGGTACCCTTTGGCAGTGTCCAGCCAGCAACCAACTTACCTACCACGGTTACAGACTTATCTGCATTAACAGTCTTTTCGTAGGTCAGACCCTTACCTTCTGCTGGTAACTTAACAGTTACATCGCCATCACACTGGGTTGGCAGGGTGAATTCTGGATTTTCTACTACTGCTTCTGGGATGAAATCAAACTGCGCGAAGATTGGTGCGGTTACACAGTATGGTGCTGAATCTTCAGTTTCCCATACAAGCTCGCCCGCAACTGGACGCCATCCGGTGAATACCAGGTTGCCACCTGGAACAGCAACTGGCTCAGCAGAAATTGCTGGAAGATCTGCGAGGTTAGTGATGGTCATATCTGCAATGTTCAGTTCCAGCTTTGGAGCATCAGCATTAGCAGTTGCTGCAGTAAGGACTTCAACAGCTTTTTCTTCAACTTCAGGAGCTACAGGCTTGCCACCCAGGCCCTTAACGTCAACATTTGGAATGCCGAAGTAGTCAGCAGAAAGAGTAAAGGCTGCTGGAGCTGGAGTTGCTTGACCGAAAGTCATTGGGAAGTACTCTGGCCACATGCTACCGATGAGTGCATTTGCGAGGAAGTTATTGAATACTGGCTTCTGTACGTTGATCGCACCAATCACCTTAGCATCAGTACCGTGAATGGTAGTCACGTTAGTCTTCAGTGCCTGGATCATCTGAGCACGAGACATAGTGATCAAGCCTTCTGGAGTGCGAACATCCAGAGCCTGCAGGTTGTTGGTGATAAAGTCAGTGTTCAGCTTTTCAGCTTTCAGACCATCTACCAAAGTCATTGGAACTACAACTACACCAGTTGCCTGATCATAGGTTGGTACAGCAGTACGGTCAACAATCATAGAGTCAGTGAAGCTATGATTGTTATTTGCTGCCTTGTATGCTGCAGTCCAAGCATCATGGTTAGTAAGAATAGCGTTATTAACGGTTACTAGTTCTGGGTGATCAATCTTGAAAGACATTGAGAACTTAGTACCTGCAGGAGATTCAGGATGTGCTTCAGCCCAAACATTAAGGTTGTTAAAGCGTGCGCCCTGACCGTAACCGTCAGGAATAGCCTTCATTTCCTTCCACTTCGCTACAACCTTGGTCATATCCATGTGACCACTAAAGTTCAGGTTGTAGGTTGCTTCTGCGGAACACTGAATGTTTGCATCACCAACAGTAATAATAGTGGTTGGTGCATCAATATTTTCACCTGCCATGGCTGGTACAACAACCATGGTAGACACAGCAGTAGCAGCCAAAAGAGTTAGCGCTTTAGCTGCAAAAGACCCACGAGTCATGATTATCCTGTTCAATATAGGGAACTATACTCAATAAACATACACCATAGAGTTAAGGGACAACAATACCTGTATACATCACAAATTCCCTGAAAACCTCAGTTCAACAAAATTAAAGCGCAACCGAAGTTGCGCTTTAAATGAGATTGGTACCTCCAGCCGGACTCGAACCGGCACTGAATCGATTTTAAGTCGACTGCCTCTACCATTGGGCTATGGAGGCGTAAACCAACTAAAAGATATTCTACCCTAAGAATCCGAAATTGTTATCATTGAGTTTAGAAGAAACTCTTTGACCTATCGTGCTACTACGAAAACTACCCGAAAGTGCCCTCAAAAATGCGTTCAGACGAATCCCGCAATCTAAAACAAAATCAACGCAGAAAACTAAGGACTCTAAAGAGCGCAGTATCAAAACGTAAACAGCGTCCAGCTTTTCATGCCGAACCTGAAACCCTATCTCAAAAACTACAACGTCTGCCCATCGCAGCTAAAAACTTTGTTGAAGATGAAACCCGCTCAGGAATGCTTCTAGTAGCCGCAGCAGTCATTGCTCTACTGTGGGCAAACTCTCCCTGGTCCGCAATCTATGAACACATCTCCCACACCGAAATTGGAATTGAATCACTACACCTAAAACTTTCAATCAGCCACTGGGCTGCTGACGGCTTACTCACCATTTTCTTCTTCATCGTTGGATTAGAACTCAAAACAGAATTCGTCACCGGCGCCCTGCGAGACCTAAAAGAAGCTACCCTCCCCATGATCGCTGCCGCGTTCGGCATGCTCGGCCCAGCACTGGTTTACGTGAGCGTACAGCTACTAACTGGATCTGATACCCTACACGGGTGGGCAATCCCAGCCGCAACAGATATCGCATTCGCAGTTGCCTTACTCGGATTATTTGGAAAAAGCATGCCTCCCGCTGCCCGCACGTTCCTACTCACTCTGGCAGTTGTAGATGACCTACTAGCAATCATCGTGATCGCAGCTTTCTACTCAAACGGACTAAACTGGGGAGCCCTAGTCATCTCTTTACTAGTAATCGCTTTGTTTGGTCTGCTGGTACAAAAACGCATGATGAAGTGGTGGATTTTGATTCCGCTCGGGGTAATTGCTTGGGGATTCATGCACGCATCCGGTGTACACGCCACTATCGCTGGCGTGGCAATGGGGCTTTTAGTTCCAGCAACTCGGCGTCAGCACGAACCGCAATGGTCCTCCCACTTAGCGCATCTAATCCACCCCTATTCAGCAGGTATCGTCGTGCCAGTTTTCGCATTCTTCGCAGCAGGCGTAAACATTTCCGAATCCGGAGGCCTTTTTGAAACCCTCACAGACCCCGTGTCAGCAGGGGTAATCCTGGGCCTACCACTAGGAAAACTACTGGGTATCCTTGGGGCGGTAGCTTTCTTCACCCGCTTCACCAGCCTCCGCCTAGGAAAGGGCGTAGACCTGCCTGATATTGCCGCTATTGCACTGTTAGCTGGTATTGGCTTCACCGTATCACTTCTTATAGCCGGATTAGCGTTCCCAGCAGATTCAGTGCATATCCCTCACGCAAAACTAGGTGTTATGATGGGCACCTTAATAGCGGCAATCCTAGGTGGCGTCGCAGTTCACCTCCGCGTAAAACAACATAAGCGCGGTACTGCTCCGAATCGACGCAAATAATACATAAATAAAAACCGCCCTCGGAATTTCAAAAACCGAGGGCGGTATATTAATACTCTGCTCCGCGACATCCCAAACTAAAGCCGAGCAATCACAACAAACCCAGCGCAACCCCATCCAGAATATCTTTTTCAGAAACCGACACCACGCTTACAGCCGGAGCCTCCAAATGTACGCGCGCCATCACGCGCTCCCAAATAATCGCGCCAGCCGCAATCACATCCGCTCTGCCAACCGGCATATAAGGTAACGCTGCCTTCTCAGCCAATCCAGCGTTAATCATAAACTCACAAGCCGCTACCTGCGTCGCATACGACAAACGCGCACCATGAATTCGTTCAGGCTGATACTTTTTCAAACCCAATGCCTTTGCAGTTACAGTCGTTACCGTACCAGCGACACCCACTAAAGACCTTACCTGCCTGAAATCAACGCGGCTTGAAACACTATCCAAATACTTATCAACCCAACGCGCTGCCCGCTGCGCTTCTAAACGCACCTGCAACTCATCTGCCAAACCAGAAAACTTTTCAGTTAAACGCACACTCCCCATATCCGCTGAAAAAGCGGAAACAACCTGCACTTGTCCACTGGCAGTAGAATCACCCAACACGAACTCAGTCGAGCCACCGCCAATATCAACTACCAGCGCTGGCCAAGCTAAGTCAGACAACGCCGTTACCGCCCCCGTAAAAGAATACTTAGCTTCAACTTCGCCAGATAAAACCTCAGGCACTACACCTATTACGGACTCAATTGCAGAAATAAATTCCGCTCGATTCAACGCATCTCGCGTAGCTGAAGTCGCTACAAAACGCAGTCGCTGCACACCAAAACCTACACAAACCTGCGCATACTCTATCGCAGCTTCCACCGTCCGCGCGATTGCTTCTGGTGCAAGTAACTTTGACTGTTCTACGCCCTGCCCTAAACGAACAATCCGCATTTCACGACAAAGCTCCTGCACCACGCCATTGTCCCGCCGTAGCACCAGCAGACGAATCGAGTTCGTACCACAATCAACTGCAGCTACAGTATCTACTTGCGAATATGTTTGATTCCAAGGAAAAGTTTGCATTCCAGCATTATAGCCACACGCGCTTAAAAATCGCGCATGAGAATTACTTAGTTAAGTCTGTAGGGGTTTCACCGTGGTTGCATGAACAAGTTACTGGATCCCATAGCTTATCTGTAACCAAGCGTTCAATCAGCAGATCACCAATGGGATTAACGCCTGCCCCGGCAGCTAACGCATGACCTAAAATTGCGTGCAAGCACTTTACTCGTGTTGGCATGCCACCGGCAGAAAAGTCTTTAATTTCTGGGACTTCTTCAACCTCATCGCGAGTCTGAATATAATGTTTATGCGCAGCTTCATACCCGGCGCGCAGCTCAGCGTCATCTGCCAGCATTTGGTTCAGAGTTTCCATCCACTTACCAGCTTCCAGGGTGGAACAGCCTTTAACTGCTGCTGGGTGGGTGAGGTAAAACATTGTTGGAAAAGGAGTTCCATCTTCCAGGCGCGGCTTGGTCGCCACTACACGTGGAGCGCCACAAACACAACGATTTGCAATGCCGATCACGCCTCGTGGAACGCGTCCTAACTGCAGTTCCAAAATAGCAGTGTCGGTTGCGGTTGCTTCAGTAATAGTCACGATTCTCCTTTAGTTTTGTGGCTACTTTTCTTCTGCGACAGGTTGAACGTCTTTTTCTGGGGCGGGTTGAACTTGTTGAGCTAATTCGATAGAGTCCGTGATCACCAAGTACCATGGGCGAGCTGGTCCTGCGGCTTTGAAATCGCGATTTTTTTCTGAATTTCCTGGTGCATCTATCACGATATAGGGTCTTTCCCCAGCGAAAGTGTATCCCAGCCGAGAACGTGCTTGACTAGCTAAATAACTGTCGGTATTCCACTTTGTAAGTTCGTTTTCTAAACGCTGGTGGTTTGCCTTAGCTTCTTCAAGTTGGGATACTACCGCTTGATATTCGCGATTTTGTTTCCACCAGTCAGCAACGGGTTGTCCTAGCCCAATGAGCACGACCATACCGACGATGAGCATTATTACCAAGTAGGTGGGGAGTTTAAGATTCTTAGGTGGTTTCTGCGTTTCTTTGGTTTCCGCCGCGTTTTCTTTCTCAGCTTGCGGTGTGGGCAAGAAATTTGGTTGCGCAACTCGTGAGCGTGGATTTTTCCGAGGGCGGGCGAATACCTCACTCCGACGGGTTTGCGGTACTCGCTCTGAACCTCCCACTGCGATTCGTCCCGTTGCCGGTTTGTTTTGTGAAACAGTTGGTTTCGCACCCGGTGCAGTCGGTTTATTCGGGGTGCGCGGAACCCGCGGGCGACGCCCACGCGGATTCGTCTGCTCACTCATATAGTTACCTTACTGCTGGTTGCTGAGAGTTTTACTCAAGTTTACTTTAGTTGCTTAAGGTAAATAAAGTGAGACGACACCCGCAGGTGCCGTCTCACTTTATTTAAGTTTCTTCAACTACAAGTTGAAAATCCCTGTTTTTAAGGATCAGGCCTTGAAACGTGGGAATGCGGAAGCTCCAGCGTAAACTGCTGCGGTTTCCAGTTCTTCTTCAATACGCAGAAGCTGGTTGTACTTCGCAACACGTTCGGAACGAGCTGGAGCACCGGTCTTGATCTGGCCGGAGTTAGTTGCAACTGCCAAGTCAGCAATGGTGGTGTCTTCGGTTTCGCCGGAACGGTGAGAAGTCATGGAACGGAAACCTGCACGGTGTGCGTCTTCTACTGCGTCCAGGGTTTCGGTCAGGGAACCAATCTGGTTTACCTTTACCAGCAGTGCGTTTGCAGCGCCTTCTTCGATACCGCGACGCAGACGTGCTGGGTTGGTTACGAACAGGTCGTCACCAACTAGCTGTACGCGGTTACCGATCTGTCCGGTCAGAGCCTTCCAAGCGTCCCATTCATCTTCAGACAATGGATCTTCGATAGATACCAGTGGGTAGTCGGTGATCAGCTTTTCGTAGTATTCAACCATGTATTCGGTTGGGCGTGCCTGACCTTCGAACTGGTATGCACCATCCTTGAAGAATTCGGTGGATGCTACGTCCAGTGCGAGTGCTACGTCGGAGCCTGGCTTGAAGCCAGCCTTTTCGATTGCTTCCATGATCAGGTCTAGTGCTGCTGCATTGGAATCCAGGTTTGGTGCGAAGCCACCTTCGTCACCCAGGCCGGTGGACAGACCGCGTTCCTTAATAACTGCCTTGAGGGTGTGGTAGACCTCTGCACCCCAACGCAGAGCGTCACGGAAGGTTGGTGCGCCCAGTGGAGCAATCATGAATTCCTGAATGTCAACGTTGGTGTCTGCATGGGAACCACCGTTGAGGATGTTCATCATTGGAACTGGCAGGATGTGTGCGTTTGGACCACCTAGGTAACGGTACAGTGGCAAACCTGCAGAATCAGCTGCTGCCTTTGCTACTGCTAGGGAAACACCTAGGATAGCGTTTGCGCCGAGCTTACCCTTGTTGTCGGTGCCGTCCAGCGCAATCATCAGTTCGTCGATGCGGCGCTGATCAGTAGCTTCTTCGTCGATCAGTTCTGGCTGGATTACGTTTACTACAGCGTCAACTGCCTTTTCAACGCCCTTGCCCAGGTAACGGCCCTTGTCACCATCACGAAGTTCAACAGCTTCGAATGCACCAGTGGATGCACCTGATGGAACAGCAGCACGGGATACGGTGCCGTCTTCCAGCAGAACTTCAACTTCTACGGTAGGGTTGCCGCGGGAATCCAGAATCTCGCGTGCGCCAATGGCGTCAATACGTGCCACTTTTTTCTCCTTATTTTCTTGTTTGCGACTCCATGTCGCTGGATTTTCCAAGGAAAACTGGGGTTCAGTTCGCCTCGTGAATCTCGGATTTTTCTGCTGAGGACTTTCTTCCCAGCCCCCATACCAGAATCCGTGAGTTTTATTACTGCACGCCCCCTTCGGGGCCTTCAGCTGCTCCATCAACTACCCCAACCAGTGCTGGTGGTAGCAATGTGCCAGATTCGGAAACAGAACCGAAACGTGGGTTAATCTCCACCTTATGTTT
The DNA here is from genome assembly GCF_000159015.1 of Gleimia coleocanis DSM 15436. GTDB lineage: Bacteria > Actinomycetota > Actinomycetes > Actinomycetales > Actinomycetaceae > Gleimia > Gleimia coleocanis. The sequence continues at coordinate 49,270 of NZ_DS999539.1, read as the reverse complement.
CGCCTGCTTTTCTAAGAATTCCTGTGCAAAACGCTGGTTGCCAAGCTTCTGATGCAAATGGTTTAGCAGCGCATTAGTGTAAAAAGTCTTAACAGTTAGGTCGCTAAGCGGAAGCTCAATGCCTTTAACGCCTGCTTCCAGTTCCTTACGCACCATTTCTTCAGTAAGGTCTACACCATTTTCGTTAGCGAGTTCTTCAGCTGCTAGCTGACGCGAAGCAAAATCAACGATAGTGGAGGCTGGAATCTGCTGTCCGGTGATCGCTCCGGCTTCTAACCTTGCTTTCTCTACAGCGGAAGTACGGTATTCAACACCATCCACAATAAAAGCGGTCCCCGGGTGTGCGCTACACGCTCCCAATCCAAGTATCAGAGCTCCCGCGACAGTTGCGGTAATAAATCGCTTAACGTTCATAAATGCGCCTAACGGCTTCCTTTCATGCGTCATTCAACATCTATTTTACTATGATTTCGCTTCCGTGCGATAGCCTACGATAACCTCCAGGAAGTTATCAATCCAGTCGATTAAATCTTGATCTACCAATGGCTCACCACCCAGGCGACTAGTCAGAGGCAACGGCACTAAAATCTTACGAATCGCGGTTTTCATAATAGTTCCCGGGTAGAGGCGTTGCAGTCGTGCAGACTGGGCGTCACCTAGCTCAACCGGTCCTACACGCAAATACTTTCCCTGCGCCACAAGTTCATGCACACCCAAACTTCGCGCGTGCTCTTTTAAACCAGCGAGGGCGAATAACAAAAGCACATTCTCAGGAATAGGACCGTAGCGGTCTGTAAGTTCATCGCGAATATCCTTCGCATCCTCAGGTGTAGCTAAAGCCGCGATCTTTGCGTACGTCTCCAAACGCAGTTGCTCACCCTTAATATAAGCAGCAGGGATATGCCCATCTACCGGAATTTCAATACGAATTTCTTCACGAGTACCACGGTAATCCCCTTTGAAAGCGGCGACCGCATCCGCAACCATCCGCACATACAGGTCAAAACCAACTCCCGCGATATGCCCGGACTGTTCGCCTCCCAGCAGGTTTCCGGCACCACGGATTTCCAAATCCTTCTGTGCTACAGCAATCCCCGCACCCAAATCAGTGTTAGTTGCAATAGTACGCAAACGTTCATGAGCTGTTTCTGTCAAAACCTTTTCACCGGGGTAAAGGAAGTAAGCGTAGCCGCGTTCTCGGCCACGTCCCACACGCCCTCGCAGCTGATGAAGTTGCGATAAGCCCATCGCATCTGCCCTGTCCACAATCAGCGTATTCGCGTTAGAAATATCCAGGCCGGTCTCAACAATTGTGGTACAAATCAACACGTCGAACTCTCGATTCCAGAAATCTACAATCACGCGTTCCAACTGATGCTCATTTAGTTTTCCGTGTGCTACCCGCACGCGAGCTTCAGGAACCAGTTCAGAAATCTTCCCCGCAACCTTATCAATATCTTCCACACGGTTATGTACGTAGAACACCTGCCCATCACGTAGTAGCTCACGCTTAATGGCCGCTACCACCTGCTGATCAGTATGAGCGCCTACGAAAGTAAGAATCGGGTGACGATCCTCAGGGGGAGTCTGTAAAACCGACATTTCTCTGATACCCGTAACCGCCATTTCCAGGGTACGAGGAATTGGTGTTGCTGACATGGACAATACGTCCACGTCAGTGCGCAACTGCTTCAAAGTTTCCTTATGCTCTACACCGAAACGCTGTTCCTCATCAATAATCACCAAACCCAAGTTCTTAAAACGGACTGCACCCGACACCAGGGAATGAGTACCAATCACAACGTCAATAGAGCCTTTCAAAAGCTTCTCTTTAATCTCATCAGCTTCTTTCTTAGAAGAAAAACGAGACAGGGAAGCTATATCTACAGGGAAACCTGCGTAACGTTGTGTGAAAGTCTCTAAATGCTGCTGTACCAACAATGTAGTGGGTACTAAAACAGCAACCTGCTTACCGTCCTGCACAGCTTTAAACGCTGCGCGCACCGCAATTTCTGTCTTACCGTATCCCACGTCTCCGCAAAGCAAACGGTCCATAGGAGTGGGCTTTTCCATGTCAGCTTTAACTTCATCAATAGTTGCTAGCTGATCTGGAGTCTCCACGTAGGGGAAAGCCTCTTCCAGTTCCCGTTGCCACGGCGTATCCGGAGCAAACGCATGCCCTTTCGTCGCGTGACGTGCCGCGTAAAGACGTACCAGTTCAGAAGCAATCTCACGCACTGCTTTACGAGCTTTAGCTTTAGTTTTAGCCCACTCAGCTCCACCAATCTTTGAAAGCGAAGGCGCATCTGAACCCGAATAGCGAGAAACCTGATCCAACTGATCAATAGGCACGTACAGTAAGTCAGCTGGCTGTCCCTTACGTGTGGCTGCATACTCAACCAGCAGATAATCACGAGTAACAGCTTGAGCACCCGTCCCCACCGTCCGAGTCACCATTTCCTTAAACTTACCGATACCGTGGGTTTCATGAACAATGAAATCTCCGGGCTTCAAAGTCAGCGGATCAACTCCCCGACGTTTAGAACGTGCCGGAACCTTTCGCATATCAGCAGTCGAAGGCCCCGTACGCCCCGTTAAATCCGACTCCGTAATTACCGCTACTTTAAGTTCTTCATGCACAAAACCCGCGCCAGCGGATGCCACCAGAATGTCCACTACCCCCGTAGCAAACTCCGTAGCTAACTCACCTACAACACGGGCAGGTAAATCCGCTTCAGAAAAAACCTCCCTCAGACGTTTAGCTGGGCCCGGTCCCTCAGTCGTAACCACCAAACGCCATTCATTAGCTGCCAAATCACGCAAGTCCGCAACAGCCTGGTCGATTTTCCCCCGGTACGGAACTACCGCACGTCCCCCTACTTGCACCAGATTAGGATTGGCAACCACCCCACTATGCTGAGAAACACCAGCAGAAATCAGCGCATCAGCAATTTCCGAGGGCGCTATCTCAGTCATTCGGATCCACGCCAGCTGACTATTAGCTGCTAAATCTCGCAACTCATCTAAAGTCTTAAAAGACGCGTCCTGGGCACTCAACGGAATCTCACCGCCCGCAGCAGCAGCCTCCCAAGCGGCAGCTAAAAATTCTTCCGTAGTTGCCACTAAATCCGCTGCACGGGCTTCAATCCGCTCAGGATCAACTAAAACTACTGAAGTGCCAGCAGGAACCAAGTCAAAAATAGTCTCCATCTTCTCAACCAAAGCAGGGCTGAGAGTTTCCATCCCCTCCACGTAATGCCCCTGGCTGATTAACTCAAGCATCTCTTGAGCACCCGGCAAACTTGCCTGCAAGCTAGCCGCCTTAGATCTCACCGCTTCAGAAAGCAACAATTCTCGAGCAGGAGGCGCCCACAATCCGCCCTCGGCAACCCCAATCGTACGCTGATCCGCCACCGAGAAATAACGAATATCATCAACCTCATTGCCAAACAGCTCCACGCGCACCGGATGCGACTCAGTCGGTGGGAAAACGTCAATAATGCCGCCGCGCACCGCAATCTCACCACGCGCAGACACCACATCCACCCGCGCATAACCATAATCAACCAACTGCGCAGTTAAACTCGGTAAATCAACAACCGACCCCAAACGCAATGAAATCGGCTCAATATCAGCCAAACCGCCAATAATCGGCTGTAAAAAAGCGCGCAAAGGAGCCACCAGAACACGAATCTCGCCACCGCGAGCGTTCAACGTGCCATCCCCATACTTCAAACGACGCATCACAGCCACACGACGAGCCATTGTGTCTTTCTGCGGGGAAAGACGCTCATGCGGCAAAGTCTCCCACGCCGGAAGCATTTCCACGCCCGGAGTATAACAACGCAACGCATTCACTAATCGTTCAGCATCACGCCCAGTTGGCGTCACCACCAACAACGGCTTAGCATTACGTTGCTGGCGGGCAGTAGCCAAAAGCGGTGCCTGCAAACCAGCAGGAACTACAACAGTAGCGGCAATGCCCGCCTGATTTAAAAGCTGCTTCGCATGCCGAATGCCCAAGTCTGTGCCCAGGTCAGCTAACAACCCATCCAGTTTCATAGGTAAACCCCGTAACGTATTCTTTAACGCGAATGTAATTTCTGCTGCGCGTCTGCGAAACTCGTCGTCACAATATCTTCAATCACATCAACAGCTTCACGGATAGTGATGTCCAGCTCCACGCCATCCTTCGCAGAGAAATCACCCAGCACATAATCAGCTGGATCCATACGACCCGGAGGGCGACCCACACCAAAACGCAAACGACAATAGTTCTTAGTTCCAATCGACTGAGAAATAGACTTCAAACCATTATGCCCACCTTCGCCACCACCTTGCTTTAAACGCAGCAAATGAGCATCAATATCCATCTCATCATGAACTACCAGCAGATGATCAGCATCCACCTTAAAAAACTTCATCAGATTCGCAACCGGCCCGCCAGAAACATTCATGTAACAATCCAAATAAGCTAAATGAACTGCAGGACCAGGACGACCACCTGGAAGCAACCCCAAACGCACAGTAGCTACCTGAGCACCAGCCCGATGCTTACTGAAACTACCATTAGCTTCCGCTACAACAGCTTGAACCACCATATGTCCAATATTGTGACGATTACGAGCGTATTTTTTACCAGGGTTACCTAAACCAACAATTAACCAAGTAGCGTCATCCATAATAGTTTTCCTTTACTTTACGTTCTACATACCAGGATACCAACCTCCCCTGACTAACATGCGAGTGAAAGTTCCCGCGCAACTCCTGCGTCGGTAATGTCTCGCGACGGGGTGTGTGTGGTTCGCCCACACCCCGTACACTACAAATCCAAAAACTCATATGGGAACAGGCTTTCGCATGTGAGTTTTTGCCCTAAACGCCGGAAACTAAACTCGCACGCAATAAAAACACGGGAACTGCGATTCCCACGCAACAAATACCCGGGTAACGCCTAAACGCTACCCGGGTAATAGCTTAAATAACTACAGAGCTAACGAACTCTAAAACTTAGAAAGCTGGTGCTGATGGAGAAACCTGCAGGAAATGCGGCTCATTAAAACCAGCAGCTGCGAAAGCCTCAGCAATCGCTGCAGAGATTTTCACACCGTCCTCGGAAGAAACCAACGCAATCGCGGAACCGCCGAAACCGCCACCCGTCATACGCGCACCCAACGCACCATTTGCACGCGCAGTCTCCACCATCAAATCCAACTCAGGGCAAGTCACCTCATAGTCGAAACGCAAAGAATCGTGAGACTCATTCATTAACTGTCCCAGTCGTTCCCAAGCGAACTCGCCTGATTCTTCACCCTTATGCAAGAGCTCAGCAAACTCGGCGGTACGCGCAATTTCAGAAACCACGTGACGAACTCGTGCCTGATGAACCTCACTTAGTGATGCCCAACCAGGCAATTCCTGATAAGTATCAGCCGAAAGCTCAACCAGTAAGGAAACCCCCAACGCCTGAGCAGCTTCTTCACAAGCCTGGCGACGTGCCGCATACTGCCCATCAACCAGAGCATGTGGAGCGCGAGTATCAACAACCAGTAGTTCCAAACCAGCTTTAGCTAAGTCGAAAGGCAAGTGCTTCACAGACTGGTCACGGCAATCCAATAAGATTACATGACCTTCTTGGCAACGCAGGGAAGCAGCCTGATCCATACCGCCAGTAGGCGCACCGGCAATCTGGTTTTCAGCCTTAACACAGGCTTTAACCAACTCTGCACGCCCCTCATCGGTTGCCAATAAACCAGTTTCAGTGAGGGTATCCCAAGCAGCAGCTACAGCACATTCCAAAGCAGCTGAAGAAGACAAGCCGGCTCCGAAAGGAACGGATGAATCAACTGCAATATCAATACCTGGGAAAGGACCGTAACCGGCTTTTTCTAATGCCCAAGCCACGCCAACAACATAAGCCGGCCAACCAGCCACTGGGTTCTGTGAATCGAAAGTATCGACTTCATCCAGATTGACTTCGCGAACCCCAGATTCCTGTGCAGAAATCAAACGCACCAGACGGTCATCGCGCTTAGAAACTGCCACGTAAGTGCGGTGAGGCAATGCGAGTGGCAGAGCATATCCGCCGTTATAGTCAGTGTGCTCACCGATTACATTCACACGCCCCGGCGCAGAATGTACGGCATCAGGTAATGCTTGGAAGGTCTCTACGAAAAGAGAATGTACTTTCGCAGCGCCCTCATCAAGAGTGAAAGCATCTTTCGTGATCATATTTCACTTCCCGTAAACTTCACGCAGACGATCGGTAATCTTTTCCGGAGTGGTATCAGAAATCCAAGCAGCCATGCCAGATTCCGAACCAGCCAAGTACTTCAGCTTACCTGGGGAACGCAGGATAGAGAAGAAGTCCAAGTGCAGACGCAGATCATCACGCTGTTCACCTACTGGAGCCTGATGCCAAGCAGCAATGTAAGGCAGTGGAATGTTAGCGCCATCAGCTTCAACGAAGAACTTATCGCCGGCAGAAAGCATCTTCAGGTAAATATCTGCCAGGTCTTCACGTTCTTCTTCAGTTAGTTCATACAGGGCTCCCACATCACGCTTTGGCATCAGTTGCATCTGCACTGGCCACTTAGCAGCTACTGGCACAAACAGTACCCAGTGTGCGGTTTCGTCAATAATACGACGACCGGAACGTAGTTCAGCCTCCAGAATGTCCTTTACCAGGTTACGTCCGGTTTCCGCGCGGTAAGCGGTAGCGTTGTTCAGCATCATCTGGGTGCGGGGGGTTACGTAAGGGTATGCGTAAATCTGCCCGTGTGGGTGGTGCAGGGTAACGCCGATTTCTTTCCCGTGGTTTTCGAAGCAGAATACCTGCTTGATGCCCGCTACTTTTTCTAGTTCAAAAGTGCGGTCTGCCCAGGCTTCAATCACAGTGCGCATACGCTTATGCCCCATGTCCACCAGGTTTTCTTCCAACTTCGGTCCGAAGCAGATTACTTCACAGCGACCTGCAGCTGGGCGGGAGATGAACAGTTCTTCCCCGTCAACAGTAATTTCTTCATCTGCTTGACCTGGTACTGCCATGAGAGAGGGGAAACGGTTTTCAAAAACTACTACATCGTAGTCGGTGTCTGGGATTTCACCGTCAGAAAATGCTGCTCCTGGCTTTGCTGGAGCAAATGGGTTTGCGTCTGCTGGTGGCAGGAACGTGCGGTTCATGCGGTGGGTTGCCATTGGAATCCATTCGCCGGTGAGTGGGTCGCGACGCATCGTTGGTGCGGTCACTGGTTTTAGTTCGCCGTCTACTTCGACTGGGGTGAAGCGGTCTACCAGTGGGCGAGGATCGTCAGCACGACGGGTCTTTTCACCGGAAACGTACTCAGCGGAGTCATCGAAGTAGAATAAGTCACGGCCGTCGGCTAGTTTAATAGCGGTTTTGCGTACCTTCATTGGTCAGCGTTCCTTTTCTTTAACTATTTTGTCACTCACAATGTAAGTGGCCTTTCACTCCCCTAGTTTCTCAAATTTGAAGCGATTTTTTAATGGGTTTCTGCGGGTTTTTAACGCTGGTTTGCTATTCACGTCTAACGTGTGAACAATAAAAGTAGTTCTGTTTCGTATTTTCAACATGCGCTACCCAGCGCCGGGGAGGTGTCTTAAAAGCATGTTTATGCCTCCTTGTGGTCCCGACGAAGAAGTAATCGGACTAGTAATTGCCGTGCCAGAACCCTGGATGACTCTCCTTACTGAAGCCCGCGTGCATTTGAGTGATGACCATGGGATTAATACTCCCGCACACATTACCTTGCTTCCCCCAACTACCGTGAAAAAAGCTGACCGGGAAAAAGTGTTTGAACATTTGCAGTCGGTTGCGAAAAGCGTTTCTCCGTTCAAAGTGCGCGTCGCTGGCACGGGTAGTTTCCGCCCGGTTTCTCCCGTAGTTTTCTTTAATATTCACGAGGGCGCTGCTCAACTGATCTCGTTGGAAGAAAAAGTCCGTGCCGGCATCACTAACGAGCCCCGCCGGTTCGACTACCATCCGCACGTGACTTTAGTGCAGGGCGTATCCGAAGAACTACTGGATAAAGCTGAGGCGTTAGGCGCTCACTTTGAAGCTGAATGGGTGATTCCTGGCTTCCGTTTAGACCACGTGGGGTCTGACGGGGTTTACCAGTCGCGCGCGATTTTTAACTTCACTGCTTCATAATCTTTACATCGTAACGTGGCTTAACATGTGGTGGAACGCCCTCGGGAAAGAATAATTCACCTGCCAACGCACTCTCTTAAGTGAATCTTTTCGCGCGAAGAAGGTGAAATTTCTTTCGGTCTGTCTTTTCAACTGCCCACCCACCCATAAACTAGGCTATTGTCAGGGTATGAGTGATATTCAACCAGTTGTCGAAGCGCCAGTTTATGCCTGCTCCGCCTCGGTAATTGACGCAAACCCACCGTGGATGCCGTGGGAGCCACGCCCCGCTGACGCTCCCCCACTACTTGGCCCAACTTTAAAAGAAGCTCTCTATGCTGACGGACTTGCCACCAAGGGTACCAAACTATACGAGTGGTACAGTCACAGCCGAGTTGGTCGCGCCCTGGCACGCTACGGTCTGAAACGCGGCCACCTGCTCGCCGGCGGCATTTCCTATGTGGCAATGTTCTCAATCACTGCAGCCGTTGCCATTGGCTGGACTATCTTCATGGCGGTACTGGGGCATAATGAGCCGCTCCGCGTCTCCACTCTCACTGCCATCGATAAGGCAATGCCTGGGCTGCTTATCACTCCTGATGATCCAAACAATGGCTTACTAAATCCCGATTCCCTAATTTTGAAATCACCTTTCACTATCGCTGGGTTCATTGCCACAGTTTCCTTGTTCTTGTCTGCTTCTCGCGTGATGGCAGCGTTAAAAACTTCCCTCTGGTCAATGTTTGGTATCGTTCACCTACCAGATAAACCTGTGGTTGCGCAGGTACGCGACTACGCGGGGTTCTTCCTACTAACCCTGGGTGTGCTGGTTACTGCTGCACTGGGTGTTTTAACCTCTACTCTTTCCACGCTAGTGATTGAGGCCTTGGGGATTTCCGGCGCGTTTTCAACTTTCTTGTTGCAGGCTTCTTCTCTGCTGATTGCTTTCCTTGTTGATGCGGTGGTTTTTGCGATTCTGGTGCGTTTCATTGCGGGTGTGCGCGTCCCGAAATGGGATTTAATCTGGGGTTCGCTTATGCTTGGGGTGGCTTCCGGCGCGGTCCGTTACCTGGGTACTAGTGCTGTGGGGTCGGTTAATGACCCTGTTTTGGCAGCTGGTGCCGCGGTGATTACTCTGATGTTGTGGATTAACCTGATTGCTCGTCTGGTTTTGATGATTGCTGCTTGGATGGCTAACCCACCTTTTGCGGGGGCAGCGAAGAATAAGGCGCATGTTCATGGGGTTTCTTTCCCTAACTATGTTTCTATGAGTGCGCCTGAGACTTTGGATTGGCCACGCCATACTTTGACTGGCGATATGGATCGCGATCCTCGCCATGATCCGGATGCGGTGGAAACTGTTTTGGATTCTTCTTTGTGGAATTCTCGCCGGGTTGTACGTTTGCGCGTACAGATTGAACGTTTAGAAGAAAAACTTGATAAGTTACGTCGCGAGTTATGGTCGTTGGGCGTACAGAAACCTCAAAAGTAAGGAAATCTCATGGCTTTTTCACTGATGACTGTGAATGTGAATGGTATCCGCGCTGCGTATAAGCGCGATATGGCTTCGGTTTTAGCTGAAACCGCTCCTGACGTGTTGGCTTTGCAGGAAGTCCGCGCGAACGATAAGATCCTCGCTGATTTGATGGGCGAGGACTGGGAGATGGTGAATTACTCTTGTGAGATTAAGGGGCGTGCGGGTGTGGCGGTTTTAGTGCGTCGTTCTTCCCACGTTGAGTTGTTGGCAGATTCGGCACGTTTTGGCGCTCCCGAGGGCGGCGATAAAGTGCCTGTGGATACGGGCCGTTGGCTGGAAGTTGACGTGGTTGATGGTGATCGCACGGTGACAGTTATTTCTGCTTACCTGCATTCTGGCGAGCTGGGTACTGAGAAGATGGATCAGAAGTACGCGCACTTAAAGTTGGTGACTGAGCGCATGGCTGAGATTGTTGCTTCTGGTAAGCATGCGGTTGTGGTGGGTGACTTGAATATTGTTCGTTCTGAAAAGGACATTAAGAACTGGAAGGGTAACCATAATAAGTCTGCGGGCGTGATGGATGAAGAAATCGCTTATGTGGACGGCTGGATGAGTTCTGGTTGGACGGATATTTCCCGCCAACTGCATGGGGCTGAGCAGCAGGGTCCTTACACTTGGTGGTCTTGGCGTGGTAAGTCTTTTGATAATGATGCTGGCTGGCGGATTGACTACCAGTTGGCTACTGCTGAGCTAGCTGCAACTGCGACTTCTTGTGTGGTTGATCGTGCGGATGCGTATGAGAAGCGTTTCTCTGATCATGCGCCTTTGCGAGTTCACTACGCGTAAATCTTACACAAGACGTTTGCCCCTATGAGAAAAGACTTTCCCATAGGGGCAAACGTTTATCTAAACTAGCTTCTCAGAAACTAAAGGATATTAGAACTACATGCGTTCTGCAGATTCCACTACGTTAGCAAGGAGCAGCGCACGAGTCATTGGACCAACCCCACCAGGGTTTGGGGAAACCCAGGAAGCAACTTCGTCACAACCATCTGCCACGTCGCCAGCCAGAATGAAACGACCGTCCTGTTCAATGCGGGAAACACCCACATCCAAAACAATTGCTCCAGGCTTCAGCATATCCGCAGAAATAATGCCCGCTACCCCGGCAGCAGCCACAACCACGTCAGCAGCACGTACCTTAGAAGCTAAATCTACGGTACCCGTGTGAGTGAGCGTCACTGTCGCATTCACCTGACGACGAGTTAGTAGCAAACCAATCGAACGACCTACGGTGGTGCCACGACCAACCACGCACACATCCTTACCATCTAAGGAAATGCCATTCCGTTCAATTAGCTCAATCACCGCACGCGGAGTACAAGGCAATGGAGAATCAATTGCTTCGCTAACACGCAAAACTAAACGACCTAAGTTAGTAGGGTGTAAGCCGTCAGCATCCTTAGCTGGATCAATTGCTTCTAAAATCCTATTCGTATCCACGCCCTTTGGCAGCGGAAGCTGCACAATATAACCAGTACAAGCAGAATCCTCATTAAGTTGCTTTATAGCCGCTAAGATTTCCGCTTCCGTAGCAGTACCTGGCAGGTCTACGCGAATAGATTCAATGCCGACCTCGGCACAGTCCTTATGCTTGCCTGCCACGTAAGTTGCCGAACCAGGGTCGTCGCCAACTAAAATCGTACCCAAGCCAGGAACGATACCGCGTGCACGCAAGGCAGCTACGCGTTCAGCCAACTCAGATTTAATCTGCGCGGCACAAGCCTTACCGTCCAGAACCTTAGCTGGGCCATTCCAAGGGGCGCGCATCAGGCGTCAGCTCCGATGAGGTCGATTTCTGGGTAGAGTGGGAAGCGTTCAGTCAGTGCCTTAACACGGGAACGCAGACCCTCAGTATCAACTTCCCCCTTAGCGCCCTGCACCAAAACAGTAGCGATAATGTCAGCCACTTCAGTGAACTCTGCAGCACCGAAACCGCGGGTAGCCAAAGCTGGGGTGCCGATACGCAGACCGGAAGTAACGCGAGGTGGACGAGGGTCAAATGGAACCGCATTACGGTTAATGGTGATGTTAATAGAGTGCAGCAAGTCTTCACCCTGCTGACCATCCAACGCAGAATCACGCAAATCAACCAATACCAGGTGTACGTCAGTGCCGCCGGTTACCAAAGAAATGCCAGCTTCCTTAACGTCAGCTTGGTTCAGACGCTCAGCAATAATCTTTGCGCCTTCCACGGTACGCGCCTGACGGTCCTTGAACTCATCAGTCATAGCGACCTTCATGGCAACTGCCTTTGCAGCGATTACGTGCATCAGCGGGCCACCCTGGTTGCCAGGGAATACGCGAGAATTCAGCTTCTTGCCAAGTTCTTCATCGCGGGACAAAATCATACCGGAACGTGGACCACCAATGGTCTTATGCACGGTGGTGGAAACAACGTCAGCGAATGGTACTGGGTTAGGGTGGATACCGGCAGCCACTAAACCAGCAAAGTGTGCCATGTCTACCCACAGGTAAGCACCGACTTCGTCCGCGATTTCTCGGAACTTAGCAAAATCAAGCACGCGAGGGTAAGCAGACCAACCAGCAATGATTACCTTTGGTTTAACTTCCAAAGCAATGCGGCGAACCTCATCCATGTCAATCAGCATGGTTTCTGGGTTTACTTCATAGAATGCCGCGTTGTAGAGACGACCAGAGAAGTTCAGGTGCATACCGTGAGTCAAGTGCCCACCGTGTGCCAGGGATAAACCCAAAATAGTGTCACCCGGAGTTGCCAAGGCGTCCAACACAGCAGCGTTTGCTTGAGAACCAGCGTGTGGCTGTACGTTTACGTAGGCGGCGCCGAAAACTTCCTTAGCGCGTTCAATCGCCAGGCTTTCTGCTACGTCCACGGCTTCACAACCACCGTAGTAGCGCTTACCTGGGTAGCCTTCCGCGTACTTGTTGGTCAGTACGGATCCTTGTACTTCCAGCACTGCTGGTGGTACGAAGTTTTCGGAAGCAATCATTTCCAAGAAGTCGCGCTGGCGCTGCAGTTCAGCGTCGAGTACGGCTGCGATTTCTGGATCGAGTTCAGCAAGGGACATAGAGTTAACAGATTTGGTCACGTTATACCTCTCAGAAGCCGGTTTTTCGCTGTTAGGTTCTGCAGTTTCCTAACAGCTTTGCTCGCAGACCCAGGCGGGCGGCCAGCGAGGCCAGGTTATCGCTCCCCGGTGGTATTCCACCTGCGCCAGTTACGACACTTCCACCTTACCCCACGCTTCCCCAACCTGTCCTTACGTTTCAGATTATAGGCATCCGCGTTTGCGTTTAGTTGTGGGGAACGCCCTCGGGAAAATTTTCTTTCCGAGGGCGGAAGTCACACGTTTCCCCCTTAGAAAAATACCCGCATACGTCTATAGTGAAGGCATGACGAACTTAGGAAATCTTGAAAAACTGATTCTGACTCTGTCTTGCCCAGACCAACCGGGCATCGTATACGCAGTCACCCGGGTAATCAGTGAAAACTCTGGCAACATTATTCAATCCCAACAGTTCGGCGACCCTGAAACCGGACTATTCTTCATGCGTGTGGAACTGGAAACTCCTGCACGTAAGCAAATTGAAGACGGTATCGCCGCTTTTGCCGCTGATTTTGACGCAACCTTCCAGCTTGATGAAATGGGACGCCCACTGCGGACCATCATTATGGTCTCTAAAGAAGGTCACTGCCTGACCGACTTACTATACCGCCAGCGCTACCAGGAACTGGGAATCGAAGTTGTAGCTGTGGTTGGTAACCACCCCGATTTAGCGCCGGTTGCGCAATTCTACGGCAAGCCGTTCCTTTGTATTCCAGTTACTCCTGAAACTAAGGCAGAGGCGGAAGCGCAGCTACTGGCACTGGTTGAATCTGAAAAAGTTGAGCTGGTGATTTTAGCGCGTTACATGCAGATTTTGTCCGATAAACTGTGTGAGACTCTGGTGGGTAATGTTATCAATATCCACCACTCTTTCCTGCCATCTTTCAAGGGCGCACGTCCTTACGCACAGGCGCATACTCGTGGGGTAAAGCTGATTGGTGCTACCGCACACTATGTGACTGCTGATTTGGATGAGGGCCCGATTATTGAGCAAGACGTTACCCGCGTAACTCACCGCGAATCTACTAAGGATTTAGTAGCACAGGGTCAGGATGTGGAGCGTCGCGTACTAGCCCAAGCAGTAAAGTGGCATACCCAGCATCGTGTGCTGTTGAATGGTCACCGCACGGTGGTATTCAGCTGACGTTAAAGAATACGAAAACCCCGATTTTTCATATCGATAAACGTCTTTAAAAGACATTTACCCCCATGAGAAAAACCTTTCTCATGGGGGTAAATGTTTATACGACTAGGAACTCAGCCCTTCACGGAACCGCTCATCAGGCCACCCACAAAGTACTTGCCCAAAGCAATGTAAACAATCAGAGTTGGCAGAGAAGCAATCAACGCGCCGGACATGGACGCACCATAGTCAGTGAGGATGGAACCATGAGCCAGGTTGTTCAAAGCCAAGGTAACTGGACCGCGCTGCGTACCACCACCAAAGAATAGTGCAAAGAGGAAGTCGTTCCAAGCGGAAGTGAACTGCCAAATGAGGACCACCACGAAGGATGGGATGGAGATTGGCAGCACCACTTGAAAGTAAGTGCGGAGCATACCAGCGCCGTCCACACGAGCTGCTTCAATGAGTTCCGCTGGTACTGATTCATAGTAGTTACGGAAAATCAGCGTAGTAATTGGAATACCGTAAACAACGTGAGCCAGAATCAACGCTGGAATGCCCTGTGGTATCTGAATGGTGAGGAACAGCTTTAGCAGTGGAATCATAACTGCCTGGTATGGAATGAACATACCAAAGAGGATGAGGGTAAATACGACGTTTGCTCCGGGGAAACGCCAGCGTGAAAGCACGAAGCCATTAGCAGAACCCAGCATTGCGGAAATAATCGAGGAGGGGATTACCAATAGCAGGGTACGCACCAAAGCTGGGGACAGTTCAGTCCAGGCCTTTACCCAGTTAGCGGTTTGCCAGACTTCTGGTAGGAACCAGGTGCGGGATGGGTCTGCGTCGCCAGAGCCTTTGAAAGAGGTGATGATGAGGACGTAAACCGGAGTAAGCACTACTGCCAGAGAGAAGATAAGAATGGCATAGCGCAGGGCGGTACCGGTGATGGAACCACGCAGGGCTGGATCGTTTTTCATAGTTGCAGTGCTCATCGGTTAGCCGCCTTTGCGTCGTGAATCAGGTATGGGATAACCAGGATTGCAACGATAATCAACAGAACTGCACCAACTGCTGCGGACATTGAGTAATCACCATCAGTCATGAAGTTAAACATGTCGATTGCTGGCACCTTAGTTGAATAAGTGCGTTGGTCAGTGATCGATAGAATCAAGTCGAAGGACTTTAGCGACATATGTCCAATGATGATGACTGCAGAGAGTGCTACTGGCGCTAGCTGCGGGAAGATAACGTGTCGGTAAATCTGCCATTCGTTTGCACCATCTACGCGGGCTGCTTCACGAAGTTCGGATGGAACTCCGCGGAAACCTGCTAGGAATAGGGCCATGACGTAACCGGCGAGCTGCCAGATAGCTGGGATAGCGATTGCCAGAATACCGGTGTTGATGTTGCTTGCCCAACTGTTTTGGAGAAAGCCTAGACCAACCATTTGGAATAGTCGGTTTAACCCGGAAGCGTTTTCATCTACTGCAGAGTTGAGGAGCCATTTCCAAACAACCCCGGATGCTACAAAGGAAACTGCCATTGGGAAGAGGAATACAGAGCG
This sequence comes from Gleimia coleocanis DSM 15436, assembly GCF_000159015.1. Classification (GTDB taxonomy): domain Bacteria; phylum Actinomycetota; class Actinomycetes; order Actinomycetales; family Actinomycetaceae; genus Gleimia; species Gleimia coleocanis. Next base: position 33,805 of record NZ_DS999539.1, on the reverse strand, counting down.
GAATACACCTTCACCCTTGATTGGTTTTTCAAGAATCCATGCCCACAGGAAGCCGATTACCAGAGTACCTACCAGGAAGGTAACGGTGAGGAGTAGCAGGTTCTTGAGGGAGTGAATGAAATCTGGGTCTGAAAATAGTGCTCGATAGTTTTCGAAACCAACAAAGCTGGTTGGTTTCACGCCAGTTGACTGGGCTACGGTGTGGGCATCAAGCAGTGACATATAGAAGTTGTGCCCAATCAAACCGTAGACGAAGACGGCTACTAAGAATACTGAGGGTGCGATTAACGCGATTGGGGGTCCGTATCTGTGAATCCACTGGGAAGCAGTCATTTTACGGACTGCTACCGTTTGTTGTTTGGCCATTGAAGTCTCCTTGCGGGGGTGAGTGGCTGAGGCACAGGGGGTGCCTCAGCCACTCAATTTGATTTATTTTTTAGTTCACTTGGTGGCGTCTACCAGTTCCATCTGGAACTGTTCTGCGTTAGAACCGCCTTCAACGAACTTAGCTACCGCGTCAGAGATAGCGTTAGAGGACTTCACTGGAAGTGCTGCACCGTGTGCGATAGAGGAAACAATGGTGTCCTTACCGAAGGATTCCATTGCGCTCTGCTGGTACTGAGGGAACTGACCGCGTTCTTCGTCGGTCAGGTCAGAACGTGCTGGGATAGAGCCCTTTGCCAGGTTGAATGCAATCTGACCTTCCTTGGAGGAGATTACGTCCAGCCACGCGCGGGTACCACCTGGGTGTGCTGCACCCTTTGGCAAGGTGAAGGAGTCAGCCAGGAAGTCGAAGGTGCCCTGGGTACCTGGGACTGGGAAGTAAATGTAGTCTTCGCCGTCCTTCTTGTTCTGAGCGTTGAATGCGCCAACTGCCCAGTCACCCATTACGTTGTAAGCTGCCTTGCCGTCTACAACTGGCTGCATTGCTGGTTCCCAGTCTTCGGTGTAGAGAGCCTTGTCAGTGAAGGACAGGAGCTTTTCGAAGTGCTTGATTGCCTTGGTTACGCCTTCGGAATCCCACTTGGTGGTGCCGTCGAAGAGGCCGTTGTAGCCGTCTGCACCGAGGTCAGCCAGCAGCACGGTTTCGAACAGGTGCAGGCGGGTCCAAGCAATACCTACGGTCAGAGGGGTCTTGCCCTTTGCCTGGATCTTTTCCATGTCAGCAATCCACTCATCGAGGTTCTGTGGCTGCTTCATTGGGTCAATGCCAGCTTCCTTCAGAACTGCTGGGTTTGCCCAAACAACGTTTGCACGGTGAATGTTGGATGGAACGGAGTAAATCTTGCCGTCAGAGGTGAGGCGGTCGATCAGGGTTGCCGGGAATGCTTCCTTGAGCTTCAGTTCGTCGTATAATCCGGATACGTCGAGAATCTGATCTGCATCAATGTAGTCGGTGAGTTCTGCGCCAGCGTGTGCCTGGAAGGTGTCTGGTGGTGAACCCGCTGCAAGATCTGCTGCCAGTTTCTGCTTTGCCTGGGAGCCACCGCCACCAGCGATCGCTGCTTTGGTGAATGTAATATCTGGGTATTTCTGCTTGAAAACATCACCGAGAGCTTCGAAGCCAACCTTTTCAGAGCCTGCTTCCCACCAAGTGGTAATTACAACTTCAGAATCATCACCTTCCCAAGCCTTACCTTCATTGGAAGCATCACCGGAGTCGGTTCCAGCGTTTCCGCCACAAGCAGCAAGTGCAAGTGCTGCAGCTGCAATGCCTGCAAATAACTTGATACGACGCATGAGCGTCCTCCTTCTGAAACAACATTGTTCCTGACTGTTAAGACCATCATCGGTCTCACAAACTCTATTCTGCAACTTTTATAAGAAGCATGTCGAGGGTTTAAGTGGTTTAGACCACTTCACAACATTACAGTTTCATAAAGTCCTCAGACGTCTGATTTCTTAGACATTCTGCGGAAACCGGTTGCCGATATAACCTTCAAATAACCTGCCTATACTGCCAGACGCCACCCTCGGAAAATAAAACGGCAACGAAACCGGAAAAATAAAACCGGCCAGCTCCCAAAAGGAACCAGCCGGTCTTAAAAGAGTGAAACTAAATCACTTTACGAAACCCAGTTCACGCACAGCAGCGCGTTCTTCTTCCAAAGCAGCAATGTTGTGATCAATGCCTGCGCGGGTTGCTTCAGAGATTTCCAGACCCTTAACAATCTCCCATTCACCACCATTAGAAGTACATGGGAAGCCGTAAACCAGGCCTTCTGGAACACCGTAAGAACCATCGGAAGCCACACCAGCGGTAACCCACTGACCTTCTGGAGTACCCTGTACCCAGTCACGCATGTGGTCAATAGCTGCACCAGCTGCGGAAGCTGCAGAAGAAGCACCACGAGCTTCAATGATTGCAGCGCCACGCTTAGCAACGGTTGGAACAAAGTAAGAGGACAGCCATTCAGCGTCTACCAGATCCTTAGCTGGCTTGCCAGCAACAGTTGCGTAGGATACGTCTGGATACTGGTCTGCAGAGTGGTTACCCCAAACAACAATGTTTTCAATGTCAGCTGCAGATGCGCCAACCTTGTGGCCCAGCTGAGAGATTGCACGGTTGTGGTCCAGACGCATCATTGCGGTGAAGCGGGATGCTGGTACGTCTGGTGCTGCAGCAGCTGCAATCAGAGCATTGGTGTTTGCTGGGTTACCAACAACCAGTACGCGAATGTCGTCTGCAGCGTTGTCGTTGATTGCCTTACCCTGTGGGCCGAAGATACCGCCGTTTGCGGACAGCAGGTCTGCACGTTCCATGCCTGCGGTACGTGGGCGAGCGCCAACCAGGAATGCTGCGTTGGTGCCTGCGAATGCTGCGTTTGCATCGTCGTAAATGTCAATGCCCTTTAGCAGTGGGAATGCACAGTCGTCCAGTTCCATTGCGGTGCCTTCAGCAGCCTTCAGAGCTGGGGTGATTTCCAGCAGGTTCAGCTTAACTGGTACGTCTGGGCCGAATACCTGGCCGGATGCAATGCGGAAGAGCAGAGCGTAGCCGATGTTGCCAGCTGCGCCGGTGACGGTAACGATACGAGGTTCTGCCATGGTTTTCTCCTTTTAGGCGGATTTTTAAGGATTTTCCTTAAGTTTTCTGCGTTACTTCCCCGCTTTGGGCAAGTAACTCACTCTTCTAAGATTACCGGTTTTATTTTGGTTTCGTGGGGACTAATTTCCTTAACCAGCAAAAGGTTTCCCCCACCCCAAAACGTAAAGCAAAACTATCCATCCAAACAAAAATCCATTTTTCAAGTAACTCTTACTTACGTAACTCCACCCATTAAGAACAGGTAATACAGGAATAGTGAACTAAGCCCACCCACAGGCACCACTCCTGCACACACTACCCGCAAACTAGCTTAAACAAACAGTGCCCGCGCTGAAGACTCAACGCGGGCACTTCTTAATACAACTACTACTTAACGCGGTTAGCCAAGTAGAACTCAATCAGACCCTGAGTTGAAGGATCCTGCTGTGCCAGAACCTCACGGTCACCAGCCACAGCTGGGGTCAGCTGGTTTGCCAGCTGCTTACCCAGTTCTACACCCCACTGGTCAAAGGAGTTAACACCCCAGACAATGCCCTGTACGAAAGTAATGTGTTCGTACAGTGCAATCAACTGACCCAAAACAGCTGGAGTCAAAGAAGCAGCCATAATGGAAGTAGATGGCTTATTACCTGCGAAGACACGTGCTGGCACGATTTCTTCAGGGGTTCCTTCAGCGCGAACCTCCTCAGCAGTCTTACCAAATGCCAAAGCCTTAGTCTGCGCAAAGAAGTTACCCAGGAACAGTTCGTGCATATCATTTTCGCCGTCTACAAATGCCCAGGTTGGGTTTGCGAAAGCAATGAAGTCAGCTGGAACAATCCGGGTTCCCTGGTGGATCAGCTGGTAGAAAGCGTGCTGACCGTTAGTGCCTGGTTCACCCCAGAAAATTTCACCAGTCTGGTAGTTTACTGCCTCACCAGCCCAAGTTACGGACTTACCATTAGATTCCATGGTTAGCTGCTGCAAGTAGGCTGGGAAACGAGACAGGAACTGCGCGTATGGCAACACTGCGTGAGTGTGCGCATCCAGGAAGTTTACGTACCAAACGTTGAGCAAGCCCATGAGAGCTGGAACGTTCTGGCTCCACTCGGTGGTGCGGAAATGCTCATCTACTGCGTGGAAGCCCGCCAAGAATTCCTTAAATACGTCAGGACCCAAAACTACTGCCAGGGAAGTACCCACAGCCGAGTCCACAGAGTAGCGTCCGCCTACCCAATTCCAGAAGCCGAAAGCGTTCACTGGGTCGATACCAAAGGCAGCTACCTTATCGAGGGCAGTGGATACAGCTACGAAGTGAGAGCGCACTGCAGCAGCTTCATCAATGTCGCCCTCGAAAACTCCGCGAGCGCGCAGGGAAGAAAGCAGCCATTCACGAACCACGCGAGCGTTGGTGAGGGTTTCCAAAGTGGTGAAAGTCTTGGAAGCGACAATCACCAGAGTGGTTTCTGGATCCAGGTCCTTGGTTTTTTCACCCGCGTCGGTAGGGTCAATGTTAGAAATGTAGCGGGCACTTAAACCTGCTTGCGCGTATGGCTTAAGAGCTTCGTAAACCATAACAGGACCCAGGTCAGATCCACCAATACCAATGTTTACAACGGTTTCAATGCGCTTGCCAGTAACACCCTTCCATTCGCCAGAGCGTACTTTTTCAGCGAAAGCGTAAACTTTTTCAAGTTCTGCGTGTACGTCGGCAACAACTTCCACACCGTCTACTACCAGTTCGGTGCCAGCTGGCTTGCGAAGTGCGGTGTGCAGTACCGCGCGGTCTTCAGTGTTGTTGATGTGTACGCCTGAGAACATTGCATTAATACGTTCACGCAGGTTCACTTCATCTGCCAAAGTACACAAGTCAGCTAGGATTTCGTCAGTGAGCAGGTTCTTAGACAGGTCCACGTGCAAATCTGCCATAGTGCGAGTGTATTCTTTCGCACGGTTTGGGTTGTCAGCGAACCACTGGCGCATGTTTGGAGTAAAAGTTGCTGCGGTTTCAGTTAGGCTCTTCCACGCTGCGGTGGTCGTTGGGTTTACTGGGTTTACCATTTTCATTCCTCTTCTCTGCGTGCATATGGACGCAGATGTTTCGGGATTTTTACCAGGACTATCTTACGCTTGCGTAACCGGGTTTTAGAACTTAGTTACGGATTCTGGGTCGGAAATCGGAATTACCGCTGGCACAGTATCTTCGTGTTCCATGGACACGGCAGAGATGATTGGCGCTAATGCTAGCCACCACTGTTCGAATGGGCGGCGGTTTGCAATATCAAGTTCTTCCATCATGTGTTCTACCGGGTTTGAGTGAACTGACGCGTTACTCATACCGATGTAGCGGGCATCTTTACCGCCGCGTTCCAAAATCGCGGTGAGTTCCAGCAGCGCTTCATATACCAGGCGGGTGGCGAGCAGGCGGTCAAATGGCGATGGTGCACCACCCTGCTGCAAGTGACCGAGGGCGGAATGACGAACATCATAGAGGCCGTGGCCTTCTGATTCGAATACCCGTGCCAGGAACTCACGGTTGTAAGTGTCGTGAGCTTCTTCGTTACGGACAACTAGGAAGAGTTTACGTCCCGCTTTGAAAGCTTCCTTCAAATTCGCAGCGTCCTTACTGATTTCAGCCAGGCCCACTGGAAGTTCATTTAGGTAAATCTTTTCCGCACCGCCTGCAATACCTGCCATAAGAGCCAGGTAACCACAGCGACGTCCCATTGCGTCAGCAACGAAACAACGGTGTGAAGCAGCAGCACTTTCTTTAATGCGGTCCAGTGCCCATACCGCGTTATTCAAAGCCGTGTCAGCGCCGATAGAAAGTTCTGAACCCGGCAGGTTGTTGTCAATGGTAGCTGGAACCAGCATGATTGGAATATTAAAAGCTGGGTAACGGTCACGTTCTTTCACCATTGAGTAGACTGCTTCGTAGGCGTTAAGACCGCCAATTACTAGCAGCGCGTCAATGCGGTTATTTTCCAGGGCCCGCCCCATAGCGTAGAACTCTTCAACACGTGGCACGGCACGGCGAGTTCCCAGTTCGGCGCCGCCTTTGAAAGCCCAGCCTTCCACATCAGACCAAGTGAGTGGTTCTACAGCTCCTTCGGCTAAGCCACGGAAAGATCCCTGTACGCCCAACATTTCCACACCCGCGTCCAAACCAATACGTACTGCTGCGCGAGCAGCCGTGTTCATACCGGGAGCCAGGCCACCGGCGTGCACAATAGCGATTCGTTTAGCGCCCTCGGGAATAATATCGGTCTGGGGAGGTTCCGAAAGAATGGAATTAATCCGCATCATCTTTTCGAAACTGTTGCCACGCGCTGCCGTAGCCGCGTCAAAATCTTTCGCCTCAATCAGCTTACCCACGTTACGGGTTGCAGCCACTGCTTCAATCAGCGGAATACGAGTGACGCGGTTGTGGCGCACTCCCAGGATGTTAGCTGGTTTCGCTGGGTCAGCGTTGAGGATTTCATGCGCAGCCGCATAGCCCAGCAGGGTTGGCATCCAACGGTCGTAAGCAGATGGAGTACCACCACGCTGCACGTGTCCAAGGATAGTGATACGTGGGGTGACCCCCAGTTTTTCTTCAATCACGTTAGCAACATCTTGGCTGGTAATGTGGTTGCCTTCAGCGTCGAGGGCGCCTTCTGCGACGATCACGATAGATTCTCGACGCCCAGCCTCACGACCCAGGGTGAGTTTTTCAGCCATGTCATTTTCCCACCCTAAACGAGGTGGGTTTTCTGGGGTAAACACGTAGTCAGCGCCGCCAGCAACCGCTGCCATCAACGGTAGGTAACCACAGTGTCGGCCCATCACTTCAATCACGAAAGTGCGCTGGTGTGATGCCGCGGTAGAGGAAACATTGTCGATTGCGTCAACAATACGGTGCAGAGCAGAGTCTGCGCCGATAGTCATGTCGGTACCCACTAGGTCATTATCGATTGAACCAACTAAGCCAACGATTACCAGCGATGGGTGGGCTTGTGCTACTTCTTTAGTGATTTCTCCGGCTTCTAAAAGCTCTGCAACGAGTTCTGGCCATTCATTTTTAAACTCGTTCGTACCGGTAAGCGATCCGTCACCGCCGATTACAATGAGGCGGTCAATACCGTGGTCTAAGAGGTTTTTACACGCGCGGCGGCGCCCATCTTTTTCACGGAAGTCGGGGCAACGCGCGGTGCCGATGACTGTGCCCCCCTCGTTGAGGATGGAAGAAACGTCTGACCAGCCCATCTGCTTAATGCGGTCGCCACCGTCAACGGCACCCTGCCAGCCTTCCATCACCGCGAAGGGGGTGGCTCCTAGTTTCAGTGCCGTGCGGATTACGGAACGGACAGCAGCGTTCATGCCCTGTGCGTCACCGCCGGAAGTGAGGATACCCAGTCGTTTCTGCGTAGTGGTCATAGTCATCTCCATTGTCGAAAGACCTCTTTTTCTATACTTCTATTATCCGTTTCGTTTTCCGTGAAAACCCGCGTTTTAACAGATGTACGCTTAGCCTGAGAATTCTCTCAGGACGTTTTCTTCAAAACCTCTTACCGTAGCACTCACTTGCGCCCGCGATCCGGCAACGAACACCCATTCCATATTCTTGGTGTGGCTCACGCTGCCAACTTTTTGCCCTGTTGGAGAGTGAATCCCGGTTTTTGCCCCCACATAACGCGTATGTTCAAACCCCAGGCTAACTACACTTTCACAGCCAATTTCCAGCAGGTGGTCACGCATCTGCGCCGCTGAAATCCATGACTCATTGTTGTACGAAATCACTACCAGCCCAGCTTTTGCGCGAGTCAATAGGTCAAAAAACGCGTCTTTCATGGTGCGTTTGTAGTTGAATACTGACTTTGTTTCTGCTTCCTTAGCGTCCACTCGTTTACACGCTACCCCGTAGACTTCGGGTTCATCCCAACGCACCAGGGTTTCCCAAATGTGGTAGTTCGTGTAGTAGCGATGCTGGTTGTAAGGTGGGTCCAGGTAGAGCAGTTCTGTGGGTGGTAGTTCGTCGATTACTTGCATGGCGTCTCCCAGCACTGCTTGCCCTTTTCCGGGGGTAAGCACTGGCATGCGCATTTCCAAGTCATTGTATGAGCGTGGTGCCCATTGTTTAAGGTAGGCCATTTGCACGCCGATAGTGGAATCCACGCGGTCTGCGGCTTCCATTAAACTGGTTAGCAGCAGCGGGTACAGTTGGCTTTCTTTATATTCGGTTTCAATCTGGTTGCGGATAGCGTCGATACGCGCCCCGTTTTTGGGTTGGAAGAAGCGGGATCGTTGGCAGAATGTTTCTGTAAAGTAGCCGGGGTCGCCGGGCAGCTCGTTTAATTTCTGGAGGGCGGTGCGCAGTTCGTCCTCGTTTATTTCTGCACTATCTGTTGCCACGTAGGTTTGCGCCAGCACGTGTGAGTAGGTAGCGATATCGCAGGCGGTTGTTACCAGGCCTTGTCGCTTGAATTCTTGGGCGACGCGGGTAGTGCCGGTGAAAAGATCGACGGCGCTTTTAGCTTCGGACTGCTGTGCCAGGGTACCCAGGGTGGGGATAAAAACTCTTTTTGAACCAATGTATTTGAACACTACGTTTCCTAGATTGGTGAGGGTAGTTTCGCGTACGGGATGGTCAGGAGCAGTAAGATGATGATTCCCATTAGGAATGCTGCGTCAAGTTTTTTCGTTTTAGCTTTGAACCAGACTTCTTCTGGTGCTAGTAAACGGGTGAAGAGTACCAGTCCAGCTAAAATTACCAGCCCCCAGAGGGCGAGTTTAATGTGTCCGAGTAAGGCAACGACAGTAATTCCAATCACCACGGCACTGAGGGTGATGATGGAAATGGCGATGGCTCGACGGTTACTTTTCACGGTTTTTATTTTAGTGGTTCAGGAGACTTTTTCCTATCTGAACTAGTTCGCCTGACTGGGTTACTTACCTGTTTCCGCTTCCGTTAACGCGCGAACGCGAGTTCCCACGCAACTCCTGCGTCGGAAAATCGATTCGCACGCAACAAAAACGCGGGAACCGAGACTCGCACGCAAAGCGGGCACGCGAAAACTCGCGTGCCCGCTTCATAAGAGCTCTGAAGTTACCTCATCAGTGGCTGAAGTGGCGGTTACCAGTGAAGTACATGGTGATACCCGCTGCCTGAGCAGCCGCAATTACTTCTTCATCGCGGATAGATCCACCTGGCTGTACAACCGCGCGTACGCCGGCATCAATCAGAATCTGCAGGCCATCAGCGAATGGGAAGAACGCATCAGAGGCAGCAACTGCGCCCTGCGCACGCTGTGGAGGTAAAGCATCCACCAAGTCAGCTACGGAAGCACCACCCACACCAGCTTCAACTTTCGCCGCATCACCGGTAGAGCGAGACCCCAAAGTGTTTGCGCGAGTTACTGCCAGGGTACAAGAATCAACACGGTTTACCTGGCCCATGCCAACGCCTACAGAAGCACCGTCGTTGACCAACAAAATCGCGTTAGAACGAACTGCGCGCACAGCCTTCCATGCGAATTCCAAGTCACGCAAAGTTTCAGTGTCCGCTGCTTCACCTGATACTAAAGTCCAGTTCTGTGGGTCGTCGCCACGATCGTTGAGTGCGTCACGGTCCTGCACCACTAAACCACCGGAAATCTGCTTGAATTCAACAGTTTCACGTACTGGTGGAACTACCTTTAGAACACGTAGGTTCTTCTTGGTAGCCAGGATTTCTGCTGCGCCTTCTTCATAGCCTGGAGCCAGCACAACTTCAGTGAAGATTGGAGCAATCTGGTTTGCTAGTTCGACTGAAACTGGACGGTTAACTGCAATCACACCACCGAAAGCGGAAACCGGGTCACAGGCGTGTGCTTTGCGGTGTGCTTCAGCTACATCTGCGCCGATTGCCACACCACATGGGTTAGCGTGCTTAATGATTGCTACGCATGGTTGAGCGTGGTCGTAGGCGGCACGCAAAGCTGCGTCACCGTCAGTGTAGTTGTTGTAGCTCATGGCTTTACCGGAAAGCTGTACGGCATTTGCAATGCCACCAGTTTCGGAAAGTTCCTTACCGAAGCCTAAAGCGTTAGTCTTGTAAACTGCACCTGCCTGGTGTGGGTTTTCGCCATAGCGCAGAACTTCCAGCAGTTCCCACTGTGCGCCTACAACTTCTGGGGTTTCAGCTACCTGGGTGGCAAACCAGCCGGCTACCGCAGCGTCGTAAGCGGCGGTGTGTGCGAAAGCCTTTGCGGCTAGTTCTTTACGCTGGGTGTCGGTGAAACCACCGGCTGCTACTGCTGCTGCTACATCTGGGTAGGCTGCTGGGTTGGTTACGATTGCTACGGATGCGTGGTTCTTAGCAGCTGCGCGTACCATGGTTGGGCCGCCAATGTCGATTTGTTCGATACAGCCGGCGAAGTCGGCTCCGGAAGCCACGGTAGCGGTGAATGGGTAGAGGTTTACTACTACTAGGTCAATAGCGTCTACGCCAAGCTCAGCGAGTTCAGCTACGTGAGTTTCTTTAGTACGGTCTGCCAGAATCCCGGCGTGGATACGTGGGTGCAGGGTTTTTACGCGACCGTCTAGACATTCTGGGAAACCAGTTACGTCTTCTACTGGGGTTACGGGAATACCTGCTTCAGCAATCTTTCCAGCAGTGGAACCGGTTGAGAGGATTTCTACGCCCGCTGCATGTAGGGCTGCTGCCAGTTCAGTCAGACCGGTTTTATCGTAGACGGATACCAGTGCGCGACGGATTGGGCGTAGATTTTCAGTGGTGCTCATGAATACTCCAGCTTGTAGCTTTCCTGATTTCCCAGTGAAGTTGCAGGATGCAATCTTCGGTGGTTTTAATCTTTCCGCAGCGCCCAGGCGGGCGACGCTGGCCGGAGTATTTGCGTCACTTCCCGGTGGTTAGTTCCACCTTCGCCAGTCGTGACGCTTCTAGTTTAGTTAATTTCTACCCAGCGACCAATGGTTGTCCACCCATTGACCATGAGTTTGCCCACGTATTCCACTAGTTGCGCGCGTTCTGCCACTTGGATACGCTCCAGCAAGGCGCCTTCTGTGTCATCACCGTAGACGGGCACAATGGTTTGAGCAATAATACGCCCCGTGTCGATGCCTGGGTCAACAAAAAATAGGGTGGCGCCCGCGTATTTTACGCCGTATTCTAAAGCGTCTTTCGGTCCGTTGATACCGGCAAAAGCGGGCAGTAACGAGTTGTGGGTATTTACCACGCGCCCGTCGAATTCGCTTAAGAATTCCTGCCCCAAGAGCTTCAGGAATCCGGCTGAGACAATCAGGTCTGGCTGATATTCTTTCACGAGGGCGGTGAGTGCCCGGTCCCAGTCAGCACGTTCAGCATAGTCTTTTACAGAACACACAAAAGTTGGAATTCCTGCGTTTTCTGCGCGTTCGCATCCATAGGTTCCTGCCCGGTCAGCTCCCACTGCAACTACTTCACAACCATAGGTTGGGTTTTCGCAAGCATCCATGAGGGCCTGTAGGTTTGTGCCACTGCCGGATACCAGTACGACCAGTCGTTTACGCGGGCTGAGGGTCATCGTCTTCAGTCTCTTCTGTAGTTTCGTTTTCGGTTTCTGCACCAGTTTCAGCTGGAACTGGAAGTTCGATTAGATTAGCAGATTCTTGCTCGGCTTCAACTACTGAGTCTAAATCTGGAAGTTCTTCTAAGTCTGCTTCCTCTTCTATAACAGTGAGGAATTCGCCCTCGGAAGAAATATTCTCTGCCGTATCGGAATCCTCGTTTTCCAGTATTTCTTCAGATTCTACTTCCGGGGTTTCAGTCTGCGTGACTCTGCTATTAGCCAACGCCCAAACCGCCGGATGAGCTGCAAGGCCGGCTAATAAAGCTCCGAAAGCAAGCTCAAGCGTGAGGTATAAAGTCGCCAACTTCCAGTTCGGACCAATGTAACTTAACCGTGCCGTCCCGTAAATAGCTGCGGATAGCCGCATCCACAGTGCTACTACCCCAGCAAAAAGAACGGTTGCTCCTAACCAGCTATACAGAAACTCTTTCAGAGTGGTTTCTTTCTGTTTCCAAACCCAAACGAGTCCCACCAAAATCCCCACTAAAATAGGGAAAACCACTACCCAGAAGCCAAGTGATGTTTGCGGAATAATCCCAAATTCAGGAATCGCTGGAACTGGCTTCACCACGGTCGCACCTGGCACAACTAAAGCATCTGCAGCGCTGAAAGTACCTGCTCCGCTATACCAAGAACCCACCGCAGCCACTAGGTTAGGAAGGAAGAAAACCTGCGCTAACACGATCAACACAGTATCCGCTTGGCTAGGGTTCAAAAGTTCATGAATACCACTTACTCGATCCCAAGCTGCATAGTTTGCATACGCTAACCCGAGTAGTCCCGCAGTAGCAACGCCAATCCCCCAAACACGTAGGGTTTGTAGGCTCCGGCTCAAATACTGCAGATACGGATAGGAGGTTAAATCCACTAACCAGCTACGCCAGTTCAATAGCCAGGCTAGTAAGGCAATCCCCCAAATACCCATAAGAACCTGGGTTTTATTCGCATAGTCCAATCCAGTTAATGCTAAAAGAGTTCCTGACAGGGCAAACACTAACGGGGTTAAAGCCAGTTCCCAAACTGACTTAACGCGACTGAGCTTAACAAAAGCAGTTAGTACCGCTAGGTTAAAAAGGCTTAAGAGAAGTGGGGTGGCTCGGAAAGTGACTCCGCTTACCGTGTGTGCTCCAAAAAACGTAGACGCCCAGATTTCCAAGCTAATCTGGTTAACTGTATCCCAATTAGTATCTAAAACCCAGCGGTTAGAAGCAGTAAAAATGAAACTGCTACTTACTAACGCAAATGCTGGCATAAGAGTAATTGCAAGCGCTAATACTCCCGCGAAAATTAATCTTCCGTGATGTTTAGAAGGTTTAATAGTCACTACCCGACGTTCGGTTTGGCTTTCTGCAGTGGTTTTCCCCGCGATTACATCGCGAGCTGCCTGCGAAGCATAAACCGGAGGGGTAGCAATGATTTCCGTGGGAGTATTATCGCTGTTTAGCATTCTTATAAGAGTTTCAGTTGAGGGTGGCAATCACTTCGCGAACCAGGTTAGCGGTTTCAGTAGGGGTTTTACCTACCTTCACACCAACAGCTTCCAGTGCCGCCTGCTTAGCTGCAGCAGTGCCAGAAGAACCAGAAACAATCGCACCTGCGTGCCCCATAGTTTTACCTTCAGGAGCAGTAAATCCAGCTACATAACCAACTACTGGCTTCGTCACATGCTTAGCAATGAACTCTGCAGCGCGTTCTTCTGCGTCGCCACCGATTTCACCAATCATCACGATTACGTCAGTATCAGGATCAGCTTCAAAGGCTTCTAAAGCATCAATATGAGTAGTGCCAATAACAGGGTCACCACCAATACCAATGCAAGTGGTGAAGCCCAAATCAGACAATTCGTACATCAGCTGATAGGTTAAAGTACCTGACTTGGATACCAAACCAATGCGACCTGGCCCAGTAATATCTGCTGGCGTAATACCCACATTAGACTGCCCTGGGGAAATAATTCCCGGACAGTTTGGTCCAATCAGGCGTACCCCTGCTTCAGCAGCTGCCTGGCGGAATTCTACGGAATCTTGTACTGGGACGCCCTCGGTAATGACAACTACCAAGTCCAGTTTCGCTGCCACTGCCTCTAATACTGCGTCTTTAGTGAATCGCGGGGGAACGAAAATAACTGAAACGTTAGCTCCCGTGGCTTCCTTGGCTTCTGCAACAGTGCCGAATACAGGTACTTCGTGAATACCTGGACGAACTTCATCAGCCTGTGGTCCGTAAGGCGTAATATCAAAAGACTGTACTTGACCGGCTTTGCGAGGATTCACGCCACCCACAATCTGCGTGCCAGCAGCAATCATGCGGGTCGTGTGCTTAGTGCCTTCACCACCGGTCATACCCTGCACGATGACTTTAGAATCACGGTTTAAGAAAATAGTCATGGTCGTTTCCTCTCAGGCCTGTGCAAGTTCTGCAGCTTTCGCAGCTGCCCCATCCATAGTTTCTACCATCGTTACCAGTGGATGGTTTGCTTCCATCAGAATCTGGCGGCCTTCCTCCACTTTGTTACCGTCCAAGCGCACTACGATTGGCTTAGTTGCGTTATCTCCCAGCAGTTCCAGCGCTCCAATCACGCCTGCAGCTACCTGATCACACGCAGTGATACCACCGAAAACATTCACCAAGCAAGAACGTACCTGCTCATCACCAAGGATAATTTCCAGTCCCTTAGCCATAACTTCTGCGGAAGCGCCACCGCCAATATCCAGGAAGTTTGCTGGGTGGACACCATACTTTTCACCCGCATAAGCAACAACGTCTAGGGTAGACATAACCAGGCCAGCGCCGTTACCAATGATGCCAACTTCACCTTCTAAGCGAACGTAGTTTAAGCCAGCAGCTTTTGCTTTAGATTCCAACGGATCCTCAGCAGAAATATCCTTTAGTTCAGCATGCTGTGGGTGACGGAAAGCAGCATTATCATCAAGGGAGACTTTACCGTCCAAGGCAATAATTTCACCACTCGCTACCTTGACCAATGGATTGACCTCTACCAGGGTGGCATCTTCCTTAGCGTAAACTTCCCAGAGTTTCACTAGCACTGGAACCAATGCTGGTTGTTCGTCAGCGGTGAAACCGGCAGCGGTAAGGATTTGCGTAGCAACTTCTTCATTAATGCCAACGGTGGCATCTAAATGAACTTTTGCCAGGGCTTCTGGACGTTCTTTAGCTAGGGTTTCAATATCCATACCGCCTTCTTTAGAGCACATTGCCAAGTGAGAGCGGTTTGCGCGGTCAAGCAGGATAGAGAAATAGTATTCTTCGGCGATGGAAGCGCCCTGCGCCACCATGACTTTATTAACGGTGTGGCCCTTAATGTCCATTCCCAGGATTTCTGAGGCTTTTTCAGCAGCTTCTGCTGGGCTTTTAGCGAGTTTCACGCCACCAGCTTTACCGCGTCCACCAACTTTAACCTGCGCCTTGACGACTACTACAGGAGTACCCAGTTCGACTACTGCAGCTTCAGCTTCTGCAGGGGTGGTGGCTACCACGCCTTTCAGTACGGGTACGGCGTAGGCTTCGAAGAGGTCTCGGGCCTGATATTCAAAGAGATCCACGCTGATGTCCTTCCCCTTTTAAGAATTTTCACGAGTATAGCTGGCTTATTTAACTAATCCCATTATTAATAACTATCATCTTACAGCTTTTCAAGTGGCGCATAACGTAGCATCAAGCGCCTGCCCTTACCGTCACCAAAATCAACATTAGCAACGGCTGACTTACCACTGCCTTCTAAACCAATCACAGTACCCACACCATAGGATCCATGTTTGACTTTATCCCCAATATTTAAGGAAATCCCGGCACTATCGGTAGCGTCCGCACCTGCTTCTGCACTGCGTTTACTGAGTTTCTGCGCGATTGAAAGACTTGGCCCAGAAGGTTTCGATGAAACACTAGAGTGTTCAGCATTCGGGCCACGGTAACCGGTACCGCTGCCAAATGCTGGCGCAAAATCATCATCATAGCTGCTGTAGCTACGCCCAGTAGTGGACGAATAACCACTTCCAGAGCTATACCCGCCGCTGCGATAACGATCCATCTGCGTATGCGCCCGACGAACTTCCATAAGTTCTGCAGGGATATCTTCTAAGAACCGAGAAGGCGGTAAATCTGTAGGTGTTCCCCAAGCTGACCGAACTGCTGCGCGAGAAAGATAGAGTTTCTTACGCGCACGCGTGATAGCCACGTAAGCTAACCGTCGTTCTTCAGCCAGTTCAGATGGATCCATTAAAGAACGTTGGTGTGGGAATGTCCCATCTTCTAAACCGGTGACGAATACTACAGGGAATTCCAGCCCCTTTGCAGTGTGCACAGTCATCAGGGTTACTTCCCCAGAGTTTTCACTCTCTGAGGCAACCTGATCAGCGTCTGCCACCAGGGCCACGCGTTCTAAGAAATCATGTAGCTGTCCCTGCGGATTCGTGGTTGCAAAGTCAGCTGCCACAGAATGAAGTTCCGCCAGGTTTTCAACCCGGTTCATATCCTGTGGGTCAGTTGAACGACGCAACTCGTCCAAGTAGCCAGTTAAATCCAGTACCTGGTCTAAAACTTCCGCAATAGTATTAGTGCGGGCAAAAATCTGCATAGCTTCAATCAGCCCCCAGAAGTTTGCTACCGCGTTCAACGCGCGCGTCGTGATTCCAGAGACGCTTGCCGGAGTTTGCGTGAGAGCCTCGGAAACTGCGTTTTGCCAGTCGCCCTCGGAAATATCCAGGCCCTCTGATTCGCCACGCGGACAACCCTGCTGAATCCACACTTGCTGTACTGCCGCGCCAAAACCAATTCCTTGCATTTCTGCGTGCGTTGCAATTGCCGCCTCAGCTTTATCCCCCACTCCGCGCCGCGGCGTATTGATAACCCGCCGCAGAGCTACTGTGTCATCTGGATTCGCAATCACCTGCAGGTAGGCTAACGCGTCCTTGATTTCTTTGCGCTCATAGAACTTCGTACCACCTACCACGCGGTATGGAATCCCTGCGCGAATCAGGTGTTCTTCTAACGCGCGTGACTGAGAGTTAGTGCGGTAAAAAATCGCAATATCGCCATATTTGAAGTCGAACGGGGTAAGGCGATCAATTTCTTGAATTACTGCCCGAGCCTCATCATATTCTGAATCAGCCGCGTCATAGCTAATGAGTTCTCCAGCCCCACTAGAGGTCCACAGAGCTTTCGCACGACGTCCCGTATTCTTCGCAATTACCGCATTCGCGGCACTCAGAATATTTTGAGTGGAACGGTAGTTTTGTTCCAGAACTACCGTGTGTGCGTTAGTGAAATCCTTTTCAAATTCCTCAATATTACGGATAGTTGCGCCACGGAATGCGTAGATAGACTGGTCTGAGTCACCCACTACTGTGAGTTCCCCGGCTGGCACGTCGGCACCGGTTCCGATTAGTTCGCGCACGAGGACGTACTGTGCGTGGTTAGTGTCCTGATATTCGTCTACCAAAATATGCCGGAAGCGTCGACGATAGTGTTCTGCTACCGCAGGATTTTTTTGAAGTAGCTGCACTACGGTCATAATCAAGTCGTCAAAATCCAGAACGTTAGCTTCATTTAGCTGGCGCTGGTAGTGTTTATAAACTTGCGCTACCGCTTTAGAAACTGGATCGTTAGCAGCGGTTTCTTGATACTTCTGCCAGGTAATTAGTTCATTTTTCAGGTCAGAAATACGCGCTGCCAAGAGTTTCGCGGTAAAGCGTTTAGTGTCTAAATTGAGGTTTTTAGAGACTAAGGTGATGAGCCGCTGCGAGTCCGCGGCGTCATAGATAGTGAATGAGGAGCGCAGTCCCGCAGCCTGGTACTGTTCGCGTAGTATGCGTACGCAGGCAGAGTGGAAGGTAAAGACCCACATTCGGCGGGCTTGTGGACCGACTAGGTTAGCTACGCGTTCCCGCATTTCTGCAGCGGCTTTGTTGGTGAAGGTAATTGCCAGGATTTCTCCGGCTCGTGCCCGCCCAGTTTGTAAAAGGTATGCGATTCTGTGTGTAAGCACGCGGGTTTTTCCAGAACCTGCACCTGCGATTACTAATAGTGGTGCGCCTGCGTGAGTAACGGCTTCTTGCTGTTGCGGGTTGAGGCCTTCAAGCAGTTCAGAGCCATCGTTAAATAACGCGTCCCCGGCTGAGTATTCCAGGGTCCACTGGTCAGTTTCCTCTGGGTTAGGGGTAGTCAAAAGCGCCTCTACTGGTGGTAAACCAGGCAGAGCGAAAGCGGGGTTAAACTGCTGATTACTATTCACCTTTTAAGCCTACCTAATCTGTCTGACAGATTAATTATTTTAGCTAACGGGGTTTCTAATCTTTGCTTGGGGTAGGTTTCATTGGAAAACTTACCCCCTAACTGCAAACATCTGCATAACTAAAAGTTTTGGGGTATGTTTTTCTCAAAACATACCCCAAACTCAGGAAGTAACTATTAACTCAGTCTTCTTTTTTAGCCATTGGTGCAACGTCCATGATGATTCGCTGCAAATCTTCGCCAATAGTAATCAGTGGTGAGGATGCGCGCATAGCGAAGTAGATGTGGCGGGAAGGACGTGGCTGTGCAAACTCGGTAATCTTCAGCGTCTCTGGATTCATGATTGGCGGAATTACTGAGAAACGTGGGAAGAGAGATGCGCCGATCCCAGAAGCTACCATGTAGCGTAATGCGGGGAAGGAGGATGCGCGGAAATCCACCTGCTTTGCCTGTGCGGTATGGCAGATTTCCAGCGACTGCTGGCGTAGACAGTGACCTTCGGTTAGAAGCAGCAGTTCAGTGCCATTAAGGTCTTCCACGGTAAGTGGGCGATCCAAGTTTGCCAGCGGATGGTCTGCAGTTGAGGCGAATACAAATTCTTCGTCAAAGAGGTGTTTCACAATTAGTCGTTCATCGTGTGGTTCTTCACCAAGTACGATACCGTCCAGTTCCCCACGGCTGAGCATCTCAGAAAGGATTTCGCTCTTTTCTTCTACCAGACGCACGGTAATGTTTGGTAGTTCTTTCTGGATACGATGCATGATATGTGGCAGCAGGTATGGGCCGAGGGTTGGGAACATACCTAGAGTGAAGGTGCCTGAGTGTGGGTCTTTTGCACGATCGGCGTAGTTCTGGATAGCTTCTGCCTTGTCGATAATGGAACGAGCGTATTCCAGGATTTCTTGACCTACTGGAGTGATGATGATGCCTTGGGAGGCACGTTCTACCAGGGTGGCGCCGATTTTTTCTTCCAGCTTACGAATCTGGGTAGAGAGGGTAGGCTGAGAGACTCCACAGCGGGCTGCGGCTTTGGTGAAGCTACGTTCATCAACCAAAACGGTGAAATAGCGCAGGTCCCTAATGTTCATGGTGTCACCCCTGTAATTACTAATTATTTTCTAATATTTTCTCTTATTATAGTCGCTATAAATAGCTGTAATCAAACTAAATTACGTACCGTCGCCCAGTGGGTAAGCTCATTCCGGTTAGACAACTGCAATTTCCTTAAAACCGCAGAAACATGGGTTTCTACTGTCTTAATAGAGATAAATAACTCTGCTGCGGTTTCCTTATACGTATAGCCGCGTGCTATTAATCTCATCACTTCCTGCTCACGCGCAGACAATAAATCCAATTCCTCATCAGTCTCACTCACCTGCGCCGTACCGAAAGCATCTAAAACAAAACCAGCCAACCTAGGTGAGAAAGCTGCATCTCCCGCACCCACGCGCAGAATAGACTGCACCAGCTCTTCTGTTGAAATCGTCTTCGTAACATAACCGCGAGCACCAGCGCGAATAACTGCCACCACGTCTTCAGCAGAGTCCGAAACCGAGAGGGCTAAAAACTTTGTCTGCATATTCCGACAGCGGGCAGCTACTTCTGCTCCCCCACCACCATTTCCTCCTGGCATATGCACATCCAGCAAAGCTACCTGCGGCTGTAGTTCCTGCACCAGGGAAATTGCCGACGTCACGTCCACAGCTTCTCCGATAACCTGCACTGCTTCAGGATGCTTCTCAAGCTCAAAACGAATACCTGCTCGCACCATCGGATGATCGTCAATAATCACCAAAGTGAGTGGCTGATCTGGCTGGCTCATCATTTTTCTCCTTTTTCCGAGGGCGCAATCTGCAGGTGCACTTCCGTCCCAACTTCTAGTTTCCGAATCTTAGCCGCGCCGTTGGCGCGTTGCATCCGCCCAATAATCGACTCGCTCACACCTCGGCGATCCGGGGCAACGTCCTCGAGAACAAAACCTGCCCCATGATCACGCACGTAAATATCGATACTGTTGCCACGAATTTCTGAAAAAACCCGCACCGGCGGGGCTCCGTGTCGCACCGCATTTTTCACTGCTTCAGCGGTTGCTGCAATAATCGTCAGCTCATTTGGACCGGGGAAAACATCGCCCACGCACACGATTTCAACTTCCGCCCCGTAGTCAGCTTCAATCTCCGAAATAGTCTGGCGCAGCTGCTCGCTAAAAGACGCCGCGGTATCTTTAACTCCCGTGTAAAGCCAAGCCCGCAGTTCGCGCTCCTGCCCAATCGCTAAAGCACGTACTTTAGTAGCGTCATCAGCATTTGCCTTAATCAAAGTAAGTGTTTGCAAAACGGAATCGTGCAAGTGCGCGGCAATATCAGCTCGTTCAGTTTCACGCGCTTGCTGTACTTTCGCGGACTGTAAATCATTTGCTAAGTTCACTCCGAAGGGCCCCAGGGAAAGCGCTACACTTACCAGCGCAATCAGAACCATCATCACCCCGGAAAACCAAGTGTCTTCAAAGTAAGTGGAGTTACCCAGCAGGAAAATACCCAAAATCTGTAAACCGCTACCGATCAGTAAGGGGACGATTACTTCTGGGCGATACCAGCTACGAATACGCTGGGTTTGCGTCCAAATAATCAAAACCCCAATGACGATTAGCACGGTTCCAGCAACCCATCCTGAAGTTGTCCACCATCCTCGCAAGAACGCCATGCCAAAGAAGGCTACCAACAGGAAGCCTCCGGCAATAATGAAGCCATTTAACGAGCTAGGGACCTGCCACCCAGTATTTACTACCCGCTGTTTAGCTGCTAGGCGTCCTTCACCGTATTCGCGCAGGTCGGAGGTTTCTTTTACGGTTGCCCACAACCAGGCATAAAGAATGAGGCCTAAACCTACTACGCCCACGAAAGTGGTTAATACAAAGAACCAGCGTACGTACTTAATATTTACGTTTAGGTGCACCGAAAGACCTGACGCAATGCCGGCTACATAGGGTGCAGGGCGGTCAGGGTCCCCCGGACGGGTGCGCAATAAGGGTGGGCGCGCAATTTCCGAGGGCGGATAATTCGTAGGTTGGCCGTTGAAAGTCACACCCTAATACTGCCAGGAAAACCCGCTTATTTCAGCTTTCTATGGAACAGTATCCCAATAATCAGGGTAGATTCAGGGTATCCACTGATAGAGTTTTTATTCGTTACCGCAGATTATTGTTATATGAGCAATTTCGAAGTACCTAACCCAGCAGCTGATGCTAACTCTCAGGCGCCTCAGCCTGAACCACACGCGCATAATACTCAGGTTCCCCCTGCTGGAAATGTCCCGCCGGCAGGAGCTTACTATCAGCAGGCTCCTTATTCTCAGCCACGACCAAACCGTTTTTATGCGCAACTTCGTTCCTTACCTTGGCGTCGCGCTAACGATGGCTGGCTGGGTGGTATTGCCCAGGCTATGAGCCGTCAGTACGGTTGGGATGTAGCGTTAGTACGTGGTGTAATCATCGTTGCTGGTGTTTTCGCCGCACCATTTGCTCTTTTTGTGTACGCTCTGGCTTGGGCTTTGATCCCTGCCCAGCAGACGGAAAAGATAGAGTTAGAGGAATTCCTGGCTGGTCGATTCAATGGTTCCCAAGCGGTCATTGGAATTGCGCTCTTCTTGGCTCTAAGCACCAACGTCTTGCACTTTAACTTGGGAATATTCGATAGTGACGGATTTTTCACTGGGCCTTTGTTTGTTTTCGGTTCTTTTGGATTCGTACTTACACTAATTGCGATTATGATTGCCTTGGTGTTGATGTCTGAAAAGCGTTCTCGCGATAATCTGCAGCACAATCCCCATAATCCGCCTCTGAATAACTCTTTCCCACCATCTATGGGGAGTCAGAATTTCACTGCCTCGACTGAGCCGAGTTCCTCAGAGTCTCCTACTGCTGAGATGCCCGTTTCTATGGCGGTTCCACCGGTTACTCCTACCAGTGTAGCTTTCACTCCTCAGCAACCTGCTTTCCAACCGACTGCTCCACTGCCGTTTTATAATCCACGGTTTGCAGAAACGCCAATTACTCCAGCACCACCGCGTCCGCTTTACTACGCGCCTACTGCACAACCTGCGCCTACTCCTGAAAAATGGGGTAAGGGCCCTGGTTTAGCCACTTTCTTAGGTATGACTGGTTTCTTAGTGCTTTTTGGTACTGTCGCTTTCTATTTAACTACTGATCTTGCTGACGCATACATGGTGCCTGATATCGCATTTCCTATCGCATTGCTTGGCATGGGGTTCGTAATGGCTGGCGTTGTGTTGGCGTACCTGGCGTTCTCTGGCCGCAAGGGAACTTGGCTTACCGGTTTAACGATTTTCTTAGCAATCTGCTCACCTGGTTTTATCGGTGCCTTAGTTGAGGCTGCCAACAACAATAACTTCCATCTCAATTTGCCTTTCTAGGAGCTAACCATGACTGAAAAAGATTTTTCCACTACCAGCACAGCTCCCGCGTTTTCTCCGGAAGTAACCGGTGAGGACGCTACACAACCACTTACCATGCAACTTCCTCTCCCTGCAGAAACTGCCACGGATGAGCTTAAGGAACCTAAGCGCGGAACTAACTTTGGTCTTTTAGCGTGGGCTTTCATTGTCTTTAGTATTGGCATTGGTCTTTGGCTGATTCCTTTCCGGGCTGCTTTTGACCCAGTTCGACTTACCATTACCGCCTTTGCAACTATCGGTATTCTACTTTTAGTTACGGCAGTGATGATGGCTATTTCTGAACATAAGCAGCGGAAGTAACCAGCGATAAGAACTTTGTTTATTCGTCTCTGATTCAGCAGGAAAGCACCGCTTCTCCAAGCTATGCTTGTATATGAAGTAAGCAACTTTCTCAATGGAGATGAATATGAAACTTTTAGTTATCGGTGGTGTTGCTGCAGGTATGTCTGCAGCTGCCCGTGCTCGTCGTTTGGACGAACACGCAGAAATCGTTGTTTTTGAAGCTGGCCCGTATGTTTCCTTTGCAAACTGTGGTTTGCCTTATCACGTCGGTGATGAAATCACCGACCGTTCAGAGCTTCTGCTTCACACTCCGGCGTCTTTGAAGTCCCGCGCTAATCTGGATGTCCGCGTGAATTCAACAGTAACTTCCATTAACCGCACGGAAAAGACGGTTACGGTAACCGGCCCGGAAGGCGAGTACTCGGAATCTTACGATAAGTTGATTCTGGCTCCTGGGGCCGAGGCGATTATGCCCCCGGTTCCCGGTTTAGACCTACCAGTTGTACATGGTCTACGCACCATTGACCAAATGGACGGTTTCCTCGCGGCCTTGGCTGAAAAGGGCGCGGGAGCACACGTTGCTGTCTTAGGCGCTGGCTTTATTGGTTTGGAAGCAGTGGAAGCTCTGGTGCATAAGGGTTACCAGGTTACTTTAGTGGAAGCTGCTCCACAGGTAATGCCGATTCTGGAACCAGACTTGGCAGTAGTGCTGCATCGCGAGCTTCGTTCCCACGGGGTTGATTTACGTTTAGGCGTGCGTGCTGAGGAGATCTCTGAAACTTCTAACGGTGCGAAGTTGAGATTGTCTGATGGCACTGTATTAGAGCCTCAGTTAATCTTGGCTTCTTTGGGTGTACGTCCTCGTTCTGAGTTGGCTGCTGCCGCTGGCTTGCAGCTGAGTAAGCGCGGAGCAATCATCGTTGATGAGAATCAGGTAACTTCTGATCCGGATATTTTGGCTGCGGGTGATGCAGTTCAGGTTCGTTTTAATGATGGTCGCGAGGCTCCTATTTTCTTAGCGGGTCTTGCTAACCGTCAGGGGCGTCGCGCGGCAGACCAGGCTTGCGGTCACGCTACGGTTTCTCAGAAACCAGTTTTAGGTACCGCAGTTGTCCGCGTTTTCAACGTGGTGGCAGCTGTTACGGGGGCTTCTTCACGGGTTCTCGAGGGCGTTACGGAATACACTACCGTGCGAGTCCACGGCTCTCAGCATGCTGGCTACTATCCGGGAGCTAAGCAGATTCATCTAACTGGTTTCTTCGCTCCTGATGGTCGCCTGTTGGGGGCGCAAGCGGTTGGCCCGGATGGTGCTGATAAGCGTATTGACGTTTTAGCTACTGCGATTCGTGCTGGTATGGGTGCCGATGATCTGGCTGAATTGGAGCTCTGCTACTCTCCACCAATTGGTTCTGCGAAGGACCTGGTAAATATGTTGGGCTTTACTGCAGGTAATATTATTTTCGACAACTGCCCTACTTGGGATTGGCGTGATTTGCCTGAAATCGTGGAGACTGACCTGGTTCTGGATGTTCGCAATCTTCCAGAAGTGGAAGGTAAGTTCAAGCTCCCACAGTCTCTGTTGATTCCGCTTCCTCAGTTGCGTGATCGGATTGAGGAAGTGCGTGAAGCTGCTGCGGGTCGTCGAGTTAGCATTCACTGTCAGTCAGGTCTGCGTTCTTACTTGGCGCAGCGTATTCTGCAGGCGCATGGCGTTGAGTGTCAAAACTTCTCTGGTGGCGCGATTTCCCTGCAGTTCGGCCTGGAAGTTTTAGAGTCTCAGAAGTAAGGATTTGATGAAATATTTCGCTAAAGCTACGGTTTGGCCCAGCGTAACTCCTTGGGACGGCTACCCGCAGGTAGCGGGAACTATTGCGATTTTCCCGGCAGGACACCCCGAAAGCAAAATAACCTATTTTGTTGATACGGCTATGATGCCGGGGGCACAAAAGCTTGAAGGTCGCTCGCGGTTCCCCAATTTCATCCTTTCACCTCTGGATGAGCAGGGAAGTTACGAAGTCTTCTTCTTTTACACTGATATGCATGAGGAAGAGCCACTGTTAGCTTTAGCGAAAGTAGAAGGAACTGAGGTTAAGGTAGTTGAGCGCCCTCAAACTCCACGGCAAGAGGAGATGGAACCAGTATTAACTGCTCTGTTAGTTGGTTTTGCCGACCTGGTTAAACAAACAGCGCAGACTTCTTTCTCTCAGCCAGTTAAAGCATCTGTAGATTTAGCAGAAGCTGTGGTTACTGCTGATGAAGTACTTCACTTGCCAACTACCCATGCTGAAACTGACCGGCTTTTCTGGAGGCATCTTGTGCCGGCAGAGCCTATTTACCATCCAGAAATAGATGAGCCGATCCGCGAGGTTTATCGTGAATACCGAGCTGATCATCCAGCCGGCTATGGGCTTATCTATTGGGATGGCAAAGACTTCACTACAGGTGATTATTGGCCTGTTGGGGAAACTCCCGGAGTACACTCTCCACGGAAGTTCAGCTAACCCTAAACTCACATGCGAAGGCTCTTTGCGATGTGAATTTAAAAGAAAAACACACAAAAACTCATATGCGACCCCACTCTCCCATATGAGTTTTAGAAAAACCAAATAGTTAAGCCCCGGATCATTTCCGGGGCTTAACTATTTATCACACTCAGATATTAGCGTAGCGTTCTAACTCTTCTTCAATGATTGCTTCATCCAGCTTCACGAAAACTGGCTTAGGCTTCTCAATCTTAGTGCCAACCACTACGTCACAACGCTCCCACTTAGGGAACTTGTAGTCACCAGTGATGATTGGATAGCAATGTGGGCTACCATCTTCATTAGTAACATCCAGGTCTTCTACTTCAACGATAGAAGGCATTGGAGCCAGTTCGCCAGTACCGCCCATTACCAAATCAATCGCATTTGCTGAGTGAGGCAAGAATGGGCTCATCATAGTATTCAAGTCAGAAACTGCCTGAGCCAACGTCCACAGGATAGTCGCCAAACGTTCTTCCTGAGAAGGATCCTTCAACTTAAATGGTTCAGTATCAGCCACGTACTTGTTAGCTTCACCAACCAGACGCATTACAGCCGCAATCGCAGCCTTCTGACGGTGGGTGCCGATCAGCTGACCGACCTCGGCAAAACCGTCAGCCAACTGGTTAAGCAGTGCCTGATCGATTTCTTCCAACTGGCCTGGCTGCGGGATTTCCCCAAAACGCTTGTTAATCATCGAAGCCGCACGGTTAACCAAGTTACCCCAGCCAGCTACCAACTCAGAGTTAGTGCGACGCACGAACTCGGCCCAAGTAAAGTCCGCATCAGAACTTTCTGGCCCAGCAGCAGAAATGAAGTAACGCAACGCATCCGCCTGGTAGCGAGAAAGCATATCGCGAACGTAAATTACGATGCCACGTGAAGACGCAAACTTACGGCCTTCCATGGTAAGGAATTCAGAAGAAACCACTTCCGTTGGGAGATTCAGCTGACCGAATGGACCAGGTTCACCGCCCTTATCGCCACCACCGTTGTAGCCAAGGATTTCAGCAGGCCAAATCTGAGAGTGGAATACGATATTATCCTTACCCATGAAGTAGTATGACAAAGCTTCAGGATCATTCCACCACTTACGCCATGCTTCTGGGTCACCACTGCGGCGTGCCCATTCAATAGAAGCTGAGAGGTAACCAACCACTGCGTCAAACCAAACATAGAGGCGCTTAGATGGCTGGTCTTCCCAACCTGGTACTGGAATACCCCAGTCGATGTCACGAGTCATTGCACGAGGGCGAATGTCTTCTAAGAAGTTCTGAGAGAACTTAATGACGTTTGGACGCCAAGTTCCAGACTTTTCCCGATCATCCAACCAAGCAGACAGCGCACCAGCTAAACCAGGGAGATCCAGGAAGTAGTGATCGGTTTCAATGAACTTAGGGGTTTCACCGTTGATTCGGGACACTGGGTTAATCAGGTCAGTTGGGTCCAGCTGGTTACCGCAAGAGTCACACTGGTCACCACGAGCACCTGGATCACCACAGATTGGGCAGGTACCTTCAATGTATCGGTCTGGCAGGGTACGTCCAGTAGAGGGGGAGATAGCACCGTGAGTGGTCTGGACGAGCATGTAGCCGTTGTCGCGGACTACTTCAAACATTGCCTGTACTACCTGGTAGTGATTTCCAGTGGTAGTGCGGGTGAAGAGGTCATAGGACAGACCGAGCTGCACTAGGTCTTCAACGATTAAACGGTTGTTTTCGTCTGCTAACTGACGTGGGGTAATACCTTTGCCGTCGGCGGCTACTAGGATTGGGGTACCGTGTTCGTCGGTACCGGACACCATTAGCACGTCGTGTCCTTGCATTCGCATGTATCGTGAGAAAACATCCGATGGTACGCCGAAGCCAGCTACGTGTCCAATATGACGTGGGCCGTTTGCGTACGGCCATGCTACTGCAGAAAGAATACGACTCATAGTTTCTAGTTTATGCCTTTTATCTGCTGTTTCTCTACTTTGCAGCTAAGGCTGCGCGGTATAGATCGTTTTTTCTAACCCCGGTTGCTTCCGCAACTTGGGCGGCAGCGTCTTTTAGTCTCATTCCTTCATCGGCTAGAGCTAGTACTGCTGCTACGTGGTCGGCGGGGTCTGCAGATGCTTTCGGAGCTCCCCCAATTACTAGGGTGATTTCTCCGCGGACTTCTCCGCTTGTAGCTTCTGCTAGTTCGCTTACGCTCCCCCGAATGATTTCCTCATAGGTTTTTGTGAGTTCACGGCACAGGGCTGCGGGGCGTTGAGCACCGAAGATTTCTGCCATGTCTGTAAGCGTTTCGTGGACGCGTTTCGGTGAGTCAAAAAGGATTATGGTGCGTGGTTCAGCTTGCAGATTTTCCAGGAATTTGCGGCGGTCACTGCCTTTACGTGGGATGAATCCGTCAAAGCAGAAGCGGTCTGAGGGCAGGCCTGAGACCGCTAGGGCAGTGAGTACTGCTGATGGTCCGGGCAGGGCGCTTACTTTGATTTGTTGTGCAGCTGCGGTAGAGGCGACGCGGAAACCAGGGTCGGATACGGTGGGCATACCCGCGTCAGATACTACCATTACCCGCAGGCCGGCTTCGGCGGCTTCGATGAGCCGCTGCGCTTTTTCATTTTCATTGTGCTCATGTAGTGCGATGACTTTGGCACTAATGCGGATTCCGAGTCGTCCGCAGAGTGCGAGTAGTTTGCGTGTGTCTTCTGCCCCGATAAGGTCGGCTTCTTGTAGCGCGCGGACCAGGCGCGGGGAGGCATCGTCTGTGTCGCCAATGGGGGTGGCTGCTAGCAGGATGGAGCCGGCAGTTTGGATGGGGGTGGTTAAGTTGGTTGCGTTTGTATCGTTGCTACTCATTTTTCCCGAGGGCGGTTGGTGATTCTTTTAGTTATATTTTCGCATACCGTGTATATGACTAAGTGGGTGTGGGAAATTCCTTTCCCACACCCACTTAGTTAAAGTTCAACGTTTCCGTTAAGCTCACTCACCACCGAGCTTGCTGTCGAGGAAATCACGTGCGGTGTCCAGGTGTTCACCGAGCTTACCGCCGGTTGCCTTTTCTGCAACTTCCTGTACCTTGTCTAGTACGGTGTCGGTGGTAGCTTCGTCCTTGGACAGTTCTGCAACCTTTTCGGTTACGATATTCTTGATATCATCGAGGTTCATAGTAGTCTCCTTGCATACGACTAAAACCAGTCTATATGGAAAACGAACTATGCGATAGTTGTAACCGAATTTAACGTGAAACATTCCGCGTCAGCTTGCCCTGT
>NZ_DS999539.1:2204-4778 GCF_000159015.1 Gleimia coleocanis DSM 15436 | reverse complement strand
CACCTGGCGGTACAACTGGCACACCAGAGGTTCGTCCGTCCCGGTCCTCTCGTACTAGGGACAGGTCTTCTCAAGTTTCCTGCGCGCGCAGCGGATAGGGACCGAACTGTCTCACGACGTTCTAAACCCAGCTCGCGTACCGCTTTAATGGGCGAACAGCCCAACCCTTGGGACCAACTCCAGCCCCAGGATGCGACGAGCCGACATCGAGGTGCCAAACCATGCCGTCGATATGGACTCTTGGGCAAGATCAGCCTGTTATCCCCGGGGTACCTTTTATCCGTTGAGCGACCGCGTTTCCACGAACCACGGCCGGATCACTAGTTCCTACTTTCGTACCTGCTTCACCTGTCAGTGTCGCAGTCAAGCTCTCTTCTACACTTACGCTCGACACCTGATTACCAACCAGGCTGAGAGAACCTTTGAGCGCCTCCGTTACTTTTTGGGAGGCAACCGCCCCAGTTAAACTACCCACCAGGCACTGTCCCTGATCCGGATTACGGACCTGGGTTAGATAACCGTTTGTATCAGAGTGGTATTTCAACGTTGACTCCACCCACACTGGCGTGCGGGTTTCATAGTCTCCCACCTATCCTACACAAACACAACCGGCTACCAATACCAAGCTATAGTAAAGGTCCCGGGGTCTTTCCGTCCTGCTGCGCGAAACGAGCATCTTTACTCGTATTGCAATTTCACCGAGTTCATGGTTGAGACAGCGGAGAAGTCGTTACGCCATTCGTGCAGGTCGGAACTTACCCGACAAGGAATTTCGCTACCTTAGGATGGTTATAGTTACCACCGCCGTTTACTGGGGCTTAACTTCAAACCTTCACACCCGAGGGTGTTGAGCTTTCCGCTTAACCTTCCAGCACCGGGCAGGCGTCAGTGCGTATACATCGCCTTACGGCTTCGCACGCACCTATGTTTTTAGTAAACAGTCGCTTCTCCCTATTCACTGCGACCCCTCCCAAATCAGTCTCACGTTGACGTGAGTGTCCGGGCGGGGTCCCCCTTCTCCCGAAGTTACGGGGGCATTTTGCCGAGTTCCTTAACCATGATTCACTCGCACGCCTCGGTATACTCTACCTGACCACCTGTGTCGGTTTAGGGTACGGGCGGTGTTAGCTCTCGCGTCGAGGCTTTTCTAGGCAGCTCAGGCTCCCCCACAACAACACTGTAGGTGTTGTTTTATCCGTCCTCACCCTCATGTCTCCCGGATTTGCCTAGGAAACGGGCTGCGACGTTGAACTGGCACAACCACCGGCCAGCGTGGGCTACCACTCTGCGTCCCCCCTGTTAATACGCTTACCGCACCACCAGCCACACAAAGACAAGCTCCAAACCATGTTTCCGAAGAAACAAGGATTGTTTACTGCGTTCGTGCTTTTAATGGATTAGTATTTGTCGATCTAACACCGGTACCAGAATATCAACTGGTTGTCCATCGACTACGCCTGTCGGCCTCGCCTTAGGACCCGACTAACCCAGGGCGGATAAACCTAGCCCTGGAACCCTTAGTCAATCGGCGGACGGGATTCTCACCCGCCTAATCGTTACTCATGCCTGCATTCTCACTCGCGTGTAGTCCACCAGGGTTTACACCCAAGCTTCACCCCAACACGCGACGCTCCCCTACCCACCCACACCTAATAGTGTGAGTGCCATGGCTTCGGCGGTGTGCTTAAGCCCCGCTACATTGTCGGCGCGGAATCACTTGACCAGTGAGCTATTACGCACTCTTTCAAGGGTGGCTGCTTCTAAGCCAACCTCCTGGTTGTCTATGCAACTCCACATCCTTTCCCACTCAGCACACCCTTAGGGGCCTTAGCCGATGATCTGGGCTGTTTCCCTCTCGACTACGAAGCTTATCCCCCGCAGTCTCACTGCCGTGCACTAACCTAACTGGCATTCGGAGTTTAGCTGACCTCAGTAACCGCAATGGCCCATTAACCAACCAGTAGCTCTACCTCCAGCAGGATAAACACGACGCTGCACCTAAATGCATTTCGGGGAGAACCAGCTATCACGGAGTTTGATTGGCCTTTCACCCCTACCCACAGCTCATCCCCCCAGTTTTCAACCTAGGTGGGTGCGGTCCTCCACAGAGTCTTACCTCTGCTTCAACCTGGCCATGGGTAGATCACCCCGCTTCGGGTCTAGAGCATGCGACTAAAACGCCC
This sequence comes from Gleimia coleocanis DSM 15436, assembly GCF_000159015.1. Classification (GTDB taxonomy): domain Bacteria; phylum Actinomycetota; class Actinomycetes; order Actinomycetales; family Actinomycetaceae; genus Gleimia; species Gleimia coleocanis. Next base: position 2,595 of record NZ_DS999539.1, on the reverse strand, counting down.
AGTTAAGACTCGCTTTCGCTACGGATCCCCCACACGGGTTAACCTTGCCACATACCACTAACTCGCAGGCTCATTCTTCAAAAGGCACGCCATCACCACACCCCAAAAAAAAGGGGCGACTGGCTCTGACGGCTTATAGGCATCCGGTTTCAGGTACTATTTCACTCCCCTCCCGGGGTACTTTTCACCATTCCCTCACGGTACTATGCACTATCGGTCACCTTGTAGTATTTAGGCTTACCCAGTGGTCTGGGCAGATTCACAGCAGATTCCACGAGCCCGCTGCTACTCGGGTATCAAGTCCAAGCAAAGGTCAACTCGCGCTTACACGACTATCACGCACTCCGGTCAGGCTTCCCAACCTGTTCAACACCAAAGTCAACCAAAAACT
>NZ_DS999539.1:0-1690 GCF_000159015.1 Gleimia coleocanis DSM 15436 | reverse complement strand
CGCCGGCAGACACAACCAACAAGACCCCACAACCCCACACACGCAACCCCTGCCGGGTAATTACACGCACATGGTTTAGCCTCCTCCGCGTTCGCTCGCCACTACTAACGGAATATCTCTTCCTGCGGGTACTGAGATGTTTCACTTCCCCGCGTTCCCCCCAATCACCCTATATATTCAAGTGATGGTAACCAGAAACAAACCTGGCTAGGTTCCCCCATTCGGAAACCCCCGGATCAAAGCTCGCTCGCCAACTCCCCGAGGATTATCGCAGGCCGCTACGTCCTTCATCAGCTCAAGGTGCCAAGGCATCCACCGAATGCCCGTAAAAACTAAAAACAACACTAAAAACAAGTGCTCATAGTTAAATAACACAATGAATAAGCAATACAAAAATAATGTTAATCATCAAAAAAATATTTTTTAGATGCTCGCAACCACTATACAATTCACCAACAACCCCACCACACCAAAAGCCAAGCAACCACCACAACACAACATGTTCAAGTGGCCCCCACCCCCGGTGAGCGAAACCAACAAACCCACACACACCCAAGCAACCACAACAGTGGAAACAAAGAACGCGTGCAAAAACGGGTGTTAGCAGAAAACCTGATAGCATGCCGCCGTAAAAAACGTTTACAAGCAAAACAGCCTAAGCCCAATCCCAAAAGACTGCTATTCTTCCTGCCACTCCCCCACCCAACCAAACACAGCTGGGAAATAAACACTAAGAGGAGGTTGTCTCACAAAAAATATCCTTAGAAAGGAGGTGATCCAGCCGCACCTTCCGGTACGGCTACCTTGTTACGACTTCGTCCCAATCGCCAATCCCACCTTCGACCACTCCCCCCACAAACGTGGTTAGGCCATGAGCTTCGGGTGTTACCAACTTTCGTGACGTGACGGGCGGTGTGTACAAGACCCGAGAACGTATTCACCGCAGCAATGCTGATCTGCGATTACTAGCGACTCCACCTTCACGTAGTCGAGTTGCAGACTACGATCCGAACTGAGAACGGCTTTGGGGATTAGCTCCACCTCACGGTATTGCAACCCACTGTACCGCCCATTGTAGCATGCGTGAAGCCCAAGACATAAGGGGCATGATGATTTGACGTCATCCCCACCTTCCTCCGAGTTAACCCCGGCAGTCTCTAGAGAGTCCCCAACATTACTTGCTGGCAACACTAGACAAGGGTTGCGCTCGTTGCGGGACTTAACCCAACATCTCACGACACGAGCTGACGACAACCATGCACCACCTGCACACCAGCCACAAAGGGAAACCCTATCTCTAAGGTCGTCCGGTGCATGTCAAGCCTTGGTAAGGTTCTTCGCGTTGCATCGAATTAATCCGCATGCTCCGCCGCTTGTGCGGGTCCCCGTCAATTCCTTTGAGTTTTAGCCTTGCGGCCGTACTCCCCAGGCGGGGCACTTAATGCGTTAGCTACGTCGCGGAAACCAACAAAAGCCCCCACAACTAGTGCCCAACGTTTACAGCGTGGACTACCAGGGTATCTAATCCTGTTCGCTCCCCACGCTTTCGCTCCTCAGTGTCAGTAACGGCCCAGAGACCCGCCTTCGCCACCGGTATTCCTCCTGATATCTGCGCATTCCACCGCTACACCAGGAATTCCAGTCTCCCCTACCGCACTCAAGCCTGCCCGTACCCACCGCAAGCCCAGGG
>NZ_DS999540.1:224393-226603 GCF_000159015.1 Gleimia coleocanis DSM 15436 | reverse complement strand
TGATTCGAGGAATCGACCTTGATGGGATCAGCCAAGGTGCGCACCCCGACCTCACGCTCCTGAAGGTCATGGATCAGGTTGAGAGTGTCACGGACGGTGCGACCCAGCCGGGTCGAGGGTGTGGACGACGATGGCATCTCCCGCGCGGGCTTGCTGGAGTCCGAGCCGATTCGTGGTGAATCCGGATTTCTTGTCGACGTAGATGTATTTATCCGCAACACCTTCTTTACGGAGCGCGTCGATCTGACGGCCGAGGTCTTGTTTTGCGGTGGAAACCCGGGCGTAACCAATATCCATAACCCCCAGCGTGCCGGAAGTCTATTCTGCAACAGCTTTCGCGAGTCAATTCGTTGGAATAGCTTGTGGAACAGTCCTCTCCTGGGACTATGTATTTTCAATTGGTTTCATTAAGGGCGTCTCACTTCCTTGGAAGTGGGACACCTTGATCGGTACGTGGGCCGCCACTGACCTGGGCCGGAAGCTGCCGGCAATAGCCCTCACCTTTAAATCACGTCGGGAACACCGCCAACTAGGCAGCCGCTTCCTTCCTGCGCAGTGAAGGCCTCAGCCTGAAAGTGCAGACGGCCTCTCGCAACGACACCACCCCATGTTGAAGTTAGTTCAGTAACAGCTGTATAGTTTAGTATATGCTGACTATTTCTTCTCATCTAGACGTGATGAACCGGTTGGGTCGGGCCATGGCGGATCCGACTCGTTCCCGCATTCTCCTGGCGCTGCTGGAGGGGCCAGCCTACCCGGCCGCTCTCGCCCAGGATCTGGAACTGACGCGCTCGAACGTGTCAAACCATCTCGCTTGCCTGAGGGACTGCGGAATTGTTGTCGCCGAACCGCAGGGGCGACAGACCCGCTACGAGATCGTTGATGCTCATCTGGCGCAGGCGTTGAACGCGTTGCTGGATATCACCCTGGCCGTCGATGACAACGCCGAATGCATCGAAGCCGGATGCGCCGTACCTGGGTGTGTCACTGGACAGGAGAGTGTGTAGTGGTAACCGGTCTACTGTCGGCGATTGGTCTGTTTATCGCCACCAATATCGACGACATCATCGTGCTCTCGCTGTTTTTTGCCCGCGGGGCGGGGCAAAAAGGGACCACGCTTCGGATTCTGGTTGGGCAGTACCTCGGCTTCATGGGCATCCTCGCGGCCGCAGTCCTGGTCATGCTGGGGGCAGGAGCATTCCTACCTGCTGAGGCGATCCCGTACTTCGGACTAATTCCCCTGACCCTGGGACTACGGGCGGCCTGGCAGGCTTGGCGAAGCGATGATGACGACGATGATGATGCGAAGATCGCCGGGAAAAAGGTGGGTGTGATGACCGTCGCCGGTGTGACGTTTGCCAACGGTGGCGACAATATCGGCGTCTACGTCCCGGTCTTCCTCAACGTGGACACTGCCGCCGTCATCATCTACTGCATCGTTTTCCTCGTCCTGGTGGCAGGCCTGGTCCTGCTGGCAAAGTTCGTGGCCACCCGCCCGCCCATCGCAGAAGTCCTTGAGCGCTGGGAGCACGTGCTGTTCCCGATTGTCCTGATCTGCCTGGGCATCTTCATCCTCGTCAGCGGCGGCGCCTTCGGCCTCTAATAAGCCCATCCCGAGTGAACTGACCCCCATTTTCTGGACTGGGTTAATTCTAAATGGTTAGGGTCTTTGCGAGGGCCTGGTTCCGATACTGCATCGGGGCCAGGCCCTTGAATCGTTCTTGGAGGGTGCTGTTGCAAAGTTGGGCGGAGAGCAGCGAAGACTCAGTTTCTCATCCCCTGATGGCCGTTGCGTGTGGGTGTTGTTAGGCCGTCTCGGAGACCCGGTTGACGATCACCGCGTCCGGGTTCGGTTGCCCGTAGGCAAACATCGCGCCTTGCCCTTTCCGCAATGAGTGCATCGCCTCCATCCCTTTCAACGTCCGATATGCAGATGTCCGGTTCTTAAACGCGCCTTTCGGCCCGAGGATCTGCTTCAGCCGACCATGGTCGCCTTCCAGGATGTTGTTGAGGTATTTCACCTGCCGTTGTTCCACTGTTGGCGGGCCGATTCCCTCTGATTTCAACTCGGCGATTGCCATGGCTAGGGAGGGTGCTTTATCGGTGTTGATCACTCTGGGATACCCGGCTGACGCATTGGATCTGACGGCCTTGGCCAGGAAACGCTTCGCTGCGGCTACGTTCCGCTTCGGAGAGAGGTAAAAAGTCCA
>NZ_DS999540.1:219238-222743 GCF_000159015.1 Gleimia coleocanis DSM 15436 | reverse complement strand
GGCCTCCGCGGCGGCGGCCAGGGCCAGCAGCTCGCCCTCGGTGACGCCGACAGCTGCCGCGACGCCGGTGACCGCGTGCGCACCCTCGGTCAGGGTGCCAGTTTTATCGAAGAGCACCACGTCGATGGCGCGCATCCGCTCGAGCGCCATCCGGTCCTTGATAAGCACACCGGATTTCGCGGCCCGCTCGGTGGAGATCGCAATGACCAGCGGAATCGCCAGGCCCAGGGCGTGCGGACAGGCGATGACCAGCACCGTGACCGTGCGCACCACGGCATCGTCCGGGCTGCCGATGATGGTCCACACCACCGCGGTGATCAGAGCGGAGATCAGTGCGAACCAGAACAACAACGCCGCCGCCCGATCCGCCAGGGCCTGGGCCCGGGAGGAGGACTCCTGGGCGTCGGCAACCATGCGTTGGATCCCGGCCAGGGCGGTGTCCCCGCCGGTAGCCTCCACCCGGATGCGGACGGTGTTGTCGGTGGCCACGGTACCGGCGACCACCTTGTCACCGGTGTCGCGGAAGACGGGACGGGATTCGCCGGTGATCATCGCCTCATCGAATTCGGCGGATCCGTCGAGGATGGTTCCGTCGGCCGGTACCCGGGCACCGGCCCTCACCAGCACGACGTCGTCGACGACCAGCTTGGAGATGGCCACGGTACGGGTGGTCCCGTCGATGACTTTCTCGGCCTCATCCGGCAGCAGGGCAGCCAGCGCGTCAAGCGCGGAGGACGCGGCCCCGAGAGAGCGCATCTCCAGCCAGTGGCCCAGTAGCATGATGGTCACCAGCAGGGCCAGCTCCCACCAGAAGTCCAGGTCAAAACCGCCCAGCCCCAGAGTGGTGACCCAGGAGGCTACAAACGCCACGGTGATGGCCATGGCGATCAGGAGCATCATCCCGGGTTGGCGGGATTTCAGTTCCGTCCATCCGCCCTTGAGGAAAGGCGTTCCGCCGTAGACGAAGATAATCGTGCCCAGTACCGGGGGGATCCAGGTGGAACCGGGAAATGCCGGGAGGTGGTAGCCGAGCAAGTGGGCGACCATGGGGCTGAAAATAACGACGGGAATGGACAGAATCAGCGACCACCAGAAGCGATCCCGAAACATTGCGGTGCTGTGCCCGGCGTGTTCGCCGTGACCATGAACGTGGTAGTCTTCGTCCAGGACGGAGTGCGGCTGATCGTGGGGCATCGCCTGACCGTGGGTGTCGGCATCCGCGTGGTGTTCGTGGCCGGCATAATCCGGGTGGTTGGTGTGGTCTGTTTCCGGAGCGGGGTGATCACCATGGTGATCACCGGAATGATGGGGAGTGCTCATGACGTTCCTTTCGCTCAACCCGGTCGGGGTCGAGATGATGGATAAAACTGATCAGGATAAGACGGAGTAGCCGGACTCCTCGATAGCCCGGCGAACCATCTCCGGAGGTACGACACCGGTTACCGTGACGGTGGAAACGCCACCAGCAACGAGATCAACCTGGACCTCGTTGACCTGAGGGAGGGCCTGAAGGGCCTGGGTCACGCTTTTCGCGCAGTGCCCGCAGGTCAGGCCGGTGACCTGGTAGCTAGGGGAGGACCCTCCTACTGACGAGTCGCTGGCGACAGGGATGGAGGCGGTGTCGGCACGTGAGACAGATCCGCAACAGCTGCAGCCGTGGGAGACCATCGGCAAGAGGCGAGGCGGGGAGGTGATCATGGGAAAGCTCCTACGGGTCGGTGGGATGCGGCGATGTAACCCTCTAGCATATACCGCCCTGGGGTATATTTTCAAGGGGTGGAGGTCACGGCCCTCACGCGGGGAAGGGCGTGGTCACCGAGCAGCCTTCTCACTGTCGGGAGGGGGCAGCGGGAGGCAGAGGGCAAACACCGCTCCGCGACCGGGTCCGGGGGAGGTGCGGTGAGAGTGCCGCCGTGGGCCTCGATCAATGCCTTGGAAATGGTCAGACCGATACCAGCCCCGCCGTCGTCCCGGCTGCGGGCGGCATCCCCCCGGTAGAAGCGTTCGAAGATGTGTCCGAGCTGGCCAGGTGGGATGCCCTCGCCGTCATCGGCGACGTGGATGAGCGCGGTGGACGCCCCCTGTCGGTGGACGCTGATCCGGACCTGCCCGCCGGCCGGGGTGTGCCGTAGCGCGTTCGACAGGAGATTGCTCATCACCTGGCCGAAGCATTGCCGGTCCACGAGCACCCGGGCAGTGTCCGTAATGGTCTCGACCTGTAAATCGACGCCTTTGTCAGTATAAGCTTCCCCGCGGCAGCAGCGGCGGTATGGAGCAGATCCCCGAGCCCTTCCTCCGCCAGGTCTAAATCGATCCGGTGTTCCTGGGCCCGGGAGGCATCGTCGATGTCTTCCATCAACCACCTCTGCTCTTGAGCCAGGATGAGGCATTTGAGGCATTGGTATATGCGATGAAGAAGTTGGTCGATATTGTGACTTCCAATATCCCTCCGATTGAGGTAGACACTTCGGGATTTGATGATTAAGTAGTAGCTACAGGGTTTTTTCTAGACAGGCTATTGAATCATAATTGCGGCGGTGAAGTGCTTACACTCGTTACCGCAAGTGTACTCAAGCTGCATTTCTCGAGTGATAGCCGCTACCTAGTTGAGCCTCACAACCTGAATCAGAGTGGAGCATCATCTCGCGAAGTTTCAGATCTAGATGTATATCATTAAGATTCGCTGTTTGCGCTATTTGAGTTGAAGGACAAAAATTTCTCAGTGTCCGATGTGCGTCACGCTGTCAAAAAAGCTCAAGAAGCCCAGCAGAATTCACTTAACTTTGTTTACGGTAGGCATTCGGATTTCGATAGAAAAGCAGTAGATGATTATCGCAAACATTTAATGGCAGATGGCTTCATTCTTAATGTGGTTTCAGTAGACTCTTTCATTTTTGTAATGCTTACGATCATCGCCGATCTGACCCTCCAAGAAATCGTGGAATCAATGATTCAAATAATTGAGGAATGCAAGTTTTCTGCAGATTCAAAGAATCTAGTTTTTGAACTGTCGCAAGACATAGGTGAAGAGTTCTCGAAGGCTTAGCCGCATAATTGGAGTTCACCCTCGCACGGAGCTTGGGCCAAGCTTAAAGTAAAGGATCTTTGTTTGGTCCCGTTCGGGAATAAGCGTCGGTGGCTTGCCACCGCAGCCTAATTAACAGTCACCTTTAGAGTACCTCTAATGAGTGAGAAGCCCCCTGTTTTCTAGGTTAAACGCTTGTTTCTACCGCTCTAGCAGACCCAGCTTATTTGTATCCTTTATGGAGCGCAAACAGGGTTATACGACATTTGGTGTTGCTGGGGACCCGATTTTTCCTTGTTATTACTGGGGGAAGTTGGGTTTTTAGTTTGGTGTGGTGAACTATTAGGTTAGACATTTAGTGTTGCTAGAACAGTGACTTTTCGTTGTGTTTGCGGTTAAAAGTCGGTGTTTTAGTTTGCGGGTTTCATTCTAGGGGTATGAATATTCCTAAATGCCCTGCTTGTAGTAATCAAATGACCC
>NZ_DS999540.1:0-218136 GCF_000159015.1 Gleimia coleocanis DSM 15436 | reverse complement strand
CCCGCGTTTTCCCTGCGTGCGAGTCGCAACTCCGGCGTTTTCTCTGCGTGCGAGTTGCAGTTCCTGCGTTTTCCCTGCGCGGGAACTCGTATTCGCGCGTTTAAGGAAAGAAGGTTTTGCGAAATACCTCTGTCTTTAACTGACTATTTGTCATAAACGTTTATTTCATGGGATAAAGTTGCCGGTAGATTGACAAGTAAGAAACCATAAAAATAGACTTATTTAGGTTAGCTTAGCCTAATCTGGTTGAGCATAGAACTTTAAAATGAAATAGGTTTAAATAAATGTTTTTTGCTTCATTTTTAATCGGTCTTCGTGAAGGCTTGGAAGCAGCCCTCATCATCGGCATCCTAGTAGCATTCGCGAAAAAAGAAAACCGAACTGAAGCAATCCGCCCACTCGGCTGGGGCGTAGCCATCGCAGTCGCACTATCCCTCCTATTAGGAGCCCTCTTCACTTTCGGTAGCCAAAAACTCTCATTCGAATCCCAAGAAATCATCGGTGGGGGAATGTCCCTACTAGCGGTTGCCATGATCACTTGGATGGTATTCTGGCTTCTGAAACTAGGCGCAAACCTCAAAAACGAGATTGAAGAATCAGCTCACAAAGCACTAAAGGGTGAACGCTTCGCCCTCTCCATGGCACTAATTGCTTTCGTTTCAGTCGGACGTGAAGGTATAGAAACCACGCTGCTACTGTGGGGATGGGCATTACAGCCAGCAGCATTAATTGGCGCCCTCGTGGGAATAATCATTTCTGTATTCCTTGGCTACTTAGCGTACCGAGGACTGGTCCGGCTCAACCTCCGCACCTTCTTCACCTGGACTGTCGGATTCCTTGTTATCGTTGCCGCCGGAATCCTTGCCTACGGTATCCACGACCTGCAAGAAGCCCGCATTCTTCCCGGCCCATTTTCAGGCGCACCCATTACTCCAACTGATTTCCGTACCGGCGAAGTTCTGGTAGGTTTCTTCACACAAATCCCATACTGGGGTGCTGCCTACCCATTCGGTTGGGCATTTGACCTACAAGACACGATTTCTCCCGACAGCGCCCTGGCAACTTTCCTCAAAGGCACCATCGGCTTCACCCCAATGATGACTTGGTTAGAAGTAACCGCCTGGGCACTTTACCTACTCTTCGTATTCCCTGCCTTCCTGCGTCGTGCACGCGCTAAGGCTAGCACCTGCACTAAATGCGAACACAAGTTTTCCTGAAAAGACCCAACTAACAAAGGAAAAACCATGAAAAAAATGGCTGTAACCACCGGCGCACTAGCAGCAGCTACCGCCATCCTCATCGCCGGTTGCGGCAACACTGCAGAAACCTCCGCAGCTAAAACTGGTGAAGCTACCGGAAGCGTAGTGAACGTTAGCTCCACCAACGACGCTTGTGAAGTATCCGCAACCGAAGCAACCTCAGGTACCGTGTCATTCAACGTTAAAAATGACGGCACTAAGGTAACTGAGTTTTACCTGCTGGCAGCTGACGGACTGCGTATCGTTGGTGAACGCGAAAACATTGCCCCGGGCTCCAGCGCAGACCTAACTGTCACTCTGCAGCCAGGTGACTACTTCACCGCATGTAAGCCAGGAATGCGTGGCGACAACATCGGTAAAGCCGCTTTCAAAGTAACAGGTGAAGCAGTAGAACTATCAGGTGAAGATAAAGAACTGTTTGAAGCCGCAGTTGAAAGCTACGTAGGCTTCGCAAAGAACGAAGTAGCTGAACTAGCACCAAAGGTAGACGAATTCGTTGACGCCTACATCGCTAAAGACGATGACAAGGCACGCGAACTATACGCACAGATGCGCGTTCACTACGAACGTATTGAACCAATCGCAGAAGCACTGGGCACCCTGGACCCACGTATCGACTACCGCGAAATCGATTACTTAGCTGAAGCAGACGCGCTGAAAGCTGATGACCCAACTTTCACTGAATGGCTGGGCTTCCACCGCATCGAAAAAGACCTGTGGGTACCAGCAGCTGACGCCGTGCAGGTAGATGGCACCAGCGCCCACGAAGGCTGGAAACCATCCACCGACGCGGATCGTAAGCGTATCGGCGAAGCACTACGCGCAGACGTGAACAAACTGTATGAAACTATCCACGGTGAAAACTACATTGCAGAAAACGGTGTAACTATTTCCACTGTCTCTAACGGCGCAACCGCACTGTTGGAAGAAATCGCAGTAAACAAGGTAACCGGCGAAGAAAACTGGTGGAGCCACTACGACCTATGGGACTTCCAGGCAAACTTGGATGGCTCTAAGATTGCTTTCGACCTGGTAGCACCAATCGCAGAGCGAAAGGGTGAAGAAGGTAAGAAACTGGTTAAGGAAGTAAACGACGCAATCGCAGACCTGCAGGCAGAGTTGAACAAGTACGGCAGCTACGAAAAGGGCTTTACCCTCTACGATAAGGTTGATTCAAAGCAGCAGAAGGAACTCATTGTTAAGCTGGATGCTGTCCGTGAACCAATGTCCAAGCTGACCTCCACCATCCTGGGCATCGAGTAATAGGTTAGAGGCCGAAATGACTGAATCAGCTAATGAACCACAGGAAACTAAACCGGGTTTATCTCGCCGCGGCTACCTGGCTTTAACTGGTGCTGCAGTAGTTGGGGCGGGTATCGGTGCCAGCGCGCACGCGTTGGGTATCAACTCGGGAGTAATCACCACTCAGTCTGCTCGAGAATTCGAAGATTTAGAATACGATTTCTACGGAGATATTCAAAGTGGCATCATCACTCCTGCGCAAGAAAACCTGCACTTCGCCGCCCTCGACGTAAATGAAGGCGTGACCCGCGAAGAACTCATTGAACTATTGCAGGACTGGAGTTACGCTTCCAGCCGCATGATGCTGGGCTTACCAGTAAATGCGGAAGGCGCGTTTGACGGGGACCCGCTATCACCTCCGGGTGATACCGGTGAAGCAGCTGACCACGGTCCTTTCGGCCTCACTATCACTTTTGGTTTCGGTAAAACCCTCTTTGAAACTACCGAGGGCGTAGACCGTTTTGGCATTAAAGACCAACTTCCGGAAGCTTTAGCTAAACCACTGCCAAAGATGGTTAATGACTTTATTGACCCACTTATTTCCGGCGGTGACATCTGTATCCAGGCATGTGCAAATGATCCTCAGGTTGCTATTCACGCAATCCGTAACCTCACGCGCATTGGTTTTGGCAAGACCAGTATTCGCTGGTCACAGATTGGTTTTGGACGGACTTCCTCCACTTCCCAGGAACAGAAAACTCCACGTAACCTCTTTGGCCAAAAAGACGGTACTAACAACCTGCACGCGGAGGAGCCAGAGAAATTGGCGCAGCACGTGTGGATTAAGGACGGTCCAGACTGGTGTAAGGGTGGTTCTTACCTGGTAACCCGTAAAATCTCCATGACTATTGAAGTTTGGGATGGTTTACGCTTGGAAGAACAGAACCGTGTACTTGGCCGCGAAAAGGGTAGTGGTGCACCGCTGTCTGGCGGGCATGAGTTCACCACCCCTGACTTTAAGAAGACTGACGAGGCTGGCAATCCAGTGATTGATCAGCGTTCCCACGTTTTCCGCACCCATCCTTCTAATAACAATGGCATTCACATGCTGCGTCGCGGCTACAATTATGTGGATGGCAATGATGAGCTAGGGCGGTTGGCGGCTGGCTTATTCTTCATTGCTTATGTTAACTCTCCTGAGAGCTTCGCAACCGTGCATAAGAATATGGCGCGTGACGATATGTTCGTTGAGTATTTGAAGACTAAGTCCTCAGCTGTTTTCGTAGTACCACCTGGTGTAGAGCAGGGCTCTTTTGTGGGAGCTAAGCTTTTTGAGGCTTAGGCTGACGGTTTTATAACTGAAGGTGCGCGGGAAGTTAATCTCCCGCGCACCTTTTGCGTGCGAGTCGCGGTTCCCGCGTTTTTTCTGCGTGGGAACCGCAACTCCCGCGTTTACTGCAGAAAGCTAGTTAACTAGTTAGCCAAGAACTCGTTAGTTACGCAGCCATCTGTACCTCACAATCATCTTAGTTCCGTATTATCGCCCTACCATTAATATGATATGAGCATGAGGGTGGTTTTAAAAGGAGGTTTACGTAAGATGACCCGCTTGGCGAAACGCCACGTGGGTTTTGCCTGTAGTGCATTTCCCTGCCTTGCTAGTGTTTATATGATCCTGCCCAAGGGATATACTTCTTGTTAGCTCACTTTTGAGAGGTTGCCACAGTGAGATAACTGGGAGTTTGCTTAATCTGGAGGAAATGCAATGAAACTAACGGTGGATGAGTTTCAAACCTTTACCAATGATGAGAAGTTCGCGGTCATTGAGAATTTGGATGCTTGGGTTGATCGTAGGGAAATTATTACGCTCCTGTCGTCATCTGATCTAGAGAGTTTAGATGGCAGATTGCTTGGTGAGTTGGGCAGGGCTTATAACAATACTGCTGATTATGAAGTTGCGATAACTATTTTTGAAGCGGTAGCTGAAGAAGATCGCGATGCTAGATGGCATTACCGTCTTGCTTTTTCTTACTCCCAAATTACGGATAGTCTTTCGCAGGATTGTGAATCGAATGCTCATAAGGTTTTATCTTTACTTAACACAGCAGTTGAATTGAGTGATTCTAGTGAACTCATTGCCGATTGTATAAAGCTCCTTCGCTACAGCAGCGCACAGTTTGAAGACTTTATCGAGTCTCATAAAGAAAAATATCCAAGTATTGCGGAAAGCTACTTTGCGTCTACAGATACGCAAGGGGACAATGAACCTCTGGGGTTTAGCAAGAAAATCAAGCAGGTAAAATTTAGTGTCGAGGACGTTGAAAATGCTGATTCTTCATGGGCGATTATTGATCCCATGTGGTGTGAAATCAACATATATGACGGTCATGAAGAGTACCTTAACACCGCACAACGATTCACTTTAGAACAAAGATACCTGTTGGCAATGACTTGGTATTTTGCCGAAGTGAATAATGGGGGACACGATCAGTTCTTCTATAACTCTGCGGGAGTTGTGTGGCAAGATACCTTAAACGGTTTCAAACATTTTGGGATGTTTGACTACGCAGGTAATTTTCAGAAGGTTATCGACTACTGTGGTGGAGCTATTCCTTTTGATAGACAAGAGCGATTTGATAGTTTAGAAGCGATTCGTAAAGAGAACGAAGAAACGTATTTAGCGTTATTGGACGAGGCAGACGATTTTATCTTTGAATATGACGGTGCAGATGATGAGCTTCACTATATCCAAGCCAATCCAGAAAAATTTATATTTGAGGGAGAATATTTCGGTTACTAGATTTTTCCCTTTTTATATGCCTGCACATTTTATATAATGAGCGCAGATTCAGTGTCTTCAAACGGTTTATTTAAGACTATGAAGAACTGTGCTATTTGCCAGAAAAAGAAGGAGTGTACTCTCATGCCTCAGGATGTATCTCAAGAGTTTTATGCTCTAGTATCTGGTAAAGTCCCAAGTCCATTCGACGAGACTTTCCCTGAAATCTTTTGTAGAGATCACCTGACGTTGCGAGTAGCCTCGTTGGGGGAGGTGAATGTTCCTTCGGGACTGTTGGAAGTGTGCGATCCATTCATGTTTTTAGCTGAGTGCCCTGCAATGACGGTGCCGGCTGGCAAACATTCTGTCTATGTCACTGTTGCGGATGTGTCAGCGGAGCAAGATCAATCTCATGAGCGGGAAGCCTACCTGTCGATGATTTTCAGGGAGGGTAGTGTTGCTGAAGTTCGCCAGGCAGTCGATATTGAGGGTAATCCACTTTTCGTGGGGGTAGACACGGCTACTGTCGGTTTTTGCGATCATCAGGCGGCTCGTACCTGTATGCCTAAAGGCGTGAACTGGTACGAAACTTTCTTTTGCGAAGGGGTTGAAGGTTCTTGGTTTGATCTGATGGATTCGCCAGACTTTTATGAAGCTGCGAAAGCAAACATTGTTTTCCCGTTGGCCGAAGCCGGTGAGAATATCGCTTTCACTCATTCTGGTTGGGGTGACAACTACTTCAAGGTGAAAACTACGCATGATGCGGATGGTAACTTGCTGGGCGTCCACGTAGACTTGCAGGTAGTTGATCTGGGTCCTGAAGAGGACGAAGAATAAGGATAAGGTTATTTAATGCGTGCTTTCTCTGAAACCACTTCGCTTACTGGAAATAGTTTGCATCTTGCATTAGCGCCGGGTAAAGGAATAGGCGGCGCAGCAGAGAACCTCACATTTTTTACGGGCTTCACCAATGAACCGCAAGTAGTTGCGCGTAGTCTGGTAGCGCTTTCTGAAATTACGTCAACTAGATATTATAAGTACACTCCGCAAAGCCAACGTGATCCTATTCTTTCTGCTCATGGCGACCGGCTCCGTGCGGAGTGCTTCTCAGCTTGTAACAGTGTCTATGCTTGTTTTGAACTATTTGATTCGGCGTTGGACGGTGGGCAAATAGGATTTGGAACAACAAACGTTGATATTAATAGTGAAACTCGTCGTTTGTTAAGTGAAATTTCAGCTCATGAAACTTTGCGTTTGAACGTGAGTGCTGAGGGGTTAACCGCAGTTACGAAAACTCAGAAAGCCAGTGAACGTCCAGTGGAAATGCCTAGTCGCTGGTTGAACGCCCTTGGGAATATTTCGCAGATTCTGCCGGAATTTAAGCTGGCTTTCCAGGTGAGCGCGAGTGCTGCGAAAGCGTTCCTTGCGACGCTTCCTCCTGCCAGTGCAGTTAACGGTAATGTTTGGTTAACTCTTAGTGGTAATAGCATTAACGTATCTAAACGCCCGCTTCCTGATTCGGTGCTTATTCCCGGCGTGCATCGTTTGAGTGCTTTGAAGCGCCTTCTGCCTTACGCACAGGGTATGAGTATTTTTCAATCTGCAACTGATGGTCTAGGTGCTTTACTGAGTTTAGATTTACCTGGAGGGCGCTTTACTCTTTTGCTCACTGAGGAAGCGTGGCGTGGATTCTCAGGTGAAGGTTCAATGTTGGTTAGCTTAGCAGCTGATAACGTGGTTGCAGATGCTGATTTAGTTTCAGCGGTTTTAGCGTTTGAAGCCGTCATTGACTTAAATCTTTTAGCTGAAAAAACGGGTTTATCTGCTGTGCGCGTGGAATCAGCTTTAGCTTTATTAGCTGGCTCTGGTAGGGTCGGTTGGGATCCGCATGCGCGCGCTTATTTCCATCGGGAGCTGCCAGCAGAACATGAAAATGTTTTGCAGTCTAACCCGCGTTTAGGAGCTGCGCGGAAGCTTTACGAGGGCGGGCGAGTACGTGCCGCCGGACCGGATTGGATTGTTAAATCAGGTAGCACCGAGTACTTTATCCGTTTAGGAAATGATCTTGAAGCCCTGGAAGTTGGGGCGGTGTGTAACTGCTTCTGGCATGTTTCTCATGGCGGTAGACGCGGCCCATGCAAGCACATTTTAGCGGCGATTTTGAAACGGACTGAAAATAAATGAAACCTAACCCTCTGTTGAATGAGTCTATCGCAGTTTTTAAGGAATTAGGTTGGCATACTGCTCAGTATGATGAGATTCTTAATCTTCCTTTAGGAACTGTGGAACAACAACGTCGGGTAGTGCAAGGTTTAGAGACTGGCGACTGGGGAGAATACGGTAGGGTAGCAGAGAATTCTTACGGGTGGATTAGTGCACATACGGTAAATGACCAGATGTTAGCGCTTTTCGCACTGCGTTGCGGTGTTAGTGCTCGACGTGCTGAAGAACTTATTACAACTGATGATGAAGTGACTTTTTCCTGCATTATCCAACGGGGAAGGGTTTTCGCAGCACAGTTTTTAGAATCTTATTATCGAAGTGTTCCCCGGATGCACGAACATACCCTCTCTGTAAAAGGAGCATTGGGAGTTGCATTGGCTTTATTCACTGAAAATGCTCCTTTGGAGAACCTAGACTATCTAAAAGACTGGGTAGTGTTAGCGCGTTATGCTCTTACTGGACAGAAGCGAGATATGTATAGGGAGGGTTCAAAACTTCCTTTTTTAGATGATCTTTTACCTACTTTTAAAGACCATGTTTTCGCTAGTGTTGAAAATGGTGTTGCCGCGACTGGACCGTTGAAAGAAGTGCTGGCTGCACTTACCAACGCAGATATAATCACACGCGATGAGTTAATAAAAGTTTGCGTTAGAGGTTTGGATTTAGCGGTAAGGCCCGGTGACAGGAAGGCTTACACTCAGTTACTAGTTGAAGACTTGCAGCTAGACACAACAGAGTTATTAGCAAATCAAGAAGTTTTTAAGAACGTTTTGACTTCGGGTGAAACACCAGTTGTGGAAGCATTTGCTCCGTCTTTGATTGCTGTTTTAAGCCCAGCAGAAGCTGCGGAAATAGCATTAACTTCACTTTATGCAAAAGCTGCTAAAACTCGTTTACAAGTGCTTAAGGCAGTGGAACAACGTCAGGACGTGCAGACAGCAGAAGCACTGATACTAGCTGATAGATTAAACGAACTGGCTGCTTCTAAAGAAAAACCCTCTGCACGGATAGCTAAAAAGCTATTAGAAAACTGGAATCTTGCCACAACTCCGGTTTCAGAAAAAACTTCTGACATTAAAGGGCTGTGGAATCCAACACCACCCTTGTGGGAAGTACCAGAGTTTATTCTTGGGGAAGTTAGCGTAACAGCTTTAGCTCACGTCATTAATTTTCTACGCACGGACGAACAGTATCTTTTTGATATTGAGGGGGATAGACTTTTAGCACTCGCGGTTGAGTTAGCGCGTGAAGATGTTGCACAAGTTCGGCTGGCACTTAATGGGGTTAAACATAAAGTTTGGTCTCCACTAATATTTTCGTGGCTTGAGAATAATGAAGTAAAGCTTTTTTCAGATGACTATTTATCGCATTCACAGATGGTGTTTGCTGCGTTAGGGAAGATTCCTTGTTTGCTTTCTACCCCGTCGCGACTTGATTCTTCTGTGGCTTTTGCTGATTTAGCTGACCGGCTTGTACTTTACGCCCGGTCTCAAGCTGAGGTTTTGGAATCCGATCTGGTGCTGAGTTTATTGCGTTTAGATGTGTCTGCATTAGGTGATGAAATCAATTTGTTTGGCTTGCCTGCTGGAGTGCCGGTGAGGTTGATGGATGGAACCGTATTGGATCGCGATGCAGCTCAAGTGATTCGGGATTACTTGGCAGATCCTTTGCCAGAGGGCAGTATTGATAGCTCATCTGGATGGTTGAAAGTGGTTTTGGAAATGCCTCAGTCGCTAAAGGGCCTGCAGTTGCCTTTTCGACTGAACTATATGGATACAGAATCCACACGACTTTTTCCTCATTGGGGTGCGCCAGCGTTTATTGGGATGCGTTGGTTTGGGCAAGAGGTTTCTTCTGCAGGGTTATGCGCAGATGATGCTTCTTATCGGGCGAAGCCGTTGCCCGCTGAAGCTGCTATAAATTTGCTGGCATTGCAACGCCCGGTTCATCCTAAAATGGCGGATTATTGTGCTGAGGGGATAGTGAATGCTTGGAAGCGTGGTCTTTTAATTCCGGGTGTTGCGGATGTAGCTTTTCTTGATTGGGATTCTGAGCTGAGCAGTTTAGCTGCGTTAGCGAAAGCCTTGTATGAGGTTGCGCAATTGGGAATGCTTTCAGTAGTGTGGCCGGTTTTAGATGATTTGCTGGGTGCGTCCATGCAAAAGCCACGTATGGTTGCTGGTACTGCGGAAGTTGCTGAAATTATGGCTGAACTGGTTGATGAAGTGCTAGTTGCAGTGAAGACTGGAGTGGCTGATGAAGTGGTGTTGGAAGTACCTGGTGTTCGCGCGTTGGCGAGTCGGGCGGGGAAGTCTAAGGCAGTTGAATTTGCGCAGTTTGTTGTAGCTAAGTTGCCGGAAGCTCAGTTTTCTTATCAGTTGGTTGCGGAGCCGACTCGGATATTGCCGGAGGAGTTTGAGAAGATTTGGCAACCGCTGGCGGGGTTAGTTTCTGTTCCCGAGGACGGTGCAAGAATCTGTGGTTTTGATGAAGCTACCGCTGTTTCTACTTGTGCTTTACCAGTGATTTTTGAGACTGGTAATTATCCGCATGAGAAGTTTATTAATACTGGGTTTGGCTGGTATTACGCGATTACGCACGAACACCAGGCGAAGGTAGTTAGGGTTTCAGCTGACGGGAGTAAATCTGAGGGTTTTATTCATTGGGATGGATCTCAGCTGGTGTTTTCTGAGTATCGGAATTGGCGTGGTGGAAATTCTGGTGCTTTAGAAGGCGAAAGCAGTGCTTTTGCAAGGTTTTTAGTAAAGATTATTTTAGCTGATTTAGCTACTGATCCTGATCCTTATTCTCAGCGTAACATTGTCCGCACTTTGGTGCGGGAAGGAAAACTTGATGACGTGACGGTAGCAGCTACGGTTAGTGAGCTTGTAATGTTTCCGCAGTGGAGTCCTGCTCGTGCTGTTTATTTGTTAGAGTCTCAACCTGAATTGTTGAATGTGCTGTGGCCAATGCTTACTCGACCACTTGGCTATGCTGCTTCGCAAAATGCGCTGCCACGTTGGGTTAACCGTGTTTTAGATATTGTTTTACTTCATTCTGAGGTGTTGCAAGAAGCTACTTTACGTGGTTTTATTCCTCTAGATGAATGGCAAGGGGTTAAGCAAATCGCAGTTAAAAAGGGCAGTAGTGTTGCTGTGAAAAAAGCTCAGGAAGTTGTTTCACGATTATCAATTTAACCTAGTTTGAGTACTTGAAGTCTATTTTAAGAGGGTAAATTATTCACTTATTTTTTCTGTAGCTACTTCGTAAAGCTGGTTGGCTACTGTACGAATTTCAGCTGATTTAGCTAAGTTTTCTATCCATTCAGAGGGAATTTCGCGTATAGAATAGTATGCTCCAGCTAATTGCCCGTAGATTGCTCCAACGGTATCTGCATCCTCTCCCAGATTAACTGCTAACAGAGCGCCCTCTGCGAATGAATCTGTGGTTTGGAAGGCCCACAGAGCAGCTTGCAGAGACTGAGGAAAATACCCTCTTGCGTTTATAACGCTACGTGGTAAAGGTTTTTCAAGTTTTCGTAGACATTGTGTCAGGTCGCTAAACTGTAAATCGTTAATATGCTTGAAAAGCCAGGTGAAAATATCTGCTTTGGAGTAGCCAAGTAAAGCTAAGTGAATTAGTTTTCCGAACAGAACACAACCTTCTAAGCATGCTTCATCAGGATGGGTACATAGCGAGCTTTGCGCGCAGGCTTCCTCTAATAAATCTGGTTTCGAAGCATAAGCTAACACAACTGGTGCTAAACGCATTAATGAACCATTTCCTAAAGCTGGTTTTACAGACAGTTGAGGTGGATTTCCAGTAACACTAAAATAAGATAATGCCTGCAGTGTTTGCTGGCCAACTCCCACAGCTTTTCCTGTTGAAGAGTTTTCACCCGTCTCATACCAGGATTGGAAACGTCTTAAAATGTCAGTTAAGTTTAGTGTTCGTAACTTAATTAAACTATACGAAATGCATAGTGCTAAAGCAGTATCGTCAGTCCAGTGGCCTGCTGGAAGCTGAAATTTGCCACCTGGAAGGAAACCAGTCACTGGCGGAAAACTATCTTTAGGCTTAAACTCTACTGGCATTCCCAAAGCATCACCAATAGCTAAGCCTAATAGGGAACCTTCAAAACGTTCTAAAGAAAACAACTATTTTCACTATCATTACGATACAGGTAAATCATTGACAATAACTATCTTACGCTTCTTGTGCAGCAGATTGTTATGAAACTTAATTTGAATGCAATTCCTGCTGAATACGTAGTTCCAATTGCAGACGTTCCAGCTTCTGCTAGGAAAACTCAGTTAGAAAAATCGAAATCCGCAGGTGTACTTCCCGAAAACAACTGAGGAGACTGGATTGGTTACATATTTTTCACAGTCAGGATACGGATATATTGATTGAAAGTAGGGAAACTTACTTGTCGTAAGGGGTTTACGGGCCAAACATTTGTACAAAAGCAGAGTGATGATCTTACTCCCGCGGAACAAGAAAAAGTTTACGAAAGTGCCTGTAAAAGAATGGCTACAGAGATTTTGCAACCTACATTTGAAAAAATAACATCGAGTTTTTGTAGAGTGGCAGTCTCAAAGAACGAATACTCATCTCAAATATAGAATACTAATGTGGATTTAACAGTAACATCTGAAAAAATGTAGTAAATGATGATTCAAGATTTTCTTTCAGACCCAGCCTCTTGGGAATATCAATCAGAATGGGGATCTCCTCTAGAGTTTGATAGTTTTCAACCCATAGACAATCATGAAAGTTACTTCGCTAGCTTTAATCTTAACTTTGCTTTTCGTGAAAAAGACGTTTCTGCAAAACTGCATATTCTTCACAGAGACGCTAGTGAAAAATGGTTTGGAAAACTTGAAATAGAAGGTAAATCCCAGATTTGGCAAGACCCCCATTCATACCTGATTGGTGCAGAAATCACTGAAATTGAAAACTGGGTGGCGTGGATTTTCAGCGTAGATGCTGAAAGCCGGCGCGATCGCGCTCTGCAAACCTATGAAAACTCCCAACAGTGGGGAACTGACTCTGTTGAAGGCATGCTTGCACGGGTAGACTTAGGGATCACTACCTACGGGAGGCTCTCCACAAACAGCGCAAACTTTACAGACGCCCAGAGCTTCACAAACTGGTTAAACGAAAATAGTCCAAGTACGCACGCTGAGTTCACCGTCTACGCCCTCGAAAAACCAGAAGAATACTGCCAACTCCCATGGCAAACCCGCCCATTCATTATTCACCGCGGATCTATTGAACAGCCGGAACCAAAAATTCTTTACTCTGTCGCACGTGCTGAACCCACTTGTGAAAACGGAGTTGGCATGGCCTCTGTTTCCCAAGGCTGGGTAATGTCCTCGGCTATATCCTTCGCCTTGGACGGTACTCAAATTGCTGCGCACGATTGCCTGGACGTATTGGACCTTTCATTCCTGCAACCATTCATAAGTAAAACCGGTGCGGCAGCTTGGTATATTTTAACCGTGAAAGGTTTAGAAATTGGTATTCTTTGTCCCGCTGCAGGAGCATGTATCGACCTGGATTGGGATCATGACGGAACCAGTATTTCTCTCACAGTAACAGACGAAGATAGGGTAGTGGTTGATAACATTGCCACTGCCCGGCACCGCAAAAAATGGAATAAATGGTATAACGAGAGCGTGGAAATAACTGACGCGGAACTTGCAAAAGGCATAGTCGAAGCTGAAACTGCTTTCTTCCAACTCATGGCTGAAGAAGATGCCGTACTAGCGAAAGAAGCTGAAGATGAGTGACCTGCAACTGCAAGTAGCCCCACCAGATGAAGATTTATTTAACGGCGATGGGGAACGCAACCATTGTGACTGGGGTGAAACCGTCTGTTTAGAAACCCCCACTTACGTAGTGGTTTTCAACATGGCAGAAGGAGATGCAGAAGCCGCTAAACTCTGCGCCCGCCACTATGCGTTAACACTGGCAAAGCACGTGGAAGTACACACCTATTCTTGTGAACGGTCTGTGCGTGACCACTTTAGTTTCGTAGGTCCTATCGGAAACCCGCAAGCACTGTAATTAGTCAGCTAAAACGCTAATTGCTTTCTCTAGCCCAGCAGTAATCATTTCCAGACTCATGGAAGCTACTGCTGGGCGATTTACTACCTGGGCAGGTAGGTAAGGAACATGAATGAAACCAGACTTTAAAGTTGGCATTTCAGTGGCAGCAAAATGTAAAGCCGTAAACATTACCGTGTTACAAACGAAAGTGCCCGCAGAATAAGAAAGCTGCGCGGGGATGCCAGATGCCTGTAACTCGCGCACAATTTGCGCAGTGGGAAGAGTTGCAAAGTAAGCGGTGGGAGCTTTTGTGAGAATAGTTTTTTCTTTCGGAGAATTCCCATCATTGTCGCTAATACGTGCATTCGCTAGATTAATCGCGACACGTTCAATTTGTAGTGAAGCAACCCCGCCGTGTTGGCCAACTTGGATGGTAGCGTCGGGGCGTAAAGCGAAAAGTGCTTCAACTAGGGTGGCGACACCACGTTCAAAAGAAGTTGGTAGTTGCAGTTTGTGAACTTCAATGCCGTTAATTTCTGTGGGCAGGCACTTTATGGCTTCCCAGGAAGGGTTAATTTCTTCATTGTCGAAAGGATCGAAACCAGTAATTAAAACCCGCATCCAGATGCTCCAATTTGATTCGAAGAGGCATATAATTATCAAGTGTAATCAGACTGTATCTGATTTTGGTGAGCCCACCCACTAAACTAACTCAACCTTGTAGAGTTAGAACATAAGTAGTCACTTTCGACACAAGGATACAAAATGAAAGCCCTGGTTAAAACCCGTCCCGGTGTTGGTCTCGAACTCGTAGACGTACCAGACCCAGTGTTGGGTCCCAACGAAGTACTCGTAAAAGTAACCCGCACCGGCATCTGTGGCACCGACGTACACATCCAAAAATGGGACGGATGGGCACAGAACACCGTACAAACCCCACGCATCATCGGACACGAATTTGCTGGCACCATTGAAGCGATGGGTGAACTCGTCACCGGTTTAGAAATCGGTCAGCTGGTATCCGGCGAAGGCCACTACGTTTGTGGTCGTTGCCGCGCCTGCCTAGCCGGACGCCGAGAAGTCTGCGCTAACACACAGGGCATCGGCTACCACGTTGACGGCGCTATGAGCCAATACTTCGTGCTCCCAGCCGCAAACGTCTGGGTACACCCACAGGACATGAGCCACGACGTAGCCTCTATCTTTGACCCATTCGGCAACGCCGTACACACCGCCCTCCAGTTCCCCTGCTTAGCAGAAGACGTACTGGTAACCGGAGCCGGCCCAATCGGTATTATGGCTGCGCTGGTAGCCCAATTCCAAGGAGCCCGCAACGTCGTCCTCACCGACCTTTCTGACGAACGCCTGGAACTAGCCCAAAGCCTCGGCATCAGCCAAACCGTAAACGTTGGCAACCGCGCCCTCAAAGACGTCTACGGTCCACTCGGTCTTAAAGAAGGCTTCGACGTAGGTCTGGAAATGTCCGGCTCCCCACACGCGCTACGCTCCATGATCGACCACATGGTTCACGGCGGACGCATCGCACTGCTGGGCACTCCAGTCGCAGACGTATCCATCGACCTGGCAAAGGTAATCTTTAACATGCTGACCCTGCAGGGTGTAACTGGTCGTCGCATCTTCGAAACCTGGTACGCCGCATCAGCGCTGGTAGCTTCTGGCTTGGACCTGTCCGGAGTCATCACCCACCGCTTCCACTACACCGAATTTGAAGAAGCCTTTGCCGTCGCCGGTGACGGAAAATCCGGCAAGGTTGTAATGAACTGGGAAGACTGACAATGAAACACTACGAAACATTCCAAAACCATCTGAGCGCTGAAATCGCCGACCTAAAAGAACAGGGACTCTACAAAGGCGAAGCCGCACTCACCACTGCACAGGCCGCTAATATTGGGGTCGAGGACGGACGAGAAGTACTCAACCTCTGCGCCAATAACTACCTGGGATTAGCAGATTCCCCAGAACTCATCGAAGCCGCTAAAAATGCCCTCGATAACTGGGGCTTCGGCATGGCATCCGTGCGTTTCATCTGCGGCACGCAAACCCAGCACCGTAACCTGGAAAAAGCCCTTACTGAGTTTCTGCACCCGGGTAAAGATGGGTGGGACACTATCCTTTATTCCTCCTGCTACGACGCAAACGGAGGATTATTCGAAACCCTCTTAGGGTCAGATGACGCAATCATCTCTGATGAACTAAACCACGCTTCGATTATCGATGGTATTCGCCTGTGTAAAGCAAAGCGTTTCCGTTACCGCAACCGTGACATGGTTGATTTAGAAGCCCAGCTACAGGCAGCTGATGAAGCAGGCGCACGCTTTAAACTGATCGCCACCGATGGGGTATTCTCAATGGACGGCTACCTGGCTCCACTGCCTGAGATTGTCGAACTAGCTGATAAATACAATGCGTTACTGATGGTTGATGACTCTCACGCAGTAGGTTTTGTAGGTGAAACCGGTGCGGGTACACCTGAACATTTCAACGTAAGTGACCGCGTGGACATCCTCACAGGTACTTTAGGGAAGGCCTTAGGTGGAGCTTCCGGTGGCTACACCTGTGCGCGTGCAGAAATAGTGGAAACTCTGCGTCAGCGTTCCCGCCCATACCTGTTCTCTAATTCACTAGCCCCATCTATTACTGGAGCTACTCTGAAAGTCTTAGAAATGCTTAGGGGTTCTGGTGAACATTTGCAACGTCTGCGTGAAAATACTGAGTATTTCCGTACTCGCATGAGTGAATTGGGTTTTGAAATCCCAGAATCAACCCACCCAATCGCTCCAGTAATGATTGGCGACGCAGTCAAAGCTGCGCGGATGGCTGATGAAGTTTTAGCTCGAGGCGTCTATGTTCGCGCCTTCTCTTACCCAGTTGTGCCAAAGGGCAAAGCCCGTATCCGCACACAGATTAGTGCTAAGCTAACTCGCGAAGATCTAGACAAGGCTATTAACGCTTTCGTCGAAGCACGCGAAGTCGTAGAAGGCTAAGTTACAACTGGTTAAGTAAGAGAAAAACCACTTAAAATATGTTTGTGGGGGCTACCGAATGGTAGCCCCCACAAACATATACCCACATGAAAAAACCGGTTTTTCATATAGAGAAACGTAGACTTAACGCCCTCGTAAAACCCCTTGCGCAACCAAAGAATTCAAGCGCTCCACGTCAATCTGACGACCCAAACGAATCGTAATATCGCCTGCCAAAGTAACTAAATCTAACTGTGCAGTAAAAGAACGCGACCCAGCAGAACGCATACTCCACATCAAAACAGTCTTAAATGGCAAAGAAAGGACTTCTACGGATTCTCCGGAAACATCTCTGGAATCGCGCACAATAATGCGTTCACTAGTCACCAGTGCCTGATGACGGAACGTCTCATAAGCAGCTAAAGGAACCTCACCCGGCAGAATCTGCGACGCCACCGACACGGAAGTCGGATCTTTAATTTCATCCATGAACATCCAAGTGGTGGATTCTGACTCAGCCATCCGAACCTCCGAAACAAAAGAAAACACTACCTAAAGAATAATTAAAGCATAGAGATTAATAATCTTGGGGAAATCAGTTTAAACTGGAATAGAGATAATCAACCACAAAATTCGGAGGCTCACATGTCCACTCCATTCCTCGTCGGCGCCTATGCGGCCCTACCAGCAGAAAAAGCTGAGCAAGTTGATTTCTACACCGCTTTGGCAGAGACCGGATGGATTAACGGCATCGAAATCCCATACCCAGGAATCTTCGCCACCGATTTTGAATGGCTAACACAGCAACTGAAAGGTCGCTTCCCACACTCCGTTATCACCGCAATCCCAGGCACTATGGGACGCATGGGGGTAAATAAGAGCTTCGGTTTAGCATCCCCAGAAAATGATTCCCGCCTCGAAGGGCTCCAGTTCGTAAACGACATTCTCACCACCATCGACCAGATGCACCAGTATGCAGGTGAACGTATTGTCACCGGTGTAGAAATCCACTCTGCACCAGGGGTGGAAGCTGACAAAGAAGCTTTCAAACGTTCCCTCGACACTCTTTCTAACAGTTTCGATGCAGCTGGGCTGGACCTAATCATCGAACACTGCGACGCCTATAATCCAGCTGTTCCAGGCGAAAAACGTTTCCTCACCGTCACTGATGAAATTTGGGCAGCGCGCGACACCCTGGCGCGCCTCACCCTCAACTGGGGGCGTTCCGTAGTGGAAACCCACGACGCAAAAGTCCCGGCTAAGCATCTGCAAGAAATCCTCGACGCAGACCTGCTCGCTGGCGTCATGTTCTCTGGCGCAGGCGCAGAAGCTACTCAGTATGGTCCAGTTTGGGCAGACGCCCACCTGCCGCTCGTCACTGATGAACCAACTTCATGGATGACCCCTGAACTTGTCCGCGAGTGCATGGATATGGCACGTGGACACGAAACCTATAAGGGCATTAAGATTCAAACTCCTAAGACTGCGTCCATTGAAGAACGCCTACAGTTCCTCACCAACATTAAAGAAGCAATGGGGTACTGATGAAGCGTCCACTGGTAATCGGCATTGCAGGTGGTACTGGCTCTGGTAAAACCACTCTCACTCGTGAGCTTTCTCGGCGCTTCAGTGAAGATGTTACGGTTCTTTATCACGACAATTATTACAAGCGTAACGACCACCTTACTTACGCGGAGCGTACGCAGTTAAATTACGATGCTCCGGAAGCCTTTGATACGGACTTGATGATTGAGCACCTGCGTCAGCTAATCAACGGCGAAGCCATTGAATGTCCAGTCTATGATTTCGCAGACCATAATCGAAGTGACGAAACACTTACGGTAGTGCCTCGTCCAGTGATTATTGTTGAGGGTATTCTGATTTTTTGTTTCCCGCAACTATGCGATTTATTTGACATTAAACTTTTTGTTGATACGGATGCGGATGTGCGGATTCTGCGTCGCGTGAAGCGAGATGTGATTGAACGTGGCCGTTCTATTGAATCTGTAGAAACACAGTATTTAGCAACGGTTAAGCCCATGCATGAGCTCTACGTTGAACCATCGAAGCGGAAAGCTGACTTGATTGTCCCTGAAGGCGGTCACAATAATGTTGCGTTAGAGATGATTATTAACCGCGTAGAACGACACTTTCGCTGACCTTGGTTGATTTTACGCTTTACCCGTCACCGCCAGTTTTCCTGCGCACCCCCGTATTTTTGCGGGCGCAGCCAGCCTGGTGGGTGGCGGGTAGCTTAGTTACGGTGGCGGATTTATCTACCTACGCAAACCAACCTATTCTTTTCCGAGGGCGTAATTTCAAACTAACCGCGGATACTCTTTATCTACGTGATGTTGAGACTCTGTCGGAAGAAGCGATGCAACGCGCCCTCGGGCAAATCCTGAAAGCGCGGATTAATGCCATGCTTCCCATGCTGAATGATAGGTTTGAAGCGGAACCTGCGCGTATCAGTATTAAACGTATGAAAACTAGATGGGGGAGTTGTCGTCCTGACCGGCGTACTCTCAGTATCAATCTGCACTTGGTGCACCTTGCGGATGAGCTTTTAGAGTATGTGCTGGTGCATGAGTATGCACATTTCTTTGCGCGTGGGCATGGGCGGGATTTTTATCAGTTGATGGACCAGCATTGTCCGGATTGGAAACAGCGACGCAAACTGTTGAACGCGGCTGTTAAAGGATAATGTAAAGCCGTGCAAACCTTAGGTTTGCACGGCTTTTATGGATTAGTGTTCCAGGGTTTTAGACAAAAGCTGCGGCGACTGCTAGGTCTAGTGCGCCGCGGAACTTGGTTTCACGTTCTTCGGCGGTCATGTCTGCAGAGCCATCCAGCAGGTGGTCAGAAACGGTAAGAACGGTGAGTGCTTCTTTCCCGAATTCTGCTGCTACACCGTACATGGCAGCTGCTTCCATTTCGACGCCGAGAACCCCGTAGTCTGCGAGTTTCTGTACCTGACCTTCAACTGGCAGGTAGAAGTGGTCGCGAGAAATAATGGTACCGACGTGTACGTTGTCAGCTTCTTTTGCTGCAGCTACGGCGGCCGAAGCAAGTTTAAAGGATGCTACGGCAGAGAAGTGTACGCCTGGGATACGCAGGGTATTCATAGCAGAGTCAGTGTGTGCGCCGAGTGCGACGACTACGTCACCGACCTTTACTTTTGGTGAGATACCGCCACAGGTGCCGACGCGGATGATTCGTTCAACGCCGAACCAGCGGTAGAGTTCGGTTGCGTAGATGGTGGCGGAAGGCTGGCCCATGCCGGAGCCCATTACTGATAGTGGGCGTCCGTTTACGGTGCCGGTGAAGCCGAGCATGCCGCGTACGTCGGTTACGAGTTTAGCGTCGTCCATGAGCATGTGGGCGATGCGTTCTGCGCGCTTTGGGTCGCCGGGCATGAGGACGGCTGGTGCGAAGTCTCCCATTTCAGCATTGATGTGTGGGGTTGCCATAGTTTGGTCCTTTCGAAGCAAGAGCATTGTCAATCTATTTTACCTGCTGAGTGGGGGAGAGTCATGGTTTTTGAGCTACTGTGCTTGGATCGGGTGGGGCGGGGGATGGCACAGATAGCAAGAGGTAATCGTCTCATTAGGCGAACACCAAGAAAAGGTAAAGCACAAATGGGAGTAGCTTTATAAACTATCTGATATTCAAACTGAACCTCAGATAACACAGGAGTAAACATGGCACAGAAAACCGCCTCGGAAACCGGGGCAACACGAGACCAGTGGACTGGTCAATTTGGATTCTTAATGGCAGCCGTTGGATCTGCCATTGGTTTGGGAAACATCTGGCGTTTCCCCGGCGTCGCCTACAGTAATGGTGGTGGCGCATTCCTACTCCCTTACCTATTCGCCCTGCTGGGAGTAGGCATCCCTATCCTGCTGCTAGACTACGCGCTTGGCCACAAGTACCGCGGTTCAGCTCCACTAACCTTTAAACGCTTACACGCTAAAGCAGAATTTTTAGGCTGGTGGCAGGTAATGGTATCTGCCATTATTACTGTCTACTACGCGGTAGTTATCGCCTGGTCTGCAGCCTACGCCTACTATTCAGTTAACTTAGCGTGGAAACAAAACGCTCAAAAATTCTTCCTTGAAGAATACCTGCAGTTAGATGGTAAAAGCCTGGTAGCTTTCACTCCTGTACTACCTGTGCTCGTCCCGCTAGCTCTAATCTGGATCCTAGTAATCCTTGTGCTTTCCCAAGGGGTTTCCAAAGGTGTGGAAGCAGCAAATAAACTCTTCCTCCCACTACTGGTAGTGCTTTTCGTTGCAATCGTTGTACGCGCACTATTCCTACCAGGAGCAATGGAAGGTATAAACGAGTTCTTTCGCCCAGACTGGGCAGCTCTTCTAAACGGAAAAGTCTGGTTGGCAGCAGTTAGCCAGATTTTCTTCTCCATGTCCATTGCTTTTGGCATTATGCTGACTTATGCCTCTTACCTGCCACGCCGTTTTAACCTCACCGGCACTGGCTTAGTAGCGGGTTTTGCTAACTCATCTTTCGAAATCCTCGCTGGAATCGGTGTTTTTGCAACCCTTGGTTTCATGGCGCATCAAGAACACGTAACAGTCGCAGAACTTGACGGCATCTCTGGCCCAATCCTTTCCTTTGTTACCTTCCCAACTGTGATCGCTATGATGCCCGGTGGGGCCCTGTTTGGCATTCTTTTCTTTACCTCACTCACCATTGCTGGTGTGACCTCGCTACTGTCTTTGCTGCAGCTTATTTCCGGCTCATTCCAAGACAAGTTTGGTTGGTCTGCTAAGACCGTAGCCGTTGGTATGGGCGTAATCATGTCGGTAGTTTCCGTTGCCTTCTTTGCAACCACCACGGGCCTTACTACTCTGGATGTGGTTGATTCATTCATTAACAACATCGGCGTCGTTACCGCAGCTATCGCAATGGTTGTCTTGGCATTTGTTGTGAAACCACGCTTGCGTGCATTGCGCTATCATCTCAATGCGACTTCTTCCATTAAGATTCACTGGATTTGGGAATACGCGATTGGTGTTTTAGCTCCACTGGTACTTAGCGTTATTCTGTTCCTCGCGCTGGTGGACTATCTGACTGTCGGGTACGGCGGCTATGGTGTTACAGATCCGAAACTGCTGATCTTCGGTTGGGGTAGTATCGGATTCGCAGCCGTATCTTCAGCAGTGCTTACTTGGATGAAGTGGAGCCCTAATGCTAAGCACGAACCAATCGTCCGATTCGCTGGAGAGGAGTAAAACATGGAACCAGCATCATTAATCCTATTAATCGTTACCCTCCTGGTAGTTTGGGGTGGTTTAGTAGCTTCCACCGTGGCATTACGCACCTTGCCAGTTCCGGAAGTGCCCGAGGACGATGAGCCAGTTGGCGCATTAACTGACTAACTAAAAGTGGCGTGGACTTTAAGTTCACGCCACTTTTAGTTATGGTTGCGTTTATGGATAAAAAGATTATTGCTTTCGACTTAGATGACACTTTAGCGCCCTCGAAAAGCCCATTGCCTGCTGAAGTAGCGCAAGCGTTGCGTGCTTTGCTGGCGCGCACTGCCGTCTGCGTGATTTCGGGGGGACAGTGGGGGCAGTTTGAAAGCCAGCTTTTAGAAAACTTGGGGGCGGATGCGGAAGTCTTGACGAACCTGCATCTGATGCCAACCTGCGGTACCCGATACTATCGTTTTGCAGAGGAAACCTGGCAGCCAGTTTATATCAATGATTTACCCGAGGGCGTGCGGTCTAATGCTTTAGAAATTATCGAATCTACCGCGCGGGAACTGGGCTTGTGGGAATCCGCAACGTGGGGTCCGATTTTGGAAGATCGTGGTTCACAGATTACTTTCTCTGCCCTGGGACAGGCTGCGCCGGTAGAAGCAAAAAAGGCGTGGGACCCCACGGGGGAAAAGAAAACGTCACTACGCGATGCTTTGATTCCGCTGTTACCTGAGTTAGAAGTTCGCTCTGGGGGTTCCACTTCAGTGGATGTTACGGCAAAAGGAATTGATAAGGCTTATGGGATTAAGCGTGTACTAGAGGCGAACGGCTGGAGTGCGGAAGATTTACTGTTTATCGGTGATCGTCTTGACCCAGCTGGTAATGATTATCCAGTGAAAGCTGCAGGGTATGAGACGCAGGCTGTTTCTGGCTGGGAAGAAACTGTAGAAGTAATTAATTCTTTACTTGCAAACTAAAGCCTGTAAGTTTTTAACGCGGGAACGTGAGTTCCCGCGTTTTGTCTGCGTGGGAACTTAAACTGGCGCGTTTTCCTTGCGCCTGAACTTGAGTTCGGGCGTTAGGAATGTACACTCACCAGTGAATTCATAAGCTCACTCATGAACGTTGGGCTTTGAGCTTGTTCCCAACTAATCCGGATTACCTTAAAACCTGCTTTTTCTATCTCTGTTTGTCGAGCAGACTCAGCCTCTTTAGCAGGGTCGAGGGCGTATTTGCCACTCCCATCACATTCAACAATAGTATTTAAAATCGGGAGGAAAATATCGCCGCGATAAGTTTTCTCGTGAACGGAGATCGGCAACTGTAAAATCACCTGATTCAGACCTGCACTATATAAGTAAGCTCTAACTTGTGATTCTAAGGGCGATTCGGCAAGAGGATTGATTAGGGACAGATGCTTAAGAATCTGTTTCTCAGCTTCAAAATCGAAATACTTTTTGGCTATTTCGGTTACTTCTAGTCGTAACATTTGGAATGCTTCGATTTGTTTATCTGAAAGAAAATGATCTGTAAGCCGAAGATGTAAACGGCATAATGCATCGCCCAGAATGAGTGCTTGTGAGAGTGAATCTGTGGACAAGTATTCTGCTAGCAGGAAAGGAACAGCAAGTACCGGTAGACCGTTTACGAAAGTTCTGGATTCAGCAGGATAAGTGCGATTAGTACGGTAAACATCGATGCCGCCCTTTCCGCCCATCGATCCGACTTTCGTGTTGCTGTGTGGCTTATCGTCTAAGTAAACCAAATCTAAACGTAGAGGTAGGTTGGCTGTTGGAATCTGGTAGATAGTGGCAGCAGATAAGCCACTGAAAGAAAACTCTAACTTGCTAGCTAAGTAAGTCCGTGTAGCTAAAGCTAGGACAGATGCATTGAATACTTCCCAAGCAGGGAAATTCGTGGGGTAAACGAAAGTCTTACCTCGGTGGACGAGCTTTTCAACTATTTCTGGTACTTCGGTAGTTGGGAATGGGGTAGTGGAATATAAGGTTTCTCTCTTCATGCGTACAGCCTAGGTAACGCCCTCGAGAAAATAAACCCCTGCGTGGCAACCTGTGGATAACTTCTGCGCCTGAACGTGAGTTCCCGCGTTTTGTCTGCGTGGGAACTTAAACTCCCGCGTTTTGGTTGCGTCTGAACTTGAGTTCGGGCGTTAGGACAACGAAGAAGAAAAACGCAAACAGCTACTTAGTTGCCCAGAAAGTTACCGCTGCCGCAGCTGCCACATTTAAAGAGTCCACCCCATGCTGCATAGGAATCATCACAGTCTTATCAACAGTGCGCAGGGTCCGCTCTTTCAAACCATATCCCTCAGAACCTAAGACCCAAGCCACCCTACGCGCAGGATCGGTAGCTAACTCAGCAGTATAATCGTCCAAAGTAATCGTGTTCTCACCCAGCGCCAGCGCAGCTACCTCAAAACCGTGCTCTCTAAACAGCTGCGGCTCTGGCCAAGTTTCTAAGCGAGTCCACGGCACCTGGAATACCGTCCCCATTGAAACACGGACAGAACGGCGAAAAAGAGGATCTGCACAAGAAGGCGTTACTAACACGGCATCTACACCAATAGCCGCTGCAGAACGGAAAATTGCCCCGACATTAGTGTGGTCAACGATATCTTCTAAAACCGCAATGCGTCGCGCCGTTTTCAACAAATCAGCAGCCGTTGGCAGAGGCAACCGATGCATAGCTGCCATAGCTCCACGATGTAAATGAAACCCCGTGAGCGTTTCCAACATTTCCTCACTAGCGATGAAAACAGGTACCTCACCGGCATCCGGGCCAAAGCGTTCAAGCACTTCACGCATAGACTCCACCCACTTAGGGCTCATCAAAAACGATCTAGGCTGGTAGCCAGAGTTCAACGCACGAGTAATCACATTCTTAGACTCAGCCATGAACAGTCCCAGCTCAGTTTCCGTTTTAGAACGCAAAGCCACATCGGTCATATGCAGGTAGTCGGTTAGACGAGAGTCAGTTAAATCTTCTAAATGAATCAGCACCCTCTTATCTTCCCCCAAAGTTATCCCCAAGGGAAACTCATAGCAGCACTTATCCACAGAAAAACTTAAGACAGTTTCGCCCTCCAGAAACCACACTTAAGCTAAACCTATCCGCACCAAAACCGGAAGGAACCCCCCATGCCAAACACCGAAAACCACGAAACCATAAGCGCAGAATATGAAACATCCACACCCGCGCACGCCGGAATGTACGCAACCCGCGGGTGGACCACCCAGCGCGGAATCAACCGTCTGATTCTCCCATACCTAAGCGACCGACTCTGGGGATGGCTAGAAGCAGAAGAACCCTACGCAAAACCATTCGCAGACTACGAAGCATTCGAGGGCGTCGGAGCCAAACCCGCCGCGCAACTACTAGACCGCCTACCCGTTGGAAACCTCAGTGACAGGCAAAATAACTCACCACAATGCGTAGAACTATTAGAACTAGCCGTAAACCACCCCACAGAAATAGAACTCTTCGGCTACGCGATAGGACCCGGCAGATTCGACGAACGCATCACCATCGAAGGATTCATCTATTACGAACAAAACCCCACACTAAATGAAAATAGCGACGGACATCCTAACCTTTGGGAAGTAATAACTAATAAACTAGAAATAAGAACACACCTCGCACCCCCAGATGACCTGCACCTAACCCGCGCACACTGGAACCCCTGCAAAGTAGGGTGGTGGGCATGGTGGGACTAAACTAGATAAACAACCTCAAATGGGGACCCTTGACAGTAAGGAAAACTCGTGTACCGCTGGCTATTCGACAACCTGATTACCCACTCAGACCCAGAAACCGCCCACAACCTGGTAATGAACGCCCTCACTGTAGCGGGCTCAAATCCAGTCAGCCGCGCAGCTATCCGAGCAACCTTTAACCCCACTGACACCTCACTAGAACCAAACGCTTCCTTCCTACCAAAACGAGTCCAAGGACGCCTGGGACTAGCAGCAGGTATGGATAAGAACGCAGAAGCCATCCACGCGTTCTCTGCCCTGGGATTTGGGTTTATCGAAATCGGTACCATCACCCCTAAAGGACAACCAGGTAACCCGCAGCCACGCCTCTGGCGCCTACCAGAAACCCGCGAAATCCGAAACCAGATGGGGTTCAACAACCACGGCGTCGATGCAGCTTTGCTGAAACTCACTAAACTACGTTCCACCGAAGCAGGCCGAAAAATCGTAGTCGGCTCTAACATCGGCAAAAACAAAATCACTTCAAACGACGAAGCCCTCAACGACTACGAAATCTGCGCCTCCACTCTGGCACCACTATCAGATTTCCTTGTAATCAACGTTTCGTCACCAAATACCCCCGGACTACGCGACCTGCAAACCGTTGAAAGCCTTCGCCCAATCGTTGAAACCACCCAGGAATCAGCAAACAATGCAGCACAGCGAGACGTGTCAGTATTCATCAAAATCGCCCCAGACCTAGCAGATGAAGACATCCTGGCAGTAGCAGACTTGGTTAACGAAACCGGACTAACCGGCGTAGTCGCCGCAAATACCACAATTAAACACTCCTACGAATCCGGAGGTATCTCTGGGCCGCGCCTACTCAACCGCGGCCTGGATATCGTCGCGAACCTGCGCAAAGAGCTCGACTACGATAAGACCATCATTGGCGTAGGCGGCATCAGCACCCCAGATGATGCAATCTCATACCTAGACGCCGGCGCAGACCTGCTGGAAGCACTTACAGCCTTCATCTACGAAGGACCAGCCTTCCCAGGACGCATTAACCGCGCAGTAAAGAACTACCGATAAACAAATAAACTTAACCAGTGTGGGGCTTTGGATTTTTCCAAAGCCCCACACTTACTCATCAGCACTGCAACCAGCAAAATACGGTTACACAGAGGAAAACGCCCTCGGGAACTAACCCTTCACGCACAGTAAGGTAGTTAGCCGCGCCACCACCTCCACCAGCGGAGAATGCTCCTGAGTCTGAGCTGCGATCACCTCATCCAAATCCTTATAAGCCGCTGGAATCTCATCGACAATTCCCGCATCCTTACGACACTCAACGCCCGCAGTCTGCGCCGCTAAGTCGCTCGCGGAATAAATACGGCGCGCCTCACTACGAGACATCCGTCGCCCTGCACCGTGCGAAGCTGAACAAAGAGAAGCTTCATTACCCAACCCACGCACAATGAACGACCCCGTGCCCATCGACCCGGGAATCAAACCCAAGTCGCCTGAGCCAGCGCGAATAGCACCTTTACGAGTGACAATCACATCTACACCACCGTGGGTTTCTTGCGCGACATAGTTGTGGTGGCACTGAATCTCCTGCCCAAAGTTTGCTTGCGGCAGTACTTTCAGCAGAGCATTTTTTAAGGTTGCAAGCATGATAGCGCGGTTTAGTCTCGCGTAGTCCTGTGCCCAGTAGAGGTCATGTAGGTAGGCATCCATTTCACCAGTTCCAGAAATGAATACAGACATGGAACGATCTTCTAAAGTGAGGTTGTGTTCCAGTTTGGCAGCTTTGTGCATGTGGTATTCAGCCAAGACTTTGCCGATGTTTCGAGAGCCAGAATGAAGCATTAACCAGATTTCTCCGTGGTCATCTGAACAGAGTTCAATAAAGTGGTTTCCACCCCCTAATGAACCGCACTGCGCGCGCATGGTTTTCAGTTGTCCGAAGGGTAAATCCGCATGCAGTCGTGAGAAATCACGGAAGGTTTCGGTAGCTAGATTACTTAGCTGCTGATCCTGTTTTAAGATTGGCGCTGCTTTCTTATGACCTGCTCGTCCGACTGGTACTACTTCTTCGAATGCTAGGCGTAGAGAGTGTAAGTCATCTGGGAGGGATTCTAAACGCAAACCGGTGTTTACAGCGGCCATTCCGCATCCGATATCGACTCCGACTGCTGCGGGTGCTACCGCGTCTTTCATGGCGATTACGGAGCCCACGGTTGCTCCATTACCCCAGTGTACGTCTGGCATGATGCGGATTTGTTCTACCCAGGGGACACGACTCATCATGCGAATCTGGGCAGCTGTTTCTATGTCAATAGTGTAGGGGTCTGTCCAGATTAGGGTGTTTGCTTTCGTGCCGTGTAAGGGCACGGGAAATAATGGTTTTTCATTGCTAGACATAGTAGTCCTATCGTTTTGCGCGTGTTAATCCTATGGTGAATGAGTTGAAATTTAGGATTCTGTGACGCTGAATGTTTAAGCGTGGTTACGTGTGATGGACGTAAATAGAACCGTGTACAACACCGTTTGGCGGTTCGAAAATGAAGGGGAGGCAAGTCATCTGGTATGCGTGTCCGCTAGTGGGTGCGGAGGGGCGTTCACCAGGGTGCGTGTTAGTAGGCCGCCGCCTGTTGATCTTCTTGCTTCATTTTAGTTCTCCTTCGATTGAAAATCGTGGCATAGTTTGTTCCAACACGCAAGTTAGAGAGAGGTAGCTCACTGTTTTGGTTTTCGGGGGCGGTGGGGGGACAAACAAAAATCCCCGCCACCTGAAACCAGACGACGAGGATTCGTTAGGTAAAGCCCAATCGGAATAAGTTACTTTATTCGGGGTATTCTCCACGGTTTACCTGGGGCTTAGGCTGGCGGAAACGACGTGGCATAATCAGACGAGCAAAGACGTAGAACCAGCGGCGAGGAATCCATTCTTCGCGTGGGTGGTTAGTCTTGAAACGGGCTTTAGCGCGGTAGAAAACTATAGTAGCTTCAACGATGGAAGCAAACAGCAAACCGTAGGTAACCCAAGTGATGGAGTTTACGATGGTAGCAGCTGTTTGCGGAGCAACGGTGGTTACTAGTGCTGCCATTACCATCATGGTGATGATCATGACGAACATGGCTGGCATGACTGCTTCAGAGATTGAGAAGCGACGTGCGTCAACGTAGTCGCGGATGAATCGCGAGGACTTACCGCGGTCACGTGCTGGCATGTAGTGTTCAATGCCGGCGTCCATACCTTCTTGCTGCTTACGCCACTGTTCTTCTTGGCGTGCGCGAGCTTGCTTCTTAGCGAGTTTACGGTCTGCAGGAATCATGTCGCGACGGCGCTTTGCTTCCGCATCCTTACGCTTCGGAGTAGGACGTCCCTTACCAGTAGTGGAGTCAGACATAGCTTGCTCTCTTGAATAGTCGAATAAAAACCAATAAACACTAATACTTTACCGTAAAAACTTAAAAATAATGCTAGCGTAGAAATATGATTGAAACACTACGCGAAAAACTAGAAACCCAGTTCCCAGCAGTTGTTGAGGAACTTTGCGACATTATCCGTATTCCATCCGTTTCCTCTGGTACTTTCGACCAGGAAAAGGTTTGGGAATCTGCCCGCCATGTGGAAGCACGTTTCAAGGCTCTTGGGTTAACCACTCAGATTTTGAATGCTCCTGCAGAAAATGGTGAAGCTGGTCGCCCAGCTGTCGTTGCGCAGACTAAGAAAATTGAGGGTGCTCCAACGGTGTTGCTCTACGCTCACCATGACGTGCAGCCAGCGGGGGATGAATCCCGTTGGATCACTCAACCTTTTGAACCTTCCGTTCGTGATGGTCGCCTCTATGGTCGTGGCTCTTCTGATGACGGTGCTGGCATTGTGGTGCACTGGGGTGCTCTTAACCTGCTAGGTGAAGATTTGCCTTTGAACGTCACTGTTTTCATTGAAGGTGAAGAGGAAATCGGTTCTCCTTCTTTCAATAATTTCCTGTCTCAATACCACGAGCTGTTGGAAGCTGATTACATTGTGGTGGCAGACTCTGATAACTGGCAGGTGGGTGCTCCTGCATTGACTTCAAGTTTGCGTGGCGTAGTTGATGTGGAAGTGCATGTGCAGGTATTGGAACATGCGCTGCATTCTGGTATGTTCGGTGGTCCTATTCTGGACGCAGTTACTTTGGCTTCTCGCCTGATTGCGACTTTCCATGACGCTAACGGTGATGTGGCAGTTGCTGGATTGGGTGGCTCTAAGGTAGCTGACGTTGATTGGGATGAAGCTGACTTCCGTCGTGACTCTTCCTTGCTGGATTGTGTGGAACTGACTGGTACCGGTGATTTAGCTTCCCGCATGTGGACTCAGCCAGCTTTGGCTATTATCGGTTTTGACGCTACTTCAGTAGCTAACTCTTCTAATACGATTGCTCCAGAATGTCGTTTTAAGGTTTCTTTGCGCACGGTTCCGGGTACTGATGGTCGTGCAGCGATGGATTCACTGGTGGCTCACATTAATGCAAATATTCCTTTCGGTGCGAAGGTGACTGTTAAGGAAGGCGAAATTGGTCCTTCTTACCAGGCTGATTTGGAATCTAAGGCAGCTCGTATTGCTCACCAGTCTCTATCTGACGCCTGGGGTGTGCAGTCTGTGAACATTGGTGTGGGTGGTTCTATTCCATTTATTTCTGATTTCCAGCGTGAGTTCCCAAATGCGCAGGTAATCGTTACCGGCGTGGAAGATCCTGCTACTAATGCTCATTCTGAGAATGAAAGCCAGCATTTGGGGGATTTGCAGTCTGCTGTGTTGGCAGAAGCTTTGATGCTTTTGCGTTTTGCTGACTGAGGCGTGCATGTCTGTTCCGTTTAGGAAAGTTGTTGTCGTTGGCGCTCCGCTTTCTGCTGGTGGCGCCAACGACATCGCTTTGTCTGCTAAAAGTTTGAGTACAGAGGTTGAGTTTTCGTCTTACGGGGCTTCTGCTTTGGAAGTGAGTGATTTTCTTACCTCCACTGGCATGCATGTTATTAACCTTAATCAGTTAAATACTCTGGATGCTTGGGCGTGTGCTCCACAGGTAACGACGTTGATTGCTGACCATGAAACTATGCCTCGGGATTTATTTTCCCCCGAACTTCCCACTTGGCAGTGGGGTGGGGGCATTGGTTTCCTCGGCAGTTTAGCGGGGTGGAGTCTAGCGGATTTACGGGCGGCGCTGGACTGTCCGCCCTCGGAAATGAAAGAACTAGCATCCCAACTGATTCTTTCTGCGCGGGCTCGGCTAGCTGGTCGCCAACTGCAAGTACTCTATCTTTCACAACGTCCATTGTTGGGCGCCGATTCGGTGCTTTCCATGGACCCTGACGCCATGCCGGTGTGGGGTATGAACCCTGCTGATATGCAGCGCGTGACAGCTTTCTACCAGGCAGCCACGGATTTCTTAGTCTCTGAAAATCTGCTCGCAACTAATCGGGCGACGCCAGATTCAAACCCCGCTCGCGCAGACGGTTCCGGAGCAGGGTACGGTATCGGTGCGGCAGTTTCTCTGCTACGGGGTTTCCGAGGGCGTTGCTTGGATGTGTATTTCCAAAAGCTGAACCTCGCCAGTGAACTTAACGGAGAAAGCCTACTGGTTGCCCTAATGCCACAGCTACATCCGCAAACAGCGGGGGATTCACTACTGGGAGATTTGAAAGAAATCTCAACTAAAATGGGGATTCCACTGATAGTTTTCGCAGATGAAAACTCACTGTCGAAGCATGAGCTAGCGGAATGGAATATTACCGCTGCCTACGCGGGGGAGAGGAACCCGAAAACCCTAGGGGATTACCAGCGGATTCTCACCCAGACGTGGCTTCGCACACGATAGTAGTTTGCAGAGTGCCAAACCCCGATTTGCGCTGTAAAGTTAAGTACGACTCTATAATTTCTGAAATCTCTATTAGGAGAAATAATGTCTGAAACCACTCCAACCCACGAAGTCATTCTAACTGACGTAGCAGCAGCTAAAGTACGTAGCTTACTTGAACAAGAAAACCGTGACGACTTGCGTCTGCGAGTTTCCGTATCCCCAGGCGGTTGCTCTGGTTTAATTTACTCTCTTTACTTCGATGAGCGCCTGCTGGAAGGTGACGCAGTGCGTGACTTCGGTGGAGTCGAAGTAGTTGTTGATCGTATGTCCGTACCATACCTCAACGGTGCAACCATTGATTTTGCTGACACCATTGAAAAGCAGGGTTTCACCATCGATAACCCTAACGCAGGCTCCACCTGCGCATGTGGCGAATCCTTCAGCTAAACCTAAGCTGAGACGACCCACTAAAAACTAAAACCTGCTGAGGAAAAACTGTGAAGAAAAAGATTATTGCAACTGTAGCTGCAGCTCTGCTGGCTGTAACTGGCCTGGCAGCCTGCGGCGAAATTAAGGAAGAAAAACCTGCGGACGCAAAAGAAACGGTAAAAGTTGACCGTGACTACAAGGGCGAACTGCCAGCTGTTGAAGGCGAATGGGGGAAAACTGCCACTATTAAGAAGGTAGATGCTCAAGAGCCAACCACTGTTGTTGCAAAAACTTTGAAAAAGGGTGATGGGCCAGAAGTTACCCCAACGGATACGGTGCTAGCGCACTATGTGGGTACCCTCTGGGACGGCACAGTTTTTGATTCCTCTTTCGCACGTGGTGGCGAAGCTGGTCCAACCCCGATTTCTTTCTCACTACAGCAGGTTATTCCGGGCTGGACCTATGGTTTAGCCGGTCAGCATGTGGGTGACCGTGTGCAGCTTGTTATCCCATCAGAATGGGGTTACGGAGACCAAGGCCAAGGCGATGTAATCAAACCGGGATCCACCCTGGTATTCGTAGTTGATATTGTAGCTGCCTACGACCCAACGAACGTATCAGCATTGACTGAAGCAGCCGCAACAGGCGAAACCCTTCCAAGTGGCGTTACCATCTCAGGTGATTTAGGTGCTGAGCCAAAGATTGAGGTAGCTGCTGATGCAAAGCTTCCAACTGACCAGACTTTCACAGTTTTAGCGAAGGGAACTGGTAAGGAAATTACTGCTGATGAAATCGTTTTCTACCACGTGACTATCTACGATGTGGAAGGTAAAGCGATTGCGCAGTCATCTTGGAAGAACGGTACTGCAGTTGGCACTCGTGGTCCAGTTGGGGAAGTTCCTGGTGTTACCTCTCAAACCGTTGGCTCTCGTGTAGTGGTCTTTAATCCAGCGAACGCTGAAACTAAGACTGGTGCAGCCGTATTCGTCGTAGACATTACGGGATCAATGCCAAGTAAGTAAACTGCAGTTCGTCTCTAAAATCAGGTACGATTTTAGAGACGAACTTTTTGATTCTGGTTTTAACACTAAAACCAAACCTGCAACATTAGGGGATAAGAATGACGCAGACTCAGGAACGTAGCATTGTAAACGTGCTGCTATACAGCGACAACATTGATACCCGCCAGGCTGTAATGGATGCAGTTGGCGTTCGCCCAGGTAAGGATCTGCCACAGGTTAACTGGATTGAAGCAGCTACTGAAGCAGGTGCAGTCACTAAGTTTACTGAGAACGAAATCGACGCTTTAGTGCTGGATGGGGAAACTCAGAAAGCTGGTGGTATGGCAGTTCTACGTCGCCTGGTAGTCGAAAATGAATGTACTGCTCCAGCTCTGATTCTGGTTGCTCGTCAGCAAGATGAATGGTTGGCACAGTATGCTGGTGCTACCGCAACGCTGCTGACCCCATTTGATGCAGTTTCTTTAACTGATGCAGTAGCGGCTCTGCTCCGCAAGTAGTTTTAGTTTTAAATAGTTATAAGGTGCTCTCGAGATTCTCGAGAGCACCTTTTTCGTCTCTTTCCTGCGTGGGAATCGGAGCTCCCGCGTTTTGTCTGCGCGCGAACTTGAGTTCCCGCGTTTGAATGTAAAGCCTAGTCGTTAATATCTGCTTCAGTTAGAGTCCTAAACACCGCCTCGGGAAGTTCCACCCCATCAGCCGCGTGGAGCACATCCAAGAGACACTTATAGAGTTCCAAACAGGTGTACGCGTCAGCTAAAGCTCGGTGAGCATTCGGATTTTTAATCCCAAAATGATGCGCTAAAGTGCCTAACCGGTGATTTTGCACCTGAGGACGGGGCAGCAACGCCCTCGAGAAAAATACTGTGTCAATGGAAGCAGGGAACTGCCACTCAAGTCCCAGCTGTGCGCACGCATTCATCAGGAAACGCGTATCGAACCGAGCATTATGCGCCAACAGGACAGAACGCGGAAAATCACAGAACTCTAAAAAAACTGGTAGTACTTCCCTTAACGTTGGTGCATCAGCTACCAACTGATTATCAATACCCGTCAAACGAGTAATAAACACTGGAATCTGGCGGCCAGGATTAACCAAGGAAGAGAAAGTTTCCACAACCTGCCCTTTCTGGTATTTAACGGCTGCAAGTTCCGTAATTGCATCAGAATCGCCTAACCCAGTAGTCTCAATGTCCACAGAAACAAGCGTAAGGTTTTCTAAAAACTGCGGATCAGTAAGTAAATCTGCGCTCACAGTTATAAACTCCTCAGAACTGGTGAAAATTCCAACGCGGTGGGAATCTGCTCAAACAAAAAATGTGCGGGAGAAAAACAGAGAATCCCCTCTAAAGAGCATAGACTATTACTGGAAAGTAATTCGTAAACACGACCCGGGAAGAAGGACTACTGTGCTATACAAAGCCCTGAAAACTGGTTTAGGTCCAGTCTTAAAGACCATTTACCGTCCTTGGATTGATGGCAAGGAAAAGATTCCTGCAGAAGGTCCAGCTATCCTGGC
Organism: Gleimia coleocanis DSM 15436; assembly: GCF_000159015.1. GTDB lineage: Bacteria > Actinomycetota > Actinomycetes > Actinomycetales > Actinomycetaceae > Gleimia > Gleimia coleocanis. The sequence goes on along the minus strand of NZ_DS999540.1, from coordinate 183,838 downwards.
TTCTAATCACCTGGCAGTGTTCGACTCCGTATTCCTACCATTGCTGGTAGATCGTGAAATCGTTTTTATCGGCAAATCTGACTACTTTAAGAGTGATTCTGCGAAAGAACGCCTGGTTGCGAAGTTCATGAAGGGCGTGGGCGTGATTCCTGTGGATCGTTCTTCTGGACAGGCTGCGGAAGGCGCGTTGCAGGCGGGTTTGGCTCGTTTGCGCGAGGGCGGATTATTCGGCATCTACCCAGAGGGTACGCGTAGCCCTGACGGACGCCTTTACAAAGGTAAAGTTGGCGTTGCTCGTTTAGCTTTAGAATCCGGGGCTCCGGTTATCCCAATCGCAATGATTGGCTCAAATATTGCGCAGCCAATCGGTCAGAAGATTCCGAGCCGCCACCGGGTAGGTATTGTTGTGGGAGATCCGTTGGATTTCTCGCGCTATAAGGGAATGTCTCGCGACCGCTTCGCACTGCGCGCGGTAGCAGATGAAATCATGTATGCCATCATGCAGCTGTCTGGCCAGGAATACGTTGATATGTATGCTGCAGACCGGAAAGCACAGTTGGCTGCGGAAGGTAAGTTTGCCGGTCCGGTTCCTGCGGGAGCCAAGGCAGAGAATAGGTCTAAGGGCGAAACTAGCGAACCTGAAAACAAGGTAGAATAGTATTGCACTTAGTGTTGAGTTGCTTCCAAGCAATTTGCTTATAAGCAGAGAACCGAAAGGTATTTTGATGTCTATCAAGCGCGTAGCTATTTTGACTGCTGGTGGTTTCGCACCATGTTTGTCCTCCGCAGTTGGCGGTCTGATTGAACGTTACAACGAGCTGGACCCATCTATTGAAATCATTGCTTACCAGCACGGCTACCACGGTCTGTTGACCGGAAACTACATTGTGATTGGTGAAGAAGCCCGCAAGAAGGCTGGCTTGCTGCACAAGTTCGGTGGTTCCCCAATCGGTAACTCCCGCGTAAAGCTCACCAACGCTAAGGACCTGGTAAAGCGTGGTCTGGTTAAGGAAGGCGAAGACCCACTGGAAGTTGCTGCTGAACGTCTGCGCGCTGACCGCGTTGATGTTCTGCACACCATTGGTGGCGACGACACTAACACCACTGCAGCTGACCTGGCTCACTACCTGGAAGAAAACGACTACCAGCTGACTGTTGTTGGTCTGCCAAAGACCATTGACAACGACGTTGTTCCAGTACGTCAGTCCCTGGGTGCTTGGACCGCAGCTGAAGAAGCAGCTAAGTTTGCTCGCAACATCATTGGCGAACACCGCTCCAACCCACGTATGCTCATCATCCACGAAGTAATGGGTCGTAACTGTGGTTACCTAACTGCAGCTGCAGCTAAGGCGTACCGCGACTGGTGGAAGACTCAGGAATGGGCTCCAGAACTGGGCCTGTCTAAGGAACGCTGGGATATCCACGCTGTTTACATTCCAGAAGATGCTGTCGAGATTGAACGCGAAGCAGCTCGTCTGAAGGCTGTTATGGATGGCGTCGGCAACGTTAACATCTTCCTCTCTGAAGGTGCTGGCGTAGCTGAAATCATCGCTGAAATGGAAGCTAACGGTCAGGAAGTACAGCGCGACCCATTCGGTCACGTAAAGCTGGACACTATCAACCCAGGTAACTGGTTTGCTAAGCAGTTCGCTGAAAAGATCGGCGCTGAAAAGGTTATGGTTCAGAAGTCCGGTTACTTCTCTCGTGCTGCTGCAGCTAACGTTGAGGATCTACGCCTGATTAAGTCTATGACTGATTACGCTGTTGAATGTGCATTCCGCGGTGAACCAGGCGTTATTGGCCACGATGAAGAAGACGGCGATAAGCTGAAGGCAATCCCATTCAAGCGTATTGCTGGCCACAAGCCATTCGACATCACCACCCCTTGGTTCCGTGAAATGATGGCTGAAATCGATGAAGCTGTTTCCCCAGCTCCAGAAGTTAAGTGATTTAACTAAATAAACTGTTGGGGGTTATCGCCCTGTAACCGGGGAATCCCGGAGGGCGGTAGCCCCTTTCAGTTGAAGTGGTAAAAATGAGTATTTCTGAAACTAACGCGCTTGAAACTTGGCGTAATCTACCAGCTTTACAGCAACCTGATTACGCTGATTTAGACCAGCTACGTCAGATTATTGAGGTGTTGCGGCAGCGTCCTGGTTTAGTTTTTGCCACGGAGATTGAACGTTTAACGAAAGAAATTGCCCGCGCGGGGAGTGGGGATAGTTTCGTTTTGATGGGTGGTGACTGCGCAGAGACTTTTGCTTCTACTACTGAGGCGCAGATTCGTTTGAAGATTCAGACGATGCTGCAAATGGGCGTGGTCTTAAGTTATGGTGCGGCACTGCCAGTTGTGAAGATTGGGCGTATTGCCGGGCAGTATGCGAAGCCGCGTACGAATGCTTTGGAGACGCGTGAGGGTGTTTCTTTGCCTGCTTACCGTGGGGACGCGGTGAATGGGATTGGCTTTAGTGCTTCGGAGCGTGAGGCGGATCCGGCGCGTCTGCTGGAGATGTACCAGCATTGTTCAGCGACGTTGAACTTGATGCGGGCTTTTACTAAGGGCGGTTTTGCGGATTTGAATTTGGTTCATACCTGGAATGAGGGGTTTACTTCTAATCCAGCGTATGCACGGTATGAGAGTTTAGCGGCGGATATTCAACGGGCGTTGCGTTTCATGGTGGCGTCTGGGGCGGAGATTGATGGTTTAAAGGACGTGGATTTTTACGCGTCGCATGAGGCTTTGCTTTTAGAGTATGAGTCGGCGATGGTGCGTAAGGATCCGCTTTCGGGGCAGCTTTATAATACTTCGGGGCACTTTTTGTGGATTGGGGAGCGTACGCGAATTCCCGAGGGCGCTCATGTGGAGCTGCTTTCTAAAGTGCGTAACCCAATAGGTGTGAAACTTGGTCCTACGGGTACTGCTGAGGATGTCTTACAGTTAGCTTCCAAGCTTAATCCTGCTAATGAACCGGGTAAGTTTACGGTGATTACTCGCATGGGGGCAGATAAGATTGCAGACGTGTTGCCTCCGGTTTTAGAGCGGGTTAAGGCTGAGGGGATTGCGGTTACTTGGTTGACTGACCCAATGCACGGAAACACTATCCATACATCCTCGGGGATTAAAACCCGCCATTTTGATACGGTTATGCGTGAGGTAGAGGGCTTTTTCGTAGCCCACCGGCAGGTTGGTACAGTTGCAGGTGGTTTACACATTGAGCTTACTGGAGATGATGTGACTGAGGTGCTGGGTGGCGCGTTTGATTTGAATGAGCTGGATTTGGAAGAACGCTATGAGTCCTTGGTTGATCCGCGTCTTAACCACCAGCAGTCTTTGGAGATGGCGTTTAAGGTTGCTGAGTTGTTGTAGCTTTTCGTTGTAAGCTTTTATTTCCTGATTTTGGAGTGCTTCACGTTCTAGATTAGTTTAATTTTGCGCTCAAAAGTGATTGTAGAAGACTATTATCACGTGATAATATCAGTGTGCAAGCATACAATGGTGTACCTAACTCAGAGGAGAGTTAAAATGCATGCAACAGATCTTGAAACCGGCGAAATATCGCCAAAAGACGCAAAATTCATTAAAAAACACACGTCAACCCTAATCGCATTCGGCGAATTCATTGATGGGTATGACCTGGCAGTTATTGGTGTCGCCATGGTCTTCCTATCATCTTCATTCTCTTTAACCCCAGCAGATAAAGGCCTCTTGGTTGCAATCTCATTTATCGGAACAGCTGTTGGCTTAATCTTCTTCGGTGACTTGTCTGACCGAATCGGACGCAAAAAAGTCTTCGCATTCAACCTTTGGGTATTCATCGTAACTGCAATTCTTGCAGGTGCGATTACACAAGTCTGGATGCTCTGGGTACTACGCTTCCTCATCGGCGTTGCGATCGGTATGGACCTCTCAACATCATCAGCATACTTAGCTGAAATCGCTCCGAAAGCGCGTCGTGGTAGGATTACCGGTTCTCTGCTGAACATCATGCTGGTACTAGGCGCAATGTTCGCTATCCTACTAGCCATGGCACTCTACGCTGTAGTTCCGGAAGCACACTACGATTGGATTTGGCGAGGCATGTTTGTATTCGCTGCAATCCCGGCGGCAATCGTTCTACTTCTACGTAAGAAACTACCTGAATCTCCGCGCTGGTTGATTCAAAATGGTGAAACCGAAAAAGCATGGAAAATTATTCGTGCACTCGGTCTTGAAGACGAGATGAAAGAAGTCCGCCCTCGTAAAACCAACCGCGAATACCGGAAACTATTCCACGGAGATGCACGCCGCCGAGTACTGGTCTGCACCGCATTCTTCATGCTTAACTCAACTGCCGGTCCTGTCGTATCATTCCTCGGTCCAGTAATCTTTGCGGAAGCTGGCGTACCCGCTTCCGCAAACCTTCTGATCTCACTACTAGCAAACGTGGTTGCCTTCCTAGCACTCTTTATCGGCGCTTACTTCATTGACCGAGTAAACCGTCGTAACCTTGGGTTAATTACCGCTGCAATCCTCACAGTTGTAGCTGCAGTTCTGGGTCTGATGGGAGCTCTCTCTAACGTCATCCTTTTCGCAGCATTCGTAATCTGGAGCTTCACCACTTACTTCGGTCCAGGTATGCTGGCACTCGTCTGGTCCGTTGAAGCATACCCAACTGAGCTACGAGGATTCGGCGCTGGCTTCACTCAGTCCATGGCACGCGTAATGTCAGCAACGGTATCTTTCCTGGTACCAGTCCTGGTAGCAAAGTATGGTTATTACGCTATTGCACCATTTTCTTTGGTGTACCTGCTGATGTTCATTCTTGTGTGGGCTAACCCTTGGCTGGCATCAACTGCTGAAAGCCTCGAAGATGTCGCAGAAGGCAAACTGGCTGAAACCAAATAGTCAAAACCTACTTAACGAGTAGATTCACGCGGATGAGCAGAGGTCTTAAGCACGCGGATAACACCTTTAGATAAGGGTTCGGTATCACGCAGATGATGAATCAAAACATCTACAGCTAACCGTGACGCTTCAGCTAAAGGCCATTCAATAGAAGATAATCGGTTAGGTGATGTGGGGAGTGCCCCCACATCACCAAAGCCGAAAATACGAGGAAAATCGTTGGAAAATAGATTGTTATCAGCGGCATAGGACATGAAACCGTAAGCCAGATAATCATTAGCAGCGAAAATTAGATCCGGTTCAGAACCGGCTACCTCAGCACCAACTTCATAACCATCATGGAAAGACCAACCACCAGCATTTACCCTCACTGCATTAGGGAAGTACTGTAAGAAAGTCTCAATACGACCAGAGTCTTTACCAGGGCCACTGATTAGAACCGGCTTAACCACAGTGGAAACGTTGAAAGAACTGAGCATTTCTAAAACCCCAGGTTCTTCCTCAACAACGATACTGGTGGTTTGAGGATCCGGTGCATCAAGTAAACCAGTGTTCACCCAAACTGAGGGCACATCGTTTTTAAGTAAGAGAGGAATAGCATCTCGAAGACGAACGTCGTCGCGAACTACTGCTCCAGCAAGCTCAATATCCCGTATCGTTCCAGCTACTGTTCCTAACGGATCATCGTTTACCGGAATTGGAAGAATAAAATAATTTGCCTCACGGGCTGTTTCAATAGCGCTCGTGATAAGTTCATTAAAGACAGGCAGACGTAGGGAAGAAGGCGCTTCAGTAGTGAAAAAAGCGATAACTCTACTATCTTGATAACGGAAGTTTCGGGCAGATGCCCGCGGAATGTAGCCGAGCTTTTGAGCTGCTTTACGGACGCGTTCTTCAGTATCTGCGGAAAAACCAAGTTCTTCGCCACGATTATTCATAATATGTGAAACAGTGGAAACAGATACGTTAGCGAGTGTAGCTACATCCTTACGAGTTGCGCGGGCCATAATCCCTCTCTTCGGCACAGTATGAGTTCTATTCTTTTATAGGACCCTTAAATAAGGATACACAAATGAACAAACAACCAAACTTTGTGATTTTTGTAACGGATGATCAAGGGCCGTGGGCAACGAGCGAACACTGGCCTGAATTGCAGACTCCAAATCTAGACCAGCTTTCAAAGGAATCATCCACCTTCAGTAACTATTACTGTGCCTCACCAGTATGCTCGCCAGCTCGCGGGACCCTGCTAACCGGACGTATGCCTTCGGCACATGGTATCCACGATTGGCTGGTGGGGGGCCGCCATCCAGATGCATTGGAGGAGCCTTTCTTAGACGGAATCATTACCTTACCGGAAGTACTCGATGATAACGGCTACTATTGCGGTATGGTCGGCAAATGGCATGTTGGCACTTCACAAACCCCAGCACCAGGGTTTTCATATTGGTATGCGCACAGATATGGAGGCGGTCCGTACTATAACGCTCCCATTTGGGATGAGAATGGTAATGAAGCGACTGAGCCAAAGTATTTTACCGACGCAATTGCAGAAAACGCTTGTGATTTCATTCAGAGCGCAGCATCAGTTAATGAAGAAAAACCATTCTTCTTAATGGTTAATTTTACTGCTCCACATTCACCTTGGATAAATAACCATCCGCAAGAACTTATGGACTTATACGCGGATACAGATTTTCCCTCAATCCCAAGAGAAGAACCCCACCCGTGGACTAAATACTATGATGATTTCGCAGATGCATTCGCAGACCCAGTGCCTAGCCTTAGAGGTTACGCAGCTTCTTTAACAGGTGTAGATAACGCCGTGGGCGATATACTGAAAGCGCTTGAAGAGAACGCTTACGCTGATAACACTGTGGTTATGTACATGTCGGATAACGGTTTTAGTTGCGGGCAACATGGCATTTGGGGCAAGGGGAACGGTACTTTCCCATTAAACTTCTGGGAAAATTCCGTGCGAGTTCCATTCATCATTCATCTTCCTGGGCAGCATGAGTACCGTAAAGTAGATGATCATGTTTCAGCATGTAGCTTCTTTGAAACGGTTTGTGAACTAGCAGAGATAACTCCACCAGAAGATCCTTTACGTGGTGCTCGTTCAATTGCAGATTTAGCCCGCGGGGAAATCCGCGATTCAGATGAACCCGTCATGGTTTTCGATGAGTACGGGGGAGGACGCATGATTCGCTACGGTGACTTAAAGTTCATTGATCGTTTTGACGGGCCACAGGAACTGTACGACTTAAAAAATGATCCTGCTGAACTAAATAATCTAGTTCATGATGAATCATATGAAAAGGTGCGTGATGAGTTAGCTTCGTTAATGGGCCAGTGGTTTGCTGCGCATGAAACAGAAGTGTATAGAGCATTCCACCGTGATATTCGTGGCCGCGGACAAGTACACCCACCACATGCGGGCTATAACGATACGCGTACTTACGTAACCGATAATGAAAACCGCGATGGGGATAACACACATAAGAAAGCTCTACCAGTTTAGTTTCTTACGAATACTTTGATTATGCGCAGTAAGTTCATCTGAGAAGTAAATGAAGATGGTTACGTGACTAATAGTGTTCAATCTTCAGATGTTCATCGGGTGGCAACTGAAAGAGGTGAACAGGATGTGAGCTACTCCACAGCATGCTGTGCTAGTGAAAACTATACGCAGGCTAGTAGGGGGCTTTGTTCGGCTATCCAACTGTCTTGCATCCTGTTCCGGGCTATTTTCAAGATTGCCAATCACATGGGTTATCGAAGATCCTGCGGGATGCCATGTTGGTTCGAGCAATATCATTACTACTATAGTTATTTAACTTACAGGGAAGGAAATTTGTACTTTTAGCAGTATAAGAAGTGGTCCGGTTTAGTTCTTTTGATGTAGCTGTTTATATTCAATTTCTTAGATTTTAGGTCTTTTTTAGCTTCTACTTGCGTTGAGGTTAAGGGTTTTAAAGTAAGTTGCCTCTATGTTTTACTGTTTTCGCTTCTGCTAATTTTATCGGGGTTGCAGTTTAAACTAGCGAAAGCGTAATCGTGCTACCAACCTTTAACTTAGTTCCTGCTGGGGAACTTTGGTCTGCAACTAGTCCAAAGGTAATGAAAATCTTGCGGGTTTCGACTTTAAACCCAGCAGCTTCCAAAATTGAAGTAGCTTCGTTTAGGTTTTTACCAATCACATTTGGTACTTCGCGTAGTTCCGGGCCTTTGGAAATGACGAGGCTGACGACGTCTCCCTTATAGAGAGTTGAGGCAACCGCTGGTTCTTGAGAAATCACGTTGTGGGTAGGGACAGTGTCACTGAACTCTTCGGTGACATTAACTTTAAGTCCCAAGTTTTCAAGGCGTGAGAGGGCGTCTTCACGGATTATCCCAACCAGGTTGGGGACTTCGATAGGTTGACGTCCCTTAGAAATCACCAGGCTGACTTCACTATCGTGAACGACTGTTTCTCCGGCTGTTGGAGCAGTGGAGATAATCTGCCCTTGTGGGACTGATTCTGAGTATTCTTCGGTGACTTCACCGAGTTTCAGTACGCCGGCTTCTAAATCAACTTTGGCGCCTTCTTTGGTTTTACCTACGATGTCGGGGACTACTACCATATGAATGCCTTTTGAGACTCGCAATAGGATAGTTGAGTCTTTATGGAGGCTTCCCGGGGTTTCTGGATCAGTCCCGATAATCGTACCTGCAGCAACGGTGTCTGAGTATTCTTCTTTAACCTCGAACTTTACCTTGAGGATATCTAGGTGTTTCGTGGCGTCGGCAAATGACAGTCCGGAGAGGTCAGATACTTCGCGGTAGGCGCCGGGGCCGTGCTGATACCACCACCAGGTGCCGGTTAATCCGCCGGCAGAGAGTAGGGTGATGAGCAGCAGAGTCCAGATTACGATTTTCCACTTACGTTTTTTAGTTTTCCGAGGGCGGAGTGCCACGGGTAATTCTTTTAGTTCTGGACTTTCTGTTGGTCGAGCGGGGAAGCTTGTTACCGTCTCATTTGCAGACTGGGTGACTTCAGCTGGTAGAGCAATGGTTTCGCCACGCATTTTAATAACAGTGGTTGCCTCAGAAGAATTTGCTGGTTTAACTTCGGCTGCGCGGTCCAAAATTGATGGGGGTAGTTCTCGTCTGAGGCGTTGCACCATATCTAGGGCGCTGTCTGCGTTTGGTAGGCGTTCTGAAACTTCTTTTGCTGAGAGGGAGCAGACTAGTTCATCGATCTCTGGTGGTAGCCAGCGTTCTAATGTAGAAGGCGCAGGGATTTCTTCAGAGACGTGGGCGAGGGCCACTTGAATTGCGGTGCGGTCTTCAAATGGAGTGTGACCGGTGAGCATTTCAAATAGCAGAATCCCTAATGCGTAGAGGTCGCACCGGTTATCTGGTTTAGTTTCGGCGACGATTTCTGGCGCCAAGTATGCGACGGTGCCCATGACTGAGCCGGTGGAGGCAGCTGAAACGTCTGAGGCGGCGCGAGCTAAACCAAAGTCAGCTACTTTAACGGTTTCACTGCCGGCTACCAGGACGTTTTCAGGCTTAATGTCACGGTGAATGATTCCTACACCGTGTGCAACGGAGAGGGCGTGGAGAATAGCTTCAGTGTATTTGAGGGACTCGCGGACGGTGAAGGCACCGCGCTCATTGAGTAGGGTACGTAGAGTTACTCCGGGGACGTATTCCATGACTAGGTAGCCGGAACCGCCTACTACGCCTTGGTCGAATACAGAGACAACGGAAGGGTGCAGGATTTTTGCGGCGGCGCGAGCTTCCCGGCGGAAGCGGTTCACGAATTCTTCGGATTCCGCAAGGTGTGGGTGCATAACTTTGAAGGCAACTTCCCGGTCGAGTCGCTTATCGTAAGCTAAAAACACGGTTGCCATACCACCGCGTGCCAGGAGTTTTTCAACCCGGTAACGGTCGTCAACGAGCATGCCGATTAACGGATCAGTTAATGGTTCCTGTTCCGTGGTGGGTTTCTGCTCTGCTTCAGCCATGTTTTCGCTAGTTTTATCCACGATAGTAATTCTACTTAATGAGAGTAGGGAAGTGGGAACTAAAACCTCTTAAACCTGTAATAGTTTTATGACAATCCGCGCAAAATTCATGGTTTTCTAAGGAATCCTCATATTATCTAAGTATGACTGATTTGAACGCATACTACAGCCAGGCAGAAGCCGCGCAGCTTTTGGGCGTGGGCCCTAACCGTATTAAGCAGATGTGGCAAGAAGACGATTTGATTAAAATCCGCATCGACCGGAAGCCTTTCATTCCGAAGGATTGTTTCGTAAAGGGTCCTAACGGTTGGATGGTTAATCCAGCGTTGCGTGGCACTTTAATTATGCTTCTGGATGCGGGCTTTGAATTTTTGGAAGCTTCTGAGTGGCTAGATCGTTACAACGATTACTTAGAGGCTCGTCCCCTGGAACTTTTAGCGGCTAACCGCGTTAAGGAAGTTCGTAACGCGATTTTGACGATTACTTTCTGAGTTCCGCTTATCTTAGAACTTTCGATTCACCAGCAGACCCGCAAATTCGCGGATAATCTGCTGGTGTTTTTCATGTAACGCGAGGTTTTCAAAAGCTGCGAACCCCTGGTTTACGTAGTCGGCGATCAGTTCTTCATGTACCGCGTAGGCGCCGCAATCACGAATGATTTCGCGTACCAGCGCAACTTCAGTTTCCGTAATTTCCTTATTTCCGAGGGCGTTCAATAGAACTTTCCGTTGCTGCGCTGAAACTCGTTCTAAAACCAGGGAGAGTAAGATTGTACGTTTACCTTCAGCTAAATCTGAACTTACTGGCTTACCTGTAACCGACTCTTCCCCGAACATGCCAATTTCATCATCGCGCATTTGGAACGCAATACCCCAGGCAGTTCCGGCAGTTTCCAACGCGGCAATTAGTTCAGCAGAACCGCCCTCGGAAATAGCTCCCAAAACCAGCGGACGCATCACTGAATAGTATCCGGACTTAACAGTAATCACGTCTAAAACGTGCGCGCGCAAACCAGCTGTATCCTCTAAAGAGTGTGTTTCAGTGAGGATGTCAAGATACTGTCCCCACGCGACCTCGGCGGTAATGCCTGCCATGTAAGCGTGAATCTGATCTCGCAGTGGGGCAGAAGCCTCAGCTAAGGCAATATTTGTGGCAGCGTGGTTGAGGGAAAGCAGATAGTCTCCAACTAATACTGCAGCCGCATCCGCTGCATCCGCAGGAAGAAACTGGCGGGCAGCTACTTGAATTGTTGCATGGGAACGACGCAAATCCACGTCATCAATCAAGTCATCATGCACTAAAGCGGATGCCTGATAAAACTCCATTGCCACACCTAAGTCCCGAATTAGCGGTGAAGAAGTAAAATCCTTAGAACCCGCCAGGAACGCTCCGACGGCTACACCTAACGCACGCAGAGTTTTGCCCTCACCCAAATAAGAATTCACTAGACTCGAAAAACGCTGAAACTCCGGGTGATTTTGGAAAGGACTGCCCAGGGAAGCTGCTAAATCTAAAGTTCGCTGATGGATTGTACGACTAAAAACTGGCAGGTTAATGAGCTGAGCGGGGTTCGCGTGTGATTCAACCATGTTATTAAAAATACCCTAAACTAAGAGGTGTTAGACACTGGCTGAAAAGAAAGCGCCATGTAAGGGCATACTTTTCAATACCTGCTATTAGTTTCAACAAGAAGCTGAGAGCAGAAAGGTTGTTGCAATGGCAATCGTAATGAGTTTCCACGGAAATGAAGAATCTGTAATGGCGCTTCGCATGGCAGTGCAGACGGCAGAAGTGAAGAATACTTCCCTGGAAGTTTTAGTTGCTGCTCGTAACGACTTCAAAGATTCAAAGACTGAATCTGACGCGTTAGAAACTCTTTGGAATGAACTGGAAAACGTTAAAGTTCCATTCCGGGTAAGTAACGCTCCTGTTGGTGTTTCGGTGGCAGAATCTGTGTTAGAGCTTGCTAGAGAGGTTCAAGCTGAAATGATTGTGCTGGGGTTGCGTCAAGGTGGCTCCCGGATAACTGATTTAGGCGTTAATGCATCCCGAATTTTGCTTGATGCACCGTGCCCTGTGCTGACTACCACCCAGTTTGGGCTTTTCTGAAGCTGTGTCGAGTGGCATAGAGTACCGTTAATTGGGCATAAAATGCAATAGTGATTATAATTGTGTTTTGATGGCGCAAAACGGCGGGAAGGAAATCTCTGTGGCAGTCGCAAAGACTACTAAAAAATCTGGAAAAGTTTCTGAAGTAGAAGCACCAGAAGTACTTGCAGAATCCTTGGCAGAAGAAAAGCCAGCTAAGAAAACCGCTACGAAAAAGAAGGCTCCGGCTAAGAAAGCTGCTGAAGCTACCGACGAAGTAGCTGAGAAGCCTAAGCGCACCCGAAAGACTAAGGCTACTGAATCTACCGAGGCAACCGCAGAAGCTACTGAGGAAAAGCCAAAGAAGAAGCGTGCACCACGCAAGAAGAAGGCTGAAGAAGAGGTAGCTTCGGAAACCCCAGCACCAGAAGCAGATGCTGAGGAAATCGAAGACCGCCATGACGACGAACTGGCTGAACCAGACGAATTCGCTGACGAAGAAGATCTGGACCTAGACCTCGACGTTGATGACGATCTTGAAGAAGACTTGGAATCCGACGACGATGAAGACTCTGAAGGGGCTCGTCGTGGAAAGCCAGATGCTGAAGAAACCCAGGCTGTAGTTAAAACTGGCGGGTTCGTAGTTTCTGAGTTCGATGACACTGATGAACCAGTCCAGAAAGTAACCGTAGCTGGTGCAACTACTGACCCAGTGAAAGACTACCTGAAGCAGATTGGTAAAGTATCCCTGCTGACTGCTGCAGACGAAGTTGATTTAGCACGCCGTATTGAAGCTGGTCTTTACGCTGAACATAAGATTAAGACTGAAGGTGACGAACTGCCATCCAAGTTACGTCGTGAGCTGCAGATTTTGGTCCATGACGGACAGCTTTCTAAGAATCACTTGTTGGAAGCTAACTTGCGTCTGGTAGTTTCCCTGGCAAAGCGTTACACCGGTCGTGGCATGCTGTTCCTGGATTTGATTCAGGAAGGTAACCTGGGCTTGATTCGTGCGGTTGAGAAGTTCGACTACACCAAGGGTTACAAGTTCTCTACCTACGCAACCTGGTGGATTCGTCAGGCGATTACCCGTGCAATGGCAGACCAGGCACGTACTATCCGTATTCCTGTACACATGGTTGAAGTTATTAATAAGCTTGCTCGTGTGCAGCGTCAGATGCTACAGGATTTGGGCCGCGAACCTACCCCTGAAGAACTCGCTAAAGAACTAGACATGACCCCTGAAAAGGTTGTGGAAGTTCAGAAGTACGGTCGCGAACCAATCTCCCTGCACACTCCACTGGGTGAAGACGGTGACTCTGAATTCGGTGACCTGATTGAAGACTCTGAAGCAATCGTGCCTACTGACGCGGTTTCCTTCACCTTGTTGCAGGAACAGTTGCATAAGGTATTGGATACCCTTTCAGAACGTGAAGCTGGGGTAGTCTCCATGCGTTTCGGCTTGGGCGATGGACAGCCAAAGACCCTGGATGAAATTGGTAAGGTTTACGGCGTTACTCGTGAACGTATTCGCCAGATTGAATCCAAGACTATGTCTAAGTTGCGTCACCCATCTCGTTCCCAGGTACTACGCGATTACCTGGACTGATAGAGCGTATATAAGTGTTTGCCCCTGAGAACTCGGTTCTCAGGGGCAAACACTTATATACGCAAAGCCTGGGTTGGTTGACTTCCAGCACTAAACGCAACCTTCAGCTACTTCCTGCGCGGGAGTTTGAGTTCGCGCGTTTTCTTTGCGTGGGAGTTAGCATACTCCATCCGATGCCGATTTATCCGGTATCGCTAAAACCAGCATTATGCACAAAAAGTGTCCCTCGAAATCATCGAGGGACACTAAAGACTGTAAGATTTAAGCCTGCAACAGGTGAGTGTAATCGTTAACTTTCACCGCAGTCTTAGAGTAAGAATCGCGGAACTTACGAGCATGGTGACCACAGAACAACAGGGCACCCGAGTTCATTACAACCTCAACGAAAGCCTGCGCGCCACACAGGTCACAACGGTCAGATACCAATAATCCAGTCTGGGTATCTGCAACAGTTTCTTCATTTACTTCATTCATACTTCTATTGTGCAAGATAGCTCTGACAGAATCCCTTCTATAACCAGAACTTTCGCTACCGGCATAATCTCCCACACTCTAACAGCAGAAAAAGCGCCCTCGGGAACCTCATCCCCCAAAAAACGCAGAAAACAGGTAAAATAGTAGGGTGAGTGAAACTGTAAAGAATGATGCCAGCCAGAGCTATACCGCCCGCCACCTGACTGTTTTGGAAGGGCTCGAAGCCGTCCGTAAACGCCCAGGTATGTACATCGGCTCAACCGACCATCGCGGTCTCATGCACTGCCTCTGGGAAATCATCGATAACGCAGTTGATGAAGCCCTCGAAGGACACTGTGACCACATCGTCGTCACCCTGCATGACGACTACTCTGCATCCATATCCGATAACGGTCGCGGCATCCCCGTAGATACGGTAAAAGGCCTAAACCTCTCAGGTGTAGAAGTCGTCTTCACTAAACTCCACGCCGGTGGCAAATTCGGGGCTGGATCCTACGGTTCTTCCGGCGGTCTGCACGGCGTAGGCGCTTCCGTTGTTAATGCTCTTTCCGCACGCCTCGACGTACAGGTAGACCGCGGAGGCAAAACTCACCAAATGTCATTCCGACGCGGTGAACCAGGTATCTTTGATGACTCAAAGCAACGTACCCCAAACTCTCCATTCACACCTTTCCTTGACGAATCAAAACTAGAAATCGTCGGCAAAGTTAAACGTGGCGTATCCGGTACTCGCGTACGCTTCTGGGCAGACTTCCAAATCTTCCCAGCGGATGAAGGATTCAGCTGGAACTCACTGGTAGAACGTGCTCGCCAAACTGCCTTCCTGGTACCAGGACTCACACTCACCGTAATCGATGAACGCGGTGAAGAACGCGTCGAAGAAGTCTTAAGATTTGACGGTGGCGTAGTCGACTTCGTTGACTTCCTAGCTAAAGACGGTCCAGTAACCGACACTCTGCACATCAAAGGTGAAGGTACTTTCAAGGAACTCGTCCCTCTAGTCGAAGAAGGAGAACGACGAGTCGCAGAACTCGAACGTGTCTGCGAAGTAGATATTGCCATGCGCTGGGGCGTCGGTTATGACACCATTGACCGTTCCTTCGTGAATATCGTTGCCACCCCTAAAGGCGGTACCCACGTGCAGGGCTTCGAACAAGCTCTGGTTAAAGTAGTGCGCGCCCACGTAGAAAAGAACGCCCGTAAGTTCAAAGTAAACGCAAAAGACGGACGCGTTGAAAAAGACGATATTTTAGCCGGTTTAACCTATGTTGTAACCGTGCGTTTCCCCGAACCACAGTTTGAAGGCCAGACTAAAGAAATTCTTGGTACAGCCCCAGTACGACAAGTCGTAAGTAAGGTCGTCACTGACTTCTTCAAAGAACGATTCAGCTCAAATAAGCGTGAAATCAAACAGACCAACGACGCGCTTATGGAAAAAATCGTTGGTGAAATGAAAGCCCGTGTTTCCGCACGTATTCATAAAGAAATTTCCCGCCGTAAGAATGCCTTGGAAACCTCCTCGCTTCCTGCGAAACTCGCTGACTGTCGTTCAAACGACGTAGAACAGTCAGAGCTGTTTATCGTCGAAGGTGACTCTGCATTGGGCACCGCAAAATTTGCGCGCTCCTCCGAATATCAAGCGCTATTCCCAATCCGCGGTAAGATCTTGAACGTGCAAAAGAAATCTACTGCAGATATGCTGGCTAACGCCGAATGTGCGGCGATTATTCAGGTAATCGGGGCAGGATCCGGACGTACTTTCGACTTATCGCAAGCCCGTTACGGCAAGATTGTACTAATGACCGACGCGGACGTAGACGGCGCGCATATTCGTACGCTTCTGCTCACGCTTTTCTTCCGCTACATGCGTCCTCTGGTCGAAGCCGGCCGAGTTTACGCGGCGGTTCCACCACTGCATCGAATTGAAGTGCCAAAGCAGGGGAAGAAGCCAAAAGAATTGATTTACACCTATTCTGAGGAAGAACTCCATCAGAAACTGGCTCAGTTAAAGCGCCAAGGACGAACCTATAAGGAACCGATTCAGCGTTACAAGGGTCTGGGTGAAATGGATGCGGACCAGTTGGCTGAGACTACGATGGACCCCGCTCACCGGACGCTGCGTCGCATTACGTTAGCTGATGAAGCTGCGTTGAAGCAGGCTGAAGAAATGTTCGAGTTACTTATGGGATCTGAAGTAGTGCCGCGTAAAGAATTTATCGTCGCTGGCGCATCAGAACTAGATCGTTCACAGATTGACGCGTAAGGGAGGGACGAAAAAAGAATGAACCAAAGTCTGATTGCACGCCTACAACCAGCTGATGTTGTAGAGTATCCGAAAGCTCATTTAGGCCTCACCTGGAAGCGACTTACTGCTGCTGATTTAGCTGAACTTACCCTGCTGATTCGCTACTGTGAGACTGCGGATAACGCCCTCCATTCTGTAAATGATCAGCGTATTGCCCTGTTCTTGGAATACAATCTGGGGGTGTTGCCAGCTGAAGCTATCGTGGGACGCGACGCAGCCGGCAAACTCGTGGCCTTCGCAGGTGTAGAAATCCAGATTCCAGATGAGGACATTGCCCGCGCAGAAGTCGTGGCGTTTATTTCTCCAGATTTCCGAGGGCGGGGGATTGGACGCGCAGTTCTGAAATGGCAGGAATCCCGTGCCCGCCAGCTCTTCGTAGAGGTTTTGGGTGACGACTCTACTTTGGAAGTGCGTCTCGCGAATCTGGTTGATGCTCACGTAGATGACCGCCGTCGGCTTTATATGGCTGCGGGATTCTCATCCCGTCGTACTTTCGAAGTCATGTACCACCAGTTCACAAATACGGAAGTAGAAGTTGCTCAGCCATGCAACGGTTACATTATCCAACCTTGGGCAGTGGTTTCTGACGCGACCTTACAGCAAGTACACGATCAAGCTTTTAAAGATCACTGGGGAACTAAAGAGGAAGCTCGTTCCTGGTGGCTACTGTCCCGCCCAGGATTAGACCCACGCTGGTCTTTCGTAGCTTTAGATCCAGAAGGCACCGTCGTTGGCTACGTGATGGTGTGCCGTCACCCGGCTCGGTGGGTACAAGCACAGCGCAGTGAAGCCTATATTGAACTTTTGGGAGTATCCCCAGACGCACGTGCCCATGGTTTAGGTAAAGCCTTGCTCACCTCTGCAATGGCCGCCGCTCAAGCAGCGGGGGTTGAGGCAATCGGTTTAGACGTGGATAGAGATAACCCTCACGGGGCGCGTGACTTCTATGAACGTATGGGATTTGCTACGGAAGGTTATCAAATCTACTACGCGTTGGATTTGTGAAAGTAAGTGAACAGATGAACCTTATTCCCGAATTAGGTTTCAGCTGGCGTCCACTTACCGCAAGTGATTCAGCTGAATTTCAAGCCTTGGCAAATCGTATTGAAGACGCCGACGGATTGCCTTACCGTACTTCTGAGTCAGAAATCTTTGACCTCTTTAATGATGATGCCCACATGCGTTGTATCGGTGGGTGGAAAGACGATGTTCTGCGCTGCTACGCGTTTGTGCGAATTCGTGAAGCTAACTTGACGCACGCAATGTGTCAAGGTGGGGTAGACCCGCAGTACCGTGGCATTGGGATTGGCGGAGCCTTAGTAGCCTGGCTAACTGACACTGCTAAAGGACTTTTAGAAACTGCTGAAGTAACTTCAGAAGATACAAAACTAATTGAGTTCTACGTGGAAATGGGGAATGCGGAACTGGAATACCACCTCAACGGTTTAGGCTACCAGTGGCGCCGTTCTTTCTATGACTTGCGGGCTCCATTAATTTCACAACCTAGCTATGTTGAACTAAATAGCTTATTCTCAATCGAACCTTGGCAGCACTTCACAGAATCAGAAATCCTAGAGGTTGAAAACCGGGTTTCCTATGAACAGCGTCAGCGCAGTCCGCAGTCATTGGCAACTTGGCTTGCAGGTCGTTCAGATTTCAAACCGGAATGGTCTTTCGTAGCCGTAGATAACCGTGCTGACCGGCCGGTAATTGCCGGATTCCTGATGGCATCGGCCTATGAGCAGGACTGGCAGGTTTTAGGTTGGAAAGAAGGTAACATTGACCAGATTGCGGTTCTGGAAGAATATAGTGCAGAACCACTTGCTGAAGCTTTGATTACTGCAACTATGCGCGCCCAGTTTAAAGACGGTATGAACCATACTGCTACCGGTCTTTCTTCCACGAATGCGTCGGGTGCTTTGGGAATTTATAAGAACCTGGGCTTTGAAACTGTTGCCACGGCAAAGCTTTTTAGCCTCAGCGTGTGAACACCACTATGTCTACTCTGCGTGCGAGTTGAGTTTCCCACGCAGCGAAAACGCGCGAGTTTAAGTTCGGACGCAATGAAAACGCGGGAACATGAGTTCCCGCGTTTTTCTATACGCTAAACAATCGCCGCGACCTCATGATTCAAAGAATGGCCCGAACCATCACGACGCGGATCAGCCTCAGGCAAATCCATTGGCTCACCCGTCGGACTAGAAGCAATCGCCTGACCAACAGTAACACGAGCCATCACCAGTTCAGACTCACTCTTTAAGAAACGATGACAACGCACACCCTGCGTCGCACGCCCCTTAACCGGGTAAATCTCCAGATCGCTAACCTTCACCGACGACTGCATCTCACCGAAAAGACCATCAGCGGCAGCCGCCACAGTGACGATCTGAGCGCCCTCGGAAGGAACAAAATTCGCCTCCAAAAGACGCGCACCCTCGCCAATCACCATGCCAACTACGCCACCAGCCACACGACCCTGCGGACGAATCTTCGCCGCCGGAGTACGCAACAACTGCGCATCAGAAGTGACCATCACAATCTCAGCCTCATCCGGGCAAGGCGCCGCAAACAAAACCTCATCGCCATCCGTTAACAAAATCGTCTCAAACGAATCAGCCTTAGCGAAATCAGGACGCATACGCTTAATCTGACCCAACTTCGTTACAAAACCAGAAATATCATCGCCATCCACGTGAATCAGACCCACCGGACAAACCTCAGTACCCAACAGCTGGGAAGCACTAATCGCCCCCGCAAAAGAAGGATTAGAAGCCGAACGCGGAACCTCAGGTAAATCAACCACCTCAACTCGGTGCAACATGCCAGAAGCGTCAATCAAACCAACCTGCGAACGAGCAGTCGCAGAAATAGCAACCCGATACGTATCCCAAATGCCACGCGACTCAGTCTTCTCCAGCGGTTCTGCGCCATCAACACGAATCAAACCACCATTAGCAGTCAAAACAACTTGCACCGGAGCATCAGGAATTTCCAAAGGAACAGCCGCTGCCTTACCAGCAGTCTCCACCTGCTGCGGATCCGCAGACAACAAAACCGTACGACGCGGAGTAGCTAAACGCTTAGAAACCTCCACCAACTCATCACGCACAACAGTCCGCAAAGCCTGCTCAGAACCCAGAATATGGCGCAAACCCTCAATCTGCGACAGTAACTCAGCCTGTTCAGTTTCCAACTCAATACGAGAGAACTTAGTCAAACGACGCAGACGCAACGACAGAATATGATCAGCCTGAATCTCAGACAACTCAAAAACATCCATTAAACGCGTACGAGCTGAATCAACATCATCCGAAGAACGAATAATCGCGATTACGTCGTCAATATCAACAATTGCAACCAACAAACCCTCAACCAAATGCAGACGATCCAAAGCCTTCTGCAAACGGAACTGCGAACGACGTTCAATCACAGACAAACGATGCTTGACATAAACTTCCAGCATCTGCTTCAAACCCAAAGTCATTGGGCGACCATCCACCAACGCAACGGCGTTAATAGAGAAATTATCTTCCAACGGGGTGTGCTTAAACAGCTGAGACATCACTGCCTGCGGGTTAAAACCATTCTTAACCTCAACCACTAACCGCACCCCATGATGGCGGTCAGTTAAGTTAGAAACATTCGAAATACCCTGCAGCTTCTTAGAATTAACAGCTTCCTTAATCTTTTCGATAACGCGTTCGGGGCCAACCAAGTAGGGAAGTTCAGTAATAACCAGTCCCTGCTTGCGGGCAGTAACACGTTCAACCGTAATCTTCGCCCGAGTCTTAAAAGCACCACGGCCAGTTTCGTAGGCTTCCCGGATACCATCAAGACCTACGATAATGCCGCCCTCAGGCAGGTCCGGACCCGGCACGAAACGCATTAAGTCAGCGGTAGTTGCCTCAGGATTATCAATCAAGTGACAGGTCGCTGCCACGACTTCGCCCAAGTTATGCGGTGCAATATTAGTTGCCATACCCACGGCAATACCCATCGCGCCATTAACTAAAAGCTGTGGGAAACCAGCTGGCAGCACATCTGGCTGCATGTTGCGGTTATCGTAGTTTGGAACGAAGTCGACTACATCTTCGTCCAAGTTAGAAACCAAATCCATCGCAGCTGGAGCGAGGCGGGCTTCCGTATAACGTGCCGCTGCAGGGCCGTCATCTAGGGAACCGAAGTTGCCGTGACCGTCAACTAAGGGCAGGCGCAGGTTGAATGGCTGAGCCAAACGTACTAAGGCATCATAAATTGCTGCATCACCGTGCGGGTGCAGCTTACCCATTACTTCACCAACTACGCTTTGGGACTTAACGTGGCCTTTCTCTGGGCGTAATCCCATTTGCGACATTTGGAATAGGATACGTCGCTGTACTGGCTTACACCCGTCGCGCGCATCCGGCAGGGCGCGCGCGTAGATTACAGAGTAGGCGTACTCGAGGAAGGAGCCACGCATTTCATCAGAGACATCGATTTCGATGATGTTCTCTGCAACGGTTGGTGAAACAGTAGTCGACATAGCTACAATTGTCCCAAAAACCGTGTATTTTAGGCTATATACCACGCCGAGCGGAAGGAAAACAGATGCCTCAATTTACTTCATATCAGGCTGGCACTTCCGCCTATACCGCAGACTACCCGCATATTACGCAGATTATGCGTAGTGCCTACCGGGGTTTGGGAGTTGAACTTACGCCTCGTTTTCCTCGGTTGGGTGCAGAGTATGCAGAAACAGCTTTAGATGAGCGCCTGCAGTTGGGGAATGATCTACGTGCAGTCTGCGTCGTTTTGATTGATGGCATGGGATTAGCGCAGCTTGAGGAATGTCGCGCACATACACCGTTTTTGCGTTCTGTTTGGGCGAATATGATTGAGGGACGCACAGTGCTGCCTTCAACTACTGCAGTAGCGCTGACTTCTCTTACTACCGGAGAATATCCGTGCGACACGAATATGACGGGCTGGTCTGTTAAGAGCGGTGATAAGACGGGAAATTTGATTTCTTTCGCTGAGATTGAAACTCCCGCAATGCAGTTTCAGCCGGTGGAACCGCTTTTCAGTTTAGGTGGGGGAGCTAAGGTTATTTCTGCCAGCCGGTTTGCTAACTCTGGTCTTACAGATGCGGCTTTTCGCAATACTGAGTTCATTGGTGCGGATAGTTTTGACGCTCGGATTGCGCAGGGGCGTAGACACCTGCAACGTGGGGAAGGCTTGTGCTATCTGTACTGGTCTGAGCTAGATCATGTGGGTCATGAATACGGCTGGAAGTCAGTGAAATGGACGGATGAGCTAGAGCAAGTTGATGCGCAGTTGCGTACCTTGGTGGCAGCTTGTCCAAGTGACGCGGCAGTGATTCTGACGGCTGATCATGGGATGATTGATGTTCATAAGCGTTTAGATTTGGCTTCTGAAAAGGCGCTTTCCCAGGGAGTTGCGTTAATAGCTGGAGAAGGACGGGCAGTTCACTTGCACGCGCAGCCAGGCAAACAGGCGGAAGTGCTGGATCGTTGGGCTGATTTCTTAGGCGATTGTGCAATTATCGTGCGCGAACAAGAGTTAGCATTCGGAGGGCGGAAACCAAAGTACTTTGAAGCTGATGCTTTGGTGTTTTCGCTGGGAAACCAAGTGATTGTGGATTCGCGGGTACAACCAGCCAGGCAAGTTAATCTACGGGGAGTACATGGTTCGGTTACTCGTGCAGAGACAGCAATTCCAATCCTGCGTATAGCTTAGTAGCAGGTACTTCACTACGTCGTGAAATGACGTTTCCCTACATGAATTTTCATGTAGGGAAACGTGAGAGTTTTATAGACAGAAGCTAGAATTAGTCTGCTTTAGCGCCGAAAATAATCTCATCCCAAGTTGGGACTGAACGCCGCTTCGCGCTCTGAGCCTTCTTAGGCTTCTCCACTTCAGGTTGAGAAGGTAAAGAATCTAAACCTGGCAGAGACTGCACATCGTCATCAGAGTGAAGTTCTACGGAATCCTCAATAACTGGAGCCACCTGTAACTTTTTCGTCTCAGTATCTTCTGCTTCAACCTGAGCAGGTGTAGCTACAGGCTCAGGCTCTGCAACAGGAGTAGACATCGACTTGCCGCCCTCGGAAATTTGCAAAACAGCAGGAGCAGGAGCCACGTATTCCGGAGCCTCCTTAGCAGGAGCAGCTGAGCGCTTGCCACGCGCCGAAGCTAACTCGTCCAGAAGCTTCTCAACATCCGCAATATTTTCTGGCTCTCCCGGTGCCGTAAAAGATGCCGAAGCTGGCATTGCCACTACCTGTGGAGCAGCAGCTGGAGTTAAAGTCTCAGTCAACCAACGAGCCTGCTCATCCAACGCCCGAATCAACCGGCCATTTGCCTCAATCTCCCAAGAAGCATGCAGAGTACGGGCAGCCTGAATGAAACTTAAATGCAGATTCCAAGACTGATGTGGTTTACGCGTCGCATTCCACACTAACGAAGCTGAATCTACTGCGCGCGTAGCTAAACGATCAATCACCACGTCCTGCAGCTTCGGAGCATCCAAATCAGCCCCCACAGGCATTTCTAAAGCCTTTGCGACTATGAAAGAACGCTCAGACATAATCGGCGCTACAAAACGATTAATACGCGCCAAATCCAAACCATAAGCAGAAGCAATCTCAGCAGGTTCCATACCCGCGCGAAGCAACTGCTGAATATCACGAGGATTTAAATCAGAACGCTTCGCTGCAACTTCGATTTGCATTTCCTCACGACGAATCGCCGCTTTTAAAGCATCATCGATGGTAATCAGATAACGTTCCCCAGACGCATCTGTAAAAACCAACTGAGAACCATCAGCATGTGCTCCCAGCAGTTCAAGTTCAATCATGGGATCCTCCTGTACGAAATAGCGCTCCTCTTAGCCTAGAAGAAAAAGATGAAATTGTCAGCGTGTCGAGTCGGTATTGCGCATTTCAGTAAAAATAGTGTTATTATCCGTCCGATAACAATTTTTCTATCGAGTCTGCTAATCTGTAGCGAGCAGCAGGCTCAAAACCTCAAAAGGAATGAAAAATGGCAACTGATTACGATGCTCCACGTAAGAACGAGGACGAAGTTTCTGAAGAGTCTATTGAAGAACTCAAGAGCCGTCGCAGTGATGTTGGTTCAAACTCCGTTGACGAAGACGAAAACGATGTTGCCGAAGACTTTGAACTGCCAGGCGCTGACCTCTCTAACGAAGAACTCACCGTCCGCGTAGTCCCACGTCAGGATGACGAATTTACCTGTTCCGAATGCTTCCTGGTACACCACATCAGCCAGCTGGCAGAAGAACGCGATGGGGAAACCATCTGCGCTGAATGTGCAGAATGACATAAACTATTAGGCACGGCGTATTGCCGTGCCTTACCCATTTTTGGAAGGAAAAATATGGCTTGGTTTGGTAAGAAAAAGTCAATCGTTAAAGGCGACGTTGACGTAACCCCAGCGGATAACGAAGAAGTAGAACCTCTGGTTGAAACTCCAGACCACGGCCCATACGACATCACTCAAAAGAAACCGCGTCTAACTCACCTGGATTTCGGAACCCTTAAGTTGCCAATGGTTCCAGGCATGCAGGTACAGCCAATCATGAGCGATGACCGGCAGTCTATCCAGCGCCTGAATTTGTTATTCAACGGCTTCGTAGTTCACCTGCTGGTAGTTGCCGCTCCGAAGTCAGGTGGCGTTGCAAATGACCTGCTAGATCAAACAGAAGCCTCTTTTAAAGCAGAAGGAGCCCAGGTCGAACGGGCTAAAGGCCGCTGGGCAGAAGAACTACAGGTTGCTATCCCCGTAAAGTCGGAAACCGGACAAGATGGTTTCACTCCACTGCGAGTGACTTTTATCGAAGGTCCACGCTGGGTACTGCGCGTAGACATGGTGGGTGCAGCAGCCGTAGTAGCTGAAGCTTTTGCCCAGGCAGCAACTATTGTGGATGAAGTTATTGTTGAACGCGATAACGTGCCACGTGCGCCACTTTCTTTGATTCAGCTGCAGATTCCGCAGAACGCGAAACTAACTGCAGAGTGATTTATTCAGTTGGCAGATTTTAATGAATAAGCCGATTAAAATCAGCAAATGTGCAGATAGGAGCATCTGCACTGTCGAAGCGCGGGTAGCGTCGATTACGTTCTCCGCGCGCTCTGAAAGCCCCTATGTGAAAGCTACTTTAAGAGACGATTCAGGGTCTCTTTTAATTACCTGGCTCGGGCGGAAAGTAATCGGCGGTGTAGCTGTGGGGGAGACCATCCAAGTTACTGGCATGGTTTCTTTAGGGACGGGATATCCGCAAATGATTAACCCTCGCTACCAGCTGCTAAAAGAGAACCCGCAAGAGATTTTCTTAGATTGATTAGAGGACAAAATGAAACCAGAAAACCTGCCGAACTCTTTTATGCAAAAGCAGTTAGATAGCGATAACTTCGATATTTTAGAAACCGTTGGCGGCTGGCGAGGGATGTTAGAATCAACCCTTCCTGGTTTAGTTTTTGTAGTTTTGTACGCTCTAACCCATCAGCTTAAGTATCCTCTGGGTGGGGCGCTAGCGTTGACCGCAGTCTTTATGGGACTGCGAATGCTAGAGAAAAAATCCTTAACCTACGCTTTTTCAGGAGCCATTGGGGTAGCTATCGGCGTGGCCTGGGCATGGTTTAGCGGTAGGGGAGAAAATTTCTTCGCATTTGGGTTAATCACAGGCACTGCCTACGGTTCGGTTATCACCATTGCGAACCTCATTGGATTTCCAGTAGCAGCAATGGCGTTGTGCCTATTTTGGAACCTGCCATGGAAATGGTGGAAGAATACCGCATACATAGCAGAACACAACGCAAATAAACTATTACGCGCTGCCCGTATCGTTTCTTGGATTTGGGCAGGTCTTTTCATACTGCGGGTTGGTATCCAGCTACCTTTCTGGCTGGCTGGAAACGTCACCGTCCTGGGGATTTTGAAATTAATCCTGGGGATTCCACCGTTTGTGCTTTGTGTTTGGCTAAGCTGGGTTCTTCTCAGACCGTTTCGGCCCCAGGGCTAACTCAACATCAGCGCGAAGAGATGCTTCCTTGGAAGAAAGCATCAGTACTAACTGGTCACCAGCTTCAATTGCAACATCCTGAATGGAATCCAAGGGAGCGTCGTCTCTGAGAATACTTAGAATCTTGGCATCCCCGGGCAGACCGAGCTTACCAATCTTCAAGTCAAGTGCCGCAGAATCCGCCCCGATAGTGTAGGAATACAAGGCAGCACCGGCCTCGTGGAATTCGAAAAGCGGAACCAAAACGCCTACGGATACGGCTTCTTCCACGAGGGCGGTCATCACACGTGGGGTAGAGACGCGGACATCCACGCCCCAAGCTTCATCGAACATCCATTCATTTTTCGGATTGTTAACGCGGGCAACTACACGGGGAACCCCATACTCTGTTTTAGCGAGCAGGGAAATAACCAGGTTCGCTTTATCATCACCGGTAGCAGCGACCATCACATCACAAGTACCGACGCCAGCTTCGCGGAGGGAATCTGGAGAACAAGCATCCGCTAAAACCCAGTCAGCTTGAGCTACTGAAGCTACGCGCATTTGATCCGGGTGACGGTCAATCAAAGTAACCTCATGACCCTTTGAAAGCAATTCACGTGCGATAGAACGCCCTACGGAACCAGCTCCTGCAATCACAATCTGCATTATTCTTAAACCTCTGTAGGAGGAGCTTTAACTAAAAGCTCTCGCACTGGGACAATATCCTGACCGGAAATCGCCACGTAAATCTCATCATTTTCTTGTAAAACCATGCCCGGCTTAACTTCTTGCACAATTCCCAGACGGGAAACGAAAGCAATCCGGTGTCCCAGAAGTTTCTCAACGGTTTGGAAATCAATACCCCACCAAGAGTCAGCTGGACGAGACTTAACTAAACTTACTGAACCAGTGGGGTGCGCCCACACTTGGTTTGCATCTGGAGGCATCATCCAGTTCAACACAGCTTCTGTCGTACGGCGGACAGTTGCCACCGTGGGGATACCTAACCGTTCATAAACTTCAGCACGTGTGGGGTCATAAATGCGGGCAACTACGCGGTCGATATTGAACGTCTCACGAACTACGCGAGCAGAGATAATATTAGAGTTGTCGCCGTTAGAAACTGCCGCAAAAGCGTAGGCTTTTTCAATGCCTGCCTGACGGAGAGTATCCCGGTCAAAACCTACTCCGGTAACTCGACGCCCAGAGAAAGTCGAGGGTAGTTTCCTGAATGCGTCAGGGTTTTGGTCAATAACTGCCACTGAGTGGCCACGCTCATCTAGCAGGGTGGCGAGGGCAGTACCCACGCGACCCGCTCCCATTACAACAAAATGCACACTACTAACTTACCAGTAGGCAGGTAGACTAGATAATACTATGGCACAAAAAACCACAAATCAGAGAACAAGAGGAACCACCATCCAGGGTCGTCCCCTGCAAAACTATGCCCGTTTCGGGGCAATGGCTTCTCTATTTGTGACCGCGCCAATTTGGATGACAGATGAGGTTATTCGGGCACTGCAACCATTAGGGAACCTAGATACTTCCATCGCAGTTTGGATTTCCCTGCTGTGCTTACCGCTGGGAATGCTACTGGTAGTATCTGGCGAGCCAGTGTTACGAAGCCGCCACAAGCATGTGGGTGACTTCGCGCAGCTTGATGCGGAGCTGGGACCACGTATGTCCACACTCGCTGCAGTGGCTATCATCATTGAACATATTTCGACTTTTGCTTTGCTGTCAGCAACAATGTCGTTCTTTATCATTTCGGCTTTCCCTCAGTACATTTCGCAACGTATAGTATTTGCATTAGTAGGGGCAATCGCTGCAGTAGTTTCAGTGGCTTTCGATAAGCGTCGCTACACAAAAATAGCTTCCGGACTGGTATTAGTGACGCTAACTGTGCTTTTAGTTTTGATTATCGGCATGATTGGGGCTTCGCCCTATTTCTTAACGACTGGTTCTGAAGATTTAGCGAACGTTTCAAGGGAAGTCGCATCACGTTCTGATTCTGCTGGGCGGATTTTGATTGCTTTGTTCACGGCGCTGGTCACTGCCATGACACCGGCGATTTTGATGCGTCACTTGGCAACTGACTTGGCGATTTATTCGAAGGAGCGGGCACGTTCTGCGACTGCTTCGATGGTGGCGCTTACTTTCGCGACTGGCGTGGTCACTGTTGGGGTCTTTACTAACGTAGCAGATATTGACTCGGGTGCTTTTCTGCTTCGCGAGTACACAGTTTTTAACGCTTTGCGGATTATCCACATTCCACCGGTAGTTTTAGCTGGTTTCGGATTCCTGCTGTTTGCGTGTACGTTCTTTGCAGCGCGCATGGTGTTAGATGATGCTGAAAAAGTTGCTGAAGAACTATCTAACTTTTCATTATTGCCGTTGCATATTTCCAGAGTTCTTTCTTTAACCGGTAGTAATACAGCTTTGTTGCTTGTGGTGGCGATTGGGATTTTGCTGCTGAGTGATGGTGAGTTTGAGCTGATTATTCCGATTGTGGTCGCTTCTGGCTTAATCTCGTTGATTTTGAGCCGTTTGGCTGCGTGGCTTTACTGGCGACGTCGGCTGCGTCACGAGGGCCATTCACATGAGAGGAAAACTATGAAGAAGGCAAAACTTGTAGCCTTAGGCGGGGTAATCGTCAGCTTCATTGTTTTGATTGCGTTTTTAATTGCTGATTTGAAAGAAGGCACTTGGGTAGCAGCCTTGGCGATTGGCTTGCTGTACATTGTGATTTATATGATTCGCAGTCACTACTTGTATTACGGTGGTGGGGCTGGTGAAAAGACCGTTAGTGATCCGATTGTACCGGGGCGCGTGCATTACATGGTGATGGCATCTGATTTGGGTCCGGTAGTGCAACGCGCGGTGCACTGGATTCAGGCGACGCGTCCATATTCTTTGGAAGTTATTCACGTTGATCGCGGTGGTGATGACACGGCACAGCAGATTCAGCGTTGGCAGGATTTACAGTTGGATGTGGAGTTAACGATTATTGAGGCTACTTCCATTCGAGTGCATCAGTCTGTGATTGATCATATTCGCCGCATTCGCCAAGATAACCCTAACCGGTTAATTAATGTGGTTATTCCGCATGTGGTTTTCAACTATAAGATTCAAAATCGAGTACATAACGCGGAATTGCGTCAGTTGCGTCGCGCATTGGATAAGGAACCCGGCGTAATGGTAACTTTAGTTCCTTGGTCTAATGATTTAAATACTAGTTTAGAGATGGGGCAGTGAGCATGGGCAAGTTCGTACCAACCGTTGGCAAGCGGGCTGATTTAGGAATTCTCGAGGGCGTTGAGGTACTTCGCCCTGCTCATGGTGGCACTTGTTTCGCTGTTGATAGTGATGGCAAACCTGTTTTTGTTTCTCACGCTTTGCCGGGTGAGATTGTTGACGTACAGCTAACGAAGAAGCGTTCTAAGGTGTCTTTCGGCGATGCGATCGCCATACATCAAGCCAGCGAGTACCGCCAGCCACAGATTTGGTCTGTAGCAGGTCCAGATGGGGTTGGGGGAGCTGACTTAGGCCACGTGCAGCTTGCGTATCAGCGTGAGTGGAAAGCGGCGGTTATTCAAGATCAGTTGCGCCGCATCGGTGGGGAAGCTGTAGTTGCTGCGGTTACTAAAGCCGTAGGGAAGATTGAGGTTCTACCTGCTTCTGCAGATGTCTCTGGGGATGGTCTGCACTCTCGCACGCGCGTAGAGTTTGAGGTTTCCGCGAACGGGCGTTTAGCTATGTCTAAAGCTCTTTCTAATGAACTTGTGGAACTTGAGGATATGCCTTTAGCGGTTGAAGCTATCCTTGAGCTTGGGCTGCTTGGGGATTCTAAGTGGCAGCGTTTGTGGCGCCCTGGAAAGCGTGTACGCGCGATTGCTCCAAATGGGGGCGGTCGTCGCGTTGTAATCGGAAATCAGACTTTTAACGCCAGTGGTCGTCGGGTTGAGAACTTTGCTGATTGGAAAGTTTCCTATGGGGATTTGGAAACTAACTTCAGCGTTCAATCGCAGGGTTTTTGGCAGGCACATAAGTCGGCTCCACAGGACTTAGTACAGATTGTGCTAGACGAAGCGCAAGTGCGTCCTGGTGACGCTGTGATTGAACTTTTCTCAGGCGCAGGTTTATTTACCTACTTCCTAGGTCAGGCTGCCGGGGCTGAAGGCCGTCTAATCTCTATCGAAGGTTCCTTACAAGCAGTTGAGGATGCCCGCCATAACCTGCGTGGCTTGGAAGTCCCACGTGACCTGCGGGTAGGTAATGTTGATGGTAAGTCTATGAGCCGCGCCTGGTCTGATTTGGGAGAACGCCCTCGAGTAGTTGTGCTGGATCCACCACGTGCAGGTGCCGGAGCTGAGCTGATTCGAGTAATCGGCATGAGTGGACCAGAACGGGTTGTATTAGTGTCTTGTGACCCAGCGGCGGCTGCTCGCGATATTAAGGACTTCTTAGCTGCCGGCTACGATTTACAAAACCTCTATGCTTTGGACCTGTTCCCACAAACCCACCACGTGGAAATGGTGACGGTTTTCGAAAGGGCTTAAGCTAACTATTATTTTCTAGCGCCGGGAGAATCCGTGTTTCCAACAGCGGCGCTAAATCACCGGGGAGCGGCTGGGAAACATCCAACCACCTTAGTTCAGCGATTTCAGCATTAGGCTTAGGTAGGTTAGTCAGTTTAGGAATAACCGTGTAAACAGTGCCATTTACTAAACGGCCAGGCTCATTGGCGGCAGGTACTTCCCAAGTGCCTAGATAAGACAAATCGCCCTCGGAAAGAGAAATCCCAACTTCCTCACCAGCTTCGCGAATGCCAGCTTCTGCGAAGGACTCTCCGGGTTCTGGTTTTCCACCCACCAGCATGAACCGCCGGGTACCGCGCTTGCGAACTGTGAGAATCCGGCCCGTTTCATCAAAGAAAACGAGCGCCGTCACGTAAATTGGGGATTGCTCAGTCACGCTTCAACCATGCTCTCAAATCTCTTATTTTTTCCGAGGGCGTCCAGCAGAACTCTCAGAAGAAAGCCGGACTTTAAACGGGCGAATCGACTTTGCCCCAGTCTGAGCCACTGCATGCCACATGCTACGCAGACGATACAGATCCACATTGCGTTCAAAACGACGAGAAAGCCGTTCATAAATCGGATCAGACTTCGCGACCGTAGCAATATACATAGCCACCGCACACGCCGCCAACATTGCTGGAAGAGCCGTGACATTACCAGTCATCTCTGACGCTAAAATCAACCCAGTAATAGGCGTGCGTACTGTTGCAGAGAAGAAAGCGGATAAACCAATCAACGCTGCCGCAGGAACAGATGGAGAATGGTTCGGCTGAACACTATTAGCAATGATGCCGATAATCATCCCCAGGGTTGAGCCAATCACCAACTGCGGGGCAAACAAGCCGCCGGGCGTGCCAGCTGCGTAAGAAATCGGACCCAGAATGAAACGCACTGCCAAGATGGCAACAGCTAAGCCTAAACCGCCATTTCCTAATAGCGCCTGCTGGGTGAGATTATCACCGCCACCAACAATAGCGGGCGCAAACCAGCCAACGATACCAAGCACTAAGCCCACTACGCCGCCACGGATAAAAGCAGGTGGTTTCAAAGTATCAGCAAAACGCAGACACCACATTACGTAGTCGTTGTAGATAATGCCTAAGAAACCACAGAGAATGCCGATTAAAACCACCCAGTGGATACTAGTATTCGTTACTTGCGGAGCCCAGCCGATAATGAACTCGAAACGCGAATCCACTAGCAGAATCGATGAAACGAACCCTGCTCCAGATGCCACTAAAGTCGCTAGAGTAGTGCGGATATCAAAGCGTTTAAGAAGCTCTTCAAGGACGAAGACACCACCGGCAATCGGAGCGTTAAATGCGGTTGCTAAACCAGCGGCAGCACCAGCTCCCATGAGGACCCGCAGATCATCATCTTTTAAACGAAAATACTTATTCACCGTGTAAGCAGCTGAAGCGCCCATCTGCACCAAAGGACCTTCACGCCCCAGCATCAAACCAGACCCAATCGCCATCAAACCGCCGACGAATTTAACTGGCAAAATGCGGGAACGCCCAGGTTCTAAATGCCCATTCACGATAGCTTCAACGCGAGGAATACCAGAGCCTTCCGCATCAGGTGAAACCTTAGCAACTAAAAGTGCTGACAGGCCGGTAAGAATAGTGGTTACGGCAATGAAAAGGATGAAACCTAGCACGGCTTGACCATCAAGTAAATCAATTAAGCCGAAGCGGAGTTCTAAAACCCATTCCAAACCGATACGGAAAGACGCTGCGATTAAGCCCGTACTAATCCCCACCAGAGCCGCCGCAAAGCAGAGTAGGAAAAGAGAACGAGCCTCAGCATCAATGAAGACCCGCCAACTAGACGGAACCCAAATTTTGGGTCTGAGCCGATCCGCGGTAGCTTCTAAAATTCGGTGAGGTGGTAGGGTAATGACACGAACTGGTTTAGATTTCACACCAATCCCCAGGTTCGCAGGTAGAAGTTAAGTTCACGTTCAAGCGCGTCCTTAATGTTTTCAGCCTTAACGAAACCGTGGCCTTCTCCCGCGTACATTTTTAGTTCAACCACGCGACCAGCAGCTTCTAATGCGTCACGCATTGTAATCGCCTGGCTTGGTGGTACCACCTTATCGTCCTCACCCTGGAGCAGAAGCAGCGGGGCAGTGACCTTTTCAATATGGTTGATTGGTGAACGCTCAGCGTAAACCGGATCTTCTAAATCGGCGGTACCTACTAAGCCCTCCATGTAACGGGACTCAAACTTATGAGTTTCAGCAGCCAGGAGCTTAATATCACCGATCCCATACAGGGAAGTACCGGCAGTGAAAACATCAGAGGAAACCAACGCTGCCAAAGTGGTGTAGCCACCAGCTGAACCACCGCGGATAGCCACGCGGTTGCCGTCAACAATTCCATGAGTAACCAGGAACTTCACGCCATCCGCACAGTCATTAACATCAACTACGCCCCACTGACCTTGCAATTTAGCGCAGTAGTCTTTACTCCAGCCAGAAGATCCCCGGTAGTTGACATCAAGTACTGCAAAACCGCGGGAAGTCCAGAACTGCTTGGCTAAGTTCAGACCTGGACGAGTTGCAGAAGTTGGGCCACCATGAGCCATTACAATCAGCGGCGGAAGCTCAGCATCGGTACCAATAAAATCAGGGTTTACCGGAGCATAGAAGAAACCATGGCAGGTTTCACCGTCGCGGGTTGGCCAGGAGATTGCTTTAGCAACAGAAACATGGGCTGGATCTAGTTCTAGGTAAGTAGAGTTACGTAGTTCTTTAACCTCGTGACCAATAATCTCGATAACCGTTGCTGTCGAAGTAGCAGAGTCAGCGAGAATAACCACCCGGCCACCAGAAACACTTACGTTACCGGTTGGCCACCAGCCCAGGTTCCATTCTTCCAGCTGTCCGTTATCAATGCGGACTGTGCCTAAATGCCAGAAGCCATCCTGAGTCCAGGAACAGAGCAAGTAGTCGTCGTCAAAAATATCAAATGAGTGCAGTCCCAATGCCCAAGCTGGGTGGGAGAAGTTACGGTTTCCGGGGTGCAGGCGACGGGTCCGCAAACGAGGGCGCCAATCTACACTATCCGCATTATGCTTAGCAGTTTCAGGATTAAAACCTTCAGTACGGTAGAGATTCAACCAACCAGTGGAATCATCAATATGAATCAAGTCTCCCTGCAAGGTCCAGCGGGGTTCGCTGACACTCACGTTAGGTTCATCAACTAACACGTGAGGATCTAGCAAAGCGCCCTCGGAAATATCCGCGACCAGCAGAGTTGACTGCTGCCACGGCATATGCGGGTGATTCCAAACTACGAAAGCGAGTTTATCTGCGTCCGGAGAAACCGTAGGAGCCATCACAAAGTCAGTGCCAGAGAACAACACGCGAACTAACTGAGGGTTGCGTGCACCCGTACCGTCTAATGGAATAGAAACCAAGTAGTTGTTTGGTTCGCCACCTTTAGAGTGATCTTCACAAACGGCATAAACAACGCGATTAACTAAATCTAGTTCAAAATCGCCGTAGCGGCACTGGTTTAGTTCAGTCAGAGGGCGGATTCCCTGCAGCGGATTATTTAAATCATAAAGGTAAACGCGATTATCGCTGCCCTGTGAGAAAACGATAATTCCATTAGAAACCGCGTAAGCACGTCCCCCGTATTCATGTACGCGCGTCCGCACATCAGTTAGGGTAGTCCCCTCAATCAACGGCAAAACTTCTACGGAACCCGCAAAGTTAGTATGGTGCATTAAAACATTACGGCCACCGTCTTGAGAGCGTCCCTCAACCCAGAAAGTGGAAAGACCATCAACCCGAACCTGGGAGAGAGAAACTGAACGAGCCGTCATATCATCAGTTGTAATAACTGAATCCCACGTGCCATACGCTTGTTTTTTAACACCTGCTGAAACCATTGTTTCCTCCGTGAACGGTAAATGACATATCCAACTCCTAATTTACTCTGTCCGCCCTAAAAATGTGGCAAAGAGAATCTTTAGGTGATGATAAGTGTTTGCGTAAAATATATTTACAAATTATGCTGAAGTGCTTAACATGTACTTATGCATCAAAGGAGATGCATATTATCAGGATTCAAGGAGTAATCATGAAGAAAACTATCAGAGTATTAGCTGTGGTTTTTTTGTTGGGAGCAACCATTACCCCTGCTAGTGCGCTTTCCTATTACGGCTCACAGTACGGGCAGCATACGTTCACGAATGGTACGTTCATTTCCCTCAAAGACGCATACGGGGATGGTCTGTTCCCATCGACCATTTATAAGTTTGCAGGTGGGACTCAAGAGTCCAGTCTGGTGAATAAGAGTGGTTATGGGACAACAGTAACCAAATATGCACCAAGTACTATTACAGCGATTATGCCTTGCCTTTCGCGTTGGGCTCAACCGATGGCATGTGGTAACTGGATTTACGATAAATAGCAGTTTGCAGTAGAGGGTTGGGCTTGTGTTTTAACAAGCTCAACCCTCATAGTTTGGGGTGAAAATGCAGAACTTTCTCTTGAAAAGCATTGTACTGCTAGAGATTGGTTTAGCGGTATTTTCGTTATGGATAACGCATGTTGAGCGAAATTATGTTCAGCTAGTTTCAGATTCTAGGTCGATTGTTTATGCATATGAAACCCAACCGGAGTTTTACTACCGTGTGGATAATTCTTTTCGCCACAGTGACTTGATCGGAATTGTATATCTGTCTCCAGTGAACGAGAACGCTCCATTACCTCCGGGACTGAATCAATGGATGAAACCCGGAGAAGTTGCAGTTTCACCCGCACTGCATGATGACGCGGAATACGTGGAGACGCAGTTTGGAAAGATTACTGAAACCATTTCCGAAGATGTGCTTTTCACAGATGAAAAGCTAATCTTTGTGCGACCACGCTTAGAAAATGAATTTCACGCACGCGGAAAGGTTGAACGTGGTGTCTATCCCGGAGTTGATTTTGGAGCTGCGAACGGGATTGAATATGGATACGCGACATATCTACAAAGGATAGGCTATCTTATACCAGTTGCTTATCTCACACTCGGGGTGGGAGCTCTTGGTATAGCTTTCTATATACAGCGTTACTATAAGTCTAAGACATCTCGACGAGATGAAATTCTCATGTTGATGGGGGTTACGAAGCGTAAGATTTTTATCCATAAACTGAATGAAGACTCTTTGGGGACGTTGCTAACTATCATGACCTTGGTCTTTGTTGAGTTTATATTCATAAAATACGTTTCTGTAATACCGGTTATCGGCACTGAGTTACACCTTGAGGAATCGCAGTTCTGGGGATATACATATTCTGCGATGGGGATGATTATTGCGGCTATTTTAATTAACTATTCGGATCCGAACGTTAAATATTGCACCCGTTATTCGCTTTTATTTAGTAACGTAACTACGTTTTACTTAGGTCTTGGCTTGCTTGGTTTATCCAGAACTCTAGCTTATTTTGAGCTACTCATCCCATCTGAAGTAGCAATAATCATTGGGATTGTTTTACTAGTACTGACTTTGCCTACTTTTATGGCTCATGCGTTGAACCGTTTTGCAGATTGGAAGGCTTCGAAACACGACGGTCTAAAGCGCATTGAATATATATGGATAAAGGAAACTTCAAGTAAGCTGACACGCATATCCTCTTTCGTAAGTGTGATGATGCTTATCGTCGTTTCATTTTTTGTCGTGTATCAGCTTGTAAATGAACAAGATAATGAGTCTCATCTAATCTCAAAAGATGCTGTGCTAGTCTCGGGTAGCTGTATCCCAGAAACGAGTTGTTTCGGTGACTTCTATGAATCAGCCTCTGAGGTACTGCAAAATGCAACGCTTGAAGTAAAAAACGATGTCGGAGAGCGAGTTTTAGTTGATAGTAGTGACGAAGCTTCAAATCTTAAGTGGGATAGCTTTACGATAACAATAGAAAATAGTTCGGGAATAAGAATAGATGATTTTTATGCACTTCGAACTTCTGATTCGTTGTTACCTCTGGTGACAAGCACTCGTGATGTATCGGAATTTTTGCAGTTAAACTCTGTTGCGCAGACAAATTGGCTGCTATTTTATATTGTTTTTTCTCTCATTCTTTTGTTCCCGCTCTCTCTACTAGCACTGTATAACGAAGTTAGAAGAGACTTTGAAGATTTGCGTTACTGCAAGAATATTGCTTCAAGCTACGCCCAATTGTTCATGTTGATTTCTAAACGAGAACTAATGGTTGATGCATTTGTATACATTGTTACTGGGGTTTTAATCTTAGTGATAGTTTGGGTAGCTGGGTTTATCGATCAACCGCAGATTCCGTTAATGATCCTAAAACTAACTTTCACGGTTTCCTGCGTAATGCTGTTAACACGTGTTTTCATGCTTTTTGCAAACTATTTCAGAGAGTTCAGAGGAAGAAGATAGGTAAGGGAAGTAAATGAGCGTATTAAAGCTTGTAGATTTAGAGTGTGGATACAACGAAATTTTATTTGAGAAGGTCTCGTTTACTCTTAATAAACAAGAAAGCATAGCTGTCCGTGGACGTTCAGGTGTAGGAAAAACAACTTTCTTGCATACACTTTTGGGCTTAATTGAGCCAATGCACGGTGAAATCTTCTTCAACGAGGTGAATTATAAGGATCTTTCGGCGAAAGAAATTATTAAACTACGAGGCACTGAGATTGGAATGGTTTTCCAACATTACGAATTAATTCATGAACTCTCTGCGCTAGATAACGTTACGTTACCTCAATATTTAATCAATGGACCTCACACGGAGATTAATGAAAGAGCATTAGAACTTCTAGAAAGGTTAAAGATTAATCCACAACAGTCTGTTCAAAACTTATCGGGTGGAGAAAAACAGAGAGTTGCTTTAGCTCGTGCTTTAATTTCTAATCCGAAATTGGTATTAGCGGATGAACCAACTGGAAATCTAGATAACGAAACTCGAGATGAGATGATGGAACTTCTAGTGTCATCATGTCATGAAAATGAAAGCAGTCTTATTATCGTTACGCACGATGATATTGTTGCTGGGTATGCAGATTCGACATTGATTCTGAAACCGTTTAAGCTTGCCCATTCTTGAAGAACGGAAAACACACTATCATAGGAACTATGGTTGAATTCGAAAAAGTAACCCCAGGACCACTGCTGGCAAGTATCTCAGGCCCAGCAGACCTGAAAGCATTGCGTGAAGAACAACTGCCACAGCTGGCGCAGGAAATCCGCAAATACCTGGTAGATGCCGTGTCTCGCACTGGCGGACACTTAGGGCCAAACCTGGGCGTCGTAGAACTCACCATGGCGCTGCATCGTGTCTTTGATTCGCCTGCAGATACGTTGATTTTTGATACCGGACATCAAGCTTACGTACATAAGCTCCTCACCGGTCGTCTAGACTTTACCCAACTACGTCAGGCAGGTGGCGTCTCTGGCTACCCATCTCGTGCCGAATCTGAACACGACGTGGTAGAAAACTCACACGCATCCACCGCTATTTCCTGGGCAGATGGCATCTCACGTGAACGAGCCCGCCAAGGCAATGAGCGTCATGTTGTCGCTGTTATCGGTGACGGGGCGCTAACCGGCGGTATGGCTTGGGAAGCTATAAATAATCTTGCGGAAAGTGACGACCGTAACGTAGTGATTGTCGTGAATGACAATGGTCGCTCATACGCCCCAACTATTGGCGGTTTAGCTCATCACCTAGATGCGCTACGCACCTCACCTTCTTATGAAAAAGCGCTAGCATGGGGAAAGAAGCACCTGCTTTCTCACGGTAAGCCAGGGGAAGTCGCATTCGAAGCCTTGCATGGTTTAAAAACAGGCGTGCGTGAGCTGGTAGCTCCTAACGCAATGTTTGCCGAGCTCGGTCTGAAGTACATTGGGACCGTGGATGGTCACGATTCCGTGGCCTTGGAAACCGCATTACAGCGAGCCAAGAGTCTAGGTGGTCCAGTTTTAGTACACGTTATTACTCAAAAGGGACGGGGTTATACTCCAGCTGAAGAAGACGTGGCAGACCGCTTCCATGCTGTTGGCGTGATTCACCCTGAAACGGGTCTTCCGCTGGTGCCTTCCCGTTTTGGTTGGACAGCAGTTTTTGCTGATGAGATTGTGAAATTAGCTGACGAAGATCCCACTATCGTTGGTGTTACCGCGGCGATGATGGCTCCGGTTGGTTTGAAACCAATGTTTGAAAAGTACCCTGACCGCGTGGTTGATGTGGGTATTGCTGAACAGCATGCAGTAACTGCCGCCGCGGGAATGGCATTTGCTGGTGCGCACCCAGTTTTCGCTGTTTACGCAACCTTCCTTAACCGGGCGTTTGACCAAGTCCTGATGGACGTGGCATTGCATAAAGCGGGGGTAACTTTTGTACTTGACCGCGCAGGAGTAACCGGTGACGATGGCGCTTCCCATAACGGCATGTGGGATATTTCCCTGATGTCTATGATTCCTGGCTTAGAGTTGGCATCTCCACGTGATGAAGCAACTTTACGAGCAGCCTTGCAAAGAGCCGTGACGGTTAAGGATGCTCCTACGTTAATTCGCTATCCAAAGGGAGCTTTGCCAGATCCTATTCTCGCTTTAGAATCCACTGAGTTCGGTGACGTCCTGGCTGGTTCTGTAACGCAGGTTGCGGATGAAGTGGTTATTTTAGCGACCGGGTCGCTGGCAGAAACTGGTTTAGAAGCGGCATTCCAGCTTTCTCAAGCTGTCGAGGGCGACGCGTCTGACCTAACTATCACGGTGATTGACCCACTGTGGATGCTACCGGTGAAAGAAAACCTGGTGAAACGTTTGGCTAGTGCAAAACTAGTGGTCTGTTTAGAAGATGGTCTTGAAACTGGTGGCTACGCTGCTAACCTACGTGAGGAAATGGCGAAGCAAAAGGTATTTACCCCAGTAGTTTCTAAGGGTATTCCTAAGCAGTTCCTACAGCACGCCAGCCGTGGTCAGATTATTCACGAGCTTGGCTTAGATACGGAAGCTGTAGTTGCTACGGTACGTGATTATTTAGCGCTCTAAGGCATCTGTTTAATAGCCTTTTCTAAAGGCTTAAAAACAAGTTCAAGTTGCCAAGGGCGTGCCCCAAAACGGGTTAGGAATTCTAAAAGGTCCTTACCCTGGTAGGAAACTTCATACCATGCGATATGACGAATGATACGCGTATCGATGAGGATCTCATAGTCGATACCTAGCTTATCTGAGACCTTGCGGATAGCATCACGCAGGTGAACTAGGCGTGCATGCGCACCCTCGTATGAGCGCCAAGCAGTCGCCCTCGGGAATTCTCCATGCCGATAGGAACGCTGGAACTCAGGTAAATCCGCTTCCGAACGCGACTTACCGCGGTTAATCGCCGCAAACCACTCATCTAAGTACTTGCGGGTGCCGGGGCGACGCAACTCTTGCTCATTCAAAAACTGACGCTGCGTGCGAGGCGGATTAAAAGCTAACGCCACCAGCGTACGATTTTTAATCAACCTAGTGGGCTCTAAATCAATTTCAGCGGCAATTCTTTCCCGCGTCTTCCATAACTCTTCAAGAATTGCCAAGTGACGGCGAGACCGAATCTTGCCCATGCCACGCAAATTCCGCCACGGCTCAGAATCAGGTTTTTTAGTTGGGCGCGTCAAAATATTATGAAATTCCTGCTGCGCCCATTCCCAACGATTAGCCTTAAAAAGACTATGCGACATCTTTTCATAAAGGTCAGTTAAAAGCTCCACGTCTAAAGCAGCATAGCGTAACCATGGGCGTGGTAGCGGGCGTGTAGACCAATCATCACTTTGATGATTCTTATCCAAAGTGACACCCAAAATCTGCTCACAAACTGCCGCTAAACCAAAACGCTGGAACCCAAGCAAACGTGCAGCTAGCATCGTATCGAACAACTCGGGGATTTCCAGGCCACACATCCGCAGGGAAGCGATATCCTGATCTGCATCATGCAAAATCCACACGGCATTATTTAACGGTTCATTGAGGATACTTAAGTCCGGTAGAGTCCCGGAATCTATTAGGAAAGTTCCCACATCCTCACGTCGAATTTGTACCAGGTAAGCACGGTGCGAATAACGGTAACCAACTGCGCGTTCCACGTCGATAGCAACCGGCATCGTGGATTTACTTAAAAGTTGGGCTGCTTTTTCAAGACCTACCTGCGTGTCAATGACATCTGGTGTGCCCTCGTGTGGGTGAACAATTAGCTTATATTCAGATTCAGACATATACACCTGACCCGGCTAGTACGGAATCAGGATCAAGATTACCGTAGGCTTGGGTTACTAAATCTAGCCAGGCGCTGAAATGCGGGGCTAAATCGTTAAAGTCGGTTGACCAGGAGGCTTTCAACTCGACTTCAATTTCCGACCGCTTTAACACCAGGCCACCGAAGGTTTCGGAATGTTCGCGGGTAACTGTCCCGTTAAGGGTGCGTACACTGGCGGAGTGTTTATCTAAGGCGTCGTGTAGCCAACTCCAAACCACTTGCCCCAGTAGGGGGTCTTCACCAAGGTGAGCGTCCATTTCGGACCGAATTTGGGTGATTATACGAAATTTTGCTCCCCACTCAATGGGGGCTTCCGGGTTGTACAGGATAATGAAACGTCCGGTAGCGATTGGCAGGTCATCATCTTCGATGGGGGATTGCGCGTGCAGTGCTGCTGCAAAGGGGGCAATGCGTTTTGGAGCTGGGATTTCCGAAAGCGTTAAGTGAGGTGGGGTGGTAACTGAGCGTAGGGTTAAGAGTGCTTCAAGGAATTCAGCGGGCGGTTGGTTTACCGGCGTTGAAGGCACTGCGCTATGAAGGGTTTCAGTTACAAACACAATAATTAGGGTAGTGGGTTGCGTAGTTTTGCTTTTGAGGGCGCGCCGGGAAACTAAAGGATAATTCTGTAAGCTTGCAGCGGTTTCGACTACGCTGAAGCTGGGTTGTGAGGTGGATAACTTTTAGTATTGGCGTTGGGATGGGTTAGTTTTCTGAGTGTTTGGTGGGGAAAATGAGGTTTTGTGCCGATTTTGCATTCGGTGGAAAATCTGCGTAATATAGTTCTTGCGTTCGTTAAGAGCGCAACGCGGATGTGGCTCAGTTGGTAGAGCATCACCTTGCCAAGGTGAGGGTCGCGGGTTCGAGTCCCGTCATCCGCTCGGGCGATTGGCGCAGTGGTAGCGCGCTTCCTTGACACGGAAGAGGTCACTGGTTCGAACCCAGTATCGCCCACGCGTTTATGAGTAACTCGGTGTGAAACCGAGTTTTTTTATTGCTTCCATTCAGTTACCCGCATCGTTTTCGGGCTAAGTGTCAAAAGTGTGCCTATAACCGGCGTGGTGCGGTGGTTTAATGGTTATTTTTCTTCCTCTTTAGGGTTGGTAGCTGAGTAGTTTTTGCGCTAGTCAACGCCGATTGGAATCGTAAAATGCCATGGGAATCATTAAACGGGTATTGGAATCTTTGAAGCCCTCTTGAACTTTGGGGCAGTGGAAATCCGGTTTATGGACATTTTTCTAAAAATTGTCCATAAACCGGGCGTTACACCGGGAAAACTGACGCATCCATGGGCATTATTTTGAAAATTGTCTAAGAATGCACAAGACACCCTGCTTGCCGGCGCTATTCCCTGGCCGGGGCAGGAAGACAGAAGGTCTGGGCAAGAGGACACGAGGCAGATTCTGGGAAAAACCAACAACCCTACTACCACTTAGCTTTAAAAACCTAACCAATCAGGATTTTCTACTGCTATCTCAACGGGAAGTCTGATTTTTAGACACACTTTTCGCAACTTAACCCTCGTTTTCTCGGTTTAAGACATTTTGCATTCCTGAGCAATGATCGCTTTTCGTTGATTAAGGAGAAACTTGAGTTATTAGGCACTAACTTCTTCCCGCAACATTCCAATATGCCGGCGGGAGCATTTTTAGATTTTTCCTCCCGCCGCTGTTGAAAAACAGTGTTTTTGGTTAGCTGCGGGAGCATTTTTTCAAAAAACCCTCCCGCGCAAGATTTATAGAAGCAGTGGGCGTGTTTACCAACGGCAGGTAGCGGTCAGTGCCAGAACAATGCAGTTAGTGAATAAACCTTGGGAGAGTCTGATTTTATAAATGCTTTATCTGGTAAAACA
Organism: Gleimia coleocanis DSM 15436; assembly: GCF_000159015.1. GTDB lineage: Bacteria > Actinomycetota > Actinomycetes > Actinomycetales > Actinomycetaceae > Gleimia > Gleimia coleocanis. Next base: position 141,750 of record NZ_DS999540.1, on the reverse strand, counting down.
GGCTTTATATTAGTTTGCCGGCCCATAGAAAATGAGCCGGCAAACTAATATAAATGAAAATCAGCAACCACAGTTGCAACCGCAAGAACCTTCTTCGCCGGAAGCGGTAGGGTTGTCGTAGTCAGGGGTGTCAGATAGACATTCGTCGATGAAAGTGTTGATATCCAAATCGATTTCGTCGAACCAGATTTCAGCAACCGTATCGAGTGGAACCAAAACTACTTCACTTACTGGGTCTACTACACCCAGCTGGTTACCTTCGGGAAGTTCAACCAGTACCCAGTCGCCGTCGTGTTCTTCAACGATGAGTTGGCCTGCTAATACGCCAGCGGTGACCATGTAGCCAGTTGGATCTTCACGTTCGTCTTCTTCTTTTGCGTACCAGTTTTCCTTAGCTTCGTTGAAGAAAGCAGAAATAGACTCAGCGGAGAGTTCGATTTCTAAGTCTGCGGCCGTGTCGAGAACGATTTCAATCCACTCAACAGAGTCATCGTCCAGAGGAAGCAGGTTTACTTCTTCGTCTTCTGCGTGAAAATCTTCGGTCTGTGATTCGTTTAACATTGCATTTCCTTTCTGGGTTAAATGCTTTGTTTTTAGTTTAACTTATCTGGTTAAACCCCTGAAATATCGGCGAAAAATGGAAAATATATGGTTTTCGTAGTGTCGATTTTGCATCTGTGTTAAAAACCCTGTAATGTATTTCTTGTTGCAGGAACAAAGGTTCGGTAACAAATGCGGATGTGGCTCAGTTGGTAGAGCATCACCTTGCCAAGGTGAGGGTCGCGGGTTCGAGTCCCGTCATCCGCTCTGATTCCAACCGACGCGTGGGAATCGCGGTGGGTTGGCCGAGAGGTTAGGCACCGGTCTGCAAAACCGTTTACACCGGTTCGAATCCGGTACTCACCTCGGTTAATAAAAACATACTGAAAGAAGCTCAGCAATCGCTGAGCTTCTTTCAGTATTCCTCGAAGTGATGTGGTTGGCACTGCCAGCGTGACTAACCCAGCGGAAAGCGGGTAAAATAATGTCTGATTATTGTTTCACTTCATCAATTTACTCAAGGAGCTCTTGTGGCTGATATTCAGGTAGTGATTGACGGAGAGGAAAAGCAGATTGCTGCTGGCCTCACCGGTTTGGACTACTACGCTTCAGAAAAAGAAATCATCGCAATGTACGTGGATGGAGTAGAAACAGACCTTTCTGCAGAAATCCCAGCTGATGCTGAAATCAAGGGTATTAACATCAACTCAGACGCTGGTTTAGCAATCCTACGTCACTCCTGCACCCACGTAATGGCACAGGCAGTTCAGCAACTAAACCCACAGGTAGATTTGGGTATTGGCCCACCAGTTACCGATGGCTTCTACTACGATTTCGGTAACGTAGAACCTTTCACTCCTGAAGACCTAAAGGAGATTGAAAAGGTTATGAAGCGTATCGTTAAAGAAGGTCAGTCCTTTGTACGACGTGTCGTAACTGAAGAAGAAGCACGCGCAGAGTTGGCAGACCAGCCACACAAACTGCACCTGATTGGCGCTAAGGGCTCTGACCTGGGTGAAGGCGCTGCAGTTGAAGTTGGTGGCGGCGAACTAACCATTTATGACAATGTCCGTCGTAACGGTGAAGTAGCTTGGTCTGATCTTTGCCGTGGCCCACACATTCCTAACACTAAGCTGATTGGTAACGGCTTTGCACTGATGAAAACCTCTGCAGCTTACTGGTTGGGCAACCAAAAGAACGCGCAGCTGCAGCGTATCTACGGCACGGCTTGGCCAACTAAGGAAGAACTAGCTGCTTACCTGCACCGCTTGTCTGAAGCAGAAAAGCGTGACCACCGTAAGTTGGGCACCGAACTAGATTTATTCTCATTCCCTGATGAAATTGGTTCCGGCTTGGCTTGTTTCCATCCTAAGGGCGGTATTATCCGCATGGAGATGGAAGAGTACTCACGTAAGCGCCACGTCCAGGCTGGTTATGACTTCGTTTACAGTCCACACATCACTAAGGGTGCGCTCTTTGAAAAGTCCGGTCACCTGTCCTGGTACAAGGACGGTATGTATCCTGCGCTTTCCATTGACGAAGAACGTAACCCAGAGACTGGTGAAATCACTAAGGCAGGTCAGGACTACTACCTGAAGCCAATGAACTGCCCAATGCACAACCTGATTTTCGCCTCTCGTGGACGTTCTTACCGTGAACTACCACTGCGTCTTTTTGAATTCGGTACCGTCTACCGCTATGAAAAGTCTGGCGTGGTCCACGGTTTGGCTCGTGGTCGTGGCTTTACTCAGGACGATGCCCACATTTACTGTACTCGCGAGCAGATGAAGGATGAGCTTACCAGCCTGTTAACCTTCGTTCTGGATCTGCTCAAAGACTATGGTCTGAATGACTTCTACCTGGAACTGTCCACTAAGAATGAAGAAAAGTTTGTTGGTGACGACGCTACCTGGGAAGAAGCCACCCGTACTCTAGCAGAAGTTGCTGAGGCTTCCGGCCTGCAGCTGGTTCCAGATCCAGGCGGCGCAGCATTCTACGGGCCAAAGATTTCCGTCCAGGCAAAGGATGCAATCGGTCGTACCTGGCAGATGTCTACGATTCAGTTGGACTTCAACCTGCCAGAACGCTTCGAGTTGGAATACACTGCACCTGACGGCACTCGCCAGCGCCCAGTGATGATTCACCGCGCACTATTTGGCTCTATTGAACGTTTCTTCGCCGTTCTTACCGAACACTATGCGGGTGCTTTCCCAGCTTGGTTAGCGCCAGTGCAGGTACGTTGTATTCCTGTGGCTGAAAAGTTTGAAGACTACTTAGAAGAAATCGCTAAGCAGTTGCGCGCTGAAGGTGTGCGAGTAGAAATCGACCGTTCTGATGACCGCTTTGGTAAGAAGATTCGTAACGCTTCCAAAGATAAGGTTCCTTTCACGCTGATTGCCGGTGGCGATGACGTGGATGCAAATGCAGTATCCTTCCGTCTCCGTGATGGCAGCCAGGATAATCAGGTTCCAGTTGCTGAGGCAGTAGAACGAATCCTTACTGTGATTCGAGAACGTCGTAACGACTGAGTTAGTCACTTTTTAAGGACGAAAGATTAAAGAAGTCAGCGTCTTGGCTGGATATGCGGGATAGACTGGACGCAGTGGAAAGGAATCTACTATGAACCAGAATTCTCAAACTCCATGCGAAGACGCTGACTTTTTTGCAGGTGTTCCAGACAGTTTTCAACGTTTGTGGACACCTCATCGGATGACCTATATCGGTGGGGAAGCGAAGCCTGCAACGAAGGAATCACAGGACTGTCCATTCTGCCTGGGACCGCAGCGTGATGATGAGACTAGTTTGATTGTTTACCGTGGGGACACTGCTTTCGTGATTATGAATCTTTTTCCCTATAACTCTGGTCACTTACTGGTGTGCCCCTATCGTCATGTTTCTGACTACACTGATTTAACTGATAGTGAACGCATTGAGATTGGTGAATTAACGGCTAAAGCTATGCGTGTGATTCGTGAAGTTGCTAAACCTCATGGGTTTAATTTGGGTATGAATCAAGGTGACGTCGCCGGGGCGGGTATTGCTGCGCATTTGCATCAGCATGTGGTGCCCCGCTGGGCGGGGGATGCAAATTTCCTACCGATTATTGCGCGTACTAAAGCTGTTCCGCAGTTATTGGGAGAGGCGCGGGCGCTGTTAGCTGAGGCTTGGAAATAAATGTTGGGTGAACACGGGCGGAATATTCCGCGTACCTTTTTTACACCTTTGGCTAAGTTACTGGCGAAGTTGGGGGTTACTCCGAACCTGATTACTGTAGTGGGTACGGTTGCGACTATTTTGGTGAGTGTCCTGTTTCTTGCTACTGGACATTGGGGAATTGGCGCTCTGGTATTAGCGTTTGTCCTTTTTGCGGATTCTTTAGATGGTATTTTGGCGCGGGTGACGGGTAAGTCGTCTGATTTTGGGGCGTTTTTAGATTCTTCTTTGGATCGGCTTGGGGATGGCGCGGTTTTTGGATCGTTGCTTTATAGCTTTGTGTTTTTACCTGATTCGTGGATGAAGCAGGCGCTGGTTATTAGTGGAATCATCACTTTGGTTGCGGGAGCTACGGTACCTTACGTGCGGGCAAAGGCAGAGGCTTTTGGAGTGCGCGCGCAGGGTGGTATTGCCGAGCGTACTGATCGTTTGCTGATTGTTTTGTTGGGCTGTGGTTTGGTCGGTTTTGGGGCGCCACTTTGGGTAGCGTGCGTGGCATTCTTATGGGTGGCGTTTGCTTCTTCAGTGACGGTTTTATACCGTTTGTGGTCGGCTTATCAGGGCTTTAACGCGAAGGTTAAGTAGTGTCGGTAGATAAGTTTATTTTGCCGGCGTTTCGCTTTCTACAGCTGGTTCCTCAGAGTGTGTCTGAGCTGGTGGCAGCGTTGGCTGGTAGGCGGGTAGGGAAGCGCGATAACTCTTCTAACCGGCAGCTGCGGGCGAATTATCAGCGTTTTTCGGCGGATTTAGGGCAAGAGATTATTCCCGAGGGCGTTGCCCGCTACTTTCAGATGTTTGCACAGCTGCCTACTTTGCATAAGTATTCGCCACAGCAGTTAAAAGTTGCAGTCGAGGTAGAAAACCTTGCCGAGTTAGAAACTGCGATTGCGGATGGGCCAGTGGTTTTAGCTTTAACTCATTCAGGCAATTGGGATTTAGCGGGCGCATGGTGTGCAAAGTTTTTAGCACCGGTATTAACGGTTGCTGAACAGGTGAAGCCACCTGCACTATTTTCTTATTTTCAAACGACTCGAGCACAACTGGGAATACAGATTTTGCCTGCTAAAAAAGGAGTTTTTAAGGATTTAAAATCCTATGTGGAGCAGGCAACTTTACAGCGTAAACCTCTTTTGGTGCCGCTTTTAGCTGACCGTGATATTACTGGTCGGGGAGTTCCCGTGACTTTAGCAGGGGAAACGGCGTTAGTAGCAGCTGGTCCGGCTGCATTAGCGATTCAGACGGGGCGTCCACTTTTCGTCGGTCATTTGAGCCAGCATGTTTATACTTGGCGGGGGATTAAGCGTAGTGGCATTAAGATTCATTTACGTACGGTCACAGTAGATACGGATATTGCTAATACGACTCAACGCTGGGTGGTTAACCTTGAGCCAATGTTAGAGAAGTATTTGTTAGATTGGCATATGATGCAACCAATCTTTTTAGCTGATTTGGATTTAGAACGTTTAGAAAGAGCGAGGCTCAAAGAGAAACTGCGCCGGGAGGAAGAATGAAAATCGGGATTGTATGTCCTTATTCTTTTGATGCTCCTGGTGGGGTGCAGGTGCATATCCTGGACCTAGCTCAAGAACTACGCAGGCGAGGGCATGAAGTAAGTGTTTTAGCACCTGGTGAGAGCGCTAACTATCGGGGAGTGACGCTTACTGGAAGTGGTTATAAGATTCGCTATAACGGCTCTGTAGCACCTCTTAGCCTTACGCGAAAGTCTTGGCAAATTACCCAAGAATGGTTGAATAATGGGAAGTTTGAGGTAGTGCATGTGCACGAACCACTGGCGCCTTCCATTTCCCTCTTTACCCTCTTAAAAGCCTCTGTTCCGATCGTGGCAACCCACCATACTGCCACAGTTCGCTCACTGGCAATGCAGACCGTCAGCCCGTTAGTACGCCGCTGGATTCGCGCGTGCAAAGGACGAATCGCAGTTTCAAATGAAGCTCGTCGCACCCTCATTGAACATCTTGGAGAAGACGCCGTCATCATCCCCAACGGCGTATTTACCAGTAGCTATCGGGAAGCTCAAGCGAAAGTGGAGTGGGAACAAACCCCACAACGACCAGTTTTTAGTTTCCTCGGCAGACTAGATGAAGCTCGTAAAGGCCTGCCAGTTCTTCTCAAAGCCATCCCCCTAGTGTTAGCGCGTTATCCCCAAGCACGTTTCCTAATCGCTGGTCGGGGTGAAGCTCCAGAAGCCAAAGAACTGCAAATTCGCTACCCAGAAAATATTGAACTCTTAGGCGGAGTTAGCGATGAAGAAAAAGCTGCTCTCTTTGCCGGTTCAACCGCCTACATTGCCCCCCAAACAGGGGGAGAGTCCTTCGGGATTGTCCTAGTCGAAGCAATGGCAGCTGGAACCCTCGTAGTTGCTTCTGATATTGAAGCCTTCCGCCTAGTCTTAGACGATGGAAAATATGGAAAACTCTTCCACACCGGTAACCCACAGGATTTAGCAGACACCTTATGCGCCGCCCTCGAAAATAAAAAAGAACGCGACGAACTGGCAAAAGCCGGGCAACTAGGATCCCAAAAATTCGATTGGGCAACCGTAACCAACCAAATCGAAGAAATCTATAAACTCGCAGCCCTGCAAAGCCAAATACCCGCTGAAAACTACGAAACGCGTGCAAAACTACTACGTAGTCTGCATGAAAACGCCGCTCCTGGGTTTAAAAAACACGCGCTCCGCAAACACTACAACCAACTGGTGCGCTACCTACAAGCAGGTAAAACCAAAAACACCTGGGAAACCAGCGACTATGCTGAAGAACACCGCCAATGAAACAAACACTCTGGACTGAAAACGAATGGGAAATCGCCCCCGATGGCATCCCCACCCGCCACGCTGCCCGCGTAATCATCATCTCCGAAGACGGGCACACCTTCCTCATGAATGGACACGACCGACTCAACCCTAACTACCACTGGTGGTTCACCGTCGGCGGAGGAATAGACCCCGGAGAAACCGCTCAGCAAGCCGCAGTCAGAGAAATGCGGGAAGAAACCGGTTGGGAAATCAGTGAAACACAACTCATTGGACCCGTAATCGAAAGAATCGGCAAATTCGAATTCACTGACCGCGTGCGCCGCCAAATTGAATACATCTACCTGGTGTACACACCCCGTTTTAACACTGATAATTCAGGGTGGACGCGCACTGAAAACCAGCTAATCGATGCTGCTCAATGGATTCCCATACACGAACTTCAGCAGCTTGGTGAAACTGGATTAATCTTTCCGCCCGAACTAAAAAACCTAATTCCAGAGATTTACAGTAACGGTTGGGACGAAACCTGCGTTAAAATCAACGAGTACAATGAATAAAGGCTGTAAAACCGCAGTCTATTTCGCATCAAGGAGGAACTTCCTATGTCAGGTCACTCTAAATGGGCCACTACTAAACATAAGAAAGCCGCTATTGACGCTAAGCGCGGAAAGCTGTTTGCCCGCTTGGTAAAAAACATTGAAGTTGCTGCCCGCACCGGTGGTGGGGATCCAGCAGGTAACCCAACTCTGTACGATGCGATTCAGAAAGCGCGTAAGAACTCAGTTCCAGGCGACAACATTGACCGCGCAGTTAAGCGTGGCTCCGGTGCAGAAGCCGGTGGCGCTGACTGGGAAACCATCATGTACGAAGGCTACGGTCCAAACGGCGTAGCATTCCTGGTTGAATGTTTGACTGATAACCGCAACCGTGCAGCTTCTGACGTGCGTGTTGCTTTCACCCGTAATAACGGTTCTCTGGCAGACCCAGGTTCCGTTGCCTACCTCTTCACCCGTAAGGGCGTAATTGAAGTACCAAAGGCAGACGGCGTAGATGAAGACACCATCTTCATGACCGTGCTGGACGCAGGGGCAGAAGAAGTAACCGACGAAGGTGAAAAGTTCGAAGTTATTTCCGAAGCAACTGACCTGGTGAAGGTACGTACTGCCCTGGTTGAAGCCGGCATTGAATATGACTCCGCGGAAGCATCCTTCGTGCCAGCGACCAAGGTTGAACTGGACCTGGAAGGCGTTAAGAAGGTTCTGAAGCTGATTGATGCTTTGGAAGATTCTGACGACGTACAGAACATCTACACTAACTTCACCGCTCCTGACTCAGTTATGGCTGAGTTCCAGGCTGAAGACTGATAACACTTAGAATCTGTGCGCGTACTTGGCATTGACCCAGGCATCACCCGATGTGGTATCGGGGTAGTTGATGTAGACGCAATGCGTCGGACCACTTTGGTGCATGTTGAAGTAGCTCGCTCAGATCAAAAAATTGCCACCCACTTCCGGCTGAAAACTATTGCAGATGCGATTGATCGTGTAATTGCGCAGTTTCAGCCGGAAGTGGTTGCAATTGAACGAGTTTTCGCACAAGAAAACCTGCAGTCAGTGACAACCACTATGCAGGTAATGGGTGCAGCAATGGTCTGCGCAGCCCGTGCAGGTCTTCCACTAGCAATCCACACACCTTCTGAAGTTAAAGCTGCAGTTACCGGAAATGGTGTTGCTAATAAAAGCCAAGTGCAGGCAATGGTAGCTCGCGTACTCGGATTAGCGAAGGCTCCGAAACCCGCTGACGCAGCCGATGCTTTAGCTATTGCAATCTGTCATGCCTGGCGTGGTACTGGGTTACAGGGAGCTACCGCTGACGGGGCAGTTAATGTGTCGCTTTCCGGTGGTGTAGAGGCCCGTAAGAAACTGACTCCCGCCCAGGAGCAATGGGCACAAGCACTCGCAGAATCGCGACGCAAGGGTGCGGTCGATCCGCGTGCCAATCGCGGCAGGTAGAATAGATAAAAGTATTCTAAAATAGCCTTAAAATGCGTTAAAGCAGTGGAGCAACTATGATTTCATTCTTCCAAGGGGAAGTACAAGCCATTAAACCCGGACACCTGGTGCTAGTAAACGGGGGCTTTGGGTTAAGCATTCAAGTCACAGTTGGAACTGCCAACCAAGTGCGTCACGGAGAACTAGTCGGTCTCTATACAAGTTTGATTGTCCGCGAAGATTCCCTCACTCTCTATGGCTTCTTAACTGAGGATGAACGCGATACTTTTAATGTCCTGCAGACGGTTTCTAAGATTGGACCACGCACGGCACTGCAAGCATTAGAAGCACTGACTCCAGATGAACTACGTCAGGCAGTAATCTCTTCCGACGAAAAAACCTTGCAGCGTATTCCAGGTATCGGTAAGAAATCAGCACAGCGTATGCTTATTGAAATCGGCGACAAACTAGGAACGCCAACTGGAAACGTAAAACTTGGTACTACCGTTTCTGTTGCCGAAACTGAAGTCATTGCCGGTCTAGTCTCACTTGGCTACAGTGAAGTTAGCGCGCAGGCTGCAGTAGAACCATTCCAAGGTAGTGACATGAATACCTCCGAAATGTTACGCGCTGCCCTGATTCAGTTGGGAACTAACCGTGGATAACAACAGCATCGTAAACGCTTCTGCTAGTGAATCAGAGCGTGCCGTTGAAGCGGCTCTGCGCCCTCGGAAACTGACCGACTTCATCGGCCAACCAAAAGTCTGCGAACAGCTGGAACTGGTTCTCACCGCAGCTCAAAATCGTGGGGTAAGCCCCGATCACGTGCTTTTAGCAGGACCACCAGGATTGGGTAAAACCACTCTTTCGATGATTATTGCTGCCGAGCTCGGCGCATCCTTGCGCTTAACTTCCGGTCCCGCCATCCAACATGCTGGCGATTTAGCAGCTATTCTTTCTTCCTTACAAGAAGGCGACGTCCTCTTTATCGACGAAATTCACCGTTTGGCGCGTACCGCGGAAGAAATGCTTTATCTGGCCATGGAAGACTTTAGAGTGGACGTGATTGTCGGCAAAGGACCGGGGGCAACCTCCATCCCTCTGACTCTGCCACCGTTTACTGTTGTCGGGGCAACTACCCGTTCTGGACTACTGCCAGCACCACTGCGTGACCGTTTTGGGTTCACCGCACATTTGGAATACTACGATGCTGCAGAACTACAAAAAGTTGTCGAACGATCTGCACGCTTGCTGGAAACTGAGATTGATGTTGAAGCAGCTGCCGAGATTGCTGGTCGCTCTCGGGGAACACCGCGTATTGCAAACCGTTTACTACGTCGCGTAGTTGATTTTGCGCAGGTACATGGAAATGGGGTAGTGGACCGAGCTGCAGCCCAAGCAGCTTTAACCCTTTTTGAAGTTGATCCTGAGGGCTTAGACCGTTTAGACAGGGCAGTCCTAGAAACTCTGTGTACCCGTTTTAACGGCGGACCGGTGGGGCTAACAACATTGGCCATAACCGTCGGTGAGGAACCAGAAACCGTCGAAACTGTGGCAGAACCATACTTAGTACGTGAAGGGTTTGTTATCAGAACTACCCGAGGGCGGGCAGCAACACGGAAAGCTTGGGAACATTTGGGGCTTATTCCACCTGATAACGGAATGTTCTAAAACGCTTTAAAACTCACAAAAGGGTGCAAAAAAGCCCGAAAAAGCATAGAATTCACCCTGGTGAAAAAAGTTTTTTGACCTACTAGATAATGACAGAAGGAAAGCATTAATGGATTTCTTAGTACTGCCACTTTTCTTGATTGCGATGCTGGTATTCATGATGTTCACCGGTACTCGCGCCCGGAAGCGTCAGGCAGAAATGCAGCAGCGTTTATCTGAGCAGCTAAAGCCGGGTGCATGGGTGCGTACCTTGGGTGGCTTCTATGGCATCGTAGCGGACGTTGATGGTGATGTAGTTGTTCTACAGACCACCGATGGTACTGAAACTCTGTGGAACCGCACTGCGATTGCAGAAGTAACGGAACCACCTTTCGCAGAAGAACCTGCAGAAGCAAGCATTGAAGAACCTTCTGAACCAGAATCTCCAGTTAAGTTTAACGACTGAAAAGCGGCAAGACCCGACCGCTAAAACCAACACCAAGGAAATAAAGTGGCTAACAAAAAGAGCAACCCAGTAAAACCACTGGTGATGCTAACCGTACTGATTGTCGCCGCAGTAATTGCGCTGACAGTCGGTACCGTTCGTAACCTTACAACCCCAGTTCCAGAACTGGCCCTGGACCTGCAGGGTGGTACTCAGCTGATTCTCACCCCAACCCCACGTGAAGGTGAAGAAAACGTTGAGATTACCGAAAATGATTTGTCACAGGCAATCGACATTATCCGTCAGCGTGTGGACGCTTCCGGCGTTGCTGAAGCTGAAATTACTTCTCAGGGCGGTCGCAATATTGTGGTAGCACTTCCTGGTCAGCCTTCTGAAGAAACGCTGAACCTGGTTCGTTCCTCTGCAGTTATGCGTTTCCGTCCTCTCTTGCAGGCAGGCGCACCAGTTCCGTTGGCTGCACAGGCACCTGCAGAAAAGAAGGAAGGCGAAGAAGCTGCCCCCGCAAAGACTGTTGAAGAACAGGCTATGGAAGCAGCTGACGTCGATAAAGACGGCAAGCTCTCTGAAGAATCAGCTAAGACTCCTGAGAACAACTCTGATCTAGCTTGGGTAACTGAAAAGGCTCTCTACGATTACCTGGTTACTGACTGTACTAAGCCAGAATCATTGGCGCATGGTTCAACTGACGATCCTGCAAAGCCACTGGTTGCATGTAATATCGACGGGCATGAAAAGTACCTGCTGGGTCCAGTAGATGTCGAGGGCACTGACTTGAAAGCTGCAGTTGCGCAGATGGGGACTAACTCTTCTGGTCAGCCAACCGGTCAGTGGGAAGTTGGTTTGCAGTTCAACTCTGCTGGTGCAGAAAAGTTTAAGGCAGTTTCTGAACGTCTGTTCGGGTTCCGTGGTGTAGATCCAGTCCGTAACCGTTTTGCTTCTGTTTTGGATGGCAATGTTGTTACTGCTCCTTCTATGAACTCTGTAATTGCTGGTGGACAGGCGTCTATCTCTGGTAACTTCACCGTTGAATCTGCTCGTGCTTTGGCTAATCAGTTGCAGTTCGGTTCCCTGCCACTCAACTTCACCGTTGAAACCGAAGAGCATATTTCTGCAACGCTGGGTTCTGATCACCTTGAGAAAGGTCTGTGGGCAGGCATCATTGGTCTGGCACTAGTTATGCTCTACCTGTTATTCCAGTATCGTGGCCTGGCTCTACTTGCCGGCGGGTCTCTGGTAATGGCAGCGGTATTTACTTACCTTTCGATTGCCTTGCTATCTTGGCTGATGGGTTACCGTCTGTCCCTGGCGGGTGTTGCTGGTCTGATTATTTCCGTCGGTATTACCGCGGACTCATTCATTGTTTACTTCGAACGTGTCCGCGACGAAGTGCGCTCTGGGGTTAACCTGGACTCCGCTGTCAATGACGGCTGGGTACGTGCCCGCCGTACCATTATCGTTTCTGACATGGTGAATCTGCTGGCAGCTGCCGTACTGTACTTCTTGGCAGTTGGTGGCGTGCAGGGCTTCGCATTCACTTTGGGACTAACCACGATTGTCGACTTGATCGTAATCCTCTGGTTCACCCACCCAATCATGGAACTGCTGGTTCGTACCAAGTTCTTTGGTGGCGGTCATAAGCTCTCTGGCTTGGATCCAGAACACCTGGGTGCCCATGACGTAGCAGCTTATGCTGGACGCGGTCGTATTCGGACCGCTTCAGAACGTAAGGGGAAGTCTGCGACGGTAACCGCGGCAGAAGTTGGTCGTAAGTCTCTGGCACAGCAGCGTCGCGAAGCAGAAGCTGAACTGGCTGAAGCAACTAAAGAGGAGGCTGCAAAATGATGAGTTTTGCTGAATGGGGTAATGCCCTGTATTCCGGAAAGAAATCTTACGGAATTATCGAAGCTCGTAAGAAGTGGCTGCTTGTCGGTCTATCCCTGATTCTGATTGCAGTAGCTGCTATCGGTATTCGCGGAATGAACCCATCCATTGAATTCATTGGTGGTTCTCAGTTCACTCTTTCCTCTTTGAAAGATACTGCACAGGCACCTGCTGAAGCAGTTTTGAAGAGCCACAACCTGAATACCGGCACAAAGATTACGCAGCTGGGTACCTCTGGCCTGCGTATTCAGGGTCCGGAAGTATCTGTGGAAGAAATCAACTCCATTCGTGCAGATTTAGCAAAGGCGTATAACGTTGAAGCTAATGAAGTAGACGCAACTAAGATTGGTCCTTCCTGGGGTGCTGGAGTTACCCAAAAGGCTTTGCAGTCTTTGGTTATCTTCCTGCTTCTAGTAGGCTCTCTCATGGCAATCTACTTCCGTTCCTGGCCAATGTCAGTGGCAGCGCTTTTCGCGTTGACGCACGATATGTTCCTGACGGCTGGCTTCTTTGCCTTGGTACAGGCAGAAGTTTCCCCAGCAACTGTGATTGGTTTCCTTACGATTTTGGCGTACTCCCTGTACGACACCGTGGTGGTTTTCGACCGTGTGCGTGAACTAACCGGCAAGATTACTGCTCAGACGGAATTCACTTTCGCTGAAATGGTGAACTTGGCTGTTAACCAGACGCTGGTGCGTTCTATTAACACTTCCATCGTGGCGTTGCTTCCAGTTGGTTCCATCCTCTTCTTGGGGGCAATCTTGCTGGGTGCGGGTACGTTGATTGATATTTCCCTGGCTTTGTTTGTCGGTATGATTGCCGGTACGTTGTCCTCGGTATTTATTGCGCCTTCTACCTTGGTTATTATTGAGAATAAGCGTAAGCGCATTGGTGGTCACACTCAGAAGGTTCATGCTTTGCGTGGGTCTGATGAAGTTGTAGTTCCAACTCAGGAAGCTATGGAAGTCACCGTAGAGTCCGAATCTAAAGAACCTGAAATCGTTTCTCCAGGACGTCACCTGGGACAGGCAGCACAGCCTAAGAGCAAGAAGAGGAAGAAGAAATGAGCAACGAACTTAATGCTCGTATCGGCCAGGTAATTCTGGATAACTTACGTGAGATTCCGGATTTCCCAGAACCAGGTGTTCTGTTCCGTGACATCACCCCTCTGCTTGCTAATGGTGAGGCTTTTGGCAAGCTGATTGATGAGTTAGCTGAACATTACCGCGGTAAGATTGATGCCGTGGCTGGTTTGGAATCTCGTGGTTTCATTTTGGCTGCCCCACTGGCTGTTAAGCTGGGTTTGGGTATGATTACCATTCGTAAGGCTGGGAAGCTTCCTGGTCCTGTGATTGGTGTGGATTACGAGCTGGAATACGGTACTGCTCGTATGGAAGTCCGTCCAGAGGCGATTCATGAGGGTCAGCGTGTGCTGATCATCGATGACGTTTTAGCTACCGGCGGTACCGCCGCGGCAGCTGTTGAGCTGGTGCGTGCGCTTGGCGCTGAAGTAGCTGGCGTTACTGTTTTGCTGGAGCTGGCTGGCCTGAATGGTCGCGACCGTCTGCCAGGTCTGCTGGTAGAAAGCGGCGTAACTTTCTGAGCGGCTTACGTTTCCTAAAGTTGGTTTAGAGTGCCCCGGGGCTTGGTCCTCGGGGCACTTTTGTTTTTCCGAGGGCGGTGTCTGTATGTATACGTCGGATTTGTAAGCACAGTGCTAGAATTACTTTATGACGTCCAACACAGCTGATACCTCATCGAATAACCCTGTAAGTGGTTCCCGCGTGCGTTCTCGCCTCATGTGGTTTGGATCCCGTAAGCGTTCCACTGCGCCGGAAATTGAGCCGCTGGTACGCGCCGTTTTAGCGCACCATCCTAAAGCTGATGTTGACGTAATTGAACGCGCCTATAATACTGCGAAGCACTATCATGTGGGCCAGATGCGTAAGTCGGGAGAGCCTTATATTACCCACCCGGTTGCAGTCGCTACTATCTTGGCAGAAATCGGCATGACTCCACCTACACTGGTGGCAGCTCTACTACATGACACGGTGGAGGATACCGATTACACTCTGGAACAATTAGCAGCTGATTACGGCGACAATATTGCTTTACTAGTTGACGGTGTCACGAAGCTCGATAAGGTTAAGTACGGTTCCGCAGCGCAGTCTGAGACTCTGCGCAAAATGATTGTGGCGATGTCTAAGGATATCCGTACTCTGCTGATTAAGTTAGGCGACCGCTTACATAACGCCCGTACGTGGAAGTACGTACCCGCAGATTCTGCAAAGAAGAAGGCACGTGAAACCCTCGAAATTTATGCTCCATTGGCCCATCGTCTGGGTATGAACACCATTAAGTGGGAACTTGAGGAGCTTTCTTTCTCAACCCTTTACCCAGAAATCTATGCGGAGATTGACCGGCTTGTGGGCGAACGCGCGCCTCAACGTGAAGATTTCTTACGGAAAGTAATTCTTAATATCGAAGACGACTTACGTACGAATGAGATTCGCGGCAAAGTTACCGGGCGCCCTAAGAACCACTATTCCATCTATCAAAAGATGATTGTCCGTGGTAAAGCCTTTGACGATATTTATGACCTGGTAGGCGTGCGCGTACTGGTAGATTCCGTACGTGACTGTTACGCGGTGATGGGCGCTATTCACGGTCGCTGGAAGCCTATCTCTGCCCGCTTTAAAGACTATATTTCAACGCCAAAGTTTAACCTTTACCAGTCACTGCATACGACTGTGATGGGACCAGGTGGGCGCCCAGTCGAAATTCAGGTACGCACATTTGAAATGCATGAGCGTGCCGAATACGGTGTGGCGGCGCACTGGCGTTACAAGCAAAATCCGAATGCTACAGGTGCTGACCCTGACCGCATGTCTACGCAGGAACAAATGAACTGGGTACGCGGTCTGGTACAGATGGAACGTGAAACCGGAGATCCTGAAGAATTCTTAGACTCTTTGCGATATGAGATTGCAGGGGATGAAGTTTACGTTTTCACTCCAAAGGGTGCGATTCAGGTGCTACCGGTTGGATCAACCCCGGTGGACTTTGCCTATGCAGTGCATACTGAAGTCGGTCATAAGACAGTTGGCTCTAAGGTTAATGGTAAACTCGTCAGCCTAGAAACGAAGCTAGAAAGCGGCGATATCGTTGAAGTCTTGACATCTAAGTCAGAAAAGGCTGGGCCAAGCCAAGACTGGCTTTCCTTCGTAGCTTCAACCCGCGCGCGCTCAAAAATCAAAGGCTGGTTCTCTAAAGAACGCCGTGAAGAAAACGTTGAAGCAGGAAAAGAAGCCATTGCGCGCGCAATGCGTAAACAACATTTACCTCTGCAACGCTTACTCAGCCACGATGCTTTAGTATCTATTGGCAATAGCTTAGGCTATAAGGATGTAAGCTCACTCTACGCAGCTGTTGGCGATAACCAGGTTTCCGCACAAACTGTAGTAACTAAACTTATTGACCTTTTAGGTGGCGATCAAGGAGCTGAAGAAACCCTCTCTGAAGCAGTCACTCCCGGCCGCCCTCGGAAAACCAGTGGGTCAGGGGACAGCGGTGTTATTGTCCAAGGAATGTCCGCGAATGATATTTGGGTGAAAGTTGCCAAGTGCTGCACTCCGGTACCACCTGATGAAATCGTCGGTTTCATTACCCGCGGGCAAGGCGTCTCCGTGCACTCTCCCGCTTGCGCAAATGCAAAATCACTGCAAGAAAACCATCCTGAACGTTTCCTCGCAGTTGAGTGGGACGCTGACTCACAAGCTAACTTCCTGGTGCAAATCGAAATTCGCGCACTTGACCGTTCACGCTTGCTGGGAGACCTTACTTCAGTTTTATCCGACTACCAGGTAAATATTCTGTCTGGCAACATGGCAACCTCTGCAGACCGGATCGCGACCGTGCGATTCACTGTCGAAATGGCAGATGTAGCACACCTGAACGCAACCCTAACCGGTTTACGTAAGGTGGATGGTGTATTTGAAGCTAGCCGTATCCAAGGCAATACCGGCAACCGTCACAGGTAGTGCTAACTCAGCTTGTCTAAATCAAGCTGAGTTTGTGCTTTTGAAATAACTGGCACAGGTAAGTCAGGGCAGAGTTTAGAAATCATCTCACGAGTATAAAAATGCCAAGACTTATCGGTCTTTCGGTGTCTAATCGAGGACGTTTGGCAGATTGGGAAAGGACATCCTTGCTCCCAGTGAATCCAAGCG
Organism: Gleimia coleocanis DSM 15436; assembly: GCF_000159015.1. GTDB lineage: Bacteria > Actinomycetota > Actinomycetes > Actinomycetales > Actinomycetaceae > Gleimia > Gleimia coleocanis. Next base: position 125,001 of record NZ_DS999540.1, on the reverse strand, counting down.
GCAGTGTGATGACTGAAAGCATGTCCGGGTTCTAAAAAAGGCTCTAACAAGCGTGCCCGCGATACTGCATCGAAAGTGAATTCTGCTGGGCAAAGCAACTCACCGATTAATCGCATATGGGGATTGGTGTCTAATCCGCGAAATAAGCCAGCTGCGGCAGGGGAGACTTCAGTAACCTCACCAAGTTTTACCACTACGAACCGAATGAAAGTCATAACTCTATTGTGGCTTAAAAATGGCGGTAAAAATTCTGCCTGTGGATAAATGAAAGTGGGGTGAGCCCAAGCCCACCCCACTAGAAAACTAGCTATCAGTCGATAGAGCTAGAAATCTGTTCAAACCACTGGCGCTTGGTAGCCAAAGCATCCTGCAGGGCAGCTAGTTTCTTAGAATCAGATTCAGCCGCAATCTTAGCTTCCAAATCTGCAATGCCGTCTTCGAGCTGGCCCAGCATGCCAGTTGCACGAGCCTTAGTTTCTGGGTTAGAACGACGCCATTCAGCTTCCTCAGCTTCATGTACGGCAGATTCAACCGCGCGAATACCACCCTCAATACGAGCTACGTCAGCACGAGGAACGCGACCGATTTCTTCCCAACGATCCTGAATAGAACGCAGAGCTTCCTGAGCAGCAGTCAAATCAGAAACTGGAAGAAGAGCCTCAGCCTCAGCCAAAAGAGCTTCCTTAGCTTCTAAGTTGCCACGTAGTTCAGACTCTACAGCCTCGGTGTTTTGACGACGCGCGTCAAAGAAAACCTGCTGAGCAGCGCGGAAACGTGCCCACAGCGCGTCATCTTCCTTATGAGTTGCGCGACCAGCTTGCTTCCACTCATCTAGTAAACCACGGTAAGCTGCCGCAGTAGCGCCCCAGTCAGTAGAAGACTGCAGTTCTTCAGCACGAACAATCAAAGCTTCCTTAGCACGACGAGCCTCAGACTGACGAGCATCCAAAGCAGAGAAGTACTGACGACGGTGACGATCCAAAGTGGTGCGAGCAGTAGAGAAACGCTTCCACAGGGAATCTTCAGCAGAACGATCCAAACGTGGACCACGACGCTGAAGTTCCTTCCACTGGTCTAGCAGCTGACGCATCTTTTCGCTGGACTGCTTCCACTGAGTTTTTTCTGGATCCTGAGCTGCTAGCTTCTCAGCAGCCTCAACCAGTTCGGAACGCTGTGCCAGCGCAGCTTCCTTCGCAGCCTTGCGTTCAGCCTTTGCAGCTTCCTTACGCTCCTCAGCTTGAGCAGTCAGCTTCTGCAGACGTTCACGCAGACCATCTAAGTCACCAACAGCAGCAGGCTCAACTACAGAAGCAGTTAGGCTCGCTAGAGTAGACTCAATATCTTTTACAGACAGAGTGTGAAGACGAGTTTCAAAAAGATTTACATTAGCTTCCAAGTCGAGGAAGCGACGCACGTACATGCCCAGTGGGTTCTGTGGCAATCCATCAGGGTAAGAACCTACCTGACGTTCACCGGTAGCTTCACGAACCCAAACGTTACCGGATTCGTCAACGCGACCGAACTTGGCTGCTTCTTCTTCAGTGGAGGTAACTACTTGAACAACTTTATTTGGCTTCAGAGCGGTAGCTTCGGTGCTCTCGTTCTTTACATTTTCGTCAGTTGGATTGCTCACGATATTCCTAACGGGGACGGGGTTGGGTTATAAAACCTGACCGTTCGACAATGATGCGATATTAAAAGAGAATGCTGAAGCACTCTCTGTAGAAGACCTACAGAACTTATATTACGCGGTTTTTCTACGAAAACCCACATAAATAAGCAATGAAAAACAGAATCTTTACTACCCCCACTGTGACATCGTAAAAACCGCCCTCGGCAGTTAAACTGGTAAGTATGAGAATCCACGTAATAAATGCAGAAGTATTCGGTGAAAATGCCTACGTAATCGCCCCTGACAACAGCACTCAAGCGCTTATCGTAGACCCCGGCGTAGGTACTGCCAAACAAATCGAAACCTACCTAGCTCAGCATGAACTTATCGCTGGGGCGGTACTCCTCACTCACGGGCATTTCGACCACGTTTGGGAAGCTGCAACATTCAACGTGTCCGTATGGATTCCACAACCAGATATATACCGTCTGGAAAACCCCCTGGAACAAATCCCCATGAACCTACCAATCGGCTCAAACTGGGTAAAACCAGCCGATATTAAAGCCTTTCCAAGCGGAGTAACCGAACTAATTCCAGGTCTCCCAATGGTAATGGTTCCAGCGCCAGGACACACCGAAGGATCTGCACTCTTCCTCTTCGAAATTCCTGCGGGAGTCGCGCACGACACTAACGTGGAAACACCTTGGTGGGACCTACGCAAAGACAACGCCCAGCCCATGGCTCTTTCCGGTGACGTCGTCTTCATGCAGTCAGTAGGACGCACAGATCTGCCAGGCGGTGACGAAACCCAAATGCGCCACTCCTTGCGCACCCTAGCTAACGCCGTAGATCCAAAGACAATCTTCCTCCCCGGTCATGGCTACGCCACCCAATGGGGATTTGAACAGGAAAACAACGCCTACGTTATTCGCGCAAAGCGTTTAGGGTAAGCCCCCGAAAACTACTAAACTTAAAGAAAACCTAGAGAATACAAAGCGGAAAAGAAAGAAACTAATGTTTGCTAAAACCTCACTATCTGGATTCCCAGAATGGTTGCCAGAAGGCCGCATCATCGAAAATGCAATCCTTGATCACCTGCGCAAAACCTTCGAACTGCATGGTTTCGCATCATTAGAAACCCGCTCTGTAGAAACCCTGGACGAACTGCAACGAAAAGGCGAAACCTCCAAAGAAGTCTATATCCTCAACCGTTTGCAAGAACTAAAGGAAGAACGCTCATCTAAGAAGGAACGCCCTCTGGGATTGCACTTCGACCTGACCGTACCTTTTGCTCGTTTCGTCATTGAAAATGCTGGTTCCCTCGCATTTCCATTCCGACGCTACCAGATTCAGAAAGTCTGGCGTGGAGAGAGGCCACAGGACGGCCGCTTCCGCGAATTCATGCAAGCGGATATTGACATCGTTGGTGACGGCGCATTGGCATTCCACCACGAAGTAGAACTGCCACTGGTTATGATTGAAGCCCTTTCCGGCCTGCCAATCCCGCCAGTAACCGTACTTGTAAATAACCGTAAGGTAGTACAGGGCTTCTGCGAAGGTATCGGAATTGAATCAGTCGAAGATGCACTGCGCGCTATCGATAAACTCGATAAAATCGGCGCTGAGGGCGTTATGGCAGAAATGCTGGAAAACGGTATCAGCGCAGAGCAGGGCGAAAAGCTCTTAGAAATGGCAGCAATCCGCGTTGAAAGCGGTGTAACTGACGCTGTACTTGCGTTGGGAGTTGATAATGAGACCCTCCGCGCAGGTCTGGAAGAACTAGATGCTTTACTTATCGCCGCCACCAAGCGCGCGCCAGGACGAGTAGTTGCTGACCTAAAGATTGCCCGCGGTCTGGATTACTACACCGGTTCAGTTTACGAAACCGTTTTAGAAGGACACGAAGACTTAGGTTCGATTTGTTCCGGCGGTCGCTATGACTCATTAGCAACTAACGGAAAGCGCACCTATCCAGGTGTCGGTCTTTCTATCGGCGTATCCCGACTGGTATCCCGCATCCTTGGTCAAGAACTGGTACACGCTTCCCGCAGCGTCCCAAGCTGTGTGCTGGTAGCAGTAAATGATGAAGAACACCGTAGCGAAGCAGACGACATTGCTTACGCTCTGCGCTCCCGCGGAATCCCAACCGAAGTTAGCCCAAACTCTGCCAAGTTTGGTAAGCAAATTAAATTTGCTGATAAGCGTGGTATTCCTTTCGTATGGTTCACCAACGAAGAAGGTGTTTCCACTGTTAAAGACATTCGCACTGGCGAACAGGTAGAAGCCGACGCTGCTACTTGGATGCCACCGGCAACAGACCTTCTCCCAACTGTAGTTAAGTAATAAAATGGTTGAAATTAGTTCACTTTCACGGTTATCTACAACGCTTAAAGATTTGGCGTTTATTTTCCCACAAGCTGACTTTCAAGAAGCTGAGGCGAAACGCAAACGCGTAATTCATAAGCTTGATAACCATATGCTCCCACGCCTGCGGAATCTTAACGCACCGTTAGTTTGTGTGCTTGCTGGTTCTACTGGCTCGGGTAAGTCCACGATTGTGAACTCGCTTCTACAAACCCAGGTGGCATCAGCATCTGCTGTCCGCCCTACGACACGACGTCCGTTGCTTCTTCACGCACCTGCTGACGCCGTCTGGTTTAAAGGCACCACAGTATTGCCTCAGTTAGCAAAAGTGCGCGTGGAAGCCGGTGCTCCTCCTACCCCCGTAACCGTGGGAAATCATTCAGAGATTGAGATTCGCGAGCATGCGAGCCTGCTTGCGGGCTTAGCGTTAATTGACGCCCCTGATTTTGACTCTATTGCAGAGGAAAATCGGGTGCTTTCACGGCAGCTACTGGATGTCGCGGACATGTGGATTTTTGTAACTACTGCAACTCGTTATGCAGATGCGTTGCCGTGGGAAATCCTGAAGGAAGCTAAATCCCGCAATATTACTATCGCAGTAGTTTTGAACCGGACTCCTGAAGCTGCGTTGGCTGAGATTCAGCAAGACCTCCAGCGTTTACTAACTGAAGCTGGTTTAGAGAATCTGCCGCTTATTGCGATTCCCGAACTGCCTTTGGAAAATGGTTTTATTCCGCCACAAAAGGTTGCGAAACTATCTGAGTGGATGCTTTCTTTTGCAGCTGATTCACAAGTGCGGATTGCGACTGCTATGCGCTCTTTATTGGGCACTGGGCGATTGCTGGTGGCAGATGCGCAGGATGTGAAAACTGCGTTAGATCGCCAGTTCCTGCTGGTAGCCGATGCTCATTCTGTCGTGGACACTGAAGCGCGGCATGCGGTGCAGCGGGTTTCAACTTTGAGTGCGGATGGTTCTTTGCTTAAGGGTGAGGTTTTGGCACGCTGGCAAGAGATCGTCGGAGTGTCGGAGCTTTCGCAGATTATTGAGCGGGGGATTGGACTCTTTAAGTTCCGTTTGAAGAGCTTCTTTACGGGCCAAAAACCAGAGCTCAATTCTTTGGAAGTTGCTTTAGAGTCGAGTTTGCAAACTATTGTGGCATCGGAATTGTTAGTGGCGGAGTCACGGGTTCGTAAAGTTTGGGCGGGTAACCCGCAAATGCGTGAGTTAGAAGCGCAGATTCCTGACTTAGATGTTGACGCAGTAGAAGCGCGGGCTAAAGAAATTACCTTGCGTTGGCAGCATAATCTGTTGGAATTAATTCGTTCCGAGGGCGGTTCGCGACGCACTACGGCGCGAGTAATGGCTGCCGGAGTAAACCTCCTGGGGGTGGCGCTGATGATTGTCATTTTCGCTTCCACCGGCGGTATCACCGGAGCGGAAATTGGGGTTGCGGGGACTACTTCAGTGGTAGCCCAAAAACTGCTTGAGGTTATTTTTGGTGACCAAGCGGTCAAAGCAATGACTGCGAAAGCGCACAGTGATTTAGTCGCTCAAGTCAGCACGTTTTACGAGAGTGAACTTGCAAAACTGCGTGCGGGTATCCCACAGGTCGCTGATTCTGCAGAATTAAGCGGAGATTTAACTGCTGCTCAGGATACTTTAAACGAGTTGGAAAATGAGGTTCGAGCACGGTTAGGGAAGGCGCTTTAAGATGGGGATTTTTAACCGTAATCAGTTACAAGCTCCACAGCTTTTAACCGAGTTTGAAGAGTTATTAAAGAACGCCAAAGCAGACCTATCGGTAAATGCTCTCAACCAACTTGAGACAACTGCGAAGCTATCTCATGAGCGTCTTAGTCTAGACCCGACCACCACGGTAGTAGCCTTAGTGGGAGCCACCGGCTCAGGTAAATCTAGCCTCTTTAACGCTATATTAGGCGCTGACATTGCCACTATCGGAGTACGTCGCCCGACGACAATCGAACCGATTGCTGCCATTCCGGTCAACGAAGGCGTATCTGAACTCATGGATTGGCTACAGATTAAACACCGTGTACAGATTCCCTCTGGCGGAAAGCTGCCTGATAACGTAGCTTTAATTGACTTGCCCGATATTGACTCCATTGCTACTGCTGGGCGCGAAACAGTTAAGTTTTTAGCCCAGCGAGTGGACTTACTCATCTGGGTTGCTGACCCACAAAAATACGCGGATAACCTGCTACACACTGAATTCATTAGGCCACTTGCAAAACACGCGAATATGACTATCGGGGTACTAACTCATGCAGATACCCTGCACGGGCAAGACGCCGTACACGTGGTAGCAGACTTCACGAGAATCCTTGAAACAGACAGAGTTAATAATCCGCTGGTGATTCCAACTTCGGCAGTTACTGGGCAGGGGATTGATAGTCTGCGCCTGCGGATTACAGACGCTGCGGCAGTGCAGGCTAAAGCCGCGCAAAAACTGATTGCTGATCTGCAGAATGGCAAAGCCCTGATTGCGAAAGAAATCTTTGGTGGAACCAGTGGTGTAAATACCTTAGAAACCCTCAAATCCTATGATTTGCCAGGTTTTACGAATAAACAGGTGAAACCACTACTAACCAAAGCCGTGTATGAAGTTGCAGGTGTAAAAACGGTTGAGAAAACCGTTAAGCAAGGTTACCGCTACCGTGCCGGTAGCGTCGCAGGATTCTGGCCATCCCGTAAACTGCGTCTATTTAAGCCAGACCCAGTGAAACGACTGCACCTGGGCTCAGAAACCGGGATTACCAGCTACAAGCCACTGGATATGACGCTGAAAAACCTTGATTTAGCAATGCGCCAAACAGTGGATGGGTTAATCGCTGGACGTCCTCGTCCCTGGCAGGCAAGTTTGCGTGCACAAGCTACGCAAGCAAATGAGTTCATTCCACTTCACTTAAACCACGTGGTATCACGTATTGACGTGCCATTACCTGCTGGTAAAGCCACTTGGTGGCGGGTAATGAATGGACTACAAATGCTTGGATGGGTACTGGCGATTTGTGGTGGCTTATGGCTAGGTGGTATTCATCTACTAAAGTCACTGCTACTAATCGACGTTCCCACTATGCCTTACTACAATATTCCTACGCCGGTGTGGATGATTGGCGTGGGAATTTTATGGGCAGTACTGATTAGTGCTCTAACAGCCGTACTTATTAGCTGGCGTGCCCATGCAGCCGGAAAGAAAGCCTCACAGGCACTGAGAGAAGAACTCGATGAAGTTGTAGAAGAATACCTCTGGGCCCCCTTAAAGATTGAGGATCAGCGCCAGCGGCGCGTCTTAGAACTTCTCAAACTAGGGCAGTAGTACACCAATCCTGCGTGGGAACTCGCGTTCCCATGTTTACGCCGCGGCTGCCTCCAACACAGTTTTGCTGTACAACCAGAATGCAATAAATAGTCGTGTTGTCCCCTAAAGATGAGTGACAACACAACTATTTATACAGTCAACCTATGCAGTAAGATCGACTAAACTATTAGTTAGTTAGCGGCCGCTGCGTTTCTTAAACTTCTTACCGCTCTTAGCGCTGGACTTACTAAAACTACCCTTATGTGCGGAACGATCCGCAGAACGCCCTCGGGAAGCTCCGCGGCGGTCACCCCGGTCGCCACCCTCAGCAGCCGGGCGAGGACCCGTATCTTCCTTAATGCGCAACTGACGTCCGGAAACAAACGCCTTAGAAATCTTAGAAGCCGCCTTCTCGGAAAGCTCGCCAGAAAGCTCAACTAAAGAGAAAGTAGGGTAGATGTCGATACGGCCCAAGTCAGCGCCATTCACGCCGCCCTCGCCAGTAATCGCACCCACAATAGCACCCGGCTTAACCCCATCACGCTTACCAACCTCAACACGGTAACGACGAGAAAAACCAGAAGAAATACGAGGAGCAGAAGGACGCTTCGCACCCTTAGCACGACCACCCTTACCGCCATCACGACCAGCTTCAAAAGAAGCGGCTACGAAATTGCCATCATCATCAATCTCTTCTTCACGACGAATCTTGCCCGCGCCACGACGTTCCTCCTGAGAAGGACCCTTATCGCCAATAGCGTGAGCCAGCAAAGCCGCAGCAATATCCTCAACTTCAATTTCCGTAGTATGACGGATCTCGTGCAACAAATCGTAGTAAAGTTCCAAACGACCCAGCTCAATGCGGTCAGGCATCAACGAAACCAAACGACGCGCACGGAACTCAGAAACCTCACGAGGAGAAGGAATCACAATCTCTTCCATCTTCGTACCCGTAAGTTTCTCAATCTGACGCAGACGGAACTGTTCTTTCGGAGTGAAGAAAGTCAAAGACCGGCCCGCACGACCCGCACGGCCAGTACGCCCCACACGGTGAACATACGCTTCAGTCTCACGTGGCACATCAAAGTTAATAACCAACCCAATACGCTCAACGTCTAAACCACGCGCAGCCACGTCCGTAGCAACCAAAACATCCAAAGAACCATCACGTAAACGCGACACAATACGCTCACGTTCATTCTGAGAAACATCACCAGAAATAGCAGCTGCAGTGAAACCACGCGTAGCCATATCAACTGCGACTTCGTCAGCATCCACGCGAGTACGTACGAAAACAATCGCCGCATCCTCATCACGAGTAGCCAAAACGCGACCCAAAGCACCAAGCTTATGCTTAAACGGAACAACCGCGTAAGTCTGATGAATATTCTCAACCGTGGAAGACTGACGTGCCACCTCAATCCGCACCGGATCAGTTAAATGTTGGTCAGCGACACGTTGAATAAAATCAGGCATAGTCGCAGAGAACAAGGCAGTAATACGCTTACCAGACTCAGGCATAGAAGCTGCAATAGTTTCAACGTCTTCAGCAAAGCCCATACGAAGCATTTCATCAGCTTCATCTAACACCAGGACAGAAACATTATTAAGCTTCAGAGCGCCTTTTTCAATCAAGTCAATAACACGACCAGGAGTGCCAACCACTACCTGAGCACCCGACTTCAAACCCTTAATCTGAGGGGTGTAAGAAGCACCACCGTAAACGGTAACAACCTTAACCTTAGGCATATGCGCAGCAAAAGACTCAATCGCCGTAGCAGACTGCATTGCCAGTTCACGAGTAGGTGCTAAAACAATCGCCTGCACCGCATTAAACCCAGGATCAATATGAGCCAACATAGGTAAACCAAAAGCAGCGGTCTTACCCGTACCAGTCTGCGCAATACCAACAATATCGCGCCCCTCTAACAGGTGAGGGATAGCTTGTTCCTGAATCGGAGTAGGGGTCTCAAAACCCATCTCAGTAATCGCAGAAAGAACGTTTTCAGGCAAATTAAGGTCAGCAAAAGTAGTCATGGTTTCCATTTCAATAGGGGAACTGCAAATAAAACACTGCGTTCTCCTAAAACCACACATACCTGCCACTCAGCCTTCTGCATAAGTGGGCCGCACATCAAACCTGAGGAGATTCGCAACTTAATCAACCCTACACGGTTTCCGCTTATAAGTCGCTAAAGACGCAGGTGAGTTCGCTAACAGCGCTTCGGAATCACCAAACTACGATTCTGCCAAGCAGAGTAAATCCCCAATAGCGCAAATAAAGAAGCCAGCACCGGAGCAGGCAAATACTCAGGGATTTCCGCAGTACTCGAAGCTACAAAATTTCCCCAAACACCCAAAGCTAAGCCAAATAAGCCCGTAGCCACCGCCGGCCCCGCAGCATCCGCCAGCTGCAGCTTAGAGGACACATCCCCATGGTTTTCCTGAGGAGTAATCGCCAACGACAAGTCTGAAATAGTTGCCGTCATCATCCCCATGCCTAAGCCCATGACACCCCAACCAACCAAAGAAGGATAGGGAGACAAACCTGGGAACGGAAGCGCAATCAAAGAAACAGCACTAGCAAAAACAACTACCGCGCCAATAATCGGCAGACGCAGACGCCACTTTAAACCAGATATCCGGCTTTGAATAAACGACCCTAAAGTCCACGTCAAAGTGCCTAAAGTCAGCACCCAGCCAGTATGCTCCAAGGACCAAGCATGCTCGCGATTCAAAATAAGCGGAATGAAAAACTCTGTGCCAATCATAGTTGCCATCAGCAAGAAACGAGTAGCAAACATCGCACCCACACCCTGAGCCGCCTTAAAAGTCTCAACCGGGAACAAGCTGATAATGCCATAAGCAAATAAGCCAATAGCAAAAACACCGAGTATTAAAGAAAAACGACCCGCCGTGCCACCCGCAAACTGCATCAAAGCAATAGACAAAGACAAAGCCACCGTCGGTAGTAAAGGCGGGCGCTGTGAGTTATCTACGCCGCCCTCGGAAGAAAAATCTGCCCGCGCCGGCATCCGCTTAACTAAAGGAAAAAGGGGAACACAACCCACAAAAGAAAGTGGCAATACCAATAAGAAGACCAGACGCCAATGCCAATGCTGCACCACATAACCCGCCAGCGCCGGACCAATCATCGAAGGAATCACCCAAGCATAAGAAAAAGAAGCAAACAGCTTCGGGCGAAACTCAGCCTCAATCAACGCGCCAATCATCACATAAAGCGGAACAATCGTGAAGCCAATCCCCAAACCCTGCAGAATACGAGCAACCACGAAAACCAACAGATTCGGAGCCAAACCAGCTAAAAGAGACCCCAAAATGAAACCAGACACACCCAAAAACAGTGGGCGAGCCACATCAAACCGGTCACTTAACCAACCAGCAAATACGGTGGTTAAAATCTGACCCGCTAACACCACTCCCGCAGCTAACGAAAACCACGTATCCGAACCCAAATCACGAATCACCGCCGGCATCGCATTAGTAGTTGCCATTGCCTCAAAAGCAAACCCAGTGATTAGAGCGAAAGCCGCAACCGAAAGTAACGTGCGATTCGAAAGCTGCCCGGAAAAAGAATGTGTCATAGGTTTCATAATACTACGCAGTGAGAAATCGGTTTTTACGCGGTAGAAACAAGTCTTATTATAGAAAGTGCGCCCGCCCGTTCAGCGGTGTCGACAACCCCTTTATGAAAGGAACGCAAATGCTGCGTACGCATGAAATTGGATCCCTCAACGCCTCCCTCGAAGGCGAAACCGTAACCGTAGCTGGCTGGGTAGACCGCCGCCGCGACCACGGTGGTGTGGTATTCGTAGACCTTAGAGATGCATCCGGAATCGCCCAGGTAGTAGTTCGCGACGAAGCAGTAGCTCACAAGCTCCGCTCCGAATTCGTCCTCAAAGTAACTGGTGAAGTAGCACGTCGCCCAGAAGGTAACGAAAACACTAGCCTCTCCACCGGCGAAATCGAACTGCTCGGTGATCACATTGAAATCCTCAACACCTGTGATGCCCTGCCATTCCAGATCTCAGACAACGCTGACGACTCCGGCAAGGTAGGTGAAGAAACCCGTCTGCGCTACCGTTACCTGGACCTGCGTCGCAGCCCAGCACAGTACGCAATCCGCCTGCGTTCCAAGGTATCCCAGGCAGCTCGCAAGGTATTGGATCAGCACAAGTTCGTAGAAATCGAAACCCCAACGCTGACCCGCTCCACCCCAGAAGGTGCACGTGACTTCCTGGTACCAGCCCGCTTGTCCCCAGGCTCCTGGTACGCACTGCCACAGTCCCCACAGCTGTTCAAGCAGCTGCTGATGGTTGCAGGTATGGAACGCTACTACCAGATTGCGCGCTGCTACCGTGACGAAGACTTCCGCGCTGACCGTCAGCCAGAATTCACCCAGCTCGATATCGAAATGTCCTTCGTAGAACAGGACGACGTAATTGGCGTAGCTGAAGACGTTCTGAAGGAAGTATGGGGCACTATCGGCTACGACCTGCCAACCCCAATCCCACGCATGACCTTTAAAGATGCGATGGAAAAGTACGGTTCCGACAAGCCAGACCTACGTTTCGGCCTGGAAATCGTAGACTTGACCGAATACTTCAAGAACACCCCATTCCGTGTATTCCAGTCCGATTACGTTGGTGCGGTTGTAATGCCAGGAGGCGGCTCCCAGGCGCGACGTACTTTTGACAAGTGGCAGGAATGGGCAAAGTCTCGTGGCGCAAAGGGCCTGGCATACGTAACTATCTCTGAAGATGGGGAACTGGGTGGCCCAGTTGCTAAGAACATTTCCGCTGAAGAACGTGCTGGCCTGCAGGCTGCTACTGGCGCTGCAAACGGCGACTGCGTCTTCTTTGGCGCTGGTAAGGCAGACGAAGCTCGCGCCCTGCTGGGTGCTACCCGTTTGGAAATTGGCAAGCGTACCGGCTTGATTGATGAAGACGCTTGGTCTTTCGTTTGGGTTGTAGACGCTCCACTGTTCAAGCCATCTGGCCAGGATGACGACGTTGACTTGGGTAACTCTAAGTGGACTGCCGTTCACCACGCATTTACTTCACCAAACCCAGACTGGATTGATAACTTCGAAGAAAACCCAGGCGAAGCATTGGCTTACGCATACGATATCGTATGTAACGGTAACGAAATCGGTGGCGGGTCCATCCGTATTCACCGTCGTGACGTGCAGGAACGTGTCTTTAACGTAATGGGTATCGGTCCGGAAGAAGCTCAGGAAAAGTTTGGCTTCCTGCTGGATGCATTTAAGTTCGGTGCTCCACCACACGGTGGTATTGCATTCGGCTGGGACCGTATTGTTTCCCTGCTGACTAAGTCTGATTCTATTCGTGACGTTATTGCCTTCCCTAAGTCTGGTGGTGGTTTCGATCCATTGACTCAGGCTCCGGCTCCGATTACTCCAGAGCAGCGTGCGGAAGCTGGCGTTGATTACGTAGCTGAAGACGAAGACTGATTTAGAGTCGTTTAGTTAGTCCGGCGGGTCGCCTTTGGGTGCCCCGCCGGATTTTTATATTCCCGAGGTCGGTGCATTTCCTGTAAGAAAATATGTTAAGCACTAAGAGTGACCTTAGAAACACCGGGGCGTAGTGGTTTTGTGGTGTAGGGGTGAGGGATGATTGTTCTTCATAGTAAAACGTGGGAACTTGAGTTGCGGCGCAGAGAAAACGCGGGAACTTGAGTTCGCGCGTTAAAGTTATCCACAGTCTGGCTAGTACCAGCGAAGCAGCCAACAAGGCTAAGCTGTTTAGCCGTAGTATCTTTGCAAAAACCATGAGTTTGGGGGAGGTCAACTTTGCTGACCTCCCCCAAAGGATTATTTAGTTATTACTGAGGTTAGGTTTCAGTAACGGCGACGAAGAACCACCATTGCGAGACCTACCAAAGCACCCAGGGCAACTACCAGCATAATCTGAGCAGAAACACCGGTGACTGGCAGGGCTGGCTTCTTTGCAGGAGCAGGCACAGCTGGTTTCACAGTTGACTTCTGATCCTTAGAAGGCTGAACAACACTTGGAGTATTTGGCTTCACGAAGGTTACGCCTGCGCGAGCGAGTTCCTTGCCCTTCAAATCGGTGACAACTACATCGTGCTTGCCGAGTTCGAAGTTAGCTGGAATCTTCCACGTTACGTTTGCCTTAACAGTTCCATTTGGCTGAACTTGCAGATCCTTTACACCTAACTTCACAGGATCGGAGTGCAGGTAGAACACTACCTGGGTTTCCGCATTTGCCTTAGAGAGGATGAAGGTTGCCTGGAGTTCCTGTCCGGTTTCGTAGACTGGCTTTTCAACATTAACTGCAGCATCAGTCCAAACAGGTTCAGAAGGACCGATTTCAGTCCAATCAATAGCCTTTTTAGGGGTGATTACGTTAATGCCGAATACTTCTGGGTTGTGGTCAGAAGAACGCCACTGATCCGCACGGAAGAAGTCCACTACGTTGTAGTTACGACGAGCGTATTCCAACATCACTGGTTCGTGAGCGTTGATTTCCCAAACCTTAACGCCAGTGTCAGAAACAAGTGCCTTAGCGCCCTCGTTAGCTAGAACGTGGTCCAATGAACCAGAACGACCCTTGAAGACATAGGAATGTCCCTCTCCAGTTAGTTTTTCAAAGCCAGCGTTGCCCAAGGTAACAATCGGATCTTCCTTAGAGTAAGCGTTAAAGTCACCCAGTAAGAAGGTTGGGACTTCAGCGAAGTTGGCTTTTGCAAACTCTGCTAGCGCTGCAGCCTGCTTTACACGGAGTGGGTTATTGTTACCCTGACCATCGAAATCGCCTTCCTGTTCACCGTGTCCCTTAGCTACAGAGCCCTTGGACTTGAAGTGGTTAACAATCAGCACGAATGGCTTCGCGTTATGACGTTCATCGACAACTGGAACGAACTTCTGTGCCAGTGGGGATCGAGCCACACCAGTAAAATCTGGGTGGTCAAGGATAAGGCTTTCGCCTTCGGCCTTTACCTTAGCTGGCTTGTAGATGAATGCCGTGCGAATAGCATCGCCGTTATTAGGAATATTAGCTGGAGAAGCAACAGCCTTCCACGTTCCTGCACCCATCTTTTCATTCAACGCAGCAACCAAATCCTCTAGGGTAGCGTCGCGGTCATGACCGAAACGCTGAGAGTTTTCAATCTCTTCTAGGGAAATGATGTCTGCATCCAGGAGGCTAATAGCAGAGACAATCTTAGCTTTTTGATCAGCGAACGCAGCCTTAGTGTAGGCACCACGAACTGCACACTTATCAGTGCCAACTGGGTTGTCATTGCGGTCCTTGTAGGACTTGCACTTAACCTGATCTTCACCCAGGTCAGTGAAGTAGTTGAGAACGTTAAAGGTAGCTACCTTAACGTCACCGGTAACAGCGGGTACTGCTGGTCGGTTATTCGCAAAGGTCGCAGGAGCGTTCTTAACGCCGATAACCTGAGAGGTTGGCTGGAAAGTCCAGCTGCTAAAAGCGTAACCAAAGATAACATTGTCGTTGAAAGTTACCTTTGCACCGACACGTACTGGATGGTCTGGGCTCAGATAAGGAAGCTCAGAAGCACGTGGGTCGAGGGTTGATCCCTTCTTTGGCTTGAAGAAGTAGTTCCAGGAGGAGCCGTCGTCCAAGGTGACTTCCTTAGCCGCGTTTGCTTCATCCAGGGCAATAGCTTCTGCAGAACCGGGAGCAAACTTATCAGTTGGCTGTACCAGTGCTTCATCAGAGTAAGCCAGGG
The DNA here is from genome assembly GCF_000159015.1 of Gleimia coleocanis DSM 15436. GTDB lineage: Bacteria > Actinomycetota > Actinomycetes > Actinomycetales > Actinomycetaceae > Gleimia > Gleimia coleocanis. The sequence continues at coordinate 109,947 of NZ_DS999540.1, read as the reverse complement.
TTAGAGAACCGTACTGGCCCAGGTTGTAGTTGTCGGTAACGACAATAGAACCGCGTGGAGCTACTAGCATGCCTTCGTACTTTTCGCGTTCTTCGTCAGAAGCTGGAAGCTTATCGAAGACGACAGCAACTACGGGCTGGTCACAGCCAGTGGTGGTTTTAACGGTTGGGGCCGTTAGCTGGGTTGAGAATTCATAATCCTCAGTAGCAGTCTTGCCACCGAATTCCGCTACCGTACCAGTTACTTCAACACAGGTACCAATATTTGGAATATCAGCTACCTTCCGATGACCGGTGTACACGAAGATACCGTGGGAAGCAGCTGGGTTCTTTTCTGCTCCAGTTCCAGGAGTCTGAATATAGAAGCCGTTTAGGTTACCAGTAGGGTAGGCTGCCGTAACAATACCCTTAGTGGTTACTTCCTGATCAACCAGAGGAGACTTAGCACCAGTGCCCTGAATCTCAGCGATTGGCTTAATAGCTACTGCAGGTGGTTGCTGTGGAGTCTCATCCGTACTAGATCCTGGATTTGGTTGAGCTGGGTCGGTGGTTTCTGGTGGCTGAGGAGTTTCGTCCTTATCCTTTGGCTTAATGACCTTAATACCGAAGATTTCTGGGTTGTGGTCAGATGAACGGAACTCATCAGTGGTGTAAAGATCAGATGCCGTGTAGTTCTTTCGAGAATATTCCAAAGCTACTGGCTCGTGGGCATTAATTTCCCAAACCTTAGCAGTCTGATCAGCAACAATAGCCATACCGACAGCGTTAGTAATCGCATGGTCCAACGAACCTACGCGGCTTTGGAAAAGGTAAGAATGTCCGACGGTAGGAATCTTATTGAAGCCAAGTTCAGCCAGCTTGATGATTGCATCTTCCTTGGAGTAAGAGTTGAAGTCACCAACCATGAATACTGGGATACCAGCGAAAGTAGTATTAGCCCAGTTAGCCACAGCTGCAGCTTGCTCTACTCGCTTAGGGCTCCAGCCACCCTGGCCGTCCCCCTTGTCTGCCTGATCAGCGTTGCTGTCACCTTCTGGTGGACGCTTGGACTTAAAGTGGTTAACGATAACCACGAAGTCAGTTCCGGTTTGATCAGCGGTTACTACCGGAGTGAACTTCTGAGCCAGAGGAGAACGAGCAATCGAGTTGAAGGACGCATCGCCCAGAATCTGGGAGTCGCCTACTGGCTTAACTTTGTCTGCGTTGTAGATGAAAGCAGTGCGGATGAAGTCACCGTTATTTGGAACATTAGCCGGAGACTGTACATAGGCCCACTTGATTGCGCCATTATTAGCCTTATTAAGTTCCGTTACCAGGTGAGCCAGAGCAAAGTCACGGTCTTTACCAAACTTAGTGGAGTTTTCGACTTCTTCCAGACCAACAACGTCTGCTCCGAGCTTGTTAATAGCGGTAACAATTTTTGCTTGCTGGTTGTCGAAGGCTTCCTGAGAGTATGCGCCACGTACTGAGCATGACTTCGAAGAAACTGGGTTGCCGTGACGGTCAGTGTAGAACTGACAGTTACGATCCTTGCCTAGGTGGACGAAGTAGTTAAGTACGTTGTAGGTAGCAATCTTTACGTCACCATTTACTGCTGGCGCAGTAGCTGGACGGTTATTCTCGAAACTTACAGAAGAGTTTTCCAAACCGTGTACAGGTTGGGTTGCCTGTAGAACCCAACCGAAACGGTATTCGTAGATTACGCCACTGTTGAAGGTAACCTTAGCGCCCAGACGTACTGGATCAGTTTTGGTTACGAATGGGAGCTGGTAATCGCGTGGGTCTACCTGACCGTCCTTTGGCTTTGTGGTGTAGTTCCATGAGGCACCGTCATCAAGGTTGATGAAGTTTGTGGCGTTGTTAGCTTCAACTGCATCAGCTTCCTGACCTGGACGAGCCACATCAGTACGCTGTGGTAAAACTGCTCCGGTCATTGAAAGGCCAACGTTGCCGAAGGTATTCAGGTTGTAGTTGTCGGTGACAACCAGGTTCTGCAGTGGCTTAACCAGCATACCTTCGATAGCTTCAGCTTCAGTATCATTCTTTGGCAGCGCTTGCAGTGCCAGTGGAGTTACTGGAGCACAGTCAGTTGCAGCTTTAACTTCTGGATCTGAAAGCTGAGTGGTGTAATCAACTGGCTGTGGCTTTTTACGACCGGTGTATTCCTTTACAGTTCCCTTGACGGTTACACAGGAGTTCAAGGTAGGGAGGTTGTTTAGTCCAGTCTTACCGACGTAAACAAAAATGGCTTCTGATCCAGCGGTAGGCGCAGCAGAGCCGGTGCCTGGAGTCTGGACGTAGAAGCCATCAATGTTACCGTGATCGTAACGTGCAGTTACGACACCCTTTACGGTAACAACCTGTTTTTCCATAGTGGATTTAAAGCCGGTTCCCTGAATCTGTGAGATTGGGGTGATACCAGCTTCTGGAGTCGGTTGTACTGGTTCGATACCAGTACCTTCTCCACCGCCAGGCTGTCCCTGATCACCACCAGGATTAGGCGTAGGTGATTCTTCTCCACCGGCAGGAGGCTGCTGGGCATTATCTTTGATAATTTCGACCGGTGAGTTAGTCGCACCATTAACTGGGTTAAGAGCCTGTAGGCGTAGCTTGCCATGCGCGTCTACGATTACGTCACTGATAAAACGCAAAGTGTCGCCTTCAGCGATTGTTACACCTTCGGCAGCGAATGGTAGGGGACCGCCACTGAGCTTATTGAGAATATTGTCATCCAACAACAAAGTTGTTGAAGGATTATTCGCTGGAGCGATAGTTAAAACACCATGTGATGCTAAATCAGCAATGGAAATTACTTTGAAATCACCCTGAGGACGAACCAGCATACCTTCAAGCTGTTCCAAAGCATCATCATTTGGAACCTCAGTGAGAGGTAAAGCAGTAACTGGGGCACAACCAGCAGGGTCGACGGTTACTTCCGTGAGATCCTGCAGACGGGTTAGACGATTCCCGTTCTTTGCACCCATTTCGTTTACGTAACCAACTACGGTTACACACCGGTCTACTGTTGGCGCAAACTTAAGAGTTTTCTGGGTTAAGCCGATGAAAAGACCATTTGAACCATTGGCTGGGGCAACAGTTGCAGTGCCTGGGGTTTGGATGAAGAAACCTTTGCGCTGTCCATCGGTAGTGTTTACGTAAGTTACACGACCTTTGACTGAAACCAGAGGACCTTTTTTGGCGCTACCCAAAAGTGGGGATTCCGCGCCTGGACCCTGAACTTGTTCGATGGTTGTTTCTGTTGGGGTGGCTGCAGCAGCGTGCGCCGCTGTTCCAAGTGGGGACAGTAAAAGCGTCAGAGTAGTTACCGCTCCCAAGGCTTGGAGCCTGGTTTTAAGGGTATTCAAAACAGTCTCCTTATTGCTGTAAGGAATGTTGGATTCCCATGGTGGAGAAATCCGAGAATAACGCAATATATATTCTAACAGACCCCAAGTGCCGATAATCCGCTGTTTATATGGGATTATGGGGTTTTGTAACCAGATTGTGAACATATAGTTTTAATAGGAAAAAGCTATGCCCGTGGTGATTAAAGTTCTTAACCTTTTTAAACCATTCGCAAGGCTTGTTTACCGAGTAAACTTAAACCATGACGTACTTAGAGATTCACCCAGAAAACCCGCAGCCCCGATTGGTTAAACAAGTAGTATCCGCCCTTGAGAATGGAGCGGTGATTGCCCTGCCAACTGACTCTGGCTATGCGATTTGCACCCAAATGGGAAATAAAAAGGGAATGGATCAGATTCGTCAGATTCGCCACTTGGATGAGAAGCATAATTTCTCATTGCTATGCCATAACTTCGGGCAGCTTGGTCAACTGGTAATAGTTGACAATAAGGCATTTCGTACGATTAAAGCGGTGACTCCAGGCCCCTATACTTTCATCCTGAAAGCCACTAAAGAAATCCCGCGAATGATGCTCAATAAGAAGAAGCACACTATCGGTATTCGCATTCCCGACCACAAAATTACCCAAGCTGTGGTGGAAGAACTTGGGCAACCACTGCTGTGCTCAACCCTGATTATGCCGGGTGAGGAAGAGGCCCTCTGGGAAGCCTACGACGTGGATGACCGGATTGGCGGACAGATTGATATCGTTATTGCCGGGCCAGTGGGTGGCCAAGGAGCAACTACCGTGGTTGACTTCACTGAAAATACTCCCGTAGTAGTACGTGAAGGTGCGGGTACCCTGGACCTCTTTTAAATTCTCGAGGGCGTTGCAAGAAACTTTCAGTAAAGCAAAGCATGGATATTTTCGAATCATCAGTAACACCTGCGGTAGCAGAGTCTAACGCGCATGCACCCCTAGCAGCACGTATGCGCCCAACGACCGTGGAAGAACTAGTTGGGCAGCAGCACTTGCTTACCCCAGGCTCTCCTTTGCGACGCTTATTGGAACCCGCTGACCCAGCAAAAGCAGTCAGTTCTGTGATTCTCTGGGGGCCACCCGGAGTTGGTAAAACCACCCTCGCATACCTGGTGGCGCGCAGTTCTGGCCGGCACTTCGCAGAAGTCTCAGCAGTATCGTCTGGGGTAAAAGAAGTCCGTGACGTAATTTCTGAAGCTAAACGACATCTTGCAACAGACGGAAAAGAAACCATCCTGTTTATCGATGAAGTTCACCGCTTTTCGAAAAGCCAGCAGGATTCCTTACTACCTGCCGTAGAAAATCGCTGGGTGACGCTGATTGCTGCCACCACGGAAAATCCATCTTTTTCGGTGATTTCTCCACTTCTCTCGCGTTCCATTCTGCTGACACTAAATCCGTTAGAAGATGCAGACATTGCCAAGCTCATTCATCGCGCTCTAGATGACAAGCGTGGGTTGGATAACCGTGTAGGTATCAATACTGGCGCTGAGCAAATGATTATTCGGCTAGCAGGTGCAGATGCGCGTCGTTCATTAACAATCCTAGAAGCCGCTGCGCAAACCGCGATTGACGCTGGGCGGAAAGAAATCGACGAAGATTCCGTGGCAAAAGCAGCTGATGCAGCACTGGTACGCTACGGAGAAGATGAACACTATGACGTGATTAGTGCTTTTATTAAGTCTATGCGAGGCTCAGACGTAGATGCTGCGATGCATTATTTAGCGCGGATGCTTGAAGCGGGGGAGGACCCACGATTCATCGCGCGACGTATTATGATTTGCGCTTCAGAAGATGTCGGTATGGCTGACCCTAGTGTGTTACCGCTGACGGTTGCAGCCGCGCAAGCTACGCAACTTATCGGCATGCCTGAAGCGCGGATTATCCTGGCGCAAGCAGTAGTAGCAGTTGCCACTGCGCCTAAGTCAAATGCCTCTTATATGGCTATTAACCGCGCGATAGCAGACGTGCGTGCAGGTAAAATTGGGGTAGTGCCACCTCCTCTAAGGGATGCACACTATGCCGGTGCGAAACGCTTAGGGCATGGTGAAGGATACGTCTACGCACATGACGAACCCTATAGTATTGCGGCGCAGCAATACCTACCAGACCAACTAAAAGGACGTGTTTACTACGAGCCAACCGGCAATGGTTTTGAGTCATCGCTCACGAAACGCCTGCAAAAGATTCGTTCTTTACTGAAAATACGATAGACTATTAAAGTTGTCGCAAACTGTGGCAATACCTGGGGTCTTAGCCACTCTTGGAACTCAATAGAAAAACAAGTTTAGGTGACCCCGTGAGATTCGTAAGAAACTCACGATTTCGTAAGTAAAAAGAAAACAGGAAAGGTAGCCCAAAATGGCAAACCGTTCACGTCGTCAGGTGCGCCTGTCCCGCGCCCTGGGCATTGCACTAACCCCAAAGGCAGCACGTTACTTTGAACGTCGCCCATACGCACCAGGTCAGCACGGCCGCGCTCGTCGTCGCCAGGAATCCGACTACGCAGTACGTCTGAAGGAAAAGCAGCGTCTGCGCGCACAGTACGGCATCCGTGAAGCACAGATGCGTCGCGCATTCGAAGAAGCACTCCGTGCAGAAGGTAAGACCGGTTCTAACCTCGTAGAACTGCTCGAAATGCGTCTGGACGCACTGGTACTACGCTCCGGCTTTGCACGCACCATCGCACAGGCGCGTCAGGTTGTAGTACACCGCCACATCCTGGTAGACGGTCAGATCGTTGACCGCCCATCCTTCCGCGTAAAGCCAGGTCAGACCATCCAGGTTAAGCCAAAGTCCCAGACCACCGTTCCATTCGAAATCGCAGCAGCTGGCGTACACCGCGATGTGCTGGCTCCAGTTCCTGCATACCTGGATGTTGAACTCGAACGTCTGCGTGCAACCCTGGTTCGTCGCCCAGAACGCGCTGAAGTTCCAGTAGTTTGCGATGACCAGCTGGTCGTCGAATACTACTCACGCTGATAAATAGTTTTTAAAAATCCCCTCACGAAAATCGTGAGGGGATTTTTCTTTACCCTGCGTGGGAATCATGGTTCGCACGTTTTGGTTGCGTGGGAATCGTAGTTCACGCGTTTCACCAATACGGGAACGCGCGTGGACTAAGATTCTGGCACAGCCAGATAATTAGGTATGATAAGTAAGTTAAAGTATTTCAATTAGACGGTAAGTAAGAAAGACCGTCCTCGGGAAAAATAGGGAAGCTATGCGTACTGCAGAAATCGCCCACCGTTGGAAGGAATATTTCCAGCGTAACGGACACGAAATTCGTCCATCCGTCCCACTGGTCTCACCAGACCCATCGATTCTCTTCACCATCGCCGGTATGGTGCCATTTATCCCATATATCATCGGCACTGAACCAGCCCCATGGCCACGCGCAGCTTCCGTGCAGAAGTGTCTGCGCACCAACGATATCGAAAACGTTGGTCGCACCACCCGCCACGGTACCTTCTTCCAGATGAACGGTAACTTCTCATTCGGCGACTACTTTAAAGAGGGCGCCATTGACTTCGCGTGGGAACTCCTCACCGGATCACAAGAAACCGGGCACTACGGCTTAGACGGTGACCGTCTCTGGGTAACCCTCTGGGAAGAAGACGCTGAGTCCTACGACGTATTAACCCGCAAGATTGGCCTGGATCCAAAGCACATCGTGCGTCTTCCTCGCCACGAAAACTTCTGGGACACCGGCCAGCCTGGTCCAGCCGGACCATGTGCCGAATGGCACTACGACCGTGGTCCATCCTATGGTCCCGAAGCTGTCGGTGGAAATGTTGACCCAGGTGGAGACCGCTACCTAGAAATTTGGAACCTAGTATTTGATCAATACCTGCGTGGTGAAGGCTCTGGAAAAGATTACCCACTGCTAGGTGAACTTGATGCTAAGGCAATCGATACTGGTGCAGGGCTGGAACGTTTGGCGTTTGTCATGCAGAATAAGCCGAACATGTATGAAATCGATGAAGTTCGCCCAGTAATTTCTGCAGCTGAAATGATGTCTGGCCGCACCTACCTCGGTGGCGGGGACCCTGAAGATGATGTGCGAATGCGTATTGTGGCAGACCACATTCGTTCCTCTATGATGCTTATCAATGATGGTGTTGTACCAGGAAACGATGGTCGTGGATACGTGCTACGTCGCTTGATTCGTCGGGCAGTACGCTCTATGCGTCTGCTGGGCGTTGATACTGCAACCCTACCTACATTAATGCCAGTATCTCGTGATGCGATGAAAGCATCCTATCCAGATTTGGAAACGAACTGGGAGCGTATTGCTGATGTGGCCTACGCTGAAGAAGAAACTTTCCGCCGTACTCTTTCTGCTGGTACTACGATTCTCGACACTGCAGTTGCAAAGGCAAAAGCTGCTGGCTCTGCTACCAAGCTGTCTGGTGAAGAAGCATTCCAGCTTCATGACACCTACGGATTCCCAATCGATTTGACCCTGGAAATGGCTAAGGAACAGGGCGTTGATGTTGATGAAGCTCGTTTCCGAGAGCTCATGTTGGAACAAAAGACTCGCGCACGTCAGGATGCTTTGGCAAAGAAAGCTGGACACGTAGACTCTCGTATTTATCATGAGTTCCAGAATCAGCTGGGGGGCGGCTCTTACTTCCTCGGCTACACTGAGTCTGAAACTGAATCCATTATTTCAGGTATTGTTTCCGAGGGCGCAGCAGTTCCAGCTCTAACTGGTCCTGCGGACATTGAAGTAATCCTTGATAAGACCCCATTCTGGGCCGAAATGGGTGGCCAGCTAGCTGACCACGGTACTATCCGTACTACGGGGGGAGCAATCGTTGAGATTGATGATGTGCAGGCACCTATTAAGGGATTGACTGTTCACCGTGGTCGTTTAGTTGAAGGTACGCTAGCTTTGGGTGAAACCGCAGTTGCAAAGATTTGCACTGATCGTCGTTTGGCGATTGCTCGTGCTCACACCGCAACTCACATGGTGCATAAGGGGCTACATGAATTCATCGGTGAAGGCGCTACACAGGCTGGTTCTGAGAATTCTCCAAGCCGCCTGCGCTTTGACTTCCGCCATACTTCAGCAGTTCCAGTCGATGTACTGGGTGAATTAGAAGCACGCGTAAATCAGCAATTGGCTAATAACCTAACCGTTACTGACACCATCATGAACATTGACGATGCAAAGGCAATGGGAGCGATGGCATTGTTTGGTGAAAAGTATGGCAATGAGGTGCGCGTCGTAAACATTGGTGACGGCTGGTCCGTGGAACTCTGTGCAGGTACTCACGTACCAACCACCGGTCATATTGGTCGCGTTGCTTTGCTGGGTGAAGCCTCCATTGGTTCCGGCGTGCGTCGTATCGATGCGCTGGTTGGTGACGGCGCATATGCGCACCAGGCAAAGGAACATGCCCTTGTATCTCAGCTGACTGGCTTAATTGGCGGTAAGAGCGATGAGCTACCTGGTAAAGTTGAGAGCCTACTGAAGAAGCTCAAGGACGCTGAAAAGCAGATTGCTAAGCTTGGTGAAGCTCAAATGCTGGCACGGGCTGCAGAATTAGCTACCCAGGTGGAACGTCTGGGTGCTTTCGATGCTGTGATTGTAAATCTGGGTGAGGCTGCTTCTGCTGAAGGTTTGCGTTCGCTGGTACTTGACGTACGTGCACGCCTTGGCGAAGCTAACCCAGTAGTTGTTGCTGGCATTGGCGTTATTAGTGATAAACCTCAGGTAGTAGTTGCTACTAATGAGGCAGCTCGTGGTGCGGGTGCTAAGGCAGGTGCTTTGGTTCGTTTGGCTTCGCAAACTCTGCAGGGTGGTGGCGGTGGCCGTGACGACGTAGCTCAGGGGGGCGGTCAGAATCCAGCTGCTGTTCCAGAAGCTGTTGAAGTAGTTAAGCAGGCACTGCGCTCCCTCTGAGTTAGCGGGAAGTTTAACTTATAAAGGTTAAAAATATGTTCAGAAGTGGTGTGAGGATTGGAGTAGATTACGGTAAAAGCCGTATTGGGGTTGCCGTAACTGATCCCAGTGGGAAAATCTCTTTTCCTCACACCACTTTGCAATTTTCACCATACGGCGTCCACTTAGATGAACTACTGAACCTGATTGTCGAAAAACAGGCCATTGAAGTAGTTATTGGAATGCCAGTGCATTTAAATGGAAAAGAGGGAAGCTCAGCAGAATTCGTACGCGATTTCGCAAATGAACTCGCTGTAGAAATCCCCGATATTAGAGTCTGTCTAATGGATGAAAGACTCACTACCAATCAAGCTCACGCAGGACTTTCAGAAATGGGAGTTGATAATCGCGCGCGAAAAAACAAAATTGATCAGCTCGCAGCCTCTATCATTTTAGAAAACGCGATTGAGACCGAACTGCGCACGGAAACTCCGCCAGGAGAGACCGTGGAAGTAAAGAATTAGACAAGTGAGGACTAAATGAGCAACGAAGCCAATCCAAACGAAACTACTTCCGCGGAGAATAGCCCACTGCGGCAGCCACCACGTCGGCGTCTCACCCGTCCAGTAACCGGTGAAAGTATGACTGGCGCACCTAGCGTACCACGTAGCAGTGGCGTAGAACCAACTACACGGATTCCTCGTCGCCCACTGACTCCGCCTCGTCGTCTGCCACGTTCAGAAGCAACAGGGGAGGCAACACAAGCTTCACCATCTGAAGCAACGCAAAACACAACCCGCTCACGCCACACTCGCTCAGGCTTATCCCACGTAGCGGAAAGTAGCTCCCAAGCACAATTCCAAACCCCAACGTTCTTAGCTGGAACGCCCAATTCAACCAATACTGACGGTACAAGGGTAGAAGCGCCCCCAACAACCGGAATGCGCTCACGCCGTCTGGAAATAGAACGACGTAAAGCCATTAAACGTCGAAAAGCAGCTAAGATTCGCACTGCCATTATCCTGACTTTAGTGGGAGTACTAATGTTGGCGTGCGGCTATTTAGCGATTAACGCTTTACGGGGAGGAAGCACAGTCGAGGAAGAAATCCCAGATTATGAAGGCTCTGGTACTACAGAAGTCATTGCAGTCGTAAATCCAGGAGATACCGGTTCAGCAATCGCAAAACAGCTAGTTCAACTAGATGTGGTAAAGTCGGAAGCCGCCTTCATCAAAGCCTGGGAAGCGAACCAAGCCGCCACATCAGTACAGCCCGGCTCATACACTCTGAAACTTAAAATGAGTGGTGTGGAAGCTGTAGCAGCGTTACTTGATCCAACTAAACGCACTTCCAACGCAATCTCCATTCCACCTGGTTTCACTATCTGGCAGGTAGTCGAACGCTTAAAAGCCTTTGAACGGTTTACACCCGAACAAGTTGATGCAGCATTATCTGACACAGTGGCACTGGGGTTACCTGCTGAAGCTAAAGGAAACTTGGAAGGCTGGTTACTACCAGGTAGCTACGAGGTCCATACCGATGACACTCCGGCAGACGTTTTAAAGACTATGGTCGCAGCGACCATAAAAGAACTAGATGAACTGGGAGTACCAGCTAACCAACGTCAAGTGCTATTAACTAAAGCATCCATCCTGGAACGTGAAGTTAATAATGATGAATATATGAAGCAGGTGGCTCGAGTTATTGAAAATCGTTTGACTCAACCAAATGCTGAAACCGTTGGCCTACTTCAGATGGACTCCACAGTACTTTATGGATTAAAGCGTGCAGGCGGCGTACCAACCGGTGATGAAGTTAAACAAGACACCCCTTACAACACCTACATTCACAAGGGGCTCCCACCAGGACCTATCTCCATGCCTTCCCGCGCTGCGGTAGAAGCAACCTTGAATCCTGCTGACGGCACCTGGTTATACTTCGTAACGGTAAACCTAAATACTGGTGAAACTAAGTTCTCTTCAACTAATGCTGAACATCAGAAGTACGTTGAAGAACTAAGCACCTGGTGTGCCGCAAACAAGGGTAGCTGCTAGTAAATGCAGAAAGTTTTTCTGATCGGATCACCGGTGAAGCATTCGCTTTCACCGGTGATTCATAATGCTGCATACCAGGAACTCGGACTTGACTACGAGTTTGGTTTAGCCGAAGTCCAGTCACAGAATCTTTCAGACTATATTAAACAGCTGTCCCCAGAGGCTGTTGGGTTGGCAGTCACCATGCCGCATAAACATAGTATTTTGCCATGCCTAGATGCGGTAGAACCCATGGCAGCAACTCTGCAGGTAGTTAATACCGTGGTTGTAACAGGTAGTATGCGGACCGGCTTCAATACTGATGTGTACGGCATCCGCAAATCCCTTGAAAACCACTCTGAGTTCGCTCAACGATACAAGACACAGCAGATTCAAGAGGTGCTTATTCTCGGTGCCGGCGCAACCGCTGTATCAGCAATGATGGCCGCAGCTGAGCTGGGCATCAAAAACCTGAAAATCATCGCGCGGAGTTTCACCCGCCCGCCCTCGATAATGAAAATCGCCACCACGCTGGGACTTAGACCGGTGCTGATTCCCCTAAAATCTGGAAACCGCGTACAGCAGGAACTCATGCAGGCATCCGTGATTATCTCTACCATTCCTAGCGATGTATTGTCAGAACTACTGGCAAACGCACCATTGGTCCGTGAAAAAATAGTCCTAAATATCGACTACTCGCACGAAACCAGTAGCCTCCAACAACAACTCAAGGATACCGGAAACCACTATATTCCCGGCACGGAAGTCCTCTTACACCAAGCCGTCAGCCAATTCAGCTTGCACACCGGTAAACCAGCACCCGCTTCAGCAATGCGGGCAGCCATGGAAGCTGCACTATCAGAACGGAACTAGCATGCAAACCTCATTTGCTTTGCAAACCACCGCAGCAGTACTGGGTTTTCTAAGTATCCTATATGCCCTCACAGGGGGCTACAAACTGGTAAACGAGTATTTATTTACTCACGGTAAAGAAACCTCCTGCACTCCCGGTATCGGATCGGGAAACTGCCAGTGGATTAGTGCACTTAGCGTACTTGCCGTATTCGTAGGTTTCTACCTGGGATACAACGACCCGTTTATCACTATTTCCGTACCGATTCTTGGCGTTTTAGCGTTAAGTGCCTACGTTGATTTAGCAGTGCATAAACTACCTAACCGACTTACATTCTTAGCCCTCGTTATCTTTCTCCTGGGATTGGGATTAAGACTGATTATCCTGCCTTTTGAAAATCCGCTGCCTTTTATTGCCAGCGCGGTTTTCGGTGCATTAGTTTGGGGCTTACCGCCGGCCCTAATCTATTACTTGATGAAAGGCATTGGTTTTGGAGATGTTAAACTCGCTCCTGTACTGGGCGCCTGGTTGGGGCTTTATGGTTTTGAAACCGCTTACGTGGGTTTAACTGTGGCGTTTTTAATCGGCGGGGCGGTAGCCTTGTACTTGGTAACGGTAAAGAAGCAAGCTATGAAAACCCGGATTGCGTTTGGGCCATTTCTGATTCTTGGTGCCTGCTTGGTTTGGGCTTTAACGGTATAAGAATAATCGCTCCTAACTTTCTAGGAGCGATTATTCTTTAGCGTTTTTTCGGAAGGATTACGAGCCGACCATCTGGGACTGTAGCAACTTCGATTGGCCATTCGTATACGCGACTGAGACGTTCGCTGGTTAGAACTTCTGGGGGAGTGCCGTAGGCTGAAATCCCGCCTTTATCCAGCAGAGCAATGCGGTCGCAGTAGCTGCCAGCTAGTTGCAGATCATGCATTACCGCAATCACTGCGTGACCTGCGTCAGCTAGTTTGCGACACACTTCCATTGTGCGCTCCTGGTGCGCGATATCCAGTGCCGCAGTGGGCTCGTCAAGGAATACGACGCCAGCTTGCTGAGTGAGTACGCGGGCGAACGTAACACGGGCTTTTTCGCCACCAGACAGGCGCGTAACGTCGCGTTCTTCATAGCCGGCAACATCAGTGGCAGCCATAGAAGAAGCAATAATTTCATTATCGAGGGCGGGGTTTGCCTCCCAACATTGTCTGCCCATAGCAACAATGTCATACACTTGATATGAAAATGGAAACTCAGTGTTTTGAGGCATAACTGAGCGGGTTTGTGCAAGTTCTTTACGTGAGTAATCCGAAAGCTGTTTCCCCTGGTATGTAACGGTTCCTGTTCCGGGTTCTAAATCACCTGCCATGACCCCTACAAGAGTGGATTTTCCGGTTCCATTAGGTCCAAGTAGGCCAACTATTTGACCGAATTTAACTTCAAGGCTAATGCCTTTCAGAATTTCTTTAGACCCGTATGAGAAGCTGATATTTTCAGCGACTACGGCAGTTTCACCTAGTTTAGTTTTATACATTAGCGTCCCATTCTTAACCGTGTGCGAAGCAGGATAAAGAAGGTTGGTCCACCTACGAGAGCAGTAAAAATACCAATTGGCAGGTCTGCAAAAGGAATCAGGGTGCGAGCTGCTAAATCGGATAAAGTAACCAGTAAAGCGCCCGCAAACATTGCTCCAGGCAATAGGATCTTATTCAACGGCCCAAGTGCTAGTCGCATAACGTGTGGAACTATCAACCCTACGAAAGCAATTACACCTGCGTAGGCTACAGCTGCGGCTGTCAGCAGAGTCGCTAAAATAATGGCAGTTACGCGTAGACCTTGTACATTAACGCCTACGTGACCGGCAGCGCGTTCTCCGAGCGACAGCGTATCGAGTTTTTGGGCAAGTGTAAAAGCCCAACTAATTCCCACAATTACGACAACCAATACGGTGAAAACCTGCGGCCAAGTTGTCCCATTTAAGGATCCCATTTGCCAGAAAACAATGTGATCACGGGCGGTTGTAGGCGCAATATAGGTAGCTATTGAAGCTAATGCGGTGCACACTGCCGTAACCGCGATGCCAGTGAGAACTAGAACGATTACATCTGCTTTACCTTGCGAACGAGATAACGTGTAAACCACTAATGCTGCTATTAAACCGGAAGCAAAAGCAGAAAGTGGTACAGCGAAACCTGCCAGTGCGTGTGGGACGAAAACGAATGCGAGGGCGGCTCCAACTGACGCACCTGAGGAAACACCAATGATACCTGGTTCGGCAAGTGGATTAGAAAACACTGCTTGCATTACTGCACCTGCCACAGCTAAAGCTGCGCCAACTAGGAGCCCCAGAACAATCCGTGGGAATCGGATATTCCATAGGGTTGAGAATGCTAGTGCATCTTTAGGGTAGTCGAGAATACCCAGAGGTGCGAAGGTACTTTTGAAGATATCGCCGACGCTTATGGAATACTGTCCTAAAAGTGCTGACGCTAAAGTAGACGCAACCAGCGAGCATAAGACAATGCTGAAGGTAAGGAACACGCGTAGTTTCGGACGGTTGAAAGTAGGCTGAGATGTCATTTATCTTCGTCAATCCCATACGTTGCGCGGGCTACTGCAAGTAGCGTTTCAGCAGTTTGTGGTCCAAAAGATAGTGATAAACCATCGGGAATAGCCACCACACGCTGCTTTTGTCCGGCGCGTGTTTCAGCTACACCTGGGCGAGCAAGTAAACCTTTTAAGCCGTTCGTGGAGTCTAACCCTGAACTCATAGTGAAAATGATTTCCGGGTTCAAAGCGACGAGTGCCTCAGCATTCGCAGGAGTAACACCTTTCAGTCCCTGCGCGGTTGCTAGGTCTTTAGCGCCCAGCGCTTCAATCAGGGCAGTGGCGCCCTCGTTGCCGCCCAAAATAAAGAACACGCCCCCTGTCCCGCGAACGTAAAGGAATGACGCTTCCAGAGGTTGCGCAGGAATCCACTGTTTAATCTGTGCAAGTGCCGCCTTAGTTTCTTTTTCCACGCGATCTGCTAAGGCTGTTCCGGCTTCCGGAGTCCCCAAAGCATTGGCAACAGATTTAATGAGGGCGGAATTCTTATCAATACCACGAGCCGGATCAACTAAGACCACCGGAATCCCAGAAGCACGCAGCTGGTCTAAAGCCTCTGGCGGACCGATAGAGCGGTCTACAACAATAAGAGTTGGTTTGAGAGCTAAAATCGCCTCAGTATTTAGGGTATGACCATTTTCAGTCACGACTGGCAGATCAGCTAGCTGCTTTTCAGTAGACGAAACCGTGCGACCAACAAGCTTATCGCCAAAGCCAAGGGCAATCACGGTACGTGAGAGTGTGCCAGTTAAATCCATTGCGAGAATCCGCGAAGTATCGGTAACGGTTACAGAGTTACCTTCAAAATCTCTAATGGTAGTTGGTAGAGTCTGTTTGAATGATCCCTCAAGTGGAGTTGGATCAGCAATATCAGGAACCACTGTTAAACCAGTCAGGGTATGCGGATCAGGAAGTTTGGTTTTTGACTGTGCGGGGCTTTGCTGAGTGGCGGTAGTATCACTAGCAGTTTTGGGCTGCGTGTCGGGGTGAGTTGGAGCAGTACAAGCAGATAATACGACAGTTAAAACAGCCGCGAGTGCTAAAAGACGTGTTTTCATAAGTTCCTCATGACGTGTTTTACGGTGTGGGGCAGTTTTCCCACCCCACACCGTAAAACTGTTAATCGGTTACATTAACTATTTATAAGCTAACTCAGCGCAGTTGGCGTCGACGCATTGCCAGAGCGGCCACACCTGCAAACAAGGTCGCCAGCGAAGCCAACAGCATGCCTTCGACTTCAACGCCTGTTTGGGACAAGACTCCGCCGAATGCGCCGTACTCAATCAGCTCGCCGGTAGCTGGGTCGCAGGCAGTGGCATTAACCATGGAAACTGAAGAGCTCATTGGAGCCAACGCTGCGCCAGTTGAGTAGAATCCGACGAATGCTTTTGCCCCCGCTGCAGTGAGCGTAACTGTGGCGTTTTGGAAGTTCAGAGTTCCATTAGCCTCGTAGACGCCTCCCAGAGCTACGTCAGCGAAGTGTACGCGACCCAGGTTGAACTTCTTGCCCGACATATCGGAACCGTTAACGGTTACGTAAAGCGCACCGTAGTTACCGTTAATAACCAATGAAGGGTTGGAAATAGTTAGATCAAGGATTCCATCATGACCATAGAAATTCACTGCGCCACCGTAGTAGATGGTGCCGGACTTGGTAGCCGTGTTGTAAACGCCACCGGTAGCTGCCCAGTTGAAGTTAGCGCCATCCCAGGAGGTACCGTTTAAGTTCCAACCACCGTGAGCGATAGAACCACGAATGTAGCTGGTGAAGGACGCACGTACGCCCCAAGCGAGGTTGCCACCAGTAATGCGCTTCTTAGTTGGATCAACTTCGCACTTCTTAATCTGTGGTTTTGCTGGCTCTGCAGGCTTAGTATTCTGCTTCTGAGTAGGCGCAGAAACTACTGGAGCATCAGCCTTTGGCTTATCTGAGTCAGTCTTTCCAGGCTGAGAAGGAGCCGGTGCAGTTACGGGGCGAATGCCAACGGTAAGCGCATCAAGTACCTGACCGGGTTCGTAGAACTTCGCGAATGCTACAGAACCTGCATCAGTCAGAGTAACAGTTGCGAAAGCCAAGGAAACTAGCTTTCCATCTACCTTCACTGTTGGTTCAGACAGGTTAGCAATAACTACGCGGCGGGTTTCAGGTGCGCCGTTTGCAACACGGAGGTTAGCACCCAGATACTTGCCGATATCCTTCTTATCGAAAGGCGTGGAAGTAACGGTTGCAGTTAGTTCCCACTTGCCGTTTACTTTAGCAATCGAAGGCTGCGAAATAGCCAAGTTCAACAGACCGTGGTGGCCCTTGAAGTGTACAGTACCCTTGAAATCCAGGGCTTCGTAGTTATCTGGTGAAACCTTTACGCCATCCTTCAATGGGAAAACGAATTCGCCAGTTACACCGCCGGAAAGCTTCCAGTCTCCCTGAGCTAAATCACCCTTAATGTAGGTGCGGAAGGATTCTTTCACACCCCAGCTCAGATCTGCGGTGTAGGTTTCCTCTGGCTGAGCTGGAGTATCAGTCATTGGGGAATAAACTGAACGAACACCGTTAGGGGTACCTTCCTTGATGGTTACATTTAGAGTATCCATTACCTGGTTTGGTTCGTAGAACTTTGCGAATGCCAAAGAACCTTCAGGAGTGAGGGTTACCTTTCCGAAGTGCAGTACTTTAGTGCTGTTTTGCAGGCTTTCAGTTAGCTGAGTTAGCACTGCAATCTCAGAACGCTTAAGTTCAGAAACTGGGGCAAGCGGTGCTTTTTCGCCGGAGGCGCGTAGGCCCAGGTAATGCCCTAGCTTAGATTTATCGAATGGGCGAGTCGCGACGTCGGCATAGAGCTTCCAAACGCCGGCTTCGTTCTCGATCGATGGGTTCGCAATAGTCATATCCAGGATATCGTGGTGCGCAACGAAATGAACTTTACCTCCGAAAGAAATCCTATTATGATCTAGTGGATTAATTTTCTGGTCAGCTAACAGGGGGAACTCGAAGGATCCTTTCACACCATCAGCAACAGTCCACTTACCACCAGCGAAATCACCAGCAACATAATCGCGGAAGCTTTGCTTCACGCCCCAAGTAAGCTGAGCATTCCAGGTTTTACTCTTGATAAGTGCTTCTTCTGCGGCTTTACGAGCCTTTTCTTCTTCATCCCTACGAGCTTGTTCTGCTTGTGCAATTTCAGCATCTGTTGCAGAGTGCTTCGTCTTTAGTTCTTCAAGTGTCTTTGGATTAACTAAAGTGTCGCTACTACCAGATTCCGGGTAATAGAAAACCTTATCCTGGTCTGCTAAAGGCTTCAGCGGTGTCCAATCAGTGAACTTGTTGTAGCGGATTTTCAAGCGTTCAAAGGAGCCGCGGTAACGGTCAGTTGCCCAAGCACCAAATGCTGAAGGATCGGTGATGAAGTTATGCTCTAAGTTAAGTCGCTCAAAGCCTCGTTTATGTGGGAGCCTACCTAAATCGCTAATAAGGTTGTGCGATAGGTTTAGATCTCGAATGAAAGGCATACTGTCATACTGTGACAGATCTGCGATCCGGTTATGGGATAGGTTTACTGTAGAAATTTTTTCGTCGTCATAAGTTTGGACGGCGACTTGGCTCAGGTCGCTGATTCGGTTGTCATGCAAGTCGAGAGTATCAATGCGAATTAGTTTCTTTACAACTGAAGCGTCAGTGATGTAGTTTTCTTCGGCACTGAGTTGGTTGATCAGCGGTGAGTTTTCAAGACCAGTGAGGGTGGTAAGTTGGTTCTTACCAACTTCAACTACTTTTAGTTTGCTTGCCTGTGCCAACGGAGTTAAATCGTTAATTTGGTTAGCGTAGAAATTTACCCAGTTAAGATTAACTGCGTGTTCTAATCCCTTTAGAGATTTAATTCCCTTATTGATGCATTTTAGTTGCTGTAAGGATTCCAAATGACGGTTTGTTAAAGGAATTCCGGGAGCAATTTCATTGTAAGTCCGAATACATGCTTCCAAATTAGGGTCAGGGATTGACACGTTCGTTAATGGAGCATCGGTGTAAACTGGCCCATTAACAGGATTTTTATACATGGTTGGGAAAAGTTCCCAAAGTACGGGTTGTGGCGTATCAGTATCTTCTGAGTTGTCAGTTGCAACCGTGACTACTAGCGGAGCAGCCATTTCATTTTGGTATAGGCCAACCAGATCTTTTACACGTTCATTAAAAATAGGTTTATGGGATGAAATCACCACGTAACCATTGTGTTTTTCAATCTTTAAGTCAGGTAAGGAAGCAATTGCTGTTTGGGTGAAGGTAACTTCGCCTGCCTTAGCAAGGGTACCTGCAGTGTAGCCGTCTACTAGCAGAACCTTGTTTGCAAAATCGATCGTTGGGTTTGCAATACGAACGTTAAGAATTCCGTCGTATTTTGTCCAGTTAATTTGCCCTGCAAATTTCAATAGTCCACTGGAGCCATCTAGATTAAAAGTTTGGCCCGGATGGGGCTGCCATAATAGGTGTTTGCCCTTATCTAGAATTTGTAGCCCCCCGCTAAGCGTTTCGTTTTCAATGCCAACATACTCGCGGAATCCGCGCCGGAAATCCCAGTTAGCGTAGGCCTCGGTTACTGCGATAGTGTCGCTTACAGCAGCTGTTTCTGCAGGTTCTGCAGAGCGCAATGTTGGGCCGGCAACAGGGGCAGAGGGGGTTGAGTGAGCCGGTGTTCCTGCTTCGGTGGTAATTTCTGCTGGCGCGTCAGCTTCTGAGTCTGATTCTGATTTTTCGGAAGTGTTTTCTTCAGTGACTGCGTCGGCTTCTGTGGTTTCTGATGTTAGATTGGAGGTTGTTTCTGCGAGCGCTGTCGCGGTGTCTTCGGTAGCTAGACCTGGGGTGCTAGCTCCGATAACCAGGGCGCCGGTAACCAGCGTGGATACGAGCGCGCGTTTGATAGTGGGTCTCATTATTGAAATTCTCCTGAGCGGGTATTTTCGTTGTCAATAACAGAGTTACAACAACTCTACATTAGTTAGGTAAGCCTTATTTAGCAATTTTGAATCGCTATTTTTTGGGGTTTGGGTGAATGGTGGAAGTCTTTAATTTAAAAATCCTAAACATGATGTAATTATGGTTACCCTTGAGCTTATTAGGTTTTTAGTGGCTAAATGGGCGTAAGTTTAAAGAAGTTTTCTGTGTTTATGACAGACTGTAGTCAATGATATCGTGCATTCTTTTTCATGTGTTTACATACTGGTTTAGTGGGGTGATTACGAGGAGCTCATCAATTTTTCTGACACCTAGCCATAAAAAGCGTCTATTAGATGCACGAGCGCGCAAAAGATAAAAAGTGTGGGACAATTTAAAGCATGATCAGATGGCTTTCTGCAGGCGAATCCCACGGCCCTAAACTTACCGGCATCATCGACGGAGTTCCCGCTGGAATTGCGTATACACAAGCCGACCTAGAGGCAGAACTACACCGTCGCAAAAAAGGCTACGGGCGGGGAGCACGACAAAAGATTGAAACAGACAGGGTTACGATAACTTCTGGCATACGTCATGGTGTAACCACCGGCGCACCAATTGCCATAGAAATTTCGAATTCAGAATGGGATAAGTGGGCAGCGGTACTTGCAACTGACCCAGTAGACCCTGTACTACTACGTAAAGCAGTCGGAGGGTCTGACGATAAAGAACTTGCACGTAATCGTAAGCTAACCCGTCCGCGACCTGGGCATGCAGACATGGCGGGAATGCTGAAATACGGCCATGTTGACGCTCGTAACATTTTAGAGCGCGCTTCAGCCCGCGAAACTGCTATGCGTGTAGCCCTTGGAAGTATTGCGAAAGCCTTTTTATATCAAGTTGCGGGTATACAAATCGTCTCTCACGTGACTGCAATCGCAGAGATATCTACGCTTGCGTCGCAGCCAGGTGCGGCAGAGTTTGAAACCATCGAAGCCAGTGAAGTGCGTACTGCAGATAAAAAGACAGAACAGCTTTTTAAAGCTCGGATAGATGCAGCAAAGCAGGCTGGCGACACGGTTGGCGGTAGCGTTGAAGTAATTGCATTCAATGTGCCAGTTGGATTAGGTTCCCACATTCAATGGGATAGGCGTCTAGATGCAAAGCTAGCTGCCGCGATGATGTCCATTCAGTCAGCAAAACAGGTAACTATTGGTGTGGGGGATTCTCAGATTGAAGCTGGTGGGCAGCAGGCGCATGATGAGTTTGCTATTGAAAATAGCCACGTAACACGCTCGTCTAACCTTGCTGGTGGCATTGAAGGCGGTATGAGTAATGGGCAACCTGTGGTAGTGCAAGTTGGTTTTAAGCCGATTTCGACTGTTCCCAGAGCACGTCAAAGTTTTGACTTAGAAAGTGGGCGGTTGGCTCCAGCTTTGCATCAGCGTTCCGATACTTGTGCTGTGGTGCCGGCCGCGGTAGTTGCTGAAGCTATGCTTGCGTTAGTATTAGCTGATGAAGTCACGGGAATGTTTGGTACCGGCAGTTTAGAAATGGTGAAACGCAACTTGGTAGCATTCCAAGCTGAGATCCAGCAACGATTATTTACCGAGGGCGTTCTGTGACACTTGCAGAAGAATCAATAACTAAACCGGTTTTTTTAGTGGGAATGCCAGCTAGTGGCAAGACAACTTTAGGGTTGCAGGTTGCCTTACGGTTAAGAAAGCACGGGAAGCCTTGTGTATTTATTGATCTGGATCAGGTGATCGAAGACATGGCTGGCAGCACAGTAGTTGAGTTGTTCGCTGAGTCTGAAGCCGTATTTCGGCAGATCGAGCAGCAGGCTTTGCAACAGGTTGTTGAGTCTACACTCGATTTTTCTGTGCCTGTAGTAATTGCCTGTGGCGGTGGAGTTGTTGAATGTGAAGCAAATCGGCAGATTTTAAGGGGGCAGTGCTGTATTTATTTAGATTGCGCGGTTCCGGTCTTAGCTAAACGAGCCGTTCAGCAAGGGGGCAGACCACTTTTAAGCGGTATTGTCGGAGTAGCTGGAAATAGTCAGCGTATGGAAGCTGAAATGGCCAGTATTTTGCAGCGACGTAGAAGCTATTATGAAGAGGTTTCTGAGGCTGTTTTAGAAGTCGGTGTAGACTCTCTCGAAAAGGATGTTATAAACCTTTTGGAGTTAATTTCTATAATGAGTAAGGGGAGGTTATGAAAACCGTAATTCCAGTGACTTCCACGCCTAGCTATGAGATAGAAATAGCACACCATAGCAGACAATCAGTTGGAGCTTGGGTGCAGGCCAACAGGTACCAAAAAGTATTACTCGTGACTACTTCTGCAGTTATCACATGGGCGAAGGAAATCGAGAAGGAAATAAAACAAACGGGTGTCCAGACGGAGACTCTGCTAGTAGCGGATGGGGAATCTGCGAAAACAGTTGAATCACTGACAACCGCCTGGAATTATGCTGCAGAAATAGGGTTGGAACGCACTGACTTGATCATCGGAATCGGGGGAGGTGCCTTAACTGATTTAGCTGGCTTCTTTGCTGCAACATGGCTTCGTGGTATCGGCGTGGTCCACGTACCGACAACATTACTTGGCATGGTAGATGCTGCGGTTGGAGGTAAAACAGGTATCAACATCTTCGCTGGAAAAAACCTCGCAGGTGCTTTCTATCCACCTAAACGAGTTTTTATAGACCCTTTAATTTTAGAAACTCTGCCTGAACCCGAGTTTAAAGCAGGGCTAGCGGAAATAATAAAATGTGGGTTCATTAAAGATAAACAGATTCTTAGGCTCTGTGACGGCAACAAAAAGCTGGTTTGGGATAGCCCGGTGATTAGTGAACTTATCGAACGAGCAGTCACAGTTAAAGCACATATAGTTAGCGAAGATTTAAGGGAAACCGGACAACGCGAATACTTAAACTATGGACACACGTTGGGACACGCGATTGAAAAAATCACGAACTATCGGATACGCCATGGTGAAGCAGTAGCAATTGGCATGGTTTACGCAGTGAAACTAGCTAATAGGCTGGGATATGCCAGCGAAAGTTGGGTTAAGTTACACTTGGACCTAATTCATAATCTTGGTTTACCTTCAGCTTGGGAAGCATTCGACTATTCGGCACTATTTGACGCAATGCTACATGATAAGAAGGTTCGTTCGGGGAACTTACGGTTTGTTTTCACTACCGCCCTCGAGAGAGAAAATTCGCCTGGCGACACTTGGGTGAGTGAAGTACCTTTAAGAACTGTCCTAGATGTTTTAGAAAGCAATTGAAAATGAAAAACCAAGTCGTGCTAATTGGGGTAGCTGGAGCAGGTAAAAGTGACGTTGCTACGGAACTATCTCAGCAACTCAACTGGCCCATCCATGATGCTTTAAAAAACGCAGCTGAAATAGCTGGTGAAGATATGGACTTGCTTTTTGTGCGACGAGGGGCAGAAGAGTTCCAAACTTTCGTGGCGCAGGGGGTAATCCAAGCCCTTAACAAACCCGGCATTGTTGTGCTTTCCCCAGATTCAGTCCTGGTCGAGGACGTTCAAGAAAAACTCAAAAACGTGGACAAAAACCAGGCTTTGATTATAGAACTATATGCAGATTTCAACACGCTGGCTCAACGCACCGGGATTAACGCCCCACGTGCCGTAAACCTCGGTCCGATTCGTCGCACCTTCCGCCTCCTCATGGAATCCTACCGCGAGTGCTACAGCCAGCTTGCACATGAGAAACTTGACACATCATTGTCAAAACCACATTTTATCGCCGAGCGAATAGTCGCATTACTAGGGTAATACCCTGTATTCTTAGGCTGATAATAATTTCTGCCAACAAAAACTGGCAGCGGATATTAGTTAAGGAATAAAGATGGCAACCACTAATGATCTTAAGAACGGCATGGTCCTAAAGATTGAAAACCAGCTCTGGTCCGTAGTTGAATTCCAGCACGTAAAGCCAGGTAAAGGCCCAGCATTCGTTCGTACTAAGCTAAAGAACGTGCTGTCCGGCAAGATCGTTGACAAGACCTTCAACGCTGGTCTTAAAGTTGAAACTGCAACAGTTGATCGTCGCGATATGACTTACCTGTACCAGGATGGCGCAGACTACGTATTCATGGATGTTTCCACCTACGATCAGATTCTGGTTCCAGAAGAAACCGTTGGTTCCGCAAAGAATTACATGGTTGAAAATCAGAATGTAATCGTATCCCTACATGAAGGTGCCGTACTGTTTATTGAACTGCCAGCAACCGTAGTTCTGGAAATCACTTACACGGAACCAGGTTTGCAAGGTGACCGCTCTAACGCAGGTACTAAGCCAGCGACCTTGGAAACCGGCGCAGATATTCAGGTTCCACTGTTCCTTGAACAGGGTACCCGAATCAAGGTTGATACCCGTACCGGCGAATACGCAGGACGTGTAAACGACTGATGAACAACCGCGGTTTTTCATCTCGTACACGTGCGCGTAAGCGTGCCATTGACACGATTTTCGAAGCTGATCAGCGAGGTCGTGCAGAAAGTGCCGCAGGCATTAACCTAATGCTCGAAGAGCGTAAGGAAATCACTGCCGCACAGACGCCACTACCTGAATACTCTATCGAAATCATCGAAGGCGTTCGCGATCACCTCATCGAGATTGACGACCTGCTGGACACCCACACGACTGGACGTACATTCAGCCGTCTGCCAGCAGTAGACCGCGCAATTTTGCGAGTAGCTACTTGGGAAATTATCTGGAACGAAACTGTGCCAGATATTACCGCCATTGACGAAGCAGTTCGTATTACTCGTAAGATTTCCACGGATGATTCACCAGCATTAGTGAACGCCATCTTGGACGCGGTTCGTCGTGACTCTAAGAACGTACGCGACACCGACGCCGCAGTTGAAGCAGCATTCGCTGAGGAAGATGAAGAGGACTTCATCGACTTAGACGAAATGCTTTCTGAGTGCGACACTCCACAAAGTTAAATAATGAACGCCCGAGGCTTTTAACGGTCTCGGGCGTTATTATTATAAATGTACTGATTCCTTTAAGTCCGTCCAGAGAGGCGGGGAAGGAGCCGGCATGAGTAGCCGACAGAAAACAGTCCTCAACGAGGACGAAATCGGGCGGGCACTAACTCGCCTATCATATGAGATTATTGAGTACTCAGATGCACTTGATGACCTCGTTATTCTTGGTATTCCTACCCGTGGGGAAGTGCTGGCAAAGCGCATTGGTGCCAAGATTTCTTCAATCACTGAAAAGCCTATTAACGTAGGCACACTTGATATCACCCTGTACCGCGATGACTTGGCAGCCAAGCCAACTCGCACACCACACCCAACTAGCATTCCAGCTGACGGCATCGCTGGGAAACGCGTTGTCCTGGTAGACGACGTACTCTACACCGGGCGAACCGTAAAAGCCGCCTTTGACGCACTCTTTGCCTTGGGGCGCCCCGCAATTGTGCAACTGGCCGTGCTCGTTGATCGTGGGCATAGGGAACTACCGATACGCCCCGACTTTGTCGGTAAAAACCTACCGACTTCTCGTAGTGAGCAGGTGCTTATCAACTGTGTCGAAATCGATGATATTGATTCAGTAGTGATTGAGGAAAAAAATGAAACATTTAATTGACATTGCTGACCTAAGCCGTGCGGAAGCCATCCTGCTACTTGACACAGCTGAAGAAATGGCGGCCACCCAGTCACGCGCTATTAAAAAACTCCCCACCCTCAGTGGAAAAACAATCGTAAATCTTTTCTATGAGGATTCAACCCGCACTCGCTTATCTTTCGAAGCAGCTGCGAAACGCCTTTCAGCGGACGTAATCAACTTTGCCGCAAAAGGATCTTCAGTTTCCAAAGGGGAATCTTTAAAAGACACTGCGCTAACCCTCCAAGCCATGGGGGCAGACGCAGTTATTATTCGTCACCCAGCTTCTGGCGCAGCCCACCGACTGGCATATGCTGGCTGGATTGACTGCCCAATCCTAAATGCCGGAGACGGAACACACCAACACCCAACCCAAGCGCTTTTAGACGCTATGACTCTGCGGCGCTACTACCAGGGGAATGGTAATCCGGCTGGTAAAGGTACTGACCTTACAGGCTCAAAAATCGTGATTGTCGGAGACATTTTACATTCGCGAGTCGCCCGCTCCAATGTTAAGCTCCTGACTTTACTAGGTGCAGAAGTCACGTTGGTCGCACCACCAACTCTGGTCCCAGTTGGTGTAGAAACCTGGCCATGCAAAGTCATGTATGACTTTGACGCAGCCCTCGCAGATAATCCCGACGCAGTGATGCTGCTACGTGTACAGCGTGAACGCATGACCTCGTTGGGCGGGGGATTCTTTCCATCAGTAACTGAATACCACCGCGAATACGGCCTGGACCTTGAACGCTTCAAACGTCTCAACCGTGAAACCATTATCATGCACCCTGGACCAATGAACCGCGGTTTAGAAATCTGCGCAGAAGCAGCAGATTCTCCACAATCCGTAATCGTCGAACAGGTAAACAACGGTGTCAGCGTTCGCATGGCCGCCCTACAACTGTTACTCGCAGGAGCTGAATAAAATGACTAACAACCAGATTCTGATTAAAGGCGCCCTGCCATACGGTGAAGACGCCACCGACATTGCCGTAGCCGACGGAAAGATCGTTGCTCTGGGTAAAGATGCTGGCGACGCCCTCGTAAATCCCGAAATTGTAAACGCTGAAGGCCTAGTCGCCCTGCCAGGCTTGGTAGATCTGCATACGCACTTGCGTGAACCTGGTCAGGAAGATGCCGAAACCGTGTACACAGGTACCCGTGCTGGAGCAGCCGGTGGCTACACCTGTGTACACGCCATGGCAAACACCAACCCAGTTGCAGACACAGCAGCAATCGTTGAACAAGTACAAACACTGGGCGACGCTGCTGGGTGGCTCCAAGTTCGCCCAGTTGGTGCTGTAACCGTCGGATTAGAAGGCAAACAACTATCCGCCATGAGCGCAATGGCTACCTCAAAAGCGAAAGTGCGCGTATTTTCTGATGACGGCATGTGCGTCTCCGACCCACTCTTAATGCGACGCGCATTAGAATACGTGAAAACCTTCAACGGTGTGATCGCCCAACACGCGCAAGACCCAATCCTCACTGCTGGCGCACAAATGAACGAATCCGCCCTGTCAGCACAGTTGGGGCTCGCCGGGTGGCCAGCAGTCGCAGAAGAAGCCATCATTGCTCGCGATATTTCTCTAGCAAAGCACGTTGATTCGCGCCTGCACGTATGCCACGTATCCACTGCTGGAAGTGTTGAACTAATCCGCTGGGCGAAATCTAAAGGTATTCGGGTAACCGCTGAAGTAACCCCACACCACCTGTTTTTAACTGAAGAAGAAGCCTGTAGCTACGACCCGCTCTTCAAAGTTAATCCGCCACTGCGAACCTTCGAAGACGTGGAAGCCCTCCGTGAAGGCCTGGCAGACGGCACCATCGACATTGTTGGTACCGACCATGCCCCACACCCGCTGGAAAAGAAAGACTGCGAGTGGCAGGCAGGTGCATTCGGCATGACCGGGTTAGAAACAGCCCTACCAGTAGTCATCACAACTATGGTTAATAGCGATCGTATGAGCTGGCGTGACGTTGCTCGGGTACTGTCAGAAGCGCCCGCACAAATCGGTCAAGTCGCTGAACAAGGCCATAAGATCGCAGTTGGATCCCTGGCACAGCTGACTTTTGTAGACCCAACTGTGGTTCGTACCGTGGACCCAAAAACTCAGTGGACAAAATCAACGAATACTCCATTCATCGGACATGACCTGGCAGGCCAAGTCCTCTACACCATGTACAACGGCCAGTTCACAGTTCGTGAAGGCCAGCCAATCGCAAAGGAAAACCGATGACTAACACAGACGCATTGCTCGTATTCTCAAACGGCACTATCCTGCGTGGACTCTCTTGGGGGGCGCGTGGGGTCACTACCGGTAGCGTAGTTGTTGACCATTCCATTTCCGGTTACGAAGATGCCCTGCGTGATAACGCCAATACTTCTAAGATCGTGCTGGCTACCAGCCCACATATCGGCAACGTCGGTGCCCGCGGCGACAAACCATACTTAGCAGCTGGCTTCATTGTGCGTGACCCCGCCCAAATCGTTTCCAACTGGACTGCCGAGGGCGCCCTCGAACCCCAGCTGGAAGCCCACAAGGTAGTCGGTATCTGCGGTATCGACACCCGCGCAGTAGTTCGCCTACTCAACGCTAATCCAGGAATGAAAGCCGGGATTTTCTCAGGCATTGCTCTGCCAGAAACCGTGCGCAACCTGGACCGAAACACTGAAATCCCACAGTCCATCCAGACTGAACTTGTAAACCGCGTAGTTGAAAGCGAGCAGAACTGATGCCACTCCGTACTGATATCAAATCCGTCCTGGTAATCGGATCCGGCCCAATTGTCATCGGCCAGGCCTGCGAATTCGACTATTCAGGAACCCAGGCATGCCGCATCCTAAAGAGCGAAGGCATCCGCGTAATCCTGATTAACTCCAACCCGGCAACCATCATGACCGACCCAGGCGTAGCAGACGCAACCTACGTCGAACCAATCAACGTAGAAACCATCCGTGCCATCATCGAAAAAGAACGTCCAGACGCACTGCTGCCAACCCTCGGTGGGCAGACTGCACTAAACACTGCCATGAAACTGGTAGAAGCCGGCGTTCTAGAAGAATTCGGCGTAGAAATGATCGGTGCTGACGCTGACGTGATCCGCGCCGGTGAAGACCGCGACGAATTCCGTAAGGTAGTCGAAGCCTGTGGCGCAGAAGTAGCACGCTCAGTGATCGCCCACACCATGGAAGAATGTCTCGCAGCCGCAGACGTACTTGGCTACCCAATGGTCGTCCGCCCATCCTTCACCATGGGTGGCTTAGGCTCAGGATTTGCCCACAATGAGGAAGAACTGCGTCGCTTTGCAGGTGCAGGTCTGCAAAACTCCATCACTTCTGAAGTTTTGCTCGAAGAATCAATCCTCGGGTGGAAAGAAATCGAACTGGAAGTAGTTCGTGACCGTACCGGCCGTTGCATTCCAATCTGTTCCATTGAGAACGTAGACCCAATGGGTGTACACACTGGTGATTCCATCACCATCGCACCAGCTCTGACCCTCACTGAGGAAGAACTCGACAACCTGGTGAAAATCGGTTCAGACATTGTGGCGGGTGTGGGCGTAAACCAAGCAGGTTGTAACCTACAGTTCGCCATCCACCCAACTAACGGGCGCGTAGTAGTCATCGAAATGAATCCACGTGTCTCCCGTTCTTCCGCACTGGCTTCTAAAGCAACCGGGTACCCAATCGCAAAGATTGCTACTCGTCTGGCACTAGGCTACAACTTGGATGAGATTCCAAATGACCTGGTAGCGGAAAAGACCGCGGCAGATTCTCCACTGGTGGACTACATTGTAGTTAAGGTCCCACGTTTTGCTTTTGAAAAGTTCCCAGCATCTGATTCAACTCTGACTACTTCCATGAAGTCTGTTGGTGAAGCAATGTCCCTGGGACGTAATTTCGCTGAAGCCTTGCAGAAAGCACAGCGTTCTATCGATAAGAAAGGTGTTACTTTCCACTGGGATGGACCGGTACCATCTGAGGCGGAAGTTAAAGCCCTTCTGGAAGCTGCAGCAACCCCAACTGAACACCGTCTGATTCAGGTACAGCAGGCTCTGCGTGGTGGTGCCACTGTGGAAGAAGTTTTCGCAGCAACTGCGATTGACCCGTGGTTTGTTGACCAGATTAAGCAGATTAACGATGTCGCTAACGAAGTTGAGGAAGCAGGCGCTCTCTCAGCAGAAATCTTGCGGAAAGCGAAGCGCTTTGGATTCTCTGACCGTCAGATAGCTGCCTTGCGTAACCTGTCTGAGGAAGTGGTTCGTGAAATCCGCCGGGCTTTCGCTATCCGCCCTGTCTATAAGGCGGTAGATACTTGTGCTGGTCAGTATGAGGCATCCACCCCTTACTTCTACTCAGCTTACGACGAATATTCTGAAGTTAAGCCACGCGAACGTGAAGCTGTAATCATCTTGGGTTCTGGTCCAAACCGTATCGGTCAGGGTATCGAATTTGACTACTCCTGTGTACACGCTACCTTAGCATTGCGGGAAAACTACGACACCATCATGATTAACTGCAACCCAGAAACGGTGTCTACCGACTTCGACATTTCCGACCGCCTCTACTTTGAACCACTCACCCTGGAAGATGTTCTGGAAGTCTACCACGCTGAACTGCAAGCGGGTCCAATCAAGGGCGTCCTCGTGCAACTTGGTGGACAAACCCCACTTTCCCTGGCTGCCCAGCTGGAAAAGGCCGGCGTGCCAATCGTGGGTACCAGCCCAGATGCTATTGCCCTGGCAGAAGACCGTGAGCTCTTTGGTCGCGTATTAGAAAACGCAAACCTGCCTTCCCCAGCTCACGCTACCGCTAACAGCCCTGCATTTGCTTTAGCAGCGGCACAAAAAGTTGGCTACCCAGTGCTAGCACGTCCATCCTTCGTCCTGGGCGGTCGTGGCATGGAAATCGTCTATGACGAAGCCGGTATGCGTGACTACCTGAACCGCTTGGGTGAAGCATTCGATAACGGCCCACTCTTGATAGACCGATTCTTAGACAATGCGGTAGAAATCGACGTGGACGCGCTGTTTGACGGTACCGACCTGTTCATGGGCGGCATTATGGAACACATTGAAGAAGCCGGTATTCACTCTGGTGACTCTGCTTGTGTGATGCCTCCAATGACTCTGTCTGCCCGCCAGATTGAAACCATCGTTAAGTCTACTCGCGCTATCGCTGAAGGCGTGGGCGTACAGGGCTTGCTGAACATCCAGTACGCGCTGGTATCTGACGTTCTTTACGTTATCGAAGCTAACCCACGAGCTTCCCGTACGGTGCCATTCGCTTCTAAGGCGCTGGGCGTTTCCCTGGCACGAGCTGCCGCGAAGATTCAGCTGGGAGCTACTATCGCGCAGCTACGTGCCGCTGGTGAACTGCCAGAACAAGACGCTTCCTACATGGACTTGGATGAGCCAATCTCCGTTAAGGCAGCGGTTCTGCCATTCAACCGTTTCCGTGACAAGCAGGGCATGATTGTGGATACCATTCTGGGCCCAGAAATGCGTTCCACTGGTGAAGTAATGGGTAAGGACTTGTCTTTCCCAGCAGCTTTCGCGAAGTCCCAGCAGGGAGCTTACGGCGGTTTGCCAAAGTCCGGTACGCTGTTCATTTCCATTGCGGATGCGGATAAGCGTTCTGTAGTGTTCCCAGCTTCCCGCATGGCTGACTTGGGCTTTAAGATTTTAGCTACTGAAGGTACTGCTTCCGTACTGGTTCGTCACGGTATTGATGTGCAGATTGTTCATAAGGAATCTGAACGTGTTGAGGGTGAGCCTACCATTTTGGATTTGATTCAGAGTGGGGAAGTGGACATGGTTGTAAATACTCCGCAGGGTCAGTCGTCGCGCCACGACGGATACAAGATTCGCTCTGCCGCTATGGGTGTTGGTAAGCCAGTTTTGACGACTCTGCAGGCTTTCTCTGCTGCTGTGCAGGCGATTGAGGTTGAGAACCGTGGTTCCTTCCAGATTCGTACTCTGCAGGAGTACGACGCTGACCGCCAGGTGCGTCGTGAACGCCACGAGATGGAAGGCTGATTGAGAATGAGCTTCGGAGTTAAACTGCAAGACGCTATGCGTCTGAAGGGGCGCGTGTGCGCGGGTATTGATCCGCATGCTTCTTTACTGGCTGAGTGGGGTTTACCTGATTCGGTTGAGGGGTTGCGTGAGTTTTCCCAGCGGGCTTTGGAAGGTTTAGCTGGTGCGGCTGCGATTAAACCTCAGTCGGCTTTTTATGAGCGTTTCGGCTCTGCTGGTTGGGCGGTTTTGGAAGAACTGTTGCGGGACGCGCGTTCTGCTGGCGTGCTCATGATTTTGGACGTGAAGCGCGGCGATATTGGTTCTACCATGGCGGGTTACGGCGCGGCTTTTCTGCCCGAGGGCGCTCCACTTGAGGCTGACGCGATTACTATCGCTCCTTACATGGGGGCTTCTGCCTATGATGCTACGGCTGCATTGGCAGCACAGCATGGTAAGGGTCTGTTCACGCTAGCACTTACTTCTAACCCGGAGGGTAAGGTATTGCAGCGGTCTGTTTCAGCGGATGGCACGGCAGTATCAGCTCAGGTAATGGAGTGGACTAACCAGGTTAATGATCTGCATTGCGCTGGTGCTGGCTTGGGTTCTTTCGGTGTAGTCTTGGGCTCTACTGTCGATGACATGACCAAGGTGCTGGGATCTGCTTTTAGCGCTTTTAATGGTCCTATCCTTGCACCAGGTTTTGGTGCGCAGGGGGCGGATGCGGAAGATATTCGGCGTCGTTTTGCCGGGCATGAGCATCAGGTGTTGGCGTCATCTTCGCGTGGTTTGTTAAAGGCAGGTCCAAACCCAGCTGCCATGCAAGAAGCTTTGGTGAAGGCCGTAGAAGAGGTTGAATCCGCGTTGGCGTAACCGTGGTTTGATGTTAGGGGGCTGATTTGTATCAGCCCCCTAACATTTAGGTCCTTTATGTATTTATGTGTTTTAACAGAGCACCTATAAACATTAGATACCGCGTTGAATCCTGTTGGTTTTAAGGGACTTTTCAAATTAATACCGGTTTACAAGCCCTTATTAACCTAATAAAGTTAATAGTGGAGGTAAACATGTTTGTAGTAGTAGCAGTGCAGCTCGATAATCACCCAGAACCAGCCCTCTACCAGCGTTTGGAATCATTAAACCCTGTCTACATCAGTGCTGTTGACGGTGGTACCGAAACCTACGCTGTCTACCAAGACGGCGAAACAACTCTTAAAGCTATTAAAGCCACCGCGAATTCTACAAACTGGCTATGCGGTGTTGGCATCGGTCAGGTTGATTTGGACGCCCTCGGAAAAGGGGAAATGAAAACCAGCCCCGGATTCCGTCACGCCCTGCAAGCTGCCAACCTTGCGAAAAAAGCCAGCGTGCCTTTCGCCATTAAAATGCGCTACAAATCAGAAATACTTAGCTCCCTCCAAGCCCTGCTACGCCTCAAGTATAAGCTCATCACTGAACGCACCGACCGACAAAAAGAAGTTGTCTCCTTGCGTGAAGTTCACGATTCTGCTACCCAAACCGCAGAACTAATGGAGGTTTCTAAAGCCGCAATCTCAAAGGTCTTAAAGGCAGCTAACTGGGATCTGGAAAAAGATACCGACCTGCTTGCTATTCGCTTACTGTCAGGCCTGGGTATTTAAAAGTTTCCTAAATTCGGTAAACTTACTTTAGTTTGATGAAAATAGGAAACTAGCTTAGGGGGTGCGCAATGTACGTTATCACCGCAGACCAAAAGAAATCTACAAAAACAAAAGTCGATTTAGTTCCCAAAGCCTTGCAGGAACTCAAAATAATAAAAACTGTACTTCCATTCGAACGTACTGTAGGAGACGAAATTCAAGGTGTCATAAAAGACTCTGAAGAAGCGCTTAAGGCAATCAAAATCATTGTTGCAATGGGGGAGTGGCACTGCGGTTTAGGTGTCGGCAACGCTAATTTAAATAATGCAACTAAAACTACCGAAGCCACAGGCGAAGCCTTCGTAAAAGCACGGCATGCAGTAGAGGAAGCTAAAAAACATTACCTGGGATTAGCAGTTCAATCCGACGCTAAGACCACAACAGTTTCACAGTTGGAAGCACTGCTACGTACAAAAGCAATTCTGGTTTCCGGGCGCAGTCAACGTCAAAAAGAAATCATTGAAAAACGTGAAGCGTTAGCATCAGCGAATGAAGTCGCTGAAAAACTAAAACTATCCAAAGGTACGATTTCGAAGAGTCTAAGAACCTCCAATTGGGAAGTAGAAACCTCCACAGATTCATTAGCACTAAGTCTTATGGAAGAAATAGATAATGCTTAACCTACTTTCTCTCCCAACCTGGGCTTCGCTCACCTTGTACGCACTTACCTGGGGCGTGACGATTATTGTCTCAGTTTGTGCGGGTAACAATATCGTACGTGCGATTTTTAACAGGGCAGAAGTAACCGAAACTAGCGACTGTTTCGCTCACCATACTTGCAGGGCATCCACAACTAATCGCTATTGTTGTTGCAGTTAAAGGATTAGGACGCTACCTAGAGTTAAAAGAAAACCCTTATGCTGCAGAAAAATTCCTAATCGGAACCGCGACCTCAATACTGTGGGCAATAACCTGCGCTTCCATAGCTAAGCTATCCCTAAACTTCTACTAAACTAGAATCATGACTGAAACCCAAAAACCACGCCTCACCGTCATTGCCGGCCCAACCGCAGTTGGTAAAGGCACGGTAGTGCGCGCCCTGCTTGAAAAATACCCACATGTTTACCTCTCAGTATCTGCTACCACCCGTAGCCCACGCGAAGGTGAAGTAAACGGCGTACACTATCACTTCCTCACCCATGAAGAATTTGATGCTGCTATTGAACGCAACGAATTCCTGGAGTGGGCAACCGTACATAAAGTGAATAAATATGGCACTTTAAAAGCACCTATTGAAGTAGCATTAGCTGAAGGAAAACCAGCCATCCTCGAAATCGACCTGGCAGGAGTACGCCAAGTTAAAGAACACATGCCAGATGCTCGCTTCGTATTCATTGCCCCACCTTCTTGGGATGAACTCGTAAACCGCTTGCGTGGTCGGGGTACGGAATCTGAAGAAGAAATGGCACGTCGCCTACAAACTGCGCGTACAGAGCTGGATGCACAGGCAGAATTTGACCACGTGGTTATTAACGATGAGGTGGATCGCACTGTGTCGGAACTAGCCGAATTGCTTGAATTAGCGTAAGATTTTAGCGTTAACACTTAATCAGTACTGAAAGAGGACTCATGGCGGGAATTGTCGCTAAGCCAGAAGGTATCACCAATCCACCAATCGACGAATTGCTGGACAAGGTAGACTCCAAGTACGCCCTGGTAGTTTTTGCTGCACGTCGTGCACGTCAGATTAACTCCTACAACCTGCAGCTGGAATCCAACATGGTTCAGTTCGTTGGTCCTGTAGTTCCAGTTGAAGCTGACGACAAGCCATTGGGCACCGCGCTTCGTGAAATCAACGAAGGCCTGCTGGTAATGGAAGAGAAGCAGGCAAACGTCTAAGTTTTCTGAAACCAGTGGTTCAAAAAAGCTTCAGAAACGAAACAGTATCTTGCAGTTGACTCCTGATTTTCTCACTAGCCCCCGCCGAATTGTGGTGGGGGTTAGTGCCGGTATAGCCGCCTACAAAATCACTTATCTGGTTCGTGCACTCATTAAAGCCGGACACCAAGTGAAAGTAGTGCCCACCGAAGCCTCCCTAGAATTCGTGGGTAAAACTACCTGGCAGGCACTATCCGGACACCCCGTCGCAACCTCCGTTTTTGACGGTGCAGCGGGAGTTGAACACGTTGAAATTGCCCGTGAAGCTGAACTCATCGTGATTGCCCCCGCAACCGCAGATGTGCTGGCACGCCTGGCAACCGGCCAGGCAAATGACCTACTTACCACGACCGTTCTAGCATCCAGCTGCCCAGTCGTAGTTGTCCCCGCCATGCACACCGCCATGTATGAAAACGCAGCCACTCAAGGGAACCTCAAAACCCTTCAAGACCGCGGCATTATCATCATGGAACCAGCAGTTGGCGACCTATCTTCCGGTGATCACGGTAAAGGACGTCTACCTGAGCCAGAAGAAATCTTCACATTCCTACACCAACTTGGAGAGACTGCTACTCCAAAGCAGGATTTAGCGGGAGTAAAAGTCTTCATCACCGCTGGTGGTACCCACGAAGCAATCGATCCAGTACGTTTCATCGGTAACCACTCAACCGGCCGATTCGGTGTAGAAATTGCAAAACAACTGCAAGAACGAGGCGCGAAAGTGACTTTGCTCAGCGCCAACATTAACGAAAACCTTTTGCCAGCCAGCATAGAGATTATTGCAACGCCCTCGGCAAATGAAATGTACCAGGCAGTTATGGAACTGGCACCCCAGTACCAAATCGGCGTATTCGCCGCTGCCGTTGCAGACTTCCGCCCGGAAACCCAGGCGGAAATGAAAGTTAAGAAAACCGGGGGAGAGGAAGAAACCCTCACTCTAAAACTGGTGAAGAACCCAGATATTCTCGCCAGCGCGGTTCGTCGTTTCCCACACCTCACGACCATCGGCTTCGCAGCTGAAACGGGGAATCCGACACAAGTTGCCTCATACGGGCGCGAAAAAGCCATCCGCAAACAAGCGGACCTGCTGGCACTAAACCAAGTAGGTCAGGGGATAGGCTTCGGAAACGTTGACACAATGCTTTCGATTCTGGATAAAACCGGTGAGACCCTCACCAGCTTCAGCGGTTCAAAACCAGTAATCGCGAAAGAACTCAGCGCCTTAATCGCCGCAACTTACCAGTCAAAAAACCATTCTTAACATTTTCAGAAAGACGTAAGAAAAATGAAAAGCTCTCGTCTGTTTAGCTCAGAATCCGTGACTTCCGGTCACCCAGATAAGGTCTGTGACCAGATTTCAGACGCGGTACTTGACGCCGCCCTGAGCGTAGATCCAATGTCTCGCGTCGCCGTGGAAACTCTGGTTACCACCGACAAAGTAATCGTCGCTGGTGAAGTTACCTGTGCAGGCGACTTCGATGTAGACCAAATCGTGCGCGATACTGTACGCAAGATTGGTTACGTCCACCCGGGTGAAGGTTTTGACGCCGACAGCGTGGAAGTAACTTCCCTGATTCACACTCAGTCTCCTGACATTGCGCAGTCTGTGGACCGTTCTCAGGAAACCCGTGAAGAAAACTCTGTGGATGAAATTTCTATGCAGGGGGCGGGCGACCAGGGCATTATGTTCGGTTTTGCTTGTGATGACACTCCAGAGTTGATGCCATTGCCTATTTCTTTGGCTCATAAGTTGGCATTCCAGCTTGAGCAGGTACGGACTGGTTTGGTTCCTGAGTTCCGTCCAGATGGTAAAACCCAGGTAACTTTGGCCTATGAGAATGGCCGTCCGGTTGCGTTGGATACCGTGGTGGTTTCTACCCAGCATGCTGAGTCTATTTCTTTGGCACAGATTCGTGAGGCTGTGCAAGAACTGGTTATTGACCCGGTTTTAGCTGAGTCTGCGCAGGGATTAGATACCCACGACACTCGTTTCTTGATTAATCCTTCTGGCCGTTTCGTGCAGGGTGGTCCTTGTGCTGACACAGGTGTGACTGGTCGTAAGTTGATTGTGGATACTTACGGTGGTTTTGCTCGTCATGGTGGCGGTGCTTTCTCTGGTAAAGATGCTACTAAGGTTGACCGTTCTGCGTCTTACGCGTTGCGTTGGATTGCGAAGAATATTGTGGCGGCGGGTTTGGCTGCTAAGGCTGAACTGCAGGTTTCTTACGCGATTGGTCGCGCGGAGCCAGTTGGCTTATGGATTGATACTTTTGGCACTGAGAAGGTTTCTAATGAGGCTTTGACGAAGGCTGTTTTGGAAGTTTTCGATTTGCGTCCTTCTGCGATTATTCGAGATTTGCAGCTGCGTACTCCGGGTTTCGCGGCGACTGCGGCTTATGGCCACTTTGGTCGTGAGGGTTTTACTTGGGAGGATACGTCCCGCGCGCAGCAGCTGGCTGCTTTGGTTGGCTGAGGTTCCGGGTTGCTTTTGAGCTGATTTTGGCGGGGCACCGATTACGGTAATTATCGTTTCGGTGCCCCGTGGCATTATTGAGATATGGCAGATTTATTTTCTTTTGACGCGGCTATGCCCCGTGCGGATGCTTTGGCAGGGGAGCCAGTTTCGGCATTTTCCGTTGCCGAGGGCGGTGTTGCGCGTGTTTATATTGAGAATGATTTGCCTCATTTAGATAAGCTTTTTGACTACGCGATTCCTGTTGGGATGGAAGTTTCTGCCGGGTGTAGTGTGCGTGTAAGGTTTGCGGGCAAACTTACTTCAGCTTGGGTGGTTGAAGTTGCAGATGAGTCTAAGTTTGCGGGGAAACTGCAACCGATTGAGCGGATTGTTAGTTCGGTGCCGGTGTTAGATGCGCAGATGCTTGAGCTTGCTAAAGATTTAGCTGCGCGTTATGGGGTTTCGACGGTTAAGTTGATTGCCGCGATGATTCCCCCGCGGCACGCTGGGGCTGAGAAAAAGGTGTTGCAGCGTTTGGCGGATTTTCCGGCGAATACAACAAGCGCGGAGACTAGTTCTGTACCGCTGTTAGAATCTTTTGCCGATTATCAGCAGGGGGTAGCTTTTTTTAATACTTTGCAACAGGCTAATACCGTAAGGGCTGTGTGGCAACTTTTACCTGGTGATTTCCCGCAGCGTGATCATTATCAGCAGTCTGCTTTCCTACATGCCGCAGCGACTTTAGCACTCAGCAAATCAAACGGCACGGTTTTGATTATGTTGCCTACCCAGAGAGAAGTTTCTTGGTGTTTAGCTGGTTTAGAAAAGGTTTTAGGAAAGAACTCAAACATTCGAGTTACCAGTCTCAGCAGCTTAGATTCTCCAGCAGCACGCTATGAAAAGTTTTTACTGGGCAAATCCGGCTATTACAACATCATGGTAGGTACTCGTAGTCTCGCTTATCAGCCGGTGCAAAACCTTATTGGAATGCTTATTTTTGATGATGCGGAGCAACGCCATCAAGACCAACAAAGTCCATATTTAAGCACTTTCGATATTGCTTTGCGACGAGCTCACCTGCAGAAAGCAAGTTTTATTGTGGCTGCGCCTTCACCTTCCCTCCAAGCGGTGGCTTTAGCAGAGTCAGGTTGGGCTGGTTGGGTGCTGCCGATTCCTACTAATTTGCGAGCTAAAACCGCTGTTGTTTCAGTCGTTGATGATTTTGAACGCGCGCGCCAGGGAAGTGCTGGTAAAGGGCGCCTCCCTGCATTTCTCCAAACTAAGATTCGCAAAGCCTTGTTAAAAGGTTCAGTTCTGGTATCCGTACCTCGTAAAGGTTGGATTAGTATTATTCGCTGCGAACAGTGTCGCAAGACCGGCACGTGTAATCGCTGCCATGGTCCTTTGCGTGTCAGCGCCAATCAAGAACTGAGCTGTGCCTGGTGTACCGACCCACAGTTTGCTTGGCAGTGTTCAGCATGTGAATCAAAACGCTGGGTTCCTGCAAAACTTGGTTCACAACGTACCTTTGAAGAACTTGGCAGGGCTTTCCCAAATGTGAAAGTAATCCACACTGACTCTGAACATCCGGCTGAAGAACTTCCCGCGCATCAGCCTACATTGGTAGTTTCAACCCCGGGCAGTGAACCACTGGTTGCAGGTGGATATGAGCTGGTGGTAATCATGGATGCGGATGCGATTACCTCGCGACCTGAACTATGGGCTTTAGAAGAAGCAATGCGACGCTGGACGCGCCTACTAGGCTTAGCACGTACTGACGGAATCTGTGAAGTACTTGGCTTAAATGACCCGGTATTTGCGCAAGCACTGATTAAACGTGATCCAGTTGCTTGGACCCTGCAAGCGTTAGAAGAACGCGCTAACGTAGGTTTCTATCCAGCAAAATGCTTATTGGCTTTAGACGGAGACCAAACAGCTGTAGCAGAGTTCTTACAGAGTCTGGAAACAGAAGTGTCCGCGCTGGACTGGAACAGTGAATTTAACGCCCTCGGAACTGCACCCCGGAAGGGACCGCATGTTCCGAAAGCGTTCGGTTCGCACCCTGCCCGCGTTCTGATTCGTGTTAGCTGGACGGCTACGCGTGAACTAATGCAGCTGATACGTCAGCTACAAGTCCAACGCTCGCTTAAAAAACAAGGCCTGGTAACCGTGAGAGTAAATCCACGTGATTTGTTGTGATTCACTTAGCTAAACCCCAAGGAAAGACAGTTTCATCGGAATTTCAAGGTAAACTGGGCCTGTGAAGATTATTTTTGCAGGTACTCCGCAGGTGGCAGTGCCCACCTTGCAAGCTCTCGTTGATTCCCCACATGAAGTCGTCGCGGTGATTACGCGCAGTGCTAAGCCAAAGGGCCGCGGTAAAACGCTGATTCCTTCAGAAGTAGGCGCTTGGGCAACCGAGCACGGTCTAAATGTTTTGGAAGCTGACTCTTTACGAGGTGAGGAAATCCAATCAAAGGTCGCAAGTCTAAATGCAGACCTGGGGGTTGTTGTCGCATATGGCGCGATTATTCCCCAGCACGTTTTAGATATGCCAAAACACGGTTGGGTAAACCTGCATTTTTCTGATTTGCCTCGCTGGCGTGGGGCAGCTCCGGTGCAACGTGCGATTGAAGCTGGCGACCAGACTACGGCCGTTAATATTTTCCAGCTTGAGGCTGGCTTAGACACTGGACCTGTCTTCTTCTCACGTCAGGTTGCTATTGATGAGCAGGTAAATGCAGGTGATTTGCTTGCTAGCCTAGCTGAATCTGGTGCACCAGACGTGGTTTCGGTAGTTGACGCGATTACTGCAGGTACGGCAGCTGCCACCCCACAGGTTGAAGATGGCGTGACCTATGCGCATATGCTTTCCAAAGCTGACCTTGCGTTAGATTTCATGAAGTCTGCGCGAGTACTTCACAATCAGGTTCGTGCTTGCGCGCCAACTCCCGCAGCGTTCACGGAGCTGCCGGACGGGAAACGTTTGAAAGTACTGCGAACCCAAGTAGCTGCAGATTGTCCGGTAGCGTTACAGCCCGGTCAGGTGCATGCGACGAAGAAGCAGGTTTGGGTTGGCACTGCAGATGGAGTATTAGAACTTTTAGCAGTTGCTCCCGCTGGTAAAAACCAAATGGAAGCAGCAGCTTGGGCACGCGGTGCTCGTTTAGAAGAAAATATGATTTTAGGAGCGGTTGAGGGCGCGTAATGGCAGATTTTAAGAAGAACCGCGGCTTTTCCGGTGGCTCACGAAATGATTCCCGAGGGCGTTCCAAACAAGCTCGAGTTTCCAAAGCTCGCACCGTCGCATTTGAAACTCTACTGAAAGTAGACGTTGAGGATGCTTACGCGAATATCGTTTTACCTAAGGCGATTACAGAGGCCAACCTGGACAGTCGCGATGCGTCCTTTGCAACTGAACTCGTCTACGGTACGCTTCGTAACCTCGCCCGCGTAGACTGGGTTATTGAACAGTGCATGCCGAAGAAAATCGCTGACCTTGACCCTGAAGTGCGCGCTATTTTGCGACTCACCGCGCACCAGATTCTACATTTACGCGTACCTGATCACGCTGCAGTTGCCGAATCCGTGGAACTCACCAAACACGTTGCCGGTTTCGGAGTTGAAAAGTTTGTAAACGGTGTTGCCCGCGCAATGGTTGAACACACACCAGGGGAGTGGGAACGCCGCATTAAAACCATTGACGCAAACGTTACCCGCGTATCCGTCCTCTACTCTCACCCAGAGTGGATTGTGCGTGCATTCGCACAAGCGCTGCAAGCACACGGCCGAAATCCAAAAGAACTAACTGCGCTGTTAAAAGCAGATAACGATAACCCCAAGGTAATGTTGTGTGCTCGCCCAGGTCAGATTCTGCCAGTAGAACTCGCCGATGATGCTGAACGCTACCTAGACGCAGAAGTAGCTCCAGGTGCATATTCTGAATGGTCCGTTGCCATTACCCACGGCGACCCAGGTAAACTAGCTGCCGTATGCCACGGCGCAGCTGCAGTTCAGGACGAAGGCTCACAGCTGGTTGCATCAGCACTCGCAGAACTAGACCTAGCAAACGACAACGGCAAGTGGCTGGACATGTGCGCCGGCCCCGGCGGTAAAGCTGGATTAGTTGCAGCCTATGCTCAGCTAGCCGGTGCAACTCTACTAGCCAACGAAGTTTCAGCGCACCGCGCACACCTGGTAGAACAAACCGTACGCGAGTTCGATAACGTCGAAGTCATCGTCGGAGACGGACGTAAAATCGCCGAAAAAGGGAAATTTAGTCGAATCATACTCGATGCCCCCTGCTCAGGCTTAGGCGCATTACGTCGTCGACCAGAATCACGTTGGCGCCGCCAGCCAAACGACCTCAACGGACTAATAAAACTACAGGCAGAACTACTGGAAGCTGGAATCGACGCCCTCGAAAAAGATGGGGTACTGGCCTATATCACCTGTTCCCCGCACGAAAGCGAAACTGTAAAACAAATTCAGCGAATCGCAGGTCGAGACGATATTAAAATCCTTGATTCCAAAGCCGCGGTTGAAAAAGTTTCCATGTCAGAAATCGAACTTTCAGCCACCCCTATTGGCAACGGAAACTCAGTGCAACTCTGGCCACACCTGCACACCACCGACGCCATGTTTTTGTGCTTAATCCAGAAGGTAAAGTAACTTAATCCGAAAGGTAAAGTCATGAGCCACTCCCACGACACAGCTGCTAGCAAACCTGCCGTTATCTCCCCATCAATCCTGAACTGCGACATTGCAGACCTCACCGGAGAACTCACAAAGATTCGCAACGCAGACTACGCGCACGTAGACATCATGGATAACCACTTCGTCCCCAACCTCACCTGGGGGCTCCCAGTAGTAGAAGCCGTCATTGCCAAAAATATCCTCCCCGTGGACGCACACCTCATGATTGCCGACCCAGATCGCTGGGCACCCGCATACGCTGAAGCCGGATCAGCTTCAGTAACCTTCCACGCGGAAGCCGCTCACGCGCCCATCCGCCTTGCCCGCGAACTCCGTAGGCTCGGAGCTAAAGCCGGATTAGGTCTCAAACCCACTACTGATATCCACGACTACGTAGACCTCCTACACGAATTCGATATGATTTTAGTGATGACCGTCGAACCCGGATTCGGCGGACAAGCCTTCCTCGAATCACAAATTGCTAAAATCCGACGCGTTCGCGAAGCCGCCAACACCCGCCAGATTGACCTGGCTATCCAGGTTGATGGCGGAATTTCGAGGGCGACTATTGAACGCGCTGCAGAAGCAGGAGCAGACGTATTCGTAGCCGGATCAGCAGTATTCCGCGCTGCAGACGCTTACGAAGAAGTAGAAGTACTACGTTCCATGGCGAATGGGTGCATGCACTAAAGAAAAGTAAGCTATCATAATTAAGTCAGCTTCGGGGTCGGTGAAAGTCCGAACCGGCGGTTAAAGTCCGCGACCCGCTTAGGCGGTTGAACTGGTGAAACTCCAGTACCGACGGTTAAAGTCCGGATGGGAGAAGCTCTACATATGGCGTGAAAACATACGCTACATGCTTTTCGTACCTCGGAACTCGACACTGAAAATGTAAATCGACCCGAGGTTATTCAATTGTCTAAAGTGAACCGCCACCGGCAACCGTTGCCCACCTGGGCACAAACCTTGGCATCCCTCACCTTCTTAGGCAGTCTAATCCTCGGATGGTGGGCGCTAACCAACTACCTTGAGGTAGCCGAATGGATACTACCGTCACCACAAGATTTCTGGAACCGACTGTTGATTGAACTGCAAAGACCGCAGATTTGGTCAGCAACCGCAGTAACTCTCCTAACTGCAATCCTAGGATCCCTACTCGGCGCAGGGGTAGCGCTACCATTAGCGTACTTAATCTACCGGCGACGCCTCATCGCAGCCGCAGTAGAACCATTCCTAGGAGCAACCCAAGCAATCCCCGCCATTGCCCTGGCACCACTGCTGGTACTCTGGCTCGGCTACGGATTACTACCTATCGTCGCGCTGTGCTCACTACTAGTATTCTTCCCAATCCTAGTAAGCACCACCGTTGGTTTCAGACACCTAGACCAAGAAGTACTTGAAGCAGCCGTCCTCGACGGAGCCTCCGGCTGGACCTTGCTTCGCAACATGGAAGTGCCCCTCGCACTCCCATCAATTCTTGGTGGATTCAGAAACGGATTCACACTCTCAGTGACGGGTGCCGTCGTAGGCGAACTAGTCATGGGAGGAAACGGCCTAGGAGCCATCCTCACAGCACAGCGAAACGCTGTCGACACCATCGGCATGTTCGTAACGATTGCGCTTCTTTGCACGCTGGCAATGTCGTTCTACTCCGTAATCTACTACACCGAACGACGCACAAAAATAAACCGGTGAAACATAAGCGAGGAAAAATGAAAACACATAGCCAAACCTGGCTACCAATCATCGCCAGCGCTCTGCTACTCGGCGCCTGCTCACAACCAGCACAAAACCACGCCGAACAATTCGACTTCCAAGAACCAGCACAAACTCAAGAAGAAACCACTGGAAAAGAAGTCAAAGAACCAATCGTAATCGGACACACATATATCCCCAGCATTCAGTTCGCACCATCCTACATCGCGAAAGAAAAAGACCTTTTCCCAAGTGAACTAAACGTCGAACTACGCCACCACGGCGCTGATGAAGGACTCTTTACCGCACTACTCGCCGGCGAAGAAAACCTCGTAATCGCAACCGCCGATGAAATGCTACAAGCCCGCTCCAACGGACTAGACCTAATCTCTGTGGGAACCTACTACTCCAAATACCCAGTAAAAATTATCGTTAAAGAAGACTCCACGATTAACTCCATCAGCGACCTCAAAGGCAAAACAGTTGGCCTGCCCGGAGAATACGGTTCAAACTGGTTCGCACTCCAAGCAGCACTTAAAGAAGCAAACCTAAGTAAAACCGATCTGAAAATACAGTCAATCGGCTACACACAACTAGCCGCGCTGCGCACCAACCAAGTCGACGCAGTAGTAGGGTTCACCAACAACGACACCGTACAGTTCAACCTAGCCGGTGAAAAAGTCAAAGAAATCGAGCTATCTGCAGGTGAGCTGCCACTTCTTAGCGCAAACATTGTTACCACCTCAGAGTTTGCAAAAACTCACCCAGACGAGCTGAAACAAGTTCTTAAAGCACTCAAAAACGGAATGCAAAAGTCAGTAGACAACCCACAAACCGCAGTAGAAGCTACAAAGGTCTATGACACCAACCTAAACACTCC
This sequence comes from Gleimia coleocanis DSM 15436, assembly GCF_000159015.1. GTDB lineage: Bacteria > Actinomycetota > Actinomycetes > Actinomycetales > Actinomycetaceae > Gleimia > Gleimia coleocanis. The sequence continues at coordinate 65,304 of NZ_DS999540.1, read as the reverse complement.
GGAAGCAGAAAAAGCTGCATTAGAAACCATCAAAGCCACAAACCTATTGTTTGCGCCAAACGGTAAAGTAGACTTCACTCAAGATATTGAGAAATGGCAGAAGATGGCTGACTTCTTGGGCACCCTCGATGGGGTATTAGGTTCAAAAGTTCGTATTGATACAGCTGTGACTAACGAGTATTTGTAGTGTCTCGCTAGTGGTTGGCTGGCCCGCCCGCTCCTCGCTTCGCTTGTCGAAGCCCGACCAGGCCCTGCCAGCCAACCACTAGCGATCCTAACGTGGCGCGAAATAGTGGCTTGTGTAAAGATCCTGATGCTCTTTATCAGCAGACAACCAGGGAGTTTGACGGATCGTTTGTAAACGCGGGAACATGAGTTCCTATGTTTCTCCTGCGCGGGAATCGCAACTCCCGCGTTTCTCCTGCGCGCGAGCTCAAGTCGCACGCAGATACTAACAAGGTCGGTAAACCTACTGGGAACTTCAGTGGCTCGCCGCGTAGATTCCTGCGGCAGCTGCAGTGGTGAAAGCTAACTCGTCTTCTTCTAAACAACGTCCCATAGTTCGTAATGCTGCCGGAGGATTCACTAATGCTAGGCGACAGTCTTCGACCGGAACGCTAATTACCTGATGCTTAATGGAAAGTTCGGCTAGGCGCGAGTTAAAAAGCTTAGCGGTTAACGGATCCTGGTCTGATGGCAGAGCAGGGACAGGCAGAATTACCGGTACCAAAGTCAACTCATTAAGTACGGAAACACTGTGGTGCGAAATACCACGATGACGTGGTCTTTCATCTGCTTCTGACGCCCGCACAACCCCATAAACTTTGCCACCCAAAACAGAGGCAATATTCATTGTGCTAGCCGCATTAACTCCAGAAAAACCCCACTTAACGCCAGTGCCTAGGTTCCCTGGACCTTGAGAAACCACAATATAATCAGGATTGGTCACTGCCTTAGCAACCAGCAACGCAGAAGGCATTGAAGCGGCTTCAAAGTCCCCGCCAAAACACTGACCGGAAGAAACCGTCGCAGTTAAAGCCCCATTTTCACGCATCTGTGCTAACGCCATGGAATAGCCCAGAGGCAGGGCAGCAGTGTCATCTTGAATATAGGTAATACGGGCGCCCTCGTGAACAGAATGAATTCCCGCAACAATCGCCGGAACTGCCGAATGCAAATCCGCAACAATCACCGGCGTACCATCCAAAGAATCACAAGCCTGAATCTGCGCGCGGTACGGAGAATCCTCTTCCTCCGCGCCCAAAACCATTAACTGATGCGGAGTGTAACGCGCCTTCATCACATGCCCAATTTCAGGAAGACTATCCGCAGGTAAAGACTCCACAGAAAGAGTAGAAGCGTCCCCACCCGTACCCAGCTTCTTCGCGAGAACTGACACTTCCAGACGAACCTTGTCGCCCACATTTACAGGGCCAACTAAGGAAATGTAGGCAATCCCGCGTAGGGATTCTCCGGGCAAAAATAGCCCTGCATCATGTGGCGCCTCAGTAATTTCTGCCTGAAATTGTACGACATCCGCCCATTGGCGTTTAATCTCGGTTACAACCGCATTTCTTTGCATCACACCGTAAGCATACCCGGAAACCCACCGGATTCGCGTTAAACTGAACCTATGAGTGACAAAATCAAGGGCGACGTGCGTGTTTTTACCCTCATGGTGACGCTACAATCCTTCCCCAGAGGGCTTACGCGACAGCAGATTTTCAACGTTATTCCCGCCTACCAGCAAATGGGAGACGCGGCAGAACGCAGTTTTGAGCGCGATAAGGAAGTCATCCGCGACCTCGGCGTTGTTCTTGAAGTTATTGATCTAAGCAGTACGGAATCAGTTTATCGTCTACCTAAGACTGAAAATCGTAGCTTGAAGCTGAATCTGGCGGAACGTAGTCTGTTGTTCAATGCAGCTAGTATCTGGTTCGGAGCCGAGGATTTCAGTGACAGTGCCCGAGCTTTTAAACATAAAGTAAATGCGATTGGGGTGAGCGATTTACCGGCAGTTAAGGATCAGATTTCTGGATTGTCGCAGGTTTTAGATTTATTAGCGGCTTTAACTGAGAAGCGTTTGGTGGAGTTTTCTTATCGGAAGCTTAAGGATGACGTTGCGCAGATACGCCGTGTATTGCCACTTGAAGTTTTTGCTGAGAATAGTAGTTTGTATTTGCGTGCTTTTGATGTTTTTAAAGCTGAGTTACGCGTATTTCGTTTAAGCCGGATGGGTTCTTGCGTGGGGATTTTGGAGGTTGCTGAACCTGAGCTAGTTTCTGCAGCTGAACTTGCGTTTAAAAATGATGATCGGGGAGTGCAGAAGTTTTCTCCGCTGTTGTTAGTTTCTGAAACAGTTGCTAAGCAGGCTGGCTTATGGGCAGTCCGTTATGAGACTTCTGCTGGCTTACCAGAGATTCCCGAGGGCGTTTCAGGATACTCATATTGGCGGGGCAACCCCGCTACAGCGATGCAGTGGCTGGAGCGTTGTTTTGAACTAGGATCTCAGGTTTTAGTTGTTGAGCCACTAGTTTTAAGTGAGCGGATTAAACAACTCTGTAGTGAGTTTTTAGAACGTACTGATGCAGATGGTCAGTTCGTTGAGAAAGGTAAGCTGCAGTAATGGCAATCAAGTTACAGGATAAGTTGACGGGGATTTTTTCAATCTTTGACTACGTGCAACTTCGTGAGGGCGTGCCCTTAGAGGAACTCGCTGCGGCTTTTGAGATGAAGCCGGCTGAGCTACGGCAGCTTTTAGTTGATTTAACGATGATTGATATTCCAGAGTTGGATTATGATGCGATACCTCGTCTTGATTTCGAATTGTTAGAAGAGGAAGGGATTGTTGATTTTACCGATACACCAGTTTTTGATGCGGTTTTGGAGTTTAATCAGTTTGAAGCATATGCCCTGGTAGTAGGATTAAGCCTTTTAGAACCGCAGTTGGGGGAGACTGAACGACAGCTATGTAAAGCCTTAAAGATTAAGTTAATTAACCACTATAAGTTAAATACTTCCATGGATTCAGTGCAGGTTATAGCCTCTGAAGAACTGAATATCTACTGCCAGGCTTTACTAGAAGCTATCAGCAATCAGCATTCCGTCTGGATTGAATATCTATCTCTGCAAAAAGTACATTCCGAACGTGAGATTATTCCTGTTGAAGTAAACCGCGTTGGCAAACATCTTTTAGTTAAAGCCTATTGTTTAAAGGCAGGGGAACTACGTCACTTCCGCGTTGATAGAATTCTTCGACTTCAACCAGGTGACCCGGTTGAAATTCCCCAGATGGCGCAAAAACGTACGCGTAACCCTCGCGTGACAGTGCAGCTTGAACAAGTACCGGAAGATTTAAAAGATGCTGCCGTGGATTTACAGGAGCTCGAAGACAGCGCAACCTTAACTTTAAGAATCTATGACGAAAGCTGGTTAGAGACCCAACTACTGCTGTATGCAGATTTGTTGCATGATGTTAATAATTCAGGGATTGTGCGCACAACCCGCACTAAAGCACAGTCACTTATTGAGATGTATGATCTCTTATCTGCGAAAACGCACGGAATGCCTTAAACTATTAAATGACACGGAAATGTTGGGCTAAATCTTTTTAGGAGTAACGATGCTTTTATTCGCAGGCGCTTTTAAACCATGGCATATTTTTGTTCTCATCGTCGTTTTGGTTCTGCTCTTTGGCGCTTCTAAGCTGCCAGAAATTGCTAAGAACGTCGGTAAGTCCGCTAAGGTTCTGAAGAAGGAAATGAAGGAACTAACCGAAGACGACATGAAGGTAGAGTCAGTTCCTGCTCCAAAGCCAGCTGTTGAACCAACCTCTGAAGAAAACTGAGTCTTTAGTAAAACTAATCTATGGGTATTAAAAAGACAGTTGATCCAGATGGCGTAATGCCACTTGCTGATCACCTTCGGGAAGCCCGCCAGCGATTAATCTACGCGTTGGCGGGAATCTTCCTACTCACCATCGTAGGCTGGTTTATTTACCCATATGTTTTTAACTTCATGGCGCAACCCCTGGTTGATTTACGCGCTCTTGGGCGACGCGCTGAGCTTAACTTCGAAACGGTATCAGCGGCTTTCGACTTAAAGCTCCGCATTTCGATGTTCACTGGATTAATCCTGGGAACTCCCTGGTGGCTTTACCAGATTTGGGCTTATGTCGCACCAGCCTTACATAAAAACGAAAAACGCTATATTTTAGGTTTTACTTTTTCTGGTGCTTTTCTTTTTTTACTGGGGGCAGCTACTGGCATTTGGATCATGCCACATGCCGTAGAGATCCTCACGTCCTTTGCTCCGGAATCTTCAGTAACATTGATGCAAGCAGGCGTTTACTTTAGTTTCTACATGCGTCTGGTTGTAGTCTTTGGGGTTTCTTTCCTAGTGCCTCTCGCTATGGTTGCCTTAAACTTTATGAATATTGTGCGTGGGGAAACTTTCCTTAAATACTGGCGTTGGGCAGTGGCTATTGCCTTTACTTTTGCCGCCCTCGCAAATCCGTTGCCAGACCCATGGACTATGACATTCCAAGCGTTATTCCTTTGCCTACTTTTCTTTATTGCCGTGGGAATCGCCATATTTCACGATAAACGCCGTGACAAACGCTTAGCTAAAGAAGAAGCTGAGTTAGACGCTGTTCTTGCAAAGTACGATTCTGATACACGTGAGATAGAAGAAGAGGAGTCTATTTGACCCGCCGTCGCCGCCACCGCGGTAAAAACTCTGAATCAGTTTTTAACCCCGAAACTGATGAACTTTCTGCTGCACAACGCTACCGTTTAGCTAAGCAACGCGCCAAATACGATAAAACTGAGCGCGCCACATTTGCAGCCGAACTAGATTTCTTTTTAGACGACTTCCAAATGCAAGGTATGGAGTCAGTCGAAAACGGCCATAACGTGCTGGTCGCGGCCCCCACCGGTGCAGGTAAAACCATGGTAGGAGAATTTGCTCTACATATGGCTTTAAGCTGTGGGCAACGAGCCTTTTACACAACCCCTATTAAAGCTCTTTCAAACCAGAAATACAGGGAACTTTGCGAAAAATATGGTGATGAACAGGTAGGCTTACTTACCGGTGACGTTGCCATTAACGGCGACGCACCCCTAATCGTGATGACTACTGAAGTCGCTCGTAACATGATTTACCAAGGACGCGACCTGACGGATTTACGGGCTATCGTACTTGATGAAGTCCACTATTTAGCTGACCGTTTCCGCGGGCCCGTGTGGGAAGAAGTAATCATCCACGCCCCACAACACGTGCAAATAGTCGCCCTTTCCGCAACTGTTTCTAACGCGGAAGAGTTCGGCAACTGGATTGATTCAGTACGTTCGGGCTGCGACATCATTGTTTCAGAAAAACGTCCAGTGCCACTATACCAGCATATGATGGTGGGACGAGACATCATCGACTTATACGCCGAAGATGAAACGAAATTTATTAATCCTCAACTGCGCACTGCAATTTCTAAACAGCGGGGGATAACCTCTCGAAATTTCCGCCAGAACGAACGACATTTAGCGGGTGGACGCCGCATGCGAGATACGCAAAAACGCCCTCGGAAAACTACGCGTCCGGAAGTGGTAATTTCTCTAGACCGCGCGCGTTTGCTACCAGCTATCTACTTTATTTTTTCTCGTTCTGCCTGTGAAGATGCCGTCGAACAGATTATTGGAGCGGGAATCACTCTCACCAGTGAGAAAGAACGTAAACAGATTCGCAAAATCGTAGATGAAGCTCTTTATGCCTTACAAGGTGAAGATCTTTCGGTACTTCGCATTAACACTTGGCAAATGGCGTTAGAAGCTGGGGTGGCAGCCCACCACGCGGGGCTCTTGCCTTTCATGAAAGAAGTTGTTGAGAAGCTTTTCACCCTGGGGCTTGTAAAAGTAGTTTTTGCAACTGAAACCTTAGCTTTAGGCATCAATATGCCTGCGCGCACAGTAGTTCTAGAAGCATTACGCAAGTGGAATGGCATTGCAAAAGTACCTTTATCAGCTGGTGAATACACACAGCTAACGGGGCGAGCGGGGCGCCGCGGTATCGATGTCGAAGGCCATGCCCTGGTGGTATGGCAGGATGACCATGAACCTGAGTTAGTTGCCTCTTTAGCTTCAAAGCGTACTTATCCGTTGGTTTCGGCTTTCCGCCCAACTTATAACATGGTTGCGAACTTGGCTTCTACGGGAGATTTGGCTTCGGCCCGTGAAGTTATGGATGAGTGTTTTGCTCAGTTCCAAGCTGACCGTAAAGTTGTTGGTTTGGCTGTTGATGCGAAGCGCGCACAGCAACAAATGGATAAACTTGCTCCAAGTGTCTCATGCCACCTGGGAGATGCTCTGGAGTATTTCGCCGCTCGTGAAGAGCTAACTTTCCTGCAAAAGCAGTCGTCTAAACGCAAGTCTTTACAGCTTGGTCACGAGGTTGAGAAGCTTCTACGCTCTTTGCAACCAGGCGACGTTATTTCTGTCGCGGGCCGTCGTCGCGGTGGGGATGGAGTAGTGACTAAGCCAGCACGTCCGGGGGAGAAGAATCCTCAGCTTCAGGTTGTGTTTGCTGATGGGCGAATGCAGATGGTTTCATCGGCGCATTTCCCACATGGTTTTTCGATTGTCGGCTCAATGCGTTTGCGTAAAGAGTATTTGCGTAATGTTCGCCGATTCCAGGCAGAGATTGGTACTGAGGTCGGTATCCAGCGTTCTAAGGGACGTTTAGGTAAGCCGCGTCGCCTTAAGTCTCAGGCGCGGTCTGATGAGTTGTTGCGCATTACTGAGCTTGAGGATCTGGTACGTTCCCATCCTGTGCATGGTTGTGTTGATCGTGATCAGCATGCTCGTAATGCTGTGCAGTGGATGCGTGCGCGCCGCGAGTTTGAGAAGTTGGCATCGCAGGTTGAGGAACAGACTTCTTCTGTGGCGAAGCGTTTCGATAAGATTGTGCTGGTTTTGGAACAGCTTGGCTGTTTGCATGCGAGCGACTTAACTGACGCTGGTCATACGTTGCGTGCGATTTATGGTGAGCGTGACCTGGTGGTGGCTTTGAGTTTAGAGGCTGGCATTTGGGATGATTTGGATGAGGCGCAGTTGGCGTCTGTGGTCAGTGCGTGTGTTTTCGAACCGCGTAAAGATCATGCTCCGGATCCGGAGATTCCCGAGGGCGCGCATGGACCGGTTGGGCAAGCTTTGAATGCTACCGCTCGTATTATGCTTGATATTAATCGTGCTGAATCTGCTCATCAGGCTACTACTTCGATGCCTTTGGAAACTGGTTTAGTGAACGCCATGTATTGGTGGGTTAAGGGCGATTCTTTAGCATCTGCAGTTAGTTCTGCTGATTTAGAGGCCGGTGACTGGGTTCGCTGGTGTAAGCAGACGATTGATCTTTTGATGCAGATTAGTGTGGCTACCCGTAACTCGAATTTGGCGTGGACTGCGCGTGATGCAGCGGATGCGATTCGTCGCTCGGTTGTTTCTTTAGCTGAGAGTGCTTGAAATTTTCACCTGGATTAAGGCTGTTTTTGTTGGCTTGTTAATCTGGGTGGCGTTTCCACCGGTTGGGTTTTGGCCGGGCCTATTTTTAGGTTTGGCACTGTGGTTTGCAGTTTTAAACTCTGTTAATGCAGATGCTGGTTTTAGATTCGGCTTTTTATCTGGGCTGGTTTTCTTTTCTGCGCATATGCACTGGCTGGTTTATTCCACGGATTCCTATTTTATGTGGGCACTGTTATCCGCAGTAGAAGCTTTATTTTGGGCGGTTTTTAGCGCTCTTTCTGTGGGATTGCTAAAGATAGAGCGTTTCCGTTTTTTCTTTAATGCTGCATTAGTGAGCCTGCTGTGGGTAGGTCTGGAACAACTTCGTGGAAGTATTCCTTTTGGGGGTCTGCCTTGGGGGTTTATTGCTTATCCGCTTGTTGATTCACCGCTGCGTTTTTGGGCGCCTTTTGGTGGGGAAGTGGCAATCGGTTTCATAGCCTGTTTTAGTGCTTTATTGGTATATAAAGCACTAACTGCGGTTGCTAGAAAGCGTTTTAGTGTGGGTTTCGCGCTGGTTTTAGCTGCTACTTTAGTTTGTCACAGTGGCTTTTTTCTACCTATTTCTGCGCCAAGTAACGAACTTTTGACTGTTGCTTTAGTGCAGGGAAATGTTGAGGAACCTGTCAAAGAAACCTTCGCGCAGTCACGTAGGGTATTAAATAATCACGTGGTTAAAACCAGGGAACTTTTAGATGCGGTCAGGGCAGGCAAAGTTACTAAACCGCAGGTCATTTTCTGGGGTGAGAATGCTCTAGATTTAGATCCGTTTACTGATTTTAAAACCAGGCAAGCTGTTAGTAACTTAGCGCGGAGTCAGCAGATTCCTATCATTGCGGGTCAGATTTCTCAGACTCCACGCGGTTTAGAAAACCAAGTGATGGTTTGGGTTCACACTGGTAGGTTGGGGAATAGTTATTCCAAACAACATCCTGTACCTTTCGGTGAGTTTTTTCCGCGAAGCATCGATTTTTGGCCGTTTAATTCCCTGTTGGGTGCTAATGCGGGTGAGGTTGTTGCGGGTTCTGAGCCGGCGCTATTGGAAGCGCCTTTATCTAATGATGAAAAGGTGTTGCTGGCTCCGGGCATTTGTTTTGAAGCTGCGTTTCAGAGTGTTTTCCGGGAGCCGGTTTTGGATGGGGCAAAGCTCTTAGCTGTGCCTACTAATAACTCGAGTTTTGGTCATTCGGCGCAGTCTTTACAACAGCTTCAGATGGTTCGTTTGCGCGCACTCGAGTTTGATCGTAGTGCTTTACAAATCTCTACTAACGGAGTTTCCGCCATGGTAACACGCAACGGGGAAGTGGTGGCGCAAACTGAACTTTTCACTGCGGATTTCGCGGTTTCTGAACTTGAGCTCCGTACGAATATAACTTTTACAGCAAGGCATGGAGCATTGTTACATAGCTTAACGCTGGGTTTCGTGGGTTTAGTTTTGTTGGTTGCTTTCACAAGATTTCTAGCACAGCGACGAAATCTAGCTTGATTTTTGAGGTGTGAAATTAAAAAACTCATATGCGAGTACGAGTTCGCATATGAGTTTTTAGGTTTTTAGCGCTGGTAGGCGATACCGTCACGCAATTCGCCGCGTCGCAGGGTTTCTAATTGTTCTTGCAGAAGTTCTTCCAGCTCTTCAGGGGTGCGTCGTTCAATCAACATATCCCAGTGGGTGCGGACTGGTTTAATAACCTTGTCTTCTTCAGGTTCTGCGGTACCTAGGAATTCGGCTTCGGCACCACATTTGCATTCCCAGTTTGCTGGCGCTACCGCGTCAAGAGACATGGTGATTGAGAATACGTGGCCGTTTTCGCACTGATATTGTTTTTGGGTGCGTTCTGCAAAAACGATTCCTTCTTCGGTTTCCAGTGACTTGGAACCAATCTGCATACCTCGGAGCGCGTGCTCTGCCATGACGACCTGCTTTCTTTAGACTGTTAACTTACGTTTTTATTATTGCAGTTATTATTTTCGAGGGCGGATACAGTGATGTATTTTTGTTTGAAACCGTAGGTAAAAGTCGTTTCAGGAAATTATATTATTATCCGATAATGTACATTATGTCAGATTTAGAGACGTAAAAGAATGTGGAGTAGTTTCAGTAACTACCCCACAGTCCATTACGCTATTTGGATTAATTAGCTTAAGAAGCGCTACGTTGTGCGCGACGACGTTCTGCCAGCTCATCAAAAACAAATTGAGTAGCTTCAAGGTCTTCAGTTGGAAGCTCTGCTAGCGTACCTTCCAGCTCACGCCATACGCGACCAACTGCAATGCCAAATACACCTTGACCACCTTCAATCAGGTCAATCATTTCATCACGTGAACGGCACTCGTAGATTGAAGCGCCATCACTCATTAACGTGATGCTAGATAGATCATCTACCCCACGGTTTTTGAGATGTGCTACCGCTTCGCGAATCTGTTGCAGAGATACGCCAGTATCTAGCAGGCGTTTAACTACTTTTAGCACCAAGATGTCTTTGAATGAATAAAGGCGCTGTGAACCAGAACCTTGTGCGGTGCGGATCGATGGTTCAACTAAACCGGTGCGTGCCCAGTAATCTAACTGGCGGTAGCTAATAGATGCGGCTTGGGCTGCTACTTTACCGCGGTAACCAGTGTCTGGACCCAAGTTTGCTAGAGGGTCTCCAAAGAGCATGCCTTGACGCACGTCAGCACCTGGGGACATGCTTGCCTCAGTTGGCATGATTTCTGACATTAGTTTGCTCCTTGAAGGTTACTTACACGGTGTTGATAAATAAACCTTACGAGGTTGTAAGGCATTATTCAACGATAGACACGGCGTGCCTAACCTTCAAGTTAAACTTGAGACTTTTTCGTTACCTAAAACGAAACAAAAGTATTAAGAATTCAAGCGATCAACCGTAACTCGCAGCAACTCTTGGTAAAGCTCAGTTACTGCTACCGCTAACTCACGTGACTGCGCATAAGCTTTTTCGCGATCATTTGAACGATTCCGAGCCCTTGTCTGTGACACAATCTGCTCGATTAGATCCGCATGACGGTCAGCAGAAGTGCGAACTGGACGAAGCAAACGAGAGGAAATTCCCATCTCTTTCAACTTCAAAATCGCCTGCACTACCCTAATGGTTTGAGTGGGGAAATAACCCGCCAAATCAGGAGCAATTAAACCAATTTGAGTTAATTCTTCCACCTCAGTTTTAGAAACACCCGTAAGATCGCAGAGTTCACGTACAGAAATAAACGCTTTAGCTGGAGTTGCTACTACCCCATTTTCAGCGACCACGCGGGTGCGTGGCACTACAGCCTCAACTTCATGACCTAAGTCAAGAGCGGAGAGCTTTTCCAAAATAACCTTTAGAGGAGTGAAAGTATCCCGCTGCATCTCCAAAATGTAACGCACACGCTCAACATCAGCTAAAGAATACTTACGATAGCCTGAAGGTAAACGGAAAGGAGTAATCAAACCCGTATCTTCCAAATAACGCATTTTAGAAGGAGACAGCGCAGGGAATTCTTTCTGCACCTCAGCAATCAGCTGACCGATAGTGTAAATCGGCTCATGGGAAACTGACTGAGGCCAAGATACAGACTCAGAAACGGACTCTTCTACCTTTTTAACAGCGTTAGACATGACAAATACAGATTATTAAGAGATAGGAAACAGAAACTTACTTAACAATAGAAGGATGGTAGGTCAGACGGTACTTACCAATTTGTACTTCATCGCCGGCTTGTAACACAGCGCCCTCGGAGCGTTCACGATTAATATAGGTACCATTCAAGGAGCCCAAATCGCGAACTGCGAAACCGCCCTCATGCACACGGAATTCGCAGTGCTTACGAGAAACCGTCACATCGTCTAAGAAAATGTCAGCTTGTGGGCTACGACCAGCTACAATCTGATCTGAATCGAGAAGGAAACGAGCACCGGAATTCGGACCACGCTGTACAATCAGCAATGCCGAACCAGCTGGAAGAGCTTCAACCGCAGCACGATCAGTTGGAGAAAGCGGCTGAGGAGTCAACAAATCCTCGGATTCTGGGGTTGCTACAAAAGCGCCAAAAATCGCTGTTTCTGATGGATCAGGAAGATTCAACTCAGTCATTAGTAACTCCTTACACGGTTTAAGGTTAAAGCTTAAGCCTTAGGTTCTAGTCTAAACGTAAAACAGAATTTTATCCACGCGGTTTCTCAGTAATCGTCGTTGCATGCTCATTAGGCTTCACTGTCGCTACTTCTAAAATCTCTACCAACTCAGCACGCTCATACGATACAGTTGCACCACGTGTACGCAACTGCTGGGCCGCTCCCCTAGCAATCTCCATCGCAGGCTGAATCGTATCCGCGTCCCCAATAACTTTCCAAATATACGGACTCGAAATTGGTTGACCGGAAACTAAAATGCCGTTCCCATTCTTTTCAATATAGGTTGAAGCAGTAAGGCGAATCCCATTTAAAGAAACCGCCTCAGCACCAGAATTCCGCAACTCTCCCAGTACAGTGATGAAATTCTGTACCCGCGCCTTATTCTGTGCGTCTGTCACTGTAATGATTAAGCCAGGTCCTTGAACCGGTACTACACCCGCTGCAATCTGTGCGGCTTCGCGCTCACGCGCAACTGCCTGCTCTGCTGCCTCCACTTTAGAACGTTCATCCTTCAACTTAGCAGCTTCAACAGCTAAAGCAGCACGCTCTTCACGTAGCTGAGAATCAGAGACTGAAAGCTGATCAAGCAGAGCCACCAATTCAGACTCCTGCAGTGTATCTAAAGGATCTGTACGCTGCAGTTTAATCTGAGTAACCATCGCCCAGCCTAATACAAAACACAAAAAAGCTACCAGCAGATGGGCAGGACGAAACTTTGCAGTTAATAATCCTTTAAATTTGCTAACTAGTACTGGAGCCTCGCTCTTGTGTTCATTCATTATGCCCCCAAAATGCTTCGGCGCACTGCTGCTGCGTTAGAGAAAATACGAATTCCTAGAACCACTACCACTGCAGTAGTCATTGCAGCTCCGACGCCCAGTTGGACGCCTAAGAATACTAGTAGCGATGCCACAATCACGTTCCAGGTGAAAGACACAATGAAAACGCGATCATTAAATTTCCCTTCTAAATAAGCACGCCCAGCACCAAATAGAGCGTCAATTGCAGCGACTACGGCGATAGGTAGATAAGCCTGCAATGCATATGGCACAACTGGATCAAAAATTAACCCTAAAACGATACCGAAGATTAAACCGAAAATCGCAATCATTTCTTTTCCTCCGTAACAACGTTAATTTTCTCTGTGTTGATTTGTGGGACACGCATAGCTGGAAGATTTAACTTTGAACTCTTAGTAGCCGATAAACTGATTCCATATTGCGAATAAAGCGCCGAGAAATAAGTGCCAGTACTCCCCTGCGTCAGCCCTCGGTTCAAATCATTTGCAGGCCCAATAGCCTCAATCGTGTATGGACCTTCAATCGGTTGAAAATTTACTAAAACACTAGAACCGGCAGTGCGTACAGGAGTACGCGGACCAACCCTAATCCCATTAATAGCAATGGCTTCAGCACCTGAACGCCAAAGTTCATTAATTATTACGCGAATGTCTTGATCTTGAATATTGCTATCAGAGGATTCACTACTACCCCCAGATAAGGTTGCCACTATGCCAGGTCCCGCTACTGGCGTCAAATGAGCTGCTGCTAATAGTTCTTGGGAAACCTGTGGAAGCGGAATATCTGCTGTGGCAGCCGTTTTCACTTCTTCTTCAAGTTTCTCTACCTCTTCTAAAAGGCGTTGATTCTGAGCTTTTTCAGAGCGAACCTGTTGCAGTAATTGCTGGTGAGTAGAGTCCTTTTCTGAACGAGTATCTAAAAGTCCCCGCACAGCAATGGTAGACATGAACGCTAAGCCAATGGCCAGAATAAAAACCAAGAATTTTTGATAGCTACTTGAAGCCGGTGTTTCTCCCTCTTGTGCGGAATAACCGTAGTTTAGAGGGTCGTAAAGTAGCGAAGTAAGCAACCCCATGGAATAGTTGTTGCTTGCTTCGCTCGCTTTAGGCAAATCTGCCTTATTAGTGGATTCCATCGTTCCAGTGTCGTTGAATACGTACAGCTAGTTTGAGAATGTCGTTATTTTCGATCATTAAACGACGTAATGCTGCTGGAGCATCAGTGAATGCGTCTAAGAAGTTCTGCGCGATATAAAGTAACGCATCGGTATTTTCTGTATTAGAAGCATCGACGTGTAATGGGTAGCCACCATTTACAAAGCGGTTGCCCATACCGATTGAGTGTGTCTGCCAGTAATCTAGAACAGTTCCAAAGAACTCCCCTGCCAGCCCAACAACACCTGGTTTAGACCCGGAGATAGCAAGACCTTCTAGGATTGCTGAGACTTGAATATTTGGTAGGTCCTCATTAACTACCTGATCCCACAAGTTGAGGCGGGAGTTGCGGTTAGGGATTGCAGCACGAGCTTTCAATGCTGCTACCTTTGCTTCTCCAGATTGATCATCTGCAAGGAAAGCAGCAATCTGGTCAGCATCTAATAAACCATGCGCAGCTTGCGCAATGCGGGCGAGCCAGGTAAGCGTTGGGCCCACTTCAATATTTGGATGGCTATTAGTTGCAACCTTGTCAAGGAATTCAGCTTGTGCTGAGTTGAGTTTCCCCAGGTTAGCTAATACGGACATTAGTTGAGTTACCCACTCTTGCTTAACATCAGCGTTCTCAGTAGTTTCAATAGTAGAAATCATTGCGTCAGCAAAAGTTAGTCCGAAGCTGTCTCGTACCTGTGCAGGCAGGTAGAACATGATTACCTGATTAGCGAGACGCAAAATGTCTTTAATGACAGCGAACTCGGTCTCATTAGGCAAATGCTTTGAAACCGCCTGGAGGTATTCCGTTGGGGAAAGTTTCAGGTTGCGGACTGCTGCCCAGAGTGCGGACCATACGATCGCTCGAGTAAGCGAAGTTGGAAGTACAGAAAGGTTTGCTAAACAGTATTCAATAGCATCTTCATCTAGGTCAATGACCGCGTAGGTAAGGTCATCATCATTTGGCAAGATGAAAGAACTCTCTTCTGCCAGGTTAGTTGGGTACTCGACGGTGATTCGTTCACCGGTTAAAGTCACGGATTGCTTGTGCAAGAGGTTCCCAGTAGCACCGTAGAATCCAAGATTTAAGGTGTGTGGACGCAGGACAGTTTCCCCGGTAGTTGCGTCAATGCAGTGCTGTGAGAGAACCAGGTTGTTTTCACCTGCGGGGTTTTCTAAACGCAGGTGTGAAGGGCTCGAGGTATGAATCCAGGTACGTTGCCAGGTATCTAAATCGCGGTCGGTAACGCCGTTTTCTGCCAAGGCTTCAGTTAGCGCATCAAGTAGGTCTTGCATGGACGCTGACTCGAATGCGTGTTTTTGGAAGTATTTACGAGCACCAGCAAAGAATATGTTTTCACCAACGTAAGCTACCAACTGTTTTAAGACTGAAGCTCCCTTTGCATAGGTAATTCCGTCGAAGTTGTGCTTTGCTGCTTCAACATCTGGAATATCAGCTGCGATCGGGTGAGTGGTTGGCAGTTGGTCTTGCAAATATGCCCATTCCTTTCGGCCGGCGGCGAAGGATGCCCATTCTCCTTTATGCTCTGTGTTTACAGCTAGTCCGAAGGATCCTTGGTTGTCTGCGAAGGATTCTTTGAGCCAGAGGTCATCCCACCAGGCTGGCGTTACCAGATCTCCGAACCACATGTGACACATTTCGTGGAAGATAACGTTGGCGCGACGCTGCTTATGCGCGGTGGAGGGGATATCACGGCTAATGAAGTTTTCATTGAAGGTGACACATCCGGGGTTTTCCATGGCACCGATATTGTATTCGGGCACGTAAATCTGGTCGTATTTTCCCCATGGGTAGGTAAAGCCGTAGTTTGCGTGGAAGAAGTCGAATCCTGCGCGAGTTTGTTTGAATACGTCGTCAGTATCAAAGTATTTTGCCAGGCTTTGGCGGCAGAAAAGGCGTAGTTGAATATCAGCTTCTTTTCCGTCACCAGCACTGCCCTGCCAGTTTCCGTCGTTGAATTCTGCGTATTCTCCGGCGATTACGGCGGCAATGTAGCTAGACAGTGGCAGGGTGCGTTGGAAGTGGACGAGTTTATTTCCATTTTCGAGGGCGGCTGTGCATTCTTGAGGTGCATTAGAAAGCACTACCCATGCTTCTGGTGCAACAACGCTGAACTGCCATTTTGCTTTCATTCCGGGCTGATCAAAGCAGGCAAATACGCGGCGAGCGTCGGTGGGTTCAAAGTGAGTGTAGAGGTAGGTGTTACCGTCTTCTGGATCGAAGTAGCGGTGGAGTCCTTCACCGGTAGTTGAGTAGTTGCAATCAGCGATGATTTCAACTTCTAATGGTTGATTTACCGGAAGTTCTTGAAGATTTACGCGAGCACCGTTGTACTCAAATACAGCTGGAGTGCCATTTACTTTAACGGAGGCTACGGTTTGTGCAATCAGATCGATGAACGTTTCCGAACTGTTAGTTTCAAAACGAAGCGTAGTGTGGCTGGGGAAGGTGAGATTCTCTAGCTGCGGCGCTCCGCTTAAGTCTAGGGCAACGTCAATGGTGTCGAGTTTTACTGCGGCTGCACGTGCAAGTGCTTCAACTTTAGTGATGGTCTGCATGGTTCTAAGTTTATAAGATTTCTACTTGGTTCTGCCTAGGCATGAGGTTAGCGTTTACGGATTTTGCGTTTTGCAGCGTTGGTGTTTTGTACTGGTCGGCTGGAGCGGAAGCGACGCAGTCGCTCTGACATGCGATCGATTGGATGTGCATCTGCTGCCTTATATGAGATAGAGGCAAGCAAAGGCATTAATAGTACAGAAAGCGCTCCTCCGGCAATCAGGATTGAAGCTACTCGTGGCCCCATAGTGCCAGTTTCCGTTGCCACGTGTGTAACTGCCACGATTATCGGTAGCGATGTGGTGGAATACAGGGCGACAGTAAGACGATCTCGGGAAGTGTAGCTCTCTGCGTCTTCGGTGAAGTAGGTAGAGAAGTAAACTGGCACGGCACGAGCTGCCAAAAGACCGAAGACAACGAGGATAAGCGCAAATGGGGCTTCCAGGACTGCACCAACATTAATAGAAGCCCCGGAAGTGATGAAGAACAGTGGAATGAGGAAACCGAAAGCTAAACCATCAAGCTTTTGTTCAAGTTCTTCACGGCCAGCTGGGTTGGCGATCCGAATAATGAAGCCTGCCGCGAAGGCCCCTAAGACAACGTCGAGGTCAAAGACATAGGCTAAGAGAACGAGGCTAACCATTACCATTACGGTGACGCGCACCGTGGTTTGCGCAGTGGTTTCCGACTTTAAGTGAATTAATTCAACGAGTTTTGAACCAGCTGCGCGTGCTTTCACCGGAATAATCGCCATCACGATTGATACCGCAAAAAAGAGAGCAAGAATCAGCACAGTCTCCCATGGCGAGCGGACAGAGAGAAGCAATGCCATAGCGAGGATTGGTCCAAGTTCACCAAAGGTTCCATGCGCCAGAACGTCAAGCCCAACGTTGGTTTTGATTAATCCTCGTTCTTTCAGGATTGGAATGAGCGTACCTAAAGCGGTTGCTGAGAAAGCAATAGCGAGGGCAAACTGTTCGATGTAACCACTCGTATTCGGAATGATAAGAGCCATAGTAAAAGCGATAGCAAAGGTTGCTAGCCAGCCGATTAAGGCAGCTTTACCACGCTTACCTTTAAGCTCTTTTACTTCAATCTCGTATCCGGCAAGTAGGAATAAGAAAGCCAATCCCAATTCCGTAAGCAACTTGATTGAATCAGATAGTTCGATGAATCCCAGTACGTAGGGTCCTGCCAACATCCCCATTACGACTAGCAGGACGGTTTCCGGAATGATTCGTTTAGGAATTACATAAGCCAACAGTGGTGCTAAAACAGAAATCACTGAGACTACGAAAAGTGAACTAAACTCCGTCATTAAACAGTTTTCCTCTCAGCATTCCCCTGCGGCTCTTTAACCAATAAAACCATTACTTCAGCATGGTCTGTGCCGGGGAACATATCAAAAACGCGCGCACGCGTAGCCTTATAGCTTCCCAACAGTTCCATATCCTTAGCCAGAGATACCGGGTTACAGGATGAATAAATGATGACTCGCGCTTGCGACTCGTTAATCCAGTTAGCAAGCTCGACACCGATCCCGCGACGTGGTGGATTTACGACAATCATGTCACGGCGTGTAAGCTGCAGACCGCCCTCGGAAATAGAAAAACTCGTTGCGTCCGCAGCGTAAAAATCCACGTTTTCCAAACCAGAAGCAACCGCCCCCCGCTTGGCTGCTGCAATCGCCGGTGCGGAAAGCTCCACCCCCGTTACCGCGCGGCAAGTAGCAGCTAAAAATAATGCAAAACCACCGACGCCACAGAATAAATCCACTGCGCGGTCAGGTTTCAAAGCAATTGCCCAACGCTGCGCCTGCTGATACATAGCATGCGCAATAAAAGTATTCGTCTGGAAGAAGGAACGTGGCAACAGCTGTAACTTTACACGTCCCAATTGGAAAGGTAAGTAATCACCGTAAAGCGAGATTTCCTCCGGTCCCTCGGTTAGTGCGACATGTTCAGCTAAAATATTCGCACTCACCACAGCAATTTCAGGAAATTCTTCCTGCATTACGGAAACGAAATTACGCAGGCGCGATACCCACCTGTGAGAGCGTAGTACCCAACGTACTAAAAACTGCCCGTCAGGAGATTCCGTTACCAGAATATATTTAAGCTCTCCCCTACGTTCCTTCACTGAATACGGGCTAATTCCCAGCTCCCTAATCCAACGTTGAAAAGTCTTCAAGAAGTCACGCATATGCTGGGAGTAAAGCGGACACTCAGTTAAATCCTGCCCCGCGTAGTCACTCCCCAGGATTCCTAGCATCGCGTTAGCGGCGGATCCTGTGACCACCATTTTTGCTTTATTACGGAACCCAACAGAAGCTGATTCTTGCGTAGGTAACCAGGCATCTTCTGCAATCATAGGTAGTAAGGATTTAACTCGTGCGGTTTTCTCAGCCACCTGCTGCTCGTAGGGAACTTCAATCTGTGGGCAGGACAAGCACTGCTGGGCAGCATAGTAGGAACATAGTTGAGGCGACTCAGAAACCTGGTTAAACATAGTTAAATACTAACAAAGCTCCCCTTTTGATTCGCATTAAGCCCGCTTCTTAAGCTAAACTTAAAATGTTGTCTAACAACACCGGGCTGTGGCGCAGTTTGGTAGCGCACTTGACTGGGGGTCAAGGGGTCGCAGGTTCAAATCCTGTCAGTCCGACCGATTATGCCTAAATAATTTAAGTCAGATACGAACTTCGTAATCTGACTTTTTTCACGAATACAGTAAGGTAATCTCTTGAACCGTCGTGGGCTCAGCGTCTCAATCCTCTCATCCCTCACCTTCGCCGTATTCGCGTTGGTCGCTGCCCTGCTGGCTCCCCTAAACGGCATCCAGATCTGGGGATGGCGGATTCTCATGTCAGTTCCCGGTATCCTCTTAGCAATGCTAGTTGCGAAACGCTTCTACTGGTTCACTGACGAGTTCCGTAGGTTCAAAGCTAATCCCAAACTACTTTTGGTTTATCTCTTTACAGCTCCGATGTTGGCTGCGCAGATGTGGCTCTTCGGTTGGGCACCGCAGCACGGTTATACCCTGCAAGTGTCTCTTGGCTACTTCTTACTTCCCCTAGTAATGGTACTTATTGGCCGCTTTATGTTTAATGAGTCAATGAGTCCCCTGGCCTGGGTTTCTACCATCGTGGCTCTTTCAGCAGTTGCGTTTGAAGCTTATCGCACGGGTGCAGTCGGCTGGGTAGTTCTTTTCATTGCCGTGGGATACCCAGCTTACTTCGTGCTACGTCGAGTAACGAAAACTGATGGTGTGGGAGCACTCACCTGGGAGCTAGTTTTCGCGATTCCGTTTGCGCTTTATTACGCATTTGCTGAGGGCGGATTGTCTAATGCGCTTCATTCAGTGCAGACCACTACCCTGTTGCTAACTTTAGGTGTGCTTTCAATTATTGGCTTAGTAACCTACGTATTGGCTGCTAAATTATTGTCTTATGTTGTTTTCGGTCTGCTTTCCTACCTTGAACCTGCTTTAGTT
Organism: Gleimia coleocanis DSM 15436; assembly: GCF_000159015.1. GTDB lineage: Bacteria > Actinomycetota > Actinomycetes > Actinomycetales > Actinomycetaceae > Gleimia > Gleimia coleocanis. Next base: position 45,610 of record NZ_DS999540.1, on the reverse strand, counting down.
ACGTCGGTTGCGGTACTGCTTGGAGAACGGATTGCGCCTGAGCAGTGGCCAACTTACATTGGCATCTGGACTGCTGTTGCCATTATGGCGGTGGATGGTGTTCTGGCAGCGGTTTCACATCGTCGCCATGCTTTGGGACCAGCTCGTCCGTGGCGTCGCCGTCGCGGCCCGCGTGCAGACGTTTAATCCGATAAGAAACCAGCTTTTCATATCTATAAACGTAGCTTGCGCCTTATTCCACACAAACTCTGAGGGCGGTGCCGGCACTTTTAGATGCTAACACCGCCCTCGGAAAATTAATGCGCTAAAGCTTACGCATCCACTTTCGCGTGCTCTGCACAGCTTACTGACTCGCAGTTTTCGCAGCACAGCAGGCGCTTACGACAAGCCGGATCAGTGCAGTTCGCCAACAGGTTAGTTGGAGCGCCACAACCGTCACAAGTGGAAAGTACCTTCGCACCAGGAGCAAAATCCATTACTTCGCGACCGTCGAAAATAGCCAGGGAGCCTTCCCAGTAACCGTCATTGCCAAATGCTTCACCGTAACGGACGATACCACCATCAATCTGGTAAATATCCTTAAAGCCACGCTTCTTCATCATGGCAGAAAGCAACTCACAGCGAATACCACCGGTACAGTAGGTTACTACTGGCTTATCTTTAATTTCATCGTACTTGCCGGACTCAATTTCGCGAATGAAATCGTGGCTAGTAGTAACGTCTGGGATAATCGCATTCTTGAAACGACCGATACGAGCTTCCCATGCGTTACGGCCGTCGAAGAATACTACTTCATCACCCTTTTCCTCCAGCAACTTATGTAGTTCAGCTGGCTTCAAATGGACGCCACCATCAACCACACCGTTTTCGTCAACGGTTACGTCGTCAGGGGCTCCGAAAGACACGATCTCGTCACGTACTTTCACGGAAAGGCGTGGGAAGTCCAGGCTCATACCGTTTTCGTCCAGACCAGTACCTTCACTCCACTTGAAATCAATGTCGCGGAATGCTGGGTATTCACGGGTCTTCTTGCGGTACATCTTAACAGCGTCCAAGTCGCCACCAACAGTACCATTCAAACCGTGCTTGGAAACGAGGATACGACCGCGCAGTCCCAGGCTCTCACACAAATCACGCTGCCAGAGGCGGATTGCTTCTGGATCAGGAATCGGTGCGAAAGCGTAGTAGAGAAGCACTTTTGGAATAGCCATTAAGCTCTCCTTAAATCCAATAGTAAGTTTTTATGCTACGTCTTTAAGTTTATCCCGTTTCAGGTACTACTTGCGACGCTTTTCACGAACGCGCACGCTAATCTGGATTGGCGTGCCGTGGAAACCAAAGTCTTCACGCAGACGACGTTCAATAAAACGACGGTATGCAGGGTCAAGGAATCCAGTAGTGAAGATAACGAAGCGTGGTGGTTTAGTAGAAGCCTGCGTAGCAAACAGGATACGAGGCTGCTTACCACCGCGTACTGGGTGAGGCTTAGCTGCTACCAGTTCTCCCAGGAAAGAGTTCAAACGACCAGTGGAAATACGAGTTTCCCACCCTGCTAAGGCTTCATCCATCGCTCGGACAATACGGTTAGTATGCCAACCAGTCTTAGCAGAAAGATTGATGCGAGACGCCCACTGAATCTGTTTTAGTTCACGCTCATGTTCAAACTTCAGCTGTTCACGGCGGTCTTCATCAACTAAATCCCACTTGTTGTTAATAATCACTACAGCGCGGCCCGCATCAATCGCTGCCTGCACCACACGCACGTCCTGTTCGGTCATTTTTTCAGAAGCGTCAAGCAGTACCAGTGCCAGCTCAGCCTTTTCCAAGGCAGCCTGAGTACGAATAGACGCATAGTAGTCAGCACCGGTGGTGCGATGCATCTTACGGCGTACGCCCGCGGTATCAACAAACCACCAGGGACGGCCATCAATTTCAATAAGTTCATCGACTGGATCACGCGTGGTGCCCGCCAGGTCGTTAACTACCACGCGGTCAGAACCCGCGAGTTGGTTAAGCAAAGATGACTTACCTACGTTTGGACGACCAATCAGCGCGATACGACGTGGTCCGTCTTTCGGCATGGACTGAGCAACAGATGATTCTAAAGGCAGAATTTCCATTGCTTTATCCAGGAGGTCACCGGCACCACGACCGTGCAATGCGGAAACTGGGAAAGGTTCTCCTAAGCCCAGCGACCATAGGTACGCTGCATCAGCTTCCTGGTTGGCAGAGTCAACTTTATTGGCGGCCAGGAGGATTGGCTTGTTAGAGCGGCGTAGCACGCGGACTAATTGTTCGTCGGTATGGGTGGCACCAACAGTTGCATCTACTACGAAAATAACTGCGTCAGCCATTTCGATAGCGATTTCTGCCTGATCAGCAACGGACTTATCCAAGCCCTTAACATCCATTTCCCAGCCACCAGTGTCAACCAGGGTGAAGTCACGCCCTGCCCATTGAGCTGGGTAGGAAACGCGGTCACGAGTTACCCCAGGCGTATCCTGTACCACCGCAGCGCGGCGTTCCAAAATACGGTTTACCAGCGTGGACTTACCCACGTTGGGACGACCGATGATTGCCAGAACTGGCAAACCAGCCTGGTCTTCTTCATCAAAGTAGTCTTCATAGTCACCAGACAGTAAGGCTTCGTCTTCATCGGTCAGGTCGTAATCAGCCAAGGCATTGCGCATTGTCCGGGTGCGTGCGTCGGCTTCCTCAGCTTCAGCTTCCTTACGATACAGTGTGGTTGCAACCAGCTGGAATACAATCTCCATGGTTTCTTCCACAGTTTGTACGGAAGTATCAAGAAGTACTACCCCATCTGCTGCGGTAGTGAAGTTTACAACCGTAGAGTCTTTGGCATCGCGGTCAAGAACCTGAGCTTTGGTTGCTTCGATGGCTTCTGCAGTAACTTCTTCATTTAGCTGGGCTGCGCGACGTGCTAAACGCGCATCTGAAGATGCGGTGAGCAGAATCCGCAGGTCAGCGTCTGGTGCGACTACGGTTGTGATATCGCGTCCTTCTGCAACCATGCCGGAACCTGCACGCACTGCTTTTTCGATAATCTCGCGCTGTAGGCGACGCATGGTGTCACGTACCGCTAAGTTAGTAGCAATTGCAGAGACGTTTTCTGAGATTTCAGTGGTGCGGATAGCATCGGTAACGTCGGTTGAACCTACGTAAACGCGCGTGTCTTGCGGATCGTTGCCCATGAGTAGTGGGAATGAGTCTGCTGCACCAGCAGCAGCGTCGTAGTCATCTACTGGAAGGCCTTGATCTAGGCAGTACCAGGTGAGCGCGCGGTACATTGCGCCGGTATCTAGGTAGCCAATACCGAGTTCGTCTGCTAGGCGACGTGAGATGGTGGACTTTCCGGATCCAGATGGGCCGTCAATGGCAACTGAAAGACCGTTTTCAGCTAACAGCTGCTTTAGTTTTGGTAGGTGTTCTTGGTAGCTCATTTTTTCCTCAACTTAGCTAGTTATTAACTGTTACAGGTTTACCGCACGGTAGAGTTCCTGCAGTACTGGACCTTCGATACGACGGGTTACGCCGGAGTGTAGGCGTCCAATGTGGACTGGTCCGAACTGGGTACGAACTAGTTCGATAACTGGGAAACCGACGTGGTCCATGATACGACGCACAATGCGGTTACGACCTTCGTGCAGGGTTAGCTGTACGAGGGTCATTTCACCGTAGTGGTCGGTGATTTGGAAGTCTTCTACCTTTACTGGACCGTCTTCAAGGGTGATGCCTCGGGCTAGTTTACGTCCCAACCCGCGAGGTACTTCACCGTGTACGGTTGCTACATAGGTTTTAGGTACTTCCCATGATGGGTGCATGAGGCGGTGTGAGAGTTCCCCGTCGTTGGTGAGCAGAATCAGACCGGCGGTGTCGGTATCCAAGCGTCCGACGTGGTAGAGGCGTTGGTTGTACTGTTCTACGAATTCTGCGAGGCAAGGACGACCGTCTGGGTCATCCATGGTGGAAACTACACCAGCTGGCTTGTTAAGAGCGATGGTGAGGGACTTGGTGTCCAGCATGATTTGGTTGCCGTCTACGTGGATGGTTTGCACGCTTGGGTCTACGCGGATTCCGAGGGTGCGCACGATATTGCCATCAACTTTTACGCGGCCGGAAATGATGAGTTTTTCAGCGTGGCGGCGGGATGCGACTCCTGCTTGGGAGATTACTTTTTGGAGGCGTACGCCGTCTTCTACGTGTGGATCGTTTCGCATTCTTTTCCTTCTATTTTTCGAGGGCGAATTTTCGTTTCTTTTCGTTAGGCGGAATTACTTTTAATTCGCCTCTTGCTGAGGTGTGTAATGCGCATTGTTTGCTGAATCGGAATGTTGCATCGATTCTTCAAAGTGAAACCCGCGTGGGTTAAGACTGGCTTTTACTTGGTTTGCCAGGAAATGCTGCATGTTGACCTCCCGTCAATATCTTGATCTCTTTAAGAATACGGGAGATGCTAGCGTTTTTCTATGTTTTATGGCGGTTTTGTTAAGCTGAGTGCGTCACAGTAGAGGAGCTAGGAAATCATATAGTTTTTCTGCTTCTATCATAAAGAGGCATATAATTAGGGTTTATGAATACTGAAAATACTCAAAAGCCTTTTGGCAAGGTTATTGCTGTTTTAGCTGTTGTAGCTGTTCTTATTGTTGGCGGTATTTTTGCTGCAACTAAGTTCTTAGGTGCAAGCGCTCAGCTTGATCCAGTGCGCTGTGAAGAAGCTAAGGTTCGTTTTGACCGCGTAGTTGCGGGTAATGCCTGCTACCCCGAACTGGGAACCTCTACTACTCACATTGAAAATGACATCGCTATGTTCTGCGGCGCAGATGTTGCTACTAAGCTGAAGTCTGAAACCGATGCAATGACCGACGCTGATAAAGCTATGCTTTGCGAAAAGTCTCAGCAGAAGTAAACTCCAAAATAACTGCTTTTGGGCTCCCGCGTTTACTACCGCGGGAGCCCAAAACTTTATGCAAAGAATATTTTAAATATCGCGCGAGTTACGATTCGCACGCAGAGGAAACGCGGGAATCTAAATTCGCACGCAAAAACTTAGGAATTATGCAGCGTCGCCACGGGCAATCACTTCACGAGCCAAACGACGGTAAGCCTCTGCGCCAGCGTGGGTTGGAGCATAAGTTGTAATTGGTTCAGTCGCAACAGAAGCATCAGGGAACTTAACCGTACGACGAATCTGCGTGTCATAAACCTTCTCGCCAAAAGCCTGGTACAGACGTTCCAAGACTTCCCGTGAATGCAGTGTACGAGTGTCAACCATGGTTGCCAAAATACCATCAATCTTCAAACGCGGGTTCAAGCGATCTGCAACCATATCAATGGTGTCTACCAAAAGCGCTACACCACGCAGAGCAAAGTATTCAGCTTCCAGGGGAATCATCACACCATGAGCAGCCGTTAATGCATTAACTGTCAACAACCCCAAAGATGGCTGGCAATCAACGAAAATAACGTCATAATCATCCAAAATTGGACGCAACACGCGAGTTAAAGCCTGCTCACGTGCTACCTCATTCACAAGCTGCACTTCCGCCGCAGAAAGATCAATATTTGCAGGAATAATATGCAGGTTAGGAACCTGGGTCTCCACAATCGCATCGTGTACATCAACCTTAGATGACAGCAACAGATTATAAATCGTTAAATCTAGCTCCTGAGTGTTCACACCCAAACCAGCAGACGCAGCACCCTGCGGGTCAAAGTCAATAATCAGAACTTTACGACCGTATTCAGCTAGAGAAGCAGCCAGATTAATAGTAGTGGTAGTTTTACCCACACCACCCTTCTGGTTACACATAGCAATAATGCGTGCTGGACCATGGGTTTCCAAAGGCTGTGGAACTGGAAATTGATCATCACGACCACCCTTAGGTGGCACTGGCATTAAATCTAACTGTACGTCACTCACACTCATAGGTTAGCACGAGGATGAGTAAGGGCATGGACTTCACGGAGCGTATTCATTGATACCTTTGTATAAATCTGTGTAGTCGTAACAGACGCATGACCTAACAGTTCCTGCACGTCACGAATCGACGCACCGCCCTCCAGCAAATGCGTTGCGAAAGAATGCCGCAACGAGTGTGGCGAAACCTCGCTCACGCACCCGGCTGCCACCGCCGTCTGAGAAATAATCTCCCACGCACTCTGCCGGCTCAACGACAAGCCCCGTTTATTTAAAAACAACGGATGCCCCGCCACCCGCGTCTTTGCTTTCCCTAAAAGTAACGGGCGACCTAACAGCAAATAATCCTCCAACGCCTGAACTGCAAAACTTCCTAAAGGAACCAAACGTTCTTTACGCCCCTTTCCAAATAACTTCACATGCGGAAACTCCCCTGCCAAATACAAGTCATCCGGGCTTAAATTCATAACCTCCGTGATACGTGCCCCAGTGCCATACAGTAGTTCAATCAACGCCACATCGCGTAACCCCACTGGCCCCGGACGCTGACCAGCCACCTCCAACATCGCAGCAATCTCTTCCAAAGAAATAGCCTTAGGCAGGTGCTTACCCAGTTTCTTCTGCTGTACTTCGGCTGCCGGATCTGCACTTAATATATCTTCAGAAACCGCATAACGAAATAAAGCCCGAATAGACGCCCGCGCCCGCGCAATCGAAGCCGCGGACAACCCCGGTTTACCCGCAAAACCTAAAGAAAGTTGCGTTAAATGAGCGTCAATCGCAACGGTATCAACCTGCGCAAGTGGAGTATCAGCAATCCCCCGCTCAACAAGAAAACGCTCCAAATCACGCCGATAACCCGCCACAGTATGTGCAGAAGCCCCTTTTTCCACCGTGAGATAGTCCAAGAAACCATTCAACACATCCGATGAAGTTCCATTCGCCCTATATTTCGACATATTATGTAGTGTAAGGCTTTTTTCGATTTAGGGGTTTGAATCAAAATGACTTTGACTTGGAATGACTTAGACACTCGCGCAGTCGTAACTGCAAAAGTACTTGCAGCCGACGCCGTAGAAAACGCGGGTTCAGGTCACCCGGGTGCCGCCATCTCACTCGCACCAGCCGCATATTTACTCTTCCAACGTCACTTGAAACTTGATCCGCAGGACCCAACCTGGGTGGGGCGCGACCGCTTCGTACTTTCCGCAGGGCACTCTTCCATCACCCAGTACGTATCGCTTTACCTTGCCGGTGCAGGCCTGGAACTTGATGATCTCAAGCAGTTCCGTACATTCGGCTCCCTCACCCCAGGTCACCCAGAGTACGGACACACTGACTTCGTTGAAATCACCACCGGCCCACTGGGTTCTGGTATTTCCTCTGCAGTCGGCATGGCAATGGCTGCTCGCCGTCAACGTGGCATGTTCGATGCTGACGCATCAGCCGGCACTTCCCCATTCGACCATAATGTCTACGTCCTCGCCGGCGACGGCTGTATGCAAGAAGGCATGACTGCGGAAGCCTGTTCTCTGGCTGGTTCACAAGAACTCGGTAACCTCATCGTCATCTGGGACGATAACCACATCTCCATTGAAGACGACACTAACATCACGTTCTCTGAAGACGTGCTGGCACGTTTTGCAGCCTACGGGTGGCACACTCAGCGCGTCGACTGGCTCAACGGCTCCGAATACAACGAGGACGTTCATGCTCTGGACGCTGCAATTGAAAATGCGAAGGCTGAAACTGGTCGCCCATCCCTAATCGCTCTGCGTACTATTATCGGTTGGCCAACCCCTAAGAAGCAAAACACTGGTGGCATCCACGGTGCAGTTTTGGGTAACGAAGCACTAACTGGGCTGAAAGAAGCCCTGGGTGTATCAACCGAGGGGCTTTTCAACGTTGATTTAGAAGCGGTTGCGCATGCTCGAGCAAATGTTGCTGCTCGCGGTGAAGCTTTGCGTTCCGAATGGGATGAGCGTTTCGTCGCCTGGCAGGAAGCTCACCCAGCTGAGTTCGCACTCTTTGAACGCCTTTTTGCTAAAGAACTGCCTGCTGGCTGGGAAGAAGCTCTGCCAGTATTTGAAGAAGGTAAGTCGATTGCTACGCGTGCGGCTTCCGGCACCGTGCTGAATGCTCTTGCACCGCTAATGCCAGAGTTGTGGGGCGGTTCTGCAGACCTAGCCGGATCCAACAACACTTTACTTAAGGGCGAAAAGTCATTCATCCCAGCGGCACGTGCTTCCAAGGTCTTTGAAGCCTCCCCTTATGGTCGTAACCTGCACTTCGGTGTGCGTGAACACGCAATGGGCGCGATTATGAATGGTATTGCGTTGGAAGGCTTCACTCGCATTTATGGTGCTACTTTCTTCGTATTCTCTGACTACATGCGTGGTGCGGTACGTCTGGCGGCGCTGATGGATTTGCCAGTTACCTACGTATGGACTCACGACTCCATTGGGGTTGGCGAAGATGGTCCTACTCACCAGCCAGTTGAACATCTCACTTCTTACCGTGCGATTCCGAACCTTGCGATGGTTCGCCCAGCAGATGCTGCTGAAACGGCTGAAGCTTGGAAGCAGACTTTGCTTAACCAGCATCCTGTAGCGTTGATTCTCACCCGCCAGAATGTTCCTAACCCAGTTCGTTGCCAGGCTGAAGTTGTTCCTGCAGGTGAACTTGCGCCAGCATCTGGTTTGGCTCGGGGCGGTTATGTTCTGCGTGATTGTGAAGGTACTGCTGACATTATTCTCATGGCGTCCGGTTCCGAAGTTCAGTTCGCTTTGGAAGCTTCCGAGATTCTTTCTTCCGAGGGCGTTAAGGTGCGTGTAGTTTCCATGCCATGTATGGAATGGTTTGATGCTCAGGACGCTGAGTACCGTGAGTCTGTACTGCCAGTAGCAGTAACTAAGCGTGTCTCCATCGAAGCTGGTTTATCAATGCCATGGCTAAAGTACTTGGGTGGCGAAGGCAAGGCTGTTTCTATTGAGTCTTTCGGTGCAGTTGGTTCACCTGATCAGCTGTTTGGCCACTTCGGTATCACTACTGAGAATCTAGTTGCTACTGCTAAGGAAGTTTTAGCTCACTGATTCCACTCAGTTAGTTATTAACGTATATATGGTTGTTCCCCCGCTAGCCTTTAGCGGGGGAACAACCATATTAACTAACTAATTTTTAACGACGGCGTCGGGTACCGAACAGGGTTCGCGAAATTTCTCTACCTAGTTGAGTTCCCAAAGACCTCATCGTAGATTTCAGCATGCCTGCCCCAAAGTCCAGCATTTCATCTGCAAGGGTAGGTTCAGGCTTAGGCTGTCGTTTAGACTTTTTTGGTTCAGTAGGAAAACCAAGTTGATCCCAGGAAGGCTCAGACGTCTGATAGCCTGTACCTCCTGGGTAACCGGTACCACCCGGGTATCCGGTGCCCCCTGGATAACCAGTGCCTCCGGGATACCCAGGGTACTGTGCGTAGTCGCTAGGCTGCGGATACGGAAGCTGCGCTGAACCCGGCGGTGGATAAGCACTCTGAGAATCAGGGGCCTCCACAGCAGCAACCGGAGCCTGCGTTAGCTTCTCAAACGCTGAGAACGGATCAACTTCGGTCTGATATTTCGGTAGCAAAACGCTCGCCCCAAGGACAGTTGCTGGACCGCCCTCCGGAAGTGGTCCCATAATCCCACGTGGCGCGAATAACCTAGTTGGGGCAACCGGAAGTGGCGCACCTTTCTCACTCAATACGGTAACCACAGCCTCGCCAGTCCCTAAAGTCGTTAAAACTTCATCCAAAGGCAAATCAGTCAGTGGGAAAGATTCAACCGTTTCTTTCAAATCAGCCACGTCCTTAGGCGTATAAGCCCGCAAACCATGTACAATCCGAGAACCCAACTGTCCCAGCACCTCCGCTGGAATATCTTGCGGGGACTGAGTAATAAAGAAGATCCCCACCCCCTTAGACCGAATCAGTTTAACCGTTTGCACTACTTGGTCAAGGAAAGCTGGAGAAGCATTCTTAAACAATAAATGCGCCTCATCAAAGAAAAATACCAGCTTCGGTTTATCCAAATCGCCAGCTTCGGGCAAAGTCTCAAACAAATCAGCCAACAACCACATAATCAATGAAGACACAATGGCTGGCTGACGCAGGATCCCATCAATCGCCAGGACTGAAACTACCCCATTTCCATTAGCGTCCGTGCGGAATAAATCTGCTGTGTCGAAAGCTGGGGTGCCGAAGAAATCGTCACCACCCTGGCTTTGCAAAACCGTTGCGGCACGTAAAATCACACCTGCAGTCGCGGTAGAAACCCCACCAATTTTCTTTAGCTCTTCCTTGCCTTCTTCAGTTAGATACTGAACTACCGCTTTCAAATCCTGCAGATCTACCAGTGCCAGTCCCTGCTGGTCTGCCCAGGCGAAAAGAATCTGCAAGGCTTGTTCCTGAGTCGTATTTAAACCCAGAATCTTTGCTAAAAGAAGTGGACCAATATCAGAAAGCGTAGTGCGCACTGGAACATGAGAAGCCGGCGCCCCAGCAGGAATCTCTCCTAGCCCCAGCATTTCAATTGGGAATGCCCTACCCTCCCACGCCTGACCGATCCCCTGCGTGCGCGTTAGAAGTTTTTCTGAGGGCTGTCCGGCTGCGCCGATGCCAGTTAAATCCCCTTTTACGTCAGTAACCAGCACAGGTACACCCGATGCTGAAAGATTTTCCGCAATCAGCTGCAACGTACGGGTTTTACCGGTACCGGTAGCCCCCGCGATCAAACCATGCCGGTTGAGAATGTTTAGAGGGATCGCCACCCGGTGATCAGCGTGTGCGCCAGCTGGTTCTACTACTACGCCCAGATTTAGCACATTTTCACTGGGGTATGCGGTTTTAATACTTTCAAGGGTTTTTGCAGATACGGTCCAACCGTGGGAAGTTTCACTCATGGTTTTAGTTTACCGGCAGGCATTGATTTTCCGCAGTAGAACACAGAAAAACGCTTGTTACCGGCGCATCCTGCGACGGAGACATAAGGCGGGTTTTTCCGTAGAATGAATATAGAAAAGATCTTTTGAATGTAATCGAGGCTATTTTTGAAACCCCAACAGACTCTTGCGCTGTCTCCATCTGGTTATGCGTCACTACATGATGCACGTGACCGGCGTATGCCCCTGATTGCGCCTCCTTGCGGGCTGGTAATCTTTGGTATCACCGGTGATTTAGCTCGTAAAAAGCTGGTTCCCGCACTCTATGATTTAGCGAATCGCGGTCTTTTGCATCCTGCTTTCGCGTTGACAGGTTTTGCACGGCGTGACTGGACTCCTGCACAGTTCGAGGATTTCATTCTTGATTCCATTAAGAATCATGCGCGTACTCCTTGGGATGAGCATACGTGGGAACAGTTCCGTGCCGGCTTACGTTTCGTTTCCGGTACTTTCGATGACGAGGGCGCATTCGACAAACTAGCCGAAACTGTTACGGAACTTGACCAGACTCGTGGTACGGGTGGAAACCACGCATTTTATCTTTCCATTCCGCCTGACTCTTTCCCTAAGGTTGTCTCTCAACTTGCCCGTTCTGGGTTAAACACCGATCAGACTGATAGTTTCCGCCGCGTAATTATTGAAAAACCTTTTGGCGATAATCTGGAAACGGCGCAGCAACTTGCAGGAATTCTTTCCCAGGTGTTTGCTGAAAAGGATACTTTCCGGATTGACCACTACTTGGGCAAGGAAACTGTTCAGAACATTTTAGCAATGCGTTTCTCAAACATTATGTTTGAGCCACTTTGGAACTCAAACTACGTAGATCATGTACAGATCACCATGGCGGAAGACATCGGAATCGGTACACGCGCCGGTTATTATGACGGTATTGGTTCAGCTAAAGACGTAATGCAGAATCACCTTCTGCAGCTCTTAGCTTTGACGGCGATGGAAGAGCCGGTTACTTTTGATGAACGCGACCTTCGCATTGAAAAAGAGAAGGTCCTGGCTGCCCTGCGTTTACCTGCAGATTTAGCTTCTTCTACCGCAATCGGTCAGTACACTAGCGGGTGGCAAGGTGGCGAAGTTGTTAAAGGCTACTTGGAGGAAGACAATATTCCGTCCGACTCGCGTACTGACACTTTTGCTGCGGTGAAGCTCTACGTTGATACTCGCCGTTGGGCGGGGGTCCCCTTCTATTTACGTACCGGAAAGCGCTTGGGCAAACGCGTCACTGAGATTGCAGTGGTATTTAAGCGTGCAGCACATATTCCATTTGATAAGGCGGCTACTCAGGAACTAGGCAATAATGCCCTGGTGTTCCGTGTACAACCCGATGAGGGCATCACTTTGCGTTTTGGTTCTAAAGTTCCAGGTTCTGGAATGCAAGTTCGTGACGTTTCGATGGATTTTGGCTACGGTCATGCTTTTACTGAGGACTCACCTTTGGCTTATGAACGTTTACTTTTGGATGCTTTAGCAGGGAATTCTCCCCTGTTCCCAGGTCAAAAAGAAGTTGAGTTGTCTTGGAAGATTATGGATCCTATTTTTAACTATTGGGCTGCCGAGGTAAGTCCAGCTCCGTATCGTCCTGGTACTTGGGGTCCAGAAACTGCTCATGAGATGTTAGAACGCGGCGGTCGTTACTGGAGGATTCCGTGAAAGAGCTTTTTGAAAACACTACTTCAGCGACCATTGCGAAGCGCTTAGCAGAGTTAACTGAAGAGTCAGCGCTTCCAGCTACGGGGAAGGTACTTAATATGATTGCGGTAGTTTCTTCGCATGCTGAGGTTTCTGAAGCTATTGATCTCTGTGCTGCTGCTTCTGCGGAGCATCCTTGTCGGGTGCTGGTGGTTGTTTCCACTGAGCATGATGTTTGTTCAGGTTTACGCGCGGAGCTCCATTATGGTCCTGAGATGGGTGCTTCTGACGTAATCGTGTTGGATGCAGCTTCATGTGCTCCGGATAGTTTGGATACCTTGGTGATTCCTTTGCTGGCTGCGGATACACCGGTTGTGACTTTCTGGCCGTTTTCAGCTCCGGCGGCACCAGCATTACATCCGCTGGGGCGGATTGCTTCGCGTCGTATTACGGATTCGCGTCAGTCTGCTACACCGTTTGAGTTCTTGCGTCAGTTAGCTGGCGCGTATAAACCGGGTGATACTGATTTGTCCTGGGGGGCGGTTACTCTTTGGCGTGGTTTGCTGGCTGCGATGGTTGATGAAGCCCAAACTGCACAGTTCGATACTGTTCGAGTTGTTGGTAATCCAGCGCACCCTGCTCCTTATTTGTTGGCGAAGTGGTTGCAGCTTAAGTTGGGGGTGGAGATTGAGTTCATTGAAGCTCCTGTTAAAACTTTAGAATCTGTAGCTTTATTAAATGGCGCTAAGGTTTATGAGATTTATCGTGAGGATGAATCTTCGGTAGCTGTTTTGCGTCGTCCTGGTTTAGTGGATACTAAGGTTAATCTGCCGCGTCGTCAACTCCATGATTCTTTGATGGAGGATTTACGTTTGTTGGATGAAGACCAACTCTACAGTGAGGTTTTGGCTCTGTGTTTGTAGATTCTGATTTGCGGGTTTATCCGAATGTGAATGAGCTTTACGCTAAAGTGGCGAAGGCTTTCATTCAGAAGATTTCTGAGTTGTCACAGCAGCGTTCTCGGATTCAGTTGGGGGTTTCGGGTGGTTCTGTGGCGATGAAACTGCTACCGAAGATTGCGCAGCTGTTGGAGGCTCATCCAGAGATTATGGATGCTTGGGTGCCTATTCATGTGTGGCTAGTTGATGAGCGTCATGTTGAGTTGGATTCCCCTGAGCGTACTTCGAGTATTGTGCGCCGGGAGTTAGTGGATAAGTTCCCGATTTTTACTTTGCATGATGCGCCGGTTCCTTCAGAGGTGCCTGACCCGTTTTCTGCTGCTGCGATTTATGCGCAGAAGCTTTCTGATGTTTTTACACCTTCGCAGGTCGGTGATGACGTGGTTTTGTTAAAGGCGCGAACTATTTGCTTAGATTTCGCTTTGCTTGGTTTGGGTCCAGATGGGCATTTTGCGTCACTATTCCCTTCCCATGAGACTCTTTACGAGGGCGGTTTGATGACTGCTGAAACTGAGTCCCCTAAGCCTCCTGCGCAGCGAATCACCATGACTTTAGAGTTGTTGCGTCGTACGCGTGTGTCTTGGTTCATTGTGTCGGGTGCTGATAAAGCGGTGGTGTTGTCTCATGCTGTACATGGTGCTGACTACCGTGAGGTTCCTGCGTCTGTAATGAATCAGGTGGGCACTATCTGGTGGTGTGATGCGCCTGCTGCTAGTAAGGTTAATGGCATCGTTTAAACCGCGTATTTGAACGTTTCTGGTGCAGGTATTAACAGCGTAATACTTTGGTGTTTAGGGCTGTTCAGAACGAAGTTTCTTTAAGGCTGTAGCTAAGATTTCTTCAGACTCACGTTTAGTGCGCCGTTGTTGAAAGGCAGTTTGGTGGCTTTTAGTGAAGCTTCGCCCAGGATTTTCTACGCTCTTAAGTGTGTCTGAAGTTTCGCGGTTGCGTGTGGCTGGTTGGAAGCAAGTCGTACATTCCCAGGTTTGTGGTACGTCGAGGATAGCTTCCGCAGAAAAAATAACGCGCGTGAGGTGATCACGCGCGCAATAGTATTCGACAGCTGCCGAGTTCTCCATTAATCAGCTTACGAATTTGGAGAGAACACCAATAGCGACGATTACGGTTGCCCAAACTACTAGGGTTCCGATAGTAATAACGTTTAGGTTATGTTCAGCTACGCCAGAGGAACCTGCTGCCTGAGTGAGACCGCCACCGAACATATCAGAGACGCCGCCACCCTTACCTTTGTGCATGAGCACAGTGAGGATTAGGAACAGGCTAGAGATTACCAGCAGGACGTAGAGGAAAATCAAAAGTGCGTTCACGCGCCTTTTCCCTTCAAATATAGCTACCTCGGCAAAAACTTACCTAACCCTTTAAGTTTATAGGACTTAGACAAATTATTACAGTTCAAGCTATTTTCGGCGTTTTTAGCGTTCAAAATAACATTGGGTGGGGATACTAAGTATTCCCACCCAATGTTATTTCAGTTATCAGGCGTCGAAGCGTGCAATCTTGGAGAATTCAACTGCTTCGAGGGATGCGCCACCAACCAGTGCGCCGTCAACGTCTTCCTTAGCCATAATGTCAGCTACGTTGGAGGACTTTACGGAGCCACCGTACAGGATGCGGGTTGCAGCAGCGGTATCTGCATCGTAAAGTTCGCCGATGCGTACGCGGATTGCTGCACAAACTTCCTGTGCGTCTTCTGGGGTTGCTACTTCACCGGTGCCGATTGCCCAGATTGGTTCGTAGGCGATTACGGACTTAGCAACTTCTTCAGCAGAGAAGCCTTCCAGACCGCCATCAATCTGCTTGAGTACGTGTGCTACGTGTTCGCCAGCCTTACGTACTTCCAGGCCTTCACCACAGCAGATGATTGGGGTCATGCCGTTGTCGAGAGCTACGCGTGCCTTGGTGTTTACCTTCTTGTCGCATTCATTGTGGTATTCGCGACGTTCGGAGTGACCAACTACGATGTAGGATACGCCCAGCTTCTTGAGCATGGTTGCGGAGACTTCACCGGTGTATGCACCCTTTTCGTGTACAGATACGTCCTGTGCACCGTACTTGATGCCCATTTCGTCGCCTTCAACCAGCGTCTGTACAGAGCGGATATCGGTGAATGGTGGGATTACAACAACTTCAGTCTTGGTGTAGTCGAAGTTTGCGTCGGTCAGTTCCTGGTGCAGACCCTGAACCAAGTGGATTGCCTCCAGGTGGTCCATGTTCATCTTCCAGTTACCTGCCATAAGTGGGGTACGTGCCATTTTTCAGCCCTCCAGAACTGCGATGCCTGGCAGAGTCTTACCTTCGAGGAGTTCGAGGGAAGCTCCACCACCGGTGGAAATGTGAGAGAAGGTTGCTTCGTCGAAGCCCAGCAAACGAACTGCTGCAGCAGAGTCTCCGCCGCCAACGACGGAGAAGCATTCGCCTTCAGACAGTGCGGCTGCAACTGCCTTAGTGCCGTTTGCGAAGTTTTCAAATTCGAATACGCCCATTGGACCGTTCCATGCAACGGTCTTAGAGCCTGCAATCTTTGCTGCGTAGAGCGCCTGGGATTCTGGACCGATGTCCAGACCCATCTGATCTGCTGGGATTGCATCTGCGGCTACTACGGTTGGAGTAGCGTCCTTAGCAAACTCTGGTGCTACAACTACGTCTACTGGAAGTACCAGGTCTACGCCCTTTTCTGCTGCTTCAGCGATGTAGCCCTTTACAGTCTCAACCTGATCTTCTTCCAGTAGCGACTTACCAACTTCGTAGCCCTGTGCCTTCAGGAAAGTGAATGCCATGCCACCGCCGATTAGCAGAATATCTGCCTTGGACAGGAGGTTTGCGATTACGCCAAGCTTGTCGGAAACCTTGGAGCCGCCCAGCACTACAGCGTATGGGCGTTCTGGGTTGTCAGTTGCCTTACGCAGGGATTCGATTTCTTTCAGTACCAGCAGACCGGAGGCGGATGGGAGCTTCTTAGCTACGTCATATACGGAAGCCTGCTTGCGGTGGACTACGCCGAAGCCATCGGATACGAATGCATCAGCGAGTTCTGCCAGTTCTGCAGCCATTTCTTCGCGTTCTGCATCTACCTTAGAGGTTTCGCGTGGATCGAAGCGAACGTTTTCGAGTAGCAGGATTTCACCTTCGTTAAGTGCTGCTGCCAGTTCGCGTGCGGATTCGCCAGTAATGTCCTTTGCCAGGGATACTGGAACGTCTACCAGTTCGCCCAGGCGGGTTGCTACTGGAGCCAGGCTGAATTCTGGCTTTACTTCGCCCTTTGGTCGACCCAGGTGAGCCATGATGATTACCTTTGCACCAGCTTCGATGAGCTTGGTCAGGGTTGGCAGTGCTGCACGGATACGGCCGTCATCGGTGATAACGCCTTCCTTCAATGGAACGTTAAAGTCGGAACGTACCAGTACGCGCTTGCCCTTTAGGTCGCCCAGGCTTTCAATAATGCGCAACATTAGTTTTCTCCTCTTAGATCTGTTGAGATCTTACAGTATAGAAAGATTTAAGCAATGACGCCCGCGCACGCCGGAGCATGCGCGGGCGTCATTTATACGCTCTTAGATGCGTTTAATCTCAGAGACGCTCGCCAACGTAAACGGTGAGGTCTACCAGACGGTTGGAATAGCCCCATTCGTTGTCGTACCAGGAAACAACCTTAACCTGGTTGCCAATAACCTTGGTCAGTGGTGCGTCGAAGATGGAGGACAGTGGGTCGGTGGTGATGTCGGTGGATACCAAGTAACCATCGGAGTAGCCCAGGATGCCCTTCAGTTCGCCTTCTGCAGCTTCCTTCATTGCAGCGTTAACAGCTTCAACGGAAACTTCGGACTTTGCGGTGAAGGTCAGGTCGGTTACGGAACCGGTTGGGGTTGGAACGCGCAGTGCGTAGCCATCCAGCTTGCCCTTCAGCTGTGGCAGTACGAGTGCAACTGCCTTTGCAGCACCGGTGGTGGTTGGAACGATGTTCAGAGCTGCTGCACGTGCACGGCGCAGGTCAGAGTGTGGAGCATCGTGCAGACGCTGGTCGCCAGTGTATGCGTGGATGGTGGTCATCAGACCCATTTCGATGCCGAACTTTTCGTCCAGTACCTTTGCCATTGGAGCCAAGCAGTTGGTGGTGCAGGAAGCGTTGGAGATGATGGTGTGCTTTTCTGCATCGTAGTCGGTGTGGTTTACACCAACAACGAAGGTTGCATCTTCGTTCTTTGCTGGAGCAGAGATGATAACCTTCTTTGCGCCACCTTCGATGTGTGCCTTTGCCTTGTTAGCATCGGTGAAGAAACCGGTGGATTCGATTACGATGTCAGCGCCCAGTTCGCCCCACTTGATGTTTGCAGGATCGCGTTCTGCCAGAGCTGCGATGCGCTTGCCACCAACGGTGATGGATTCTTCGTCGTAGGTAACTTCCAGGTCCAGCTTGCCGAGGATGGAGTCCCACTTCAGCAGGTGAGCCAGGGTTTCGTTATCAGTAAGGTCGTTTACAGCTACGATTTCTACGTCAGCGCCCTGTTCGAGAACTGCACGGAAGAAGTTACGGCCAATACGGCCGAAGCCGTTAATACCGACGCGGATGGTCACAATGTCCTCCTGTAATGCTTCTTAGCATTGTCGTCTATTGATTAGCTGAATGCCTCGGAAATGAGGTATTCAGACCGCAGATTGGCTGCGGTTCCAGCACCTCCTAATTTACACTGTTTGGAGATTTTTAGCAGGGTCTGATGACCTATATAAAACGTTAGTACATAACTTTTCCCCTGTTTTCAAGGAAAACAGGGGAAAATATTTCTAGGATTCTTCAAGCATATCCAGTGTGATAGCCGTCTCGGTATCCGGCAGTCCTTGCTCAGAAGCAACTTTATCCGCTAACGCAAGTAATCTGCGGATCCGCCCTGCCACTGCGTCTTTAGTTAGTTGCGGGTCAGAAAGTTTACCCAGTTCTTCTAATGACGCTTGCTTGTACTGCAAACGAAGCTGTCCAGCTTCATACAAATGTGCTGGTACATCATCACCCAAAATCTCAAACGCGCGTTGGACGCGTGCGCCCGCAGCTACCGCCGCACGAGCTGAACGACGTAAGTTTGCGTCATCAAAGTTAGCCAGACGGTTAGCATTTCCACGGGCTTCCCGCCGAATACGTCGAGAATTCCAAATATCTAGGGTTTCCGTAGCGCCGAGTTTTTCCAGAATTAACGAAATTGCGTCAACGTCTTTTACAACCACGCGGTGTGCGGAACGCACTTCCTTAACTCTCGCAGTAGCACCAATACGACGCGCTACCCCAACTAGAGCCAACGCAGCTTCCGGGCCCGGAGCCGTCAGTTCCATAGATGAGGACCTTCCTGGTTCTAAAAGTGAACCGCGTGCTAAGAAAGCTCCGCGCCAGGCGGCAAGTGACTCGGCTTCACCAGCAGCCACAATTTCTGGTGGTAAGCCACGCACCGGGCGACCTTTCTGGTCTACTAAACCTGTGAGGCGCGCTAGTTGATCAGCCTTTTCAACAACCCGTACAACATAGCGGTCGCCTTTTTTCAAAGCCCCACCAGAGACGACCACTACGGAAGTTGAAACTGAATAGAGTTTCGTCAAAAATGCGCGCAAACGGGTTGCTGCCTGCTTCGAATCCAGCTCAGCTTCAATCACAATTCGTCCCGAAACCAGGTGTAATCCACCAGCGAAACGAAGCATTGTGGCGATTTCAGCATTCATCTGGGAAGCGGTTGCCACTGGTTGTGTAACCAGTTCTTTCTTCAAACCCGCGGTAAGCGCCATAATAGCCTTTCCAACAAAACTTATCGTGCCTTAAAAACTTTAACCCCTGGCGTTTAAAAATGCCCGGTAGTTTTCACTAAAGTGAGCTATGCCAACCAATTTTCCGGAGAATTAACTTCTCCGAGTACCCCGTCAAAGGCATCGCGCAAAGCAGCCGCTAAACGCAGTGGATCATGCAATCCGCTTTTCGCCCCAATGCACACTTGGCGAAGTAGGAGCCTAGCACCAAGTTCTCGGGCTGCATCTTCTAACTCGTCAATGTCATCAACCATTGAGGGGTCGGCAATCACTACGTCTAATGCAAATGCTGGTGCATATTTCTTTAATACCCGAACGTGATCAGCTGCAGAAAGTGAATCGGTCTCTCCCGCTTGCTCGGTGAGGTTGAGAATCAGCGCACGTCGCGCCGGAGTACTAACCAACGCATCATGGAGTTCTTTTACCAGTAGGTGCGGAAGGACCGAGGTGTACCAGGAGCCGGGTCCCAACACTACCCATTCAGCTTCCGCAATACATTGTTTTACTTCGGTTGGAACGGGTGGATTCTGCGGCATGATACGAATATCTGCAACATTACCTGGAGCAGTTGCTACATTCACCTGTCCCCGATAAGTTTGTATTTCCCCGCCCTCGCGAGGCACCACATCCGCTTCGATTTCCAACGGAACAGACGCCATTGGCAGCACGCGACCGTGTGCGCCTAGCAAGCGCCCCACCCAATCCAGGCCTTTGACTTCATCACCCAGCAACTGCCAAAGTGCAACAATCAAGAGATTCCCGAGGGCGTGATTATCCAGCTCACCGTCAGTGCAAAAACGATGCTGCATAACATCACGCCAGGTGAGACCCCATTCTGAATCATCACAAAGCGATGCTAAAGCCATCCGTAAATCGCCTGGAGGTAATACTTCCATTTCTGTACGCAATCGCCCGGAAGAGCCGCCGTCATCAGCAACTGTAACTACAGCTGTGAGTTGGTGGGTAATATGTTTAAGCGCACGCAGGGTGGCTGATAAACCGTGTCCCCCACCAAAAGCGACAACTTTAGTGCCGGCTTCGCCGCGCATTGGCCAGCCTTCTTTATCTAGCATCGCCGTCATTATTCACGCCCCAAATCTCGGTGGATAACCCGTACTGGGAAACCTTTTTCACGTAGGCGCGTCGCAATTAGCTCAGTATTAGCAACTGACCGGTGTTTACCTCCGGTACATCCAATTGCAATGGTTACAAACGGTTTTAGCTCAGAAAGGTACCCTGCCAGCATGGGTGCCAGTAAGTCCGCATAGTTTTTCGCAAATTCACGAGCCCCCGGCTGATCTAGCACGTATTTTGCAACGGCTTCATCACGCCCCGTCAAGTGACGCAGCTCAGAAACCCAGTATGGATTCTTCAGGAATCGCACGTCTAACACGTGATCAGCATCCAGCGGAATCCCGTACTTAAATCCAAAAGACATTACCGTTAGTTTCAGTGCTCGATCAGTATCACCAGCTACTACATCACGCATGTGGCGGGTTAAGTCGTGCACGCTCATATTCGTAGTGTTTACGATTTCATCGGCGCGCTGACGCAGTGGTGCCAGCATCTGCTTTTCTTTACGGATACCATCCAGAATACGACCGTCTTCTTGCAACGGATGCGGGCGACGATTGGACTCATAACGACGGACGAGTGCCGGCTCATCAGCTTCTAGGTAAATGAGTCGGTACTGAATATTTTCAGCTCCGAGTTTTGCCAGTACCGCTTGGAAGTCGTGGAAGAAATCACGTGAGCGCACATCAACAACAGCTGCTAGGCGGTGTACGCCTCCCCCATCGGCAGTCATCATGCCGGCCAATGCGGGAAGTAACGCAGGTGGCAGATTATCTACCACGTACCAATCCAAATCTTCCAAAGCCATGGAAGCGCGGGTACGCCCAGCACCGGACATGCCAGTGATAATCAGCATTTCTGGCCCCTTATTATCGGGGAGTTTACTGATGGCATCCAGAATAGGAATGCCAGCTGGAACAGTCGGCGGGTTGTTATCCGCTAGTTCTGGGTTAGTGTCTGCATTAAAGTTCATGTATCTAGTTTGCCAGGTTCAGGGTGAAAATGACGATAAATGGTGGAAACTAGGGCTGGACCAATACCCGCAACCTCGGAAAGCTCACTTTCAGTAGCTGTTTGAATATGTTTTACCGCTTTGAAATGCGTTAAAAGTGCTTTTTGTTTGCTCGGTCCAACCCCGGGAATATCATCGAGGACGGAACGTAGCATAGTTTTAGAACGCTTCTTACGGTGGGCGGTGATAGCAAATCGGTGGGATTCGTCCCGCAGGTGCTGTAGCAAATACAGTCCCGCAGAGGTACGCGGCAAGATTACGGGATATTCGTCCTCGGGAATCCAAATCTCTTCCAAACGTTTTGCCAAGCCAACGACAGGAATATCAATCCCCATTTCTGCCAGTGTAGCGGCCGCGGCATTTACCTGTGGCAGACCACCGTCTACCACCACTAGGTCTGGGCGGTATGAGAATTTTCGAGGGCGCCCAGTTAGAGGATCCACTGGCCCAGAGGCTAGAAGGTATCCGTCTTCATCCGCTCCTACTGCCCCATTTTCTTCTGCCACTAGACGTTTAAAGCGACGTGTGAGGATTTGGCTCATTGCAGCAGTATCATCTAATGGATGTCCGTCGCTACCTTTATGCACAATGAAAGAACGGTAGTCTTTTTTACGCGGCGCGCCGTCTTCAAAAACCACCATAGAGGCAACCTGGTCAGTGCCTTGCAAGTGGGAAATATCAAAGCATTCAATCCGCAGCGGTGCATGTGCTAAGTCCAGGTATGTGGCTATTTCTTCTAATGCTTGCCCACGTTGTGTCAAATCATTAACTCGTTTTGACTTGTGGTGCCGCAGGGTTTCAGCAGCATTTTTTTGCACAGTTTCTAATAGGGTGCGTTTTTCACCGCGTTGCGGAACTTTAACGGTGGCTTTAATGCCACGTTTTTGGCTGAGCCATTCTTCAACTACTGCTTTTTCGGCGGGTTCAATTGGCACCAATATTTCAGCGGGAATCGCATTGGTAGGTAGATGTTCTAAATCATCTACGGATACTGCGTCGAGTTTTTCCAGGTTGTTAGCGGCGATCGCATCAGCATAAACCTGTTGGAATACGGTGGTGAGGAGCTGTGCATCGGTTTCACCGTATTCATTGTGGAGGACCCACCCACGTACACCGCGAATACGCCCTCCGCGTACATGGAATAGGTAGATTCCGCTTTCGAGTTCGTCTGAGGCAAGTCCAAATACATCCGCATCGGTACCGTCGTTAAAAACAACGGCGTTGCGCTCTAAAACGATTTCTAAAGCTTGTAGGTTATCTCGCAGTTTAGCTGCTTTTTCAAATTCCAGCTCGGCGGCGGCGGCTTTCATTTCGGAGCGTAGTTCACTCAGGTATGGACCGACTTTTCCGGACATAAACTGGCAGAGTTCCGCAACTTTTTCCTTATGCTCTGCAAGGGATATTTTCCCGGTGCAGGGAGCTCCACACTTTTCGATGTAGCCCAGCAAACAGGGACGTCCCTGAGCTTGTGCGCGACGCAGAACCCCGTCTGAACAGGTACGGACTTTAAATACTTTCTGCAGTTGATCTGCTGTATCTCGTAACGCCCATACCTGCGAGTAGGGGCCAAAATAACGAACTTTTTTATTCCGTGCCCCACGCATAACTACCATGCGTGGAATCTCATCTGCGACCGTAACAGCTAAATATGGGTAGGAACGGTCGTCTTTCATCATGACGTTGAAGCGGGGGTCAAACTCTTTAATCCAGTTATATTCCAAGGTAAGGGCTTCAACTTCAGAATTTACAACTGTCCATTGCACGTTACAGGCAGTGAAAACCATTTGCTGCGTGCGTGGATGTAGGTTTGCGGGGTCTTGGAAATAACTCGTTAAACGGTTCCGCAGGTTCTTGGCTTTACCGACGTAAATGACACGCCCCTGCGCATCAGAGAAACGATATACGCCGGGTTGTGTGGGAATATCAGCGGTTTTTGGTCGGTAAGTAATTGGATCTGCCACGCCTCTAGTGTACCCAGTTCATTTCAAACAACCACTATGTAAAACAACCGTAAAGTTATTGGGCTCACAGTGTAATGTTTATTTTGTAAACTTCTTGCGCCTAGTTTTAGAGGAATCCACATAATGTTTACATCCCGCGAAGAGCTCTTAGCATTCGTTGCTGAAAACAACATCGAACAAATTGACGTGCGTTTCTGTGACCTTCCGGGGGTACAGCAGCACATTACTATTCCTGCTACTCAGCTGGAGGCTGCGTTAGAAAATGGTGTCATGTTCGATGGTTCATCTATTCGAGGTTTCACGCAGATTCATGAATCAGATATGAAGTTAGTAGCAGATATTGCTTCTGCTTATCTAGATCCTTTCCGTACGGTTCCAACTTTAAATATGAACTTCTCTATCGTGGATCCTTTCACCGATGAACCTTTCGGTCGTGATCCTCGCCAGGTAGCGCAGAAAGCTGAAAATTACCTGCGTTCTACGGGCATTGCAGACACTTGTTACATTGGTGCTGAGGCAGAATTTTTCGTTTTCAACGGCGTGCGTTTCCAGTCTCAGCCTCATCACACAGTTTTTGAGATTGAATCTGATGAGGGCTATTGGAACTCTGGGCGTAAGTCCGATGAAACCTTTAGCAACATGGGTCATATTGTCCCCCAGAAAGGTGGCTATTTCCCAGTTGCACCGATGGATGCGCAGGCAGATTGGCGTGACTATACTTCTACGGTTCTTTCTCAGTGTGGTTTGAAAGTTGAACGTCACCACCATGAGTGTGGTTCAGGCGGTCAGCAGGAAATCAATTACCGTTTTGATTCTTTAACCCATGCGGCTGATGACATGCTGAAGTTTAAGTACATTGTACGTAACTGCGCTTTGGAGAGCGGCTTGACCGCAACTTTCATGCCTAAGCCACTTTCAGGAGATAACGGTTCTGGTATGCACTGTCATCTGTCTCTATGGAAGAATGGTGAGCCTCTCTTCTATGATGCCACCGGTTATGGAGCTCTCTCAGATACTGCTCGCTGGTTTATTGGTGGCTTGTTGCGTCATGCTCCTGCTCTGTTGGCGTTTACTAATCCATCTGTGAATTCTTATCGCCGTTTGGTGCCTGGTTTCGAAGCTCCAATCAACTTGGTGTATTCTGCACGTAACCGTTCGGCTTGTATTCGTATTCCAGTGACTGGTACTTCTCCGAAGGCTAAGCGAGTTGAGTATCGTGTTCCTGATCCTACGGCTAACCCATACTTAGCTTTCGCTGCTTGTTTGATGGCTGGAATTGACGGTATTCGTAACCGCATTGAGCCTCCTGCACCTGTCGATAAGGACCTGTATGAGCTTCCTCCTGCTGAATATCAGGACATTGAAAAGCTTCCTACTTCTTTGGAAGCTGCATTGGACGCTTTGCGTGAGGATTATGAGTTCTTACTTGAGGGTAATGTGTTCACTGAGGATTTGATTGAAACTTGGATTAACTATAAGGAAACTAAGGAGATTGCTCCGATGCGCGCTTTGGTTCATCCTTACGAGTTCCATTTGTACTACAACGTTTGATTTTAATATAGAGTTTTTGGTCCGCCCTCGGAAATTTTCGAGGGCGGATTTTTTTATCTTTCCGTGTCCAACTTGATTAAAGTTTTTAAATAGCTAAAGTTGTTTTTAGAAATAAGGTAAACAATTGAAAGGCAAAGCACCCATGGGACTATTCAAAAAGGAAAAAGTCTGGGAACTTCCATTGAAAGCCCAGGTGAAGCCAAACCACACACTCTTCACTTTCTTAGAACAACGCGCAGCAAAAGCGCCACATGAACCAGTTATGGAACGACGCACCGTCGTGGGTGGCTGGCGCAATATCTCCGCTGAAGAACTGCTAAACGAAGTAAATGAAGTCGCTAAAGGCCTGCTCGCCATGGGTATTAAAAAAGGCGACAAAATCTCGATCATGGCCGCCACCTGCACCGAATGGAGCATCCTCGACCTCGCTGCCCTCTCACTGGGCATTATCGTCGTCCCCATTTACGAATCTGACTCAGGCGCACAGATTGAGTGGATCACCAACGACGCTCAACCTGTGCTCGTTGTTGCTGACAACCGCGCTCGCGCAGAACTAGTTAAAGCTACCGCCGGCCCCTCAGTTAAAGAAGTCCTCTACTTTGAAGATGGGGCAATTCGGAAGATTCAAGCTCGTGGCATGAATATTTCTGACCCTGAACTCGCTCACGCACGCGCCGACCTCACCTACCATGATGTCGCCACCATTATCTACACTTCCGGCACTACCGGAATGCCAAAGGGGGTTACCCTCACCCACCGAAACTTCGTCGAAACCATCTACGGCTGCCAGGAAGCAGTACCCGAAATCCTGCTCTCTAAAGACACCCGTTTCCTACTCTTCCTGCCATTAGCTCATGTATTAGCGCGTTTCGTACAATTTCTCATCCTGGCAGGCGAAGGCATTTACGCGCACACCTCTGATACCAAAAATCTGCTGGGAGACCTCAAAACTTTCCAGCCTAGCCTGCTGTTATTAGTCCCACGGGTCCTTGAGAAGATTTATAACTCTGCAGAGGCTAAAGCCGGAAAGGGAATTAAACGCAAAATCTTCCGCTGGGCTGCGAAAACCTCCATTGAATACTCAAAGGGTCTAGACTCACGCTTTGGCCCATCCTTTGCACAGCGCCGTCGTTTGAAACTCGCCCACAAACTGGTTCTCCACAAGATTCGGGAGGCGCTAGGCCCAAATATGCGTTACATCGTTTCCGGTGGCGCACCGCTATCCCCCACCTTAGGGCACTTCTTCCGAGGCCTGGGACTAGATATTTTAGAAGGCTACGGCTTATCTGAAACCACCGGTCCTCTCTTCATTACCCGCCTATCCAGCCCCAAAATGGGAACTGTCGGCAACATTATCCCCGGCAACCGCATTAAGCTCTCTGACGAAGGGGAAATCCTGGTACAGGGTTCAACAGTATTCGCAGGATACTACAATAATGAAGCCGCTACCACAGAAGCCTTTACCGAAAACTGGTTCCACACCGGTGATGTCGGTTCGGTTGACCGTAAAGGACGCCTTTCCATTACCGGTCGTTCAAAGGACCTCTTAGTCACTGCAGGCGGTAAAAATGTTGCCCCTGCAGCTCTTGAAGAAAGCCTAGTTACCCATCCATTAGTCTCCCATGTAGTGGTTGTCGGTGATCAAAAACCTTATATCTCAGCAATCGTTACTCTAGATGCAGAAATGCTTCCAACCTGGTTAAAGAACCATGGGATTGAACCATTAGATGTTACTCGCGCAGTGCAACACCACGCTGTGATTGATTCGATTTCCAAAGCAATTTTGCAAGTAAATAAGTCTGTGTCTAAGGCTGAGTCGATTCGTCGTTTCCGGTTTGTAAACGCTGAGTTCAGCGTTGAAAACGGGTACTTAACACCTTCTATGAAACTGAAGCGAGCTAAGGTAGCTAAGGATTTCGCTGCAGAAATCGAATCCCTTTACGACGGTTCTGCAGATTCTATTTCCGTTTCCTAAAATAGGTTTATGCGAAAAATTCTTATTACCGGTGCTACGCGTGGCATTGGCAAAGCAATCTGTGCTGAGCTAGCAGCAGATACCCATATTCTGGTAGGCGGTCGAAACGCGGAAGCCGTGGCAAACTTAGTCGCGCAACTTCCGTGTGCCTCCCCTTTTGTCGCGGATTTACTTTCCGAGGACGAAGTTACCAAAGCTTGTGCTGAGATTAGTGAACTTGACGGTTTAGTGTTAAACGCAGGTATTGGCTTTGCGAAAACGGTAGCGGACACGACCCGCGCTGAGTGGACTGAAATGCTACTAACTAACGTTGTAGCCCAAGCTGATTTAACTCGTCAGCTTCTTCCTGCGTTACGCGCGACACGAGGGCAGGTAGTAGCTATCAACTCTGGAGCTGGCTTTAACGCAGGACCAGGCTGGGCAGCTTATTCTGCTTCAAAATTTGCCTTCCGAGCATTCACGGATTCGCTTCGTGAAGAAGAACGTGGCAAAATCCGCGTCTCTTCAGTGCATCCTGGTCGTGTCGATACCGACATGCAAATCGCACTGCAAGAATCATTTGGACGCGCATATAATCCAGCTGACCACCTGCGCCCAGAATCCGTAGCAAAAGCAGTTCGGGCGGTATTAGACGCTACTCCTGAAGCCTGTTTAGAAACTGTGTCTGTCCGCCCAGCGTGACGTTACTTAGAGAAAATCTTCTTTAGGTAACGTCCCGTATGGGAAGCTTCCACCTCAGCTACAGCTTCCGGCGTGCCCGTTGCAATAACCTGACCGCCACCAGCACCACCTTCTGGCCCCATATCAATAATCCAATCGGCACACTTAATCACGTCTAAGTTATGTTCAATGACGATAACCGTATTGCCCTTATCAACCAGGCTTTGCAATACCAGCAGAAGTTTACGAATATCCTCTGAATGCAAACCAGTGGTCGGTTCATCCAGTACATAAACAGAACGCCCTCGGGTACGGCGCTGCAATTCAGATGCCAACTTAACGCGCTGAGCTTCACCACCCGAAAGTGTGGTAGCGGACTGCCCTAAACGCACGTAACCTAAACCAACCTCTACCAAAGTCTGCAAGTGGCGAGCAATCTTTGGAATATGCGCAAAGAACTCAGCCGCTTCAGAAATTGGCATATCCAGAATCTCTGCGACATTCTTTCCCTTGTAGGTAACTTCCAATGTTTCTCGGTTGTAACGCTTACCTTCACATACTTCACAGGGAACATACACATCAGGCAGGAAGTTCATTTCAATTTTAATCGTGCCATCACCCTTACAAGGCTCACAACGGCCACCTTTAACATTGAAAGAGAACCTACCCGCAGTGTAACCACGCACCTGCGCCTCCGGCGTACCCGCAAATAAAGTACGTACCGCATCCCACACGCCAGTATAAGTCGCAGGATTAGAACGCGGAGTACGCCCAATCGGAGACTGATCTACGTGTACGACCTTATCCAGCTCATCAGTACCCGTAATTGCCTTATGGCGTCCAGGAACCAGTTGCGCGCGGTTTAAACGCTTCGCCAGCGACTGGTAAAGAATCCCATTCACCAAAGTAGACTTCCCCGAGCCAGATACCCCAGTTACCGCAGTAAGCACGCCCCGAGGGAAACTAACCGTCACATTACGTAAATTATTCTCTTTCGCGCCGTGAACAGTAATCGCATGGCCCAAATCAACAGGGCGACGATTCTCAGGCACCAGAATCTGCTTACGGCCCGACAGGTAATCTCCTGTCAAAGAAGCCTCATTCTTAAGTAAATCAGCTACCGTACCGGAGTGAACAATTTCGCCACCATGTTCACCCGCCCCCGGACCAATATCAACAATCCAGTCAGCATGAGCAATCGTATCCTCATCATGCTCAACCACAATCAAGGTATTACCCAAATCCCGTAGCTTTTCCAGAGTTTCAATCAAACGGTCATTGTCCCTCTGGTGTAAGCCAATCGAAGGCTCATCCAAAACATAAAGCACACCCACCAGACCTGAGCCGATCTGGGTTGCCAGGCGAATGCGCTGCGCTTCGCCACCGGAAAGAGTACCAGCCGAACGAGAAAGAGTTAAGTAGTTTAAGCCTACGTCCACTAAGAAGTTCAAACGCGCTAAAATCTCAAGCAAAATCGGGGCAGCAATCTTTTTTGCGCGTTCTTCAAGCTCAACCTGGTTGAGGAAATCGCGAGCCTCCACCACGGAAAGATCCACCAAAGCCGCGATGGAAAGACCCCCGATTTTAACTGCCAAAACCTCAGGTTTCAGGCGTGATCCCTTACAGGTGCCGCAGGGAATTTCACGCATATATGAAGTTAGTTTCTCAAGCTGTCCTTCAGACTCTGTTTCCTTACGCTTACGTTCGATGTAGTGGACAGCACCTTCAAAACCAGTGGAATAGGAACGCACGCGCCCAAAACGGTTACGGAACTTAACATGCACTTCATGGTCTTTACCAAACAGAAGCGCTTCGCGAATCTCTTCAGGTAGATCCTTCCAAGGAGTATTTAAATCAAAGCCCAGCTCCTTGCCGAATGCTTCCAAAATCTTATGGTGATACTTATTATTAGCCGACCAAGGACCAATAGCACCTTCTTTAAGGGTCAGCCCCTCATCAGGAACTACCAGTTCCGGATCAACTTCTAAACGAGTTCCTAAACCAGTACAGGTAGGACAAGCACCATAGGGAGCGTTAAACGAGAAAGTACGTGGTTCAATTTCTTCTAACGCAAGTGGATGATCATTAGGACAAGCACGTTTTTCTGAGTAACGGCGGAAACGCTGTGGATCTGCAACATCCAAATCAACAAGTTCGATCACTACCAAGCCATCAGTCAGCTTTAAAGCAGTCTCAACAGAATCAGTCAAGCGTTGACGGATGCCATCCCGAACCACCAGACGGTCAATCACAACATCGATATTGTGTTTAAGTTTCTTTTCTAAGACAGGAACAGAATCTAAACGATGTTCTTCACTATCGACAACCACTCGGGAATACCCCGCAGCACGCAATTCAGCAAAAAGATCAGCGTACTCCCCTTTACGGCCACGAACCATCGGAGCGCGCACCTGGAAACGCGTTCCCTCGGGTAAAGACCTAACTGAATCAACAATCTGTTGCGGTGACTGCGCCGTAATCAGCTCATCGCACTTAGGACAGTACGCCACACCCGCGCGCGCATAAAGCAAACGCAAATAATCGTAGATTTCAGTAATCGTCCCTACAGTTGAACGTGGGTTACGCGAAGTTGATTTCTGATCGATTGACACAGCAGGAGACAAACCTTCAATAAAATCAACATCAGGTTTATCCATCTGCCCTAAAAACTGACGGGCGTAAGATGATAAAGACTCCACGTAACGCCGCTGCCCCTCAGCAAAAATAGTGTCAAAAGCTAGAGAAGACTTACCCGATCCAGAAAGTCCTGTAAAAACAATCATTGCCTCACGTGGCAAATCAAGATTTACACTCTTTAGGTTATGCTGACGCGCTCCGCGTACGATTAATGATTCTTGCACCTTCCAAACATACCCGCTCTACCCACATAGCACAAATGTTCGACTAACATTTGAGACACCCGTAGAAATTAAAGCTACACCGCATCACAAAGATGAGCTTGCAAATACTTAGCCACCAACTGTGGCTGTTCTACCACCACCTGATGAGCCGCATCTTCAATGACGAAACCAAAAACCATCGTTTGCTCTGCTAAACTCAACACTGCCTCATGCAACATTGACACGGTAAAACCCTCGTCGAACTCCCCCGTACCCACCTGGAACGGAATATCCCCCACTGGCATGCCACGCAAATCCAAGCTCGCTAAAACCTCACAACACTGCGCATACCCTTCCGGATCAACACTTAAATAACTCTGCCGAGTCCGCTCTACCGCAGACGCACCGCCCTCCAAAAAATCCGGCGTGAACCACCGCCGCAACGTCGGCTCTACCAACTGGAAAACGCCCTCTGCTCGCACTAAAGCAGCCCGCTCAATCCACATTTCAGAAGGCAAATTCACCGGACCCGCACATAAAACCGTAACACTCAAAAGCCGATCAGCATGATGCACAGCCCCATACCAAGTCAACGCACCTCCAATCGAAACCCCAGCCAAATGAAATTTCTCTACTCCAAGCGAGGCCAGTGAAGAAAGCAACGCATTCCAAATCGCCCCTGCAGTAGCCGCCCCTTCCAAATCCAAAGGAGCAGACCCACCATGCCCAGGCAAATCAACTAATAACACATGCGGATAATCCAACGCCGCAACCACTTCAGTAAAACTAGAAGCATCCGCCCCCAAAGCATGAATCAAAACCAACGGCGCAACAGACTCATCCCGGCGCGCTTCCACAATATTCAAAGTAGACATCACTTAACCCCCTTGTTTAAAAGCTGACTAACTACAGCTTACTCCGCCAACCGAAACCGGTAGACTTAAACACGTGAAGATTACGCAGACGCTTAAAACCTACTTCGACCCCTTTGTCGCCAGTATCCTCGTCATCCTCGTCCTGGGAATCATGATTCCGATTCCCCCAACCTGGATTAAAATCCTCAACATTATCGGTACCGGCGCAGTAATGGTTCTCTTCCTGGTTTACGGCATGCGCCTACGCACCCAAGAAGTATGGGATGGCTTAACGAATTTCAAACTACAAGGATCAGTATTTATCTTCACCTTCCTAATTTTCCCTCTACTAGGTTGGTTCTTCTCAGTTGTCGCCACTCCCCTTCTAGGCATTACTTTCACCACCGGCCTGCTCTACCTTTCTCTACTACCATCTACCGTGCAAAGTTCCGTTTCCTTCACATCCATTGCAAATGGAAACGTTGCCGGAGCGGTCTGCGCAGCAACTATTTCAAACGTCTCAGGCATGTTTATCACGCCTATTCTGGTGTGGCTTTACATGGGTGCGCCAAGTGGCTTTGGAACCTCGCAGGCTATCGACGTAGTAGTGAAACTCCTTTTACCATTCGTGATTGGACAAGTTTTACAGCCATTCCTGGGTGACAAAATCCGCGCTAATAAATACCTAACCAAAGGTGTAGACCGCGGGACGATTCTCATCGTAGTTGCCGCCGGCATTTCCAGCGCTACCGCTCGCGGACTCTGGTCACTGGTTTCTTGGTCAGAAGTGGCTTGGTTGATTCTTTTCTCGAGTTTGCTATTGGCTTCCCTGTTAGCGATTACCTGGTTATGGGGTGGAGTTCTTAAGTTGTCATACCCGGATCGAGTGGCGTTGTTAATGTGTGGTTCTAAGAAATCCTTGGCTACTGGCTTACCCATGGCGGTTATTATTTTCCCGCCGACTACGGTAGCGGCAGTTACGATTCCGGTGATTGTCTTCCACCAGATCCAGTTGCTCACTGCTGCAGTCCTTTCTCGTAAACTAGCTCGCTCGCACACTGAGGAGTCCACCTGGTGAGTGCTTCAAAATTCCGTTCTTTAGTGAATAAGGGATGGCTTCAAGATCAGCATGGCGCTTGGCCTATGGCTTTACTGCCGATTTTGGTGGGTTTTAGCTGGGCGGGCTGGTCGCTCGCGCAAATGCTGCTTTTAGCTACTTGGTTCACTGGTTTTTTGTGGTTTAGTTCTGCTGCAAAGTGGTTTAAAGCTAAGCCGGGTTCACGTGTTCGGAAACGTCTTTCGCCTGCTTTCTTCACCTATTTAGGTTTAACTTTGGGTGGCGCGATTTCATTATTTTTCTATTCCTTATTTGTATCGCAGCTTCAGCTGTTCATTTGGGTGCCGATTTTCGCGCCTTTGATTGTCGTTTCTTTTGTTGCGAGTATGCGTGGAAATGAACGTGCGCTAGCTGCGCGTTTCGCTACTGTTTGCGCAGCTTCGCTAATGCTTCCCGTCGCTTTTGGGCTAGAATCACAGAGCTTTTTAGCCTGGTTTACTCAGCCTCAGTGGCGACTTATTTGGGTTGTTACTGGCGCTTTTATTTGGTTTTTCGGCGGCTCAGTGCTTTTCGTCAGGTCTTTAATTAGGGGGCGTTTGCTGCGTGAGTGGGCGGTTTCCTCTGCAATCTGGCATTTAGTTGGAGCGTGTGGTTTTGCTATAACTTGGTTTACGGGTTGGCTGGGTTGTTTCCCTTTCGTTTTCGCTTTCCTTTTATTCACGAGGGCGGTACTTATGCCTTATTTGCAACGTAATGGATCTCAATTCAGTGCTAAGTTAATCGGTATCGAAGAGCTTATTGCTACCGGTTTATTTATGGTGTTGGTGTTTACTGGCTTTGCAGTTTAAATAGTTGTGGGGAGCACTCCTAGGAGTGCTCCCCACTGTTTAATGAGCAGTTTTAGATTAGATCATCTTCTGCCCAGTCGCTTTGCTCTGCAGGAGTTTCTGCAGCGGGCATTGCCGGCATTTCTCGAGTTGGTGCAACAGCTACTTCAGGAGTTACTGGAACTACTGTAGTTGGCGCTACCTCAGTTTCAGGTTCCTGAACTGGCATTACCTGAGTTGGCATTTCAGCTTCCATTACAGGAGCATCCGCTACTGGCATTGCCAGGGAAGGTACTGGAACATCGGTATTTTCAACCGGTGCTTCAGGCATCGCAGGTGCGTTCATTGCTGGTGCAGCTGGCATTACCGGAGCTGGAACAACTGAAGTATTCGGCATCATCGGTGTACCTGGCATGCCAGGAGCTGCTGGCGCTACTGGTGGCATGCCTGGTACCGGCGCAGTTACAGGCTTCTTAGCGAAGAGAGTTTTGCGCTTTAAGAATACGATTAGACCTGCAACTAAGAGTAGGACCGTTACGATTGCACCAACAATAAGTCCTACGATTGGACCATAGCTGAATACGAATGTATATCCCGGCATAAAGCGGACTTCTTCACCGGAAACTACCAGAGATCCATCAGACTTAAACTTAGAGAAACTATCCGAGGTATCGAGTGATCCAAGGAATGGCTTATTAACCTGAATCTTCACATCCCCAGTGATTTTTGGAAACTCATCACGTCCTGCAATACCAGGTCCAAAGTTAACCAAATAGCGTCCTCCTGCGTAATCAGCGGTCAGCTTCATGTCCTCACGTGCGGTAAAGACGTCGTTCATAGTCTCTAAGTCACCTTCATGAACTGAGGTGACCTTATAGAACTTATCTTCAGTAGCAATCGTTACTTTAGCTTTGGAGCCCTTTGGAGTAAGCATCTTCTTAAAGTCGTCAAGGACTTTTACGTCTCCGATTTCCTTAGTAAACAGGAACTCACGGGTGATGGTCACTCCACCGTTAGCTGCTAGATCAAGAGTTACATCCGCTGAGTCAATTACCAGATTCGTTTCAACCTTAAATTCAAAGCTCTCAGGTTCAGTTACATCCCAGTTATGGCGGTTCTCGTCATTTTCATCAAAGCCACTGTAAGCGCCTGCTTCCAAGTTATACAGGTCAGAGGTGTTGATGATGAAGCGTTCAAAACAGAATTTTTCACACACAGCGGTAGGATCAAGCTTACCTTTAATGGTTTTGCTCTTCGCATCAACATTCAATTCAGCTTTGCCTGCTCCGAAGATTGCTGCCAAGTTGTTGTTAAGATCCTTGTAATCTTTTACTTCCAGCACTAGTGTCTTAGTAAGAATGCCAGATTTTACATCTGCTTCTTCGAACTTACCCTTAATGTCTTTGTTGTCTTCAACGAACTTAGTCAGGT
Source organism: Gleimia coleocanis DSM 15436 (assembly GCF_000159015.1). Lineage (GTDB taxonomy): Bacteria > Actinomycetota > Actinomycetes > Actinomycetales > Actinomycetaceae > Gleimia > Gleimia coleocanis. Next base: position 11,054 of record NZ_DS999540.1, on the reverse strand, counting down.
TATCCAATACGTCAGACTTATCCTGGTTGGCTTCAAAGACAACCTTTACAGAATTAACCTTATTCAAAGAATCCAATGCCACCCAGACAGTAACTGAGTCCACGCCAGGATCAGCTTGGTCAATCTGGTATTGGAATCCAAACTCAGATTCATAAGTAGTTCCGTCAACAACCAGCTTTGGCTTTTCAAGAGCGTTATCAAAAATCTGGCTCTTATCAGAGTCCTTTACTAAACCGGCCTTCACCAGTGCATTTGGTAACCAGTTAAAAAGGTCCTCTACTTCCATGTCTTCTTCAAAGAGGACTACTTTTCGGAAAGAACCCTTATTGTATGAGAAACGGAAGCTATCGTCATTGAGTTGACGGTCAGCTGGAAGCACCGCGTTTACTTTAGTCTTGTAGTCTTCTACAGAGTCGAAAGTCAGGGTGAAGGTAGCCTTGTGGGTTTCCGCATCTAGATCGGAAATACCTGAGAACGTAAAGCCAGCTGGCAGGTTATCTTTAATAACCTGATCAACTTGTTCGATAGTACCGTTAAGCTTATCTTTAAGGTCTTTCTTAGCTAAACGCATTTCAATAACGCGGGTACCTTTAAAGTTTTCATCCACGGTAGTGGTTTGGATATCCTTGACGCCACAAGCCGACAAAATAAAGGCTGCAATGACACCCAGGGTTACAAAAAGCCTAGAACGATTCTGCATTTTTCTTCCTAACGTTTTCTAACTTCAGGTTCAGAAACCGAAAATCATTTTCGCAATCTGCCAGATGATACCAGCAGCCAATACTGCGGCAGCAGACAGTGCTACGTGAGGAACTACGATTGACTTATTGAAACGCTTCTGGCGGTTGAATGCGACATAAGTCAACAGTTCGCCCAGCAGAATTAGTGGGTACATGCCGCCGGCAATCAACATATTCGCGGCCCAGACTGCACCAGAAGTTGGAATCAGTGCCAGTACAAAGCCCAGAACGTAAACGAGTACTACCGGCATAAATGCAAATCCAATAAGATTCATTGCATCGCTGAAACTGTACTCAACCTTGCGGGTCTTAGCCACCAGGGTGATAGCGTATGCACGCGCAACGTAGACCAAAGCAACTACTAAAATACCAGCGAGAATAATGCCAATGGTCTTACCAATGCCAAAACCAAGGTAGGTGTTTTGGTAAGCGCCATCTAGGTAGCTAGAGTCTTCCCCAATGCTATCAAGTAGGTCTGCGTTCAGAGCGCCTGAGAACCGGGAACGGGTGAAGCCCATTACGAAACCAACTACCACTGAAAGAGTAGCCAAGGCGATAATCCAGAAGTTACGCAGCTCGGAAAGCATATCAATTGCGCGTGCAGTCTCGCCCTTCCAGACAGCCTTGTACATTTCTACGACCTTACCAATTACCTGGTCACCCGCAGATGGAGCAACAGGCTGCTGGTACATCGCCATATTCACTGGCTGTTGACCAGCAGACGCCTGCATCATTGGTTGCATTGGGATTGCACCAGTGACTGGTGCGCCCGGCATTGGCTGTCCCATTGGCGGCATACCTGGTTGAGGAGGCATTGGTTGTCCCATTGCAGGCATACCCGGCTGAACTGGAGCTACAGGCTGAGGTGGTACTGGTGCACCACCATCCATTGGAGCAAACCCCTGTGGAACCATAGGAGCTTCGGCTGGATCTGGAGTACCTGGCATCTCAGGCATTTCAGGATTAGTCATCTCTACTCTTTTCAGATGATTGGGAGGGTGTCCCTTACATTCGCCAGTTTCCTAGCATATGTAAAAGGCACAGTCTTTCATCCTCTATTTTACCCAGTATCAACCTAGAAATATATAAAATTTATCGTTTTGTAAGCCTATGTTCGGTTCAGATTTGTACCGTACGCGCATAAATACCGGCAGGGGTTTCATAAAGTAGTACCAACCGGTTAGCGATCCAAGCACCCTCAACGTAGCCACAAGCACCCTCGGTAAACTTTCCAAGATTTTCCCAAGGTTCTTCCATATTACGTTTAAATGCCAGGTAGCCTTCTTGCCTCCCCGCACCGGGATAAGCAAAGAATAGTCCCCGGTCAGACGTGATTAAAGCAGCGTTACAGGCAGCGGCGGGTAGGTTTTCATCCCAGATAGGTTCAGACCAAGTTAATCCAGCATCATCAGAAACTGCCCAGAAGCGCCCAAGAGCTCCATTCTTATAAGCACTGGTCCGACGTGCGCTCAAGACAAGTTTGCCATCCAGCATTCCGTAGGCAGTCTCATCCATATCTTCACCAATCGGTTGCCCTGCCACCCAGGTAAGACCGCGATCTGCAGAACGCATAGTCATATGAGTTGTTGTGCCGTCCACTTTGCGGCAGACAAGTGGAACTGCCCAGGTTTCTCCCTGCGGGAAAGGAATTACGACCCCGTGCCCGCTAGTAGCGAAAATACCAGCAAAGTCTCCATACACTGAAGCGCTTACATCTGAATGACTCCAAGTTTTTCCACCATCAACTGAGCGCGCTACTTCAATTTTCAAAAGCTGTTCTGATTCCCCGTTCAAACCTGCTGAACCAAAAAACCCTACCTGAGAACTACGTGCGTGTACAATCGCAATCACGTCTCCCGAGGTTAAAATACAAGGGTCTGAGAACCCAGTTTTAGGATCGATCTGGCCATTTTTCCAAATTTTTGGACTATTAAAGTGTAAGCCCGTATTCGTTAGCTCCCCTGTAACAAGCCCTAAAGAATTTGGATTCGGCAGATCCGCTGCCATAGCTCCACCAGTTGCTTCCCAATCACTATCAACTGGTTCTAGGCGCGTATCAAAGGCTACTAATAACTCCTCACCTTCACCTTCCCTTGGTATTTTCCCGAGGGCGGGTACACGCACCTCCACAACAGTTGGCAACAACGTCTTAATCTGCTCTGCTGAAACAACCTCGACTGGTTCTGAAACCTGCATTTCTACTCCTTATGACGGTGAGTTGAACTTATGACGGTAGTTGTATGCGACGCCCTCGAAAATGATCGCTAGGCAAACGAATGCCAAGCCGATGAAAACCCACCCCTGCGACGTAGGCCAAGTAAGCGCAAAGAAATCACGTCCTAACTGAAGCAACACAGCTAGTATCCCTAACCCAGCCATACTTAAAAGCAGCAGACTACGCACCACAGTTAGCGGACGAGACATCACAGACAGCAAGTAAAGACCACCCGCAACCACTGTTAAAGAGGCTACAGTAGCAGCCATTTTAGAATCCACAGCAAACCATTGATAGCCTGCCAAAGCACTCATAGCAAGGAAAACACCCGAAGGGATAGCCAGCCACAGCGTCCGTTCTAAGAAACCCGGACGATACCGACGAAAGTTGGGTTCTAATGCCAGGAAAAATGCTGGGATACCAATAGTAAGTGAACCAATTAAAGTTAAATGACGCGGCAAGAAAGGATACCGTAAAGCAAACAGTGACACCATTACCGCTAGGAACGCAGAATAAGTAGTTTTAGTTAGGAAAAGAGAAGAAACCCGCTCCATATTTGCAATAATACGACGCCCTTCCGCAACCACAGACGGTAGCTTCCCGAACCTACCATCAACCAAAACCACCTTTGCAACCGCTTTAGTAGCTTGCGCCCCAGAACCCATCGCGATCCCCAGGTCAGCGTCCTTTAAAGCTAAAACATCATTAACACCGTCACCAGTCATAGCCACAGTATGGTCATAATGCTGTAACGCATGTACCATTGCTCGCTTAACCTCTGGGGTAACCCGCCCAAACACATTATATTCAGACATGATGACAGCTAACTGTCCAATATCCTCATGTAACGCTTCAACAGGAATATCACGCGCGTCCAGCACTTTAACTTCCCCGCTAGTGATACCTACACGACACGCAATTGCGCCTACTGTAACCGGATTATCACCCGATATAACTTTGATCTCTACTCCCTGACGCTGGAAGTATTCCATTGTTTCTGCAGCATCTGGACGAACTTCTTCTTCCAAAACCACCAGCAAAACAACAGTCAAACCAGGTAAGAAATGCGGATCATCATCTGACATTTTCCCCTGCGGCGAATGCGCTAAGCACAGTACGCGCGCACCAGTTTCGGCAAGTACATTTACCTGTTGCATTACTTCCAACTGATTTGCAGCAGAGGCTGAAATAATTTCAGGGGCGCCGAAATACCAAGTTTCCGTTGCCGTGCTATAGGCACTCCACTTGCGAGTAGAGTCAAAAGGCACCAGAGTACCACCAGAAAGTTGCGTAGTTTTTAATAGTCCAGCGGTAGCAATTGCAGTTTCGTTTGTACCATCTGCTACTAAAACTGAAAGAGCTTGGTGAGCAACCGAGTTTTCTTCTGAGTAGCTCGAGTTTAAGGCAATAATTTCCCGGCCTGTAATAGCACCAGATGTTAAAGTGCCGGTTTTATCAACGCAAAGACGGTCCACACGTGCCAAAACCTCCACCGCATTAAGTTCTTGGATAAGTACTTGTTTACGAGCCAAGCCAGCAGCCGCGATTGCGAAGTTAAGAGAGGTTAATAAGACTAAGCCCTGTGGAATCATCCCTACTACTCCGGCAATCGCAAGAATAATCGCGTGACGCCAATCTTGTTCCCCATGGTTCAGTTGTGACCACACCAACAACGCAACTACCGGAACTATCGCCCAAGAAATGACTTTTAATATTACGTTAATACCATCAACAATTTCAGAATGGGCTTTCTTAAACTTTTTTGCCTGCTCGGTTAGTTGCTGCGCGTAGGCATCTTTTCCTATGGCAGTGGTCCGAATGATTCCTTCACCTGCCACTACTACGGTGCCCGAAAGAACCGTATCTTCGGGTTTTTTACGGACGGCTACGGACTCACCCGTCAGCATTGATTCATCAATCTTAAGGGCCATAGACGAGACAGTAACCCCGTCTGCCGGAACCTGCGCTCCCTGTTTTAGCACGATTAGATCGTTAAGGACGATATCGTTTGATGAAATCTGATGTTCCTGCCCGTCACGAATCACTGTGGTGTGCGGGGTTTCTAAAATAGCAAGGGAGTCCAGCGTTCTTTTAGCGCGGATTTCTGAAAAGATACCGATAACCGCATTAGAGATCATTACTATGCCGAATACTGAATCCTGGATTGATCCGACAAGAATTACAATAATTATAGCCGTGGTTAAAATCGCGTTGAAGAGGGTAAAAATGTTGGCTCTGATAATAGTTGAAAGTGGTCGCGACGAGGTCCGTCGCACATAGTTACTTTCACCTCGTGCTTGTGCTTCGGCTACCTGTTGCGTAGTTAATCCGATTGGTTTCTTGGTTTCCACCAGAGCCATTATTTCTCAGTTCTGTTTGTTTGACCAGATATTTTTCGAGGGCGGACAGCTTCATGTAGCCGACCGCCCTCGCGCGGTTCATGACTAGCTTAGTCCGCGGTCTTAGAAGCTACCGAGTTTGACTTCCATATTGAAGCAACGATAGTTAGGGTAAGCGTAGCCACAATGAAAGCTAATGAAGCGGGAATCCCTACTTCTGGAACGTGGAATGGCTGACCACCGTTAACAAAAGAGAGGTTGTTTTCATGCATTGCATGAAGAATCAGCTTCACGCCGATGAAACCCAGAATCGCGGCCAGTCCCCAGTGAAGGTAGACTAAGCGTTCCAATAGTCCGTCGATTAGGAAATACAGTTGACGTAAGCCTAACAACGCGAATGCATTGGCTGCAAAGACTAAGTACGGCTCGTTTGTTAAACCAAAGATTGCGGGAATCGAGTCGAAGGCAAACATCAGATCAGCAGAACCAACGGCAATAATGACAAGCAACATAGGCGTCAAGTATGTCTTTCCAGCATGACGATGTAGCAGCTTATCTGAGAGGAAGCCGTCTGTTACAGGGAAGAAACGGCGAGTGAAACGCACGAACAATGGTTCTTCGTATTCTTCATCATGCTGATTATGGTTGGTAGCTTCACGCACTTGCGAAATAGCTGTCCAGATTAACCACAAGCCAAAGATATAGAAAATCCAAGAGAACTGTTCTATCAGTGTCGCACCGATAAGAATGAAAACAAATCGCAGTACTAGAGCGATAATAATGCCAGATAGCAAAACTTTCTGCTGATATTCACGCGGTACTCGAAAAGCTGCAATGATGATAACGAATACGAAGAGGTTATCCAGAGAAAGCGACCATTCAGTAATCCAGCCTGCCCAATATTCTCCAGCAAACTTCAATCCCCATAATGCCCAAACTACAAAACCGAAAGAGATCGCTAGGGTTACGTAGCCAGCAGTCCATAAGCCAGCTTCCTTCAAAGTCGGAGCATGTGGAGTCCGTACGTGTCCAACGATATCAACAGTAATAAGAGCAATTACGATGGCGATCAGACCAATCCAAGCAACCAGGTGGACATCCATGGTTGGTGCTGCACTTGCATCCAACGATAAATTCAATATAGTCTCCGATTTTCTATGAAATTTATAAGAATACTTCTCTAATTTACCTGAGTTTTACGTAAGGTGCTTATGAAGAAACCTGTTATGCAGAACGCATTTGACGTAACTCTTGTTTTAATTCCTTTAGCTCATCACGATAGTGCGCTGCTAGCTCAAACTGTAGGTCTTCAGCAGCTAAATGCATTTGCGCTGTAAGTTGTTCAATGAGTTCCAAAAGTTCACCCTCAGCTTTTGATCCAACTCTTTCAGGTTTACTTGAGGCAGTGGTAGAAGCATTTTTACCGTTTTGTGGTTTTCTGTAACCTCCCTGAAGCAAGGTTTGTGTATCCACATCCTCACGTGCCAACATGTCTGTGACATCTTGGATTTTCTTACGCAATGGCCGCGGATCAATACCATTTTCGTGATTATATGCCAGTTGAATTTCGCGACGTCGCTCAGTTTCCGCGATAGCTACACGCATAGAATCAGTAATCTTATCCGCATACATGTGAACTTCGCCAGATACGTTGCGGGCAGCACGCCCAATCGTCTGAATCAAAGAAGTGGTAGAACGTAAGAACCCTTCTTTGTCAGCATCCAAAATCGCTACCAGAGATACTTCGGGCAAGTCTAACCCCTCACGTAACAAGTTGATGCCGACCAGCACGTCGAATTTACCTAAACGTAGCTCACGCAATAGTTCCACTCGGCGCAACGTATCTACGTCAGAATGTAAATACTCAACTCTGACTCCGCGTTCAGAAAAGTAAGTTGTAAGCTCCTCTGCCATCCGTTTCGTTAAAGTTGTGACCAGCACACGTTCGTTCCGAGAAACTCGTTCTTGTATTTCTCCTAATAAGTCATCAATCTGCTGTTGTGTCGGCTTTACAACAATCTTTGGATCGACCAAACCTGTAGGACGAATAATCTGCTCAACTACCCCGTGTGAATGCTCTAACTCATATGCTCCGGGCGTAGCAGACAGATAAACCGTCTGTCCGACGCGTTCTTGAAACTCAGCAAATCGTAAAGGACGATTATCCATCGCAGAAGGCAAGCGAAAACCATGGTCTACCAGAGTGCGTTTACGCGCCATATCGCCTTCAAACATTCCTCTAATCTGCGGTACGGTAACGTGTGATTCGTCGATGATGAGCAAAAAATCATCTGGAAAATAATCCAACAACGTATGTGGAGGAGTCCCCGCAGCACGTCCGTCAATATGGCGCGAATAGTTTTCAATACCCGCACACGACCCTATTTCTCTAAGCATCTCAAGGTCATACGTAGTACGCATACGCAGACGTTGCGCTTCAAGTAGTTTGTTACGTTGAGTGAACCATTCAGTACGTTCATCGAGCTCAGCTTGGATTGAACTAATTGCACGCTGCATTCGTTCCTTTCCTGCAACATAGTGGGATGCAGGAAATAAGAACGTATGATCGACTTCACGGATTAATTCACCTGTCAAAGGATGTAATACAGCCAAGCTGTCGATTTCATCGCCGAACATTTCGATACGAATAGCTAGTTCTTCGTAAACGGGAATGATTTCAATGGTGTCGCCTCTGACGCGGAAAGTCCCACGCCGGAAATCCATATCGTTTCGGGTGTATTGCATAGAGACTAATTGGCGTAATAATTCATCACGTTCCACACGCATGCCGTTTTCTAGCTCAACCATACGATTGACGTATTCCTCTGGTGTACCTAAACCATAGATGCACGACACTGAGGAAACCACCACTGTGTCACGTCGGGTTAATAATGAGTTCGTAGCTGAGTGACGCAGACGTTCTACTTCCTCGTTGATTGAGGAATCCTTTTCAATGAAAGTATCTGTCTGGGGAACGTAAGCCTCTGGCTGATAGTAATCGTAGTAGGATACAAAGTATTCGACTGCATTATTTGGAAGTAGGTTTCGTAGCTCTGACGCTAGTTGCGCAGCCAGGGTTTTATTTGGTGCCATTATTAGGGTCGGGCGCTGTACCTGCTCTATCAGCCAAGCTGCAGTAGCTGATTTACCTGTGCCTGTGGCGCCAAGCAGAGTTATGTCTCTTTCCCCCGCATTGATACGCTCAGTTAGTTCACGGATAGCTTTAGGTTGATCGCCTGATGGCGTGTACTCAGAAATTACCTCGAAGGGGGTGGTACGCCGTTTAATTAACTCACTCACAACAATTAGAATACAAGGCTTACGCATTAAGTAACTTTTAATATTATTCGAAAATATATTCGCACCCCGCTCTTAAAATACTTCTAAATCAGAGTTATACTAATATTTGTATGACTATATATACACCCGTGAAAGTCAATCTGAACGGAATAAAATGAAAACCAAAAAGACAATCTCCCTGTTGACAGTAACAGGGGGTTTGGTTGCACTTCTCGGCAGCCTCTTGATTCCTGTAAGTGCTTATGCCGCTAACGTTACTGACGAAGCTGGCTTAAAACAAGCAATTACAGCAGGATCTGACATCACCCTTACTGGTAATGTCTCCTTAACCACACCGCTGGTAATCCCGAGCGGATACAGTGGCACTATTAACGGTGGTGGCTTCACCATTACCGCTTCCTTAGATCCTAACTATGCTGATGATAGCCAAAAGGCTATGTTCATTGTTTCTGGCGCTCCAACGTTCACAAACGTTACGATTGATGGCGCTGGTAAATGGCGTGGATTCTGGGTAAACTCTCAAGCTACGCTGAACCTAAACAACGACACTCACCTCACTAACGGCAAAGCCAATAACAAGCTGGGTGATGGCGGTGCTGTGATGGTTTGGCAAAACGGTAAGCTCAATCTTAATGGCGCGAAAATCAGTAACTCACATGGTGCTGTTGCAAGTGACGAAGGTGGAGCAGGTAACGGCGGCGCGGTAGCAGCAATTACCGGAGCTGTTATTACTGGCACCAACTGTACTTTCGAAAACAACCATACCAGTACCTCTGGTGCTTCAAATGGTGGTGCGATCTTCACTTCCAACGCAACTTTAACCCTCGATGGTTGTACGTTTACTGGTAACTCAGCCATTAACGTGGGTGGAGGTGGCAACCAGGGTGGCGCGGTCTATACCGAAGGCTCCACAGTTAAGGTCGCTAACTCAACCTTCAATGTTGCAAAAGGTTTCAACACTGGTGGCGCCATTCGTACCCACGGTGGCTCACTTTTAGTAGATCGTTCCACCTTTACCATTGGTGCACTGGGCGATAGCTACGGTATTTCCGGTGGTGCACTAGCAATCGAAAACACCTATGCACAGATTCTGAACTCAACTTTCGTAGCGAACACTAAGGGCGCTAAAGTAGTTCACGCGGGTGGTTTCATCACCGTTGTAGGTAGTAACCCAACTGCTACAAACCCAACTTATCCAAACGGTTTAACTATTAAGTCATCAACCTTTACAGGTCCAGATGCTGGTTGGAATGGCGCGTCTATAGCGACTTTCGGTGGTGCAATCGCATTCGAAGCAGCAACGGGTGTGCCGAACACTTACAAAGCACTGATCGAAGACTCTACATTCAGCACTATTACAGCTGATGAAAATGGCGGCGCTATTACTGTAACTACCCGTCGTGGTGGCGAAGGTGGCAGCGTTAATCTGACACTGCGCAATACCAACATCTCAAACGTACGTACCCGTTTTGCATGGAAAGATACTGTCGGCGGCGCTATCTATAACGGCGCTGGCAACACCCTAACTATCGAAGGTGGTTCTATTAAGAACTCCTTCGCAGTATTAGGCGCTGGTATCTACAATGACGGTACTGTTACTCTTACTGGGGGTCACGTTCTGGAAAACGCTACCACGTACCAGATCGGTGGTGGCGTGTACAATGACGGTGTCCTAACTGTAGACAATGCTACTCTACGCAATAACCGCAACGCGGAAGGTCGTAACTTCCCAGGTAAGCAGGATCCAGCTGAACATGTAGGTGGAAATATTTACGCTAAGAAGGACGTAACTATTACTCCTCAAGCTACGTTGGATGCGAACGATGTTCGTGTGCTTGATCAGGAATCTGCGGTGATTCTCACTGGTGCTCTAACCAAGCAAATCAACGTTTCAATCAGCGAAAAATCCGTACCAAGCACTAACGTTGCATACAGTGAAACTCCTGCACGCCACATTGGCTATCTGGTTGCTAAAGGCAACGGCGAATACAATCCAGTTGCTAGTGATGCGAAATTCTTGCATTACACAACTCACAACAGTGACGCTGCTCCATTCGATGACCAAACCTCCATCGGCAAATGGGATTACGTCCTTACTCCTGAAAACACCGTGGTACTTGGTCAGCGTGGCGAGGTAATTTACGATCCTAACCAGGGCGCATTCGCTGATACTAATGGTAACTACACACAGCTTTACGTTGTGTATGCTCCTAAGTTCGCCTACCCAGTTGAAAACGTCTCTCCAACTGGTAGCCTAGTTCAAACTGACAAGGTCCCTGCTCGCGATGGATTCACATTCAAGGGATGGTACCAGCCAGCAGGCCCACACTCAGGTTTAGACAATACTGTAGTTGCAGAACCAAAATTTAACTTTGCCCGATTCTTCGGAAACGGAGCTGCAGAGGTAACTACTATTCTCAATCCTAATACATTCCGCGCATACGCGGGTTGGGCTAAAGA
>NZ_DS999541.1:111928-136046 GCF_000159015.1 Gleimia coleocanis DSM 15436 | reverse complement strand
TTTTGGATTACAACTTTTTCGCTTATGAACCACACCACAAGTGTCGTTATTTAACGATTGAGGGTTTACAAGCGCCTACACACTCATAAACCCTCAAACATTAAAAATCTCAGTCAACTACGCGAATAACTGCCAAGTTACGTCGCCCCTTACGAATCAAAATCGTGCCATCAGCCAAACGATCCGCTGCAGTCAATGGCGCATCCACGTCTTCAACCTTTACGTTATTCAAATACGCACCGCCAGACTCCGCAGTTCGACGAGCAGCCCCACGCCCCTTTTCCAATCCAGCTGCTACCAAGGCATCCACAATAGTTGCTTCACCCAAGGTAATTTCACCGGATGGCAAGTGGTCCGTAGCAGAAGCCAGTGTAGCTGCATCCACCGCACGCAAGTCACCGGATCCCCAAAGGGCTTCAGTAGCAGCCAAAACCTGAGCAAGCTTTTCGCCACCATGTACCAGCTCGGTAACAGAAGCTGCCAGAGCTTTCTGTGCTTCACGGCGGAATGGTTCTTCAGCAACAGCCTTTTCTAAACGCTCAATTTCAGCACGTTCCAAGAAAGTGAATACCTTTAGGAAACGAACCACGTCCGCATCATCAACATTTAACCAGAACTGGTAGAAAGCATATGGGGAAAGTAAATCTTCAGACAACCAAATAGCGCCACCTTCAGACTTACCAAACTTGGTACCATCTGCCTTCGTAATCAGCGGAGTGGTCATCACGTGCACGTCCGCACCCTCAGTACGGTGAATCAAGTCCAGGCCACCAATCAGGTTACCCCACTGGTCATCACCACCGGTTTCTAAAGTGCAACCGTAACGACGGTACAACTGCAAGAAGTCATTCGCCTGCAGAATCTGGTACGAAAACTCCGTGTAGGAAATCCCCTCTTCAGAAGCTAAACGACGAGAAACCGCTTCCTTCTTCAACATGGTGCCCATACGGAAGTACTTACCTAGGTCACGCAACAAGTCAATAGCAGACAGTTCAGAAGTCCAGTCCAAATTATTGACCATTACCGCCGCATTTTCGCCCTCGAAAGAAAGGAAGCGAGAAATCTGCGCACGCAGCTTCTCTACCCAGCCCTCAACCACTTCACGTGGCTGCAGGGTACGCTCACCAGACATACGTGGGTCACCAATCAGACCGGTTGCACCACCCACCAAAGCAAGTGGACGGTGACCAGCATTCTGCAAGTGACGCATCAAAATCAACTGCACTAAGTGACCGTGATGCAAAGAAGGCGCCGTTGGGTCATAGCCGCAATAGAAAGTCACCGGTCCGTTAGACAGAGCCTCACGAAGTTTCGTAAGGTCGGTGTGCTGGCGAATCAATCCACGCCACTGCAGTTCTTCGATAATGTCGCTCACTGCGGTTCCTTCCTATCGCGTAACAAAAAATAAAATAGCGATGCAATCACTGCACCGCTATCTAGTTTCCCTCAAAAAGGAAAAATAAGCTAACTCTGGGTAAAAATGTCCGAAAACTACTTACCGAATGAAAGGAGCTTATCTGCAAATTCCTGAGCTGTCTCAGCAGACGTACAAATCACCAAGATAGTGTCATCGCCAGCCACGCAACCAACCACAGATTCGTATCGTGCAGCGTCAATTGCTGAAGCTAGAAAGTTGGCTGCTCCCGCCGGAGTACGCAACACAAGCAGATTCTGTGCAGGCGCTACCCCCACCAAAAGTTCCTCAGCCCAACGTTTTAGCTTTTGCTCCCCTGCTTCTTCGCGGAACATATCGTTATTCACGTGAGTAGCCAAAGCGTAAATCTGGCGACCAGACGCGTCCCGAACTTTAGTTGCGCGCACCTCAATCAAGTCACGAGATAAGGTCGCCTGGGCAACAGAAATCCCACGTTTCTCGAGGGCGTCTTGCAACTCTGGCTGAGAAGAAATAATCTCAGTCGAAAGAATCTCTTCAATAATTGCGTGGCGACGTGATTTACTCACCCCGCCACGCGAACTATCAGCAACAGTTAAAGTCATAGAGACTTAGCATCCTCTGCAACTTTACGAGCCCAATCTTTAATCTCAGCCCAGTCACGGAAATCGCCTTCAATGGCACCACCCAAACGAGCCTGAGAACGTTCTCGCCAGGATAGTTCCTGAGCCTTCAATGCACCCGCAAAAGTACGATGATCACGGCACTTCAAACGCAACAAGACTGGCCCCACCCGAACTGGATCCTGGGCGGAAGACTTTGGTACGCCTGAAAGACCAACAGAGAACGCCCAAACTGGTTTCTGTACCAGTACGGATTCAAACTTATGGGTAAAGTTACGCATATCGCCGATCCACTGAGTAGTGTAAACAGCTGACCCCATAACCAGACCATCGTATTCGTCTACGGAGGTCACCGTAGATACCTCACGCAGGTCAACTTCGTGACCATTTGCCACTAACTCTTCTGCAATCGCCTGTGCTACCTCGGTGGTTGAACCGTGGCGAGATGCCCATGTAACTAGAAACTTCATATAACTATAGTGCCTCATAATTTGGGTTTCCCTCACCTCGAAAGTCCCAAATAGTTAAATCAAGGTGAGGGAAACCGGGAGTTTAAACAAAATTAACCGCGTAACTTTGCAGAGAACTTCTTTTCCAATAAAGCCATGATTTCACTACGAACACGCGCAGTTTCATCAGCAGCCAGAGTGCGGTCAGCGGCACGCATACGCAGAGCGAATGCCAATGAACGCTTACCCTCATCAATCTGTGAACCAACGTATTCGTCGAAGAGTGCGATCTGTTCCAGCAGTTCCCCGCCAGCAGCCTTAATCTCAGCCAACAGTGCTGCTACTGGAATGGAATCATCAACTACAACTGCAATATCTTCCTTAACCACTGGGTAAGTAGAGACTGGCTGCACCTGAATAGGATTCTTTGGAGCAAGCTTCAACAGGGCTTCCAAATCAAGTTCCATAGCTACTGAACGAGCGGGCAGACCGTAGGTCTTAACTACGCGTGGGTGCAGTTCCCCGGCACGACCGACTTCAACGATGCGTTTACCGTCTCGGACGAATAGAACTGCCGCACGTCCTGGATGCCATGGAGCTGCATCCGCTGGAGTTGCTACTGGCTTTGGAACACCAGCTTCTGCACTCTCACGATAAAGGGCAGCTACTTCAAGTTTCACGCCTACAGCAGCGGCAACCGCATGCGCTCCTTCTAAAACGTCAGCCCAGTCGAAGACGCGCTTACCAACTCGCACGTTATTTGCAACTGCGCTACCGCCCAGTACCATACCCAGGTGCCAAGGCTGCTTTGGAGTGCCACGGTGCAGTTCACCGATTTCCTTTGGATGTGGACGCTGTGCTGCAGATGGAATCCCAGCTGGCTTCACACCCTGTGGCAAAGTCACCATACCAAGTTCGAATACGCGAATGGATTCAGCCCCGCGCGCCGCATTACGCTGTGCGATATCTAGTAGAGAATCCAAAACTGAAGTGCGTAGGAATGGCTGGGATTCAACCAGCGGGTTACGCAAACGAACAGCCTGACGGCGCACATCATTTTCTGGAATCTGGCAACGGTCCCAAGCATCTCCTACGAATGGGTAGGAAAGAACTTCTACGAAACCACAATCAGCAAGGGTCTGTGCGATAGCGCGGCGAGACGCTAAACGGTCTGGCAGACCGGATCCGGCTGGCGCAGTTGGCAACACTGGGATGATATTGTCGTAGCCATCCAGGCGAGCAACTTCTTCAACCAAGTCGCAAGCTTCAGTGATGTCTGGACGCCAGGTAGGTGCGGTTACCAACAGGTTTTCTCCCTGGGTTTCCACCTGGCAACCGATGGTTTCAAGGATTTCTACTACGCGTTCTGCAGGGTACTCAACGCCAGTGAGACGAGCTGGTTCAGAAGCTGGCATGAGAATCTGGGTTTTTTCACCCACGTTATTCAAGTCAGAAACAGCGGAATCTACAGTGCCGCCACCATACTCGACTAGAATATCCACTACCTTCTGCGCGGCAACTGCTGGCAACAGTGGGTCCACACCACGTTCGAAACGTTTCGCTGCTTCGCTTGGAATACGGTGGCGACGGGCAGAACGAGCCACGGAAACGGAATCAAAGTGGGCTGCTTCAATCAGCACATCCTGGGTTTCTTCGGTAACTTCAGTGGTAGCTCCCCCCATAACCCCGGCGATACCGAGGACGCGAGAGCCAGTGCCGTTAGCGGAGTCAGTGATTACCAAGTCCTGTGGATCGAGGTTGCGTTCGACGTCATCGAGGGTGGTGAGTTTTTCATTCTCGAGGGCGCGACGTACCACGATTGGTGCAGTGACCTGGTTTAAGTCATATGCGTGTAGCGGTTGCCCCAGATCAAGCATTACATAGTTTGTCGCATCTACTGCCAGGGAGATGGAGCGCATTCCCATGGCTTCCAGTCGTTCCACCATCCACTTTGGGGTTGGTGCAGCTGGGTTAATCCCCCGAACAATACGGGTAACGAAGCGGTCACAACCCACGTTTCCACGGATTGGGGCTTGGTCGTCAACGATTACTTCAAAACCTGCTTCATTTGCTTCCGGAATTTCACCGGCATAGTTTTTAGCCAAACCTGGGTCAGTGAACTTCGCACCGGTAGAGTGGGAGTATTCACGAGCGATACCACGCATGCTGAAACAGTATCCGCGGTCTGGAGTAACGTTAATTTCCAGTAGTTCTTGCCCTAGACCCAGGAATTCAATCAAGTCTTCGCCAATTCCTGGTAGCTCATCTTCAGCAAATTTTTCATTCAAAACGATGATGCCGTTATGTTCATCTGAGAAACCGAGTTCGCGTTCCGAACAAATCATGCCGTCAGAGATATGCCCGTAGGTTTTGCGGGTAGCAATTTCGAAGTTACCCGGTAGAACGCCGCCTGGCAGGATAACAACGACTAGGTCACCTGGTTTGAAGTTGTGAGCACCGCAAATGATGGAACGTGATGGCAGGTCGGATGGTTCTTTACCCGTACCTGGAGCGTCATTGTGTACGCCGACATCTACGCGACAGTAGTTAATAGTCTTACCATTAGACTGTTTTTCTGGTTGCATAGTCAGTACTCGACCAACTACCAGCGGGCCCTTTACCTTAGCTGGGTGGATAGTTTCTTCTTCCAAACCAACTTTTACCAGGTCGGCTGCCAGCTGTTCAGGGTTGGTGCCTGGCAGTACCTCTACGTGATCTTTAAGCCATGAAATTGGTACGTTAGGCATTTCAGTTTCCCTTTCCGTGAGTACCGAACTGGAGGGAGAATCGTTGATCGCCCTCGACAATATCATGCATGTCTGCGATGGAATGACGAAGCATTAAAGTACGTTCAATACCCATGCCGAATGCGAAGCCAGAGTAAACTTCTGGGTCAATGCCACAGGCGCGCAGAACATTTGGGTTTACCATGCCACAGCCACCCCATTCGATCCAGCCTGCGCCACCCTTTTTCTGTGGGAACCAGAGGTCCATTTCTGCGGATGGCTCAGTGAATGGGAAGAAAGATGGGCGCAGACGAGTTTTCGCTTCAGGACCGAACATTGCTTTAGCGAAGTGGTCCAGTACGCCCTTCAGATGTGCCATGGTGAGTCCCTTGTCAACTGCCAGACCTTCAACCTGGTGGAAAACTGGGGTGTGAGTGGCGTCGAGTTCATCAGAGCGGAATACTTTACCAGGGCAAGCTACGTAAATAGGAACGTCACGCTGCAACATGGTACGAGCCTGCACTGGTGAAGTGTGGGTACGCATCACCAAGTGTCCGTCCTCTGGGTTTTCGCCTCCGACTGAGGTGCCGTCCACGTAGAAAGTATCCTGCATCTGACGAGCTGGGTGATCAATGTCAAAGTTCAGAGCATCAAAATTGAACCACTCGTGTTCCATTTCAGGGCCCTCTGCAATATCCCAGCCCATAGAGACGAAGAAATCTGCGATATCATCCATCAGAGTCTGCAGTGGGTGACGTGCACCGTCGAGTTTACGATTTACTGGTGCGGTCACATCCACAGTTTCTTCTGCCAGTACGCGCGCTTCATCTTCTGCTTCGAGGATTTCTTGACGTTGACTCAGAGCTTCCTGAATTGCTGCACGCGCAGCACTGAGAGCTTTACCAGCGGCAGCGCGATCACTGCCCGGAAGGCGTCCAATTGCCTTTGATGCCAGGGCAACAGCGGAAACGTCACCAAAGTGTTGGCGACGAATCTCTTGAAATTCTTTCAGGGTCTTGGTTCCCAGGATTGCTTCCAACGCGTGGGTGACAATCATTTGCATCTGGGCTTCATCCAGTGGATTAACTTCCAACTGTTCGTTTACTTCAGACATACTTGCTCATCCTTAACGGTGACATTTTCACCTTCTAAGATAGCGCGATTTTGCTGATAAATGGGAATCAAAGCTCGTTTTATTCCCATTCCTGTGCTGAATACTACGATTCCCTATTTGAAATAGGAAAACTCTGCTTAAAGGACCATAATTAGGGTTATGACTACTGCATCTACTACTCCAGAGTTCAAAGAACCTAAAACTTGGCGTGTGCATCACCTTATGCAAGCTAAGCAGGCGGGTCGTAAGCTGACCATGTTGACGGCCTACGACGCTTTAACTGCTCGCATTTTAGAAGCTGGCGGTGTTGATTTACTGCTCGTAGGTGATTCTTACGGCAACGTCATGCTTGGTTTCGACGGTACTTTAGAAGTTTCTTTAGAGCATATGCAGGTAGCTACCCGTGCGGTTGCGCACGCGGTTTCCAAACCGCTGGTGGTAGCTGACCTGCCTTTCGGCTCTTATGAGGCTTCTCCGCAACAGGCTTTTACTAGCGCTGCTTCTCTGATGAAGCAGGGGGCGAACGCAGTTAAACTTGAGGGCGGTCAAGCTCGTGTTGACGCAGTACGACTGCTTACATCCTCTGGTATTCCAGTTGTCGGCCATTTGGGATTCACCCCGCAGTCTGAAAACACTCTGGGGGGTCCTCGTATGCAGGGTCGCGGCGCAGCCGCGCAACAGGTAATCGATGATGCTTTAGCTTTGCAAGAATCTGGAGTTTGCGCCCTCGTATTAGAATTGGTCCCCGCTCCCCTAGCAACGGAAATTACCAAGCTGCTCCGTATCCCAGTAATCGGCATTGGAGCTGGTCCGGAAACTGATGGCCAGGTACTAGTCTGGTCTGATATGGCTGGTATGACTGATTGGGCACCGAGCTTCGTAAAGAAGTTCGCGGAACTGGGGCCCGCTTTACGCCAGGCAACTGAAGATTACTGTAACGCTGTGAAAGAAGGTTCTTTCCCAGCTGAAAATAACTACCGAATGGAATAAGCATGAGTTCTTTAACTGAGTTAGCCCGTCGCGCGCCACTGGGTGACACTAAGCCAGGTGTAGTTTCAGCCAAACGCGCTGTTCCAGCAAGCATTGAACGCCCAGAATATCTTTTCCACGATGGCCCAGAAGTAGTTACCGCATCTGATATTAAGTCTGCGGAAACCATTGAAAAGATTCGGCGGGCAGGTAAGATTGCGGCACAGGCTATGCATGCCGCTGGTAAGGCAGTAAAACCTGGGGTTACTACTGATGAGTTGGATGCGATTGTGCACGACTACATCATTTCTCACGGCGCTTATCCTTCATGCCTGGACTACATGGGTTTCCCTAAGTCCTGCTGCACTTCAGTTAATGAAGTAATCTGCCACGGCATCCCTGATTCTCGTCCTTTAGAAGAAGGCGATATCGTCAATATTGACGTAACCGCCTATATTGACGGTGTCCACGGAGATACCTGCGCAATGTTCTATGTAGGTGAAGTTGATGAAGAATCTCGTCTGCTATGTGAACGCACTGAAGAAGCTATGTTACGCGGTCTGAAGGCGATTCGCCCTGGACGCGAAATAAACGTGATTGGTCGCGTGATTGAAAAGTATGCGAAGCGTTTCGACTACGGTGTGGTCCGTGATTACACCGGTCACGGTGTGGGTGAAGCATTCCACTCTGGTCTGATTATCCCTCACTACGATGCTGCTCCGGCGCATAGCACTTTGATGGAAGTAGGCATGGTTTTCACTGTGGAACCAATGCTGACTTTAGGTGCGCACACCTGGCAGCAGTGGGATGATGATTGGACTGTAGTGACTTCTGACCGTTCACGCACCGCCCAGTTTGAGCATACGGTGGTGGTAACCGAGGATGGTTTCGAAATCCTAACTTTGCCTTAATACTCTCTTAGGTGCCTGGTTTGCATGAATCAGGCACCTATTTGAGTTAAACTTTTGGAAAATCAGATTATTCGCAAAGGAGCATAAAAATGTCTGAAGTTAAAGTAGCTTTCGGTATTGATATCGGCGGTTCTGGTGTTAAGGGCGCGCTGGTAGATTTAGAGACCGGCCTATACATTGGTGAATCCGGTTACCGTGCTACCCCACAGCCTGCTACTCCGGAAGCTGTAGCTTTGGCTTGTAAGGAACTGCTGGAGGAACTGCAGGTTGGCCCAGAAGTTCCAGTGGGTATTACTTTCCCCGCTCCGGTTGTCCACAGCGTGATTCCTTTTATCGCTAATTTGGATCAGTCTTGGGCTGGTAAGAATGTTTCTGACTTGATGCATGAGACCTTGGGTCGTCCCGTTATTGCGTTAAATGATGCTGACGCTGCTGGTTTAGCTGAAGCTGTTTATGGTGCAGCCAAGGGTGTTCCTGGTGCTGTAATCGTAACTACTTTGGGTACAGGCATTGGTGCTGCTTTGATTTTGGATGGCAAACTCTGGCCAAATGCTGAGCTGGGTCACTTGGAGATTGACGGTCATGATGCTGAAACTCAGGCGTCTGCCGGTCAGAAGACTAAGCATGGTTGGTCTTATGAAGAGTGGATTCCTCGTTTGCAGCGCTACTACTCTCACTTGGAAATGCTTTTCTGCCCAGATGTTTTGATTGTGGGTGGTGGCGTCAGTGAGAACCATGAGCTGTTCTTGCCTCATTTGAAGCTGAATGCTCCGATTCTTCCAGCTGCTTTACGTAATACGGCCGGGATTGTGGGTGCGGCTTTATTCGCTGCTCAGAATTCTTAATTTCCCGAGGGCGGCAGGCTTAAGGTCTTTAGTTAATGTGAAAGCGATTAGTTCATGAGGATTCTTAAAGCGCATAGTACGAGTATCATCATTGGTGCTTTAGCAACTTTGCTCTATGCGTTTGTGTACATCATCAGAGAAGCAATCGCTTTTGATTTAGATGAGCCTGTCGCCTCGGGTTTTGATTTTAATCTGGCTGTTTTCAGTGCTACTCCGATTGCCCTGCTTCTACTGATTTGTGGAGGGGTACTGCGTTTTACGCAGGCGAAGCGACCAGTTGAAGCTCCTCGATTGGTTGGTCCGGTTAGTTTCTTCCTAATGGCTTTAGCTACTGGCGTTGCCCATTATTTCATTTATCAGGTGGTAGGTATTTCTAGCTGGCAGGTTTTAACAGGTGCATTGACGGCTGCTTGGATTCCGCTTTCAGCGACTGCCGTATCAGCCTTAATCAGTGACTTATTCTTCGCTAAAAGTATATCTAACTAGGTTTTTGGATATCGTTTTATGAATATTCGCGCAGTTCAAAAGTTCTTTTTCTACCTGCTGATTGGGGCTTCTTTTACCACTGTTTTAAGTGGTTTATCCGCATGGTTTTCGGCAGGTGATTTTGGGGCAGGTACTGCTAAATACCCGTCCCTCTACGGTTTTTCTTACGTTATTTTCGTTACCACACTGCCAACCCTCTTAGTAGCATTAAGCGGATTCTTGGGAACGAAGAATCTTAATCCGGGGGCTTTATCTAACCGAGCAGCAAATCTGCGTGCTACTGCTGTTCTAGCAGTTTTTACAGTAGTTTTCTTAAGTGTTGGATCTGCACTGTTACATCTCAATAGCGGTGTGAACGGCTTAGATTTTATTATCGCTACCGCTGCCCCATACCTTATGGCAACCTTCTTCGGTTGTTTTAGCCTGGTACTTCCTGACCCAACTATGTTAGAAACACCAGCTGAAAACGAACCTGAACTGGCTCAAGAAGCTGGCTCTGAGGATTAGAAAGTTTTAGTGGGAAGAGGCCACCTATAAGCCGGATTCTGTTCCAAGGAGCGTTACCGCTTCCTTTTCGATGGCCATCTATCTAGCTGGCATGTTGCCATGCCAGTCAAGCAACCTACCCGCATACTTTAGACGGACAGCCCAGTATGCTACTTGGTTTTGCTCCCGATGGGGTTTACCTAGCTAACGCAGTCACCTGCGTTACTGGTGGTCTCTTACACCACCGTTTCACCCTTACTTTCGACATTTTCCTGCGAAAGCGGTCTATTCTCTGTGGCACTAGCCCGCGGGTCGCCCCGGGTGGCCGTTAGCCACCATCGTGTCCTGTGGAGTCCGGACGTTCCTCCCCTGAAATTTCAGCGGCGACCATCCAGTGGCCTCTTCCCTAGTACCCCATTCTAGCGGACAGGCAGGGAAGCTGTCGCTTCGCTATACTGCAACTATGCTAGTACTACTTCCACCTTCAGAAGGTAAAACTTCCCCAGAAGCAGCATCCACCACTTTAAAGCTGGCGGAGATTGCCCCATTTAAAACTCAGCTGGCTGCTGCGCGAGAAGACGTATTAAACGCCCTCGAGAAAATCTCCGCCCAGCCAGACGCCCTGGAGGTCCTGGGCGTTGGTCCCCGTCTGAGCGCGGAAATAGAAGCAAACACGCACCTACGCAACGCCCCCACAGCACCAGCCTATGAAATCTACTCTGGGGTCCTTTTTGAAAATGGAGAAATCGCTAAACGCGGCGAAATCTACCAGCCCCAGCTGAACTTCCAAGTCCTCGTGCAATCCGCACTCTTCGGATTAGTGGATTTACAAACGCGAATCCCCGCTTACCGCCTCTCGATGGACACTAAACTTGGTGAACTAGGTGCGCTAGCAACCTTTTGGAAGAAACAACTCACTCCGCTGTTAACCGATCTAAGCGACCATGAAATCATCGTCGATTGTCGTTCTGGAAGTTATATTAAAGCTTGGCCGGCATTGCAGACTAAAGCCACCACCCATCAGTTACTGCGTGTAAATGTCGTCCGCGAGCGCAATGGGAAACGCTCTGTAGTCTCCCATAATGCAAAGAAGTTCCGAGGTATGTTGGCAGGTGCGCTGATTGAAGCAAATGCTGAAGGTACACTTTCTGACTCACTGGAGTCTGTATTGCAGGTTGCCCAATCGTTAATTGGTAAAGATGACGTTATTGGGGTGGAAACCAGCGTACAAAAAAACTACACGGAACTTATTATCGTTACCGTGTAGTTTCTGAGTTTGATTCTGTTAAAAATCAGTCAGCAAGTTTTACAATCAGACATTCCATGTCTTCAGAGTAGTAAACTTCATCCTCCGCCAGAGTATTGATTTGATGCCACTCATATTCAGACAATGCATTTACCATGCCTACCAGCTGACGTCCTTTAGCAGCCACAACGCCTAAGCCGGAACGCTTCTGGCAGTATTCATATTCTTCCAGTAGTTCAGCGTCCATATCAGCAACTAGGTTTGCACGACGTGCCTGCTTCTCAGATAGTTCAACGTCAACTTCCCCCATAGCAGCCTTGTATTCAGCGCGAGCTTTTTCAGCATCCGCTGCTAAACCAGCTACCTGAGCTTTCACCGCGTCCATATCCGCGCTAGAAGTTTCCAAGCGTTCCATTACTTCCATCAGCTGGGCTTCAACTTTTTCACGGCGAGTAGCCATCTGGTTAAGCTCATGCTGGATTGCTACAAGATCTTTTGCGGAGCCTTCACCATTAGCCAGACGCTGCCCCATAACTTCCTGGCGGGCTTGGATACGTGCGATGTCGTTTTCAATAACTGCCTGTTCGCGTTTAATATCAGCATGCTTTGAGGAAACCCCCGCGGCAGCACGTTCCAGGTCGCTTTTACGTCCTGCCAGTTCAGATAAGGCTAGGAATGCTGGGTGCTTTTTGCGTGAAGCAGTTAGCTGGGCGATTCGCGTATCCAGTTCCTGTACTTCAAGCAGGGCCTGTTGCTGTGCTTTTGATGCGCGCATAAAGTCTTCCTCAGTAGTATCAAATTTGCCGATTGTGTTTTTAGTTTAACCTACGGTTGGCAGGTGCTGTGTCCACGGCTCGGTAACAGTGGCAGAAATATCGATTTCGAGTTCCACTCCATTTTCGAGGGCGGCTTGTTCCAGGTCATGTGCTAAAGCTGGAAGCCAGAGCCATTCTGTTGCCCAGTGGGAACCACTGATTAAAGCAGTTTCGGTGGACATCAGGTGGTCTTGAGCTGGGTGGTGGCGCAAATCTGCGGTTACGTACACGTCTGCTCCCAGGTTGGCTACCGTATCCAGGAAAGAATCTCCGGAGCCACCTGAAACTGCAACAGTTTCCACCGGCATGGAGAGGTCTTTACCTTCTGGAACCCCCACGAAGATTCCATGTGGTCCGGCCGGTAGCGCTGCCGCGACAGTTTTAGCGAAGTCTTCTAAGCTAACGGGCTGGGAGAGTTTCCCAATCCGCCCTAGTCCCAGAGCATCTTCACTACCTGCTTGTGCCTCAAATGGTACGCCAGTAATGCCAACTGCTTTTGCTAATGCCCAGGCGACGCCGCGTGCTGCACTGTCAGCGTTGGTATGGGCGTTAAGTAGTGCCACGTCGTTTTTGATTAAATCGTGTACCATCCGCCCTTTATGAAATTCGCGGGAGAGAAAGTTTATACCACGTAAGAAAAGTGGGTGGTGGGTGATGAGCAGATCGTAGTTTTCCGCGATAGCTTGGGCAACTGTTGCTGGTACGGGGTCTACGGCAACGAGGATTCGCTTTACCTCTTGATGTGGGTCTCCCACAATTAACCCATTTTTGTCCCATGACTCTGCCAGTTCACGGGGGTAAAGTAGATTCATCTGGGCTTGGATGTCAGCAACTGTCCAAGCCTGTGGGCTAGTGGTATCCATTGGTTCGCTCATGTTTCCAAACTAACACGATTCCTCCTTTAACCACAGCACCTGAAATACATAAGATAGATGTATCTAAAATATGGAGGTCTTATGTCACGCCATCACGTGGTGATCATCGGTTCCGGATTCGGTGGTCTATTCGCAGCAAAAGCACTCAAAAAGGCAGACGTCGATGTAACTATCATCGCGCGTACCAGCCACCACCTATTCCAGCCGCTACTCTATCAAGTAGCAACCGGTATCCTCTCTGACTCTGAAATCGCCCCATCTACCCGCGAAATCCTCAAAAACCAGAGCAACGCTACCGTATTGCTCGGCCTGGTTGAAGATATCGACACTGAAAATAAAGTAGTTCACTGGCGTAACCACAACCGCGAAATGACCACCAACTATGATTCCCTAATCGTAGCTGCCGGTGCAGGTCAGTCCTACTTCGGCAACGACCAGTTCGCTACTTACGCTCCCGGTATGAAAACCATCGATGACGCGTTAGAACTGCGCGCACGTATCTTCGGAGCATTTGAACTAGCTGAACTGGAAACCAACCCAGCTGAAATTGAAAAGCTCCTCACTTTCGTAGTCGTTGGCGCTGGCCCAACCGGTGTGGAAATGGCTGGTCAGATTCGTGAACTAGCTTCCCACACGCTGCGTAAGGATTTCCGCAACTTCGATCCACGAAAGGCTCGTGTGATCTTAGTTGACGGCGCACCCCACCCGCTGCCACCATTTGGTCCTGAACTAGGCGAAGCTACCCGCAAGTCCTTGGAAAAACTCGATGTAGAGATGCTGATGGACACTATCGTTACCGATATTGATCCTGAGCAAGTAACCGTCAAGAACCTAAAAGATGGTTCCGAACAGGTTATTCCATCCGTCTGTAAGGTATGGGCTGCTGGCGTTCAGGGCTCCCCACTGGGCAAGATTGTTGCTGAAAAGACCGGTGCTGAACTGGACCGCGCTGGCCGAGTTGTTGTCAACCCAGATTTGACGGCAGGTAATGCGCAGGACGTTTTCATAGTCGGTGACCTAATGTTCGTCCCAGGTGTGCCAGGTGTAGCTCAGGGCGCAATTCAGTCCGCCCGTTTCGTAGCAGACATTATTAAGTCTCGCATTGCAGGTGTAGCTCCTAAGAAGGAAAAGTTTGAGTACTTCGATAAGGGCTCTATGGCTACTATTTCTAAGTTCCAAGCTGTAATGAAGATGGGTAAGTTTAAGGCTACCGGTTTCATCGCTTGGTTGGCTTGGTGTTTCCTACACTTGCTCTACATTGCAGGTTTCAAGGCACAGCTTTCTACCCTGCTCCGCTGGATGATTTCCTTCCTTTCCAATGGGCGCTCAGCGCGTACTACTACTAACCAGCAGATGGTTGGTCGCTTGGCGTTGGAACAGTTGGGTGCTGGTTCTTCCGGTAAGCTGCTGGTCAATGAAATGGAAGAAACCGCTGCTGAGGATACGGAAGCTAATCCTGCTTAATGAGGTTGAGTTTTGTACACTTAAAGCATGAGTAAAGCTTTACTGATTGTAGATGTACAAAATGACTTCACTGAAGGTGGTGCGCTTGCAGTTACCGGGGGCGACCTGGTGGCTGAGCGCATCACCTCTTTTTTATCCTCCCACAGCGGGGACTACGCGTTGATTGTGGGATCTCGCGATTGGCATAACGCAGATTCAGACAATGGTGGACACTTCGCTGGTGCTGGGTTTGCAGTGCCGCAACCCGATTTCGTAGATACTTGGCCAGTCCACTGTGTAGCTGAGACAGATGGTGCAGCTTACGATCCGTTGTTGGATACGTCTTTCATTGACGAGCATATTTTTAAGGGCATGGGAAAGCCCGCTTATTCCCTTTTCGAGGGCGTTACTGATAATGGCTCCACTGCAGTGCAACTACTGCAAGATGCCGGTATCACCGAAGTTGATGTAGTGGGTATTGCCACTGACTACTGTGTGTTAGCTTCTGCTTCAGATGCCTTAGAAGCTGGTTTCCAAGTCCGTGTGCTAGCCGATTTAACAGCTGGGGTGGCTGCTGATTCTTCCGCTGCCGCACTGTGTAAGCTACGTGAAGCAGGCGCAACCGTCGTCGCAGAATGAAACCTCTGTTTATCGGTAGGAAAACCTGGTTTTCCTACCGATAAACATTAAGACGCTTGGTCGATAGCTTCACGCATAATAATTTTTGCTGGAGCTCCCTCAGCTACCACATCAGAAGTAATAATCACCTTCGCAATCTGTGGCATTGAAGGAACTTCAAACATAATCGGAGCTAAAGTCTTTTCCAGAATCGAGTTAAGCGCACGCGCCCCCGTCTTCAATTCATTGGCTTTACGAGCAATCTCACGCAAAGCATCGCGCGTGAACTCTAACTCAACATCATCAAGTACAAACAGCTGCTGGTATTGACGAACTAAAGCATTTTTAGGCTCAGTCAACACCCGCACCAGGTCATCCTCATCCAAGTTCTTAACGG
This sequence comes from Gleimia coleocanis DSM 15436, assembly GCF_000159015.1. Lineage (GTDB taxonomy): Bacteria > Actinomycetota > Actinomycetes > Actinomycetales > Actinomycetaceae > Gleimia > Gleimia coleocanis. Next base: position 120,650 of record NZ_DS999541.1, on the reverse strand, counting down.
AAGTCACCACTGGCAAACGCCCAATAAATTCTGGAATCATCCCGAACTTATGCAAGTCTTCTGAAGTTACCTGAGAATAAAGGTCACCATATTCATGAGCAGATTTAAGTTCTGAACCAAAACCTAAAGTACGCTTACCTAAACGTGCTTTCACGATATCTTCGATACCCGCAAAAGCGCCGGCAGCAATAAAAAGAATCCCTGAAGTGTCGATTTCAATAAACTGCTGATGTGGGTGCTTGCGCCCACCTTGCGGAGGCACTGAAGCACGAGTACCTTCAATAATCTTCAGCAGGGCTTGCTGAACGCCCTCACCAGAAACGTCACGGGTAATCGACGCGTTCTCAGCTTTTCGGCCAATCTTATCAATTTCGTCAATGTAAATAATGCCGCGCTGCGCCTTCTCAATATCCCCATCCGCGTCCTGAATCAACTTCAGTAAGATATTCTCAACATCTTCGCCCACGTACCCTGCTTCAGTCAACGCAGTCGCATCTACGATAGAGAAAGGAACTTGCAGCAAGCGAGCCAAAGAACGCGCTAAATGGGTTTTGCCTGTACCCGTTGGTCCCAGCAGAAGAATATTAGACTTCGTTAGTTCCATTTCCACTGGATAACCTAAAATAGCTTCCGCGTTCAAACGCTTATAGTGATTGTAAACAGCTACAGAAAGCGCGCGCTTAGCATCCTCTTGACCAATCACGTACTGATTTAGGAAATCAAAGATTTCCTTTGGCTTTGGAAGCTCCCCAGTCTCTTCAGAGATCTTGCTTTTAATCTCATCTGCAATGAGTTCATTACACAAATCAACGCACTCGTTACAAATGTAGACGCCGGGCCCGCCAATAAGCTTCACAACCTGCTTCTGGTGTTTCCCACAGAAGGAACACTTCAGCTGTTCAGTTGCATCCTGGTAGCGTGTCACACAGACTCCTTCAGAAAAGCGGTAATAAAAATGCCCGACGTATCTACTTTAGAATACGCCGGGCAGTTGGGCGACTTAGGCTCGCTAAGGAAAGCTAGTCAGCTAGTCACCGTATAGAATCTTAAAAGCTCAGGCCTTACGTGAAGTCAGGACCTGGTCGATTAAACCGTATTCCAATGCCTGTTGAGCAGTCAGAATCTTGTCACGGTCAATATCGCGGCGTACCTGTTCGATTTCACGACCAGAGTGGTGCGCAATAGTTTCTTCCAACCAAGTGCGCATACGTTCCATTTCTTCGGCAACGATTTCAATATCAGATGCCTGCCCGCGCATACCTTCCATGGCTGGCTGGTGGATCATAACACGCGCATTTGGTAGTGCCAGACGACGGCCTGGTGCGCCACCGGCTAGAAGAACTGCCGCTGCGGAAGCAGCCTGTCCCAAGCAAACAGTCTGCACCTGAGGCTTAATGTACTGCATGGTGTCATAAATTGCTGTCATTGCAGTAAACGAACCACCCGGGCTGTTGATGTACATGGTAATCATAGAGTCAGGGTCCTGGGATTCCAGTACCAGTAGCTGAGCCATGATGTCATCAGCGGAAGCGTCATCTACCTGCACACCCAAGAATACGATTCGGTCCTGGAAAAGCTTTGAGTATGGGTCCAGTCGCTTCACGCCATAAGAGGTGCGTTCTTCTACTTCTGGAAGTACGTAGCGGGCAGATGGCATTGCCCCAGGGTTGATTCCCATGTAGTTATGCATTTCTTTCCTCTCAACCTCAGTGGGAGCCGCTTACGGCATCTGCTTTAGTTACGATATGGTCAAAAAAGCCGTATTCTAATGCTTCCTGCGCGGTGTACCAGTGGTCACGGTCAGCGTCAGCGTGAATCTGTTCCACAGTCTTGCCAGTGCGCTCAGCGGTGATTTCTGCCAGTTCGCGTTTCATCTGCAAAATCAGGTCTGCGTTAATACGAATTTCTGTAGTGGTACCACCTACGCCACCAAGTGGCTGGTGCAGCAGAATCCGAGCGTGTGGAGTAGCATAGCGCTTCCCCTTAGCGCCTGCAGTGAGCAGGAACTGTCCCATAGAGGCGGCAATACCGGTTGCCACGGTAACTACGTCTGGCTTAATGAACTGCATAGTGTCATAGATTGCCATGCCAGCAGTTACGGAACCACCAGGGCTGTTGATGTAAAGGTAAATATCTTTATCTGGGTCTTCAGCAGCTAGCAGCAGCATCTGTGCACAAATCTGGTTTGCGTTTTCGTCGCGTACTTCGCCACCAAGCCAAATGATGCGTTCTTTCAGCAGTCGGTTAAATACTGCGTCTCCCAGTGGCATGCCGCGGTCCATGTCGCCGTGAGCCGAGGGAGTGTGATTTCCGAGGGCGTTCATTATTACTCTCCTACTTGTCTGTACTCTTCTACCCTCTAGGTTAGCGGGGTTAATAGCTGGTTTGCGCGTTATGTTGGACCGTGTTCACTATCAGCGCATTTACAGTACTAAACTTCAACTCACTTCACCGTTTTCTTACCAACGCATACGCTCTTTTATAGTTTCAATGGCCACTTTAGCTTCTTTCTCAGTTTGCATATCCGGAAGCGCTAACCACTGCAAACCTAAGGTAGCGGGATAAACTCCAATTAGTCTGCCGTCTTTTATGACGATAGGGCGAAACATGCCGTTGCCGGAAGGGCAGATGAGTTTTTCACCTGCTCGATCAGTTAAACAAGTTCGATTATGATAACCAACATGTAATTCATCGAATGCCGGCAAGAACATCAACTGTTTTGTGGCCTTTTCATTATCAGCCAAAATCTGTGACAGTTCTTCTCTTAAATAGAATAATTTCTGCGCCTCTTGTAGGCTCCTCGGAGCAACCGCAGGTCGTAGTTGCGAATTTTCTATGCTCGCTCTGATTAGTCCTGCTGTTTCAGATGCCTGTTCCATTGCTTTCCAAGCTACAGTTTTATTAATTCCCGCCCAACGAGCTAAATCTGCAACAGTTACGGGACCGTGACCCCAAATATAGCGCCTAGCAACCTCTGCTATTCCCTCTTTAGAGCCGGGCTGTTTTATTCTAAAACCTGATTCTTCGCTATCTGCTGCTGGCAGTTTAGTTGCGTCAATAAAATAATGCTGATTCTTTCCCAGAGGCCCTTCAGCCAAATCCCCATTGCAATCTAAAGCCCACACTAAAATGTTAGCGATCCGGCGAAATGGCACAGCCGAATTTTTCGACCAGCTTAGGTTAAGTTCCCAGGCTTTAAATAGCTCTTCACGGGTAATCGTTCCCCCGGCGTTAGCGATGGTACCGTGCGCAACTTCAGTCGCATCTTGCAGAATCTTTTCATCCACACCGTGTGTAGCCATTTGCCGCTGGTTATAGGGTGAGTGCGTGTGGTTTAAGGTCAGACGCATCCAATGGTAGTCTTTCGCGGTGGTTACGTGAACCGTGCCACGCATGGGGCGTGACCGTACCAGTTCTCGGCTCGCAAACGCGTCTGAAACATCTTTAATAGTGGTGTTTAAAGTGCGCATTAAAAGCGCATGCGGCAAGGCAGATACTTGCTGTCCTTGCACAGCTAAAAGATTACCTACTGCTTCTACAACATCTTTAGAATATGTGGTGGTAATAAGCCCCTGCGCACAAATTCGTAAAAGATTAATTTCTAAAGGTAGACTTTCCATCATCGTATTTTATTTTTTTGGGGGCTTCCCACGATTCCTCGTGGGAAGCCCCCAAAATATAAACCTATTTATTTATCAGGCTTCTTCGGTTTCTTCTGCTTCTTCAGCGGAAGGATCCTTGGTGTATTCGGACAGGTCAACGATTTCACCGTTGGTATCCTTTACAGTTACTTCTGCCAGGGTCAGGGCGATTGCCTTGGTGCGGGTCAGGTCCGCTGCCATTGCCTGAATCTGTTCCTGGTTCTGCAGCAGCTGCATTGGGTCAATGTTGTACATCTGTGCGGTCTGCATGATGAACTCGAACAGTTCCTGCTGAGTTACGCGTACTTCCTTATCAGCTGCCAGCTTTTCAGAGATTACGTGTGCTGCAATTTCCTTGGTGATATCTGCTGCAGCCTTGGTCTTTTCAGCCTTCTTAGCGTCTTCGCCTACGCGGTTAGCTACTTCAGCTTCAACTACGCCAGCTGGTACTTCAACGCCTGCCAGTTCAACGAGCTTTTCTACCAGCAGGTCGCGTGCCTGCAGAGCCTGTTCGTTCTTCTTGGTCTGCTGTGCCTGGGTCTTCAGGTCTTCACGCAGCTCTTCGATAGTGTCGAATTCGGATACCATCTGTGCGAAGTCGTCGTCAGCCTTTGGCAGTTCGCGTGCCTTCATAGCGGTAACCTTCAAGGTTACTTCTGCTTCCTGACCTTCGTATTCGCCGCCAGCCAAAACGGTGGTGAAGGTGGTTTCTTCGTCAGCCTTCATACCGGTCAGAGCCTTGTCCATACCGTCGAGCATGGACTTGGAGCCGATTTCGTAAGAGATGTCGGATACGGAATCAACTTCCTTGCCATCTACTACTGCAACCATGTCGAGGGTAGCGAAATCACCCTTCTTTGCCTTGCGCTTGATTGGCTTCAGGGATGCAAAGCGGGTCTGCAGTTCTTCCAGTTCCTTGTCAACGTCAGCATCGGTTACTTCCAGTGCGTCAACGGTCAGTTCCAGACCTTCAGTTGCTGGCAGTTCGAATGCTGGCACAACATCTACAGTTGCGGTGAATACCAGCTGGCCGGACAGTGGACCTTCAGTTGCTGGGATTTCAGTTACGTCAACTTCTGGCTGCCCCATTACGCGCAGGTCGTTTTCTGCTACTGCTTCAGAGTAGAAGCGTGGCAGCACGTTGTTTACTACCTGTTCCAGTACAACTACGCGACCGAAACGCTGGTCGATGATGCGTGCTGGCACCTTGCCACGGCGGAAGCCTGGGATGTTTACCTGGTTGGACAGTTCCTTGTATGCTGCGTCAATGTCCTTCTTCAGTTCTTCAACTGGAACCTCAACGGTGATCTTAACCTTAGTGGATTCTAGGTTTTCAACAGTGTTCTTCACTGGTTACTCTCCAAAGTCTAAATATGTGTGAACCGGGCACTATAAATAGTGCTATTACAACTTTTCTATATTACGATAAAAACCCTCAGTTTTGCGCGTCTGCTCACAAAAAGGTGAGAGGAATAATAGCCTGCGCCTTAGAGGGAACGCACCTTAAGCATTTTTCGACCTTCTTCTGTGAGCGCACTACCCAGGTTAGACGCCGCATACCGGCGTGCTTTTAACAATTCTTTCCGCCCCTCCCCTTGTCGGGTAAATAAGGCTTCACTTTTCAAACCTTGTTCCGCGAGGGCGGTTTTAAAAACCCCTACATTAGTTTTATTCACAGCAAATACAGTTGGCACGTTCTGCACTAAAAACAGCCTGTATAACAAGATTTTTTGCAACCAGGGGTTCTGGGCGGGAAGCAGAAGGTAGCGCGGATTCTTCACCGGAGCATAGAGTTCCGTCATCGCCTGCACAAAAATCTGGGTTTCACGGCCACTCGCGTTAAGCAAAGAGATTTCTTCCCCCAAGTGATCTCTCGAGGGCGTTACATGCAGCACTACGCCCTCGGAAGAAACTAATCCCAGGGACTGCAAAGCCCGCAAAACTGCCAAACCCTGCTTATGCAAACGCTTCTTCGGTTGCGTCCACTTCATAATCGCATTCGTTTGTAAAAGAAAATATGCCACTAGCGACGTAGCGCCAGCAAACCCCGCGATTACTAAACCACTCGTGGTTTCCAATATCTCCCCACGCAAACCACGAAAAATTAAGCTGCCAACCAGCAGAATCAACACCAGCAGAAAAGTCAATAAAAGCGGCCCCATAAACTTCACTTTCGCTGTACAGTTCACGTCCAAAACTGGTTTAATCTGCCCGCGATAAGCACCATCAACATACCCGGCTTGCAGGGCTTCCTCCCAAAGCACACGCACTGCACCTCTGTCCGCTGCCCGTCGGAACGTATCTTCATTCAACTTGGCAATCTGCTTAGTTTCTAAGGCGATTTCCGGCGCAAAACAGCGTTTCACACCTGCTTTAATCTCAGGTTCGGTAGCTGCCACGCCTACAAAAGTTTGAAAACGTTGCTGCAACTTATAGAAATCAAAAGAGGCTTCCAACGGGATCTTTTCGACGTTTCCATTAAGCATATGACCGGCATCAGCCGTGACTAAATGCCAAATATTTGCGACTTTCTGAGAGTCTGTTGGATCAATGCGGATAACTCGCCCGCGCATTTGATTCGTCAGCATTGTCGCTTTAATAGTTGATGCTAACACCAGACTATTAAGTTGTTGACAGTCCCAGCCCTCACCCAATAGCGCAGCCGTCCCAATCAGAATCTGTAGCTGCCCTGTGGCAAGAGCTTCTGTAACTTCCGCAACGAAACCACCCCCGGTGCGCATAAGGTAATTTTCGTCATCAGGTACAGGTTGCCAGGCAGTTTCCTCACTGATTTTCAGCGCCAAATGTTTAGGTAAAACCACAAGAGATCCAGTTAGTACCCCGATATTTAAATGCTTACGCAAGGGCTTTAAATGATTAAAAATCGGGGCTACCCCCAACTGCATTTCCTGCTGTCCTAATGCCTCTGCGCGAATGTAATCCACCAAAATCAACTGACGGAGATTTTTGCCCAGGTTTTTTGCTTCCTGCATGGCAATCGCGGCGATTGATTCTAGCTTTCCAGCAGAGTTTAAAAGCAGGTTACTAGTTTCAACCAAACTGGTGTCTAAGACTTTCCCGCGGTGCAACATTCCTTTCGATTTTGCGTATTCTTTGAGTTGCAGAGGCAGGTTTTCTCCAAACATCGTCGGGTGAGAGAGCATGAAGTTCCATGCGTTTACCCAGTTATTCGCATTCGCACGAGTAGCTTTCAACTGTGGTTGTAGAAGTTCATTTAAGCCCCTAATTACTTCAAGATTGCGGGGTTGCAGATTTAGAGTATGTAAGAAGTGTATGAATCCCAGGCAGTTTTCTTCATCATCTAAGGCTTCGTTGAAAAACTCATCCACCATCTGAGTTTCTAAGGGTTGGAATAGTTTTGCTTGCGCCAGTTCAATGACTAACTGCTTTTCTGCTTCTGTAGTGGGCTTAGTAAAAGCGTTTAGTAAAATCTTTTGTTTCTGGTTGAGTTGTTGCAGTTGTGCCAGTTCATTCTGGTTTGGCTCATTGATAACGATATAATCCTGGTGGGGGGCTAAGTCTTTTGCTTCAACGAGGTCTGGAATAGGAATTTCCACGTCGATTTCGCCGCAGATTTCAATGTAGCGCGCCCATTCTTTAACGTCTGCGTCATATGGTGGGGTGGCTGTAAGGGCGATGGTCACCAGTTCTGGGTGTTTTTGACGTAGTTCTTGAAGGAAGTCAACTAGCGCGTCTGACCAGCTGCGGCGCAGGTGATGGGCTTCGTCGAGGATAAGTACTTGCGTGGTTTCAAGTAGCGTATCTAGGTTTCTTTTACTGCGCTTTTCGCCGGTTTCTTCATCTACTTCGTTACGCATTGCGGCGTAGAGAGCCTGGTAGGTGAGGCAGGTCAGGTCCTGCGGGTTTTCAAGTTCTGTTGAGACGGTTGCTTTGGGAAGGAAATTTTCTGTTTGGCGACTAATCCATTGATCGCGAATGGCCAGGCTGGGAGCAAAAACCAGGACTTTTCCGGGCAGGTTACCGGCGATTTCTAGTCCGAGGATAGTTTTTCCGCTGCCGGGGGCGGCGACGATATGAATACGTTGGTCTTCCAAATGGCGTTTGATTTGTTCGAGGGCGGTCTGCTGGTATCCCCTGAGTGGTAACTGGAACTTCCATTTGGGCAGGTTAGTACGCATACCTAAATCTTAACAGTCCCGCATTTGAATGTGATTACCATCCTATCTTGTTTAGTTTTCTAACTGGGAAGTTGCACAGCTGTAGTTAAATGGGTATAGTCTTATTTGTTCACCACTTCGGTGGGTTGAACACTTGCGAGTGTAGCTCAATGGTAGAGCCTCTGCCTTCCAAGCAGATGGTGCGGGTTCGATTCCCGTCACTCGCTCCATTTATGAAAATAAATGAATATCGGGGTATGGCGCAGTTTGGTAGCGCGTCCGCTTTGGGAGCGGAAGGTCGTGGGTTCAAATCCCGCTACCCCGACAAGATAAGGTGGCTGTGAGAAATCACAGCCACCTTTCTTATATTTCCGACTCCCCTTACGCATCTTCCTCTGCGCGGGAACACGAGTTCGGACGCAGAGAAAACGCGGGAACACGAGTTCGGACGCAGTGAAAACGCGGGAACTCAAGTTCGGGCGCAAAAAGCAATTTTTCCCTTAAATATCAAGGTTTATCATCCAGATTTGCATTTCATTTCCGCACCTGGCAGAATAGTCTATGCACACGGGGTATGGCGCAGTTTGGTAGCGCGTCCGCTTTGGGAGCGGAAGGTCGTGGGTTCAAATCCCGCTACCCCGACGCACTGAGTGGCTGTGAGAAATCACAGCCACTTTTCTTTTACCTCAAGTTTGTAAACGAAAAGTAATTCTCGGGTTATACGACAAATTGTGTTGCTGGGGGCCGGGCTTTTCCTTGTTATTACTGGGGGAAGTTGGGTTTTTAGTTTGGTGTGGTGAACTATTAGGTTAGACATTTAGTGTTGCTAGAACAGTGACTTTTCGTTGTGTTTGCGGTTAAAAGTCGGTGTTTTAGTTTGTGGGTTTCATTCTAGGGGTATGAATATTCCTAAATGTCCTGCTTGTAGTAATCAAATGACCT
>NZ_DS999541.1:0-111323 GCF_000159015.1 Gleimia coleocanis DSM 15436 | reverse complement strand
CCCCGGTTTTTCTTTTATCCGTTACCATTAGCCTATGAGCAATATTGAAATTACTCCGGTTTTTGATCCGGAAATCGCAGATAAGAATGTTTTAGCTACTGAGGATTTCTTCCGCCACGCGAATGGCGCTTGGTTGGAAAATCATGAGATTCCAGGCGATCGTCCCTCTGATGGCGCTTTCTACGCCCTCCGTGATGCTTCTGAACTGGCTGTGCGTGAGATTGTAGAAAACCTCAGTGTGGATTCTACTGATGCTAATGAAGCCAAGATTGCAGTATTCTTCCAGCAGTTCATGGATGAAGATACTGTGAATGCCGCTGGGGTTACTCCCCTAGCTGCTGATTTCTCTATTTTAGAAGCCGCTGAAAATCATGAAGAACTACTCGCGGCAATTGCCAAGCTAGAGGCAAGCGGTGTTTCCGGTTTTGGAGGTTTCTACGTTTACGGTGACCTAAACGCACCAGAACGCTATGCTCTTTACTTAGATCAGGGCGGCCTGTCACTGCCAGATGAAGCTTTCTACCGTGAAGAAAACTACGGTCCAATCCGCGAAGCATTCGTAAACTACCTGAACACTGCTGCCTCCCTAATTAAGGATCAGCAGGTTTCTGAACTGGCTTCCCTACTTCCTGAAAACTTCGGTGAAACCGTTTTAGCTTTCGAAACTGAACTAGCTAAACACCACTGGGATAAAGTCACCTGCCGTGACGCTCAAAAAGCTAATAACCCATTCACTCTTGGTCAGCTATCTGAGAAGATTCCAGCTTTCCCATGGGTACAGTGGCTCAACCAGGCTGGTGCCAACCTCACTGCGGACTCTGAAGTAATCGTCAGCCAGCCTAGCTTCTGGGAAGGTTTCGCTCAACTGTGGGCTGACACTGACCTACAGACGTTGAAGCTGTGGTTGGTAGCGCATATTATTGCGGCTCGTTCTGCCTACTTGCACCAGGAAATGGTTGATAACAACTTCAACTTCTCTCGTGTCCTAACTGGCGCGACTGAACAGCGTCCGCGTTGGAAGCGAGCCATCAGCTTTGTCGAGGGCGCGATGGGTGAAGGTATTGGCGAACTCTACGTAAACCGTCACTTCCCAGCGGACTACAAAGAAAAGATGCTGGTACTGGTTAATAACCTAATCGAAGCCTACCGCCAGTCAATTTCCGAGTTGGATTGGATGGGCGAAGAGACTCGTCAGCGTGCCCTCGAGAAACTCTCAAAATTCCGCGCAAAGATTGGCTATCCAGATAAGTTTGAAGACTACTCTGCCTTACAGCCAGGTACCACTCTAGTGGAATCCGTACGCAACATCGCTGCTTTCGTAACCAAACGGGAAATGGCAAAAATCGCCCAGCCAGTTGATTTGGGCGAATGGCTCATGACCCCACAGACGGTGAATGCGTACTACATGCCAACTGGTAATGAAATTGTCTTCCCAGCCGCAATTTTGCAGCCACCTTTCTTCCACCCGGACATGACTGACGCGGTAAACTACGGTGCGATTGGGGCTGTTATTGGCCACGAAATCGGCCACGGTTTCGATGACCAGGGCGCTCAGTATGACGGCACCGGTCAGCTTAACAACTGGTGGGAAGAAGCAGACGAAGCTGAGTTCAAGAACCGCACAAAGGCGCTGATTGACCAGTACGCGCAGTACTCTCCAGCCCAGTTGGATGACGAATACAAGGTGAATGGTGAACTCACCATCGGTGAAAATATCGGCGACTTGGGTGGTATCACCATCGGATGGAAAGCATACCAGCTGGCGTTGGCAGCTCGCGGGATTGCTTCTCACGAGGAAGATGTGCATGAAGGTCTTAATGGAGCTCAGCAGTTCCTATACTCTTGGGCACGCATTTGGCGTTCTAAGGCTCGCAACGAATACTTGCAGCAGCTCCTCACTATTGATCCGCACTCACCAGCAGAATTCCGTTGCAATGGTATTTTGCGTAACTTCGATTTATTCCACGAAACTTTTGGCACCCAGCCGGGTGACGGAATGTGGATGGATCCAGCAGACCGCGTGAAAATCTGGTGATTTAAACACTAGTTAAGAGTGGGGTTAGGAGGCTCAAGTAAGAGTTTCCCAACCCCACTCTTACATTTCCCCACATCCTTTTCATAAGCGCAGATGCAGTTTCGCAGTAAAACGTGCGAAAATAGGAATGTTGATTTTATCCGTATTTATTTAAGGATTAACTAATGCCAGGCATGAATCTTACTCGCGCTGAAGCTGAAGCACGTTCAGCAGTTACGAAAGTATCCACCTACGACATCTCCCTCGACCTAACCACCGGTGCAGAAACCTTCCTCTCAAAGTCCACCGTGAACTTCACGGCTACTCCAGGCGCATCTACCTTCCTAGACCTTGTAGCTGATGAAGTTCTTTCCTTGGAGGTAAACGGAGAAGCTCGTCCGGTAGACGCCTACCAGGACTACCGAATTCAGCTAGATAACCTGACAGAAAACAACACCGTCACCGTAGAAGCAGTCTGCCGCTACATGCACACTGGTGAAGGCCTGCACCGCTTCACCGACCCAGCAGATGGCCTGGACTACTGTTACTCCCAGTTCGAAGTTCCAGACGCCCGACGCGTATTCGCAGTCTTTGAACAGCCAGATATGAAGGCTCGATTCACTTTCCACGTCACCACACCAGAAAACTGGGTAGTATTTTCTAACTCTCCAACCCCAGAGCCAACCGCCCTCGAAAATGGCAAGAAACTGTGGGACTTTGCTGAAACCGAACTGATGTCCTCCTACATCACCGCGATTATCGCCGGCCCATACGTAGGTATGACTGATTCTCTGGTATCCGCAGATGGACGCGAAATCCCACTGGGCGTATACTGTCGCCAGTCCCTGCTCGAACACCTGGATGCGCAGTGGATGTTCGACGTCACCAAGGCTGGTTTCAAGTTCTTCGAAAAGGAATACGGTCACGTCTACCCATTCCGCAAGTACGACCAGATTTTCGTCCCAGAATACAACGCAGGCGCAATGGAGAACGCTGGCTGTGTCACCTTCCGCGACCAGTACATCTTCCGTTCCAAGCCAACCGCAGCACAGCTCGAAGCACTGGCAAACACCGTCTTGCACGAACTGGCACACATGTGGTTCGGCGACCTGGTCACCATGAAATGGTGGAACGACCTGTGGCTCAACGAATCCTTCGCAGAATTCATGTCCCACCTAGCACTGGCCGAAGGCACCCAATGGACTGACGCATGGACTGGTTTCATGGCACGTAAAGACTGGGGCCTCACCCAGGACCAAATGCCATCCACCCACCCAATCGTGGCTGAAATCCGCGACCTGGAAGACGTAGAAGTAAACTTCGACGGCATCACCTACGCAAAGGGTGCAGCAGTGCTACGCCAGCTAGTTTCCTACGTTGGCCGCGAAAACTTCTTCAAGGCTCTCAACGAATACTTCAACAAGCATTCCTGGGGCAACACTACCCTGCCTGACCTCATGAACGAACTGGAAGCAGCTTCTGGTCGCGACTTGAAAGCCTGGTCTAAGGTTTGGTTGGAAGAAGCCGGTGTTACCCTGCTGCGTCCGGAAGTAACCGTTGATGCTGAAGGCAAGATTACTGAACTGACTGTTGTGCAGGAATCCTTCACCCCAGGTTCTTCCCTGCGCCCACACCGTCTGGCAGTAGCTGGCTACTCTAAGACTGAAAATGGCATTGAACGTGTCTTCCACAACGAACTCGACGTTGAAGGTGCTGCAACTGTAGTTGAAGCAGCTGCTGGCATTGCGCGCCCAGATTTAATCCTGGTAAACGATGGAGACCTGGGTTACGCCAAGATTCGTTTGGATGAAGAATCCCTGGCATTCGCCAAGGCTAATATTGGTGGCTTTAGTGATTCTCTCACCCGTTCTCTGATTCTGGCTTCTGCTTGGGATATGATTCGCGATGGTCAGATGAACTCTCGCGATTACCTGGAACTGGCTTTGTCCGCGCTACCAGCAGAAACCGACATCACTATGTTTGGTCTATTGCTGCGCCACATTGACGTAGCCGCCCTGCGTTACACCGCAGTTGAAGCTCGTGAAGAAGTCTTCACCTATGTTGGTAACCGCCTGTTGTGGTTGGCTCGCGCAGCTACTGCAGAAACCGACCAGCAGCGCCTGCTGGTACAGGCAGCGGCACGTCGCGCTTGGTCTGCTGAAGATCGTGAGACAGTAAACCGTCTGCGTACCGGTGAAGAATCCCTGCTGGGTCTGCCAATGGATGTGGATATGAAGTGGGATCTGCTGATTTCTTGTGTTGCTAATGGTACTGCAGGTGTGGCTGATATCGATGCGCTCTTGGTTGAAGACACCACTATGACAGGTCAGCAAAAAGCTGCGCAGGCTCGCGCCGCTGTTGCTGACGCAGAGGTTAAGCAGGCAGCTTTCGACGCAGTATTGTTTGATGCTTCCCTGTCTAACGACATGCGTATCGCTACCGGTTTAGGATACTGGGCTAATGCTGCTCGCCACCCTGAACTATTCGTTGCTAACGTAGAGAACTTCTATGCTTCTTTGGAAAAGGTCTGGGAAGACAATACTTCTCACACCGCTCAGTCCATCGTGGCTTTGGGCTTCCCAGGCGCATTGGTTGGTTTGGTTCCTGGTTGCGATGTAGTCGGTTTGGGCAACCAATGGTTGGCTGCACACCAGGACGCTCCAGCTGGTCTGGTTCGTCTCGTTAGCGAACAGGTTGCTGAAGCACACCGCGCAGCGGTAGCTCAGCAGGCCTGATATTTTCAAGGGGTGAGGGTAGCTTCACTGTTGCCCTCACCCACTCCTTCTACTTTTCCACTCATCATGTTGCAAGTTTTTTCTCCACTTACAGGCGTTGTGAAGCCGCTCTCTGCAGTTAATGATCCCGTTCTTGCGGGTGAGATTATCGGTGCGGGCCTGGCAGTGTCAGCTAATGACACGCGCATTCACGAAGTCTGTGCCCCAGTGTCTGGCCGGCTTCTAAAAGTGCATCCGCACGCTTTCTTAGTCTTTTCAGCTACAGGTGTAGGTATCCTGGTTCATTTAGGCGTAGACACCGTGACGCTAAAGGGAAAGGGCTTCACGATTTTGAAGTCAGAGGGAGAAACCGTGGAAATGGGCACTCCAGTGATCCGTTGGGATCCGTCCGTTGCTTTGGAAGCAGGCTTGGACACTTCTATTTCTGTGATTGCTTGCAACGTGGGTAATGAGCGGATTACTTCTGACTTGCACGGAGCGATTGAAGTTGGGCAGGGAGAAGAGTTCTTCCACGTTTCCTGAGTTCTTTAGGGATTAGTTGAGCGCACGTCCAGTTTGGGCGTGCGCTTTTCTTTTCCCGAGGGCGGTTTTAAAAACTCACATCGGAAGGCGCTTTCGCGTATGATAATTCGCCCTCGGGAAACAAATAGTCATGTGCCAACGCGCCTTCGCGTATGACAATTTGACCAGAAAGTCCAAAAACGCACATCCGAACTGGTCTTCGTATGTGACAATCCGCCCTCGGGAAATAAAAAGCGGGGGCGGACCCCAAGGAGCCCGCCCCACAAAACTTACGCAGCTAGTTACTTACCAACGCCCTCGTTCATAATCTGAGCGAAACGCGCCAAGTCCATCTTGCCCAAGTCTTCCACCAGTACTTCATCGCCATTGGAATCAGTTAGTGGAACTTCCCAGTTAGGGTACTCACGGTAAGTACCTGGCAGGTTCTGTGGACGCGCATCACCCACCATATCCACCAAGGAAACGCAGAGCAGTTTAGAATCAGTTCGCGCAATGTAACGGTACAAACCATCAATTACAGCCTGCTCATCGTCACGCTTATCGTTAGGCATCATGCCGTACTCGTGCAAACGATCCAACATGGCATCCAACTCAGCCTTATCAGCTGCCCGAACATCCTCAACCGGTTCAACCAGCAAGCCCAGTTCATCACGCAAGGTAGTCTGTACGCCGCGTAGGTAGCCAACAGTTGGTGGCAAGTCGTGGGTATTCACCGCAGACATACAGTTCACACGGTAGTGGTCAGCGTGCATTGGAGAATTATCGTCTTCACGTTCAAACCACAGGATGGAAGTACCCAAAATACCACGGTCGTTAAGGTAGCCACGTACCCATGGTTCAACAGTACCCAGGTCTTCACCGATCACTACGGTGCCCGCACGTTGTGCTTCCAACAGCAATACGCCAACCATTGCTTCATGTTCGTAAGCAATGTAGCAACCGAAGTTAGCGGTCTTTCCTTCTGGAATCCACCAGAGACGGAACAAACCTAGGATGTGGTCAATGCGAACGGCTCCAGCGTGAGCTACAGCTGCACGAATCATGGAACGTAGTGGCGCGTAGCCGGATGCTGCCAGTGCACGTGGGTTCCATGGTGGCTGGGACCAGTTCTGCCCCAGCTGAGAGTACATGTCTGGTGGAGCGCCTACAGTCATGCCGGAGGCAAACATTTCTGGGTTAGACCAAACTTCGGAGCCTTCTGGATCAACGCCTACAGCCAGGTCAGACATTACGCCAATTCCCATACCAGCGTCCAGCGCACGACGCTGAGCCTCATCTAGCTGCTGAGAAATAATCCACTGACACCACATGTGGAAGCGGATTTCTGCAGTGTGTGAGGCAGCGAATTCTGCGACTCCCCTAGCGTGTGCGGAAGCCAGGTCTGCAGGGAATTCTTTGCCGTAGGTTTCTGCTAGTACACACCAAGTTGCGTAGCGGGATAGTCCCAAACCAGCTTTTTCAATGTAGGCTTCGAATTCTGCTTCGCGCTGTGCAGTGCGGGTCACCGCGAAGATGAGACGCAGGGCGTCTACCTTAGCAGTCCAAGCTGCGTCGCGGTTTACCAGGCCTTCGTGGTCTTTAACTTCTACCTGAGACGCCTTGTGGAGGCGTTCTACCTTAGCTTTTTCAGCGGCGGTGAGACCAGCATATTCCGCGATTGATTCTGGGTAAATGTAGAGCGGGTTCAGGAACTGGCGGGTTACTGGCAGGTATGGGGATGGCTGAATCGGGGTCACTGGTGAAGCCGAGTGCATTGGGTTCACCAGGTGGAAGTCAGCACCGAGTTTGCCGAATTCTTCGTTTAGCTCTGCCAGGACCTTTGCGTCGCCCATGCCCCAGGCATTTTGAGAGCGCACTGAGTACAGCTGGGAGGATACGCCCCACTGCTGTGCTCGCTGGTGTAGTGCTGGTGGGTCGATACGGTTTGGTACGACGATCAGGTGGGAAGAGTAGCTTTGTCCGTTGCCGAGGTGTGCTACGAGGGTGTGGTAACCAGTGGGAATCCACTGTTCCAACGCGAAGCTGGCGCGTCCACGCCATTGGTCGTGTACTGGTCGGTCTGGATCCCAGTTTTCGATTTGGTTCAGGTGGGTGCGGTGTCCGTCTTCGAGGATGATTTCTACCCAGAGGGATTCACCTGATGGAACGTGTACGTGTAGTTCTTGCCAGTTGCCTTCACGTTTGATGGTGCAGGCTGGCAGGGTGGTGAGCCAGATTTCTTCTTCGTGGCCGCGGAGCAGGTTGTCGAGTTCTGCTGCGTCTGGTTCTAAGGAGATTTTGTTCCCGAGGGCGCGCAGGGCAAGCACTAGGGTTTCAGGGGCGACCTCACAGAGGTTGCCATGCCAGTCCCAGTAAGTGGTGGATACCCCGTTTTTTTGCGCTAGTTCTTGGACCCGGTTTACGTATTCCGGTTTTACAACTGGCTGGCTCATTTACACTCCTGCGTGAAAACTATCGGTCATTTTGCGCATCTATTATGGCATGACTTGCCAGCAGTGATTAACTTTTCAGAGTAGTGATTAGATAAGTTCGCGTTGCATTTGTGCAACAACGCCGTCTGCGTCAGGTCCGGTGACGATTTGCACGTAGTTTCCAGAGCAGACTACTGCTAGCGGGTTGGTTTCGCGTATAAGTTGTTCATTTACCAGGTGGGGATTTTTCACGTGGGCACGGATGCGCATGAGGCAGGGTTCCAGTTCGATGAGGTTACTGGTTCCCCCTAGCCCAGCAATAAGCTGTAGCGCTTTCTGTGTCACGGTTTATCCTTTCCAACTTATTAGCTAACGCCATGCCTGTAACTCACCTCACATAATAACGTCTTGAGACTTATAACACAACTTCTCAATGAGGATTATTTATGGTCCCAAAACCATCTTTTTAAGTTCTGCGCGACAATAGAAATATGGCTGTCAATATTGAATTTCCTCAGATCACTGCTGAACCACTTGCTTCCGTTCTTCGTGCGCTCCACCTTAAGCCACTGGGACCCGACCATTATGAAGCTAACTGTTTACCGCAGATGACGCGGATTTACGGCGGTCAAGTACTTGCTCAAGCACTGTTGGCTGCCTGCGAAACTCTTGATGAAGAAGCTAATGAAAGAGTCCCCCATTCTTTCCACGCTTACTTCCTAAAAGGTGGTTCACCTACGGCTCCGATCGATTTAAAGGTCCGCAGACTCATGCAGGGACGTTCGTTTGCGAGCCGCCAAGTTAGTGCTTTCCAAGATGATGTTGAGCTATTTACGATGCTTGCATCTTTCCAAAAACAACAAGATGGCGTAGACCATGCTCTCAAGATGCCCGATGTTCCGGCTGCGGAAGAACTTCGTTCGGCTTTTGAAATTTTCCGTACGATGCAGCATCCCGTGGGAAAGTTCTTGGGTAAAACTGTGGCGTTCGACGTTCGCCACGTGCAGTCTCATCTTTATACGACTGAGAGCGCAACGCCTGCTAATTCTCAGCAGGTGTGGATGCGTCCGCGAGCGGAAGTACCGAATGCTTCCGCGGTGGTTGCGCGTATCTTGTTGGCGTATGTGATTGACCAAGTGATGATGGAACCGGCTTTACGTTCTCATGGTTTAACTTGGCTTACTCCGGGGTTAGCATTAGCAAGTATTGATCATGCTATGCATTTCTACCGGGATTTCGATATTAATGACTGGTTGCTTTACGACTTGTCTTCTCCATCTGCGCAGGGGTCACGTGCGGTTGGACAGGCACGAGTTTTCACGGCAGATGGCACTTTAGTTGCCGCGGCCACTCAGGAAGCGATGCTGCGTCTGCCCCCTGATGGTGAGTATATTAAGTCAAAGTGGACTTTTGATTACTAGAGGTTCTAAGGAAAGAATCATGACAGCATCTAATGAACCAAAGATTTGGGGATTACATTCACAGGATGAGCGTCTGCTGATTGAAAAAGGTGTAGTTGCTTTAGGTTGGCGCGAGTTAGGTGATTTATCTGGTTTTCCAGATGATCGTGAGGTTTTTAAAGCTCATTTTGCGCAGATTTATCCACATGCTAAGAAGGGGCAGATTCCTACCAGCGCGGGGATGCTTTATCGTTTCATTCACGAGGCGCAGGTGGGTGATTTCGTAGTTTTTCCTTCAAAGACCAGTCGCTTGATTCATTTGGGAATTATCGAGGGCGGTTATTCTTATGATCACGTTGCCTTAGAGTATGTTCATCAGCGTCAGGTTCGGTGGGTTAATAAGCTGCCGCGGACGGCTTTTTCACAGGGTGCTCTGTATGAGATTGGGTCTTTCTTATCTTTCTTCTTGGTGAAGAACTATGCTGATGAGTTCTTAGCTGCTTTCGATAAGAACTTTAAGCCTTTTAGTGCTGAGACTGAGGATGAAACTATTGGGGCTACTGCTGAGGAGATTGTTGAGAGTACGAAGGATTTTATTCTTAAGGAGCTTTCTAAGCATTTGAAGGGCTACGAGTTGGAAGAGTTCGTGGCTGACTTACTGCGTGTGATGGGTTACCGGACCACGGTTTCTGCAAAAGGTGGTGATTCGGGGATTGATATCGTGGCTTATAAAGACGAGTTGCCTCCGCGAATCCTGGTGCAGGTCAAGAGTGGTCAGGGAGATATCACTGAGGCTACGATTCAGTCGTTAAAGGGCGCAATGCGTGAAGGCGACTATGGTCTTTTCGTCACTTTAGCTGATTACAAGAAAAAAGCTGCCCGCTATTTAGAGGCGACTCCAATTATTAGAGGAATTAACGGAACTGAGTTGGTGGAGTTAATTTTGAAGTATTACGAGGATTTGGATGATAAGTATCAGCGTCTGATTCCCTTAAAAAAGGTTTATATCCCCGTACCTTTAGCGGACTAGTATGTGCTAGTGCTTTAACAGGCTCTAGATGCGCTTAGGGCTCCCTTTACGCTTGTAAAGGGAGCCCTAAGTGTTTAAGCTCAGTCTCGCTTGAGGCGACGGTGGGTCACACGGTGTGGACGAGCTGCTTCAACGCCCAGGCGTTCCACCTTGTTCTTTTCATAGGATTCGAAGTTACCTTCGAACCAGAACCACTTAGCTGGGTTTTCATCGTCGCCTTCCCAGGCGAGGATGTGGGTTGCCACGCGGTCGAGGAACCAACGGTCGTGGGTAACGACCACTGCACATCCAGGGAAGTTTTCCAAAGCATTTTCCAAGGAAGACAGGGTTTCCACGTCGAGGTCGTTAGTAGGTTCGTCCAGGAGCAACAGGTTACCACCCTGCTTCAAGGTTAGTGCCAGGTTCAAACGGTTACGTTCACCACCAGAGAGAACTCCGGCTGGCTTCTGCTGGTCTGGCCCCTTGAAACCGAATGCGGAAACGTAGGCGCGGGAAGGCATTTCTACGTTACCGACCTCAATGTAGTCCAATCCGTCGGAGACAACTTCCCACAGAGTTTTGTTAGGATCAATGCCTGCACGAGTCTGGTCAACATAGGAAATCTTTACGGTTTCACCGATGCGCAGGTCGCCGCCGTCCAGTGGTTCCAAACCAACCATGGTCTTAAATAGAGTGGTCTTGCCAACGCCGTTTGGACCGATTACACCAACAATGCCGTTACGTGGCAGAGAGAAGGAAAGACCGTCGATGAGGACGCGGTCGCCGAAGCCTTTCTTCAGGTCCTTTGCTTCGATAACGACATTTCCCAAACGTGGGCCTGGTGGAATCTGGATTTCTTCGAAGTCGAGCTTACGAGTGCGTTCTGCTTCCGCTGCCATTTCTTCGTAGCGTGCTAGACGTGCCTTGGACTTAGCCTGACGACCTTTAGCGTTGGTACGTACCCATTCCAGTTCGTCTTTCAGGCGTTTAGCAAGCTTAGCGTCTTTCTTTCCCTGTACTTCCAGACGAGCTTCCTTGGTTTCCAGGTAGGTGGTGTAGTTACCTTCGTATGGGTAGAGGCGACCGCGGTCAACTTCTGCAATCCAGTTTGCTACGTGGTCCAGGAAGTAACGGTCGTGGGTGACTGCAATAACTGCGCCTGGGTAGTTAGCCAGGTGCTGTTCCAGCCATAGTACGGATTCTGCATCCAAGTGGTTGGTAGGTTCGTCCAGGAGCAACAGGTCTGGTGCTTCCAGCAGCAGCTTACACAGTGCCACACGACGACGTTCACCACCGGAAAGTACCTTTACGTCTGCGTCTGGTGGTGGACAGCGTAGCGCGTCCATTGCCTGTTCTAGCTGAGAATCCAGGTCCCAACCGTTTTCAGCTTCGATTTCGTCCTGCAGCTTACCCATTTCTTCCATGAGGGCGTCAAAGTCTGCATCTGGATCACACATGAGCTCAGAGATTTCGTTGTAGCGCTTCAGTTTGGCTACCAGGTCAGCACGACCCATCTGAACGTTTTCCAAAACAGTCTTGTCTTCATCCAGTGGTGGTTCCTGCATGAGGATACCTACGGAGTACCCTGGGGTTAGGCGTGCTTCACCGTTTGATGGTTCGTCCAGTCCTGCCATGATTTTCAGAATGGAGGACTTACCTGCACCGTTTGGACCGACCATACCGATTTTTGCGCCTGGCAGGAATGCCATGGTTACGTCGTCCAGAATTACTTTGTCACCGTGTGCTTTGCGCGCACGTACCATTGAGTAAATGTATTCAGCCACTTTTACCTTCAACTTACGATTAGTGTTTCTTTACTTACCCGCAGTGTGATTCACTTTTGGCTTTGTGTAAAGAAATTCAGTGTCATTTTCTATTTTAGTGGGCTTTTCATTTTCAAGCGACCATACTTGACGGTATCTGGCTATGCGCTATGTCGCAGTAATCTGCCCGGCGAGATAAGCAGTACCCTCACCCGCCGGGCAGACGTTATTTTCAAATTAACGCTGATTCATTTTCCCCTACGTTGAATACCTCCTCAATACTTGGATTTTCTTTGGCTTCCATGGCCGCTACCTCTGCTGAGACGGGAACCTGAAGAGACACACTTTCCGTTGTTTCCGTGGCGGTTTGTGTAGTTCCTTGGTTCTCAGCCAAGGTTTGTTCGGCAGCTTGTTCAGGGGTTTGCATTCTTCCGAATGCGCTAATCCCCTGGTTTAAGTCGTGACCTACAGCGTTGGCGACAATAAGTAGTTCTACACCGTGTTGCCCGTTTTCTTTTTGCCATTCGTTTACTTCCAGGCGTCCTGAAACGTACACAGGGTCGCCTTTGCGCAGGGAACGTTGTGCGTTGTCAGCAAGTTTTCCCCACATGCGCACGGAATACCAAGTGGCTCCTAAGTCATGCCATTGGTTTAGTTCATCGCGGCCTTTCTTTGGTACGGCAAGGCGAAATTTAGCACTGACGTGACCGGAGGCGTATTGCATAAGTTCAATACTTGTTCCGACGCGCCCGCGTAGGTTTACGTTAATGGTGTCCGTGTGAATCTGGCGGACTTTACCAACTGGGGTAACTGCGCGTTCTGTGGTTTGGGTTGTGGGTTTTAGTTCGGTTTCCCAAGATCCGTTACTCATGGTTCTTCCTTTCATTTGTTTTTAGTTAGTTTTCTTTCCGAGGACGGATGAGTAGCATCCCCACGCCAAAGCTGAAGGCTGAGATTGTGAGGGGTAAGAGGTCTAATGGACCAGTTTCAGCTAAGCGGCGAGTGGTTTTCGCCGGTGGTAGTTGTTGAGTGCTGACAGTTGACGCGTTTGGTGGTGTAGATGCTACCGGCGGCTCAGCTGGTTTGGGAGGCATTTGAACTTTCGGTGGTTCAGGTGTTTTAGGTGGTTCAGGTTTCTGCGGTGGTTCGGGTGTAGTCCCTGGACCGTTAGGCGTCGGCGACGCCAGCGGCTTTTCCACTTCAAAGGTTTCAGTTTCTAACCCGAACTCATGCGTGTGGTCTTTAGCTAAAACTGTGGGTTCAATCTGCAGTTCTTGCCGTGCAGACACTACCCAGGTGTAGAAGCCAGGTTCCAGTTCGCGTGGCATTTTTGTTACGTCAGTCGTGTACTCTCCGGGTCCGGCAATCGTGAGTAACTGGGTTACAACTGGTGTTAGCCCCTGCGGGGGCCGTGTTGATAAGTTAGGCTTTTGCGCAAATGGACCATACAGTTGGGCTTCCAGGTTGACCAGCAATGGGTGTTTATCTAAATCTGTTGGCCAAGTTTGGGCAGTTACCGTGATTTTGTCGGTTGCTGGCTCACCAACTTTGACAGTAGGTTTTGCTACCTGCGTAGTGAACTCGAAATCCACTTTTGCAATATCTGCTCGGTGAGAAATAGTTTTAGTAAGGCTACTAGTCACTGCTGGAACTGTGATTAGGTCCTGATATTTTTGCAGTTCATAAATTTCAACAGTATCTGCGGGTAAGCCAATAGCAGTCACAGTTACCGTAATTTCTCCCGTACCATGAGCTTTTAGCGCCAAATTTTGGGCAGAATCTGAAGAAGCTAAAGTTAGCTGGGTTGAACCATCAGCAAAAGTCGCTGGTCCATTTACTTCTAAGCTCAGTTGCAATCCAGGGAACCAGATTTGAGACGCGGTTTGCACTCCCACACCACTTAGCTGCAGTTCCCGTCCTTCTCCAGAAAGCTCTAACGGAATACTGTAGGGACCCGCAAATTTTTCTGCTTTTGCCAGCATCTGTTCAGTTAAGACACCACCATCTTCTGGAACCAGATTATGCATGCGCCCAAAGGTCTCTAAATAATGTTGTACCGCCCAAGAAAATGACTGTTCATGCAAGGTATCTTGCGTAACTAAGTCACGGTAAAAGTAGAATAAAGCCGCCAGCGGATAGGTGTTTTCTGCGGAAATAACATTTGTTAAATCTTCAAAACCTGTCATGGTCTGCCGATTCCGCGCGATAGTAGTCCCCACTGGGTAGGACACAATAGTGGTTTCGATTGCACCAGCAGCTTCACCAGCAAGTCCCTGCCGATCACCGTTACAAACCCCAATCATATTTCCTGTTGTCGCTACAGACAGATAAACAGGATTCGAGGTTTGATAGACGTAAGGAGTTGCATATGCTCCAATTGGGGTAGCCAAAGCGAATAGAAAGGCTGAGCCTGCCAGCAGGCGTTTACGCCACGATAGCTTCGATTGTTTACTTCTCATGATTCCTCACAAAATAGTTGTTTTCTGCGGAAACTTTGTTCCGGTTAACAGCCATTTTGAGAGCAAGTAAGGTAAGTTTCACTCCCCGACTAAAAAACCTGTGGATAACCTAAGTTGAATAAACCCCCTGTGTACACACCTCCCACAGGAGCCCCAGACTTCGAATTGCAATAGGGATTCCCATGGGCTTTTTAGCTATCACCCACCGCCCTCGAAAAAGAAAAATCCGGTTACGAAAACTCGTAACCGGAAAATTTCAAAATCAGTCGGTAATGCCAAGACGCTTTACTTCAGCAGCCCCTTCGCGACATTCCGCCCGAGACGGTCCCTCCCCCGCGGGGAAAAGCATCTTACGGTAGTAAATCAACTCCTGAATGGACTCTAAAATATCAGCCAATGCGCGATGCCCACCGTTCTTCTCAGGAGCTTCTTCGAAAACGCGATGATACCAACGCTTCGCCAATTCTTTAATAGAGGACACATCCACCACACGGTAATGTAAATGCCCCATTAGACGTGGCATATATCGTTCCAAAAACATCTTATCCGTGCCAATGGAATTACCCGCCAACAGCCCCCGCTTAGCCTGCGGCACAAACTTTTTAACGTACGCCAGTACCCGTTCCTCTGCCTCCGCTAGAGAAATACCATTCTCCAAGTCATCCAACAACCCAGAAGTTGTATGCATATTACGCACAAAATCGTTCATGTTCGCCAAAGCTTCCGCACTTGGCTTAATCAACAAATCAATGCCCGGATCCAAAAGATTCAGTTCCTCATCGGTAACGACCACCGCTACCTCAACTAAAGCGTCTTTCTCAACGTCCAAGCCAGTCATTTCACAGTCAATCCACACCAGTGGACGTGCAGGATAGTTAATCGTCATACCCTCAATTCTACGGGTTTTACGTCTCACCAGTAAGTGGACTTTCCCACGCCATTGCAAACAGCGATAAAATATTTCCCATGACTGTAAACACCCAATCAACCGCCCCAGACCACGCGGTAACCGCAGCCGACGTAGAAGTCGCTGCCCAGCGTTTAAACGGCGTGGCACGCGAAACTGCCCTGGAGTTTTCTGACCGTCTCACCGCAGAAGTTGGTGTACCCGTTTACCTCAAACGAGAAGACATTCAACTCTGCCGGTCTTTTAAAGTACGTGGTGCCTACAATAAAATCGCTTCCCTCACGGAAGCAGAAAAATCCCGTGGCGTAGCATGTGCTTCCGCAGGTAACCACGCACAAGGCGTAGCTTACGCTTGTGCAGCCTTGCAGATTAAAGGCAAAATCTTCCTGCCTTCTAATACTCCCCGACAGAAGCGTGACCGGATTAAGACCATTGGTGGAGACTGGGTTGAACAAGTCATTGTGAATGGTAGCTTCGATCAGGCTAACGCGGTAGCGCAAGAGTGTGCGCGCGCAGAAAACCTCGTTTTCGTACCTCCCTACGATGATCCTTTGACTATCGCTGGGCAAGGCACGGTTGCCTATGAAATTTCCAAGCAGCTTCCAGCAGGCACTGATACCGTGGTGGTGCCAATTGGCGGTGGCGGCTTAGCAGCAGGCATTGCCGTATGGATTAAGACAAAACACCCAGAAATTAAGGTTATCGGCGTTGAGCCAGCGGGCGCAGCTTCTTCCGCAGCAGCTTTAAAGGCGGGTACCCCAGTTTCTTTGGAAGTTTCAGATTCCTTTGTAGATGGCACGGCAGTTGGTCGCGTTGGCGACACTCCATTCCCGCTGCTGCGGGATTTGCTGGATGAGATTGTGGTGGTTCCTGAGGGCGCTGTGTGTTCTGAAATGCTCGCTTTATACCACTCTGAGGGTATTATCGCTGAACCTGCGGGAGCACTAGCAGCGGCAGCAATTCGCCGCTACCTGCCCCACATTCCTAACGGCCCGGTCATCGGTATTGTGTCCGGCGGTAATAATGACCTGTCCCGTTACGCAGAAGTACAGGAACGCTCACTGCGCCATGAGGGGTTGCGCCACTACTTCCTGGTAACTTTCAGTCAGGAGCCAGGGGCTCTGCGGACTTTCTTGGAAGATGTTCTTGCACCAGATCAAGATATTGTGCACTTTGAATACACGAAGAAGAATAACCGCGATACCGGTCCAGCGTTAGTAGGCATCGATATTGTGCATCCTGAAGATCTTTTGGCGCTTCGTCGTCGGATGGCTGCTTCTCCACTGCACGTTGAGCAGATTTCGCCTGATTCTGAGATTTTCAGACTGCTGGTGTAAATTTAGGGTGTTGCCTCCGTAGCTCAGTGGATAGAGCAGGTGCCTTCTAAGCACTTGGTCGCAGGTTCGAATCCTGTCGGGGGTGCCATTAACGGCGGGGTCTTGCAAGACTCCGCCGTTTTACTTTTATAGGATTTTGTTTACTGATTCGAAACCCCTTTATCTGCATTTCGTACCTGCTGGAACAAAAATACAAAAGAGGCGACCCCTTACGGGATCGCCTCTTTCATAAGACGTTTAATATCAGCCTTCGATAGAGACTACGCCGGTCTTGTAAGCCTTAGCCAGACGACGAGGCACTCGAACTTCACGGCCCTGTACGCGGATGGTGACGAGCTCAGTCAGCTCAGCCTTCCAGCTAGACCGGCGAGTGCGGGTGTTCGACCGAGACATTTTACGTTTTGGCACTGCCATAGCCGCCACTCCTTCACATACTCAGAATTAATTAACTTGCCACAGATTACTTTGCCATGTTTACCCTGGTAAATGCCAGTTAAAACTGCCAAAACACTCTGTGATATTTACCGCGTTTACGCAACTTAGCTAGTTTATCACCTTTCGTTCAAGTTACGAAACCAGGAAATCCATGGGAACATTAGAAAGGCACGTTAGTTTATAAGGAGCAAAATGCGAAGTATTAAAGAGGGAACTTGGATTCGCAATGAAATAGAAATCCTACGTTCACGCTTTATCACTACCCTCGCATATACTCCGACCGAAGTAGCCGCCCGAGAGCTTATTGCCCAGGTCCGCAACGAATATCCAGATGCGCGCCACAACTGCTCAGCTTTCGTAGTTAAACCCGAAGGCTTAAATGAAATCGGACATTCTAATGATGATGGCGAGCCCTCGGGAACTGCGGGCATGCCGATGCTTGAAGTTTTCTTACGTAATCAACTAGTAAATGTCACGGCAGTAACCACTCGCTATTTTGGTGGCATCCTGCTGGGAGCAGGCGGCCTGGTACGCGCTTACTCAACCAGCGTTTCGGAAGCTTTGAATCTTGCTGAAATCGTTGAGCTAGTACCGATGACGCAATGGTGTTTACCCTGCCCGCATGCTACGGCTGGGCGGATTGAAGCTGATTTGCGGACACGGGGAATCAACGTAACTGGTATTGAATACACCGAAACCGCAAACATTATGTGCGCTATCCCACCTGAAAATGTGGAATCTTTTCATGCCCTGGTGGGTTCTATTACTACAGGCTTAGTGACGCCTATTGAACTCTCTTCCACTACCGTCGCTATTCCAGCGAAAAACTAATCTTCTTGGAGGACTGATGGCGAATATCGCTAATAACATCACCGAAACCATTGGACATACGCCCCTAGTACGCATTAACCGTGTTACCTCTCAACAGGCTACTGTCCTGGCTAAAGTAGAGTCATTTAACCCAGCTTCTTCGGTGAAGGACCGTATTGCCGTAGCGATTGTTGATGCGGCTGAAGCTTCTGGTTTACTTCCTGCTGGTGGCACTCTGGTGGAAGCAACTTCTGGCAATACTGGTGTTGCGCTGGCGATGGTTGGTGCAGCCCGCGGTTATAAAGTGGTTATTTCCATGCCTTCTTCTATGAGTGTGGAACGCCGTTTGTTAATGCGCGCTTTCGGTGCGGAGTTGATTTTGACTGATCCAAAGCTGGGCATGGCGGGTGCGGTTGCGGCTGCTGAAGAGTTGGTGGCTTCTCGCGAGGGCGCCGTGCTGGCGTCCCAGTTTAAGAATCCAGCTAACCCGGCAACTCACGTTGCAAATACGGGTGAAGAAATCTGGAATGATACTGATGGTCAGGTTGATATTCTGGTTGCTGGTGTAGGCACTGGCGGCACTATTTCTGGTACTGCTGCCACGTTAAAGGCTAAGAATCCTAGCCTGCAGGTGGTAGCTTTAGAACCAGCTGATTCCCCGTTGCTTACAGAGGGTACTGCTGGACCACACGGTATTCAGGGCATTGGGGCGAACTTTGTACCTGATAACTTGAATCGTGAGATTTTAGATGAGATTATTCCAGTCCCTACTGATGGAGCTATGGAGTTTGCGCGACGCGCAGCTGCTGAAGAAGGTCTGTTGGTAGGTATTTCCGCTGGAGCGGCTCTGTGGGGAGCGAATCAGGTAGCATCCCGCCCTGAGAATGAGGGTAAGACGATCGTAGTGATTTTGCCTGACACTGGTGAACGCTACCTGTCTACTGCTCTGTGGCAGCATCTGGCTGACTGATTTAGTTACTTTAAGGTATAAGGAGATACGGTGCACCAGTCTGGCATGTCATTTTTCGCATTAGCTAAAGAGGATTTACAGAATGCGAAGGATCGCGACCCAGCAGCTACTTCTAACTGGGAGGTGGCACTCGCTTACCCGGGTGTGCATGCTATCTGGTCGCATCGTATCGCCCACCGCCTGTGGCATAAGGGTTTCCGTTCCCTCGCGCGCATTCTTTCTTCCATGTCTCGCACCCACTCTGGGATTGATATTCACCCGGGAGCAGAAATTGGACGTCGCGTATTCATTGACCACGGTACTGGCGTAGTTATTGGTGAAACCGCTGTTATTGGCGAAGACGTAGTGATTTTCCACGGAGTCACCCTAGGCGGTGTCGCTATGGTGAAGGGTAAGCGCCACCCTACGGTTGGTTCTCATGTGATGATTGGTGCGGGAGCAAAGGTTTTAGGTCCGATTCATATTGGTGAAGGCTCTAAGATTGGTGCTAACGCGGTGGTGGTTAAAGACGTCCCAGCAGAGCATGTGGCGATTGGCATTCCGGCAGCTAATAAACCTTTATGCGAGAAGAGCCGGGCAGCAGACTTGATTGTGGACCCTACCCTTTTCATCTAACCCTCATATGCGAAATGCGTTTCGCATATGATTTTTTGGTGGATTCCGCTAAAAATGCACATCCGAACGCGCCTTCGCATATGAGTTTTTAACATTTCTGCGATTCAGCTTCCCTAGAACATTTTTCCAGCTAGACTGGAAATATGTCACAGCTCACACTACATTCACAGTTAGAAACCCTCATCGGCTTAGAACGACCACTGGGAATCGAGCTGGCCACACTGACCCGCTATGACATTCCTGCCCTCGCGTCGCTCTACCTAGTCGCCTACGAAAACCGCTTCACCGCGGCAGACCTAGTAGAAGCAGTCGAAGAAATGCGCATGGCATTCAACGGCGAATTCGGACGTCCCCTAGACAACTCCTTCGTCGGAGCCTGGGTAGACGGAGAACTAGTCGGAGCAATCCTCCTCACCGTCACCAGCCCCTGGGATGACCTACCAGACGGAACCCCCATCATCATGGACCTAATGGTAGCCCCAGAACACCGCGGAAAAGGAATAGCCACCGCCCTCGTCGGAGAAATCGCCCACCGCGCCTGCCAAGCCGGATACGAAACTATCAGCCTACGCCTCGACCTACACGAAGCTGGTGCTGCTGCAAAACTCTACGACTCCCTCGGATTCGCAGAAAAAACACAAAACTAAACCCTAACGCTGACAGCCCGGGCACCAGAAAAGACGACGATTCTGCATCAGTTGCTCTGCAACCATGCTCCCACACCGCAGGCAAGGACGCCCCGTACGGTGATACACGTAGAAGCGCTGTGCTTCCACGTCCTCTGGATCCTCCGCACGCAAATCCTCTTCCAACATGGTTGAAATAAACCCCGTCTCCAAACCATCTAAAAGACCCGCGCGCAAATCATCCCAAAGTAACCCCAAACGCTTCTCAGAAATATTACTCCCCTTACGGAAAGGAGAAATCCCCACGCGGAAAAGACACTCCGCCCGGTAAATATTACCCGGACCAGCCACCACCGACTGATCCATCACCAGCTCACCAATCGCCCGTTTACGAGCCCTCACCAACCGAATAAACTCCGCGCGATCAGCAGGATGATTAACCAACGGATCCGGCCCTAAACGCTTCAAAACGTCCAAAACCTCATCATAAGAAACTACTGCACAACGCGTAGGGCCAGATAAATCAGCAACCTCTTCACGACCCACCAAACGTAAGCGAATCTCCCCTTTCGGCGCAGGAGGATTACCAAACACATCCAGCGGGTAAAAACGCCACTTCCCATACAAGCCTAAATGAACATGCAACCAGCGAGCCAACTCATCCGGTTCCTCACCAAACTTAATGAAAATATGCTTACCCCAAGAGGAACTGCCCGTAATCTGCAACCCCGAAAGCAGCTCAGCAGAATCAGCAAAACGTCCCTGCGGAGACAAAACCTCCAGCGAATAACCACCAAAATCAGCTAAAAGACGCGCCGTAAGACGATGAATAACGTGACCCTCAGGCATACCTTAACCGTTATTCTCCGCTTCTAAAAGTGGCATGCTATCCGTGTAAAACTCCACCTCAGATTCCACGAAAGCCTCTAAAGAATCCGGATCAGCCGCATGCAGCAAGCTCACAGACATCTCCTGCTTCTCCCCCGGCAAAACCCGCAAAGCCTCAGCACACTCAGCCCGGTTAAAAGCATTCGTCATAAACTGGCAAAACTCCATCGCCAAAGACTCCGCCGGACGATGAGCTAAAGGCTCTCCCGTGAAGAAATGCAAAATCCCCACGCCACGAGAAACCCCCGCATTAGAAGTCGCCACAATATCCGTGCGCGCCCCAGAACCGTGGAATAACGTAGCCCCCACAGTCCCATTAGTTTCTTCAACAGTCAGATCAGTAAACGCCGTATCCAAATCCGCCAAATTACCTAACCAAACCTGTGAAAGCTCATCGATAAACGCCAAAGAATCCGAAGCTTCAACCTCAGCAAGATCAGTAAAAGCAGCTTCACCCGCTAAAGGAATCAAATCCTCATCAACCTCAACTCGAGTGCGTGCCTCCACAATCAACTCGGCATCAGACTTAGCGCCCTCGTAACGAATATAAGGATGCCAACCCAAGCCGAAAGGAGCCGCTTCCACACCCAAATTTGTAGCCGTCAAAGTTAAGTTAAGCTCGTAAACTCCCCCAGCCTCACTCAAAGTGTAATCGGCACGCACCTCAAACGGAACCGGGTAATGCGCATCTCGCACCACGGTAGCTAGAGAAACGTAGTCCTCCTCATGAGCCTCAACTGTAAACTCAGCGTCCAACACTAAACCATGCAAAGCCTCAGGCTTGCCAGAAGGACCATCCCCCAAACGAACCGTATTACCCTGCCAAGTATAAGTAGCCTGCTGAACACGATTCGACCAAGGGGCCAGAACCGACGAACGACAGCCGTTACCTTCTAAAAGTTCAGAGTCTGACGCATAACCGTCAATCAAATTGAAATCACCCGTGCGGCTAGGCACCACCCATTCAGTGACAATGCCACCGCGAGTGCAAATCCGCGCATGCGAATCCTTCAGCGTAATATCAATGTAAGTTAATGCGTCAGACATTCTGAACTCACTTCCAAATCACTTAGGAAGAACGATAGAAACCAGCTTAGGAGCTCGTACGATAACCTTCAAAGGTTCACGACCTTCCAAAGCTCGCTGAGCCGACTCATGAGCAACAGCCAAGTCACGCAGTTCATCTTCAGAAATAGAAGGCTCTACTTCCAGACGACCACGGACCTTACCGTTAATCTGAATAACACAGACAACCTTATCTTCTTCCAGCAAAGACTCATCAGTAACTACTGGGAAAGGTTCGCGCAGCAAAGACTCAGAGTGTCCCAGCTTCGCCCACAGTTCCTCAGCAATGTGTGGAGCCAGTGGAGAAACCATCAGCACCAGCGGTTCAATCGCTTCACGAGGAACTACACTTAAACCGGTCAGGTGGTTGTTCAAAACAATCATCTTCGCAGCTGCAGTATTCAAACGCATATTGCGGTATTCTTCGGTAACCTCAGCGATGGTACGAGCCACCAGCTTCTTAGTTTCCAAATCAGCTTCCGCATCAGTAACAGTGAGTTCACCAGTGTTTTCGTTAACCGCGTTACGCCACAAGCGCTGCAGGAAACGATAGGAACCAACTACCGCGCGAGTATCCCAAGGGCGGGAAACTTCCAGTGGCCCCATAGACATTTCGTAGAGGCGGAAGGTGTCAGCGCCATAAGCCTCGCACATTTCGTCTGGGGTGACAGAGTTCTTCAAAGACTTACCCATCTTGCCGTATTCACGGGTGACGGAACGTCCCTGGTAGGTCCAGCCAGTCTTCTCATCACCTTCAACTTCAGCAGCTGGAACGTATTCGCCACGTTCATCAACAAATGCGTAAGCCTGCACGTAGCCCTGGTTGAAGAGCTTGTGGAATGGTTCGGAAGAAGACACGTGTCCCAAGTCGAACAGAATCTTATGCCAGAAACGAGCGTATAGCAGGTGCAAAACGGTATGTTCTACGCCGCCAACGTACAGGTCAGTGCCACCAGCTTCACCTGGTTTGCGTGGGCCCATCCAGTAGGCTTCGTTTGCTTCAGAAACCAGCTTGTCACCGTTATTTGGATCGGCGTAGCGGATTTCGTACCAGCAAGAACCTGCCCAGTTAGGCATAGTGTTGGTGTCGCGGTAGTAAGTCTGCAGGCCTTCACCCAAATCCAGTTCCACGCTGGTCCAGTGAGTAGCACGACCTAAAGCTGCTTCTGGGCTTGAGTTCGCGTCGTCTGGTTCAAAAGTACGTGGACGGAAGTCATCTACTTCTGGCAGGGTGATTGGCAGCATTTCTTCTGGCAGTGCGTGGACGCGTCCGTCTGCACCGTAAACTACTGGGAATGGTTCACCCCAGTAACGCTGACGAGAGAACAGCCAGTCACGCAGGCGGAAAGTGATGGTTGCGAAGCCGAGTTCGCGTTCTTCCAACCAGGCAGTGATTTTCGCGATTGCTTCTGCCTTGTTCAAACCGTTCAGGCTGATTTCAGCATTTTCAGAGTTTACGATTACGCCGTCACCGGTCCAAGCGCCTTCAGTGTGATCAGTTGCTGGCTGAATGGTGGTGCGGATGTCCAGGTTGAACTTCTGAGCGAATGCGTAGTCACGGTCATCATGTGCTGGAACTGCCATGATTGCGCCAGTTCCGTAGCCCATGAGTACATAGTCAGCAATGAATACTGGAATCTTGCGACCGTCTACTGGGTTGGTACCGAAAATACCGGTGAAGACACCAGTCTTTTCGCCTGCGTCCTGGGTGCGTTCCAGCTCAGAACGGGTGCGGGTCTTTTCACGGTAGGCAGCGACTGCTTCACGTGGGGTGGCAAAACCGCGGGTCCATTCTGGGCGGGTTTCTGCTGGCCATTGCTCTGGCACGGTCAGTTCCGCAGCAGGTGCGTTATTTTCTCCGACGAGGGCGTGTTCTGGAGCGACTACCATAAAGGAGGCGCCGAACAGCGTGTCTGGACGGGTAGTGAAAACGGTCAGGCGTTCTTCGCTGGTTCCCTGTCCAGCTTCTACCGCGAAGTGTACGGTTGCGCCCTGTGACTTACCGATCCAGTTACGTTGCTGGGTGATGATTTTTTCTGGCCAGTCGACCGTGTCCAGATCTTCAGATAGACGATCAGCATAAGCGGTAATCCGCATCATCCACTGACGCAGACGAGACTTAAATACTGGGTAGTTGCCACGTTCGGAACGACCATCGTTGGTGACTTCTTCATCTGCCAAAACCGTACCTAAGCCTGGGCACCAGTTAACTGGAGCTTCAGATACGTATGCCAAGCGGTAGGAGTCAATCAGTTCTGCGCGTTCCTTAACATCCATGTCTGCCCATGGTTTGTTAGGAGTGGCTTTTTCTCCGGTTTCAAACTTTGCAATCAGTTCATCTACTGGACGAGCGGAACCAATCTTGCCGTCTGGGCGAGTTGCTTCTGGATCATAGTAGGAGTTGAATGCCTGCAGGAAGATCCACTGCGTCCATTTCACGAAGTTATCGTCGGTGGTCTGGAATGAACGACGCAGGTCGTGGCTGAGACCAATACGGCGCAGCTGGCGGCGCATATTGTTTACGTTTTCGTCGGTGGTGATGCGTGGGTGCTGGCCAGTTTGGATTGCGTACTGTTCAGCTGGCAGACCGAAAGCGTCGAAACCGAGGGTGTAGAGAACGTTCTTTCCCTGCATACGCTGGAAGCGTGCGAGGGCGTCGGTGGCAATGTAACCGAGAGGGTGACCAACGTGCAGACCAGAACCGGATGGGTATGGGAACATATCCAGCAGGTAGTATGGTTCCTTCGCAGCCAGTGGGCCAGCCAGGTCGCCTTCTGGGTTGTCTGCGTGGAAGGCTCCGGTTGCTTCCCAGGCGTCTTGCCAGCGGGTTTCAATTTCACCTGCTAGCTTAGCGTCGTATCGGAACGGAGTTTCTGCGGTAGTTGATTCGCTCATTTCGTCCTCATTTCGTAGATTAATCCACCTATTAGAGTACCTCATTTTGCTGGATTTAAGCTATTTAACCGCTGGTTTATGGACGCCTGTCTAGGTCACCCTACCTAGAGTTTTTTACTTTTCCAAGGCAAAATAGAAACATGGCTACTTTATTTGAAAAGATCATTGCCGGCGAACTGCCAGGCAAGTTTGTTTACGCTGATGATGTATGTGTTGTTTTCGCTACTATCGCGCCTGTGCGTCCCGGCCACGTGCTGGTAGTTCCACGCGAAGCATACAACGCTTGGACTGATATGCCAGAAGAACTGGCTGCTCACATTATGAAGGTGGGCCACCGTATTGGTAAGGCTCAGCTTTCCGTTTATGAATGTGAACGAATTGGTCTGGAAATCGCAGGCTTTGAGGTTCCACACGCTCACCTGCATGTGATTCCATTGCGTGATGAGAATGACTTGGTACTGGCTGAAGCAACTCAGGTTTCTGAACGCGTTTTGGAATCTACTATTTCTGCTCTTCGTTCTGCTTTGGAAGAACAGGGCCATGAAGCTAACGTGCCTTTGACTATCGATTCTCCAGCTTTGGCTTGATTTTCTATTTTTTAGTTTCGCCGCCTTTTTTGAGGGCGGCGATACTTTTATAACTGTGCTGATCCAAGTCTGCAGTTGTCGCAGCTATAACTTAACTTTTGCAGGGTCTTTAACTTTGGGGTATGTGTTTTACTGAACAACTACCCTAAAGGAAACATGACTAGAACCTGCTTACAAGTTCGGGGTATGTTTTCCAACTAAACATACCCCGAAGCACGAAAGAAAATAGCAACAAAAAAGCCCCGCAACTGCGGGGCATTCTGTGCGCCGTGAGGGAATCGAACCCCCAACCCACTGGTTAAGAGCCAGTTGCTCTGCCAATTGAGCTAACGGCGCTCGGAATCTAATGCGAACACTAGTTCCGTTGTGCGCCGTGAGGGAATCGAACCCCCAACCCACTGGTTAAGAGCCAGTTGCTCTGCCAATTGAGCTAACGGCGCGCACATGAATACTTTACACGTTCGATTCCAAAAACTCCAAATCGCTAAAACGTGTCCTCTACCACAAGCCTTGTTTTACCGCGGAAAACCGCCCTAAAACTACCGTTACACCCCATAAGGAAGTATTCTTAAAGATAGTAAAACGAATCAGAAAGAAACCAATGGAAACCATGCAGAAACCAGAGCTGACATTCCAGTTGCCTCTAAAATCAACAATCTCACTAACTCTGGCAAGCCTTGCAGGTTTAGTAGCCTCACTAGGACTTCTAAAAACCGAAATAGAACACCTCAACAATCCAACTGGTTCCCTAAACTGTGACCTCTCGCTACTGGTCGGCTGCAGTTCTTCAATCTCATCCCCTGAAGCGCATCTGCTACTCGGACTTCCAAACACCGCCCTCGGAATCGGTTTTTTCAGCATCTTATTATTCGTTGCCGTAGCTTCCATATTGGGAACTAAACTACCACGCCCACTATGGAACCTACTGGCCGTCGCAACTGCTGGCTCCCTGGGAGTAATCGTTTTCTTCCTCTACGCTTCAATCTTCAAATTCCAAGCCCTATGCCCCTACTGCCTGGTAATCTGGTCTGCAACTTTCATCGCCACCGGAATCCTCCTTCCCTTTGCCACTGCAATCTGCGGACGCGAAACCATACGCAGGATTGGCCAGCCGCTACACGCAAACGCCTGGGCAGTAGTAGTTGGATTATTCCTCATCACTGCGATTACAGTCCTACTAGGAATGAGTGAAAAGATCGGAATGATGCTATGAGTCCTCGTATTTCTACCATGTCTGAAGACTACGTGCGCGCCATTTACTCAGCGGAAGAATGGGATGATAAAGGAGTTGGGGTTTCAGATTTAGCTCACCTAATGGGGGTTGTTCCGTCAACTGCATCTGAAAACGTACGTCGTTTAAAAGATGCCGGGCTTGTTGACCACAAGCCTTATCAGCAGGTGCGCCTCACTGAAGCAGGCCGAGAAGAAGCCATGAAAATGGTGCGCCGCCACCGGATTTTAGAAACTTTCCTCCATGACGTTTTGGAGTTTTCTTGGGATGAAGTACATGAGGAAGCTGAAGAGCTAGAGCATGCGGTAACGGATCGTTTTATTGACCGCATTGACAAGGTCTTAGGATTCCCGCAGACAGACCCCCATGGGGATCCGATTCCTCGTAAAGACGGTACGGTAGCGTCATCTTCGACAATTTCGGTGCTGACGGCTCCTTTGCAAGCAGATTTAGAAATCGTGCGGATTCGCGATGCTGAGCCAGAGGTTTTACGTCATTTTGAGTCGCGTGGGATTACCCCGGGCAGTACTGTGCGGGTGTTAGAAAAGTCTGATGTGACAGCGTTGATTTCCCTGCAAGTGGGTAGGCAACGCATCGACCTACCTTATACTTTGGGCGCATTTATTCGCGTGAAGTTGGGTTAGCATAAACAAGTTTCCTTTCCCGAGGGCGTTTAATCTAGCGCCCTCGGGAAATAAATGCGGGGTTCTCAATACGTAACCGTACTGAGAACCCCGCATCTTTATATTTCTAAAGCATCTGAAGTACTCGGGCGCGCGTTTCCAACAGGCTCTGAGAATCCGCAAAGCCACTGTTGTAATCCAAACGCTGATCCGGATCTACTGCTTCCAGCACTGCTTCCCTACCGTGTTTTTCTGCAGCTAGCTGACAGAGTGCTAAATCATCCATAGCTTGGCGCAACAGGTGGTGCCGTAGGCTTTCATAAACTTTCCCATCTGCCACTGGGTAAACCACGAAGGAGTCTCCGGAAAGGAAACCACCCCCAGCTGCAGTGTCCTTATAAGGGTCTAAAACGCCCAGTGAGAACTGGCGGTTGTAGAAGTTGAATGCCCAGTGCAAAATGCCTTTCGCATTGAATTTGAACAGTTGGAAACCAATCTCACGGTGGCGGGTGCCCCGCTGCGCGATGAAGCGGTTTGCGACAAGTCGGTCTTGGGCAACGCAGTTATAAACCCAGGTTGGTTCCACCCCAACTGCGCGGAAACCATCTACCTTATTGGTGGCTACCACGGGGATGTCTACGACTTCTTGGAACTCAGGCTCTGAGAGGGCATCAATTACTTGGGTGCCTGCAAGTAAGTCCACTACCTGAGCTTTGGCTGCTCGGTAGGCTTCTAAATGATCAGCATTTGGCTCATCAGAGACATGGAACCAAGCGTGTTCTAAACCAATTTCAGTCTCTAGGAATGTTCTGACCGCTGGAATTAACTGTTCCAAAAATGCGCGGTATGCTGCGGAGGTTGCTGGCTCGTCCCAACCAAACAGTGGAGTTAAGCTACCGTCTGCTTCAGTGATGAAGAAACGTGGGGTTGAAGTGGCTCCCCACTGGGTGAAGAAGTGAGGTACTTCAACATCAGTGAACCCGTATTTTTTAAGTAGTTGCATCCACTTATGCGCTTTTTCAAAACCGAAGTGAAAACCGCCAGTTGTGCGCGTAATTTCAAGCAACTGTGTAGTACGTCGGTAAGTGCCGATTGCCGTGTCTAACGGAGAAGTCCACAGTGGAGTGAGCAAGCAATTAACTCCCATGCGGGCTGCGGAAGCCATTTGATGTTCGATTGCCTGCCAGTGGGCTTCACTCCAAACTTCTACATCGTAGTAGTTTGCCAGGCTATCTACGTGGAACCATTGAGTGTTTACTAATTTAGCTTTAGGAAGTTCCACGTCGTGCAGATTAACTGTAATTGAGGCGACTTCCGCCTCATCTACTAGCAGGGTGAGAGTGGTTTCACCATTGGCAGTGATGTCAATCCACAGTGAGTTCCAGCCAGAATGCTGTGCTTTAAACTGAGTGGCTACCGTGTTTTCCCCAGATTCTAATGGAAACAGAATATCTGGTAGCAAAGTTGGGGTTAGTGCCAGGTAGGCGTCATCCGCATTTGCTGGCGCTGGGTTTTGTGCGGGGACTAGCCCTACTGCATAAACGGCGAGTTTTGCGTTTTCTGCTTTCACTTCCAGTTGGTGGAATTTGGACAGGTCTTCGCATTTGAATGCTAGCTGAACAGAGCCGACTTCATTTTTAACGAGTTCCAGTTTCCCATCCCAAACCAGTGGTTCATCTGCGGGGAGGACTTTATCGAGTGAGTTTACAAGTTTCGTAACTAACATGTTTAACCTTTCACGCCTGAAGAAGTAACACCTTCAACGAATTGGCGTTGCATGAATGCATAAACCAGGAATGGCACCATGAATGCGATGGTGGTTCCAGCCATTACCATCCCGTATTGGGTGCTGAATGAGCCTTTCAGCTGGGATACCGCGAGCGTCACTGTCTGCGTGGTATCGGATTGGAGGGAAACGAGTGGCCAGAGGAAGTCATTCCAGGTAGTGAGGAATGTGAATACGGTTAGGGCTACCAGGACTGAGCGAATCAGCGGGAGGATGATCCGCACGAAGATTTGGAAATCGGTGGCTCCGTCGATGCGGGCTGCTTCGACTAATGAGGGCGGAATGGAGTACATGAATTGGCGGATAAGGAACACGCCAAATGCGTTTACTACGGGGAGTGCTAGAGAGAGGTAGCTTCCAATAATGCCCATTTCTTTGAACATGACGAACATGGGGATGATGGTGACTTGTCCGGGTACCATCATGGAAACTATGTAAATCCAGAAGATGCCTTCGGAACCGGGGAATCGCTTGAAGGCGAATCCGTAGGCTGCGAGTGAGCAAACCACGATATTCATTACGCAGGCGAGGACAACGACGATGGTCGAGGTCAGTAGTGCCCCTCCGAAGTTTTGGACTTCAAAGAGGTTGTAGAAGTTTTGGAGGGTGAGTTTACTGAAGTCGATTGAGTAGGATAGTCGCGTCGTTTCTTGGACTGCGGTAATGAGCATGAGGACGAATGGAAGTACTGCGAGTACCAGCAGGAGTGAAGTGAAGATCCAGGAGATGCCTTTTAGTAGGTGGCGCATTTTAGTCTTCCTTCCGGTTTACTAGCTTCTGAATGAGGGAGAAGCAGATGATCAGTAGTAGCAGTACCATTGCCATTGCTGAGGCATAGCCCATTTCAAAGAGCTTGAAACCTGCGTCGTAGATTGCCATTACCAGAGTTGAGGTAGCTCCACCAGGACCGCCCTTGGTCATGGCGTAAATGAGGTCGAAAGCTTGGAATGACCAGATGGTTGCTAACAAGATGGATAGTTGGGTGACTTTCCGCAGACCAGGAATGGTGATGTAGAAGAACTGTTGGACGACATTTGCGCCGTCTACGGAAGCAGCTTCGTAGCGTTCTTTTGGAATATCGAGGACGCCGGCGTAGAAGAGAACCAGAAAGTACCCGATGTTCTTCCAAGCGGCTACAACAATTACCGATCCCATTGCCAGGGTTGGGTCTCCCAGGAAGTTAAGGCTAGAGAATCCTAGGCCTTCCAGGATGACGTTAAAGAAGCCGACGCCACCTGCCAGTATGTATTGCCAAACGGTGCCTACCAGAATCAGGGAGGCAACAACTGGGACGAATAGGACAGAGCGGACTAATCCGGATAGCCAACGAGTTTTGAGGCGGGCGAGTTTGTCAGCTAACACCATGGGGATGAAAATCTGCAGCGGTACGGTGAATACCGTGAAGATGATGGTGTGTTTGAGTGCGTCCCAGAAGGCTTGGTCACTGTAGATGCGCTGATAGTTTACGGTGCCAATCCACTCTGGGCTTGAGAGTACGTCGAACTGGGTGAAGGAGAGATAGGCTGAAGCCAGGATGGGAAGAATCGCAATCATGAGGAGGATTACGAAAGAAGGGAGAACGTAGGCGGTGCCACTCCATTTAGCGAGTACGCTTTGCCCCGCGTAGGTGTTGCTCTGGGTCTTCATATTCTGTGTCTTCTAGTAATGAGGGGCTGGTGCCGAGAGGAAAAGGCACCAGCCCCAGTATCTTCATTCTGCAGTGGTGTTACTTCAGCATTGCATTTGCTTCGGTAGCAGCGTCCTTCAGTGCTTGTTCAGGAGTCTTCTGTCCGTTGAGCATCTGCTGTAGCTGAGTGTAGAGAACCTGGTAGGTGCCAGTACCCTTTGGTACAACTGGCAGTGGGTTCATGATTTCAGCATTATCTGAATAGAGGGTGGCAAATTCTTCAGGGTAAGTGTTGTTTTCGTCCTTACCGATTGGTGGGAAGTTGGACTTCTGGTGGAACTTCTCCATCTGCTTACCTTCAGTCATGAAAGAAATCAGGTCGTAGCACAGCTTTGGATCTTTACACTGCTTTAGCATTACTAAAGAGTCAGAAGCGATGAAGGTTCCTTGCTTTCCATCAGGTCCCTTTAGAGATGGTACGAAGCCGTACTTGATGCCAGCTTCTGCCCAGCTCTTTGCGTTTTGATCGGTATCAACGATGAAAGCTACCTTGCCATCTAGGAACTGCCCACGAGTGATTTCTTCGGTCATGCCGGTTACGTTTGGATCCATAATGCCGGATTCACGTAGTTCATTAATGTAGGAGGCGGCTTTGATTACTTCTGGGGAGTCGAAACGAGTAGCGGAGCCATCTGCTTCGAATAGTTCGCCACCTGCCTGCCATACGAATGGGAAGAAGGCGCCGTTCATGGTGCCACGTGCGTCACCCCATGGGGCAACGAATGGGGTAATGCCAGCTTCCTTGAGCTTCTTGCCAGCTTCAGTAAATTCTTCCCAAGTGGTTGGTGCTTTTACGCCGGCTTTGTCCAAGAGGTCCTGGTTGTAAACTAGCAGTCGGGCACCGCCCACTACCAGTGGGATGGAGTACTGCTTGTCGTTGAACTTACCGTTTTCGAGGAAGTAGAAGTTTTCTTTCTGCGCGTCAGTGACATGTTCATCCAGGGCTACTAGCTGGTCTTTAGAGATGTAGTCACCAATCATTTCAGAGTACATGTAGCCTACATCTGGGCCATTTCCTGAGGATACGCCGGTTAGGTATTTAGTTTCGTATGCATCCCAAGGAACGATGGTTACGTTTACGTCCACGCCATGTTCTTCTTCGAATGGCTTGAGGACTTCTTCCCAGTGGGCTTTGTCTTGCTTATCTGCTACCAGTGGTGGCATCCAGAGGTTGAGTTCTTTTCCACCTGCTGCGTCTGAACCTGCACCGCCACCACATGCAGACATGAGAAGCCCTGCTACGGTGGCTGCGACGAGTGCTTTAAATTTCTGTGCCATTTGTAACTCCTTTAGTACCGGCACCGTTGCCGTGTTTTCAGAATACAGTTCTTAAAGATGTTTCGCAACCAGTTTTATTAACCTGCTACGAAACTTCTTTTTAGGCGAAAAACCACAGAAAAACTAAAAATCGGCTATGATAAAAATATGTCGCCAAAGCTCAACGAAAACACAACAGAAATAACCGGATCAAACCCCGCTAGCAACGACTACGGTATTCGCGAACAAAATACCCTCAAAGTCATCAACGCCCTGGCGGAAGACGAATCCTGGCTATCTTTGGCAGACTTACAAGAAAGCACCAAGCTTTCCCGCCCCACACTAAACCTAGTACTCAACGCCCTCGTGGAAAAAGAAATCGCACTTTCGAAAACCTCCACCTCCGGGCACGCACTGGGCGGACGCAAACCACAAGTCTTCAAAATAAACGCCTCCCACCACAACTCAGTGGTAATGCGCGCCAACCTCTCAGGATGTTCCGGCCAAGTCCTCTCTGCCGCCGGTAACACCATCTACACCGACTACATCCCACACACAGACTACGCTAGCGTACATGAAACCTTTAACATCCTCTTAGAAAAACTACTCCCCCACACCAACGGACCAGTCATCTCAAGCGTAATTGCCACCATGGGTATCGTCAGCAACGGCAAACTAATTCGCTGCGACGCTTTCCCCTCGCTAAACACCACTCCCTGGATAGAAACTCTAAAAAACACTTTCCACCAAGCCGGGCATCATCCGCACATGCAGCTTGTAAACGACGCTAAAATCGCCACCGAATGGATGGCACACCTTCTTAAACAAAATGACATCTACCCACAATCCCTGGTCGCTATTCACTGTAGCGACACCGTGGGCGCGGGCCTCATGTTCAACGGAAAACTCCTAGAAGGAGCTAACGGAGCAGCCGGAGAAATCCTCCTCGGCAAAGAAAATGACTGGCATGAAGCACATAAACTCATCCGGCGCCTCGCCGATAAATACCAGCGCCCCGCAAACGAAGTACTCTCTTGCCCAGAGTTAACCGCTAAAGAAAAAGACCAGATTGAAGCGATTAGTCGCTGTATCGGAAATGCTTTAGTTCCCCTCATCAACCTACTTGATCCAGACGTAATCGCAATCAGTGGGGCACTCTCAGACTGCAATCAAACACTAGAGCCGATAGTTTCAGAAATTATCTACTCACAAACAGCTACCCACACGCAACTGTACGTAACCGAAAGAGGCGCACTATCAGTACTGAACGGTTGCGCACTACACGCAAAAGAAATGTCGTTAGAGCAAATGCTCTAACGACATCCTTTAAAAGTTAATCAGTCGATACCCAGCAGCTTACGAATCCGGGCTACATGGCCTTTAGCTTTCACGTTATATAACGCGTGCAGAACCTGCTTATCTTTGCCAACAATCACAGTTGAGCGGATTACTCCCACCACGGTTTTACCGTAGTTTTGCTTCTCACCGTAAGCACCCCAGT
Source organism: Gleimia coleocanis DSM 15436 (assembly GCF_000159015.1). Classification (GTDB taxonomy): domain Bacteria; phylum Actinomycetota; class Actinomycetes; order Actinomycetales; family Actinomycetaceae; genus Gleimia; species Gleimia coleocanis. Next base: position 77,790 of record NZ_DS999541.1, on the reverse strand, counting down.
TTTCCATGAGTGAACGAGTCTCATCGGAAGCTAAAGCAAAGTTAAGTTCTTGGTTGGTAAGGAACTTTTCCAATGCTGGTAATTTATCTGGGCTTACCCCCACGACGGTGTACCCGGCAGATTTAAGACTTTGCAAAGAATCGCGGAAGTCGCAGGCTTCAGTGGTGCAGCCTGGAGTAGACGCCTTTGGGTAGAAGTATACGACTACCCCATTTTCAGACGCCTCAAGCGCCTGGTAAAGATCAAATTCCCCAGTGGTGGCTGGGAGTTGAAAGTTTGGAACTGTATCGCCAATTTCAAAGCGTGGCATTTTTATCCTTAAACGAAGTTTTCAGATTTGCTCCGCTGGCTTGCCTTTATTTTGTCAATGTTTTGAGGTGAGCGAAGCCGGCAGTAGTGTTTTCTACCACCAGTCTATCTGTAGTATGGTTTGCCTGCATCTGTCAGTTAACTATGCTTGCCAACAGGTAGCTTCCTTTACTGGTTTTGTCCAGATCATTTTGAGGGTAGGAGTTTTGCATCACATTCTATTTAGGTTGGTCTCTTCCTCACCGTTTGAGCAGATTTGTAGCTGTTTTCTATGTTTTCACTCGCGCACGTCGCGTTCAAGTAGTCGTTTTACCTGTCCGTTGATAGCAAGTAGTTCTGCCACGCTACCGGCTTCCACGACGCGTCCTTCATCAATCAAAATGATTTGGTCGGCGTGGGCTACGGATTCCAAACGGTGGGTGATTTCAATGATGGTAATCCCCGCATATTTTTCAGCTAAGTGGGTGCGGATTTCTTTTTCTAACGCAGAGTTCAGGTTGGCTGAGAATTCGTCAAGGACCAGCACTTTTGGTTGCATTAACAGTGCGCGCGCTAATGCCAGGCGCTGTGATTGTCCGCCGGATAGCTGCGAGCCACCAGCACCTACCGAAGTGCTTAATTGCTGTGGCATTTCCATTACTTCTGCTTTGAGCCCTACGGTTTCTAGGGCTTCCCATAGCTGCGTGTCGGTAGCTTGTGGGGCGCCTAGGCGCAGGTTGGTGGCAATATCAGCGTCCAGGTGCTGATTCTTTTGGGTTACCAGAACGACGTTATGACGTAGGGAGTCGAGGGTGTAGTTTCGCACGTCTTTTCCATCGAGTTTGATAGCACCGGTTTCTGGGTCATCGAAACGCATGAGAAGCTGCGCGGCGGTAGATTTTCCAGATCCAGAGACGCCCAGAATCACCGTGCGTTTGCCAGCTGGCGCAGTGATATTTACATTTTCGAGGGCGTGCTTTACTGGGTTTCCGTTAGCGTCTAGGTAGTGGTAGTCTACGTCTTTCCAGGTTACGGTTGGCGCAGTGTTTGGCGCATAGGTTTCATCTCCGTCGGTGACTTTCAGAGGGCTGTTAGAGATTCCCCAGAGGCGACGCGCCGCTGCGATTGAGTGGTCAAGGTAACCCAGTGCGTCTTCAACGCCTCGTGGCCCTTCGAATAGGCGCAGCGCGCCAGTTGCCAGGGCTGCTACGAGGACTACAGTATGTCCATAGTGCAGGCCAACGAAAACAATCCCGGTTACAGAGATAAGCATGAGAGCAGCGTTTACGGCGCGGCGGAAAGCAACCATTACGCGTGGGAAGTTCGCACGTTGCGCTACTTTATCTTCAAAATCAGTCATTTCTGCCAGGCGGTTAGTTTCTTGGTTGTAGCCGACTACTTCAGCTACGCCAGCAACTGAGTCGGTAACGTGGTGTGCGAGTTTACGTCGCAGTACCAGCGTTTCTTGGGTGGCGGCAAAAGCCTGCTTTGTACCGAAGAACGGCAGTACGAAGATGGACAGTAATAGACAGATGAGCGGCACGATTGCCAGTTCCCAACCCCAGTAGAAGCCAATGAAGTTAAGGATGGCTAGGGGCGCGATTACTGCGGATACCAGCGGCGCGAAAGTATGCGCGTAGAAAACTTCAATACGGTCTACGTCGCGCGTGAGAGAGGCTAGTACGTCTCCAGAGTGAGAGTGGGAGACGATTGCTGGCGCTTTTGGCCAAAGCTTTGAGAACGCATAGGTACGCAGGAGTTCTAGTGCTTTGAAGGCTACGAAATGCCCGCTGAATTGTTCGAAGTAGAAGGCTACCGCTTTAACTGCCGATGCTATGATAAGCGCTGTGAAAACGGTGCTAACCTGAGCGCTTCCGGCGATTAGGGCTGCTACTCCCCCGCCCGCTACGGCGAAAAGGGTGAAGTCTGCGATGAGGTTAAACACGCGGAAGCAGGTGGAGATGAACAGTGGCTTGTGGACTGGCTTGGTGATGCCAGTTAGCCATTTGATGATTTCTTTCAGCGCTGGCTGCTGGGTCTGCTGGTTTTTCATGCTCAGTGCCCTGCCTTTTCGTTTTCTTCCTGAGTGTGTGGGGCGTAGCTATCGATTACCCCGTTTTCGAGGGTGAAAGTAGCGTCTGCTAGTTTCAGTAGTGCCAGGCGATGGGTTACTACAACTACCGTGTAAGCATCGTCGATTTTACTGATGGCTTCGATTAGTTTTGCTTCTGAATCAATATCTACTTGTGCAGTTGGTTCATCTAGAATCAGGAGTTTACGACCTGAGAGGAAGGCACGTGCTAAGGAGAGACGCTGTGCTTGTCCTCCGGAAATCAACGCCCCTTGTTCACCTACAGAGGCATCTAGTTCGCCGCCCATGTTCCGGATTTCTGCGGCGAGGTTAGCTTTTTCTAAGGCTTCCCAGATTTCTGCATCAGTTGCATCTGGTTTTGCCAGCAGCAGGTTGTCGCGGATGTTACCGGTGAAGAGCCAGGTTTTCTGCGCTACGAAAGCAATATTTTGTGCAAAGGTTTCACTGGTTGCAACGTTTTCACCACAGACGTAGAGGGTGCCGTCTTGTAGCGGGAGGCTACCTTTGAAGAGTTTCAGCAGGGTGGATTTACCTCCACCGGAACGCCCTACGATAGCGATTTTCTTGCCCTTTGGCACATCTAGGTTGATACCTTTGAGAACTGGGCCGCGTCCGTAGTCAAAGTGCAGGTCACGCGCTTGGATGACAAGTTCCGCGTCTGGTGTGATTGTAGTTGCTTCGTGTTGCTGCGTGGTTGCAGTGGTTTTGGTTTCTTCTAGGTACTTGCGGATGCTCTTTTCGCTGGCCATGCCACCCATGCCGATGTAGAAGAATCCGGCGATTTGGTTGAGTGGTTCCAGAAGCAGGAAGGAGAGGAAAATGATTGAGAATACTGCGGTTAGGTCGATTGCCTCGGCTTGGTAACGGTAGTAGCTCATGGCGCAGGCTACGACGATTAGGCAGAGGCTGAAAAGTCCGTCGAGGACGATGATTACTACCTGGTTGCCAGCCAATAGTTTCATGATGGCTTTACGGTTGGTTTCGCCTTGTTCTTTGAGTTCTTCTTCAATCCGTTCAGCTGCTCCGTGGAGGCGAATTAGCACTAGGTTTCGAATGGCGTCAAGGTAGCGGGCAGCTAGTTTTCCGCGTTGTTTCCGAGAGTTCGCAGAGGTTTTTGCGAAGAGTTTCATGAATCCACGTACGCCGAATGGAATTACTGGAACCATGAGGATGAGGACCAGCCCGGTGAGCCAGTCAATGGCAATGACAACGTATAGCAGGGTGAGGAAGGGGATTGCGATAGCGGCCAGAGTGGAGCCAAAGTAGACCTGACGGAACTCTACGACGCGCTCAGTATTGTCGGTGAGCATGGCGATGAGTTGCCCGTCGTTGGTGTGTTCACTTTCGCCTTCGGCTTTTAGTGATAGGGCTTTTTGTTGGGCGAAGAGGCGTCCTAAGAGATTGTGGCGGATGCGTTTTTCTTCTTTGCGGGCGGCGTGTCCGCCGTACCAGAGTTCAAAGAAAGAGGCAGTGAATGCCAGGGTGATGCCCACAGCAATCAGAATGGTTTGGGTGACACTTGGTTTGGTGATGGGTTGTGCGCCCAGGATTTGCGCCAAGGTTAAGAGGGTGAGGGCTACACCAATCCCGTAGCCGATGCGACCGAGCATTACCAGGCGTGTGTCACGCTTGCCGACCGGTGAGATTACTGCGAGTTTCTTAGGTTTCTTCATCTTTGGGTCCTACTTTTCGCCCGCGCATTTTTTCGAGGGCGTTACGCATATTGTAAATAGGTAAGCCTAGCCTTACCTAATTCCATCTCAAGCATAGCATTATGACAGCTTGTCGTTAAATACGTAGGTCCCAGATTTAACTCCAGCCACATATTGAAGTTATTTATTGAAACCATTCCCTCACTAGAGTAAACTCGATACCAACGGTATTGAATACTCTTGGTATTGGATTTGAAATGGTTAAACTATCACGCCCACCCCGTAAAGAAGTTAAAGCCGGCATCTTAGAAACCGCCGCACACGAATTCCTCTCTTTCGGCTACCACGATGCCCGCATCGCCCGCATCGCCGCTAAAGCTGGCTACACCAAAGGAGCCCTCTACTCTAACTTCGGCTCCAAACCACAACTCTTCACTGAGGTACTAATGGAACACCTCAAAGTCACCGAGGTAACTTTCGTTCCAGAAATGATTCGTATTCTGCAGACAAAACAACCCGCAGAAGCAACTGCCCAACAACTCAGTAACCTATTGCAAGAACGCTCCGTAGAACTACTCCCCTGGCAGGTTCTCATCGCCCAGTTCCGCCTACTAGCTGTAAACGATTCAGAAGCTAGAGACGCCTACCAGGCTTTCATGGAGTTCTACCTCAACCTCGCCCTCGAAATCTGCGATACAAACGAACTACTCACCCACGTAACTCCAACCCGACGGCGCATCATCGTTTTCTCAGCACTACAAATCATCAACTCAGCCACCTTAGAAGCTGCCACACTAACTTCACTTACCGCTGAATACTTCAGCAACTCACTAGCAGCAATCTTCATGCGCTCACTGAAAGACCTTAAAAATGAAAACGCTAATTAACGCAAAAGCTCTGACCCTAGCCGGAAAAACCAGACCAGTCTTTGGCCCACTCAGCCTCAGCATCCCCACTGGAAAACTCTGCCTCATCAGCGGTGAGCAAAGCAGTGGAAAATCGAGTTTACTCTTAGCACTCACTGGCCGGTTCAACGGCTTAGAAGGCGAACTCACCATTAACGGCATTGACGCAACAGAACACCCCCTACAAGTTTTAGAACATACTTCCGTAGCACAGCTTGGAAACTACCTCACTGCCGAAGACCGCCTCACTATCAATGAAGCTATCTACGACCGTGCTTTCATTGACAACATGTCCCCACGCAAAGCAAAACAACGCTTCAGTGAGCTGGAAGAACTAATCGGGCTGAAACTAAACCGCAATACACAGCTAAACGAATACGACCTGCTCACCCAACGCTGGGTTTCCGTTGCCTTAGCGATACTCCGTCCCGCGAAAGTTACAATCCTCGACGACGCAGACCAAGGCTTAACACCAACTCAAGCAGCTGAGCTGTACCGCATCCTCCAAAACATCGCGGAACACGAAGAAATGGCGATCATAGTCTCTGGCTTCCACGCCGGCGCTGTCCCACAAGGCACGTTGCTCCTCAATCTGGAAGGCAACAAACAACACCCTCGGGAATATGAAAAAGCCACCAACCCGGAACTATCCCAACAAGAATCCGCACCACAAATTAATGACCCCCTGGCAGAACCAGCCGATTCAACCGAAGCAGCAGAAGAAAAAGAAGAAAACTGAAATGAAAGAAAAATCCGTACTCTGGCGCGAACTGAAAAGATTCCAAGGGAAACCGCGCATCGCTCTAATCTTTATGTTGCTATTGCCACTGCTGTACTCGGCAGTCTACCTTCACGCTAACTGGGATCTATACTCCAAAATCGAAAACCTCGATGTAGCCGTCGTAAACCAAGACGTGCCAGTAAAAATGGGAGACACCCTGGTTAGTGGCGGCAAACAAGTTGAAGATAATCTAAAGAAAACCCCCGGCTTCAAATGGAACTTCGTCGGCAACGACTTAGAAGCCGCCCAACAGGGCATGCGCGATGGTGAATACTACCTGATCATTCACATTCCGCAAGACTTTTCAAAAGACCTCACCAGTGCTGGCACGCTCGAAGCCAAACGCGCGAAACTCAACCTCTACCGCGACGATGCCAACGGATTCGTAGCCGGCATGATGACTGCCCAAACAGAATCAATCCTGGGGAAAGCCTTAGACGAAGCAGTTGCGGAAACCTACTTCCGCACACTCTTCATTTCCCTAGATGAGATTAAAACTGGCATGACCCAAGCTGCCGAAGGCGCCGCTAAACTCGACGAAGCACAAAAACTGACTACCTCTGGCATCTCCCAAATCAACACTGCCCTAACCAATGTCGATTTAACCGCGTTGCAGCAAAAACTCACTACCCTACAAACTAATATTCACGCCGTGAACCAAGTAGGCCCCGAATTTCAGTCAGCACACAACGAAATTCACCTCGGCGTAAGTGAACTGGCAGGTGTAGCTGAATCTCAAGCAACTGACATTGCCAGCTTGAAACTCAACATTGACCCGCTGAAGAAATGGCTCAGCGAAGACCTAAAAAACTCTCATGGAAAAGCCTTAGAACTCGCTACTCTCAATACAGAGCTGACCTCTACGAAAGATACAGCTCTTACCCGCCAGCTTGATCAATCACTAAGCGGGGCAACTGCTGCTACATCTGAACTGGGTAAGCTCACCCTAGCTGACGGTACTGCACTGCAAGACCATCCGGAGTACAAAAACCTGGTAGCTGATATTGAATCTGCGCAAAAGAATCAAAAGGAAATCGATAAGAACATCCGTCGCCAAGCGCAGATTTCTACCACTTTAGCGCTGGAACTAAACCCCCAGTTGCTAAAAGCCATGGCAGACTCCTTGGAAAATACTGCCAACTCTTTAGAAGCCGCACAAGGCAAAATCCAGTCAGCTAATCAGCACTTTAAGACTGGCGCGCAGATGTCTACTGATGCGGTAAGTAACCTGCACACTGCATTGGCTCCACTTCAGCAAGCTGGTTCTGATTCACTACAAGATATTCCTAAGGCTATTAACGGTTTCCTGCAGTTACAAAATGGCATTGCGAAGCTAGATACTGCCATGCCACAAATCTCTGCGGGCACACACGAACTATCTACGAAGTTAGCTGATGGCGCTGCAAAGATTCCGGGGCTAAGCGAAGATAATCGTAATGCTTTAGCGAAAACTATGGCTTCTCCAGTTGATGTAGAGATGCAGGTTTACCACTCTGCTGAGTACTACGGCCGAGGTTTAGCACCTTTCTTCCTGACTATCGCTCTGTGGGTTACCGCAATTTCCATGTTCTTGGTACTGCGTACTCTTCCAGGGCGCGCACTCACTGGTCGTGCTCCCGCGTGGAAACTAGCTTGGACTGGCCTATCCACCCCAATGTTCATGGGCATTGGCGGATCTTTAATCATGGGCTTAGCGCTGTGGCCAACCTTAGGAATGAATCCAGTACATCCAGTGGAATATATCGTGCTACTTATCGTGACTGCGGCAGCCTTCGTATCTCTAGCATTCTTGTTCCGCCTCTACTTAGGTTCTACTCAGAGTGCGATTTTCATTATCTTCCTATTGCTACAGCTACCAGCTTCAGGCGGCACTTTCCCACTAGCCTTACTGGAACCCTTCTATCAGGTGTTAGGCGTGATTTCACCAATGCGCTACACGGTTGATGCTTTCCGCGTGGCGATTTCTGGTGGTAACCTGACTATTTTCTGGCAGTCAGTAGCTATTTTGTTCCTAATCTTCTTAGGTACTCTGCCACTGATTATGCATAAGATTCATAAGAAGAAGTTGTTTACGATGAACGACCTGCATCCGAAGTTTGTTACTTCTGCAGCAACTTCTGACTATGCTTTCTCAGTTCATCCTCGCTGATGAACGCTGGTAATTGAATAGGGCTGGTAACTGAATGAGAATGCACGTTTTCGGGGCGGTTTTGAAAACCACCCGGCAACGCGCATTTTTAAAAGTAAAAGAGGTCTTCAAACTTTTGGTCTAAAGCTACGCACAGTACCAGTGCGAGTTTAGCTGTGGGACAATATTGTCCGGTTTCGATGGAAGAAATCGTATTCCGAGAAACCCCGACCAGTTTAGCGAGTTCTTGTTGGGAAAGCCCTTTTTCTTTACGCACCTGGGGTAGGTTATTTTTTAGTTGCAGGCTGTCTTCCATCTAAAACTGCCCAAGATATTGTTGGAAGGTACGCACTAACGGAAGTACACAAATTACCGCCAAGAATAGGTCAATGAAACTCCTCTTTCGATATGCTCGCGTGAGGATTGCAGCAAATGCGGTTGAGAAGATTATTAGCGAATACCCGTAATTTAATGGTTGCTCTAAGTAGTACTCTTCGAAGAAAAATAATGCAGTGGTCACTACTAAACCGACGAATCCGCCGACTTTAAGAGCTAAGCTACTGACTTCCATTTTTGCGTAATCGCGTTGTTTATTTTCTTTTCGGCTGGCTGCCAAAATGGCTTCTTTGTCCATTTTCACCACACCTTTCTTGCAAAGTAAACTTGGCAATTCTTAAGATACTCCTGCCAAGTTCACTTTGCAAGAGTTTAGGAATAAATCCGGCGACACTTATCCCCAAACACCTCCACTTTCCCCGCCACCAACAAAGCACTCACCGCCGCAGAAACCTCCGAAACACTCAACCCCGCCACTTTCGCCACCGAAACAAAAGTCGCCTCCCCATACTTAGGCAAAGCCAACCACACCCGCTCATGCACCGGATTATTAAAATCATCTGACACAAAAACAAGTTCAGACTGCACGCCCTCGGAAGCCAATGCGCCCCCTGTTAAACCCGCTCCCAACCCTAAAAACAACTCCCCCACCTGCTGGGCATTAGTAACTAAAGTTACCCCGCACTCACGAATCAACTGATGACACCCAAAAGACATTTGCGAAGTAACCGGACCCGGCACCGCCCCCACCGGACGCCCCAGCTCTAACGCCCGATGCGCCGTCGCCAACGCCCCCGAACGCACACCCGCCTCAACCACCACAGTCGCAGCCGAAAAAGCAGCAATCAAACGATTACGCGACAGAAAACGCCAACGTGCCGGACGCCAACTCGGCGGAACCTCAGACACCACCAATCCCACATCCAACAACCGATTAAACAAATCCAACTGAGATGCTGGGTAAAGTTGCCCCACCCCACCCGCCATAAATGCAATCGTTGCCAAAGCCTCAGAACTAACCTGACTTGCCACCGTAAGTGCCCCACGGTGCGCTGCCGTGTCAATCCCAAATGCCCCACCTGAAACCACCCCAAAGCCGGCGTTCACCAAATCAAAACTCAGCTCAGCTGCCAGCTGATCACCCAAGTTCGTTGAAGCCCTAGCTCCTACAAGCGAAACCCACTCGCGCGGTTGCGCAAGCTCAAAATTCCCCCGCATCCATAAAGCTAAAGGCGCATATTCACCTAAATCATTAAGCTGCCCCGGCCAATCCGGGTGCTGCGGATACATTAACCTGCCACCCAAACGTTGCAAATACTCAAACTGCTGTTCAATATTTGCTTCAGCAACACGTGGTAACCAACGCTGGATTGCCTGCCGCCACGGCAACTTCCGCCCCTCAGTATCTGCAACCAATTCGCTTGGAAGCTCTTTAGGATCCGCGGATTCTAAAACCCACTCCAGCCCCTTAGCCTGCCCCAAAACGCCGGTAAGGAGCCCTGCCGCGTTATCACCCGGCTCCACTAAGTTAGACCACATGGCAGCTACCTGCAGCGGATTTCCATAATCGACCTTAAACATTCTTCACTCCTGTTCGATACTGCAATGCTTTCCCAAAATCTTGGGCTCCTACGCTCTCACTACCCCGCAAATCTGCGATTGTACGCGCCACTCTTAAAGCCCGGTCCACACCCCGCAAACTCATAGTTGCTTTACTTAAAGCTGTGCGCACCAAATCAGAAACCTCAGGTTCCAACCCCATTTCCGCACTACGTAAAACTTGGCTGGGAAGCTGCGCATTCGTATAAATACCCAGGTTTTTCCAGCGCTCGCACGCCAGTTCACGCGCTAACTTCACTTTCTGCAAAGCAGTTTCAGAAGTGTATGCCGTGGGTTCATCAAGCTCTCGAACTGTCGGAGCAACCACTGGAATCTGAATATCCAACCGATCTAAAAGCGGCCCAGAAAGCCGATTCAAGTACCGACGTCTTTGTAAAGAACTGCAATTACACTGATGTTTCCGAGAAATCGCATACCCACATGGACAGGGGTTAGTTGCCAAAATCAGCTGAAACCGCGCTGGGAAAGTTAGCTGCGCTTTCGCTCGATGAATGTGAATCTCCCCCTGCTCCAGGGGCTGTCGCAAAGCATCCAAAACTTTCGGAGCAAACTCAGTAGCCTCATCCAAAAACAGCACTCCCCCATGAGCTAACGAAACTGCCCCTGGCTGCGGTAATCCTGTTCCGCCACCCACCATTGCTACCATTGACGCACTGTGATGGGGTGCTTCTAACGGTGGGTATGCAACTAAACCAGTTGCGTTGCGAATCCGCCCCGCTACCGATTGAATGGCAGTTACTTCTAATGCAGTTTCTGCTTCCAAGGGCGGCAAAATTCCCGGTAAACGTTGCGCAAGCATAGTCTTGCCAGAACCTGGTTCCCCCACTAAAAGTAGGTGATGCCCACCTGCTGCAGCGGTAACCATAGCCTCAACCGCGAAGTTTTGACCTTTCACATCACTAAGATCTTTAGGATGATTTAAAACCGGTTCAGATTCTGGTGATTCCACTTCCACACGGCGCTTGAGCATAATACTTTGCTGTAGTGGCTTACCCCCAAAGGCCACTACCAGCTGCCCTAAATGCTCTACGGGAACCACATTTATCCCCGGCACTAGCTGAGCTTCTTTAGCTTGTTGGGCAGGCACAACAATATTGATAAATCCTTGGCGTCGGGCTTCTAATACTGCCGGCAGTACTCCTCTAACGGGTTGTACAGAGCCATCTAAGCCAAGTTCACCTACGAAAACCGTACTTTCTAACCGCGGGGTCTTTATCAGGTTTTTTAGTGCCAGAATCCCCATAGCGATTGCCAGGTCAAAGCCCGATCCCATTTTCGGAATCGCTGCCGGAGATAAGTTTACTGTTACGCGATGTTCCACCCATTTGATTCCGCAGGTTTGCAGGGCAGCACGAACACGCTCTTTCGACTCTTTCACTCCAGCATCTGGTAAGCCTACGAGGTTGAATGCCACTAGCCCAGGCGCAACGTGAGTTTCCACGTCTATGATTCGACCTTCCATTCCCACGATGGCTACGGCGTGGGTGCGTACGATACTGGTATGCATGGTTCAGCCAATGCTTCGGTAGAGGGTGAGGGTGGCTTTACCGTGATTGAGTTTGACTGTAACCATGTCGATTCTGGCTTTACAGTACTCATCTTGGTTTAATAGCCAACGAACTACCCCACTACGCAGGGAGGCGAGTTTCTTTGGGGTGAGACTTTCTAATGCACTTCCCCAGTCATCAGTGGTGCGGGTACGTACTTCCACAAAAACTACGACGTCATCTTCTAAAGCAATGATGTCAATTTCAGCACCTTTGTAGGTCACGTTTCGTTCGAGGATTTTCCAGCCTAAGGATTCTAGGTATTCGGCTGCCAGGTCTTCACCTAGTTTCCCGACCCGTTGTTTGTTACTGCTCATCTTAAACTCCAAAGTCTTTTAATAGATGGATAGTTCTACTTTGGAGAGAGCCTGTTTCTGAAGCTACCCCCCTGTCTAAACTTGTGGATAACTGCGTCTTTGAAAGTGCCTTGTGCACACAGCTAACATTCTTTACAGACCAGAGTGTTTTCACATTCCATGTTTTCTTTTGTTTTGCGAGTGGAGTTACCCACAGCTAATGCGAAAACACTCGAAAAAGAGTTGAAAATATGGCAAACTAAAGCAGTTGAGAACAGTAGCGTCACCTGCCGCAGGGGGCCGCATGAACTGATTCTCAGAAAAGAATGTCGGTAAGGTCAGTCCTTACCCAATCCGGCAGTTGTGACCTGCGGCGTGACTGTTGAGGAGATAAAATGCAGAAGCTCGATATTGTTGACGCACCTTCTTTGCGCGATGATATTCCAGTATTCCGTGCTGGCGACACCGTTAAGGTTCACGTAAAGGTTACCGAAGGCAACCGTTCCCGTATCCAGGTGTTCCAGGGTATCGTTATTCGCCGTCACGGCGAAGGCGTTCGTGAAACCTACACCGTTCGCAAGGTATCTTTCGGCGTTGGCGTAGAACGTACTTTCCCAGTACACACCCCAACCGTTGAAAAGATCGAGGTTGTGACCCGTGGTCGCGTACGTCGTGCGAAGCTTTACTACCTGCGTGATCGTCACGGCAAGGCAGCTAAGGTTCGCGAACTGCGCGAAAACTGAGCGTAATATTTTAGCCCCGGCCACCGGTCGGGGCTAAAATCATATTAGAAGCCATTATTTTAAGGAAATGCGGATGAATAAAGACGAAACTAGTTCTCTACCTATTCCCAAAGCGGGGTCTGACAAAGAACGTCGTCGTTATTCCCCTCAACGCGTTGCTCCTGATTCCCTATCTACCTCCCAAATGAAGACGTTGAATGCGGGTGCCATGTCTATGCCATTTAAAAAGCGTGCGGAAGCACGCGAAGCCCAGAAGAAGCTTTCCCTTTCGCGTCGTATTCTTAACACTGTTGCCGAATACACGGTGATCATTGCCGTTGCTTTAGTGCTTTCCACTCTGATTCGTGCTTTCCTTTTCCAAGCTTTCTGGATTCCTTCGGGATCAATGAAGAATACTTTAGAAATCGGGGATTCTGTAGCGGTTTCGCGTCTTACCCCGACGCTGTGGGATATTGAACGCGGCGATGTAGTGGTCTTTTATGACGCTCAAAAATGGTTGCCTCCGGTTCCCGAGCAGCAGGGGTTCTCAAAGTATGCGTCAAATACTTTAGAGTTCTTAGGGTTGCGTCCTGCTTCGGGTGATCAATTCTTGGTTAAACGAGTGATTGGTTTACCGGGTGATAAGGTGAAGTGTTGTAATGATATGGATCAGGTTTTGATTAACGATAAGCCTGTTTCTGAGCCTTATTTAGCACCGGGTTCTTATAATAGTTTGCTTCCGTTTGAGGTGACTGTGCCGGAAGGCAAACTGTGGGTAATGGGCGATAATCGTAATAATTCAGCGGATTCTCGGGCGCATCAGTCAGTCAATGGCGGTATGGTCAATATTGAGGATGTGGTCGGTAAAGTTGTGGGCGTGATGTGGCCTTACGCGCATTGGAAGAACCCTACTAATCATTCTCCTTTTACTGAGATTATTGGCCGCGTCGACGAATAATGGGGGTGCGGTCTTGGCGGATACTGAGTTTGAACGGCAGCTTGCGTCCCAGTATGGCACGGTTATTGGCATTGACGAGGTCGGACGGGGAGCGTTAGCGGGTCCAGTGGGCGTTGGCGCCTGCGTTGCAGGCTTAGGTGAGCCTCCCCTGGGACTAACAGATTCTAAAGCTTTGAGTCTGAAACAGCGTGAGCATTTCGTATCTTTAGCACAGGAGTGGGCTTATCCTTGGGCGGTTACCTACGCGTCTAACCGTGAGGTTGATGAGTTGGGAATCATCACTGCTTTACGGTTAGCGGGAATTCGCGCCCTCGAGAATATTAAAGAAGCCGGGGTGGTTGCGGACGTGGTCTTGTTGGATGGTTCGCACGATTGGCTGACTCCCCCGCAGGATTTATTTAGTTTCGATACTGCCCCTCTGGTGGAACGCTTCCAGGCTGTGGGCGCACCCCCGGTGGTTATGAAAGTTAAAGCGGATGCGTCTTGCTCCGTGGTTGCTGCAGCTTCGGTAATGGCAAAGGTTGCGCGGGATAAGCTGATGGAAGAACTTCCTGACCCTGGTTATGGTTGGGCGAAAAATAAAGGCTATGGCTCCGCAGCGCACCGCGAGGCAATTCGCAGTCTGGGCGTGAGCCAGTGGCATAGAACCAGTTGGAAACTGGTTTAATAGCTGTTAGAGAGTTTTAGAGAAGGGAATATGATGAGCCAGGATATTGAAGGCTACGAGAATAACCTTGAGTTAGACCTATTCCGCGAATACCGCGATGTTATGCATCTGTTCACCTACGTGGTAGAAACTGAACGTCGTTTCTACCTGTGTAACCAGGTGGACGTGCAGGTTAAGCCTGTTGGTAACGATGTTTTCTTTGAACTACGCCTAACCGATGCCTGGGTGTGGGATATTTACCGGACTTCCCGTTTCGTAAAAAATGTTCACGTTTTGTCTTTTAAGGACGTGAATATTGAAGAGATTGCCAAGTCTGATTTGGAACTCCCCTAACTTCCCCCTTTAAGCAAAAACTCACATGCGACTACTCGTTGCCATGTGAGTTTTTAATTAAAAAGCCCAAAACTCATATGCCAGCGCACGTTGCCATGTGAGTTTTTGTTTTCTACGGTAGAAGCTAGGCTAAGCGTTACCGCCTCAATAGTTACCGTTGGAAAAACACTTCCGCACGATTTTCTTTACCAGCACTGCCTTCGATAAACTTACGACCCTGCTTCTTAAAGCCCAGGGACTTCACTAGCTTCGTAAGCTCTTTATCGGCAGCATCAACTGCAATCACCAGGCTACGCTCCTTTAGAGCGGATGCCTCTAGCAAATGCATTAAGAGCGCGCCTTCTAAACCGCGTCCCATAAATTTAGAATCCACCCAGAGTTTCACTACCAGCGGATGGCTTTCTAACATTCGTTTAGGAACCAGCTGAGGATTCTCTGCGGCTTCCACCCAGACGCCCTCGGCCACTACCCGACCGTCTTTCGCAACCATCTGCAGGTCCACGGCAGAAGATTCTACTGCCAGCTCAGTCCACGCGAAATCAGGTGTTTCTCCGGGCAGAACCGGCTGGTCGCTACCGGCCCAAACCCAACCGTAGTAGGCGAGCTTCTGTAAATCGCTCAAGCTCAACTGATGCGGATCAAGTTCCCGAACCATATCCGGGCGGCGCGTTGCCGTGCGCATCAAAGACAAGTCCCGACGCCAAGCTTCAATCCGCCCGTGGTCACCCGTACGTAGAACCTCAGGTACTTCCAGCTCGCGCCACTGCAGTGGACGCGTAAAAGCCGGGTATTCTAAAAGGTTATTTTCAAAGGATTCTTCCACCAAAGATTCTGGGTTAGACATGAAGCCGTCCAACAAACGTGCCACAGCTTCAACTAAAACCAGAGCAGCAACTTCCCCACCGTTAAGTACGTAGTCACCGATAGAATACTCAAAAACTTCAATTTCGCCGGCATTCCGGTAGTGTTCCACCACGCGGTAATCAATTCCCTCATAGCGTCCGCACGCAAAAATAATCTGGTCAGCCGACACCAGTTCACGCGCAGCTGCTTGGGTGAGAGGAATTCCCGAGGGCGTTGGGACAGCTAAAACGCGGCGGCCTGAACCAGCAATCACTGAGTCCAATGCCTTGCCCCAAATATCGGCGCGCATAACCATGCCGGCGCCCCCACCATAAGGAGCATCATCAACTGTGCGATGCTTATCTTCAGTCCAGTCACGCAAGTCATGTACGTTGATGGAAAGCTGCCCATTCTGCACGGCTTTACCCATGAGAGACAGTTCCAAAGCGTTGAAATACTGCGGGAAGATGGAGATAAAGTCAAAACGCATAGTGTTTAAAATACCTTACTGGTTGCCAGTTTTTAGTAAGTATCAGTTGGTTACTGCTCGGGTGCAGCAGTCGTTACGAAGTCTTCGTCGAATAGTCCACCCGGTGGATCAAGTAGAACAGTTTCAGCTTCTTCGTCGATTACTGGTACTAACTCTTCTACGAAAGGCACTAAAACTTTACGACCCTGGTATTTGATTTCCAATAGGTCCTGAGCATCTCCCAAAATCAGGTCAGATACTTCCCCCAGCTCGGTTCCGTTTACATGCAAGGCTTTAAAACCGATTAGTTCGTCAGCGTACCAGGCGTCTTCTTCTAGTTCTACTTCATCAAAGTCAATGACAAGTTTAGTGCTGCGGAGGGCTTCAGCGGCGTTGCGGTCAGCATGTCCTGCGAAGCGAACTGCCAGGCGGCCCTTGTGTACGCGAATCGTATCAACGGTGAGTGGACCGCGTCCGGCTGGGACAGTGCGGAACTGTGCGCCTGGGTAAATGCGTTCTTCTGGTACGTCAGTGTGCAGGTTAAGAAGCACTTCGCCTTTCAGCGCGTGTGCTGCGCCGATTTCCGCAACAGTTAGGTCCACAGTGATATTCCCTTTAGGTTTAGTGAAAGTACAGTAACAGTATAGTAAATATGCTTTAGGGCGGTGTGAGGCTTCCCCACACCGCCCTAAAACTCAAGGTTTAGTCCCGATCGGTATCGATTACGTCTACTCGAACCGGTCCTCGAGTTGAAAGCGCAGAAATAACTGAGCGCAGTGCCCGTGCTGTACGACCGTTACGACCGATTACACGGCCCAAGTCATCTGGATTCACACGGACTTCCAGAAGCTGTCCACGTCGCATAGAACGGGAGGTAACTTCTACGTCCTCAGGATTATCTACAATCCCGCTTACCAAATGCTCAAGTGCGTCAGCTAACATGCTCAGGCTTCCTCAGCTGGAGCTTCTTCAGCTACTTCTTCAACTGCTTCTGCTTCAGCAGCTGCAGCCTTTTCAGCTTCTTCCTTAGCCTTAGCTTCAGCAGCTTCTGCCTTACGCTTAATAGCTTCTTCTTCAGCAGCCTTAACTGCCTTAGCAGCTGCTTCAGCGTCGGTGGAAGCGTACTTCACGCGAGAAACAGGGTTCTTAACACCCTTGTGAGCTGCCCAGTCACCGGTCAGCTTCAGCAGGTTCAGAACCTGATCGGATGGCTGTGCGCCAACGCCCAACCAGTACTGTGCACGGTCACCCTTGATTTCGATGACGGATGGAGTACGAGTTGGATCGTAAATACCGATTTCTTCAATTACGCGACCATCGCGCTTCTTACGCTGGTCAACTACTACCACGCGGTAGAAAGGTGCGTGGATCTTACCCATTCGCTTGAGTCGAATACGAACTGCCACTTTAGTGGTCACTCCTCATTATTAGTTTTGGAATCATGTATCAATCCGGGGGTCATGGATATCAAAATGATTCCCGGACGCGAAGTCCTATAGAGAGAGGGTCTATATACTTCGAGTACAACAATCTATTTTGCCAGATTTCTAGCTAAAACCCAAAGTCTTTTTCAAAAAAGCCAACCAGATATTAAGGTGGGATTGCTCACCAATTACCCGGTTACACCCAAATTCGTGAAAATCGGCCGTGCCAGTACAGAAATATCCGCTGCCGGGTTCGAAGCATAAACGACAAGATCCGCCATTGCGCCCTCGGAAAGAGAAGGGAAACCCAAATAATCCCGCGCCCGCCAAGAACCCAAATCCAAAATCTGCGCATCCGACAAACCAAGCTCACGCCAACGCAACAACTCCTGTGGAAGCAACCCATGCGGTTGAAAACCACCCGCATCCGTCCCCGGCAAAAGCTGTACTCCAGCATCCAAAAAATCAGCCAAAACTTGCTCATGACGAGCCTGCAAACCCAACATATGGTCACGATAAACTGGGAACTTATCCCCCGCCTGCGCCGCAAACTGATCAAATAAAGCTACCTGCAACAAAGTTGGCGTAATCGCAATCCCCTGCGCAGCAGCCTGGCGAATCTGATCAGAATCCATACCCGTGCCATGCTCAATACAGTCCACCCCCGCGTCCAGCAACGCGTCAATCGTCGCATGCGCGAATGAATGTACCGTGACGCGGCCGCCAACTTCATGCACAGCCGCCACGCCCTCACGCAAAGCCGCACCATCCCACAGCGGACGCAAATCGGACTCAGCCCCATCCGCACGGTCAATCCAGTCCCCCACTAGCTTCACCCAGCCGTCACCCGCCCGTGCCTGCGCAAGCATCACGGCAGGCAGTTGCGCATCAGTTACCAACTCAAGAGCAGACCCGCGAATGTAACGCTTCGGCTTCGCCAAATGCCGCCCAGCACGTACCAAACGCACCGTATCAGCGCGGTCACGCACATGCGAGTTATCACTAGGGCTGCCACAGTCACGTACTAAAAGCACACCAGCTCGGTGATTTATGCGAGCCTGTTCCAACATCTCATCTGGGTTAGCGAATCCACCCTGCTTAATGCCGATATGGCAGTGCACATCAACTAAACCAGGAACAATCCAACCTTCCACATCTGCGCTACCCGTCGCCGGCACCTGATAAATGTGCCCCTCACGAATCTCGAAATCTCCTGCTACCCATTCTGGGGCAGGCGCAGAAAATGGGGAATCCCCCGCTACCGCAGGGGATCTCCACAGGGCTTGTCCGCGTAAACGCACTACAGACCACCCAACATACGCTTAATATCGTCTGGCAGTTCATCTAAAGATGGACGAGACTCTGGCACTGCCTGTGTAGGCGCACCAAACGCAGAACCAGCGCGGTGTTCAGCTGGAATCATGGAGCCAAGCTCAGCTTCACGACGCTTCGCTGGGTTGCCAGATACCTTACTCTT
Organism: Gleimia coleocanis DSM 15436; assembly: GCF_000159015.1. Classification (GTDB taxonomy): domain Bacteria; phylum Actinomycetota; class Actinomycetes; order Actinomycetales; family Actinomycetaceae; genus Gleimia; species Gleimia coleocanis. The sequence continues at coordinate 59,252 of NZ_DS999541.1, read as the reverse complement.
GGACTTCTTCTTCGCAGCCTTTGGTTGACGAGCCTTAGAACGCTTACCGGAGCCAGGTAAGTTACCCATACCTGGGAAACCGCCCATGCCACCACCGGCCATGCCACCCATGCGCTTCATCATTTCCCGGGCAGCTTCAAAACGCTTAACCAAAGCGTTTACTTCCGCTACGGTAGTACCAGAGCCCGCAGCAATACGCGCACGACGGGAACCATTCAGCAAACGCACGTCACGGCGTTCAGCTGGGGTCATAGAACGCACGATAGCTTCAATCCGGTTAACTTCTTTTTCATCGAAGTTATCCAACTGGTCTTTAAACTGTCCCACCCCTGGCAGCATCCCCAAGATTTTCTTCATGGAGCCGAGCTTACGAATCTGCTGCAACTGGGTGAGGAAGTCATCTAGGGTTAAACCACCAGACAGTGCTTTTTCAGCAACTTCCTGCGCCTGCGCCTGATCAATCTTCTTCTCAGCCTGTTCAATCAGCGTGAGAATATCACCCATGTCCAGAATTCGGCTGGCCATACGATCAGGGTGGAAACGTTCAAAATCATCCAGGCCTTCACCGGTGGAAGCAAAGAGGATTGGCTGCCCGGTAACACCACGTACAGAAAGTGCCGCACCACCACGAGCGTCACCATCCAGCTTGGAAAGAACGACACCGGTGAAGCCTACGCCGTCGCGGAAAGCAACAGAGGTCTGCACCGCGTCTTGACCAACCATGGCATCAAGTACGAACAGCACTTCATGTGGGTTGATGGCTTCGCGGATATTACGAGCCTGTTGCATCATTTCTTCATCGATGCCCAGACGACCGGCAGTATCAACGATTACCAGGTCAAATCCGTTTTCGATTGCGTGGTTTACACCAGTGCGCGCTACCTGTACGGGGTCGCCCACACCGTTACCGGGTTCCGGAGCCCAAACTTCCACGCCGGCTCGCTGTCCCATTACCTGCAGCTGATTTACCGCATTTGGACGCTGCAAGTCAGCTGCGACTAGCAGGACGCGCTTATTCTCAGAACGCATCCATTTCGCGAGTTTACCTGCCAAAGTAGTCTTACCGGCACCTTGCAGACCAGCCAGCATGAAAATCGTTGGTCCGCGCTGTGCAAAGTGCAGTTCGCGAGTTTCACCACCGAGGATTTCAACCAGTTCGTCGTGTACTACACGCACTACCTGCTGGCCTGGTTTCAGACCTTGGGTAACAGTTGCGCCCAGTGCTTTTTCTTTAACTGCGGATACGAATTGACGCACTACTGGCAGAGCTACGTCAGCATCCAAAAGGGCGCGACGAATCTCTGAAGCGGTTGCGTCAATATCAGCTTCGGTGATGACACCTTTGCCACGTAGTTTTTTAAATGAGTCCGTTAGTTTATCTGAGAGGTTCTGAAACACTGGTTAAGCCTTTAGTTGTTCTGGTCGCTTACGCGCTTACTTCGCTACGTTAGATTCTAGCGGTTAATTGAGGATTGCGTCGACGAAGTCTGCTGGGTTAAATGGCGCTAAGTCATCAGCGCCTTCACCCAGACCAACAAGCTTCACTGGCACGCCCAGCTCACGCTGTACGGAGACTACTACCCCGCCTTTTGCGGAACCGTCTAGTTTAGTGAGTACTACGCCGGTTACATCTACTACTTCTGCGAATACTTGTGCCTGGCGTAAACCGTTCTGTCCGGTGGTAGCGTCCAATACCAGTAGTACTTCGGAAACTGGACCGCGTTTTTCCATTACGCGTTTTACTTTCCCAAGCTCATCCATGAGGGTGGACTTGTTTTGCAAGCGACCAGCAGTATCCACCAGTACTACGTCTGCTTCTACTTCTTGACCGCGTTTTACGGCATCGAATGCGACGGAAGCTGGGTCTGCGCCTTCTTGCTCAGAGCGGACGGTTTCAATCCCAACGCGGTCGCCCCAGGTGGTGAGCTGTTCTGCGGCGGCAGCGCGGAATGTGTCTGCAGCACCCAGTACTACCTTGCGATCTTCTGCAACGAACAGACGCGCTAGTTTACCCACTGTGGTGGTCTTACCCGTACCGTTTACACCTACCATCAGCACTACCGCTGGGTGACGCTTTCCTTCTGCGGTTTCGGTGACTGAGAGGTTCAGAGAACGGTCAAGTTCTGGATTTACCTGCTTTAGAAGCTCTGCACGCAGCAGTTCTTTAACTTCCGCTGGGTCAGTGGTGTTCTTTACCTGCACGGCTTTACGCAGATTCCCCAGGATTTCTTCAGTTGCGTCGAGCCCCAGGTCAGCCATGAGCAGGGTGTCTTCAAATTCTTCCCAGTCGGCTTCAGACAGATCGCCCTTGGAAAGAATTGCCAGCAGGGTGGCACCCAGGCGTCCGGATCCTGCCAGGCGAGAACGCAGACGTTCCATGCGTCCCACGGCAGTTTCTGGTTTGTCGTATTCTGGTTCTGCTTCAACGGGTGCGTCCACCGTTTCCACATTTTCGAGGGCGCCCTCTGCAGCTTCTCCGTGAGTTTCTGAAGCTTTAGGAGTTTCCAGCTGTGGTCGCTGCGGTGCTGGAGGTAGTTCCTTACGGGATTTAGCGACAGCAAAGCCCACGCCAGCTACGGCAGCTAAGCCAAGCACAACGTAAATAATGATTGCAAGAGTTGAAGTCAGAAATTCAGTCATACTGTCAATGATACTAAACCTCTGCTGTATCGATAGGTTAAGTTTTGTGGTGCTTAACCATTCCTTAGCTTATCCACAGGTTTTTGAATCTGGTTTCACTTTATGCCTACACGTAATAACCTTAAAGTAATAGGTAACAACATGTACTCAAGGAAGATGACATGCGTAAAAACCCTCTCCCCGCACTACTAGCACTGCTACTAGTCGCCACACCCGTTTCTTTAACAGCCTGCGGTACCTCAGACTCCGCTGACAAACACCCTGTTGTTGAACACAACAAGGTAATAGACAAACCTGAAAACCAGGATGAAACCCAGTCTAAAGAATACGCCACCGTTGATGAGCAGATTCAAGCGTGGAAAGACACGGGAGTCCTTAAACCCACCGATGACCCTAACGTGTGGAAAGCTACGAAACCACTGCCACGACCAGCTGCGAACCTGAAGTACCCTAAACCTGAATACCCCGCCAAAGGCTACGAACACACCCAAGAAGGTGCTGAAGCAGTAGCAATCTACCTGCAAGAACTAATCACATACGCATTCACAACCGGTGACCATACATACCTGGGGGAAACCTGTAGCGAAGCATCAGATATGTGCAACAAAATGGTTGCAGCAATCCAGAAAACGAAACAAACAAAGAATGGTTGGCTAACTACAACGAAACGAATGTCACGGTTCTAGGTGTAGGCATTCCTGACGGCGTTGAAAACCCCGGTGAAATATCATTCCGGATTTCATCCGATGTCTCCAAATATCTTGGTTACACAGCTCCGACTATGACATTAGAAACTATCCCTGCGGAAACACTTGTTAAGCGTGTAAGTTTCGCATTCGCTAATGGTAAATGGGTTGTAGTTGCGGCAAATTTGGAGCATTAAAATGAAAAAGTATGCTCCGCTTGCGGTGATTTTTTCGCTTACGTTTACCATTACCTTTTCTTATTCCGCCCTAGCAGTAGAAGTGCCTAAGAATTCACAAGATGATTCTACTGATAAGACTGGTGTTGTTTATACGGGTCGTTCTGATCAGTTTCATGGTTACTCACCCGACGGATACGAACTCCACCTACTCACCACCACCCCTACCCCACAAACCCAAACCCTAGACTCCGAACTCGGCAACGTAAACATCAAATGGATCCCCCAATCCTACACCTACAACTTCGGAGGCGGCACCCAACTACAAACCCAAGACCCCGGCAGCCCCTACCCCAACCAGACAGTAACCCACCCCTACGACAAAACCGGCATCTACTACCCAACACTCACTACCACCTGGGACGCGGAAGTAACCTTAAACAACATAACCCTACGCTTCAACGGAACCCACCAAACCCAAAGCCCACCACTAAAACTCGAAATCCTCAAAGCCCACCAAGACCTCACCGCCCTAGAAAACTAATTAATACTGCGGGAGAATTTTTATTAAAAATCCTCCCGCAAATTATGAAAAATATAGTTTTCAGACACTACGGGAGGAAGAGCTAAAAATCCTCCCGCCAGCAAAAACAATGGGTTAAAAGCTAATATTTTCTACCGCCGGTAGCTCAGCAGCTTCATTTGCTGAGGGATACACTTCCAAACAGGAAAGCTGGTTATCGTCGATGAATACTAGAATCCCCGCACCTTGAGTATCGTCAAAAGCACTGAGCACAATCCGGTGGTTAAATTTCGCTTTCGGATCGGTGAAATCGATGGTTGGACAGGCTCCGCATCCACATTCATGGACTACCTGCAAATTTGGAATTTGTGCTACCCACTGGTTGCGTAATTCCGCGGTTGGCTCAGTTTCTTGGTCGGAGCTGGCGTTCAGTAAGAGAACTTCTAATACTGCGGCTTCTGCTGCTGTCAGATTTCTTTCCATTTGTCTTCAGGGTTTTTGATAGTACGACGGGTGATTTGTTCCGGCAGAGTTAGTTCTTCAGCTGCCAGATAACCGGAGCCTTCGGTAGACTCATCGACAATGTCATAGAAATCAGCTTGTTCAGGGGTAACAGAAGCGTAAACGATTCCTTCTTCATCCTGTTGTTTCCACTGGCGATTTTCAGCAGTGTAATGCTCTTGCCAGCCGCGTAGGGTACGTCGGCTTACCAGCATACTTAGAATGATGCCTACTGCAAGCAGCAGGCTTAAGCCCATTACGAAACAGAAGATAATAATCAGTTTAACCACGGATTCATTCTACAATGAGACGCTGTAATTCACTGCGGAAACATGCGAGCTCTAGTTCCCATGCAACAAAAACGCGCGAACTTAAGTTCGCGCGTTAGTTGAAGTTAGAAAGCTCAGGCGGTTAGTTCAGGGAACCACAGGCCGATTTCACGTTCAGCGTTTTCTGGGCAGTCGGAACCATGCACAATGTTTTCAATATTGCCTGAGTTCCAGTCTCGTCCCAGGTCGCCACGGATAGTACCTGCAGGAGCCACAGTTGGGTCAGTTGGCCCCATGATTACGCGCATGCCTTCAATGACGCGGTCGCCTTCTACGACCATTGCTACCACTGGACCAGAAGTCATGTATTCAACGATGTCTGGGAAGAATGGGCGTTCTACCAGCTCAGTGTAGTGTGCGGTGAGTAGTTCTTTAGATGCCTGCATGAGCTTTAGTGCTACTACTTTGTAGCCTTTGCGTTCGATGCGACGGATTACTTCGCCGGTTAGCCCGCGAGCGTAACCGTCTGGCTTCACTACAATCAGAGTGTGTTGGCGGGTTTCGTCAAAGAATGGACGGCTCATTTTTTCTCCTTTGAAGATGGTTTATCTTGCCTTTAGTGTACCGGCTTATTTTCGCCTTAATTCGGTCTTTAGACACATGGTTTTGTTTTCCTTAGAGTGGATCTTTAGACAACCATAACTTTTCTTCCTTGGAATATTACTGGACTTCGATGGGTCTCTAACAATGTTGCTCGTTACGCTATCAGCTGCAGAAATAGGTGGGATGCTAAGGAAATAGTAAACATAGCGCGCATGTCCCTTCTGGGTTCTAACTACTGAAATTTATCTATGAAGCGGCTGGTTTAACCGGGGCTCCTACTCTGCATACGCACTCTGTTTTATACAGTGCGTGCAATCTTATGGAGATATTTTCACCTGGTGGATTATGCTAATGTTTCCCTGACGAATGCACCCGGAAATCTCTAAGCATAACTATTGTTTTGTCTAGCTGTTTCCCAATCTTTCTGATTCTAGCTGTCGTTCTTCACCACGCTTAGTAAAGTCTCATAGGTGATTTTGCTGGGTTTTGCAATAGAAAATTCGCCTGGGTAGGGTGATTGTAGTAGAGCTTGGGTTTTAATGGCATGAGTTATTTTTTATGCGCCAGCCATCCAGTCTGGACCTTAGTTTTAAGATTATGCATTGGCGTTTCCTGGATAATCAGGGTGAGAATTTGCTGATAGGAAGTGGTGTTAGCAGCATTTTAAGGATTTTACTGTGTTTCAGCGCGGTTAACTATTTGCGGTTTGAAGTACATTATCTGGCTCTGAACATAGTTACTGGAATTCACGTTACGCTGCGATTTGGCTAAGTTGTTTCCAAAGGATTCTAATAGTTAAGCCCTCCAACTTTTCTTGGAGGGCTTAACTATCTATTTCGTTAGCTGAGTTCTTTAACTACCGCTTCGATTGCCAGGGCCGCGTCAGGTCCAGTTGCGGCAACGGTAACGGTGTCACCGTACTTTGCTCCAAGTCCCATTAGTGCCAGTACAGACCGTGCGTCCACGCCGTTGACGGTTACTTGTGCGTCTTTACCGCTGGCGGCGCGAGCAACCATGGCGGCTGGGCGGGCGTGCAGACCATCTGGGTCAGCGAGCACTACGGTTGCAGTGGTTGCGTCTGTTGGCAAGGTTGCAGATTCTGCTCCCGAGGGCGTTTCTTCCACCTCTCCGTTTGAAGCATAATCCCACTGCGTGGCTGCTTCTTTAACAGCGTTAATCACGGTTACTAAGTCGCCGCCTTGCTGGGCAGCTACTGCTGCCAGGACAGCGCCTTCTACCAGTGGTCCATCCACCCATTGTGCTCGGTCATCGTCTAAGAATTCTAAGACGTTTTCCACGGTCATTGTGGCTGATCCCAGGTCAGACAGAATTACTACTTCCCCACTGGCAATCGCTTCATTAACGGCAGCGTCGATTTTGTCGAAGCTGGTGCCGACTCCACCTTCGTCGGTTCCTCCGGCAGGAAGAATCAGCACGTCTGGTGCCATCTGCTGAGCAACTTCAGTAACTCCGGCAGCTAAACCAACTGAGTGTGAAACGATTACCAGAGCAGTGTTAGCCATTTTATGCTCCTGCCTTAGCAGCTTTAACAGCCTGTTCGAAGATGATTGCAGAAGATACCGAACCAGGATCTAGGTGACCGATTGAGCGTTCTCCCAGGTAGGATGCCCGCCCCTTCGTTGCCTTCATCTCCAGGGTTGCTTCAGCCCCAGCTCGAGCAGCTAAAGCAGCTGCTTCCAGGGTTTCAACGGCGGATGCTCCGTTCGCTGCTGCAGCTTTAGCGGCTTCTAAAGCTGGAGTCCAAACATCAACCATAGTCTTTTCACCGGTGGTGGCTTTACCACGCGCCTGGATGCCGCCCAGTCCACCCTCGATAAATTCAGCGACGTCTGCTGGTTCCAGTTCTTCTTTCGCACACTTGCCAGCAGCTCGTAAGAATGCTGTGCCGTACAACGGGCCAGCAGCACCACCGACAGTGGACATCAGGGTCTTTGCAACCAGCTTCAGAACTGCTGCAATGTCAGGAGTTTCAGTGGTTTCCAAAGAGGTGACTACAGCAGTGAAACCACGATCTAGGTTTTCACCGTGGTCGCCGTCACCGATTTCGCGGTCCAGGTCAATCAGGTAGTCACGGTTTGCGTGAACTTCCTTCTGACAGTTGCGGATCCACTGCAGGGCCCACTGAGTATTCAAAGTCATTGATTACATTCCTTTCCGGTATGCAACAGTGTTTACTGGTGCGTCAAAGAGTTCCACAACATCGTCGTGGACCTTCAGCAAGCTGATGGAGCAACCTGGCATTTCCAGGGAGGTAACGTAGTTGCCTACCAGGGTGCGCACCGGGGTGATTCCATCGCGCTTAAGCAGTTCATGTACCTTACGGTTTACGATGTAAAGTTCGGAAACCGGGGTGCCACCCATGCCGTTTACTAAGACGATTACTTCGTCGCCTTCTGCGAATGGCAGGTCTGCCTTAATCTTTTCGTACATTTCTTCGGTGAGTACGTCTGCAGGTGCCATTGGGATACGACGATAGCCTGGTTCACCGTGAATACCGATGCCCATTTCCACTTCAGTTTCATCCAGTTCAAAGGATGGCTTACCAGCGTGTGGGACAGTACATGCGCCCAGTGCCAAGCCCATGGAACGGGTGTTGTCGTTTACCTTTTGTGCAATCGCACGGACGGTTTCCAGGTCGTCGCCACGTTCTGCGGCTGCACCAGCAATCTTTTCTACGAAGAAGGTACCGGCTACGCCACGGCGACCCGCAGTGTAGAGAGAGTCTTCTACAGCAACGTCGTCGTTGGTGATAACGGTGGCTACCTTGATGTCTTCCATGTCGCATAGTTCTGCGGCAGTTTCAAAGTTGAGGACGTCACCGGTGTAGTTCTTTACGATGTGGAGTACACCTGCTCCGTGGTCTGCTGCCTTGGTGGCTTCGACGATTGGGTCTGGGGTTGGAGAGGTGAATACTGCGCCTGGTACGGCTGCGTCGAGCATGCCGTAGCCTACGAATCCACCGTGTAGTGGCTCGTGTCCGGAGCCACCACCGGAAATCAAACCTACCTTGCCGGTTTCTTTCTTAACGGTACGGGTGATGAAGTCTGGGTCGTAGTGTACGGTGACTACATCTGCGTGGGCTGCTTCGAAGCCTTCCAGGGTTTCTTTCACTACGTTATGAACGTCGTTTACCAGCTTCTTCATTTTGGCTCCTTCTTTTATTTTCCACGTCGCCTTCGACGGTTAAAGCTTTGGGGTCTATGAGCGAACTGGCGTATTTTTTAATCCAGCTCACACTTTCAAGTTTTGCATAACTAAGCCCCACCTGCCAATGGCAAGCGGGACTTTAGGCGGATGTTCAAGTTAAGTTAGCTACTTGCACTGTTTCCCCAAAACCTGGCGTTTAACCAGGTGATATACCAGCCAGTAAGCAATGATTCCTAATGCTAAGAACTCCCAGTAGATAATCGGTTTAATATTTGGGGAAGTTTGATAAAGCTGCGCATAACCGTAAATCGCGCAAACCACTGCGAAAGCTAAAGCCCCTAAGCCAACGTAACGCATGATTTCAAGTAGTCTTGGTGGTTGCTCAGATTTAACGGAGACTGGTCTCAATCTTGCGAAATATATTAGCCACAGTAAAGCAATGATTCCCCATAAAACTGGGCCTATGAAGAAGGCAACCCCAGCTCCAATATTGGCGCCTCCGTTGGTGACTAGAAAGAAACTAACGATTACAACCATTAGAGGCACGCCCACCAGTAAGCTGATGGCGAAGTTAAAAACCTTAAACCCCCGCACATTTCCCCCTTACCATACACAAAATAGACAGTTTTCTTGTAAAACGATCTACCTACATTTCAAAAGCATTAGTTTCCAACACTTTTAGACAGTTTACCGAATTAATCGACTAAAACCGTACGAAAACATTAAAAGAACGCCCTCGGAAAACATTCCCGAGGGCGCCCCTTAAAACAAACCGCTACTTCAAAAGCAACTCACGCGCGCTACCAGCCAATACCACTGAACCGAAAACCACCACACCAGTTGAAGTTGCCGGATCAAGCGTCGCATCACTAAGCTCAACCGCCTTATCAACCGCATCCAGTAGCTTTCGTTCTACGTGCACGCGATCCTCACCAAACACGTCACGAGCAACCTCAGCAAGCTCTTCAACGTCCATCGCACGCGCAGAATTCATACCGGTAATCACGATTTCATCCAAAATAGGTTCCATCTCAGCCAAAACCGCTTCCACCTGTTTATCAGCCATAGCCGAATAAACACCCACGATATGCGAATAGTCGAAAGACTCCTGCAAAGCAGCCGCCAAAGCACTTGCACCATGCGGATTATGCGCAGCATCGACCAAAATTGAAGGTGAAGTACGCACAACTTCCAACCGACCTGGAGAAGTGCTCATCGCAAAGCCTTCCTCCACAATCCGGTCTTCCAACGCGCGACCACCATTGAAAGCTTCCAACGCCGCCAACGCTAAAGTAGCGTTCTGCGCCTGATGTTCACCATGCAACGGCACGAAAATATCCTGGTAAACCGCAGCCGAGGTCTGCACGGTAATCACCTGACCACCCACAGCCACCTTACGGTCTAGCAACTGCACTTCCTGGCCGATGAAGCGAATAACTGCGCCCACTTCCGCAGCTTTAGCTCGCAAAACTGCTTCAACCTCAGGTTCCTGCGGTGCAGAAACCGCAATCGCACCCGGCTTCATAATGCCAGACTTAATGCGCGCAGCACTCTCAGCAGTCGGACCCAAGTAGGCTTCATGGTCTACCCCAATCGGAGTAAATACTGCTACCTCAGCATTAATTACGTTAGTAGCATCCCATTCACCGCCGATGCCAACTTCAACTACTGCCGCATCAACTGGAATATCCGCAAAAGCAGCTAGCCCCGTGACTGTGAATACTTCAAAGAAAGACATCTGTGGACCGTTATTGCGACGCCCCAGCTCATCCACCATGCCAATGTATGGAGCTACATCAGCATAGGCTTCCAAGAACTGACGCTCACTGATGGGCTCCTCATTAACGCAAATGCGTTCCTTCATGGAAGTTAGGTGTGGGCTGGTGTAACGCCCAACCTTACGTCCTGATGCCTGCAGCAAAGCAGAAATCATCCGTGAAGTTGAAGTCTTACCGTTCGTACCAGTTACGTGTACGCTACGGTAGCTTAACTGCGGATCCCCTAAGAGGTTGAATGCCATAAGCATTCGATCCAAAGTTGGTTCAAACTTATGCTCCGGAGTCCGCGTCAAAATAGCTTCTTGCAAAGCTAAGTAATCGGCTTCCACCTGGGCAGCTTCCTGCTTTGACATTAGAGAAGTCTGTGGGCGCACGACTTCTTCTGAGTCATCGTCCAAATCGTCCTCGGGAATGCCAAAACGGTGTTCGTTGAAAAAGGCTTCCAACTCTGCCTGAACGTCGCGATTCAAAACCTCATCGACGATTTCAGCTGGAGTTGTTTCCTCTTGCTCAACCGTTTGTGCCAGGTAGCCCAGCATTTCTGGATCTAAACCAGCGCCTGGTTCAGTAAAGTCTTTGCTCAAGCGAGTTTCTCAACTTTCACAGTCAGTTCCTCGGCCACTGAAACCGTTGCTTCCAGTGCCAGGGTGTCTTCCTTAATCATTTCCAGGTGAGTTTCAACAGCTGCTACGCAGTCAGCTGGAACACCCAGTTCCAACTTAATACGGTCTGCAACGTACAGATCAGCTGCCTTACGTTCATCCTGAACTGCGCGGATAACGTCACGTGCGTAACCCTCTGCGATCAGGGCTTCATCCAAAGTGGTATCCAAGACAATGAAGGAACCAGAGGATAGTACAGCTGCGGAAGTACCTTCAGCTGCTTCAACCTTAGTAGACAGGCTGAATTGTCCGGCTTCCAGGCGAGCTGGGACACCGTCAACGTCGATTCCTGGGAAGACCACTGCGTCGCCGTCAACTTCCCAAGCACCACTCTTTTGAGCTGCGAATAGCTTAGAAGTTAGCTTACGAACAGCTGGTGGGAATTCGCGTGGGTTCAGCAACAGTTCTTCGCTTACCTTTAGACCGGATTCGTCTGGGGACTGCAGCTTAACTTCCTTAACGTTTACTTCGGAAGCAATCAAGGAAGCGTATGGAGCTAGCTCAGAAGCCAGTTCGGAAACCACGGTGAGAGTGTGCAGTGGCTGACGCACGCGAATCTTTTCTGCCTTACGCAGAGAGTGAGCGGCAGAAACTACTGCGCGAGTTTCATCCATGGTGGCAACCAGAGCATCATCAGCCCAGGCTTCCCCGATTACTGGGTAGTCGGTGAGGTGGACGGATTCGCCACCGGTCAGGCCACGCCAGATTTCTTCAGACAGCAGTGGTAGGAATGGTGCGGAGACGCGCATCAGTACTTCGAGGGCGGTGAATAAGGTGTCGAATGCGTCCTTATCTTCATCCCAGAAACGCTGACGGGAAGTACGCACGTACCAGTTGGTCAGCAGATCCAAGTGTTCACGGATTAGACCACAGGCACCTGGAATATCGAAGGCTTCCATGGACTGTGCAACAGCGGCAGCTAGTTCACGGGTACGAGCCAGCAAGTAACGGTCCATTACTGGCAGTCCGGCTACACGCGTAGCATCGTCAAAGCCGATTTCCTTTGCTACATAGCCTCCACCGCTGTTGCAGGTACCTGCGTAGAGGGTAAAGAAGTAGTAGGAGTTCCACATTGGGAGCAGAATCTGGCGGACAGTGTCGCGAATACCCTGTTCTGCAACGATGAGGTTACCACCACGCACGATTGGGCTGGACATCAGGAACCAACGCATTGCGTCAGAACCATAGTCGTTGAATACGCCGTTTACGTCTGGGTAGTTACGCAGGGACTTAGACATCTTGCGTCCGTCGTCGCCTAAAACGATACCGTGGGAAATACAGTTACGGAACGCTGGTCGGTCAAACAGCGCGGTTGCCAGTACGTGCAGGGTGTAGAACCAGCCACGAGTCTGACCGATGTATTCCACAATGAAGTCACCTGGGTAGTGGTTTTCGAACCACTCCTGGTTTTCAAATGGGTAGTGTACCTGCGCGAATGGCATGGAACCAGAGTCGAACCAGCAGTCAAGCACGTCTGGGATACGACGCATCATAGACTTTCCGGTTGGATCGTCTGGGTTTGGTCGTACCAGGGAGTCAATGAATGGACGGTGCAGGTCCTTTACCTCTACGCCAAAGTCAGCTTCCAGTTCTGCGATAGAGCCGTAAACGTCTACGCGTGGGTATTCTGGGTTATCTGACTTCCACACTGGGATTGGGGAACCCCAGAAGCGGTTACGGGAAATTGACCAGTCACGGGCACCTTCCAGCCACTTACCGAACTGACCGTCCTTGATGTGGTCTGGTACCCAACGGATGTCCTGGTTGAGTTCAACCATGCGGTCACGGAACTTGGTGACTGCTACGAACCATGAGCCAACTGCACGGTAGATGAGTGGCTGACGGCAACGCCAACAGTGTGGGTAAGAGTGTACGTAGGATGCCTGGCGTACCAGCACGGCACGTTCGTTCTCTGGGCGGCGGCTCAGCGGACCGGAACCGTCACGCAGGTCAGTGATGATCTGCTTGTTGGCGTCGAATACCTGCTGCCCTACGTAGTCTGAAACTTCCGCGGTGAAACGACCACCGTCGTCTACTGGGACGACTGGCAGAATCTGCGCGTCAACACAGATATTCATATCGTCTTCACCGAATGCTGGTGCAATGTGGACCAGACCAGTACCATCTTCAGTGGTTACGAAGTCACCTGGGATGATGTGCCATGCGTTTGGTCCAGGTACTTTGTCGTCCTTGCCAACGAAGTAGTCAAAGATTGGGGCGTATGCGCGGCCCACCAGGTCTTTACCCTTGCATTGGGCTACGACGGTTGGTTCTTCACCAAGTTCACGCGCGTAGGATGCCAGTAGTGCCTGTGCCAGGATTACCTTTTCGCCAGCCAGTACGCCTTCGGTTGGTTCTACGGTGACGTAATCTACGTCTGGACCAACAGCGATTGCCAGGTTAGAAGGCAAGGTCCATGGAGTGGTGGTCCAGATTAGTGCCAGTTCTCCGGTTTCCAGGCGCAAGCCGACGGTGACGGTGTTGTCCTGACGGTCTTGGTAGACGTCGTCATCCATTTTTAGCTCGTGGTTGGACAGTGGAGTTTGGTCATTCCAACAGTATGGAAGTACGCGGTGTCCTTCGTATGCTAGGCCCTTGTCGTAGAGGGTCTTGAATGCCCAGATGACGGACTCCATGTAGTCCAAGTCCATGGTCTTATAGTCGTTTTCGAAGTCTACCCAGCGTGCCTGGCGGGTAATGTATTCCTGCCATTCTTTGGTGTAGCGCATGACAGAGGTTCTACAGGCGTCGTTGAAAGCACCGATGCCGATGCCGCCTTCACCTTCGATTTGGGACTTATCTGTGATGCCTAGGATTCGTTCTGCTTCGAGTTCTGCTGGCAGCCCGTGGGTGTCCCAGCCGAATCGTCGTTCGACGTGTTGTCCGTGCATGGTGCGGTAACGTCCGACCAGGTCTTTTACATAGCCGGTAAGCAGGTGTCCGTAGTGTGGCAGGCCGTTTGCGAATGGAGGGCCGTCGTAGAATACGAATTCGTTAGCGCCGTTTTCGCCCGCGGGACGGTTACTAATGGAACGCTTGAAGGTATCGTTTGCTTTCCAGTAAGCCAGGGTTGCTTCTTCTAGCTGTGGGAAAGATGGGGCAGCTTCTACTGTTCCGTCGCGGTGCAACGGGTATTGAGCGGAAGTGTTCTGTGTCATTCCTTTTTCGTCCTCGGTAGGGCGGGCTTGTTAGCCTGCCAGCGTTTGCGCTTATTCTTCTTTTCCGAGGACGTCGCGTACTGGTATCAGTATCGCTGCGCGGTACCACCTCGCTTGCTTCTGCAGTTTCACAAAAGCCGCTTAATGACAGCTGTTTCGGGCTTACCCGTCTGGTTCTAATTGGCGTTGTGGTTTGGCAGAGTTGCTGTTTTTCAGAACTATCTGCGCTACTTCGCTGTTCTTCCAGAGGCTCGTCGGTGATACCCAGTGTGGGTGTTAGTCATACTGGCCGAGTCATAACCAGTTTTATCTTAGCGACTTTTGGTTTAGTTCAGCAACCGCAGAACATTCTCCGTAATGAAAAATCGCCTCAGATTTCTCTGAGGCGATTAGCCGGGTGGCTGACGGGACTCGAACCCGCGACGTCCTGGACCACAACCAGGTGCTCTACCAGCTGAACTACAGCCACCATCGTTGTTTTGTGACAACAGATAAAAGATTAGCAGGTTTCTATTTAGAAACACAAATTATCCACTCTGTTACCTGCATTACTCAATATCTGCGCGCGAACTTGCTTTCCCACGTTTCCCCTGCGCGTGAACTTGATTTCGCACGCAAAGTCCACAGAACAAAAGTGGCGGGAGGAACACCTCCCGCCACTTCAAAAGCAAGGCAAACTCACCAGTGAGCACGCACAGAAATCGCGTCGGCGAAGTTACGCAATGCCTCCGGGGAAGAGTTCAAGTAAAGCTGAGCGTCCACCAGGGAAACCTCCATCACCATGAAAGACCCCTTACCGTCAGGAACGATATCAACCCGATTAAACAAGAACTGCTCGTCCCGACCCAGACGTTCCTTCACGTAAGCGTGTACGGCACGGCGAATCTGCTCACCCCAAGCCCATTCTTCAGCGGTTGCTTCACGTGCTACAGAGAGGGTTTCATGCATTGCTGCGTCAGTCACCTCAGCTGGGTGCAGCATTGCTTTCTTTTCTACAGCGTGAGAAACCAAACCATTAAAGAACACTAGGGATATTTCGCCCTGAGTATCAATTTCTTCACGGTAACGCTGCAACATGACGTCACGACCACTTTCCAGCAGATCCATCACGTGCAGAACGGCTGCCTGACGGGAAGCTGGCTTAATCGCAGAGTAACGACCAATATCTCGCAGACCAGAAGAAACCGCTGGTTTAATAACGAAGTCTTGTAAAGCGGGGAAACGAGAATGCACACGGTGCTTGGAAAGGTTGTCCCTCACCTCAATCCAAGTAGTTGGAATAATTGGCAAACCATACTTTTCCAATACCTGCAGATAATGCTTATCAGTGTTCCATTCCAACACGTCAGGATGATTAAGTAGACGTGGGACAGAACGCGCCCAAGCTAAAAATTCTTCACGACGAGTTGCGTAGTCAGATACAGAACGGATCACTACCAGACCAGCTTCAGCCCAGTCTACTTCTGGGTCATCCCAGCATTTAATCTGTGGGTCACAGCCTCGTTCAGCTAGCAGGTCAACCAGACCAGCTTCATCTGAATATAGGTTTGGCATTTCTTTCGAGGTTACAAGCGTTACGCGTGGTTTCATATCTCTACCTTAGTTTAAATAGCTACACATTAAGCTATTTTTAACCCAATCGTCCTATTGTAAAAGCATTTAATACTAGCTTAGCGCAGTCCAACACGACGAGTAAGCGCCATGTCAATCAGATGCGTAACCAACTCTGGATAGGAAAGCCCCTGCTGCTGCCACATCGTTGGATACATAGAAAACGGAGTAAAGCCCGGCATCGTATTAATTTCATTCAGGGACAGCTCATCAGTTTCCTCATTGTAGAAGAAGTCTACTCGAGACAACCCTTCACATCCCAAAGCGTCAAAAACCTTCACCGCCGCTTCCTGCAGACGCATTCGCACGCCCTCGGGAATATCAGCAGGAATGGAAAGAGAAACTGCATCCGGATCTTGGTACTTAGTTTCAAAATCATAAAAATCTGCGCCACTAACCGTAATCTCACCAACAGCAGAAGCACGTGGACCATCTAAGAATTCCAAGACACCACATTCCAACTCACGACCCGGAGTTGCTGCCTCTACAATCACACGTGGATCATGCCGACGCGCTTCCTCAACCGCCGCTTCCAACTGCGTAAAATCAGCTACGCGAGTAATTCCCACAGAAGACCCAGCCCGGTTAGGCTTCACGAAAACAACCTCCCCTAAAGCCTTAATACGTTCCAAGCAGCCCTCACGATCTTGCAACCATTGACGATCAGTAATGAGTTCCCAACGACCAACTGGAATCCCCGCCTGCTGGATAATCGTCTTTGTTAAATGCTTATCCATTCCCGCCGCAGAAGCCGTCAAACCGCAACCAACGTAACGCACGTCCGCGGTATCCAACAACCCCTGGATAGTACCGTCTTCCCCAAAAGGGCCATGCAACAGTGGGAAAACTACATCAACTTCACCCAAATCTTTAAAAACTTCCGGGTTCGAAGCAGAAAATTCCACCAGTCGGTTGGTGCCCGCTAAAAACGCCACCTGAGTGCCCTGTGCCTCCACAAACGCACCTTCTCCGTCCTTTAACGCATAGTGCTGTGGATCATCCAGCGCAGGCACCCATTGTCCTTCTAAAGTAATGCCAACTGGGACTACTTCAAAACGTTCCCGATCAATCGCTGCCATCACCGCAGAAGCAGTAGCACAAGAAATCATGTGTTCCCCACTGCGACCACCAAAAAGTAGCATAACGCGAGTCTTTACAGTGTTTTCAGTCATTTCACTCACCTTTTCTGTGGTTTATTACAGTGGAATATAAGCGGAAGTTTTCGGATCCCACACTTGAGTTGGTACAGGCTCGCCACGCAGTTGCGCCACCATTTCACGTATAGCCGTTTCCATACGACGGTTCGCTTCCGCTACTGTTTCACGGTCTTCAGAATCATGGTTGAGGTCGCTTAGATCAATCGCTGGGCCAGCCATTACGTGGATATCATGACGTTTCCAAATATTTGCCAGCGAGTTACGGAAGCGGTGCATGATGTTGTGCCCACCCCAGTGTGCGACTGGAATGACTGGTGCTCCTGTTGCTAAAGCCAGGCGTGCAGCTCCAGTTTTGAATTGCATTGGCCATAAATCTGGGTCTTGTGTGAGAGTTCCCTCTGGGAAAAATGCAATGGATTCACCGGCTGCGATCGCACGTTTAGCGGCTTCTAAGGCTTCCCCACTGCGGGAGGTTCCACGAGCGACAGGTACCATTCCAGATTTGGACAGAATGGTCTTTAGTACCGGCACGCGGAAGAGGGAATCTTTCGCGAGGGCGCGCACTGCATGTCCTTCGTCAGCGATGAAATGCATAACCAGGAACGCGTCTGCTTCGGTTACGTGGTTCATGATGACAATGAACGGCTGGTTTTTAGGGAAATTTTCCTGTCCGGACCAGTTGCGCTTAGTGATTGCATAAACGAGTGGACGACAGGCAGTTAGTACAAATTTGTACATTCCTTCAGGTGGTTTACTCACCGTTTCCCCCTTCCTCTTCTGGTTTCTACCCAGTTAGTGCTTAACCCTGTTTTCAGCGGGTAATTAACTCTACGTCAGCGTTTAGGGCGCGTAGTTTGGTGATGAAGTGTTCATAGCCGCGTGAAATTACGTCAATGCCGTGTACTTGAGATTCGCCTTCGGCAGCCAAAGCGGCAATCAGGTAAGAGAATCCCCCACGCAGATCTGGAACGGTAATTTCTGCGCCTCGCAGAGGAGTTGGACCAGAAATAACTGCAGAGTGCGTGAAGTTTCTCTGCCCGAAGCGACACTGTAAGCCGCCAAGGCATTCACGGTAGGTTTGAATGTTTGCGCCCATTTCTTTCAGTGCGCGGGTGAAACCTAAGCGGTTTTCGTAGACGGTTTCGTGAACGATTGACAGCCCCTGCGCTTGAGTGAGAGCCACTACCAGTGGTTGTTGCCAGTCAGTCATGAAACCTGGGTGTACGTTGGTTTCTAAAACGATGGAGTTTAGTTCGCCACCTGGATGCCAAAAACGAATGCCTTCGTCAGAGATATCGAAGGCTCCCCCAACTTTACGGTAGGTGTTAAGGAAGGTAGTCATGTCTGGCTGGTGTGCGCCTCTGACGAAAATGTTCCCACGAGTTGCGAGTGCGGCGGACGCCCAAGAGGCTGCTTCGATGCGGTCTGGGAGGGAGGTGTGTACGAAACCTCCAAGTTCCTTAACGCCTTCGATGCGGATTGTACGGTCAGTATCGACGCTCATAATCGCACCCATCTTTTGGAGTACGTTAATGAGGTCCATGATTTCAGGTTCGATTGCTGCGCCGCTGAGTTCCGTCAGCCCTTCTGCCATGACTGCTGTGAGCAGGGTTTGTTCCGTAGCACCTACGGATGGGAATGGCAGGTGAATCTTGGTGCCGTGTAGGCCGTCTGGAGCAGATAGGCGAATCCCGCCTTCTAGTTTTTCAACGCGCGCACCGAAAGCACGTAGGGTTTCCAGGTGGAAGTCAATCGGGCGACCGCCAATGTTGCAGCCACCTAAGTCTGGGATGAAGGCTTCACCCAGGCGGTGTAGCAACGGACCACAGAAGAGAATTGGAATACGTGAGGAACCAGCCAAGGCGTCAATGTCAGCTACGTGAGCGGTTTCTACGTTGGATGGGTCTAGCTGCAGAGTGCCGGAACCCTGGTCGTAGTTTACGTGGACGCCGTGTAGGCTGAGGAGTTCTGAGACTACGTCAACGTCGCGGATGAGCGGCACGTTTGATAGTACTGAAGGTTTGTTACCTAGCAGGGATGCCACCATTGCTTTAGGGACGAAGTTTTTCGCGCCTCGGACGGTGATTTCACCATTTAGGGGCTTGCCGCCGTTTACCCGCAGAATGCGTTCCATAGTCTCTTTCCTTAAAATTTCAGTTCTAATAACTGATTCTACTCTGTCTCTTAGAGTAGCGTTTACATCTAGAAACTTCCCTCTTAACATTCGTTAGTTTTTTCTCATCCTTTACAGGGTTTCTTAAATGCCCTCGGAAATTGAAAAATTTAAGTTGATTTAGAAAAAAGATTTGTCATCTCGAAAAGTGAGATGGCATAATTTCCTATATGGAGGAAGAAGTATCAACCGGTTCTGGTGTAGGCGTTCTTGATAAAGCCGCCTTAGTTCTCTCTGCTTTAGAAAGCGGGCCCGCTACCCTAGCTCAGTTAGTTGCAGCTACCGAGCTGGCGCGCCCTACCGCCCACCGCCTTGCTGTTGCGCTCGAACACCACAGGTTCGTAGCCCGCGATATGCAAGGTCGTTTTGTTTTAGGGCCACGTTTAAATGAACTTGCTTCCGTAGCTGGCGAGGACCGGCTGTTGGCTTCCGCAACTCCTGTGCTTGTAGCGTTACGTGACCACACTAAGGAATCCACCCAACTTTTCCGCGCGCAAGGCGACCAGCGGATCTGTGTGGCAGCTGCAGAACGGCAAATGGGGCTACGTGATTCCATTCCAGTTGGTGCGACCCTCTCTATGAAGGTGGGTTCCGCTTCTCAGATTCTTTTGGCGTGGGAAGAACCCGACCGCCTGCACCGTGGTTTATACGGGGCTTCTTTCAATGCGACTATGCTTTCTTCTGTCCGCCGCCGTGGCTGGGCTCAGTCGGTGGGCGAACGTGAAGAAGGGGTTGCTTCCGTTTCTGCTCCAGTGCGCGGCCCGGGTGGCAAGGTGATTGCGGCACTATCTATTTCTGGTCCGATTGAGCGCATGGGACGCCAGCCGGGTCGCCAGTTTGGTCCTTCGGTGGTGGCTGCTGCTAACCGTTTGTCTGAGTTCTTGCGTCGCGCTGAAGAAGCTGGCTTGTAGGCTTTCGTGCGGATCGCACTGGTTTCAGACTGTTTTTTACCGCGCGTTGGGGGGATTGAAACTCATGTCGCGCAGTTGGCGGATGCTCTAGCGCAGGCTGGGCATGAGGTGCGGGTTCTCACTACGACGGCAGTTGGGAATGCGTCTTTTCCTTTTCCCAAGGGCGGTTGCCAAAACTTAGCGTATGAAATTTTCCGTTTCGACACTAAGTGGACGCTGGGGCTTCCGTTTAATCCTTTTGCTAAACCACTTTTAGATCCGCATTTGCGCTGGGCAGAGGTTATCCATATTCATTTTGGAATGGTGTCTCCTTTCGCGAAGCTTGCTGCTGATTTGTGTGTTTCGTTAGGTAAGCGGGCGTTAGTAACCTGGCATTCGCATTTGGGTGATGCTATTTCTTGGTATCGGTTTTATGTTCCTTTCAGTAAGTGGTTGCGGGCTGGTTTTAACTTCAGTGCGGTTTCCAATGCTGCCTGTGGGGCTTTAGTAAAGTGCGCTGCCGCTGGGGCTTTCGCACAGGAGCAGGCTCCCCTGGTGTTGCCTAATCCTGTGGATTTATCTCACTGGGAAGCAGTGCGACAGAAAAGAGCCTTAACTCTTGCAGAGTTCCCTAAGTCTAAAAACCGTAGTTTTAAAGCAGTTACGGCTGCGCGGCTTTCCAAACGCAAACGCATTGCTCCTCTCTTAGAGGTTTTCCCTACCCGCCCTTGGGAACTCACTGTGTATGGGGGTGGCGCTTCGCAAGCGACGCTCACTGCCAAAGCAGCCCGCTACGCGGATAAAAGCATTCATTTTGCCGGAGCAGTTTCTGCCTACCGTTTAGCAGCTGCTTATGCTGAGGCAGATTGTTTCGTGTCGTTAGTAGAGTTTGAAGCTTTTGGAATCGCTGCGTTAGAAGCGCGTGCCGCTGGCTTGCCGGTGTTATTCCGGCGCGGTAACGGTATTGGGGATTTCATAACTGATGGTTTTGACGGGATTGCGTTAGAAAGTGACGCGTCTTTACCTCAGGTTTTAGAAGAGTTCCAAACTCATCCTGAAAAGCTTCGGGAACTGCAACATAATGCTGCGAATACTCCTGTAAATCTTTCTTGGGAGGCACAACTTCCCGCGTATTTGCAGGCTTACCATACTGTGTTTAACTAGCGTAACGCTCATATTCTCGCAGGGCTTTCGTCGCAGCTTCGCAGGCTTCAACAATTTTCCACTGGTCCAGGCGCTGTAGCTTTTTAATCTGACGCCGGGTTAAAGCAGGGATTTGCATGAGAGCCGGGCTGGAATCTGGGGTGGGTTCCAACTTGATCCCTAGAACTGCTTCTAATGCTCCGAGTTTGCAAAGGGGCGTGGGCGCGTCTGGCAGGGAAACCCAGTCACAGCGTGGAAGCAGAACTGGCTCCCCTACTTTAATTTCTGCGACCACTAGGCTAAGTTCATCCAGATGCAAAATATAGTGCGGTGTTAGATTTTTAATCCCTGCGGTCGCGTAGGTGTTCAGGATTGCTTGACTGCGGTAGTTAATGTACGTGATGGAGGTTTCTGAGTCTGTGCCAAATGGTGGTACTTCCGCCCAGTCACCGTCGTTGAGGATGTAGAACTGTCGCAGCGCTGAATAGCGTGGGATTAACCAAAAACTGGGGTCGTCGATTAGGTTCCATTGGTCGGTGACGGTGTTGAGCAGGTGGCTGGGGTATTCGATTTAAAGTTCTTCCCGCATGGCTTCAGTTAGGGTGAGCCAGTCAACTTCTGCGGGATTAACTAGGTAGAGTGCGTCAGCATCCCACGGAAGCACCAGCCAGTTTACGCCGGTTTCAGCATATTTCTGCGCGAGGATACGGCTCATTTCAAATTCATCAAAGAAACAGGCTGCGCTATTCCCGGGCAGGTTAGTTACTTTCCAAAGCCCCTTGAGCCAGCGGCTGGGTGCTAACTGGATACCTCCATCGGCAGTGATTTTTTCATGCAGGTTGAGGCGCGCATAGATTTGGAAGTCAGTTGATTGGGCTTCGGTTTGTAGGTGTTTGCTGAGTTCTTTGAAACTGAGGAGTTTTTCGGTGACGTTTCCGGTGTAGATGCATACGCCCATGGTTAGTAGCCCGTGTAGGTTTCCTTGGTGCCAGGGTTTTTGCGGGTTTGCGTTACTGCAGTAGTTGGCGGGTAGCAGGCGCGGCAGGATGGTTTCCAGGTCGAAGTTGAAGTCGCAGTTGCGTAGTTCGTAGCCGACTCCGTAGGCGTTGATTGAGTCTGGGTAGTCCCACATAGTTTTTCCTTTCGTTGCGGGTTTTCCTTGACTTTAGTGGGTTTTCCCGAGGGCGTGAAGTCCAGCTCTCTCATTTTGTGGATAACTTGACTGCCATAAACCGCCTGTGTACACAGAATTTAACTTTGACTCAATAAAGCTGTGGCTGGGAACACAGGTTTGCAATTTGCTTGTTACCAGCTAAGTCCGGTAGAGTTATTAAACGTGCCACGGGTTATAGAGTTTACCCGCGGAACACACCATGGGGTATGGTGTAATTGGCAGCACGAGTGATTCTGGTTCATTTAGTCTAGGTTCGAGTCCTAGTACCCCAGCGAAGTGTTTCAGTCATTAGACTTAACACCTTAGGCTCCCATCGTCTAGCGGCCTAGGACACCGCCCTCTCACGGCGGCGACACGGGTTCAAATCCCGTTGGGAGTACCACATTTTCGCCCGGAATACCGGGCTTTTTTAATACCCTCCCCAAGCTGTGTCTATACCCGCAGCTACATAAAAAATATCCGAGGACACTTACTTAATGCCCTCGGATATTTTATACGAAACGTAAACGACGTAGCCTAAAAACTGCTAAGTTAAGCAACTACTCAACGCAGAGCCGCACTCAATTTCTTGAAGCGCTCAATCGTAACTTCCTTGCCCAGAATCTCAATGGATTCAAACAATGGAGGGGAAACTGGACGACCAGAAATCGCCAGGCGCAGTGGGCCGAATGCGAAACGAGGCTTCAAGCCCATTTCGTCAATCAATGCTACGCGCATAGCAGCTTCAATAGTTTCAGTGGTGAAGTCAGAAACAGTTTCTAGAACTTCAATCCCCTTTTCCAGCACAGCCACAGCATCATCCCCAACCTTGGAAAGGGACTTTTCGTCATACTCAACAGTTTCAGTACCCAGAAATAGGAAACCAAGCATGCCAGTTGCTTCACCAAGCAACTGAATACGAGTCTGAATCAGCGGTGCACCTGCTACCAGGATTTCCTTTTCACGGTCAGTGAGTGCATCAAAATCAGTTGCAGACACCAGACCGTCAGTGTGCAGGTATGGAACGCAACGACGCATGAAGTCGTCAGTGTCAAGGCGACGAATGTGCTCAGCGTTAATAGCAATACACTTCTTCGCGTCGAAACGAGCTGGGTTTGGGTTCACGTTGTGAATATCAAACGCCTTAATCATTTCTTCAGGGGTGAAGATATCGTAGTCTGGGCTGATGGACCAGCCTAGCAAAGCCAGGTAGTTCAGCAGACCTTCACGAATCATGCCCTTTTCGCGGTGTAGCAGCAGGTTAGATTCTGGATCACGCTTGGAAAGCTTCTTGTTGCCTTCACCCATAACGTAAGGCAAGTGACCAAACTCTGGCATCTGCTGAGCAATACCCAGTTCCAACAGCGCGCGGTAAAGCACAATCTGTCGTGGAGTGGAAGACAGCAGGTCTTCACCACGCAGCACGTGGGTGATGTCCATGAGAGCGTCATCCACTGGGTTTACCAGAGTATAGAGTGGGTCGCCGTTGGCGCGAACAATTACGTAGTCTGGCACGGAGCCAGGCTGGAAGGTAATCTCACCACGTACCAGGTCAGTGAAAGTGATTGGCTCATCCGGCATGCGCATACGCAGAACTGGCTGACGTCCTTCTGCGCGGTATGCTTCCTTCTGTTCTTCGGTCAGGTCGCGGTCGAAACCGTCGTAGCCCAGCTTTGGATCACGCCCTGCTGCACGGTGGCGAGCTTCGATTTCTTCTGGAGTTGACCAAGATTCGTAAGCGTAACCAGCTGCGAGGAGCTTTTCAGCTACGTCCTTGTAAATATCCATGCGCTGTGACTGACGGTATGGTTCGTGCGGGCCACCCTTGAGGATACCTTCGTCCCAGTCCAGTCCCAGCCAGGTGAGGGAGTCAATAATCTGATTAAACGATTCTTCAGAATCGCGTGCCGCATCCGTATCTTCAATACGGAATACGAAAGTTCCACCAACGTGGCGCGCCCACGCCCAGTTGAAAAGGCAGGTACGCACCATACCTACGTGAGGGGTGCCAGTTGGTGAAGGGCAAAAACGAACGCGGACCTTGCCGCTAGTATTAGTACTCATAATATGTATATTTTACTCTTTTCTAGCGTCGGTATTAAATACTGTGTGAAATACTAGATGAGTAACTCCAAAAATTAAGGAACGAATATGAGTGAGCTCCTCACAACACCATCAATTTCCCAACTTCAATCAGCAGGTTCATTGAAATGGACCGCACCAGATTTCCTCCCCGCTTCTGAAATGCCCGTACGTGGTCACTGGGTGGCAGAAATGGATTATGCAACTGCACCGGTAGTACAAGAAGCTATTGAAAAAGCCGTTAAACAACAGTTCTATGGTTATCCTCCTGCCTGGCTAAATGCAGACTTACAGCGTGCAACTGCAAACTTCCAAAAACAGCAGTACGGTTGGGATGTGGCAGAAGAATCCGTGTATCCAGCTGCATCGGTTTTAGATGTGTTCCGCGCATTTTTAAAACTCTTACCCGCTGGCTCAAAAATTCTTGTCCCTACTCCTGCCTATATGCCATTCCTCTCGATTCCGCAATCTTTCGGAGTGGAAGTCGTACAAGTAAATGGCCGGTTCCGTGGTCGTGAATGGCGTTTAGATTTTGATCGCCTACGCTTATTAGCTGAATCTGCTGAGGCTTTAGTTCTATGCAACCCCTGGAATCCTACCGGCCGTGTTTTCACCCGGGAAGAGCTAGAAATTATCCGGAATATAGCGGTTGAAAAGGAACTGCTGGTTTTCGCAGATGAAATTCACGCGCCTCTAGTTTTACCTGGTTTTTCACATACTCCGTATGCTTCATTACCCGGCACCGCAGATCATACTGTTACTGCTACGGCTGCGTCTAAGGCTTTTAACATTCCTGGCTTACATTCAGCACAGGCTTTAGTTGCTGCTGATTCAGCGTTAGCTGGTCGCTGGTCTGAAGTTACAGGTTTTCTGGGTTGGTCAGCACCGTTAGGGTCTTTTGCGACGATCGCAGCTTATGATTCTGGTGAGCCTTGGTTGCAGGAAGTACGTGCTTATTTAGCAGATAACCTAGAGTTAGCGAAGTCGATTTTAATTCCTGAATCCGGTTGGTCTTGGCAAGTTCCGCAAGGCGGCTACCTTGGCTTCTTATCTTACGATAGTGGTCTAGCAAATTTCGCAATGCTTGCCGAGGGCGGTCTATCAGGAGTATTTTTCAAACGAACTGGTGTCGCCACTGTTCCAGGTAGCGCCTTAGGAGTTGGCTTCTCTTCTGGTGTCCGGTTTAACTTTGCTTCTTCAAAAGAAGTTTTAACAGAGTCTTTAGAAGCTTTAGCTAGCTTCAATTCCCTACTCTAACGTAGGTGTTAATAGTCAGTGGCGTTTATTGATGTGGGAACCTAAAATTCACTATTCATAAACGCCACCAGTTCTATTAACCGGTAGCTGAAATCAGACTCTCAAGTTTCACTATCTAAAACACGATTAGTTTTTACAGTAGCTGTTGCCTGCCAGGGATCTTCTGGCCACGGATGCTTCGGGTAACGACCACGCATTTCAGCGCGGACGGTTACATAAGTTTCATTAAAGAAATGCGTTAAATCACCGGTTACTGCTAGTGGACGGCCAGCGGGAGAAAGCAGCTCAATACTGATTTGCTTACCTAAAATAGTGGGGACGTTACGCCATCCGAAACATTCCTGTAGCTTCACTGAGATTGTTGGCCCCCGATCCGGATCAATAGTTACCGGTACTTCCCTGCCACTAGGGACTTTAACGACTCTAGGAACTAACTGTTCAATCTGCATAGCGGTTTCCCAACCTAAACTCAGACGCAGACCAGTCAAAGCATCTACTTCCGCACAAGGCCTCCCCACGCTTAGTTCTGTAATGGAAGTTCCCAAGAAAATTTCAAGGTTTTCACTTATCCAAGCAGAGTTAATCTGCGGATACGCATCATCTAAAGAATGCAAGTAGTTACAGGTGTCTGCCAGTTGCAGTGCAGGTTTCGTAGGTTTAAAAATACTAATCCAACCAGCTGGCTCACAATGTTGCAAAGCTTCAGCTAAGCAATCATAAACTTCCGTATCTGTTGCACTCACAGGCTTTTGGTGCAACGGTAAAGCTCCTAACGAAACTGTTTCAATCGCTTTGATAACGCCATTATTTACTTGCACTGAACGACTCACCTGCCGGTAAGCATCCGCTAAAAATAAAGCGGTTGGTTCAGAAATTTCCGCGCCTAAGCGTAGTTTGACTACCCCGTTTACACCTTGCACACTGGCTGCTGCCAGCCACTGGGCGGAAGCCAATTCAGATTCAGCTTCTACCTCGAACCCGGTTCCTCCCACGGAAGTAAAACGCACAGGCTTTAAAGTGGAAACCACTGTTCCCGGGTTAACCCGGCAGATACGTTGTGGGTAAGCAGCTCCAACAACAAGTCCTGGCCAATCCGCCTCAGATAGGCGACGTTTTGGAGCCTCAATCACCTGCGTATAGTCGGAACCCCATTGGGTGACTAAAGCTTTGAAACGTTTCACCAGCTGTGGGTCAGCACTGCGCATTGCAGAGTCTACAGACACCGCCCTCGGGAAAATCTGCGAGCCGGAAAGTACCGCCGCCACACGGGCCGCAACCTCGCTAGGGACGCCCCAAACGCAAGCGGAAAGTAAACCATGCGCCACCTGCGGCACCGTGGGAATGCTACTCAGAATCCGCCCCGAAGCAGAAATCTGCAGTCTATCAGCAGCAGTTTCCAACGCCCCAATGCCGCGCAAAGTGGCCTCTGCGCGAGCTAAAGCAGCAACAGGGAAAGCATCCAGAAGTTGCAAATCCGCTGGGCAACTCCACGCGTACGCCAGTAGCGTCGCCTCAGTTAAATCCGCAGCCAAAATCTCTGGAACCGCGTAACGCAACGCCCGCGCATAATCAGACTCAGAAAACGCTCGGTAAACTACGCCCGGTCCAGTACGGTTCGCACGACCTGCACGCTGCTGCATCGCCGACTGGCTGGCACCAACCGTCACCAAGTGAGTAGTTCCCGACGCCACCTCAAAACGCGGTACTCGCGAAACCCCCGCATCAACTACGCAATTCACACCGGGAACTGTCAGCGAAGTTTCTGCTATCTCCGTCGCCACAATCACACGTGCATCACCCGTGAAAGACAACGCCGTATCCTGCTCAGCTGCAGACAACTGCCCGTGCAGTGGGAAAGCTGGTACGCCCCGTTCCGTAAGCATAGTTACTAGACGCGTCGTATTTGCAATCGAATCTACAAACGCCAGCGCTGAGCCGTGTGCGTTGAAAGCACGCTCAATTACCGAAGCTAAATACTCTAAGAACGCAGCACTCAACCCACCCGCAGTTAAACCAGCCTCACGAAACGGAACCCACTTCGTTTCCAACGGGTACGGAGGTGTCTCAACCGAAATCAGCGGGCAATCTCCCAGAAGCTTCTGAAAACGCGCGGCATCCGCGGTTGCAGACATAGCAATAAGACGCAAATCATCGCGCAATAAAGCCGAGTCTAAGGCAAAAGCTAAACTTAAATCCGCGTCTAAATGGCGTTCGTGGACTTCATCTATAATCACCGCAGATACGCCAACTAAATCTGGGTCAGCAAGTAAACGCCTCAACAGAGTCCCCGTGGTAGTGAACTCAATGCGCGTAGACGCCGACACCCGCGTATCTGCACGCATCCGCCAGCCAACGGTTTCCCCAACAGGCTCCCCCAGTAAAGAAGCAACGTAACTGGCTGCTGAACGAACTGCCACGCGACGCGGTTGCGCCACAATAATCCGCCCCGCTTCGGCTGGTAGCGATTCTAAAAGCATCAGCGGAACCATAGTGGTTTTACCCGCGCCCGGAGACGCTGTTAAAACCAGTTGGTTTGAGTCTTCCAGGACGCGGTTTAGCCCGCTGCGGACCTGCATAATCGGCAGATCACAGCGGGCTAGAACCTCTGTAATCAGGCTTTTAGTCACTTAAACTTAGCGGCGCACAACCTGGTTGCGTAGTACGCCCAGGCCCTCGATTTCACATTCCACCACATCGCCGGCTTTGATTTCACCGTTGCCAGCTGGTGTGCCTACCAAGATCATGTCACCTGGTAGCAACGTGCAGGTGTGGGAAATGTATTCAATCAGTGCGGGAATCTTATGGATCATGTCGCGAGTATTACCCTGGTGGACAACTTCCCCGTTAATGCGGGTGGTGACTGCCAGGTTATAGACGTCTAGTTCAGGGTCGATGGTAATCCATGGGCCGACTGGGCAGGAGGTGTCGAAAGTCTTTGCACGCAGCATGGTGCGGTCTGCCAGTAAGCGGTCACGAGCAGTTACGTCGTTAGCGATGGTGTAGCCAAAGATTACGTCCTGCGCATCAGCTGCTTTAACGTCCTTGCAGAGGGTTTTAATGATTACGGCTACTTCCGTTTCAAACACGACTTCATTTGTCCATTCGGGCAGTACGATTGGGTCGTCTGGACCGATTACCGCGGTATTGGGTTTCATGAACACGATAGGTTCTTTGGGTTCTTCTGCGCCGGGGTTTGCTGGGTTGCGGAAGTTGAAAGCGGCACCCAGTACTTTGGAGCGTGGGATCATTGGGGAGAGTAGGCGTACGTCGTCGAGTTCCAGGATTTCGCCGGATGGTTCCACGGTTTGGAATAGTGGGTCACCTTTGAGAACCACAAGTTTAGTGGATTTTTCTTCGAGGGCGGCGTATTTTGGGTCTCCGCCGGCGCTAAAGCGTACAACTTTCATGGGGTCCTCCGACTTCATTGGTTTGAGGCTTTCTGTACCGTTTCTTATTATAGTCGGTTCTGGGGGTATGAGGGTTTATAAATCTTTGGGGTATGTTTTCGATTGAAAACATACCCCAAAGCTGTTGTCTTAT
This sequence comes from Gleimia coleocanis DSM 15436, assembly GCF_000159015.1. Lineage (GTDB taxonomy): Bacteria > Actinomycetota > Actinomycetes > Actinomycetales > Actinomycetaceae > Gleimia > Gleimia coleocanis. The sequence goes on along the minus strand of NZ_DS999541.1, from coordinate 30,082 downwards.
TAAGTTACTTCCAGATGTCGCCTGGCAGTCCCTGTGGGAAGAACTCGTTGTCAGTTACCTTGAATACTGGCACTTCACCTGGTTTCTGCTTTAGCTGGGATTCCCAGTCCTTAAGTGCGCCAAGCGCATACTTAGAGAGCAGGAATAGAGAGAAGATGTTCAGCAATGCCATAAAGGCGGTAGCGATATCCGCGAGGTTCCAGGCGGAAGACAGGGACATGACTGCGCCCAGACCGATTGCTACTAGAACCATTGCCTTTAGTGGCAGCTGGGAAGCTTTCATGCCACGTAGGAAGTTCCAGTTGATTTCCGCGTAGGTGTAGTTACCCAAGATGGATGAGTAGGCGAATACGAAGATGATGATTACCATTGGGGTGCCTACCCAGTCGCCCAGGGAGTGCTGTAGGGATTCTACAGTTAATGCTGCACCGTCGTTGATGGACTGTCCTGGATGGTACAGACCAGAGAAGAGCACGATACATGCGGTAGCGGTACATACTAAGATGGTGTCTACGAATACGCCCAGTGACTGGATTAGACCCTGCTGTACCGGGTGCTTAATGGTCGCGGTTGCAGCGGCGTTTGGTGCGGACCCCATACCGGCTTCGTTTGAGAACAAACCGCGCTTGGTACCGTTGGTGAGGGCTGCGAAGAATGCACCTGCAGAACCGCCCACAACCTGATCGAAACCGAATGCGGACTTTACGATGAGTGCTAGTACTGCTGGGATTTCAGTGAAGTTAAGTACCAGTACTGCACCTGCCAGAAGCAGGTAAGCTAGCGCCATGGCTGGTGCCATAAGTTCTGCAATACGCGCAACTGGGCGGAGTCCGCCAAAGATGATTGGTGCGGAAAGGATGATTAAACCTAATGCAACTATCCAGGGTTCGTAGCCGAAATGGGCGTGAGCGACGTTTGCTATGGTGTTTGCTTGTACCATTTCAAATGCGAATCCGAAAGCGAAAATCAGGAATATCGCAAAGGTTGCGCCCCAACCTTTTGATCCTAAACCGTCTCTAATATAGTAGGCTGGCCCGCCGCGGAAGGTGTTGTCTGGACCACGTACTTTGAATAACTGTGCGAGTACGGCTTCCATAAAACCAGTTGCCATGCCTAGGAAGGCGATTACCCACATCCAGAAAATAGCTCCTGGCCCACCGGCGACAATTGCGATTGCTACACCAGCAATATTACCGGTACCTACTCGAGAAGCAATACCGATGGCAAATGCTTGGAAAGAAGAAATGCCGCCATTTGAATCTTGTCGTGATCCGAGGACGGCTTTTACGGCAGCTGGGAATAGGCGGATTTGCACTGCTTTTGACTTGATAGTGTAGTACAAGCCTGCGGTTATCAGGGCGAAGATGATATTCATCTCCATTGGGTTAGAGTAGATAGCTGCAAAAATATTTGCCAAGGTGGAGTCTACCTGCGTAAAAAGTGACTCACTTGGCAAGATAGTGCTATAGTGCCCGCTCATTGTTCCCTTTCATTTACTCTGTTAATGAGGATTACCTTCTCACACTACACCCAAAGTTGAATAATACACAACCTCGACTTGACCTTCTCTTTACCAATTGGTGTGCTGAACATAAACCGGGTGCGCAGCATAACCTGCGCACCCGTTCAGTTTTCCAAAGAATTATCCCTGATAAACATCTTTTAGCTCCGGATAAATCGAAGCATCGAAAACCAAGGTTCTTCCTTCAGACTTACGCTTATTCCAGTCATGCAAAACTAAACGCGCATACTTAGCTAAAAGAATTACAGCAGTCAGATTAATCAACGCACCCAGCCCCAACAGTAAATCAGATAAGGCCCATGCCGTAGGTAATGCCACCATTGCCCCTGAAGAAGCCACCACCACGGATACTGCTCTAAAAATCCAGACAACAGGCTTAGAAGAAGTCAAATGTGAGAGTGCTACTTGACCATAATAGTAGGCACCATAGGCGGAAGTATAACCAAAAATCAAGATGATAAAACTTACTGGCAACGCCATCCAATCACCTAAAACAGTGGTCACAGCAACAGCTGTTAAACCACCAGCAGCTTCAGCTTCTAAGCCGGGATGGTAAACCCCAGAAACCAGAATTAGTAACGCGGTTGTGGTGCAGACAATCATTGTATCGACAAACACACCAAGCGACTGTACCCACCCCTGCTCTGCAGGGTGTAAAACAGTTGCAGAACCTGCTACGTGAGGTGTAGTTCCTAAACCTGCTTCGTTTGAGAAAAGACCACGCCGCACACCATTTACTAAAGCTGTGAAAACACCACCGACGATACCGCCACTTACTGGGCCAAATCCGAACGCGGATTCCAGTATCAACACCAGCGCATTCCAAGCGGCCTGTGGGTGTAAAGCAATCACAACCACAGTAATTAGCAGGTAAGCTCCCGCCATAAAAGGAGCTAAAAACTCAGATACACGCGCAATAGAGCGCATGCCACCTAGGATAACTGGCGCTAACAGCGTAAACATTAATAGCATTGAAGCCCAGGTAGGAATGTTGTGACTGGTTTCCAGGGTTGCAGAAATGGTATTTACCTGCACCATAGGTACAGCCAGTCCAGTGGCAATGACCGCGAAAACGGCAAATAGTGTAGCTGGAAGTTTCCATCCCAGTCCACGGGTCATATAGTCGGCTGGTCCACCACGAAAAGTTCCATCTGCTTGTCGTACTTTGAAAACCTGTGCTAATACCGATTCGGCGTATGAAGTAGACATACCTAGAAGCGCGACTACCCACATCCAGAAGATCGCACCTGGGCCGCCTAGAATCAGCGCAAGGGCAACTCCAATAATATTGCCAACTCCAACTCGGGTACCTACTCCAATGGTAAATGCTTGGAATGAGGACATTCCTGTTCCAGAGGAGGTGCGGGACCCATTTAAAGAAGTGAAAATATCCTTGATATTACGAAACTGTGGGAAGTTTAAGAAGAAAGTAAGATAAACACCAACTCCGACGAGTAGGAAGAGCAGCACCCATGAATATAGAAAGCCGACTGATACGTTCAACGCGTCAGTTAATGCTTTGAGGATTGTGTTTATCATGTTTTTTCCTTCACTTGGTTGTTACCATAACAAATAATAAATGGACGTCAGCCACTTAGTGGATAACGCCCATACTTTAAAACTGTGTCCGGACTTAGTGGTCCCATACAGAAATCGGAAGTTCCCGTGGCAGGTGAGGGTTTTTAAAGGTATAAAATCGGATTTCCTTTTCAGCTGTTTGGGCTTCAAAGTCACGTAAAGCACCGGTACCCCATTTATAGAGGTACACCAGTGCGATTAGGTTAGAAACAGTCATCACGGCCATAGCTATATCCACGGCGTTCCACACTAGAGGCAGAGAAGCTACCGCTCCCAATCCAACTGAGGCCACAGATACTAGGCGTACAGCTAGTCGCGCGTAGCGGTGTTCAGTAATGAAAGCCATATTAACTTCCGAGTAGACATAGGCCGCGATGATGGATGAGAAAGCTAGTACGAAAATCATCAGTGCCATTGGGAATACTGCCCAGTCCCCTAAATGGTGTGCTACCGCGAGGGTAGTTAGATTTGCGGGATTCACTCCCTCAGCTCCCCAGGTTTCTGGTCCCGCTAGGAGAATGACTACCGCGGTAGCGGTACACACGATGATTGTGTCTACGAAAACTCCTAGGGATTGTATTAGCCCTTGTTGGACTGGGTGTGCGACGGTTGCGGTGGCAGCCGCATTAGGCGCGGTTCCCTGTCCTGCTTCGTTTGAGAATAGGCCGCGTTTTGTACCATTTATGAGGGCGGCAAAAATTCCGCCTCCTAATCCGCCAACCAGCGGTTCTGGCGCGAATGCCGATGCCAGTATCAATGAAATCACAGAGAAAAATTCGCTAATGTTCATCAAAATGATGACTGTTACCACCGCTACGTAGAATGTGGCCATTACCGGTGCAACGATTTCTGTAACTTTCGCAACTGAGCGTATTCCTCCGAAAACAATTGGGCCTGTGAACGCTACCAGTAAAGCTGCTACTACTAGGGTAGATTTCGGGGCAGCTGATTCCAAGGTAGAGGCGATTGCGTTTGCCTGTACGGAAGTAATCGCAAATGCGCAGGTAATTACCGTAATCAATGCAAAGATGGAAGCTAAGACTTTACGATTCATGCCGTAGTAAATGTAGTAGGCTGGACCACCACGGAATGATCCGTCTGTTCCTTTGATTTTGAAGATTTGCGCTAAGGTTGCTTCAAAGAAAGCGGTTGCCATACCAACTAGTGCGACTATCCACATCCAGAAGATCGCTCCGGGCCCACCGAACATTAGTGCTGCAGCAACGCCGAATACGTTACCGATGCCGACTCGGGCAGCCAAGGAAATAGTAAACGCTTGGAATGATGAGATTCCGTTTCCGGCCCCGTTCCTTGAGCGAAGCACAGTAGATACCATTCGCGGAAAGTGTCTTAACTGTACTCCGCGGCTTACCACGGTTAAAAACAAACCTACACCTACCAGCGCCCACATAGTGACATGTAGGGTTAGCCAGTCTGCAACAGTGCCAATAGATTCAGTGAGGCTTTCAAGGGTTGCAGGGAGGATAATAAGTTCCATTACTTATTCCTTTCTGAATCAGGCACTTTTAACTTTAGCTACGTTACTCTACTTTCGCCTTTAGTCATAAAATGTCTCAGCTTACGGGCTTTAGTAACGGTTTGGTCTCAACCTACTTGTTGGTGTCTCAGGGGTTTAAGAAACTGCCGTCCGCTAGTTAAGTTTGTTAATGAGAGCTGTTTTTCCTTTCTAATTACGCTTAGCTTCTTTGTCTCCGTATCCCGTGCGAAGATAGAGGTATGAGTTATCCGCTAAATGATTTGCTTGACCAACTTGAAGATTCTGGCCGTTTAACTGATTGTGATGCTATTTATGAGGCTTTTTCTGGCTGGGCATCTGCTGGGGGGCGTCCGCTTTACCCACATCAGGATGAATCTTTTTTACATTTGCTTGATGACTTACACGTTATTGCCGCTACCCCAACTGGCTCAGGTAAGTCTTTGATTGCTTTAGCTGCACATTTCATTTCCTTAGCACGGGGCGGTCGTTCCTTTTATACTGCTCCGCTTAAAGCGTTGGTAAGTGAGAAGTTTTTTGAGTTGGTTCGTATGTTCGGTGCTGACAATGTCGGCATGGTTACTGGGGACGCTTCTGTGAATGCGGACGCACCGATTATTTGTTGCACGGCAGAGATTTTAGCTAACCAGGCTCTACGCGAGGGTGCTGAGTTAGACGCGGATATGATTATTATTGACGAATTTCACTTTTATGGTGACCGCGAGCGGGGTTGGGCATGGCAAGTACCGTTGCTTGAACTGACTAAGCCACAGTTCGTGTTACTTTCGGCAACTTTGGGTGCTGTGGATTTCTTCCAAGAGGACTTGTTGAGACGTACTGGGCGGGAAGTTGCTTTGGTGAGTGCTGCCCAGCGTCCGGTGCCACTAGAGATGTCTTATTCGGTATTCCCGTTAGCTGATAGTGTTGCTGAGCTGATTGAGTCCGGGAAGTATCCGATTTATATTGTGCATTTTGGGCAGAAGGCTGCTTTAGAGACGGCTAACAATCTGGCGACTCCTACTTTGGTTTCTAAGCGTCACCAGGAAAAGATTAAGGAAGCTACTGCCGGGTTTAGGTTCGGTAAGGGTTTTGGGCAGACGTTACGGAAGCTGTTGCATCAGGGCGTGGGGATTCACCATGCGGGGATGTTGCCTCGCTATCGTTTGTTGGTGGAGCATTTGACTCAGCAGGGGTTGTTGGCGGTTATTTGTGGTACGGATACTTTGGGCGTGGGCATTAATGTACCTATTACTACGGTGTTGATTACGTCTCTTGTAAAGTTTGACGGGGTGCGTCAGCGTACTTTGTCGGCTCGTGAATTTCACCAGATTGCGGGTCGTGCGGGTCGTGCTGGTTTTGACGAGGTCGGCTGGGTTGTGGTGCAAGCCCCGGATCATGTGATTGAGAATCGCCTGTTGGAGTTAAAAGCTGGTGATGATCCTAAGAAGTTGAAGAAGCTGGTTAGGAAGAAGCCAGCTGAGGGGCAGGTTTCGTGGTCTGAGTCTACTTTTAACCGCCTGGTCGAGGCTACGCCTGAGGCATTGGTGTCTCAGTTTGAAATGACTCATGCGATGGTTTTAAATGTTTTATCTAACCGCGAGTCTGTGGTTAATCCTTCTGAACGGTTGTGGTTTTTAGCTACTAAAAACCATGATAAGCCAACGGAATCTAACCCACATTTGCGGCGCCTTGGTCAGATTTACGTGTCTATGCGTAAGTCGGGGGTTGTTGAGTTGATGGGTTCAGACAGTGTTGTTGAGGGTGCGGATCGGCTTCGTTTGAAGTTGGATATTCCGGAGTCTTTTGCTCTGAACCAGCCGTTGTCTCCTTTTGCTTTAGCAGCGTTTGAGGTGTTGGATCCGGATTCAGATTCGCTGGCTTTGGATGTGGTTTCTGTAGTTGAGGCGGTGTTAGAGGATCCGCGTCCTTTGTTGTTTGCGCAGCAGCGGGAAGAACGTGGGGCCGCGATTGAGGCCATGAAACGTGCTGGCGTTGAATATGAGGAGCGGATGTCAGCGGTTGAGGATATTATGTGGCCGATGCCGTTGAAGGAGTTGTTGGATCCTGTTTTTCATATTTTCCGAGGTGCTAATCCTTGGATTGGAGATTTAGAACTGGCACATAAGTCTGTTGTGCGCATGATGGTTGAGAATGCGATGACTTTCTCTGATGTGATTTCTCGTTATGATATTTCAATGTCTGAGGGTGTGTTGTTGCGTTATTTGACGGATGCTTACCGCGCGTTGCGTCAGTTGGTGCCTGAGTCTTTGCGTTCTGAAATGGTTGAGCAGATTATTGAGTGGTTGGGTGGTTTAGTTCGTTCGGTGGATTCTTCTTTGTTGGATGAGTGGGAGTCTTTAGCGAATCCGGCAACGGGTAAGGCGGAGTCTGCATTGGAGGTTTCGGAGTTACCTTTTGGCGCGGATGAGAATGGTGTGGTGCGTTTAGATTCGAATCCGTTGGTTTTGCAGGCTGCGGTGCGTAAGGAAGTGTTTGCGCGTGTTAGTCGTTTTGCGTTGGATGATTTAGATGGTTTGTTAGATTTTGGCGATTCTGATGGGGTTGCGGCTTGGTCTGAGGATCGTTGGGCGGATATTTTAGATGCTTATTGGGATGAGTATGATTGGCTTGGTTCTGGTTTGGAAGCTCAGTCGAAGTCTCGTTTCACTTTTGTTTTTAATCCGCAGTTGGCTGATTATTTAGATTTTGGGGTACGTCCGGGGGCAGCTTTGGACGCGGCTTTGGAGATTGGTTCGGCTTGGTTGGTTTCTTATGTTTTTGAAGATCCCGAGGGCGATGGTGCTTGGCATTTGGTTGCGGGGGTGGATGTGAGGGCGTCTGGTGATGAGGGCGTGCCGGTTATTAATTTGCTTTATGTTGGTAGTTAGTTTTCGTCTTAGTTTTGTCTTTGTTCTTTAGGCGTATAGGATAGTTTGTCATTATTTATTTATCGATAAAACACATAGGGTAAACTGAAAAAGCTAACTTATTTAAGTTGTTTTAGGCGAGTAAGTGATTTTATTAGGCGATTATGCAAGGAGAAACCAGTATGAAGAGGACGCTTTCTTTGTTCTCAGCAACTGCCCTGATCCTGGCGGGACTGTCCTCAGGGATTGGGGTTGCAAACGCTACTGGCGGAAAAACTATTTTTGTTAAGGATTCCGGTAGCGGTGATGGATCTTCGGTTGAACAGGCATACGGCAGTTTGGATACTGCTATTCAAAATGCTGCTGACGGCGATGTCATCCAAATCGAGGGAACAGTAACTCGTCAGGGGGGAACCGACCTTAAGATCGATAAGGCTGTAACCATTCAGGGGGGAACGCTTGTTCTTCGTACTGATTCAACTAAGAAGACTTACATCACTAAGGATGTAACTTTTAAGAACATTCAACTTGAGTCACGTCCAGAATCAAATAGCGCATTCCGTATTTTTGCCAATGGGCATAAGCTGACTTTCGATAATGTGACTACTGTTAATAATACTTCTTCTAATGCTCCTACCATCTATACCGGTGCGGTAAAAGAAAAGGATGGTGTGGGTAATAAAGCAGAGGTAACTGTTCAGAATTCACCTGCGAATACTCAGCTGGCTGGAGTTATTACTTCAGATGAAGATACTAATTCACCCACAAACATTGATGCTACCGTTAATTTAAAAGACAATGTTGTGCTTCCACAGGGAGCTGACATTGTTCTTGGTCCAAACAGTGCAGATAAGGTAATCCTAAATTTACATAACGCTAATTTTAATAAGATTATCGGCACCGATGCGCCTAATAACCGCGTAAATATGCAGGGTGGTTCAGTAGAGGCAGATATTATTGACGTTCCAGCCCTTTCCCTATTGGAAGGCAACCTTGTCTTAGGTCCACTTTCAACTCTAACTGAAAATGTACAGGTTCAAACTGGTACCAATCTTGATGTTCGCAAGCCTATGGCGGCACGCAATGGAGTTTTCGAGATTCCTGGTAACCTTGTTGGCGAAGGCAATATCCTTATTAATGGTGGACAAAGCACTCTTCAAATCAATGGTAAAAGTGCAATTATTAATGTGATTATCCAGAATGTTGATAAAGCTAATGAACCACTCAATGATCATCAGTATGTTGCTTACATTGGAAATCAAGTTACACTGAAGGCAGCAAATGCAGCACCCGAAGGATGTACTTACAACTTCGGAAATGGTATTGCTGAAGTTGAATGCCGTGAAGTAAATAAGACTGCAAGTTTAAGCGTTGTTAAGGTTGGCGAAGATGATCCTGTAATCGTCTTGGATAATGTCGAATTTGAAGGCGATTTTACTGCTGCAAATCTTTTCTCTAAGTTGGTTGACGAACTGAAAAAGAACCCCACTTTGGTAGTTCTAACCGAAGACAGAGATAACGCTCCTGTAGTGGAAGACGGCCAAGCAAAAACCATTGAATGGAAAGCTAAGGAAGCTGGTTCTTTCCAGGTTACCGGTGGTCAAAAAGTACCATTCACTGTTGAAACCACTGCGGATGGTCAGGTAGTTTCTTACACTCTGCCTGCTGCTCCACAGGGTAAGCAGTACAAGGATAAGACTGTTACTCCAGAGCAAAAAGTTGTCGTAACCGGCGAAGATCGTTTCCTGGATAAAGTATTTGAACTGGAAGAGATCCCAGCTGCACCGGAAGATCCTAAGGAAGATCCTAACGCTCCAGGTAATGGTGGCCAGGGTGACAACAACCCAGGCACTGAACAGCCCGGTGGCGATAACGCCGGAGATAACGCTGGCGATAACGGAGCTACCCCAGGTGATGGTTCTAAGCCTGACGAAGGTAAAGATGACGGAAACAACCAGCCTGGCGACAACACCAAGCCCGGTGGCGAAAAGCCCGGCGACAACACCAAGCCTGGCGACAGCAACCAGCCGGGTGCTGATTCTAAACCTGAAGGTGGTAAGGACGAAAGCACCAAGCCAGCTGAACCAGTTTGGGCTGATATTGTACTTGGCACCCAATCAGCTAAATACTACTGGGGTGAAGAGCTTAAAGCCACATTCACCATGCCGAAAGCAAATGGGGAAACAGAAGTAATCTTCTACCTGCATTCTTCCCCGCTGAAACTGGGAAAGCAAGCTCTAACCACCCTACCTGACGGATCCGTACTGGCTACTGTCAGCTGGAAGGTTCCAACCGACTTCCCAGTTGGCGCACACCATATAGTTGTTACTGACGTTAAGGGTAAGGAACTGGCTCGCGTAGGCGTAGAAATCCTCAAGCGCCCAGCAAAAGCACAAACCCCTGTCGCTACCACTGTCCCAGTGGCAGTACCACCACGTTTAGCTAACACCGGCACCGCTGCCGCAGCACTCGCTGTTCTAGCTGGTCTGCTGGGACTGGTTGGTATTGCAGGCGTTGTTACCCGTCGCAAGCACAATAACTGATTCAAACTAAAAAACCGTTTGAGTTAGCTCAAGGGTGGTGAGTGCAAAGCACTCACCACCCCACTTTTGTATCCGCGCTGACACGGTAATAAAATAGCCTCCACCAGGCGCTTTTAAGCAAATCCAGCGGAGGCTAAAAAACTCTAATTTAAACGAAAGCCTCAGTGGTTCCCCACTGGTTTCCACCTAGTTTTGTGAGTGGGTTGAGTTGTGCGAAGTCTGCGAAGCCTTCTGGGGATACCAGGCCTTCTGCGGTGTGAATAGCTTTAACTGCTCCGTAGACGATGGTGGATTCTCCGATTTCTTTAGTATCGATTACTTCGCATTCAAATGATGCTTGGGTAAGTTCGATTACTGGCGCGTCTACTTTTTCGCCCTTACGTGTGTGGATGCCACATTGTTCAGCTTCAGATTCGTTCCGTTTTAATGGTTTCGCACTGGTGATTACTAGTTCTTTATGGCGTTGTGAAGGAATGTTGAATCCAAAGGCTTTACGGTCCATCGCGTTAAAGTAGGTGTCTTTTTTACCGATGGAGCAAAACTCAACGATGAGAGGATTGATTGACACTACTCCGCTCATTGCGTATGGTGCAATATTCACGCTTTCGTCAGAGTTGTATGTTGAAACCCAGGCAACTAGGCGTGGGGCTACGATACTCATCGCCATGTCGTAGGTTTCTGCTGGGGTTAGCTCTTCGACGTAATGTACTTTACGCATGGTTTTCCGTTCTGCTGGCACGTTGTACTTTATATTTTCAATGCCTTACCATATCACGCTCCCTTGCTTTTTTCATTCCTTTTTCTTCCTTCTTATACTGGTTAATATGACTCCAAATTTCGCTCACATTTACCAGAATGTATCGGAAGTTCTTGATAAAATCCAGGCTTGCGCAGAGATGAATCATCGTCATGCCGCTGAAATTGAGCTGGAAATCGCAATTAAAACGCGTTCTGCAACAGAAGCTTTACACGCTGGTTTAGCTCTTGAAGCAAGTGGACGCCGGGCGTTACTGGCGCATAATCGTGTTCAGGAAGCGCAGGCGACCACCCCGATTCTTCGTGATGGCCCGCTTTCTAGTTTTCATTCCGTTCTGATTGGGAATCTCCAGAGGAATAAAATTAATGCGGCTGTGAGGGTTTTTGATGAAATTGAGTCTGTGGACTCTTTAGCGTTGGCCCGGGCTCTGAGCCAACGTTTAGATCCTACTGAGCAGCTCCCAATCATGCTTCAAGTCAATACTTCACGCGAACTTTCAAAATCAGGTTTAGTTCCTGAGGTAGCTTTGGAAACTGCTTTAGAAATAGCTGACCTTCCTGGCTTATTAGTCACGGGGTTCATGACTATTGGCGCACACACTACTGATCAGGCTTTAATCGGGAAGTCTTTCGCTAACTTACGCGCGATCCGTGATGAGGCTATAAAGCACCCTTCGCTAAAAAAAGCAATTAATCTTTCAATGGGGATGAGCTCTGATTTTGAATTAGCCATTGCGGAAGGCAGCACTCGCATCAGGATTGGCAATGCTGTGTTTGGACCTCGGCTTTGATGTTTTCAGACGCCTTTGGAAAATTCGCCCCAGATTACTAATCCGAACCGACGGTGTAGGGCAACCGCTAGAGAGGTTAAAACCCCATAGGCTACAAACGAACTAACTACTAGCAGTGTAGCTGACTCTGCAGGGAGAACCATTATGTCACTTCCCAACGCACGTAGAATCTGATTTAGCCAGCCGGGTAGATCAGTAAAAACCCATACTGCATAAAGCACGAACGGAATCAGATAAGCAACTACTACTGGTATTTGTTTACGAATGTTAAATAAGTTTTTTAAGTGCCATTGCAACCCTACTGCAGGTACTACGTATAGAACTGATATTAGATTTCCTATTCCTAAGAAAAGTAGCATCGGGTATAAAATACCGGGAATAGTTCGCAGCAGTTGCGCATCTACATATAAGTATTCTGTCCAGGCATAAGTAATTAGTAAAAACGGCAGAATAATAACTAAAAACTGTATAACATTTTTACGCATTAAAATCGCTCTGAAGGATTCGCCTTGTTGAAGTTTACGCCAGGTTCGCTCTAAATCTGCACCAAAAATATTAGTAGTAGTTACGTCTGCCATTATGAAAGTTGCAAAATAAACTGTGTAAAGTAAAACCGTGTCATATTTAGGGTTTGCTTCCAGAGTCCAAAATAAACGATAGACTCCTGCTAAAACCAAGTTTATAAGCACCCCTTGTAACCAAGTCATTGGTAACGTAAAAGTCCACTTCAATTCCTCTTTTAATGCAGTGAAACACATTCCGCTATTATCCTACTTTCAACTATGCACTACTTGTTTAATCGTACTAGAATCAGAGCCAACCTCTCCTTGTAGAGAAAATAAACCTTCGAAAGGACTAATAAAATGGAAATCGGCGTATTTTCAGTATCCGACTTAACCACTAACCCAGTGACTAACGAACCAGCTGATGAAGCACAGCGTATTCAAGAAATCGTGCAGATCGCTAAGGCAACTGAAGCAGCTGGCCTGGATACTTTCGGTTTAGGTGAACACCACAACCTACCTTTCTTCTCTTCCTCTCCAACTACCACGCTTGGTTTCATTGCTGGTCAGACCACTAAACTGCATCTGACTACTGCAACCACTTTGATTACTACTAATGACCCTGTAAAAATTGCTGAAGATTTCGCGATGCTACAGCACATGGCAGGCGACCGTGTTTCTGTGATGCTAGGTCGTGGCAACACCACTGCTGTTTACCCTTGGTTTGGCAAGAGCCCGTTTGATGGCTTGGAATTGGCAGAAGAAAACTATGGTTTGCTACACCGCCTATGGCATGAAGATGTAGTTAATTGGGAAGGTAAGTTCCGTACTCCACTGGTTAACTTCACTTCTACTCCTCGCCCGCTTAACGGCAAGGCGCCTTTCGTGTGGCATGGTTCCATTCGTTCTGTTGAAACCGCTGACTTAGCTGCTCGTTACAAGGATGGTTTCTTCCATAACAACATTTTCTGGAACATGGAACATACTGCTTCCCTAATTAACCTCTACCGTGAACGCTGGGAAGCTTACGGCCACGGCGCTAAGGAAGACGCTATCGTGGGTATTGGTGGTCAGGTTTACATGGCTGATACTGAAGCTGAAGCAAAGCGTATTTTCCGCCCATTCTTTGATAACGCTCCTGTTTACGGTCACGGTCCATCTTTGGAAAGCTTTGAACAGGCTACCCCACTGACCGTGGGCACTCCAGAAATGGTAATCGATCGCTACGCGAAGATGAAGGATCACTACGGTGATGTTAAGCGTCTACTGTTCCTGATTGACCACGCTGGTCAGCCTGTAGACATGGTTTTGGAACAGATCCAGATACTGGGCGAAGTTGTTGCACCAGCTTTGCGTGAGGTTTACGGTAAGTGATTAAAATCCCCTGGCTGGCGCTAAAAATTCTTTGCAAGCACCAGCCAGGGGATACTTATATCAGACCCCTAAGAGCAGAATAAGTGCGACGGGAAATACTCAAAGTAGCATTCCTATGGCAAAATACCCCACAGGCGTTTCCAGTTCCCAGTATCGCAGCCCCTGCACTTAACGGTAAACTACACAGCACCAGTGATCCCCCACTAGCCGGTGGAAGATCACTATTACTAGGGCGCCAAATGCTAATACCATAGCGATTAAGCTAATGGTTTTAGCTTTTTAGAAAACACCAAATGATTTTTCGGTTCCCCTTTTATATAAATCATTTAGAATCTCCTAAGGTGGTTGGGCAAATAAGTTCCGTTTGGCGTAAAACAGCTAATCCGTTAGTGCATTAGGCTAAATGACTGCACGATACTTACCCGCAATAATGTCAATTATAATGTTATTCACAAGTTCAGTATCACGCTTCTTTACAAAGTACCCATACCTTCGATAATGTGCGTCATGCATTGCACCTATAATCTAATAATTCCACGGGTCTATCTAGGTTGCTCTGACCCGGACCCCAGTAACGCCCATGTATTGGAAAGCTCAAATGAGAGCATCTTCTATAACTACGGAAAACTCTAGAAGCAAAAGTGCACACATTCCAAAGTTTTTATTAGATCAACTGTATCTTTGATCCGGCTCGCCTGGCCCGATACGAAGCAAAACTCCTTCTCAATTCTTCTTCGTTAAAACAGCATCCTGCAATACAGTTTCAGTACTAACACACAACTTCAGATAGTAAAGTGTTATCTCTATCCATGCCCTTCATCTTACGCGCCTACTCACAGCGTCAATCGCCATTGTATGAGATACTCATTAGTCATCTTTCATTAATAAGATAAGATTAAGCATATTTTGGCCAGTTCAGCCATTATTAAACTACAGTTTTAAGGAGTTATTCCATGCCTATCCCCCTGCGTTCAGCTACCTCCACCAGTGGTCGTAACATGGCTGGAGCTCGCGCGCTTTGGCGGGCTACCGGCATGGGCGATGATGACTTCGGCAAACCAATCGTAGCAATCGCTAACTCTTTCACCCAGTTTGTCCCCGGACACGTGCACCTGCGTGACATGGGTAAAATCGTCGCCGCAACCATCACTGAAAACGGTGGGGTTTCCAAAGAATTCAATACCATTGCCGTAGATGACGGTATCGCCATGGGACATGAGGGAATGCTATATTCCCTACCCAGCCGTGAAATCATTGCAGACGCAGTAGAGTACATGGTGCGCGCCCACTGTGCTGATGCCCTGGTCTGTATCTCAAACTGTGACAAAATCACCCCAGGTATGTTGCTCGCCGCACTACGCCTAAACATTCCGACAGTATTTGTCTCTGGCGGGCCAATGGAAGCCGGTAAAAATATTGACCCTAGCCTGATCGTCGGCCCATCCGAACATGGACGTGGCAACCTAGTTACAGTTATGAACGCCACAGCTGATGATTCAATCTCTGACGCGGCCATCTCCGCCCTCGAAAAAGCAGCCTGCCCCACCTGCGGAGCCTGCTCAGGCATGTTCACCGCGAACTCCATGAACTGTTTAACCGAAGCCCTGGGGCTATCCCTGCCGGGTAACGGCTCAACCCTGGCCACCCATAAATCACGCGAAGCACTATTTGAAGAAGCCGGGCGCGTAGTCATGCAACTGGCACGCGACTACTATCAGCATGAGGATAAGAGTGTCCTGCCCCGTTCGATTGCCTCCAAAGACGCTTTCTACAACGCTATGACTCTTGACATGGCAATGGGAGGATCTTCTAACACAGTCCTACACCTACTGGCAGCCGCAGTGGAAGCAGGCATAGATTTCAACATTGACGATATTGGCGCATTAGGCGACACCGTTCCATGCCTATCAAAAGTAGCTCCAAACCACAATGACTATCATATGGAAGATGTACACCGTGCAGGTGGTGTACCCGCGTTATTAGGCGAACTGGACCGAGGTGGGCTACTTCGCCATACTGTTCGTTCCATCCATTCTAGGGACCTGCGTTCCTGGTTGGACGACTGGGATATTCGCGGAGGGCAAGCTACCGAAAAAGCCCTGGACTTATTCCACGCTGCCCCTGGTAATAAACGCACTACGGAAGCATTCTCTACTGACAATCGTTGGTCCACTTTAGATACTGACGCTACAAGAGGTTGTATCCGCGATGTAGCACACGCGTACACCCAAAATGGTGGCTTAACCGTTCTGCACGGCAACCTAGCTGCAGATGGCGCAATCATTAAAGCTGCTGGTATTGATCCTTCCCTCTTTCATTTTGAAGGTGAAGCAATAGTTTTTGAGTCTCAAGAAGAAGCCATTGAAAAGATTTTAGATAAAACTGTCCAAGCCGGACACGTCGTAGTTATCCGCTACGAAGGCCCCTCTGGTGGTCCCGGCATGCAGGAAATGCTTTACCCCACTTCCTTCATAAAAGGTCGTGGCTTAGGTAAGGAAGTTGCTCTGATCACTGATGGTCGTTTCTCTGGCGGCACTTCAGGTATTTCTGTGGGACATATTTCCCCTGAAGCAGCAGCTGGAGGCGTGATTGGCCTAATTGAAAACGGAGACCGCATCGTAATTGACGTACAGCAACGCCTATTGCATTTAGATGTATCGGATGAAGTCTTAGAGGCTCGTCGACAAACCCAGTTACAGCGTGAGCGCCCGTGGACACCTTTAACACGTAACCGCCAGGTATCTGCGTCGTTGCAGTTATATGCTTTAACTGCAACTTCTGCTTCATCAGGGGCCGCACGCGATATTTCACAAATCCAGCGACTTAACTAAAGTTTCGCCTGCCAGTTCCTTGGTTTATCCTAAACTGGCAGGCGTTTCCTATCTGCAATCCGCATTACCCTGTACGGGGCTACACTAAACGATACAACCAACCATACTTATCAGGTCGAGTCCCGTTTTGGATTCCAGTTAGTTCATCGTAAATCCACTGAGTAACTTCCCCGCCCTTTGGGCGCGCCTTAAAATTTTCTCCACCTAGTTCACCTATAGGAGTAACTACTGCAGCCGTACCACAGGCAAACATTTCAGTCACTTCTCCAGTTTGAATCCACTTAACCAGGTCGTCCACCGCAATCTGCGTTTCAAAAACTTCCCTACCTGAATCGTGTAGCAACGTAATAATCGAAGAACGCGTACCGCCTTCTAAAATCGTGCCTGTAACTGCAGGTGTTAGTATGCTTCCGTCGTTGCGTACAGCGAATACGTTCATCCCACCTAACTCTTCTAAGAAACGATTTTCTATTACGTCTAGGTAGCACACTTGATCGTATCCACGTGATGCAGCTTCCTGTTGTGGAAGTAACGATGCCGCATAATTTCCAGCGGTTTTCGCCGCTCCCGTTCCACCTGGTGCAGCCCGGTGATATTCTGTGCTAACCCAGATTTTCACTGGCTTTAACCCAGAAGCAAAATATGGTCCCACTGGGGAAGCAATCATTAGGTAAGTAATTTCTTTTGCAGAGTGAACACCTAAAAATGCTTCTGAAGCGAACATGAACGGGCGTAGGTAAAGTGAAGATCCATTAGTTTCAGGAACCCAAGTGGGATCTGCACGCACTGTGTCGATAATAGAGCTGAGGAAGTCTTCAACTGGCAGTTCAGGCATTGCCATTCGCCGCGCAGAGGCGTTGAAACGCGCGGCGTTAAACCCTGGTCGAAAACTCCAGATTGATCCATCCGCATGACGGTAGGCTTTTAATCCTTCAAAGACTTCTTGCCCGTAGTGTAGCACTGCTGCCGCTGGGGAAAGCTGGATTGGACCGTAAGGTTGAATGACTTTTTGTGTCCATCCGGTCTCAGGGGTCCACACTGCCCGAGCCATGTAGTCACTAAACATTTGACCAAACTTTAAATCTTTTAGGATTTTTATTTTAGCTTCCAAAGGTGTGGGATTAGGATGTACCGTTGGTTTAAAACGACCGGCAATTTCTGTGGCAACTGGAACCGACTGATTCCCCAGTTCTTCCAGGTAACTACGGGTTGGTTGAGTACTCATCTACGTCCTTTCCGAACCTGTTTTACAAAAGCCCATAATCATTTTCGAGGGCGGATTTTTAGCGTTCTTCGTATTATGAAGTTCGCCCTTCCGTCTACTTTAAAGGATTAGGAAGGGCGAACTCTCATGGGTTAGTTTCAGCGCGCTGCGGAACCGTCAGTGTAGTCTTCGTCGCGTGAAGACCAGCCGAAACTCTTTCGCAGAGCCTGACCGGTGGCTTCAATTGGGTGGGATTCGCCTTTAGCACGCAGTGCCAGGAATTCTGGAGCGCCAGCATCCTGGTCGTCGATGAAACGCTTTGCGAAAGCACCGGACTGAATGTCTGCCAAAACGTCCTTCATGTGGTCTTTTACGTCTGGGGTGATTACTCGTGGGCCGGATACGTAGTCTCCGTATTCTGCAGTGTCAGAGCATGACCAACGTTGCTTTGCCAAACCGCCCTCGTTAATCAGATCTACGATGAGTTTCAGTTCGTGACAGACTTCGAAGTAAGCGATCTCTGGCTGGTAGCCGGCTTCCACCAGGGTTTCAAAACCGTACTGGATTAGTTGGGAAACACCGCCGCAAAGAACTGCTTGTTCACCGAACAGGTCAGTTTCAGTTTCCTCGTTGAAAGTGGTCTTTACTACGCCCGCACGAGTTGCACCTACTGCCTTTGCGTAAGAGAGTGCCAGATCCCAAGCAGAACCAGAAGCATCATTTTCAACTGCTACGATTGCTGGCACGCCACGACCTTCCTCATACTGGCGACGTACCGTGTGTCCTGGACCTTTTGGCGCTACCATGCAAATGTCATGGGAAGCATCCGGGCTGATGTATCCGAAACGGATATTAAAACCGTGTGCGAAAAACAAAGCTGCGTCTGCTTTGAGGTTTGGAGCAATCTCAGAAGCATAAACGTGGCGTTGCACCTGGTCTGGGGTGAGGATCATAACTATGTCTGCACTGGCAACTGCCTGGGCGATTGGCGCTACTTCCAACCCTTGTTCTGCTGCTTTATTCCAAGAAGTGGAGCCTTCACGCAAACCTACTACTACCTGTACTCCGGAATCGCGTAGGTTAAGCGCATGTGCGTGCCCTTGTGAACCGTAGCCGATAATGGCAACTTTCTTATTTTGAATTAGTGACAAATCTGCGTCGTCATCGTAAAACATTTCAGCCATGATTATTCTCCTTTTAGTTGATCCAGGATGGCTTCTGGTCCACGGCTGATTGCCACTGAACCGGATTGGACAATTTCGATTAAACCATACGGAGAGAGAGCTCCCAGCAGGGCATTAAGTTTTTCTTCGTTTCCGATAGATTCGATGACTACGGATTCAGGGGAAACATCAACTACATGTGCGCGGAATAGTTCCACGATTTGTAGGACCCCGGTACGGCGACTTTCGTCGGCTCGTACTTTAATCATCATTAGGCGCCGTTGTACAGCGGGAATTTCTGAAAGGTCGACGATTTTTAGCACGTTTATGAGCTTATTGAGCTGTTTTACGATTTGTTCTACTTCGTTGTCGCTAGCTTCAACTACTAAAGTAATACGTGACACTTTAGGATGTTCTGTTTCTCCCACAGCAAGAGACACGATGTTGAAAGACCGTCGGGCGAACAGAGCTGTTACGCGGGTGAGTACGCCGGGCTTATTTTCTACGAGGACGGAAAGTGCGTGTTTTGCAGGCATTTTAGATCTCCTCATCCCATTCTGGTGCAATACCGCGAGCGTACTGGATTGCGTCGTTTGAGACTCCTGCTGCAACCATTGGCCATACTTGTGAGTCCTTAGATACGCGGAAGTCTATGAACACTGGACGGTCGTTCACGCTGAGCGCCCACTTGATCGCTTCATCTGCTTCTGCTTCAGTGTATACCCGTTTTCCTTCAATTCCGTATGCTTCTGCTAATTTTAAGAAGTTTGGTACTTCTTGGCCTGGTGTAGATAGTACGGTGTTTGAGTAGCGACTGTTGTAGAACAACGTTTGCCACTGCCTTACCATACCTAGTACCGAGTTATTTATGAGAGCTACTTTGATAGGAATGTTATTGATTACACAGGTAGCTAATTCTTGGTTCGTCATCTGGAATGATCCGTCACCATCAATTGCCCAAACTTTCGTACCTGGGTTGCCAACTTGGGCTCCCATAGCTGCAGGTATGCAATAGCCCATGGTTCCAAGTCCGGATGAGGATACGAATGATCCGGGGTTTCCAAATTCGATGAATTGGGCACTCCACATTTGGTGTTGGCCGACACCGGTTACGTAGATGGCTTCTGGCCCGGTCAGGTCAGAGATTCGTTTGATGACGTATTGTGGGGCGAGCATTCCGTCTGTGGGTTCTGCCCATCCCAATGGGTAGTCTGCTTTGAGTTTGTTAAGGAAACTCCACCAATTGTCTAGGTTTGGTTTGCCGTGTTCTTTATAGGCGAGTGGGATTTGCTGTTTTAGGGATTCTAGAACTGGTAGCAGGTGTCCAACTATTGGAGCATCTGCATGGCGTAGTTTCGAGATTTCTGCTGGGTCAATATCTACGTGGATTACTTTCGCGCGGGTAGCGAAGGAGTCGAGGTTACCGGTTACTCGGTCGTCAAAACGAGCACCGAGGGAGATTACTAGGTCTGCACGTTGTAGCGCTCCAACAGCTGGGACACTGCCGTGCATGCCTGGCATCCCTAGATGATGTGGGTCGGTGTCTGGGAATGCGCCTCGGGCTGGTAGTGTTGTAACGACTGGAATATCGGTGATTGCTACCAGGTCTTTTAAGAGGTGCGCTGCCTGTGCACGTACCAGTCCTCCACCAACGTAAAACACTGGTTTTTGTGATTGTGCGATGAGTGTAGCAGCTGCTACTACTTCGTCTTCTTTGGGTTCGTGGGCTGGGGAGTAACCCGGCAAGTCCATTACGGGTGGCCATACGAAGTCAAGCATTTCATTTTGCGCTGACTTGGTGATGTCTACTAGGATCGGGCCTGGGCGACCGGTATTTGCTAAGTGAAAGGCTTCTACGATTCGTGCTGGAATGTCTTTTGCTTCACGGACTATGAACCCGTGCTTTGTGATTGGCATAGCAGCTCCAATCACATCGGCTTCTTGGAATGCGTCGGTACCTATGAAATTCGTAGCAACCTGACCAGATATAACCACGATTGGTACGGAGTCCAAGTTTGCGTCAGCTAGGGCGGTGAGAGTGTTGGTTGCTCCAGGTCCTGAAGTTACGATGGCACACCCAATTTTCCCAGTTGAGATTGCATAGCCTTCTGCTGCGTGTCCAGCTCCTTGTTCATGGCGAATCAGAATGTGGCGTAGGTTTGATTCCATTAACGGATCGTAGGTGGGGAGGATAGCGCCACCGGGCATTCCAAATACGTCAGTTACCCCCAGGTTTTCTAATGTACGGATAATCGCTTGCGCTCCGGTTATACGTTCGGGAGCGGCTTGTAGGGTTTCTTCAGTATTCGCCGGTTTTTTCATGTCTGTGTCCATTCTGCCAGTGCTTATTTTGACTATAAAAAACCCCTTTCGGATGCTTCTAGCTTCGAAAGGGCCTGGCGTGTGATTCACCTATTTTCAAACAGCAGAACTCACACGCCATGACACAATGACCACGGCGTTAATAATGACTACGCTGTTTAGACTCATAATAAATTATTATACGCACCACATTTATTTTCTGAAAGCTGTCTCTTATTTTGGATATCTTCCCTCCAATCATCAATAGAGCATTCCTCATAAACAAAACCCTATAGCGCTTTTCGATACCAGCTCGTCTCTTTCCTCACAAACCATATAGGCATGCTTTTAAGCGTCGTTGCCCAGTCATAAAATTATTTCCGTGTTAAAGAAAATTATTGATTCGCTAAAGCGTAATAACCCTAGCCAAGCTAATACTCCTGTTGTATCCCCTGCAGAAAACACGGCTTCACACTTAACCGATAAAGAGTTTCACGACCGCTTAGCCCAGTTCTCTGCAAGTCAAACTGAACTTGCTGAACGACAAGCGGCAGCAGACCGCCTGATTGCACAAACTAACCTCGTAATTAAACTCGGCACGCTACTAATGGCTGCCGGAGCTGGCGCATACCGCGTAAAAACCGCTATGGCTCGCTTAGCCGCAGCAGTCGGCATTGAAAAAGTTCAATCTCAGGTAGGTCTTACTGAACTTGCTCTTACCGCGCATACCTCAGGCACATTCCGCACTGAAATCGTGGAACAACGCATCGTTGGCGTAAACGCTGACCGCATAGATGCCTTGCGAGTCTTCCTCCGCGATCTACAACCCGGCATGATTGTGGAAGATCTCGACCGAAAACTCGATGAGATCGCTGCCAAGCCTCACCTGTATTCCCGCCTACAACTGGCTCTCGCGTCAGGTTTCGGATGTGCGGGATTCGCTTTTTTAAACAAAGGCGGCGTTGTTGAATGCTCCGTAGTTCTCTTCGCAGCTTTCATTGGTCAATATTTGCGTTCCATCCTCTTAGGTAAACGCTTCAACCATGTCGCTACCTGGTTAGCCTGCGCAGTACTTTCCACCAGCTTCTACATCGCAGTCGTCTCTGTCCTACTCCAAACTACTATCATTGACAGTTCCCACCAGTCTGGCGTTATTTCCACGATTCTTTACCTCGTCCCAGGTTTCCCACTGGTTACTTCCATCCTTGACCTGGTTCGTCTAGATATGCTGGCGGGCATTGCACGTGGATTCTACGTAATGACTCTGATGGTTTCAGCTGGCGTAGCAACTTGGGCGGTAGTAAGCGTTACAAATTGGTCGGTGGAACCAACTGTGCACGTCCCTTCCAACCTGGTACTACTATTCGTAATGAATGCTTGCGCTACTTGGATAGCAGCGTTCTGCTTCGCAATTCTATTTAACTCCCCACTAAAGGTTGCGTTCACGGCTGGTTTAGTAGGGGCGATTCTTAACCCAATCCGGATTCTGCTAGTTCACTTTGGACTACCAAACCAGGGTCTGGTGGCGCTCACTGCCCTGCTAGTTGGTCTGGTAGCTTCCGCTATCGCTGCACAGACTTACTTCTCACGTGTTTCCTTATCCGTTCCCGCTGTGGTCATCATGATTCCTGGTGTGCCATTCTACCGCGCTATCACGGCATTGAACCAAGGTAGTTTCGAAACTGCTATGGCATCCGTTATGGAAGTTACATTCGTGATCTTAGCTATCGGCGCTGGTTTAGGATTGGCTCGCATTCTTACCGACCGTGGTTGGGCATTCGATCAAGTTAATCTACGTGCCGCTAAGCTGTCTCCGGAGTCCATACACACTGTCCGTTAGCCTTTTGAAAATTAGTTTCGGTGTAACAACCTACCAAAAAGGATAATGCACCGTAACTAAGTAACTAACGCATTACTGCTGGATTAACTTGCACAAGAATAATCAAGATTAACTGGCGTGTGGTGAAATACCACGCGCCAGTTTTCTATATTCTGCTTCTTTAACACGTAAACACATACACCCACGTAACCAAAAGATACAGATCTTATTTCGTATGTTTAAAACAAATAGGGTGGGACTTGCACTGAAGTCCCACCCTATTTGTTTTAAAACCCTAGGTTTTACAGACCACCCAGGATCTGCGCTACCAAAATCTTACCAATCATCGCAGCTGGGTAAACCAGTGCGTAGCCCAAAGCTACACGAGGATCAGCTCCGGTACGCGCATTTGCGAAAGCCAGAACTGCCGGCTGAGTCTGTGCACCACCCAGGATACCTGCGGTTTTAGTGCCACCCATCTTAAATACCCAACGCATAGTAACGTACAGACCAGTTGCCATGATGGTAGTTACTAGCATACCTAGAAGTAGGATCTGTACCCACTTGCCACCGGTAAAGGCTTCTGCAATCTGACCGCCCGCGGTAGTACCAGCCATTGCCAAGAAAACCAACAGACCAAACTCAGCTAATACTGCAGCTGCAGAAGATGGAATAGTGGTTACCAGCTTACCGATACGACCAATCTTGCCAAAGATCAAACCAACGATCAGAGTACCTGCTGCGGAACCGATAGAGAAGTATTCGCCAGTTGGAGTCAAAATTGGAAGTTCACCCAAAAGCACACCCAGAGTCATTCCCAAGCCCATGGCAATCGGGTTGATGTCTGTCAAGCCACGCGCGGAGTCCCCAAAGAATTTGGTAACTTCCTTCATAGTGTGGGTTGGAGCAACAACACGAACACGGTCACCCTGTTGCAGTACAGTGGTTGGTTCAGCGACTAAATCAATGTCACCACGACGAACACGGGATACGGTTGCATTGAACTTAATATCCAAGTCCAAAGATTCAATGGTACGGCCAGCGATCTTTGGATCAGAAACCGTAATACGACGGAAGTCTAGGAAGCGACGGTCAGCAATCAGAGAGTGAGTGGATGCATGTCCCAGTTCGTTTGCCAGAACCGTGATTTTTTCGTGTGGGCCAACAATGGTGATCAAGTCATCTTTATCCAAGGTGTCTTCCATCGCTGGAGTAAAGATTGGTCCGGTTTCACCGCGACGCAGACGAGAGAACGTCACTTTCTTATCTGCCAGTTCGTAAAGGGAAGCGACAGTTGGGCTGTCCGTACGTTCAACGCGGATAGTGCGGTTGCTTACTTCAGATGGCTTGTCAGTATCGTACTTGCCGTATGCTAGAGCAGCCAGCGAAGCAATCAGCATGCCAATCACGCCGAATAGGTACGCAACTGCGTAGCCGACAGTGGCAGTACCCGGGTCGCCAGATGCATGCTGAGCAGCGTGCAAAGCTGGAGTGTTAGTGGTTGCACCCGCAAAAGTACCTGCAATCAGTGCGATTGGCATCTTGAAAACGTATTTACCTACGCCATAGGCTGCGCCCGCAGCCACAACGTAGAGCGTAAGCATTGCGAAAATTGGTCCCAGAGCCGTCTTCAAATTGTGGAAGAAACTTGGACCAGAAGTTATACCAATTGCGAAAGCAAAAATGGCGAGGCCAAGAATACCTAGTTCATGTGGAATACGTACTTCGATCTCGTAAGCTTGCGCCCAAGCTGATAATCCGATTGCGAAGAAAAGAACTGCGGCAGCACCGAGGCTGACGCCCTTAAGCTTAACGTGGCCAAATGCCATACCAACGCCGAGCACCAGGAACAGCGTCAAAATAGGCTGGTCAGCCAAAAAATGAAAAACAGTAGTCACAGTAGATCTCTCCTGATTATGGTCAAGGCCTTCCTAGTATCTCATTAAAAAAATCAACCTAATGAGTAATAGTGCCTAGAGCGCCAATTCTACGACGTGAATTGGCTATTGTATAGGTCAGCATAAAATCCTCCCTTTGCTAATAGACAAGAGTGGTTTCCGCTTTCTAAAATGTCGCCGTCTTTCATCACCAGAATCAAGTCCGCGTTCTTAATTGTCGATAAACGATGAGCAATAACAAAAGAAGTACGTCCGCGCATTAACTGATCCATCGCTTTTTGCACGATCAATTCAGTTCGGGTATCCACTGAAGAAGTTGCCTCATCTAAAATTAAAATCGGCGCATCCTGCACCATTGCCCGAGCAATAGTGAGAAGCTGCTTCTGCCCCACAGATAGCTGCGTGTTATCATCTAAGACCGTGTGGTAACGTTGCGGCAAGGCTTGAATAAAATGGTCAATGCCTACGGTTTTACACGCAGCCTCAACTTCTTCCAAAGTTGCCGTTGGTCTACCGTAAGCAACATTTTCATAGACACTACCAGCAAACAGCCAGGTATCTTGTAATACCATGCAAAATTGCTCACGTAGGTTCTTACGACTTACGTAGGTAATATCCACCCCGTCAACTAAAATCTGTCCACTCTCAAGCTCATAAAAACGCATGAGCAGATTCACCAGCGTAGTTTTACCCGCACCAGTTGGCCCCACGATCGCAACCTTTTGCCCGGGGTGAGCATATGCACTGAAATTATTAATAACCGTTTTACCCGGCTCATAGCCGAAATGAACGTTACGAAACTCCACAGCCCCCTTTACAGCTCCTAAAGACTGTAACTGGTAAGGAACGCCCTCGGAAGAAATCCCATCAGGCAAAATCTCTTCCGCTTCTAAAAATTCAAAAATGCGTTCCGTAGCAGCACCTGTACGCTGCAAATTAGCAGCAGCCTGCGCAAACTGCTGCAAAGGCTCGTTCAACATACGCAAGTAAAGAGTGAAAGCAACAATCACACCGAAGGTAATCTGCCCATAGAAAACTAAAATACCACCAGCAACTGCCACCGATAAATACCCAAGGTTTCCCATAAAACGCATGATTGGCATCATCAACGAAGACACCCAACCCGCCTTCCAAGCTGCGTTGTACAAGTTATCGTTAGCGGCCCTAAATTTTTCTAATTCCTTTCCGAAACCGTTATACACCTTAACTACCTGGTGGTTTGAGAAAACTTCTTCAATATGCCCGTTAATCTCGCCCAATAGTTTCTGCTGCGCCACAAAATACTTACGCGATTTTTTCATTATCACAGTGGTAAGACTCATCCCAATCGCTACCGAACCTAACGCTACCAACGCCAGGATCCAGGAGGTGTAGAACATCAGCACCAGCACGGAAATAAACATTACTACCGAAAAGAAAAGATTCCCCAGGCTTTGGTTCAGCGTCTGCGCAATCGCGTCTACATCATTTGCTACGCGACTGATAATGTCACCGTAAGTAGCGTTATCAAAGAACTTAAAAGGCAGGCGGTTGATCTTTTCCGAAATACGGCGACGCAGATCCTTACCGATTCGTTGGGAAATCTCCGTTAAAAGGACTCCTTCAACTTGAGTAAAAACCATATTCAGCAGGTAAATTCCCAATAGGATCAGCAGAATCTTATTGACTGCTTGAAAATCAATACCGGTTTTAAAACCGGCGAGCATCAGGTCCGTCAGCTGCTTAAAATACCCAGGTGCCAGCGCGGTGAATAGAGTCGCAATTGAGGTGCCGGTAATCGCAACTACAATTATGGGCGTGAAGCGTTTAGAGTCTTTCGCCAGTTTTCGCAGTGCTGGACCAAGGTTTTTTGCTTTTTCTGGCATACGTGAATGAGGGCCGGCCATTCTATTCCCCTTCCAGTTCTGCGACGCTGAGCTGCGAGTTCGCAATTTCTTGATAAACGTCGCAGGTGTGCATTAGTTCTTGGTGGGTTCCTTGCCCCACAATGTGCCCGTTATCCATGACAATGATTTGGTCTGCGTCTCGGATTGAGCCGACGCGTTGTGCCACAATCAGTGTCGTCACATCTGCGGTGTGTTTTTTGAGTTCATTTCGTACCTGTCGGTCGGTACGGTAGTCCAAAGCTGAGAATGAGTCATCAAAAATGAGGATTTGTGGCTGCTTCGCGATTGCGCGGGCAATGGCGAGGCGTTGTTTTTGCCCACCTGATACGTTTTTACCAGCTTGTGCGATTTCAGTTTCGATTCCGTCAGCTTGGCTACTAACGAAGTCACTTACTTGTGCTATTTCGAGGGCGTTGTAAATACGCTTTTCGGTTTCTTCCTGGGTTTGAGTATTTTTGATACCGTAGCTAACGTTTGAGGCGATAGTTCCTTTAAATAGGACTGCCTGCTGGGTGACGTAGCCGAGTTTCTCATAGAGTTCTTCTAAAGCTAGATCTTTAACGTTTTGACCATCGATGAGGACTTGTCCGCCGGTGGTGTCATAGAAACGTGCAATTAGGTTTACTAGTGAAGTTTTTCCGCTTCCGGTTGCTCCGATAATGCCTACGGTTTGGCCAGGCAGAATCTGGAGGTTAATGTTCTCTAACGCATCTTCGCTGGCGTCGGGGAATCGGAAAGTGACGTTACGAAATTCAATTTCCCCTGCCTGGATTGGCTGCTTCTGCGCGGTGCCTGCAGGAGTATCTGCAATACTTGGTTCGGTTTCTAATACTTCTTTGATACGTCCGGCAGCTACAGAAGCACGTGGGTAAATGAATAGCACCATGGACATCACCATGAATGCCATCATGATTTGCATAGTGTAGTTTGAGAATACGACCATATCTGAGAATATTTGTAGTTTCTCTGGTTCTGTTGCTCCGTCAATGAGCTGGGCACCAACCCAGTAGATGGCTACAGTCAGTAGGCTGACGGTGGTAAAAATCATTGGGAATATAGTTGAAAAGCTCAGTCCTGTGAAGCGAGTTGCTGAAGTGAGTCGTTGGTTGGTAAGCGCAAATTTTTCTTCTTCACGTTTTTGGGAGTTGGTAGCATGTACTACTGGTAGCCCGACGAGGTGTTCACGAGTAACTCTTGAAATGTCGTCGGTGAATTCTTGCATTTGTTTAAAACGCGGAATTACTAGACGTAGCATTAGTCCCAATAGTGCAGCCATGGTAAAGACTGCGAGAGCGGTTACCGTTAGCCAGGCGTCACCTTTCCCAGCGATTTTGGTAACGGCGAGAATTACCATAACTGGCCCGCGTACCAACGACCATACGGCTGAGGAAATTAGCATCTGCACTTGAGAGACGTCATTGGTGGAGCGGGTGATCAGGCTGGCTGTTGAGAATTTGTTGATTTCTGCAGCACTAAAGGAGTTTACGCGGGTGAATAGGTCGTGGCGCAGAGACCGGGAGAAGCCAGCGGCAGTGCGTTCTACTATGTAGGCGGAGCTAAGCGAAGATAATATGCTTCCGAGTGCACAAAGTAGCATGAGTGCGCCGATACGCCAGATTTCTTCCAGGTGATTTCCGGGTGTTTGAGTGAGGATCGCGATATCAGCCATATAGTCTGGGATTTTTAGGTCGAACCAGACTTGGCAGATGATAAGTCCGACTACCAGGGTGAGACTTGCTCGCTGATTTTGGTTGAGGCGTTTTAGTAGGCTTCTCATTGTTTTTCCTCCTGGTAGTTGGCTTGGGTACTGCGGGCTAGTTTCCCAAGGATTCTCACGTATTCGGTGGCATCGTTAATGCCGATGCTGGCGAGCATTTTTTCAATGTAGTGCATTACCGAGGCATGGAATTCTTTGGCAGCTTCGCATCCGGTTGTGGTGAGTTCTACCAGGCAGCGTCGTTGGTCGCTGGGGTCGGTGGTGCGAGTAATCAGGGCTTTCTTTTCTAGGGTTTTCAAGATGGTGGCTATTCGCGCGCTGGTTAGGTTGGCGTGTTGTGCTATTTCCGAGGGCGTTACTGCCTGGTCTTGATGCATTAGGTAGCCTAACACCATGCCTTCACCACGTTGGGATTCAGCAAACTTTTGGTTGAATCCGTACTTGTTGAGGACGTGTACGTGGTGGATTAAGTCTACGGCTAGTGAAGTATAGTCGTTATGTGTGTAAGTCGTACTCAAAATCATTACCTAATATTATTAGCTATTTTCTTCTGAGAGTAATCATCTAATAGTATTAGGATTCTTTCAAGTTAAACTCCTTTAACGTGGGCTACCTTACCCTCACCAGTGACTAATACCCGGCTATTCTCAGTCAAGAAGGCAACTTCGCCTTTCTGTAAACAAAGATTCTGCACGTGAGTATCAATCTCTACCGAGCCTTCTAAACAAACTAAAAGCTCATTCAACGTATTCGTAAGCGCAACTTGCCCGCCCTCGAAAGAAAAAATCTCCACCCCAAAGTCAGCTACCGGCACCGCATACTGCACCACTGACACCCCTTGAAGCTGCTGTGCCACTGGAGTAATAATCGCCGGATCTTCGCTGTGGAAATTAGCACAGGACGCTAAACCCTGCGGATCAACATGTTTCTTCGTCAAACCAGCACGCAAAACATTATCTGAAGATGCCATAACTTCGAACCCAATGCCAGACAAGTAAGCATGCAGAGTTCCCACCGGAACAAACATTGCTTCACCAGCAGATAGCTTTACATGATTCATAGCCAACGCTAAGAGTAAACCAATGTCATTTGGAAAATGCTGATGTAAACGTAAAATCAGCTGCGCACGCTTCTGCACTCTGTCACAAACAGCAGAACCGGCGAGCTCACCGCAGCGAGCAACTGTTTCAGCAATCGCAAACGCAGAGATACTCACTTCGCCAGTGAGCACGCTTCGCAGATACTCGGCTAAACCAATTCTTTCAATATCAACTAGCGCTACGCGAGCATGACGCGTGTCCAAGGCAGTCAAGAACTCTGCAACCTCAGTTTCAGAGGTTATTCCGACCAGCGCTTCCCAGTCAGAGAGCGCAACTAAAAGCTCTGGCTTATGATTCCGGTCTTTAAAAATACGAGTAGGATCATTAAGCGGAATGTGTAGCATTTCCTCTTTACTATAGCCTGCCATGGCCTGAGTTTTAGAAGGATGTACCTGTACGGAGAGCGGCACGGCTGGCGCCAAAAACTTAACCAGGTAGGGAAGGCCAATATAATCTAGGAAGCCAGAACTGACTGGCTTCATAAAGCCAGTAGGGTTAGAAACCATCGTGATGAGTGGAATACCGTTTGATATACTGCTCTGCCCTTTAGGGTGGGTGCCGAACCAAAGTTCCGCGAACCTTTCGCTACCACGGTGCCAGCCAAGAAAATCGTAAAGGGTACGCTTATCACCCCAAGCATAATACTTGGGGTGCCCGTTTACCTTAAATAACTTTCCCATTCTTTTTATCTTAGCAGTGATCAAGTAGGAAAACTCAGCCGATGCTTGTCCTGC
>NZ_DS999542.1 GCF_000159015.1 Gleimia coleocanis DSM 15436 | reverse complement strand
GAGGATTTTTCTTATTTCAGATTTTTACTCTCTTTTTCTATTTGAGAGTATTCTTCCTTCATGAAATAATTATATCATCAGTCGGACGGGACAACACAACACACCCCACCGGCTACAGTCCTAAAAGTTAATCGCATCAATATTGGAGGAAAATAAAATGCGTACTTCTATCACTAATAAACCAGTTAAGGGTCTTATTGTTCTCTCTGCTCTTGCACTTACCCTCTCCGCTTGTGGGGGGGGGGACTTCCTCTCCTGCTCTAGCTCCAAAGGCTTCTGCAGATAAGTCCACTACTCAATCCGCTCCTGAGACTACTGACCAGGGTACTAATAAGGTTGTGACTCCAGAAGTTAAAGAAGTTACCCCAGAAGTTAAGGAAGACATTGCTCCATCTGCTCAGGTTGTAGCTTCTGTTCCAATTGTTACTGTTCCTACCTATCGAGTGGTTACTCCGGTAGCTCCTCATTTTGCTCCTTCTATTGAAGGAATCATTGCTCCAGCTCCTGGTGCATACAAGCCAGTTCCTTCCAACCCAAATACTAAAGATGGGGGTATTGTTGCTCCAGCTCCTGGAGGTTCTCCTGTTACTCCTGATGTTCCAAAGGAAGTTGACCACTTGGCTGAAGCTCAGGCTAAGTTGCTGGTAGCTCGTGATAAGTTGGCTAAGGCTTCTGCTGACTTGGCTTCTCTTCAGGCTACTCGTGACGCCGTTGCTGAAGAACTTATGATGGCTAAGGGTCGTTTGGCTGAAGCTCAGAAGGTTCTGGACGAAGCTAAGGCTACTCTCCAGGAACTTCGTGCAGCTAATGCTGAATATATTCA
This sequence comes from Gleimia coleocanis DSM 15436, assembly GCF_000159015.1. Lineage (GTDB taxonomy): Bacteria > Actinomycetota > Actinomycetes > Actinomycetales > Actinomycetaceae > Gleimia > Gleimia coleocanis. Next base: position 1,376 of record NZ_DS999542.1, on the reverse strand, counting down.
GGCTCAGGCTCGCTTAGCTGAAACCACCAAGGCAGTTCAGGAACATGAAGCTCGTTTGGTTGCTCTGAATGCCGCACTTACCAAGGCACAGGGTACTCACACTACCGCTCAGGACAATTTGGCTACCGCTCGTGCAGAAGCTGAAACTGCTACTGCTAACTTCACCAAGGCTAAACAGGCTCGTAACGAAGCTGTAACCGCTTACAATGAAGCTGTTAAGGCTGAACAGGCTAACCCAACTGGCCCTATCGACTGGACTGCTTCTTCTAAGCAGGATAAAGCTAAGATTATTGCTCTGGCGATCATGGAAAAGTGGAACGCTTACCGTGCTTCTGAAGGTTTGGAAGCCATTGCATTCCATGATGATATCGTGAATACTTCGGTAGCACATTCTGAACGTATGGCTGGTGACTTCGGTTTCAACCACGACATGAATATCCGCCTAGATGGGTACTCTTACTACACCTACATGGAAAACATCGCAATATCTGGTTACTTTGATGAAACTGGTGTGGATGTAGCTGAACAGGTTGATGGTATCTTCTCTGGTTGGAAGGCTTCTAAGGGTCACAACGCCAACTTGTTGAATGGCTCTATCAATGCTGGTGGTGTGGGTATTTACATCGACGATGAGGGTAACATCTTCGCTACCATGCGTGGTTTTGCTCTAACCGATGCAGATGAACACACTGACTTCTTCGCTCCTAAGTCGGGTCAGGATTCTTATGACCTAAACATAGAGGAGAATACCGAAGCCCGTGAAGATTCCCCTCACAACTACACTCATGCTCGTAACTTCAACAAGATTGAAACTACTGAGGAACGAGTTGTAGATGTTACCCGCGCTCCTCGTGAGATTGATTCCTCTGCTAAGGACGAAGCTGAAAAGGCTTACAACGAAGCCAAGATGGCTAAGGATAAGGCCGAAGATGCTGTTGCTAAGGCTGAAGCTGAAGTTGCTACTGCTCAGGTAGCAATGGACGAAGCCCAGGACGCTATTCAGATTGAATCTGGTAAGACTGAAGGCTTGAACGAAGCTAAGGCTGATGCTCAGGCTGAAGCTGATAAGTACCCAGCTCCTGGAGGTTTGCCTGAAGCTGAACAGGCTGTAGCTACCACTCAGGGTATTGTTGACGCAACTGCTAAGGAGGTTGCTGATGCAGAAGCTAAGGCTCAGCAGTCTGAGGCTAATGTTGAAGCTAAGAAGGCTGATGTTGCCAAGGCTCAGGTAGAGGTTGACAAAGCTGAACAGGCTGTTGACGCTCTTACCCCTAAGAACTAATTTCCTCCTCCAATAAGATAAAGTCCCTCTCGTGTTTATTCCTCACGAGAGGGACTTTCCTTTGATTAAATTGAGAGCGTGTGTCCCGCCGTGC
>NZ_DS999543.1 GCF_000159015.1 Gleimia coleocanis DSM 15436 | reverse complement strand
CGTATGATGATAAAGCACTACCTGCTGAAGTTAAGGATCTAACCCCAGCTGCAAAGAATGACAACCTACACGGTACTGACGTTCCAGCAGTTGAGGATACTTTTGAAGAATTTGAAAACGAAGACGGTGTTTGGTTCTTCACAGCTTGGAATGCTGATACTACTGCAGTAAACGGCATTACTAAGGATCACCACTTCGTAGGTACTTGGAAACTCCGCCTAAATGCTACTCACGAGTTCTATTCCAAGGTAGCTGATAAAGAGTTGCCAAAGGAACTTTCTGAGCGTCTACCAGAAGCATTCACCTTCCTCTACGGTGAAGACGTAAAGGTTGGCGATCTTCCGGAAGCTCAGCGTTCCCTAGTGACTGCGGAAGGCACCTGGTACTTCGTTGCTTGGGATCAGGACATGGTTCCTGCAGCCAAGCAGGACGTAGTATTCCCAGGTGCATGGGAGTACAAGGCTAAGCCTGTACCACCTGTACTGCAGAAACCAAAGCGTGAACTACCAAAGACTGGTACTGACGCAACCTCCCTCCTTACCTTCGCAGGTATTATGGGAGCAGCTGGTGTTCTGGCACTATCGCTGAAACGCCGTAAGGCATAGTCCTTAAACATTAGTTTGGGGCGGTTAAGCACTTGCTTAACCGCCCCAAACATTTAATAAATAAAACCTGCGTTACGCCTATCAGGCCTCTCGAATAACTTTAACGATTTGTGCAACGCGCTCTGGGTCAGTGCCCGGCCTGCCGTCCTCGTAAGGCGCACGGAAATGAATTTCAGGTGCCCCTGATTCACGTAAGATACCAGCAGCATTATGCGCACGTACCCCACCAGAAGCAATAATTTGTAAAGTTGAACCATGCTGCAAAATGTCATCAGCTAACTGGACAACATCAGCGACGCTCTCATCACCACCGGTAGTAAGCACGCCAGTAAAACCATGTGCAACTAGCTTCGCTAAGCCATCATTACGCGCCGAACTAGCATCGATACCACGATGGAATACTACTGACCAACCATCTACTGCAGTAACCATTTCGTCTAAGAACTTTTCAGGAACCGTTCCGTCAGCATCTAAAGCTCCCACCACGAAACCAATTGGGAAGGTTGTTTTCTTCTCTAAAAGTTTACGCAAGCGAGCTACTGAAATTACTAAATCCCGCTGTTGTTCACTATTATGAATGAAGCTTTCATAGTATTCACGAATTAATAAACGCAACGAAAACTCACGCTCAAACCCCGAAATCATTTCAATCGCATCAAAAATTAACTGATCTGGAGCAGTTAGCCCACCGACCTCAAGATTCACACATAGCTCTACGCGGTCCGCTCCCCCCTCGTAAGCTGCTTGAATTCCAGCTAGGTCCTCAACGCATACTTCAATTACTGTCATCATGAGCCTTTCATAAATTAAGGTGGATGCACCAATCTGATGCATCCACCTTAACTAATTATTATTTTTCGATTAGCGGGAAGTGGCACGCAACTTTATGCGCGTGACCGTTGCTTCCAACTGTGCCTTTCTCTTCCAAAACTGGAACTTGTTCCGCACAAATTTGCTGTGCAAAAGGACATCTGGTGCGGAAACGGCACCCGCTTGGCGGGTTGATTGCCGAAGGTAATTCGCCTTCGATTTTGAATCGTTCGCGTCCCAGCTCTCGCTCATCAATACGAGGAACCGCATCGATTAAACCACGAGTATATGGGTGTAAAGAACGTTCAGTGACGTCATCGGCATCGCCTGTCTCAACCAATGTCCCCAAATACATAACGCCAATACGATCCGACATGTACCGCACAACTGCAAGGTCGTGACTGATAAATAAGTAGGATAAACCGTACTGATTCTGCAGGTCTCGCATCTGGTTAAGTACCTGTGCCTGAACGGAAACGTCCAGTGCGGAAACTGGTTCATCACAGACGATTACGTCTGGACTCAACGCTAAGGAACGTGCCAGGCCAATCCGCTGGAGCTGTCCACCTGAGAATTCATGCGGATATCGTTCCAGTGCGTTTTCTGGAAGCCCAATTTTCTCAACTAGTTCTTCGGTGCGTTCTGCACGTTCACGACGGTTGCCCATCTTTTGAATCGCTAGCGGTTCTGAGATGATTTCATCAACGCGCATACGTGGATCCATAGCAGCAGCTGAGTCCTGGAACATCATTTGCACTGTGCGGTGGAACTTAATGCGGTCATTGCCGGTGAGGCTAGCAAGGTTCGTTCCGTTAATAACGATTTCGCCACCTGAAGCATCGTCTAGACCGGCGATGATTCGTCCGAGTGTAGATTTACCACAGCCAGATTCGCCTACCAGACCAAAGGTTTCACCTCGTTTAACTTCAAAGCTGACTTCTTTCACCGCGGATACGGTTCCAACGGTGCGACGGAAAATCCCGCCACCTTTAGCTTCAAAGTTCTTGGAAACGTTTTCTACTTCCAAGATAACTGGCTGGTCAGCCGTAGAAACCACATCTTGAGTGAAGTTTTCTACTTGTAGCATTTCTCCACCGGGGTGGAAGCACGCTACCTTGTGGCTTTCACCGACCAAGGTTGGTGTTTGGGTACGACATTGGTCTGTAGCGAACGCACAGCGTGGTGCGAATGGACAGCCAACTATTGGTTCTGTTAAGGATGGTGGGTTACCGGGGATGGAGTACAAACGCACGTTTGAATGGGTTGCGCGTTCTGGTAGCGCTGCTAGTAGTGCACGCGTGTACTGGTGGTCTGGAGAGGCGAAGAATTCTTTCGAGGGCGCCTGTTCCATGACTTGACCGGCGTACATAACTGCCACGGTGTCTGCACGTCCAGAAACTACCGCCAGGTCGTGGGTTACTAGGATGACAGCAGAACCGAATTCTTCCTTTAGTTCATCTAGCAAATCCAGAATCTGCATCTGAGTAGTAACGTCTAGCGCGGTGGTTGGTTCATCCGCGATTAGTAACTTTGGATGACAGACCAGTGCCATTGCGATCATGGCGCGTTGACGCATACCGCCTGATAATTGGTGTGGGTAGTCGTCAGCGATTTTTTCTGCACGTGGCATGCCGACGCGACGCATGATGTCAATGGCGGCCATTTTGGCGTCTTTTTTGGAGTAGCCTTTGTGTACGAGCAGGGATTCTCCGATTTGAGCACCAATGGTCATCGTTGGGTTTAACGAGGTCATTGGGTCTTGGAAGATCATCCCCATTTCGGTACCGCGCAGGCGACGTACATCAGCTGGCTTGGCTTTAACTAGGTTAGTCCCGTCGAAGTAGATATCGCCGGATTCTACAAAGCCATTGCCTGGTAGCAGCCCCATAACCGCAAGTGCAGTCATGGTTTTGCCTGAGCCGGATTCGCCAACGATACCCAGGGTTTGCCCTGCGTAGACGTCTAGGTTTACACCGTTGAGTGGAGTTACTTTGCCTTTACGGCGTGGGATTGAGACGTGCAGGTCTCGAATCGATAGTAGAGGTTCTGAAGTCATTATCATCACCGCTTCCGCAGACGGACTTCAAAGGCGTCGCGTAGTCCGTCGCCAACGAAGTTGAATGCCAGTACCAACAGAATAATTGCAATACCTGGAGGGAAGATTAACCACCAGTGGCCGGAGTAGATTTCACCGATACCGGTAGAGAGCATTCCGCCCCAGTTTGCTGCTGGTGGTGGTACGCCAAGCCCCAGGAATGATAGGTATGCAACGTATAGGACTGCGTCAGCTACCTGGAAGGTAGCGTTCACGATAACGGTGCCGATTGCGTTGCGTACGATGTGGGTACGTACGGCGCGGAGTGGGCGTCCGCCCATGCCTCGCATTGCAGTTACGAATTCGCGTGAGCGCAGTGCGATTGAGTCACCGCGAACCATACGCGCTGGGTTGAGCCATGCGAATGCTGAAATAACGAATACGAGGATTGGAATCGTTGGGGTTACGATAGTTGCAATCAGCATGAATAGGAAGAGTGCTGGAATGGACATGAGCGCATCAACAATACGCATCATTACGGCGTCTACCCATCCTCCTACGAAGCCTGCGGTTGCGCCCCAGATGGTTCCGAATGCAGTTGCTAGTAGACCTGCAGAGAGACCAACAATGAGGGAGGTTTGACCGCCTAACATGAGGCGTCCTAATTGGTCGTAGCCGACGCCGTCTGTTCCAAGAACATAGCCATCAACACCAGGTGCGATGTGTGCTTGGGAAAGATCGGTGTGTACCTGGTCGGTTTGGTAAATTAGCGGTCCTACGAATGAGAAGAGCACCAGGAAGATTACCAGGGCGAGCCCAAAGACAGCAAGTTTGTTTTCAAAGAATACTGCAATCCCCTGGCGTCCCATACCGGCGCGGCGAGTAGTCTTAACTGCGTTAGACATTACTTACCTCCTGAAAGACGAACGCGTGGATCGACCATTGCATAGGCGATGTCTGCTAGTAACGCACCTATTACCGTTGCGAATGAAACGATTAGTGTGGAGGCTAGCAGAACTGGATAGTCTCGGGTTTGGGTTGCTTGCCAGAACATTAAGCCCATTCCTGGGTAGTTGAAGAGGGATTCAACCACCAGTGCACCTGAGAAGAGATGTGGTACATACATACCTAACAGGGTGATTACTGGGAAGAGGGAGTTCCGGAGGGCGTGTTTTACAGAGACTCGGTAGTTAGAGAGGCCTTTCGCTTGTGCGGTTCGAATGTAGTTTTCGTTGAGGTTATCCACCATGGTGGAACGCACGTAGCGAGTAAAGGCAGCCAGAGCCACGATGGAGAGAGTGATTACTGGCAGGATTAGGCCCTGCCATTGGCTTAAGATTTCCGTTACTGTGAAACCCTGTGGCGCTTGTGGCGGCAGAATTGGCCAGATTTGTGAGAAAAGTACGATGAGTAGCATGCCTAGGAAGAACAGCGGTGTTGCGTAGGCAAGCAGTGCGATACCGGTGATGATGTAGTCTGCTGCTTTGTTACGGCGGACTGCTTGTAAAGCACCCAGAGGAACTGCGACTAAAACTGCCACGGTGGTGGACAGTAAGCTGAGGACTACTGTCTTTGGCATACGTTGTGCGATCAGATCTGAGATGTACTGATTTTGCTGGAATGAGAAGCCTAAGTCACCAGTGAAGAGGCGTCCCAGGTAGTAGCCGTATTGGACGATAAATGGTTTGTCGTATCCCATTTGGATGTTGTATGCCATGATCTGCGCTTCAGTAGCTTCTTTGCCAAGTGCAGATCGTGCTGCACCACCGGGCAGGAGGTGCAAGACTAAGAAAGTAATAAAGGTGACGAGGAACATGACGATGATCGCCTGTCCAAGTCGTTTGAGGATATAACGCCACATGAGGTATTTAGCCCTTTCATAGGTGGGGTTGCCTCGCTTTCAGGGCGAGGCAACCCCACTTAAGTTACGCGACGAACGGTTTACTTACGAGACCAATCCTGTGGGTACATACCCAGGGTTGGTTCCTGTGGATCGATGCCGTCAATATCAGCCTTGTAAGCTGATACCTGAGCAACAGGGTTTGGCATCCACAGTACTGGCAGGTCTTCTGCCAAGTAATCGTTGTATTCCTGCATTGCTGATTCGTCGGAAGATACCAGGGTCTTCTGAATCAGTTCGTCTGCCTTTGCGTCAGAGTACAGACCCAGGTTTACTGGTGCATCGGTTGCGAACAGACGCTGACCGGATGCGTAGACTGGGTAGTACCAGGATGCCTGAGAACCGAAGAAGGACAGGTCCCAGTTACATTCTGCTTCTGGCTTGCACTTCTGAGATACAGCAACTGAGTCTGGGACTTCCTGGATATCGAGGACGATACCCAGTTTGCCGAACTGGGACTTCAATTCTGCCATCATCTTAGTGGTTGCAGAGAAGCCGGACTGAGAAATCAAGGTGAAGCGCAGTTCCTTGCCTGCTTCAATGCCTTCACCACAGTTGCCTTCACCAGCACCTGGCTTTTCACAGGTGGTTACGCCGTCTGGGTTGATCTTCCAGCCGTGAGATTCCAAGAGTTCCTTAGCCTTTTCTGGTGCGAAGGTGTATGCACAGCCGTCCAAAGAACCTGCCTTACCTGGCTTCTGTGGTACTGGACCACAGGTTGGTGCCGCCATTTCCTGCCAGATGACATTGGAGATGCTTTCCTGGTCAATCAGCTGCTGCAATGCCTGGCGAATGTACTTTTGCTTGAAGATTGGACCAGTCTTTGGGTTAGCGAAGTTCATTGGCATGTAGGTGATGGACCAGCCGTACCATGGGGATACCTTGTAACCTTGGCCTTCAATGTAGCTACGCTGAGCGATGGAGCCAGCTGGGATGTAGCCGTAATCGATGCCACCGGAGCGCAGGGTGTTGAATTCGGAGTCATCTGAGGTGAATGGCTTGAAGACGATTTCGCCTACCTTAGCTTTATCTTCACCTGCGTATGCTTCGTTTGCGACCAGCTTTACTTCACCGGATGGGGTGTAGGAAGCTAGCTTCCATGGACCGGATACGGTCTGCCACAGTGGGTTTTTACCGTATGATGCTGGGTCTTCTGCTGCCTTCAGCAGGTATTCGAAGATTGCGCGTGCGCCTTCTTCAGTACGGTCATCATCGGATGCTTTGCCCTCATCAGAAGTCTTTGCCCAGGCGTGGTGTGGCAGCGGGGTCAGCGCTGCAATCTGGTTCCCCATGTAGAAACCAGGTGCATAGACTTCAGTGGTGGTGAGTTTGATGGTCTTTTCATCAACTACTTCGAAAGAAGCTACGTTGTCTGGGAAGTTACCTTCACGATAGGATGCCCACTTATCCTTGTTGGCCTTTACCAAGTTGAACCAGAATTCAACGTCACGGGTGGTAATGGCCTCACCATCGGACCACTTCAGGTCTTTCAGTTTGATGGTGTAAGTTTTGCCGTCTTCGCTTAGTTCTGGAATTTCAGCCAATGAACGAGATTCGTCGATATTGTACTTGGCGTTACCTTCCAGAGTGAAGTCAAACAAAGTTGGCCACTGCATGCTACGGAAAATACCATTTTCACCCTGGGTTTTCCCAGGAATGGAGATTGGCAGAATCCAAGTCGGCGTCTTCAGTGCAACGCTAATGGAAGCGTTTGCTGATTCACCAGCTGCTGTTGTGCCACCCTGTGGGCCGGAAGTTCCGCCACAAGCTGCCAGTCCAGTAGCTGATAGCGCGCAAGCTGCTGCTATTGCATAAAACTTACGCATACCATTTGTGTGTTTCATCTTTGAAACTCCCTTTCGTGTTCGACACATTTTAGATCGGATGCCGAATACCCGATAAAAGTAGACTAGCAGTGTTTCTTCAAATATGTGTCGAATTAAAGAAACTTTTGCCGATTTGATATAAACTTAATCCAAGATGTTGCAAAAACTATATCTTTCAGCAACAAAAAGGATACGAAGGTGAATCCAAATTCTGCTCTACCACTACCCTCTTCTAAGGACATTTCTCTTCCTTCAGAAGACCTGGAGGAAACTGTAGAATCCCGCGTTCCTCCGGTAAAACAAGAACTTTTGCACGCCGCCCTCCAGCTTTTCCAAAGTGGCTTGGCAACCTCCCGCAACGATTTACGCAACCAGTTGCAGATCTCTGCGTCCACTGCTTCCAACTTAAGCCGTCTCCTATTGCAAAAAGGGCTCATAAGTGAAGAAGGAACATACGCTTCCACAGGTGGCAGACCCGCGTCACGTTTCAAAGCCACAACATACACTTCAATAATTGCAGTCGGCGAATTAGGCACAAATCATGCACTCTTAGGCATCACAGATGAAGTCGGCAATCTGGTAATCACTTCTGAAATTAAAATTGCCATCACTGAAGGACCACAGAGCGTCATAAAAAAACTTTGCAAAGAATGGCGAACCCTACTTAATAAAACACATTTGCAGAACGAAAAATTTGCTGCCTGTGCTTTGGCTCTACCCGGCCCAGTAAGCTCAACCACCCAAAGGGTTACCAATCCAGCACGTATGCCTAACTGGCACAACGTCCCGATAACCGACTTCCTTACCGAAGAACTCGGTTGTCCTGCATATATCGATAATGACGCACGCGCAGCCGCCTACGGCGAAGTTGGTTCCTCAGAACGCAACTACCAAAATTTCATCTACGTTAAAACCGGTTCAGGTATCGGCGCATGCTGCGTGATTGACGGGCAACCGTACAGCGGAGGCGCCGGAGTCGGTGGCGACATCACCCATACGTTCTCATATCCTCCAACTGACACCCCATGTGCCTGTGGTCGCATTGGCTGCTTAGAAACCATCGCCTCCGGATACTCCATCCGACAGATTCTTGCCGGTCAAGGTCTGGTACTAGAAAATATGCGCGCTCTGGTCGAAACAGCAGACCAAGCCGATCCGCGGGTTACTTCAGCTCTGCGTATAGCAGGTCAGCGTCTAGGCGAAGCCCTAGCTCCCCTAGTAAATTTCCTCAACCCAGAAGCAGTAGTCCTCGGTGGTTCACTCTCAGAGGTAGGAATCTTTAAAGCTGCAGTTAGAGCCGCCCTTTACAATGCTTGCTTATCAATGACTTCTGAGGAGCTTGACGTAGTTCTATCTACTCATCGTCGGTTCTCCGCCCTCATCGGACTTGATAAGAAAACCCGCGTTAACTTCGCAACCGAGACCTCCCGGCTGCTAGATGATTTTTATACAAAGTGAAAGGACAAGGATGTTCACTTTTGAAAACCGCGTTGGCCCTGTTGAACTAGCTGCCAAAGCTAACTACCCTAAACGCGAAATTCCTGAATGGTTTAAAGACGCTAAACTTGGGTTCTTCATACACTACGGACTGTACTCAGTACCTGCGTGGGCCTATCAGCCAGATGGTTCTAAGTACGGGTTAGAAGAAGCCTACACATACCATCAGTATGCTGAATGGTATGGCAATACTTGGCGCATAAATGGCTCTCCTTGCCGTAAATTTCATGAAGATAGCTATGGGGTTGGCACCACCTACGAAGATTTCACTAAACTTTTCGCACCAAGCGTAGAAAACCTCCAAGCCACCGTGCAACTACTTATCGATGCTGGGGCTAAATACATTGTCCCCACTACAAAACACCACGATGGCTTCTGCCTCTGGGAGACTGATTCAACTGATTTTAACTGTGTGAAACGTGCTAACGGAGTTGATGTGGTCCAGGTGATTACTGAAACTGCTCGCGCAGGTGGTGCAGAGGTTGGCATTTACTTTTCTGGAGCATTAGACTGGCACGTTTCTGATTTCCCACCGATTGAATCGGACCGTGACATCTTCATATACCGACGCAATGACCCTGCCTACGCTAAGTATGCAGCGAACCAACTTGAAGAACTCATTGAAAAGTTCGCGCCGAAGCTACTGTGGAATGATATTGATTGGCCAGATGCTGGTAAAGGCGACGATGAGTTCAGCTTGTCTAAGCTCTTCGAACGCTACTTTGCCAGCCAACCAGAGGGAATCATCAACGACCGTTGGGGTATTCCATACCATGAGTATTTAACCCGCGAATACACAGATGTCAGTGAGACAATGTTTAAACCTTGGGAATCTACCCGCGGCATTGCTAAGTCTTTTGGTGTTAACAACAATGAATCCGGTGCAGACTTTTTAACCATAAAAGGTTTAATAAACTACTTTGTGGATGTAGTTTCTAAAGGCGGAAACCTGCTTTTAAATGTGGGTCCAAATGCTGACGGCAGCTTAGAAGAACGTCAGGCAATCATCGTTCGTGGCTTAGGAGCGTGGATGGCTCACTACGGCAAGTTTATCTATGGTTCTCGACCATGGCAGCGCTTTACAGATGAGCAGGAAGCCAACCCACGCTACTTAACATTGCCAGCTTCTCACCCGTCTCCCGGATTAGCTGTAATCATTTGTAATCCAAATGCTACCTCTTATACAGTTCCCGCTGACTTCCCCGCTACCACGGCAACATGGTATGTAGAGGGTAATCGTTTTGAGGTTGAAGTTCACCCAGGGGCACAGCTCCCACTGCCTCAGGTTGAATCTGATTTACCTTATGTCCTATATATTCCAACAATCTGATTTTCAAAGGAGTTAATCATGGTTTTACCTAAAATCTGGCGCCCTCGTGTCGCTGTGTGTGGCATTCACATCGAGTCCTCAACTTTTTCTCCACAGCTTGCATACGAACATGATTTCACTGTGACCCGTGGCGAAGCATTATTAAACCGTTTTTCTTGGCGTGAAGAAACCTGGAGCCAAGCAATTGACTGGTTGCCTGTCTTGCATGCACGCGCGCTACCTGGTGGCGTTATTCACCGTCCGGTTTTCGATGCTTGGGTAGCGGAAATTCTCGAGGGCGTTAAGGCTCTGCACGCAGAGAAACCTTTGGACGGCTTATTCTTTGATGTTCACGGCGCTATGAGTGTTGAAGGCCTGTTGGATGCTGAAGGTGATTTAATTACCGCTATTCGTGAGATTATCGGTCCTGACGTGTTGGTATCTCTTTCTACTGACTTGCATGGCAATATGTCCGAGGCTCTTTTCAACGGTTGTGATTTGCTGACAACCTACCGCATGGCTCCACATGAGGATGCTTTAGAATCTCGGCGTCGCGCCATGTATAACCTGGCTATGCGGTTGCTTTCTGGTCAAGGCAAGCCAGCTAAATCATTAGTGCATATTCCAATTTTGCTTCCAGGTGAAAAGACTTCTACTCGTATTGAACCCGCTAAACGACTGTATTCTCGGATTCCTTACTTGGAAGCACTTCCCGGCGTAGTAGATGCCGCTTTCTGGATTGGTTTCGCTTGGGCAGACCAACCTCGTTGTAAGGCTGCTGTAGTAGTTACCGCTGATTTACCTCAAGAAGAACTTGAAGCATTGACTCTTGACTGGGCACAGGAAATTTGGGATGCACGCGATGAATTCGAGTTCGTCGCCCCGGTTGATTCCATGGAGAATTGTTTACAGTGGGCAGAAACCGCACAGCGTCCGACTTTTATTTCTGATTCCGGTGATAATCCTGGTGCAGGTGGCGCTAATGACGTTACTTACGCGTTGCATCACTTGCTGAATTGGGAGCCGACTATGTCGGGCAAGTTGCACACTATCTGCGTTTCTTTACATGATGCTGAGTCTGTGGCTGTGGCGGTGGCTACCGGAGTTGGTAATATCGCTGATTTCGTAGTCGGTGGCAAAATCGATTCGCGTTGGCCAGGACCTCAGTCTTTGCGTGCGAAGGTAAGTTTCATTGGGGATGATCCATTGGGATCTACTTCTGCGGTGTTACGCGTGGTACGCACTGTTGATGGTGTTGAGGTAGAAACTGGTTTGGATGTCGTTGTTACTAAGGGGCGTAACCAGTTTGGTGCTTTGGCAACGTTCCAACGTTTAGGCTTGGATCCTCGTGAAGCCGATGTTGTGGTCGTTAAGATTGGTTACCTTGAGCCTGATCTTTATGCAATGCATAAAGATTGGAAGATGGCTTTAACTCCGGGTGGTGTGGATCAGGATTTGATTCGTTTAGATCATAAGCTGATTAACCGTCCGATGGTTCCATTTGACTGTGATCCTGAAGTTTTGGATGCTGTTGAATTGCATGCCATAACTGTTGGACGCTAGCTGTTAAGGCGGTTAGATCCGAACTGTTATCGATAATATAGTCGGCGTGTTGCGCGCGTTGCTGATCAGTTATTTGGTTGGCAATGCGCGCTTTCGCGTCTTTGAGCTCCATGCCACGCGTTTCAACAAGTCGTTTTATGCGCACTTCTGTGGGGGCGGTTACGACCACGATGATGTCAAGACATGTTGGTCGCCCGTAATCTAGTAAGATTGCTGCGTCATATACACCCACTTTTCCGGGTTCTACAGTTTTGAGGATTTCAAGGGCGGTCTGTGCAATCCTCGGGTGTGTAAGGGCGTTAAGTTTTGCTAACTGTTGTGGGTCGTTAAAGACAATGCTGGCAAGTTTTGCCCGGTTCAGGGTAGGTTTCCCAGTTGCAGTTTTAATAACAACATCTGTGCCAAATATTTGCGCTATGTCAGTTAACACTGTGGGGCGGGAAACTATTGCGCGGGCAATGAGATCTGCATCTGCGATGGTTGCTCCGTACTGCGCAAGTAGCTTTGTGACTGTGCTTTTCCCAGATCCGATTCCACCGGTAAGTCCCACCCAGAGTCCTCGGCTAAGGGTTTTACTAGGGTTGTGGTTTTCTTCGCAGTTAAGATGCATCGTTGGCTGCTTTCTGTTTACCAGTTTTGATTGTTTCCAGTCTATAGAAATGGGCGAGTGGTTTCCCACTCGCCCATTTCTTAACTAATCAGGGTTGATTAGTTGTTGGTCAGCTTTTCGCGAAGTGCTGCCAAAGCTTCGTCAGAAGCCAGGGTGCCTTCGGATTCAACTGCAGATTCGTAAGATGCTTCTTCTTCAACTGGAGCTGGAGCTTCTTCAACGTCTTCTACCAGTGCACGAGCAACCTGTGCTTTATGTGCTTCCCAGCGTTCCTGAGCTGCTGCATATTCAGCTTCCCAGGCTTCACGCTGTGCTTCATAGCCTTCCATCCATTCCTGGGTTTCTGGGTCGAAGCCTTCTGGGTATTTGTAGTTTCCGTTTTCGTCGTATTCAGCTGCCATACCGTACAGGGATGGATCGAAGTCTTCAGAAGTTGGATCTACACCTTCGTTTGCCTGCTTCAGGGACAGGGAAATGCGACGACGTTCCAGGTCGATATCGATGATCTTCACGAACGCACCATCGCCTACCTTAACAACCTGTTCAGGTGCTTCGATGTGACGCTGTGCCAGTTCAGAAATGTGAACCAGACCTTCGATGCCGTCTTCAACACGTACGAATGCGCCGAATGGAACCAGCTTAGTGACCTTACCTGGTACAACCTGACCGATAGCGTGGGTACGTGCGAATGCCTGCCATGGATCTTCCATGGTTGCCTTGAGAGACAGGGAAACGCGTTCGCGGCTCATGTCTACTTCAAGAACTTCAACGGTTACTTCGTCGCCAACCTCAACAACTTCTGCTGGGTGGTCGATGTGCTTCCAGGATAGTTCGGAAACGTGTACCAGGCCGTCTACGCCGCCCAGGTCAACGAATGCACCGAAGTTAACGATAGAGGATACAACACCGGAACGTACCTGGCCCTTCTGTAGGGTGTGCAGGAAGTTGGTGCGTACTTCGGACTGAGTCTGTTCCAGGTAGGAACGGCGAGACAGAACAACATTGTTGCGGTTCTTGTCCAGTTCGATGATCTTTGCTTCCAGTTCACGACCAATGTATGGTGCCAGGTCGCGTACTCGACGCATTTCAACGAGGGAAGCTGGAAGGAAGCCACGCAGACCGATGTCAAGGATCAGACCACCCTTAACAACTTCGATTACGGTACCGGTTACAACACCGTCTTCTTCCTTGACCTTTTCGATGGTGCCCCATGCGCGTTCGTACTGTGCGCGCTTCTTGGACAGCAACAGACGGCCTTCCTTGTCTTCCATCTGAAGAACAAGTGCTTCTACCTTGTCGCCAATCTTCACGATGTCTTCTGGAGCAATATCGTGCTTGATTGACAGTTCACGTGAAAGGATCACGCCTTCGGTCTTGTAACCGATGTCGAGCAGAACTTCGTCGTGGTCTACCTTAACTACAGTACCTTCAACGATGTCACCTTCTTTGAAGTACTTGATGGTAGCGTCGATGGCTGCGATGAGATCTTCGCGGGAGCCGATGTCGTTAACGGCAATCTGCTCTGGCTGGGTATTGGTGGTCATAAAAATATGTTCCCCAACTGTTTTAACTAGTAAATGGACAATTACAGACGGCACATATTCCACTCAAGCACATTACTACAAGCAGTACTGCACTACCTGGAATACACACCAAACATAATCGTACCAGCATTTCTGTGAAGAAATACCCTTATGTATCGCTACACCGCCACGCGATTCAGAGATTTAGCTCTCATTTTCAACCGCTAGTGTGCGGCATCCTGCCAAGAAGCTCCCACTCCAAAAGAAACATCCAACGGCAAACTCAACTCCGCTGCCCCACTCATCACATCTGTAACAATCTGAATAACTTCATTAAGTTCAGAAGCAACGACCTCGAGAACTAATTCATCATGCACCTGCAACAGAACCCGAGATGCCAAGCCACGCTCCCGCAAAACTCGCATAACCAAATGCATTGCCAACTTGATGATATCCGCAGCAGTTCCCTGAATCGGCGCATTCAAAGCTGCCCGCTCAGCCATCGCACGCAAATTAGTATTACCCGAATTCAAATCCGGCAAATAACGGCGGCGCCCCATCATCGTTGCTGTGAAACCACGCTCACGTGCCTCCTCAACAACCTCACCAAGAAAACGACCAACACCACCGAAACGCTCAAAGTACTTTTCCTTCAACTTACGCGCTTCAGGAACAGAAATACCTAATTGCTGAGACAAACCATACGACGACAACCCGTAAGCTAAACCATAAGAAGTCGCTTTAATTTGTGACCGCAAAGCTGGCGTAACTTCCTCCACCGGCACTGCAAAAACCATCGCAGCCATAGTACGGTGTAAATCCTCGCCAGATTTAAAAGCCTCAATCAGAGCCTCATCCTTAGACATATGCGCCATTAAACGCATTTCAATCTGCGAATAATCCGCAGTCAGCAAATAATCAAAACCCGTCCCCGGAACAAACGCCCCACGAATCCGCATTCCCTCAGCTGTGCGCGCCGGAATATTCTGCAAATTCGGTTCAGTCGACGACAAGCGACCAGTTGCTGCAACAGTCTGCTGAAAAGTCGTATGAATACGCCCGTCCGCACCAACCGCCGATATCAAACCTTCAACAATCTGACGCATCTTAATCTTGTCACGGTGCGCCAACAAATGCTGTAAGAAAGGATGCTGAGTCTTCTCATAAAGTTCAACCAGCGCCTCCGCATTCGTAGTGTAGCCACGCTTAGTTTTCTTAGTCTTAGGCATCTGCAACTCTTCAAACAAAACCGTCTGCAACTGCATTGGAGACGCCAAATTAACCTTGTGGCCAATCGCGTTATACGCTGCTTCTTCCGCAACTTCAACCTGTTCAGTAAGTTCTTCAAGCAGCTGATTTAACACATCCATAGACATGGCAACGCCATGCTTTTCCAACTCATACAAGTCAGCTTGAACCGGCAGTTCCAAACCGCGGTAAAGCTCAGCAAGTTGCGTTGTCTCTAACTGTTTAAACAACACCTCATGTAAGTCATAAACCACCTGCGCTTGCCCAGCTAATTCACTGAAATCACGTAACAAACTTAACTGCGCTGATTCAGCTACAGGAAGGCTACGTTGCAAATACTTTTCACTTAATGTTGGCAAACTGTACTCCCGCTGGTCAGGACCAAGCAGGTAGGCTTCAAGTTCAACGTCCTCAGCCAGTTCACCGATTTCAAACCCGCATTCACGAAATGCGTGTCGAAGTCTCTTAGCCTCATGCGTAATCACCGCATGAGATGTTAAGAGGTCTTCCAACTCTTTTTGCTCAGTATCACTTAGGAAGCGTGGCTCCAACGCATAGCAATGCCCGGTTCCTTCTGTTGCATAGTAGATTGCTAACGCGTTCAGTTCAGTCTTAACGTACTCTGATGCAACTGCTAATACTGCTTGATCGGGAACTTGGGAAATCCAATTTTGGAAGCCGTCAGACACCAGTTTAAGTTCCAGGGTTTCTATAGTCCGCGTATCATCGATTTCTTCATTAGAATCGGCGTTCGCGTCAAGGTCGAATACGCGTTTACGCAAACGATTGAACTCTAAAACGTCAAATAGTTCATTTACTGCTTGCCGGTTCACTGGCTCGCGAGTCAAATCAGCAACGTTATATGGTAATTCCAAGTTTGTGAGTAGCTCATTTAAGCGTCGGTTTCGTAACACGTCAGCTTCGTGTTCTCGCAAGGCTTCTCCGCGTTTGCCCCCAATTTTATCGGCGTTAGCTAAAACTCCTGCCAAACCTGCATATTTCATCACCCACTGAGCAGCGGTTTTCTCACCAACCCCGGGCACACCTGGTAGGTTATCTGCTTTTTCGCCGGTGAGTGCAGCAATGTGTGGGTACCACTGCGGTGGCACTCCGTAACGTTCTTCTACTGCGGCAGCATCCATGATTTTAAGATCAGCTGGGGTACGTCCTGGGTAGATTACGTTTACGTTATCGGTAATCAGCTGGAACGAGTCTCGGTCTCCTGATGCGACTAAGACTTTCATGCCTGCTTCGTCACCTTGTTTTGCAAGCGTCGCTAAAATATCGTCTGCTTCGAAACCGTCTTTCGTAATCCAGGTGATCCCCACGGTTTCGAGGACTTGTTTAATGAGTCCGATTTGGCCTTTGAATTCTTGTGGAGTTTCCGCACGGCCCGCTTTGTATTCAGGGTATTCGTCGGAGCGGAAGGACTTTACTTTCGTGTCAAAAGCCACGGCAATGTGGGTTGGCTGGTGTTCTTCTATCAGCCGTAATGCCATGGTGGTGAACCCGTAGACTGCGTTAGTTGCTTGCCCGGTGGTGGTAGTAAAGTTTTCGGGTGGCAGAGCGAAGAATGCGCGGAACGCCATAGAGTGACCGTCGATGATAAGTAGTTTTTGTTGGATCATAGTGTGTCCTTGGCTGTTCCGTTTTTTCATGTAAGCATAGTGACATGACTATTTCTTACGATTTTACTTTCCCTGCTGATTCTCTCATGTCACGGATGGGAATGCAGATTGTGGAGTTGTCGCCGCAACGCACGGTCGTTGAGATGCCGTTGGCTGGTAATCTGCAGTCTGCAGGTTTTCTGCATGGTGGGGCTTCTGCGGCGTTGGCTGAGACGGCAGCTTCGTTGGCAGCGAATGCGTATGGTGTAGATTTAAGTCTTGCTGACGGGGTTTTGCGGCGTGCAGTCGGTACAGATTTGTCTGTTTCACATTTGCGTCCGGGTTCGGGCGAGTGGGTTCGCGCGGTTGCTTCAGCAGTGCAATTAGGGCGAACGCGTTGCGTTCATTCGGTGGAAATTTTTTCCGAGGGCGGAAAATTAATCTCTACGGCGTTAGCTGGTAACCAGCTGATTACCGGGAAGTAAATAAAGTTTTCCTACTGAAAGTTTCTGTTTTCGAATTCTCTGAGTTTGTCGCTGCCTTTTTAACATTTAAAGGGAGCGTTTAGTTTTCTTTGTTTAACTAAACGCTCCCTTAAAGAAGTTTAAAAGAGTTTATTTTTCAGCTACTTGGTCGATTACTGCTTCTGCGACCTCACGCATGGATAGACGACGATCCATTGAGGTTTTCTGGATCCAACGGAATGCTTCAGATTCAGGCATCCCCATACGTTCCATTAGTAGCCCTTTAGCGCGGTCAACTATTTTACGAGTCTCGAAGCGTTCAGTGAGGTCTGCAATTTCGTTTTCCATTGCTAGAATCTCATGCTGACGGTGTAAAGCAATTTCAACAGCTGGTAGTAATTCAGCCGGAGTAAATGGCTTCACCACATAAGCCATTGCACCTGCGTCTCGCGCTCGCTCGACCAGTTCAGTTTGGGAGAAAGCGGTTAGCATCACTACTGCACAGGAAAGTTCTTTCAAAATTTTCTCAGCAGCGGTAATACCATCCATTTTCGGCATTTTAACGTCGAAAACACATAGATCTGGTTCTAGTTCTAACGCTTTTTCAACAGCTGCTTCACCGTTGTCACATTCTGCGATTACGTCAAATCCAGCGCTTTTGAGTGTCTCTACGATATCGAGGCGAATCAGGCCTTCGTCTTCGGCGACAATGACGCGACGCGACTTGATTTCGGTTTTGCCCATTAGTATTCCTACTCTAATTTTGATTTCCGATGAACTTAACTATATTCTATTACTTAGTGATTCGATTTTGGAACTTAATGAACCTAAATCATCACGTGCCCTGGTAGCCCAATTGGCAGAGGCAGTCGGCTCAAACCCGGCTCGTTGTGGGTTCGAGTCCCACCCAGGGTACTTTTTTTATGCCGGGAAACACACGGAAAAGTCGGGGTAAGAGATTCAGAAACCACCCTGCGTGCCCGATACGTGCCCGATAGAAAATTAAAAACCATACCAAAACCACTGCCATATTTAGCTTTGAAAACCACAGCCACCGCGAGCGCGTCATAAACCAAAAACACGCCTAACACGGGTACTACTAGCGTGGATGTAACGTTATTCCCCTACTAGCCACACAAAAACCACTAGACTAAAGATTTCTTACGTGCCCCATATCCCCACTACCCGAACTGCCGTCCACCCGGTAACTTAACGCTAACCCCCCTTATCAACAGGCCAGTACCAGCACCCGTATTCTAATCCCCCAGACCCGTACAAACTTTTTTCAACAGGCCACTTCGATAGCCAAACCACCCAAGGGAGGGGGTCTCCCCCGTGCAGTGTCGTAGCTTCCTAACTCTGCTAGCAGGCAACCGCAACTATGAGTGTCGATAAGTATGAACACACACCCTTTATTCCCTGCACTGCAATGGGTACGGCGTTTCACCGCCCCGTCATTTTTGCTGTTATCAGTCTTGACGGCTAGAATCTTGGTTTATCTTTTAGCAATCCAGCTAACTAAGTGAGGGCTAGTTTAATTCAACTTAACATACGCCCCGGGAGATAATGCCCCCCTGGTCGCTAATACCGCTACGCGTGATAGGTTCTCTGTCAGTGTACGGGTTTCAGAGTTTTCAGCGTGTCTCAAGTCACATATTACGGTTGGGGTCTCTGACAGAACGCCGTTAAATACTTTGGTTTCTTGATACTAGAAAACCCGCAAGTAGCTGGTTAGTTCTACTTGCGGGTTTTCCTATCATGGCTCTTCTTGTTGCTTGGCTACTTTAATTATCCGGTATGCACGCGCTCACGGGCAATACGTTTGGGAATTAATTAGCTCACATTTAGACTGTCTTTCACCCAATCTAGATAATCCCGCTTGGTAATCTCAATACTGGTGGTTGCGCGTGGCTGGCTTATCCACTGCTCCATCACCTCCCTGGCCAGACTGTTCATGTGTTCAGGCGCTTGGTAGTCAAACGGGTTCACGCTGTAATCTTGTTCTCCGTCTGCGTGGGTGAGTATGCAAGCATGGTATTTCCATTGCCTACCTGTTTCTTCATCTATTAACGGGAATGTGGTTTCGTGACTGACCATGTAACTGTTTGGCGTACCGTTGTAATCGGTAGTGAGTTCACAATCCGTGCACCACTGGTAGTGTGGTAGCGCGTCTGCGAAAACATCTTCCAGCTGATTCTTCCACTCTATATAGTTGTTGTAGGCTAGGCCAGTTAAAGTTAGCTTAGACATCGGTTTATTCTCCAATAATGTAAGTGTAGACATCAGGACACGTGCAAGAAAATTGTGTCCTGACTTTACTTTTTGCTTGATATTCCGCCTAAAAGTGTAGACAACGCTTGTAGTAGCCGTTGCCTGTTGTCCACACTTTATTCAATCCAGTAGCTGTAAGTGTTGCCGTCGCGTTCACTCTTTGCGCCAATGTCTTTTAACGCGCGCGACCAGGTTCGTTTGTTTTCGTCTATCCCTGCTTCACGTGCCCGTTTCTCAAGCTCACTGCGAGTAACCTTCTGGCCAGATACTAACTGATCACGTAGGAAACCAGATAAAGTACCTACCTTAGTAGCGTGTTCAACACTATCTGGCATACGGTTATTCAAGGCTTCTACACTTACCTGGCTTTCACCTTGTTCTTTCACACACCCCGCTGTACTAACTTCACCTTCACAATCCACATATTCAACTGAAACAAGTTGGAACGCATACGGCTTCGTATCAGCTAACCCACCATTGAGCTTATTCACCTGAAAAACCTTATTACCCGTGTCAGGATCTTCAGCAAAAACAATCACCCCGCGAGCGCTATCGCGCCATTGATGTGAGCCGGACATGATCTCATCCGATACGCCACCACCTTTCTTATTGTGGTGCACCCCGAGAATAGTGCATTCAGTTCGGGTTGCTAAGCGCACCAGTTCTGAGATCAGTTCTTGTACGTCTTGGGCTTTGTCTTGTTTACCTATCTGAGTTCGTGCGATAGGGTCGAATACAAGGGCTTTAAGGTTATGTGTCCTGATTACTTCTTCTAGCTGGTTAATGTGCGTTGGGACTTTCAGCGTTGGGAAAATATCAGGGTCTCTATCTAGCGTAAACGTACGGACGCGGGTTAGGTCTGCTCCGTTCACTTTGTAGCGTGGCACTGTCACCATCGCCATATTATCTTCGACACTGTAGATGCCAATGTTAATAGGCGTACCTTTATACGCGCCGTCTAATTCCCCCTTACTGGCTTTGCCCATTAAGTACGCTAGGTATGTGCTTTTACCGCAACCACCTTTACCAGAAAAAAGTGTGACAGTATTTAATGCGATGAAGTCTTGCCAAAAATATTCGACACGTTTCATTGGAATCTCACTTAACGGGATCATGTGAATAACGTTTTTAGCTCCAGCGTTTTCTTCTACCGTCCCACCTTCAGCACTTACACAAGCGGGCTCTGCCACCGAATATGCTAACCTTTCTTGTTCTGTTTGCTGTTTAGGCGTTCCATACCCTTTCTCTGCAAGCGCTTTGGCGCTGGCTTTACCATCCCCATTGTGGTTAAGAATGGCATACGCCCAAAACTTGCTGATACTCTGACCTATTGGGAAACACGTACTGCTAGAGAAAACCCATAGACAACCGTTACCCGCATAGTTAATAGTTGCGCTAGCACCTTCCCTAACATCCTTACCTGGCCGTGTCCAAAACTCCTGGCCATTAGCCTGGTAATTAAACTGCCACCCATAAGGTTCTATAATCTCTGACCAACTAGCCTTGTTATTGAAGTCATCACCGGGTCGAACAATCCAACGATCATCTTCAATCAACGCCTGCTGACCAACCATAAGCACGCTCGCGGGTGCTACTGTTTTTTCTGGTTCGGGCATCTGGTTGAATGACTGCATGATTTTGTGGATCATCTGGTATTCTTCCGCGTTCACAGTGGGGATATGCGCCCATGGTGTGGGTGAGGTACTGGTGAGTTCCCACCCGCTTGTAATCAGTTCAGGTTGGTTGTGGCACTCTTTTGGTGTGGGTGCGACAATACTATAGCCACCTTCCCCGCGGGTTTCGATAACTACTTCCCCTTCAGCGTTGCAAGCTAGTTTCGTGTTTTTGAGGACTGGTGTACCCTGCACGCGATAATAAAAGTGCCGTCCCCCGCTAGGTGTGTATTCGCTCCACACTTCATTACCTATGAAAACTTTGGTGAATAGTTCTCCTGCACCGCGAGCATTGAATGCAGTATAGATATCGTTTAAAGGGATAGCGGGCTTCGGTTCTGCATTAGGGTTATGCTTGCCTGCACCTTCGATTTCTAGCATTTCAAGGTTGCCACTTACCGCGCCAGTAATTACCGCTACGCCAAGGTTATTCGGGCTATTAAACCATGCTTTCACCTGGTCTGTTGTTGCGGGGATCTGCTGATATTCTTTCCAACGTACAGTGGTTTTCTTACTTGCTCCAATGGGTAAAATACTAAGTCCATTGGCTTGCATCAATTGCGCGGTTTCCCTGAGATCTAACGGGTTTTGTGCTAAAATAATAGGTGTTCTTGTCCCCGTAGCTATGGTGGTTACGGGGATGTTTTTTTCATTCACGCTTAGTTCCCCATTCCCTTTGTGACGGCAGAGGAAATATAAGCGTCTAGGTCAGTAGATAGGATTCTGACTGCACGTCCAAAACGAACGCTTTTAAGGTTGTTTGAATAGATTAGTTTCCACACCATCTGTTGCGATAGGTTAAGTAATAATGCGACCTGCTTAACGTCATAGGCCATCGGTGCAATCTCATTTTTTACCACGGGCATGGTTTTACCGGTACTATAAGTCATAGATCCCTCCTAAGGGGGTCTTGTTTTAACCAACAATAAAAATAGAGGCTAAGCTCTTTTTGGTTGGTGGTCGGAATTGCCGTTCCGGCCACCAACATTTTTTATTCCATGACTTCAGGGTTTCCTCCCCTAGTCATTTACCATTATCCACAGCGTATTACCGTTTGTCTTGCCTGATGTGGCATCAAGATTTATACACTTCAATCAAATTTCACCTGTTGTCCACTCAATTCCCATCGAAACAAGCACCACAAAACCCCTGATTTGCAACGATTAAAACACAAGCAATTGACTATACGTGTTTTCCACAGAACAATTACCCACCTAGAAAAATGATGTTTGTATTAGCAATACCGATAGTTGCGGTTCAATGTACTCCTGCAAACTTACATATTCATCTAGCATGCTTCAACTCAACAACATTCCCAGTATCCTGCACGCCCGCGAGCGCGTCATAAACCAATTGCGCTATCAGGCGTTTACGGTCTAAGTCTGAGTGGGTGTACCGTAGGGTGATGTCCCCACCTTTAGAGTGTCCGATGTAGCTTTTCACGTCTGCGCGGTTGTATCCTTGGCCGTCAAACGTTTCTACTAGAGTTACTACTGTGTGCCTTAGTTCGTGGGGTTTAATAGGGGGGATACCCAGGCGCTTGCAGGTATATAGTAGGGCTTCATATGGGCGTGTACCTGGCATGGGTTCAAGCGGATTAGTTTTCTTCGGGAAGATATAAGCGTCTGCGCTCAATGCTCCTACTGTTTCGCAATGGGCTTTAACTATGCGCATAATCTCCGGTGCTATTGGGACAATGCGAGTACCGGCTTCACTCTTAGTCGTATTACGGTAATCAGTGTTCTTACCCGTACCCGTCACGGCCTGAGTGATACTTAGGGTATTTTCGGTAAAGTCGAGACTGCCACGCTTCAACGCCCGCAACTCACTACTACGCAAACCTGTAACAGCTAACAACCACAACATAGCCTGGTGTTTAGGATACGCTTCGCCTAGTACAGTTCGGACAATATGAACAGGGTAGGCTTTGCGCGGTTGGCGCTCGCGGTCTGCTTTTACTTCTTTTGTGGCTAGTCGTTGTAGGTATTTTTTGCCGGTGATTGGGTTGAATGGGATTATGTCACGGTCTACAGCTTCGTTTAGGACGCGCCTTAAATGGTTGTAGCAGGGTTTGCGCACGCCTTTGCTTTTCCCGGCTTCAAACAGACTTTCAAGCCACTTCCCTACCATCTGGTGAGTTAGTTGCTTGATTGGGGTTGCACCTAAGTGTGGTGTGATGTGGTTGCGCCATTGGCTTTCCATAGCCCTTAAACTACTTTTCGCTAGGGGCTCTTCACTAAACCACTGGTAAGCAAACTCATCTAAGGTAAGTGCGTCTGCTAGTGCTTGCTGTGCTTCTGCTTCGGCTTCGGCCTTAATCTGGTCGGGGTGTTTCCATTCCCCGCGCTCTAAGTCTGCTTGTTGTTGTGCAAGCCATGCTTTAGCGCTTGTTTTGGTAGCGAATGTTGTTGGTGCGTTTATGCGTTCTAGCGTTCCTGGAATGAAGTAGCGGGCTTGAAAACGCCCGGATGCTAGTTTTCTAATGCTTCCGAAACTGTTGCGCGCCATTTTTCCACCTCTTTTTTTACGGTTGTTTTTTAGTTTTCGTTGCTATTACGCTATAAAGTGGCTTTTTTTCGTGCCCGATACGTGCCCGATACGTGCCCGAAACCCATCTAAAACCATACTAAACCATGCTAAATAATAAAATCTAGAGACACACACTTTCCCCCGGAATACCGCCAAAAAGTCCACTTTCCCCCGGAATGTCAACACACCCTAAAAATACCCTAAGCCTGTTCGAGTCCCACCCAGGGTACTTTTTTATGCCTAGAAACACGCGGAAAAGTCGGGGTCAGGGGTTCAGAAACCACCCTACGAGGGTCGTACGAGGGGGATAAACTCGCAGCTTCGTGCGTCATACGTGCGACAAGCGTGTATCGCACGTGTATCAGCGTGCCCGATATGTGCCCAATAAAAATCAAATTCAATAACCCTGATATCGGTCTTATCCAGCTACTCACCGGCATGCATTTCAATTTCTACGCAAAAGTTCCTCAGTCTTGGTAGATGACTGACTCCTGTGCCCATAAACAGGCATTGGAATTATTAAATTCCTCTCGGAATCAATAAACTCCCGAACAATGAGAATCGGTTTTTGGACAATTTTTAGAAAATTCTTAAAAACCGGTTGGTTTCAGGGTAAAACTGAAGCATTCACGGACAATTTTTAGAAAATTCCCCGAAAACGCGAAAGTTTTCATAGCCTGAGAATTCATTACAGCCGTGCCAAGCATAGTAACCACGTCTTTGATAATCTCAAGGGCGGGGCTTCCGCTTTCTGCCAGCTTCTACATGCCTCAGGAAATGCCCAGATTCGCATAATAGACACCTATTCGCAAAAACTGTCTTCTTTCAGCTGTTTCGTCATAATTTTCGTTAGTTTTTAGACTGTTTCTATAAGAAACTGTCTAAAAACACCCGATCACTTCTAAAATCACTAGCTGCAGACAGATTCCGCAAACAACATTTACTCAGTTCCTCGCTTCACCAGCTTCAATCTCAGCTAGGAAACGCTTTAGGTGCCCGCGCATAGTCATCGTGCCTGTCTGTACACCGCACAGTGAGATTGCCTCATTCAGAATACGCTTAGCTTCCGTTACCCTGCCCTCACGGTTGTGAACGCCAGCTAAATACATCATGGTTAGCACGCGGTCATCTAAATTCCCTGCATCTGTAAAGACCCTAACCTGTTCAGAAAGCTTTTCAACAGCCTCATCTGCTGTCCACAAATCCAAATAAGTGCGGATATTACGTAAAACATGCTGAGCTGGTACCAACACGCGATCACGCTCATGCAAAACCGCAAACGCGACTTCAAGCTCTGTAACTTCAGACAGCAAAACCCGTGCCCGTACTTTATCTACTTCACTGATATTACCCGGACGCGAAACCAGCTTCTCAGCCATTAGCGTCTTTTGTAACGCTAAAGCTTTAAAACTCTGCTCAGTTTCCAAGGTAAGCTCAGCAGGCATTTCAGCTTCAACTGCAGCTAACAACCATGATTGATAGTCAATCGCCAGTTGGAACTCACCTTCTGCAGTAGCAGTAGCCGCAATCTGCTGGGCAAACTGAATCTTCTGGGCCTCGTCCTTACACAGATGGTAGGCCAGCTGATATTCCCGCAAAGCACTTTGCAAAAACTCGGCTTCCTCATAAAGCCCACCCAAAGTCCACCTAGCCGTAACTGCTAAAGAACTCTTTGCAAACTCTGGCGCTAAATCTAAGGAAGTCTGCAGGACCTCTAAGGCCTCATCACGACGACGCAAACGATGAAGTACCACGGCAAGCTTGTAACCAACATAAGCCTGGTAGGTTGTTGCTCCTAAGGCTGCATAAAGGTTTAGCAACTGTCGGAAAGCTCCCGCTGCTTCATCGAAATAACCGGCTGCTGAACTGCAATCGCCAATCAAATCCAGGGCGAACAGGCGAATGCCCAGGGGATCTTTCAATCCTTCAAGTCGCATTGCGGCATCAGCTGCTAAGCAAGCGTCTGAATACTGCTTCGACCTCATATTCAACGATGCGTCTACCAATAAACCAGCGAGTTCTTCCTCAACTGATCCGGGTTCCGGTTCGCTAAAGAACGCAGCGGAAAAATCCCACGGCTTGTTCCGGTATTTCAACACTAAATTCCAAAACTCGGTGATTTCATTAACCTCCGCCTGATCAGCAGCGAAAATTGTGAGTTCATCAACCGAAGGTAGTTCGCCCTCAGTTTTAAAGAGCTTCTGGAATAGGAAAACATAGCCGGAACTAAAACTACCGTAGCCACTAAGGATACCTTGGAAAAGCTGGCTTACGGACTTCTGTTGCCAACTGGTATCTAAACTGATTGGAGCAAGTGGTTTCTCATCCCCTGCCAATTCCCCTGCAGATCCTTCAGTCGAACGGGTAGATTCACCTGCCACCGCGTAATCAATAGTATCTTCAGTAAACAGACCAGCAATATCAGGCACTGCTGCTGGTTCCACCGTGTGTGCTAGTGGAGTTGGTTGCAAACGACGTTCAACAGAGGCTACGTGCCGTTTCACTTGCAGTCCTGGACGAGTATCAAACATAGAGGCAATTTTTACCGCCAGGTTACGCATCCAATCGTAGGCTTCCTGCACAGTTGGGTTCACCAAAGTCGCACAGGGTGCCCAAGGCAAATCCTCACCCGGTAAAATCAGCTGCAGCTGCTGAGTTGGCTGGTCAAGTTGCGTACTTAGCAACAGAGCGCCTTCTACCGCCAGATCTTGCAAAATACGCGGAGTTTCTGCTTCCGCCCACCATGGCAGGTGGCGCAACAGGATACGCAAACCACGTTCAATTCGATGAGGGCGCCCAGCCATACCGCTCAGATACAAAAAATGTAAATGTGAGGGAATGTCCTCAAGGTAACGTGAAGAATCCTGGTAACGACGGTACGCGCGCGTATGCGCACTCCAAGCAGAAGCATCATCCCCAACACGTGACCAAGGCTCCATCATTTCGGTAAGTAAAGCCTCTGGCTGTGAGTCGCACATATCGCCCTCGAAAGCTAAAGCGGTCTCCCCAACCTGCACGGCCTTATCCCACTGCCCAGCACGCGTATAGTAGGCTACCTCGTAACCCGGGTCACAGCGAGGGCAGTCAGACAATTCAGATTCAGGCGCCGCATACCAAGCCTGGTAAGCGTCCTCCGCAGCCTCATCAGAACCATAGTCCTTCTCAAATAGGAACTTACGGATATGGTAAGCCCGCATGCCATCACCCTGCTGCAGGTAAAACTTACGCATTTCCTCAAGCAAAGACTCACACTGTTGCACGGGCACAGTCGGGACACTTCTAACCGCCCCAATCACATACTTATAATGCCAAGCATGTGAAAAAGTAAGCTCCCCGCCGAACAAATCAGGGCGTTCCTTAAACTTCTTATCACACCAAATAAACGGTGCAATCACGCGAGTTCCCTGGCCACCCACCGCATAGGTGGAAGTCAACTGCACGTAGCAAATCACGGCTTCTTGTTCATAGCCTTGTGCTTCAGCAATCTCAGCCGCTTTTGCCCACAGATCAGCAGCCGTTTTACCCGGAGGCGTATTAGCTGCCTCAGACATCAAATTATGCAATTCATCTAAAGTAGTCATAAATCCTCAAACCTCACTTAAAGCTGTTAATCGAACGATTGATTAGCTCAGAAAATACCTGGGTAGACCAATGTTTAACTTCCGGTGTCAGCGGATGGTGCCCACTTAACAATGCCTGCACGTAGAAACCGCGCACTGCCAGTTCAATCGTGCTCGTGTCCGCAAGGTTAGCCAACTGATTAACCACCGTAGACTGGGCGTTAAACACCACCTGGTCCCGAGCCACTGCAGTCACAGAACCTGACATATTTTCAAGTAGCCCAGCGAAAGCTCCGTCGGCTTGTTTAGCTGCTTTATTCTCTATTTCTTTACCTGCCCCACCCGGCTGCGGTAGATACAGCATCGGCATTGAGGCAGGCTGGAAGCTACGAATCACCACGTCAACTTTCTGTGACTCTAAAGCCTGTGAAGCGTGTTCTAGGAAAGTCAGGTAGTTGATTTCCTCCATGAAATCCAATGCCTGCAGGGAAGCAAGAATCTCAGAGACTTTAACTTCGCGCACATTTAACGCCGGATTATCCAACTTAACTTGTGCAAAAAGCTGCTCATCGAAAGCATACCCACCATTAACAATCAGTAGATCTTGAGCTTCAGCAACAGCAGCAATAGAGCGGAAATCATCCGTAGTCCGTGAATAGATAATCCCCTGTTCCAGGCTCATAATCTCATTCAAAGTACGGAAACCAAGCGTAGTTTCAAAAGGAATAGTTTCTACCACCAGTTGGCGAGTCTGCGCATCATGTACAGCCAGTGCTTTCATCCCCACCATGTGCGTGCGCATAAACTTCACAAAAAGTTCAAAATCTTCTGCCGCGAGCTTAGCCAGCCAGGCCCGCACTCCACTGCCAATCTGTTCCCGCAGATTTTCTAACAATTCGTCATCGAAAAGGCTTTCCCTCGAAGCTGTCGGTTTCAAATGCTGAGAGTCCACAATCACGCGCACGAAATACGCCCATTCGGGCACTAGATTCGTAACAGTCTTAGAAACCAGCATGTTATGCACGTAGACATGGTGTTTTAAAGTCTGCCCCGGGTGAGCACCCTCGGGAAGAATGAAAGCCATACCCCGCGTACCAGATTCCGGAAAATCCAAAGGAATCCGATCAAACGGGTGGAATCCAAAGTTCGCAGAACACCACTTATCCTGCTCCAGTTTAGAAAGCTCCCAAGGGAAAGCCTGCGCTCCTAAAGAACTGGTAGTTTCGGCATCCTTAACTGTGATAGAAACCGGCAGATGCGCACCATACTCAACAATCAAGTTCTCAATAGTTTTACGCGCAAACAGAGGTTCTTCCCCACGAGATTTCAAGACAATCATCGTACCCGGCCCCACAAAATCAGCAGGAATTTCAGAGGGCGCTAAAGTCTGAACTTCCCAAGTTCCATCTCCACTACCCCGCCAACAAACTACCTCTGCCGCAGGTGACGTAGCTGATTGAGAATAAACCACAATCGTCTGCGTAACCATAAAGCACGAAAGTAAGCCGATACCAAACTGACCAATGAACTCAGCTCGAGCCATTCCCAATTCATCACGTTTAGAAGTTGAACCAATCGAGGCAAGTAAATCTTTAGTCTGCTGAAGCGTCAAACCAATCCCGGAATCAGTCACTACCAGGCGACGCACGCCATCAGTCGCGAAACAAACCTCTGCAGGGCAGGTCGGATCAAGCTTCTGCCGGGCAGTGATAGCGTCAAAACCGTTTTGTAAAAGCTCTCTAATGAAAACCTTTGGGCCTGAATACAGGTTACGCGACAGGACTTCAACCAAGCCGGAAAGATTTACTTGAAAATGATTGGCCATGGACCTAGGAACCTCCAAAATGAATGGCAGACCAGTAAAATCGAAAAACGCAACTAGGCAGAAAGAGCAGGAATCTCAAAATCTTCCATGTACTTCTGTACTGCCTGCACACCGTGAGCAATACCAATCATCACCGCTTGCTCAAGTTGGTCATCATCCATCCCCTCAGCAGTGAGAAAAGCCGTATCCACCAGCAACTGTGGTTGCCCCTCAGCCTTATCAATCACTGCAGTCCCAAACACAGCATCAAAGTTCCATTGATTAGCCCACTTCAAAAGCGTTACGTACTCAGCTTCGGCTGGTTGCATGCCAACTGTAGAAGCGCGCACCACTAAGTTAGCGTCCTCTACCACCAGCATCGTTGGGATTCCCTCAAAATAAGCAGCAATCGCTACGCTTCCTTCCAAAGTTTGAAAATTAAACTCAAGCTTTTCAAGCAGTGCAACTACCCGATCGAAAGTTACTGCAGCTGGCTGAGATTCCTTAGAATTCTTGTACCAGGACATGATTATTCTCCTGCCTTAACGTACTGAGGGAACACTTCCTTAAGCTTAGAAACCACTTCAAAAATCCCTGAGAAACTCGAATGTAAAAACGCCTCTACCTGAGCGTCAGAAAAACCATGTTCGTTAGGAAGATTAGCTTCAAAACGAACAGTCACGTCTTCTTCAGAAACCACACAGTAGCTCTTTGGACGCATCATGCCCGCATTGATGGTATTCAACAGCTCCATCACTTCAGCCTGCGCAGCAGTCGGAATAGTCTCACAACGCCAAATTGCCAACATACGCACCAGATTGTCAGAAATTAGAGTCCACGACACCACATCGTCGAAAACAACTACGAATTCACCATCTTCATCGATTTGGTACTTCAAACCTACTGATTTCAGTGCAGCTTCGAACCGCTCAGCAGTTAGTTTTGGCAGGGACATTAGGGTTCCTTTCCACCTTTTAAAATGCTTAAAACCATTATAAGTTAGCCCCTCTGACAAAATGAATCGCAATAATATTTCAGCTCTGCGTCCCCTCAAAACCCCATGAAACTGATATAGGCAACTTACACGTAACTAAAAACAAGGTTCCAACAAAGCAGAAACACTCAATTAACCGCCCTCGAAAATATGAAAAACTCCCTAAAAGCCCGTGAAAAAACGCCATCTAGGACTTTAGCGAACCCCACTTAAAAAACCGCGCGATAACCTGGTATCAAACGAAAAATCTCAATATCTAAGGAGTAATCGTGGCAGAGTTTCTCTACGAAGATATGTTGCCAATCAAATCCGACCCAACCGAATACCGCCTCATCACCAAAGAAGGTGTCGAAGTAGTAGAAGGCCCAGACGGTCGCAAATTCCTCAAAGTCGCTCCTGAAGCACTGCGACTGCTCACCGAAACCGCAATCCACGATATCTCCCACTACCTGCGCACCCCACACTTGCAGCAACTACGCAATATCTTGGACGATGAAGAAGCATCCGCAAACGACAAGTTCGTTGCCCTGGACCTGCTAAAGAACGCTGTAATTGCTTCCGGAGGCGTACTGCCAATGTGTCAGGACACCGGTACCGCAATCGTTTCCGCAAAACGTGGCCAGCATGTTCTGTCAGAAAGCCAAGACGAAAAAGCTATCGCACGTGGCGTTTACGACGCCTACACCAGCTTGAACCTGCGTTACTCCCAGAACGCTCCAATCACCATGTGGGATGAGCGCAACACCGGTAACAACCTACCAGCTCAGATTGAAATTGCTGCAGACACTAAGCCAGGCCACGAACTGGAATACTCCTTCCTATTCATGGCAAAGGGTGGCGGTTCCGCAAACAAGTCCTACCTATACCAGGAGACTAAAGCCCTGTTGAACCCAGAACGCATGATGCAGTTCGTTGAGGAAAAGATTCGTTCCCTGGGCACTGCAGCATGTCCTCCATACCACTTGGCATTCGTTGTGGGCGGTACTTCCGCAGAATTCTGTTTGAAGGCTGCCAAGTACGCTTCCGCAAAGTACCTGGATGAGCTGCCAACCGAAGGCACCATTGCCGGCCATGGCTTCCGCGATCTGGAAATGGAAGAACAGATTCTGGAACTCACCCGTCAGATTGGCATTGGCGCGCAGTTCGGTGGCAAGTATTTCTGCCACGACGTTCGCGTTATTCGCTTGCCTCGTCACGGTGCTTCCCTGCCAGTAGCGCTTTCCGTTTCTTGCTCCGCTGACCGTCAGGCACGCGCTAAGATTACTCCCGAGGGCGTTTTCCTGGAAGCTTTGGACACCGATCCAGGTCGTTTCCTGCCAGATGTAACTGACGAAGATCTAAACCAGGATGCTTGTGGCGTTTCCTCTACCGGTAAGGGAGCTGCCATCAAGATTGACTTGAACCGTCCAATGCCTGAAGTTTTGGCTGAACTGTCCAA
The DNA here is from genome assembly GCF_000159015.1 of Gleimia coleocanis DSM 15436. Classification (GTDB taxonomy): domain Bacteria; phylum Actinomycetota; class Actinomycetes; order Actinomycetales; family Actinomycetaceae; genus Gleimia; species Gleimia coleocanis. The sequence continues at coordinate 512,722 of NZ_DS999543.1, read as the reverse complement.
GCACCCAATCAAGACTCGCGTTTCCCTCTCTGGTTCCATCATCGTGGCTCGCGATATTGCCCACGCAAAGATTAAGGAACGTCTGGACGCTGGTGAAGAAATGCCACAGTACTTGAAGGACCACCCAGTTTACTATGCTGGTCCTGCTAAGACGCCTGAGGGCATGCCTTCCGGTTCCTTCGGTCCAACTACTGCTGGCCGTATGGACTCCTACGTTGACCAGTTCCAAGCTGCTGGTGGTTCCATGATTATGTTGGCGAAGGGTAACCGTTCTAAGGCTGTTACCGATGCTTGCCAGAAGCATGGTGGTTTCTACCTCGGCTCTATTGGTGGCCCAGCTGCTCGTTTGGCGCAGGACTGCATCAAGAAGGTTGAGCTGGTTGAATACCCTGAGCTGGGTATGGAAGCTATTTGGAAAATTGAAGTTGAGGACTTCCCAGCTTTCATCGTGGTAGACGATAAGGGTAATGACTTCTTCGCTGGCACTCAGCAAGTAACTTTGACCATCGGCAAGCGCCCAGGTCTATAAGCCATAGCTAAATAGTTTTGCGGGGCTACGTGGTTTTCCACGTAGCCCCGCAAACTTTTGTTTTAACTCAGGCGCAAGGAACCAGGGTTAGTCCCAGGAACTGTGCTGCTGCACAACGCTGTTCTGGAATAGATAGTGCGTTGATTGCTGCTTCTACCGCTTCATCGTTTAGGCTCATGAACCATGGTCGTACTGCTTCTGCAAGGTTTTCTTCCAGTAGGTTCAGGGCCTGTCGGCTGGTCTGAGTATCGTAAATAGAGTATTTCTTCATTTTCTTCTCTTTCTTCTTCGTCCTGACAGGTAAGCTGTGCGCGTCGATCGCGCAGGTAAACTTACGTGTCGTCATTTTGTTGAGCTGGCACCATGCTTCACTGACTGATGCTTGTCAGGGAGAGGCATTTCCTGAGGGCGCTACCTCAACTGGTTCTATCGAAACTAATCTCATGTTCTCTACACGGATTATATTTGCCGCGGTTGTTTCGATACTGCAAGTTAGTGGCAGGCACGTCCCTGCTTTTCCCTTACAGGCGAACACTCAATACTTTCATGTTTACCTTTTCTTTGCAAAAGATAAACCCTTAAAGTGGGCTAGTTAACAAAATGGGGGGTTGCTCAGTCACTGAGCAACCCCCCCATTAGAATCTTAGGATTAGCCTAAGCCAGCTTCTGGAGATCCACCGATGGAGTAATCAACTTCATCACCAATAGTGTGGATACGCAGAGAGTTGGTGGAGCCAACAGTGCCTGGTGGCATACCTGCCACGATAACCAGGTCATCGCCAAGGTCAGCAATCTGAGACAAACGACAAACCTGATCAACCTGCCAGACCATGTCGTCAGTGTGCTTCACCTCTGGAACACGGTAGGTCTGTACACCCCAGGAAAGCGCCAGCTGGTTACGGGTAGTTTCCAAAGGAGTGAATGCCAACAGTGGAATTGGGCTACGCAGTCGAGACATCTGACGAGCAGTTGAGCCGGACTGGGTAAAAGTAACCAGATACTTAGCATCCAAACGTTCACCGATAGTTGCTGCTGCCATGGTGATAACGGAGCTGCGTTCAACGTTGAAAGCACCAAGTGGTGCAATACGTTCGCCACCGTTTTCTTCAACATTTTCGATGATGCGTGCCATGGTGTGTACGGCTTCGATTGGGTACGCACCCACGGAAGTTTCACCGGAAAGCATTACTGCGTCAGCACCATCGAGGATTGCGTTTGCACAGTCGGATGCTTCTGCACGGGTAGGACGTGGGTTCTTAATCATGGAATCCATTACCTGGGTTGCCACGATTACAGGCTTGGACTGGCGACGAGCCAATTCGATAGCACGCTTCTGTACCAATGGCACGGTTTCCAGAGGCATTTCCACACCCAGGTCACCACGAGCCACCATGATGCCGTCAAAGTTTTCGACGATTTCCAGCAGGTTATCGACTGCCTGAGGCTTTTCAATCTTTGCGATAACTGGGCGTCGGATACCGACTTCGTCCATAATTTCGTGGACGTCTTCGATATCTGCAGCGTTTCGCACGAATGAAAGTGCAATGAAGTCTGCGCCAACTTTCAGACCCCAACGTAGGTCTTCCTTATCCTTTTCGGACAGTGCTGGAACGGACACTGCGACACCTGGTAGGTTGATGCCCTTGTTGTTAGAAACCATACCTGGTACTTCAACGCGGGTTACTACGTCAGTGTCGTTAACTTCAACGACACGAACCTGCACGTTACCGTCGTCAATCAGCAGACGGTCACCTGGGCGGCAGTCACCTGGCAGTCCCTTGAAGGTGGTACCTACGAGTTCCTTGGTGCCTGGGACATCGCGGGTAGTGATGGTGAAGGTATCACCAACTTCCAGCATGTGTGGACCGTTTTCAAAACGTTCCAGGCGAATCTTTGGCCCCTGCAGGTCAACGAGAATAGCAATCGCACGACCAGAGGTACGAGCTGCTGCACGCACACGTCGGATTACTTCCTCATGTGCTTCCATGGAACCGTGGGAACGGTTAATTCGGGCAACGTCCATGCCAGCGTCAACAAGAGCTTGAATCTGCTCTGGGCTTTCAGTTGCTGGACCGATAGTACATACAATCTTTGCTCTGCGCATATTTCTATTCTACGTTCTTTTCTTCTTTTTCCGAGGATTCAACGAAAGTTGAAGCTCCTCGTTTTCCTGCTAAATAAAATCCTACCGCACCAACCGCAAAGAATACTGCTGCTGCCCAAACGTTCACTCTAACGCCGAGGATATAGTTCGCTGGTTCAATTCTAATCATTTCGATCCAGAATCGTCCAAAACAATAGCCCATAATGTACAAGAACATTACCTGGCCGCCCTTGAAAGTTAGCTTCTTATCAAGGTAAAGAATCAGTGCGACGACGCTTAAATTCCACAGTACTTCATAGAGGAAAGTAGGGTGAAACAAGGTACCTGAAGCGTATCCCGCAGGTAAGTGTGCGTCGTCAATTTCCAAGCCCCAAGGCAGTGTTGTAGGTTGTCCGAAAAGCTCCTGATTAAACCAGTTTCCGAAACGTCCCATTGCCTGCGCCAGTAGAATCGTTGGCGCAACTGCGTCAGCAAACGGACCAAATTTCAGACCTTTACGGCGTAATACCAGCAGCGCGGCAGCTGAACCAGCCAATACGCCACCCATAATAGCCAAACCACCGTGCCAAATGTAAAGAATCTCAATCAGGCTACCGTCCTTACCGAAATACGGTTGCCAGTTAGTGGTCACGTGGTAAAGGCGGGCCCCCAGCACGCCAAAAATAATCGCGAATAAGGCTACGTCATAAACTACTTCCGGGTCTCCCCCGCGACGTGCGTAGCGTAAACGAGTTAGGTAAACGGCAACCAGCATGCCGGTTGCGATAATCATGCCGTAAGCGCGGAATGGAATTGGCCCTAAATACCACACGCCCTGTGAGGGAGACGGAATGGAAAGGTCAACTAGTTGTGTCCAAATAGTACTTGCGATTAAGGCATTCATATTCTAAGTTTAGCCTCTATTTTGGTATAACTCGTGCTGAGTCCTGAGAATATGCATTTTCACGCGTTCTTTGCGGTCAGTCAATAGTGCTGGATGCTGGCCAGTTACCACCAGTTCCTGCATTCGTGCAGTGATATTAGGGCTGCGAAGTAAAGCTTCTCCAACCATGATGGCGTCCGCGCCCATTTTCGCATACTCAATGATTTCTTTTGGCCCCTGTACGCCAGCAGCAGCCACTGCGGTGACTTCCGCAGGAACGATGTCAAAAATTTCTGCCATTTTGTAGCAGTCTAGTTCCTGCGTTTGGAGATTGCGTGCATTCACACCGATAACTTTAGCTCCCGCATCTAATGCGGTTAGTAGTTCTAGCCGGCTTTCAACTTCGACTAAGGCTGTCATTCCCAGGGATTCAGTTCGTTCAATAAAGCTTTCTAACTGGGCTTGATTTAAAAGACCGACGGTTAATAGAACCATGTCTGCGCCATTAACGCGGGCTTCGAGGATTTGGTATGGGGAGATTATGAAGTCGGTTTGCAGCACGGGGATATCTACGCATTTGCGTACCCGACATAAATCGGCGTTGCTGCCTCCAAAAAAGTTTTTCTCCGTTACGCAAGAGATAATGCTGGCTCCCCCATTTTCGTATTCCACGGCGACTCTGCCGGGGTCAGTGAGGGGGTGAAGATTTTTTATGGAAGGGGTGGATCGTTTGATTTCTCCGATGATTGAGACAGCTCCGGGGGTGGAACGTAAGGCTAAACAGGCATCTTTGGGCGTGGGTGCTTTATGTGCCCATTCGCGGATTTGTTCTAAGGGAACTTGGGATTCGCGAGCTGCTAAGTCAGCTTGGACGCCGGCAATAATTTGGTCAAGAATGCTCATGGTAACCTCCTTCCGTTGATAAGACTACCGCGTCTGTCTACCACATCACAAAAATGCCCAGCTTTTGGTCACCACTAAATTTATTTCTTCGTTTCCTGTTCCGGCTCAGCATTGTTGCCCGCGGGCTTGTCAGATTTTTCGTTCATTTCTTTTCCGAGGGCGGATTTTGACTCTTCTCCGTTGGAATCAGAGCTTTGTCTTTCTTTTTCCCTGGTTCGGTACCAATGATGTCGATTACCATCATCAGGTCAGTTTCACCAGTTGCTTGTTCAGCCGGAATAGTTACGGCTAGTCGACTGCCTACTCGCTGATCTAATAGTGCTACCTGTAGCCCCGGGAAGGCAGTTTCTAAATCGATTGCCTGTGGAATACCTGTTGTCCAGGTAGAGGAACGAACTACTGCGTCATCCCAGCCAACGGCAATAAACTGAGCAACGACGTTATCATTTTCAAGGACCTGTGCCCCATCACCAATAATGAGCTGTTGGATTACAACGTCCTCGGGAGCTGTAACTTTCGCGTGGGTAACTAACGGCCCCGCATCATTAAACGTGACGGAAAGCGGACCGCCGGGATTCTCATTAGTTTTGCCATGTGCAGCTGAGTAGAGAATATCCACTACGTTAATTTCCGTAGTAAGTTTTTCTCTCTGCTTCACAGGGCGCACAAAAAGTACTCGCGCCCCCTCATTTTTCCCCAATAAACCAGCTAAAAGAGTCTTATCAAAAAACTGTTCAGTAGCTGGCCCAATATGTAGGACTGAACGCCCTGTTTCGGAAAGCAGCTCTCCTGTTTCACCAGAGAACGACGTAACTGAAATCAACAAAGGGGCTTCTGGCTGAATCTCACGCCCAGTACCGGCAGCTAGTTCCACAGATTTAGGTGAAGTAACTGAGACTGGTCGTTCCAAAGCTAGCGTTGGGATACGCCCTACCTGCCCCGATACCTGCACAATGTCAGTCCATTGAATCAGCTGCTTTTCAGCATTTTCTTCCCGTTGGTTAATAACCAAAATCGCTGTGGAAACCACGGTGAAAATAACCACTAGCGCCAGGGCCTCACGCCACCAGGACAGGGCTTTACGCCACCAGACATTACGCCGTTCAACGCGGGATTGGACTCCCAGCTTCGTTGTCACTGCGGGTGGTTCGTTATTTTCATTCTCGTGGTTTTCTGCAGCGTTCATTTTCAGCTCATTCGTTGTCTGCGTCAATAGTTGCGTCAGCAGGCATAGTTTCCAACCAATGGTTAGCCTTAGTGGTTACTTCCCTTACAGAACGACGAATCTTCTTTTCAGAAATGACTGGATTTAGCTTTTCGTTAGCTTCCCAGCCTTCTTCATCATTCCACTGCCCGCTTAGCCCCTCAGCAGCTTTTGCAGGACGCCCAGTGCGTGACTGCGGCAGTGATTCCTTAGCGACTTTACGGCTAGTCAACAAAAAGCCGGTATGCGCAACCATGCGGTGATCTGGGCGAACTGCTAAACCGTCTAAGTGCCAGCCACGGATCAAGGATTCCCACGCCTGTGGCTTTGAGAACCGTTCCGACGCCACCAGATCTTCATTCAAACGGGAAAGCTGAGTTACCGTCGCCACGTAGCAAAGCAATACGCCACCCGGTACCAGTACTCGTTCAGCTGTTTCAATACACTCCCAAGGTGCCAGCATATCTAAGACAATACGGTCAATGGACTCTGGTTCAAGAGTATTGGCAACATCATTGAAATCGCCTACGGATACCTGCCATGCAGGGTGGCGTCCCCCAAACCAAAGGTCTACGTTACCTTGGGCAATAGTGGCGAATTCTTCACGTCGTTCAATCGAGTGTAGTGAACCGTGTGTCCCTACTGCGTTTAGCAGCGACATTGAGAGTGCGCCAGAGCCTACGCCAGCTTCCAATACGCGCGCTCCCGGGAAAATATCGCCGTAGGTAACAATCTGCGAAGCGTCCTTTGGGTACACGATTGCTGCGCCACGTGGCATTGACATCACGTAGTCGTGTAGCAGTGGGCGCACAATGTGGAATTGTTTGTCACCATCAACAAAAGTAATCGCTTCGGGCTTACCGATAATGTCATCGTGGGCAATCTTGCCACGAGAACATTGGAAATGTCCGCCGGGAACCAAAGTAACGGTGTGTAAGCGTCCCTTTGGGTCGGTGATTTGTACGCGGTCGCCTACCTGCAGTGGGCCGCGTCGAGTTGCCTGACCGAATTCGGCGGCAACAGCTTGTACCTGTGGATATTTAACTTCAGCATTCATCACCATGTAGTCTATCAATTATGAGTGAATCACAGGCTACTCGACGCAAAGCTCTTTCTGCGACTTCTACCTCAACTTGGAAACAATGCCAGTTGAAGTTTCGACTTATCTACCTGGATGGCTTTCGCGAACCACCGAATCCTGTGACTACTCGAGGTACTTTAGTACATGCCGTTTTAGAACATATTTATGACTATCAAGCGGGAATGCGGAATCTAGAAACTGCAAAGTCTTTAACCGCTGCGCAGTATCAAGAAATGTTCGCGAAAGACCCTGAATTTCAAGCGATGTTTACTGAAGAATCCGCTTTAAATCAATGGTTAGCTGAAGTAAATTCATTAGTTGAATCGTACTTCCAGATGGAGAATCCACAGCGTTTAGAACCTTACGCACGAGAACTTTTAGTTGATGCTGAAACTTCCTCAGGAATAGCGATTCGTGGTTTTATTGATCGCATTGACAAGGCGCCTAACGGGGCTATTCGGATTGTTGACTATAAGACTGGTAAGTCCCCACGCCCGCAGTACATGGAAGACAAACTCCATCAAATGCGGTTTTACTCACTTTTGATGCGTCAAGCCGGGCGCGGAGTCCCAGCGCGGACTCAGCTAGTGTTTTTAGGCGACGGGAAAACCCTCACTTTTGACCCGCAGCCTGAGCAAGTCGATGCTTTCGAACACTACCTGACACAAATCTGGCAACAGATTGAACACGCTTGCAATACGGGGAATTTCTACCCACGCAAGCAACCACTTTGTAACTGGTGTGGAGTTAAAGAAATGTGCCCCGTTTTTGGAAATACGGTTCCGGATATTCCCGAGGGCGCTGTGGAACAGCTTCTCACTATCCACAACGCCCCCGCATAAAATCTCTAACCGCTACTTCCGGTGATTACTCCAAGTATTTTCCAACCACTCTGCAGTAATCACTTTTAGTCCCTCAATATAGAGTGCATCTAAACCAGACGGCACTGGATTCACACCGGGCACAATGCAAGTTAAGGCGCCAGACGCTATCGCCGCACGGCTACCCGACGGAGAATCCTCAAAAGCCATGCACTCAGTAATCTCTACGTTCAGCAGCTCAGCGGCTTTTAAGAACGGTTCCGGATGTGGCTTCGCATACTTCACCTCATCGCCACAAACCACAGCGTCAAAAGCCCCAGGGAATGCCTGATCCACAACAGACTGCGTGAACTGGCGATATGAGGAAGTCACTAACGCAGTTTTAACCCCCAGAGTTTTTGCCAACTGTAAGGTTTCTAAAGCTCCTGGAAGCCAGGGAGCACCGCCCTCGGAAACCTGCTGGTGAACTGAATTAATCAAAAACTCAATCGCCGAAGCCGGATCTAAATCCACTCCCGTTGCCGCACTCATAATGCCAATCGCATCAACCAGGGAACGACCCGCCAACTGATCGCTAATCTCAGGCTTCCAAACCTCCCCAAGGGACTCAAAAAGGCGAGTTTCAGCTGTTTGCCAATAAATTTCAGAATCAATAAGGGTGCCATCCATATCGAATAGCAACGCTTTAGGTAAACTCACGTAACTCCTCTAATCAGTGCGCGCCAGCCACAGCCGGCACCGCGTCAAGCACACCGAATGCCAACAATACCGCGATAAAAGCAGCCAAACCCAATCGGTACCAGACAAAAACGCTATAAGACTTAGTAGAAACCAACTTCAAGAACCACACGATCACCACATATCCAACGGCGAAAGCAATCACCGTAGCAAATAAGGTAGGAACCATATCCAACTGTTCCGAACCCGCCAGCACTTTCGCCAGCTTATAGAAACCAGAAGCAAACACCGCCGGCATAGCTAGTAGGAATGAATAGCGAGCAGCTTCTTCACGCGTATAGTTCAGAAAACGCCCCATAGTGATAGTGCCACCGCTCCGAGACACCCCAGGAATCAGAGCCATAGCTTGTGCGAAGCCATACAGCACAGCGTCTTTCCAACTCATCTTACCGAGGGTTTTTTCTTGCGGTGCTGCCCTATCGATGTAACCAAGCAACAGGGCAAAAAAAGCCAGCATCGTAACCGTAATCCACAGGTTGCGGAACTGCACGTCAATCCAGTCTTCTAACAGAAGCCCCAGCACCGCAATGGGAATAGAACCTACGATAATCATCCAACCTAAACGGACATCCGCATCGGTTTGAGGTACGCGTTTGCCGGCGGGCGCAAATGGTAAAGCCAAACACCACTGCTTAATGATGCGAACAATGTCTTTCCAGAAGTAGATGAGCACCGCCGTTTCGGTACCAATCTGAGTGATTGCCGTAAAAGCAGCACCTGGGTCTTTCATTCCCAGTAGTTCCCCGGTGATGCGCAGGTGCGCGGAGGATGAGATCGGGAGGAACTCGGTAAGTCCCTGCACCAGGCCCAGGATTAAGGCTTCAAACCAATTCATAAGAAAATACCCTACTTTCGATGATATTCCAGATACGATTATAAGCGTGCAACAACGTTTTCTTGGATCTACTGGCCTGCCTGTCTCTTCCCTTGGCTTGGGAACTCTTACTTGGGGTCGAGACACGTCCTTAGATGAGGCACGCCAGATTTGGCGGGTTTTCAATGAGTTTGGCGGCAACCTGCTGGATACTTCCCCCACCTATGGAGAGGGCCAAGCAGAGTCTGTAATAGGTTCTCTGCTGGCATCTGATTTTTCGCGGGAGGAAACAATTTTAGTTTCCAAGGGCGGTTTTTATTCTGCCGAGGGCGCTCTGCGAGCAGGTAACCACCGTAATGCGGTGTTGAATTCTTTAGATCGGACTCTTAAGGCTTTAGGCACTGACTATTTAGACGTGTATTTGCTTTCCCGTCCTGATGTGGATACGCCTTTAGAAGAATCTTTAGCTGCTGTTGACGTCGCCTTACGTAGTGGGCGGATTCGTTACTTCGGTATTTCTAACTTCTCTACTTGGGATACTGCTACTGCCCTGGCTTACAGTCGCTCAGCTATGTCTGCCCCACTTGCGGTTGTGGAGGGTGAGTATTCGTTGTTGAATCGGCAAGCTGAGCTTGAGCTGTTACCTGCGTTGGAAGCAAATAATGTGGGTTTCATTGCTTGGTCTGGTTTAGCTAGAGGCGTCTTGACTGGTAAGTATCGGCATTCTACTCCGTCTGATTCTCGTGGGGCTTCACCAACTTTAGCTGGTTTTGTACAGCCATATTTGGGGGCAGACTCTGTGCCTGTAGTGGAGGCTTTAATGACGGCAGCTAAGGGTTTAGAACTGGCTCCGTGGGATGTGGCTCTTGCTTGGTTGCAGGCACAGCCGGGAGTTACTTCGGCATTGGTTGGGCCACGTACTGAGATTCAAGCACAACAGCTGTTTTCTGGGGCTGATTTAACTGTTCCTGGTTTAATTTTGCAGGCTTTAGATGAGGTTTCAGAGTTCTAACTACCTCCTGTGCGCGAACTGAGATTCCCACGCAAGCAAAACGCGCGAACCGGGATTCCCACGCAAAATGTGCCCCGCGTCTAGACGCGGGGCACATTTATTAATCTCTAACTAACGCAGTTTTTCATCCTCTAAATCAATGTAGACGTAAACGCCGTCCTCGTCGAATTCAAATTCTTCATCATCCTCGTCAAAGTCATCGTCTTCGTCATCAAAATCGTCGAAATCTTCATCGTCGAAGTCATCATCTTCGTCATCAAAATCATCGAAATCGTCGTCGCGTTCACCCAGCATTTCAAATGGTAAATCAATGCCATAGTGGTTGAAGAGGATATCATCGTAAGTGAAGAACGCGTCACGCAAGCGTTCCTCTGCCGTTTCCAGAACAGCAGTATCGTCTGAGCCAGACAGGTGTGCTGAACGGGCAGCTTGAGAGTGCGCTTCCAGCGCAGCGATTAAACGGTTCAGTGAATCTTGCGGATTAGTTCCCATACCCTCAACTTTAACCTAAAAGCTGTTAAAAACGTACCCGTTCGCATAATAATGGGGGCTTATCCCCTATCCGGATTAGGAATAAGCCCCCATTTAATTACGTTTTACGCTGAAATCATATGCGTTTCAAAACTCACAGACCACGACGAGTCAGAATAGTTTCTGCACGAGCATCATGACCAATCAAAGCCACGAAAGAGTCATTCGGCTTACGTGACGCACCACGGGATAGAATTTCAGCTTCAATCTTACGTCCAGCTTCGCGATTCAAACCGCCATCACCATCAACGGCAACAACGTTACGGAACCACTGTTCACACTCTGCTACCAGAGCTTCAGCCCACATGTAAGAGTAATAGCCAGCATCATACCCAACAGTAAAAGCATGTGGGAAGTAAGTAGTACGGTAGCGTGGTGGAACCAGCTCAGAGTAAACGCCACTACGACGCAAAGCGTCAGCTTCAAATTCTTCAACAGAACCAATTTCAGCAGGGTTTGCGGTGTACCACAGCTGATCCAACAATGCAGAAGCCGTAAACTCTACGGTGGTGTATGCCTGACCAAAAGTCTTAGACTTCTGCAGCTGTGCCAACATTTCAGCTGGAATCACTTCCCCGGTTTCCGCGTGACGTGCGAAGTTCGCAATCACTTCCGGATGATACGCCCACATTTCGTTCAGCTGAGATGGAAGCTCTACGAAGTCACGTGGCACGTTCGTACCAGCAGTCAAAGCATACTTAGTCTTAGACAACAGACCATGCAGTGCGTGACCGAACTCGTGGAACAGAGTTTCAACATCATCCCAAATCAGGTATTTCTTCTCACCCTCTGCAACGGGAGTGAAATTACAGCAGTTAATGATGATGGATTCATGGTCAGTACCAGCGTACCCCTGAATCAAAGAGTTCATCCAAGCACCACCGGACTTACCTGGGCGGGTAAACATATCTGCAATAAACAGCCCCAGGCTCTTACCGTTTTCGTCATGGATTTCGTAAACGCGACAGCTTGGGTCCCAGCCCTTAAGCTCTGGACGGTAGGTTGCGGTAATCCCGTAAAGACGGTTAGCAGCAAAGAATACGCCCTGTTCCAGAACCGTCCACAATTCCAAATATGGTTTCAATGCCTCGTTAGACAGACCCAGAGCAGCTTCCTTTGCTTTGCCTTCATAGAATGCCCAGTCGGAAGTCTTAAACTCTGTTACCCCGTCTTCTGCAGCTAGGGTTGCGTATTCTTTAGCCTCTTCATTCAGCTTCTTTAGAGCTGCTTTGCCGACCTCGGACAGAATCTGCTGAGCAGCGGAAACGGAAGGCGCGGTTTCTTCCGCAATCACCAGGTCCGCGTGTGTTGGGTATCCCAACAGCTGAGCACGCTTGAAACGAGCCTCCACAATCGCCTTAACCAAGTGACGAGTATCAGTTTCTGGATCATTACCGAAACCACGTTCCAGGGACTTTTCCAACAGCTTCGCACGCAATGCCGGATCAGTTAAGTCTGCTAATACAGCCTGCAGAGTGTAGTTATTCGGAGTGAACTTCTGTCCGTCAATCTCCCATTCAGTTGCCAGTTGCTTAGACACACGCTGAGAATACTGAGTAGCAATCTGTGCAATTTCCTTATTCAACGACGCCAGCTCGGCCTGGTCTTTAGCAGACAATGCGATACCGCCCAAACGGAACTTCAGGAGTTCAGTTTCAACTAGGGTCGCAGATTCTTCATCCAACTCCTGGGATTCTAAAGCTACGAACTTTTCATAGATTGCCTTATTGGTGCGGTATTGCGCATCAACTTCCGTCATCTTTGAGAACATGTAGCCTTCGACAGCCTCGTAGTCTGCTCCGCCTACTGCAGAAGTCATGTGGAACAACACGCTGATTGCTTCAGAGAAAGCTGCTGAAATTTCATCCAGCGGTTCCAGGAAGCCAACTACGGTTGCTTCAGCGGTTTCCAGTTCAGTAACGGCTTTTAAGTAGGTTTCTGTAGCTGCGTCGAAACGCTTCTGACATTCTTCTGGGGTGAGTTCAGAAAAGTCTACTAAGCGCTTTTCAATCTGGCTCATTTTTTCTCCTTGGTGTCTGATTTTAAACTTGCGGGGTGGCTTATTCTGCCAGCCCAAGTACTTTCGCTACGTTTGGTGGGAAGAAACCGGGGCCTTTCAGAACCTTACCGTCTGCACGGTAGATTGGTTTGCCGTCTTCTCCTAGTTTTGACAGGTTAGAGGCTTGGACTTCTGCCAGCACAGCGTCTAAGTCAATGCCACATTCCAGTGCCATCCCGTAGATTACGTAAACCAGGTCTGCCAGGGCGTCAGCTACTTCAACGGTATCGCGAGTGTGATCATCAGCGTCTTTTGCTGCTTGGTTTGCTGTTTCAACGATTTCGCGGGCTTTTTTGCCATAGAGTGCGCCGGTGAGTTCAGCAAATTCTTCACTGATGAGGCTCATTCGCATGTGGATGCGGTCTCGGTCGCAAGTTGGGGTTTCCCCCATCATTACTGGCAGGTTGTATACTTCATGGAACTGCTTGACGAGTTCATTTGGGCGAGTTGGGTCGTAGGGACGCAGAGCTGGGTTTTCGCTCATGTTTTTCCTTTTGTTTAGATTTGGTGGTCTGGATTCGCGTGGTTCCAGGCGGTTTTGAGTACGTTTTCAAAGGCTACGACCGGTTGGGCGCCTTCAACTAGGAAAGCATTGTCGAAAATGAAAACGGGCACCGCATTCACACCCATTTGCACGCCAATTTGGAAATCAGAAAATACTTCGTTGGCATATTCTTGATTTTCGAGGGCGGAGAATACTCGTTCTCCGTCGATCTGGAAGTCGTTTGCCAGGGCTACTAAGGATTCCGGGTTAGCGAGGTTCATGCCGTATTCAAAACGGGAGCGTGCCAGTGCTTCATGCACTTTCAGTTCCAGTGTGTCGGGTCCTTTAGTGGTGTCTTTTTCTACGTCGATTTCTCGGGCTAAGCAAATCAGTCGGTGGGCGTTAGAAGTTGAAGCAACTTTAATGTTTTCCCAGTCAAAATTAATACCTTCTTGGGCCCCTAAGTTTGAGACAGCTTCCAGCGCTTGGTTTACTTCGGCAACACTCATCCCTTTAGTTTCTGCCAGGTACTGGGCTTCACTGCGTTCATCAACACCAGTGAGTTCTGGTTGCAGGAAGTAGGCGTGCAGGCGAACGGTTACTTCATTCTTGTGTGGGAAGTTCGTTAATGCTTTGCGCAGGTGGCGCACTGCCAGGTAACACCATGGGCAAGCTACGTCGGACCAAATATCAATATGCATAACCGTTATTTTACTGGGTTTTAGAGGTGGTGGCGACCCTAGTTCAGGCTTACAAATCTGGTGGTGCAGTTAAAAGGGTTGGTATGGTTGAACTATGACCAGCTCTAATGACGCTCCTAATCTGCGTGAGATCAATGTTGCGCAGATTCAACACTTGACGGATTCTCTCAGCGATTATGCTAATTTCCGCGCTCAAGTAATCATTCGTAATGATTTATTACGTTCTGCACTACTGCTAATTGCAGTGGGAGTCGTTGCTGGGTTCATGAATGTGTTGGTTTTAAATGCCCAGGGAGTTGCTTCTTGGACTGGTTTACTACCAGCGTGGTTTAGCGCCACGGGGAAAACCAGCCTACTGACTTTCCTACTTCAGTTTTTAGCTTATGCTTCAGTTTTTGCTCTGCTTCTGGGGTTAGTTTTAGCTGGTTTTGCGCCGTTACATCAAGGTAAGGTGCATCAGCGGACGTTTACTAATTTCATGCAACGTGGGTGGGTTGCTCAGGGCATGGAGCTTGGTTTGACAGTTGACGACGATAACCTGTGGATCCGTAAACCCGTTCAGCTAATGGCTTTCTCAGGTAAGCCTAATAAGGCATCGAAAGTTTGGGCGAAAGATTTAGAACGGTTGCGTGTTGACGCGGCAGATACTCGCCTGAGTCTCATGATTAAGTTGCTTTTAAATGACCGCCAGTTCCACGGGGCTATGTCTGTACAGTCACTGCGTTCCAAGTATGAGGACCCGCAGCCTGGGGGAACTACTTTAGTTGGTTTCGGCCCCCTGCTGAGAATGCCGGCTGAAGGCGAATTTGTAGTGGTTGCTCCTCCAGGTGATTCTGCGGTCACTAATCCTGAAGCGTGGGAGCCGGTAATCTTTTGGATTAGAGGCTACTGACTCAACCCGTTCGTCTTATTAAGCGTGTATTTTTACTTAGTGTTAGGCGCCTTTTAGAACGATTTTCACTAAGTCCGCTGGGGTAGGTGCAATATAGGTTGCTTTTGAAAATTCGGTTTCATCAGTGCCAGCCCAGCCAACACCAATGGTATTCACAGAGTTTTCATTGCCGCCCTCGATATCGTAAATGCGGTCCCCCACCATATACGCTTCAGCGGTTGAATATCCTCGCGATGCAAAGTAGTCCAGGACTTCTTTAATAAGGTCAGTTTTAGTGTGGTGTGCGCCGTCATCTTTCGCGCCACAAACGTAGCTGAAATAGTCGCCTAAACCAACTTCCGTGACAATAGGTCGTGCCAGGCGTTCAACCTTTGAAGTAGCAATCGCCATAGGGACGCCCGCAGCTTTCAGCGCGTCAAGCATTGGAATAACGCCCTCGAAAAGTGGGACGTCGAACATGTATTTACCGTAATTTTCACGGTAGGCAGCAATCGCGTCTGCAATGCCGGTTTCAGGGACGAAAGCGAAATCGCGGAAGGAAACTGCTAAAGGTGGACCCACCCAGCGTGGTAAATCAGCGGGAGTTTCACGTGGCTTACCGATTTTTTCCAAAGCGTAGTTGATAGATTCCATGATGAGGGGAGCTGAATCAGTTAAAGTTCCGTCTAAATCAAAGATTACAATCGGTGTTTCCATTTATTTTTCTTCTCCCCTGGGAAATATTTGCTATGGTAAATAGTAATATCCTAGTACAGTTTTTAGCTCAAATAAGTGGAGTTTCGAATAATGGCAGCAGATTTAGAACACATTGAATTCGTACGCGACCGCGCGTGGCAGGTGTTTTCTGAAGTATCCATGCGACTGTCGTTCATGCGAAATACCAAGATTAAAAATGAGCTACACCTGGCACCCGCAGAATATGAAGCACTGACTACTCTTTACTTAGCCGAGGACGGGTCAATGCGCATGGGTGTTCTGGCAGACAATATGTGTTTCTCACCTTCTCGACTTTCCTACGTTATCTCTGGCCTGATTGAACGTAATCTGGTTGAAAAGAGTATTTCCGCTAAGGATGGTCGTGGCTATATCGCACAGATTACTGACGATGGTCGTCGCATTTGGGAGCAGGCGAATGCGATGGAACGTGACTTGTTCCGCCAGCATTTCCTCAGCCTTTTGAGCATTGCTGATCAAGAGGAACTCTCCCGCATTTTCGCGCCTTTGGAAGAGCATCTTCCTGCATTGCGTGACATAAACCACCGGTTCTGAGAATAGCCGATTATGAGTCTGCGTTAGATTCATGGTAAAGTTTATGTGTTGTCTTGATGAATATTCATCCAGATAGCACTCCTGCGCGGGTGGCGGAATAGGTAGACGCGCCAGCTTGAGGTGCTGGTTCCTAACTTAACGGGAGTAGGGGTTCAAGTCCCCTTTCGCGCACAACAAAAAGTTTCCCTTGAGAAATCAAGGGAAACTTTTTTGTTGTGCGCCTGGCTTTCATCGGTCGGTTGCCGCAAGCAACTTAGGCTAAACTGCCAGTTAGTCAATCAAACCGATATAGTCCCATGAGATATATCCTCGTAAACGCGGAATAAAATAACCATGATGAATTTTTTCACGCCTAAACGAGTTAATTGCTCACTAAGAAATGAATCTTCAAGAACTTCATTCTCATCTACAGTAAGTGTTATATCACGCAATTCTTCTAACGTTTCAATCTTAGTTAAATCTCGTACGTTCATAGTTCTCTTAATCCCCACTCCCAATCCACATCTTTCTAGTAGACACATATTAGACGGGTTCTGAGAAAAACTGTCTATTATCAGCTACAACCCCATGATTTCTAGTGGATATTAGACTGTTTTTCTGAAAACCGTTCTAATATCCGTCAGGGAAGAAAAATATTAATCAACCACTAAATCGTCAGCCAAATTCGAGCATAAGATAAAGTCTAGTCGTAGAAGTATTCTTCATCCCAGCCAATATTTCCAAATAAACGATCGGCGCAGTAATACACTCCACTCAATGAACGATTTAAACGGAGAAAAAGTTCTTCAATGTCTTCTATAGTTACCTGCGCTTTTTCTTCCTCCGTAAGCACCATTCCACGGAGCTGACTTAACTTGGTAATATTTTCAAAACGCTCAATACTCATGCTCATTTACTTCTTCGCTAAGTTTGCATTCGCATAAGCAGGATCGTTGCTGACCTCTGCCCCAACCCAATCTGGTAGCTTCGCAGCGTCTAAAGATTCCACTCCGGAGCCCTCGATTTCTAATAAAACCAGTCCCGCGTAACGCCCCGAAAAAACATCTACCGTCCAGTCATATTCTGGCATATCTAAGAAAAACCTCGTCTTTTCTAAAGACGCGTAGGTTAACTGTTCTAAAAGCTGCTGGCCGTCAGCCACTGGAATCTCATATTCGAACTCGAAACGCTTTAATAAACCGCCCTCGGAAATAGAACCGGAAACAGAACCGGACTCTGAACCCGCCTGCATATCGCGGCCCTTCAACGTCAACCAAGCCGTATCCGCACCCACACGCACCCGCACCAAACAATTCTCAGACGCTGCCAAATAACCCTGCCCAAAATGCTGAGAATCCCGCACCAACTGCTGCCAACCATCCCCAGCAACTAAAAACTTACGCTCAACCTCAACAGCCACACTAACCACCTAAACTCACCGAAAATCCCGCGACTGCGCCGACGCCGCCACCTGACACTCTTCAATCTTATCCGCCACCACTACAAAAGCACCATCAGCAGCATCCACTTTTCCCCGCACCAACAAGCCAGAAGCATTCACCGCAACACTTCGAAAACGCTTCCACAACCCCACAGAGCACATCACATTCACTAAACCCGTCTCATCCTCTAACGCCAAAACGTCATCCCTGCAGCCGTCGCAGGGCGTTGCCGGTGCGTAACAATCCCCGCAACCCACACACGTTCACCATCAGCCGCAGACTTCACTTCCGCGCACGCTAAAACCCCAAGCTCACGCAAATCTGGGCGCAAAACTCAAACGGATGCCGGCTACTCACCCGCGTAAACTCATAATCCGCCGCAAGCTCATCAACCTTCCCCAAAGCCGGCAACGACACCGCAGCAAACTCTAAGCCCGGCAAAGTCGGCTGCAACTTAGACTGTGCTAAAACCGCGCCTGCCACGCGGCTTCCCGCCGGCTCACTCCTAAACTCTCAAATGCTCCTGCCAACCCCAGTAAACGCAACTCAGCTTCCGACAAATAAGCACGCGACGCCACATTACTTAAAGAAATAAACGGTTGCTCCAACCGCGCTTGCACCAGCCGTTTAGCGCTCTCTCGGCTCAGCCCTTTCACTTGTTGAAACCCCAAACGCACAGCTTTACCCGAAAGCGTCTCTTCAACCACCGTCAGCCACTGCGAATATCCTACATCCGGGGCAGAACCCGCACTCCTCGTCGGTGAGCATCCGCCACCAGCGAATACACTGAATAAAACCCCATCGGCTGGGAAGCAATAATCGATGCATAAAACTCATGCGGAAAATGCACTTTCATCCATGCGGAAGCGTAAACAATATAGGCGAAAGAAAACGCGTGAGATTCAGGGAAACTAAACTCCGCAAAACCTGAAAAATATTCGAAAATTTCCTCAGCCCGCTCCCCTACGATTCCGTTTTGCGCCAGCCCCGCGTACAACTGTGGCTTCAGTTTCCGCATGCGTTCTTCACTCCGTTTAGACCCCATGGCTTTACGCAGCTGGTCAGCTTCAGCTGCAGAGAACCCAGCGGCTTCTACCGCGATTTGCATAAGCTGCTCTTGGAAAAATGGTACACCCAAAGTGCGTTCCAAAATCGGTTTCAACAGCTCATCTACGTAACGTACTGGTTCTTTCCCCAGGCACCTACGCAAATACGGATTAACCGCGTTGCCTTGAATCGGTCCAGGACGAATTAACACAACTTCTACCACTAGGTCGTAAAAACAGCGTGGACGCAGGCGGGGTAGCGTATTCATCTGGGCGCGCGATTCCACTTGGAATACTCCCACGGTGTCATCTGCACATAATAGGTCACATACTTGGGGGTCTTCTGCGGGGAGGGAATATAAGTCAAGTTTGCGTCCGTCAGCCTGCACATATCCTTGTTTTTCGAGGGCGGAAAACATGCGTCGCAGTGCCGTGAGCATCCCTAAACCCAGTAAAACAAACTTCACTAAACCAGCTTCAGCACAATATTCTTTATCCCACTGCAATGCGATTTCTTCACTAAATCCAAAGGCCTTAGCTGCGTCTCTGATAGCTGAACGATGCCGGTAGGTAATCACATTCGCTACCTGCGCAGCATTATGGCGACCGTATTTTTCAAAAACGTGTTGAATAACTTCTTCACGGCGTTTAGCTTCAATATCGATATCAATATCAGGCGGTCCTGATCGGTCTGGGGAAAGAAACCTTTCAAACATGAGGCGATGATAAACCGCGTCCACCGCAGTGATTCCTAAGGCGTAGCAAACCGCAGAGTTAGCGGCAGAACCTCTGCCTTGGCAAAGAATATCGTTTGCTTTGCAGAAGTCTACGATTTCTTTAACTATCAGAAAGTACCCGCAAAACCCCAGATTAGCAATGATTTTAAGCTCATGGTCAATAGTTTCCCAGGCTTTACGGTTTTCAGCTCTGCTGTCGTAGCGCAGTTTGGCGCCCTCGTAAGCACACTTACGCAACCAAGCAGTTTCCGTTTCCCCTGCAGAAACTTGCCCAACTGGTAACTGGGGGGCTAAAAGGCGAAAATCGAACGCTATTTCGCCAGCTAACTGCGCTGCATTCGTAACTGCTTCTGGATGATACTTATGAATTTGGACCATATCCGCAGCAGAACGCAAGATAGGGAGAAACGCTTCTAAAAATGGTTCAACTTGGCTGAGGCTCCCCTGCATTTGTATGGCTCTGAGAACGTGAGATTTGCGCAGTGAACGCAGATCTGCCGCCCGGGCAGCTGTGGTTGCTACCAGTGGTAGATCCGCTTGTTTGGCTAAAAGCCCCAGTTGTTGACTCACGTATTCGCGGTCACGTTCAGTTACTAAAGTGGACTCTACCGCTAATTTTCGGCTAAAAACCTCGCTTAAAAAATCCAACTGACGTTTTCCAGCTTCCAACCCACCTGCTTCTAAAGCCTGTCGCAAGGGGCCTTTAGATGTCCCCGTTAAAATCGTGCAGTCCGCGAGCGTGCCGGTAGCTAAGTCCTCCCAGGTGAAGAGGTGGCGGGTTTTTCAGTGTGGTGGAGTTGTTTAGTGGAGATAAGTTTACAGATTTGGTGGTAGCCGTTGAGGTTGTTTGCCAGTACGGGTAAGTGTGTTAGCCCGTAAGTGGGGTCGTTGAGGGTGAGTTCTGTTCCGAATACGGTTTTTAGTGGGGTGTTTTTAGCTGCTTGGGCGGTTTGGACGGCTCCGTAGACTCCGTCGTAGTCGATGAGGGCGATGCCGGTTAGCCCGAGTTTCAAAGCGGTGTCGATGAGATGAGGGGGTTGGTCTGCGCCGTGTAGGAAGCTGTAGCAGCTGTGGGCGTGTAGTTCTGCGTATTCTGGACTCACCCACCCATTACATCGAACACTTGTTCGATATTCACTGGAGGATTTCTTTAAGTTCCGCTATGCTCAGGGCTTTTACTTCTTCACCAATGATGGCGTCGGCAACTTGACGTTTGTGTACCTGCAAGGCCATAACTTTTTCTTCAATTGTGTCAGCTGAGCAGAGTCGGTAGACGTTAACGGTGTTTTCTTGTCCGATACGGTGGGCGCGGTCAATTGCTTGGTTCTCAGTGGCGGGATTCCACCAGGGGTCAAGGATAAAGACGTTTTCGGCTTCGGTGAGGGTGAGGCCGGTTCCTCCAGCTTTGAGGGAGATGAGGAAAACGTTGGTGTCACTGTGTTTGAAGTTTTCGATTACTTCCCCACGTTTTTGGGTTCCTCCGTCTAAATAGCTGGTGGTGATGCCAGCTTCGTTTAGAGCAGTGCGGATTCGCTGCAGGTAGCTGGTGTATTGAGAAAATACCAGGGATTTCTTTCCTTCTGCCTGTAGGGGTAGCAAAAGGTCAATCAGGGCTTGTGTTTTAGCTGATTCTGGCCAGTCTTTGTCTTTTTCGACTAATTGTGGGTCTAGGGCTAATTGGCGTAGCTGGTTGAGACCGGTAATGATTTTGAATCCTTGGCTGTGCGTGTCTTCAGCCAGTGCGAGGAGTTCTTTACGATGTTGGTTTAGGTAGCGGTCGTAGGTCTTACGGTGTTTAGCAGATAGCTCCACGTAGATGGTTTGTTCAATTTTTGGGGGTAGCTGTGGGGCAACGAGTTTCTTGGTGCGTCGCTTCATGAATGGCTGGGTAAGGGCTTGTAGGCGTTTTGCAGCTGCGCTTTCCCCGTTCATTTCAATGCGTTTACCGTATTCGGAGTTAAAGGCAGTGTATCCGGGCAGCAGAGCAGGATTTACGATCCGCATAATTGCCCACAGGTCTGCCAAACTGTTTTCTACGGGTGTGCCGGTAGAGGCGATTTTCCAGTGTGCTTGCAGGTTTTTCGCTGCTTTGTGCTGCGCGGTGCGCGGGTTTTTGATGGCTTGGGCTTCATCAAAGATAGCGCCGTCGAGGGTGAGTTTCCGGTATTCTTCCTGGTCCATTTGTAGAAGTGTCCAGGAGGTTATCAGCACATCGTGTATTTCAATAAGTTTTTCTAGGCTTTGGCTGCGTTTTTTAGCGCTTTCTCTGATGGTGGCTACTTTTAGACTTGGGTAGAAGCGGTTGGCTTCTTTTTGCCAGACGTCGATTACTGAGGTGGGGGCGGCGACTACTACCCCGTGTTTCAGTTCTTTGTGGAGTCGTTTGGTTTCAATAACGCTGAGAATCTGCAGGGTTTTACCTAAGCCCATGTCGTCTGCCAGGATTGCTCCGTATCCGCGTGAGGTTACTCGGTCCATCCAAGCTACCCCGGTTTCTTGGTAGGGACGCAGCGTAACTTCTTTAGGAGTGGCTAAACCACGTTCTGGGGTATCTGCGATTAGTTCGTTTAGTTCGCTGATCCAGTTTCCCAGGGCGGATGTGTTTACCGCGTAGTGTTCGAGGCTTGAGAGGGCGCCTAAGCGAATGCGGGGAACGCTGATGTGCGCGTGTTCCCATGGGTTTTCGCTTACACTTTCAAGGATTGCCCGTAAATGGTCGATTTGGGCGGGGTTAATTTCTGCCCACGTACCGTTTTCAGTGGTAACCCAGTAGCGATTTTCATGCAGGGCGCGGAGGACTTCTTCAACTCGAATGGCCTGTCCATTTACTTCGATTGCGACTTCTAGATTGAACCAGTCTGGCTTATTTACGTCTAGTTTGACTGCTGGTTTCAGACTGATTTTTATGGGGTTTGTAGCGACTTGGAGTTGTTTTATGGCGTCACTTAGTTCCCATTGCAGGTATTCGCATTCGGTAGCGGTTTTATTTTTTAAATCGATTAGGTGGGTGAAGTTTTCTAGTCCGATTTCTGTTTCGGGCACGTGGGGGTCTAATCCCCATTCTAGCGGCGTGTGGGTGGTTACGTAGTCGCGGACTTGGGTGAATATGTCTTTATCTTCTGGGCGGGCGCTGAGGGCGTTCATCCAGCTAAGTTTCAGGGTGTGTTCTGAGTTCCCGTATGCGACTTCCCAGCTGAGTTTAATGAGATGGCCGTTTAGATCGGCAATGATTTTTATGAACGGCCCGTGGAGGGTTTGGTTAGCTACCAGCAAGTGGTTTAGATAGGGCAGATAATGGGTTTGATATTCGGCAACGTCTGTGGCGGGAATCAGGATGCGACGGCGTTGTTTGGCGGGGTCCAGCAGTTGGTGGCTTTCCTCGCTCACGGGGATTAACATTCGGTCTGCGTATTTCACGAGGGCGGGTTGTGAATCTACGATTTGCGGGTAGGTGATGATTTCTGAATCATATTGCCCAACTGTTTTTAGTTCAATGTCGCCGTTTTCGCTGGTGTAGCTGTCGAATTTAAGGTGGATTTCATCTGTGGCGAGTTCCAGGGGGTGTTCTGTGTCGTCTAGGAAAAGGTAGATTCCTAGTTTTTCAGCTTGTTTAAGGAGTTTCCAGGCGTTTGCTTCTAGGTTGAGGAGGGTGACAGAGCGTGAGTTTACCCAAGTTACTGAGCGTTGGGCTTGATTCCAGAGTTTGCGGATAAAACTTAAATGGTCACTACGTAGCCCGTCGGTTACGGAAACCCATTTGGTGGAAGTCATGTCTACCCAGCTGGCGCGAGCCGATACCCAGTTTCCGTTTTGTCCTTGGCGGCGAATAGTGATTTCAGCGGGGGTGGCTTTAGTGTCTACTACCAACGCTAGGGGTTCTCCCCCAGTGGTTTTTGAGAGGAAGTTTTCTAAGCTGTCGCGCCAAGTTTCTGCGTGATGCTGGGTTTGCCCCTGTACTTTCCACAGGGCTGCCATTACGTGTTTACAGTAGGTGCCGGTTGAGCAGGCGCAACGTAAGTCAAGTTCACGTACTGTTTTGCCGGGCTGGCTAATCCAGCAGGTGTAGGATAATCCCCCACCTTTTACTTTCGCCGTAATTTCGGTATTTTCGGCGTTGAATTGGTAGAAAGTAACGTCACCTCTTTCGGCAGCTACTTTACCCAGCCCAAAAGTAGCTGGACCGACAAGGCGAATACAAGCTTCTTCTGTAATATTCGCCAGGGTTTTTTGCAGTGCTGTTTTGGGCTGGACTGTATTTTGTGGTGCGTTTAGTAATTCCACAACAAAGTCTTTTCGAGTGTATTCCCAGTATTTACGTGTTTAACGGTCTTGGAGTTTCCCAGCTGACTCTTCAAGGTAGCATGCGCCACAGAGGGATTCGTAGCCTACGGCGACACCATCGATAGCTACTTGGTCGCCGTCGAAAATAAATTTCCCGTCTACAGTTCGCCCGTTGAATACAGCTTTGCGCCCACAGCGACAAATGGTTTTTAGTTCTTCTAAAGTATGAGCGATTTCCAGAAGTCGCCTTGCTCCGGGAAAGGCGACAGTTTGAAAATCTGTGCGAATACCGTATGCCAGCACCGGCACATTATCTAACACCGCGATGCGGAACATATCATCGATTTGCTGTGGGGTGAAAAACTGAGCTTCATCTACTAGTAGAGCTGCTACTGGTTTTAAAGCTACATCTTTAACCAGGGCATTTTCGTCATGTCCGGAAGCGATTTCTAAGAAACAATCACGGAAATTTTCTTCTGCACCCACCAGCATGTGTACGGTGCGAGTTACTCCCAGGCGTGAAACAATTTGCGCGTCGCCTTTAACGTCGATAGCGGGTTTTGCTAAAATTACTCTTTGCCCGCGTTCCTCATAGTTGTAGGCTGCTTGTAAAAGAGCTGTGGACTTACCTGAGTTCATAGCGCCGTAGCGGAAATACAGTTTAGCCACTTTGTCTCCTTAATAGTCTTATCCTCTGTTAGTTTAACTTATTAGCATCCGTTTTTGGCAGTCACCAACTTCCCATTAGCCACCATTTTCTCTGGTACTTCACTACCAGTAGCCATTGGTTTCCGACCCTAATCTTTAACCAGATTTTCCCGGTTTTCTGCGGAGTTTCCCACCATTTTCCCAGTTGCATCCAGGAACCTTGATAATCTTCAACCAGATTTTCAGTTTCTAAAACTATCCCCTCATCCTGTAGCTGCTGACAGGTTTTTTGAAGAAAACGTAGGTAGTGGGGAGCTCCTTGTAACATTCCACTTTCAGTTAAGTTAATGGGGGCAAGGTCCATTGTTTGCAGGTTACATTCCCAAGGTTTTTCAAAAACTACTGCAGGTGCTGGCCCTTCTATTGCTCCTACCCAGCGTTGTGCCTGCTGATAGTTAGGTTCGTCTGCAAGTTTGCTTTTAAATTGCCAGTTTTCCCAGGGTAGGGATATTATTTTTTCTCCCCATTCGCGGTGCTCTTGGTGCGGTAAATATCCTAGCTGCAGGGTAGGGATATTATTTTTTCTCCCCATTCGCGGTATTCCACCCGGCTGTGGGAGTCCCACCCAGGAACTACTCTTAGCTGCTGTACTTGCCCGTTTCCTAACCTAGTTTGGATTTTGAGGGCGGCGTTTATTGCTCTTAATTCACTGGCTGTTTTATTTCCCCATAGTTTCTGCGCATTCACAGCCACTGGCACTAAATCTGTGGCTACTAATTCCACTTCTACTATTCCAAAATGTAAGAGGGATAAGTCTACTGCTATTACTTCCCTACCTGCAGGTCGCATAAATGCTTGCGTAGGCATTGTGCTGCTCAAAGTTTGTAGCCAAACCTATAGTTACCACTGCACTCGACTGATTAAATATTGCGGTGTAGGAAACTGAAATAAAGCCCAGTTACGAACTAGCTCTTTAAGCACGTATTCACTTAAGCCTTCTTCCCAGGCAGTTTCTGAAGGAACCCGTATTTTCGCTTTAATTAGCAGATTCTGGGCACTTATTTGCCGGCCTTGTAATTTTTGTAATAGTTCTTGAATCCCTTATAAAAGTTGTCCCACGATTAAAAGCGGATCCTGCACAGGTTATTCCAACGCTAGCCGAATAAGAATTTCGGTAGCTTCTGGAATCTCTAAAGTATGGTTAGTTTTACCGTTAAGTAGCTGTTCTAAAGTTTGCGCTGCTAAACCGAACCTAGTTTTAAGAGTCACCCACCCCAGTATTTCCAAATCAGCTATTTTTAAGATTCCGAGGTTTTGTAGTTCCTTAAGCATTTGGGCAAAGTACTGATCTGTTTCAGGTAGCAGTTGCCTTAAACTTAAAAGTTCTAACTCACCCGTTGTTTTTATCTCACGTATTTGCGTTTTCGCGTGCGGTAAGTAGTTATAGATTATGCCAAGCATCTAACAGGCTTTCCCCAGCTGCCACATAAGATTCTGCTCCCGTATAAGTAGCTACAGTGTCCACTGTTGCTTCCAAAATTTAGAAATAGTAGCATTTAAAGAGTTTCCCAAAAACTCTGCTTCCAAGTTCTTTGGAAGTGGAAAATTGCTAGCCCTGGGCGCACAGCCTGCACAAAAGCAGAAACTTCATCTAAAGCCTCTAAAACTGGCAGAAATGCCCGTTGCGCGCGTAACTTATCTTCAGCTAAAACTACTAAATCCGCACAAAGTTGCTGGGCTAACCCCAGTTTCATCCCTACTTCTACCCCAAAGTGTGTAGCGGCTTTCGTAACTGCGCTAACTTTTCCTTTATTAACCGTCACAGCGGATGCTCCCGGAGGCACCTCAACTACTAGTGAATTCGTTTCCCAATCTGGGATTAACACTAAAACTACCGGCATTTATCCCACCTGCTTCCAAGCAGTTTCAAAACTCCAGTTTCGAGATATGCCCACCCAGGGCTGCAAAGTTAAAAGTAAGTTTTTACGTTTACGAACTTTCGCAGCAATCCTAGTTTGTTCACGGTTATTTAAGAAAATATTTCCACAGACAGTTACGTCAAAACCATCGATTAGATCCGCTAAAACCTGTAAAAGTTGTTGGTTACTTCCATCCACATGCCAAACTTTCCCATTTCGGCTCTGCTGCGAAGCTAAACCCAAGTTATTTTCAGCAACAATAAGTTGCAAGCGAGCTTTTTCTAAACGCTGCGCTTGCAGAGACTGAGGCATTTCGAGAGCTAATGCAGACATTTCCGTATCTCATTTCCCCCCCCAAGAAACCTATCGAACACTTGTTCTAAATCTACCACCACTGCACTGACAAAATTATTTTCATTAAGAGTTTCCCATCCGCCCTCGGAAAATAAAATCCCACCCAAACCCCTAAGCTAAACTAAAAATAAACGACAGAAAGAAAACCATGGACCTATACGCCCGCCCACTAGCGCCCCACCCAGACCAGACACTTCCCCCAGTCCCCTCTTTCACCCTCATCTCAGAAACTGCAGAAGCAGACAGCACCCTCCCCGCTACCCAAACCGCAGCCGGAGGCTCCATCTCCCCACACTTAAAATGGAGCGACTTCCCAGCAGAAACCGAATCATTCTTCATCACCTGCTTCGACCCCGACGCCCCCACTCCCGCCGGCTACTGGCACTGGGGTATCCTCGACCTGCCCGCCTCTCAAACTGAACTCGCAGAAAACGCCGGATTCTCAGATTTAGAATTAGACGGCCCCGCCTACCATCTACCAAATGACACAGGCGAACCAAACTACTTCGGTGCCGCCCCACCAGCAGGAGACCGCCCCCACCGTTACGTTTTCACGGTTCATGCACTGGATGTAGACAGCTTAGAACTAGCCGACGACACCACCATCACCACCGCTTCTTTCCACGCATTATTCCACACCATTGCGCGCGCGTCCATCACTTTCACCTACCAAGAACCTGCAGAAAACTAAAAACAGGTATGAAACTAGCCCGCAGATAACCTAAACTAAACATCGTGTTGCACATTATTTACTTTGAACCAGAAATCGCTGGAAACTCAGGCGCTGCGATTCGCCTCTCAGCCTGCACCGGAAGCATGCTCCACCTGGTAGAACCATTCGGTTTCGACATGGAGGATTCCAAACTGCGTCGTGCTGGACTGGACTACCACGACTTAGCACACGTCCAAACCCACCCAGATTTAGAAGACGCCTTTGCCGGAATCGAAGGTAACATCTACGCTTTCACCGGGCATGCCACCACTTTCTACGGTGATATCAGCTACCAAGATGGAGACGCACTGCTATTCGGTAAGGAAAGCACCGGACTGCCTCAGTGGGTTTTAGATCATCCACAAGTGAAGCTGGCGGCACGTATCCCCATGCTCCCTGAACGTCGTTCTTTGAATTTAACTAACTCTGCTTCTATCGTGCTTTATGAAGCATGGCGCCAGCTGGGTTATCCAGGCGGGGTTTAATCAGAATTTTTCAGCTAGTTCTACGATGCGGCGCGGGTTGGACCACCAGAGCCAGACAAAGCCAACGCAGCTGAGAATTAGCGGCAGATAATAGAAGCTGCTTCCCAGGTTCAACCACACCAGGGAGGCAGTTTTTTCATCCCTAATCAAGGTCGATAGTAAACCTAAAACGGTTAATAGAAGCGAAATTCCGCCTACTTTACGCATCCGTCGCCCATTGTGAGTTAAAGAAACCGCAATCACAAAAAACAACAAAACCGGCAGTAGTTTCCCCAGGGCCACAGACCAGCTGGTAACCGTCTCAGAGGTACTAAAACTAGCGTCTTGACCGGCAATCATTTTTACTAAGCTGGTGGCTTCTGCCCACAGATACCACAGTGAGCTAATCCAAAAACTGGCGATTACAACGCGCCCCAACCCCCAGGCCGGACCACGTTGGTCTTTCGCAGAGCGCACCGGAGAAAGGCGGCTGGCAGGCCACTGTCCGGAGGGCGCTTTGCAATAACTAACCAGTTTCTGAAAAATACTCATACGTTGAGTATATCTACTCAAAGAGTATTTTCTTTACCGCAAGCACATAGGTAAGACTATGCCCTTAGAAATAAACTTAGTTAGACTAGAAGCTATGACAAATATTTCTTTTATTTACGAAAACCCAGCAGCAGTTTCTGCTGACCTGCTGGTTGCATACCTGAACGAAAACGGCGTTATTAATGTAGACGCCCCCGAACTAGCTACCGCTGCTCAGCAGCTGCAGGCTTCTCACGAAG
This sequence comes from Gleimia coleocanis DSM 15436, assembly GCF_000159015.1. GTDB lineage: Bacteria > Actinomycetota > Actinomycetes > Actinomycetales > Actinomycetaceae > Gleimia > Gleimia coleocanis. The sequence continues at coordinate 484,345 of NZ_DS999543.1, read as the reverse complement.
CTGGTTCCCTCACTACTTTGCCTTCCTGCGGCACTGCTGCAACTAAGGTTGCTTTGATTGGTACCGAAGTAAGTGAAATGGCTAAGCGTCGTGGTACTAGCTTCGATGATGGCATTGAAATGGCTGGTACCGGTCGCCACCGCCACTATGCGGCTATTGGTGTCCGTGGCTCTAAAGCTAGCAAAGTAGTTCTGGCGGGAGCCTATGTTTCTTTCGATGAGGTAGTTTCTGCTGGCGTAGGCGCGCTGCTGGGTAACTATGAATTCAAAAAGTACGGTAACCACGAGGTTAATGTGCTAGATGAAATCGTTATTTTGGCACCTGAAGATTTGGATGAAGAACTGGCTATCACCCGCATTCAGGTTCTAGCGGCTTCCATGATTGAAGTTATGGACTTGGTTAACCGAGCTCCTAATGACCTTTACCCAGAAACTTTCGCAGCTTACGCTGAGGAAGTTGCTACTCCACTGGGAATCGAAGTTGAAGTTTGGGACTTCGAACGTCTGGTTGCTGAAAACTGTGGTGGCATCGTGGCGGTTGGCCAGGGTTCCACTCATAAGCCACGTCTAGTGAAGCTGTCTTACACTCCAGCAGGCGCAGAACGTAAGGTTTCATTCATTGGTAAGGGCATTACCTTTGACTCTGGTGGCTTGTCTTTGAAGCCATCTGAATCTATGGAAACTATGAAGTGCGATATGGCGGGTGCTGCTACCGTTTTAGCTTCCACTCTGGCTGCCGCCAAGTTGGAACTGCCAGTAGCTGTAACCACCTATTTGGCTTTGGCTGAAAACCTGCCTTCTTCCACTGCTCAGCGCCCATCTGACGTACTGATTATGCGCAACGGTTTGAGTGTGGAAACCACTAACACCGATGCTGAAGGTCGTTTAGTGATGGCTGATGCTTTGGCATTGGCAGCTGAAACTGATACTGATGCAATTGTCGATGTAGCAACTTTGACTGGCGCACAGATGGTTGGTTTAGGGGTTCGCACCGCTGGTGTAATGGGAACTCCGGAAGTTCGCGACGTAATTGTTTCCGCTGCGAATGAAGTGGGTGAAGCGATGTGGGCTGCTCCGCTACCTTCCTACCTGCGCGCAACTTTGAACACTACGGTTGCCGACATTAAGAACTCTGGCATTCGTTGGGGTGGCATGCTCACCGCAGGTATTTTCCTACAGGAGTTTGTTGGCGCTAAGCCTTGGGCTCACATTGATATTGCTGGTCCGGCATTCAATGATGAAGCACCTTGGGGTGCGAATGCTAAGGGTGCTACCGGCATGGGCGTTTTGACCCTGGTCGAGTGGTTGGAAACCCTTGCCTGAGATGTTTTTATAACTCATTAGAGGTAACGCTCATTCAGAAAGTTAACAATCTTTCTGAATGAGCGTTACCATTTATATAGGAACTATTGTCGGCTAGTTTTGGCTGATATATCACGTTCGAAACGGACGTTTTTTCAAGACAAAGCCCCCACAAAAGTGGGACAATAGACCCAAGTGTGACCATTGCCGGTCCATCTACATTGCACAGAGGAGTATCACGTGAGTGAAGAACTGTACGACATTGTCATTCTTGGTGCTGGATCAGGTGGCTACGCCGCTGCACTGCGCGGCGCACAGCTGGGCCTGAAAGTAGCTCTCATCGAAGGCGATAAGCTGGGTGGCACCTGCCTCCACCGTGGCTGCATTCCAACCAAGGCATACCTGCACGCTGCTGAAGTTGCTGAAAACGTAAAGCACTCTGAATTCTTCGGCGTTAACTCCCAGTTCATGGGAATCGATATGCAGCGCGTAGGCGAATACCGTGACGGCGTCATCGGCAAGCTCTACAAGGGTCTGCAGGGCCTGGTAAAGAGCCGCAACATTGAATACGTAAACGGTTGGGGTCGTCTGACTGCTCCTGACACCGTTACTGTAGACGGCAAGGCATACCGCGGCAAGAACATCATCTTAGCTTCCGGCTCCTACTCTAAGACCATCCCAGGTCTGAACATTGAAGGTCGAGTAATCACCTCCGAACAGGCACTGCAGATGGATTGGATTCCATCCTCCGCAGTAGTCCTGGGCGGTGGCGTAATCGGTGTTGAATTCGCATCCGTATGGAACTCTTTCGGCACTGACGTAACCATCATTGAAGGCCTGCCACACCTGGTTCCTAACGAAGATGAAGCTATCTCTAAGAACCTGGAACGTGCTTTCCGTAAGCGCAAGATTAACTTCAAGACTAAGACCATGTTCCAGTCCGTCACCCAAGACGATCACGGCGTACACGTAACTACCTCTGATGGTAAGACCTACGATGCTGACGTACTGCTGGTGGCAATTGGTCGTGGCCCACAGACTGCAAACATGGGTTACGAAGAAAACGGTATCCCTATGGACCGTGGCTTCGTGCTGGTAAACGATCGTCTGCACACCGGTGTTGGTAACATCTACGCAGTTGGCGATATCGTTCCAGGTCTGCAGCTGGCACACCGTGGCTTCGCACAGGGTCTGTTCGTCGCAGAAGAGATCGCTGGCCTAAACCCACAGCCAATCGTAGAATCCGGCATCCCACGCGTAACCTTCTGTGAACCAGAAATCGCTTCCGTAGGTCTGACTGAAAAGCAGGCTAAGGAACAGTACGGTGAAGACAAGGTTAAGGCTGTTGAATTCAACCTAGCTGGCAATGGTAAGTCCCAGATTCTGGACACCGCTGGTTTCGTTAAGCTGGTTTCCGTGGTTGATGGCCCAATCGTTGGTTTCCACGCAATCGGCGCTCGTATGGGCGAACAGGTTGGCGAAGGCCAGCTGATTGTTAACTGGGAAGCCTATGAAGCAGACTTGGCTGCGCTCATTCACGCACACCCAACCCAGAACGAATCCATCGGTGAAGCAGCGCTGGCACTTGCTGGCAAGGCACTGCACGCACACGACTGATAAACACCCCCTCTCATAAATAAGGAGACATAAGAATGGCACACGTAGTTGAAATGCCTGCGCTCGGTGAGTCCGTCACCGAAGGCGTTGTCACCACTTGGTTAAAGCAGGTGGGTGACACCGTAGAAATCGACGAAGCAATCGTAGAAGTTTCCACCGATAAGGTTGACTCTGAAGTTCCTTCCCCAGTTGCAGGCGTAGTTTTGGAAATCTTCGCTGCTGAAGATGAAACCGTTGCAGTTGGTGGACGTCTTTGTCTGATTGGTGAAGCAGGCGAAGCTGCTCCAGCAGCTCCAGCTCCAGTAGCTGAACCAGCACCTGCACCAGTTGCAGAACCAACCCCAGCTCCAGTCGCAGCAGCTCCAGCAGCTGCAGCAGAAGGCGTCGAAGTAGTTCTACCAGCACTGGGCGAATCCGTAACTGAAGGTGTAGTTACCTCTTGGCTCAAGGCAATCGGCGACGAAGTAGCTGAAGACGAACCACTGCTGGAAGTATCCACTGACAAGGTTGACTCTGAAGTTCCTTCCCCAGCAGCTGGTTTCTTAGCTGAAATCCGCGTACAGGAAGACGAAACCGCTTCCGTAGGTCAGGTTCTGGCTATTATCTCTACCTCTGCTCCATCTGCAGCTCCAGCAGCTGCACCTGTAGCCCCAGCACCAGTAGCTGCTCCAGCTCCTGCTCCAGTGGCAGCACCTGCCGCACCAGCAGCCCCAGCGCCAGTAGCTCCTGCACCTGCTGCACCAGCTGAAGTTCCAGCTCCAGCAGCTGGTATCTACGTAACTCCACTGGTACGCAAGCTTGCTAAAGAAAAGGGCGTTGACCTTAACAAGCTGACTGGCACAGGCATTGGTGGACGTATCCGTAAGGAAGACGTTCTGGAAGCAGCAGCAAAGGCTGCTACCCCAGCTCCAGCAACGCCTGCAAAGCCTGCCTCCCCAGCTATCGAAGTTGACACCACCTTGCGTGGTAAGACTGAAAAGATGTCTCGCCTGCGTCAGACCATTGCTAAGCGCATGATGACTTCCCTGCAGACTTCTGCTCAGCTGACCACCGTCATCGAAGTGGACGTTACCCGTATCGCAGCTCTGCGTGCACGCGCTAAGAAGAGCTTCGCAGAACGTGAAGGCACCAACCTCACCTTCCTGCCATTCTTCGTAAAGGCAGCTACCGAAGCACTGAAGATGCATCCAAAGATCAACGCAACCATCAATGGCAACGAAGTAACCTACTTCGACTATGAAAACATTGGTATTGCAGTTGACACTCCAAAGGGTCTGTTCGTCCCAGTTGTAAAGAACGCTGGCGACCTAACCCTGGGTGGTCTGGCTAAGTCCATTAACGACCTGGCAAAGCGTACTCGTGAAGGCAAGGCAGATGTTTCCGAACTCACTGGTTCTACCTTCACCATTACCAACACCGGCTCCGGTGGCGCTCTGTTCGACACCCCAGTGCTCAACACCCCAGAAGTAGCAATCCTCGGCCTGGGTGCAATCGTTAAGCGCCCAATGGTGGTTAAGGATGCTGAAGGCAACGAAACCATCGGTGTTCGCTCCATGGTTTACCTGGCTCTGTCCTACGATCACCAGCTGATTGACGGCGCAGACGCTGCACGTTACCTCATGACCGTTAAGAAGCGTCTGGAAGCAGGCGAATTCGAAGGCGAACTGGGTCTGTGATTTAACCCCGGTTCAAACCGGTTAAACACTTCCTAAAGTAGTGGTGGTTGGGAATATTCCCAACCACCACTACTTTTGTTTAATATCTTTAATCCGCCACAATGGAGCTTGCAGAGTAATCTCTTCCACCCGTTCTTTAGAAGCTGGATGCTTCACACACCCCGCAGGACTACACTGTTCATATTCAGAAAGTGCATAGCGCAAAGTTACCGTCACATCTGCAGAACACTTCTCAACTTTAACGCTATTCAGATTAGCCTGTAGACCGTTTACTACCGTGCCATTAGCTGAAAACTTACTAATTAATGCCACGTCATGCGCATACGCTTTTGAATCCTTCACATAAATACGCTCAAGTATTCCCAAATCTAACTGTGTTAAAGCCTGATTACGTAGCTTCATAAGTCCACGCAAAATTGCTTCCGCATCAGCATCTGCAGGGCACACCTGCGCGATAGTTTCAGACGTTGCAGACGCGCTGTTTGTCATAGGTTCTTCAACCGCCCCTGCCCGAACAAACTCAGGTAAAGAAGTTACCCAAAAACCCAGACTCATAACTCCAATTCCCAGCATTACTAAACTCAAAATCCTACGACTAGTTGAAACCATAGGTACTTTTTCTTTACGCAAATGACGCCCAGTTTTCCGCCCTCGTAAAAAATCCCCATTGGATCCACGCCCAACCGCCGAAACCACCGTTTCTTCCCTCCGGTATTCCGCCCGTAATAAAGCTGCCGGAGTAAGCTCTGCCAAAACGCGTTCTTCCTGTGGCTTATCCACTGCCAAAGCACCAGTTTGCTGCCCAACTTTTTCCAACGCAAACAAATCACGCGAAAAATCATCCATCTGCGAATCCGGTATAAAACCTGGTGTCCCCGCGGTAACACACGCAAAGTCAATAAGTTTTACACCCCCAGCTTCATCAGCTGCCAGGATAATATTCGCTGGCGAAATATCCATATGAGCAATCCCTAACGCATGTAACTCAGCTACCGCTAGTTCTAACTGTGCTTGGATTTCCAACGCTCGTTTCGGGGTAATCTCTCCGGGTTTACGCAACAAATCAGCCAATGATTCGCCGGGCACATATTCCGAAATCAGCCCTACCCGCTTTGCCTGCGGGATAGCTTTCAGCAGATTCGCACTATATTTAAGCTGTGCTGATAAAAGCGTCTCAATCCGGCGTAAATGAGTTTGATACTCACTTAAGCTAATGAATCGTAACGTGTATTCAAGCTGATTTTCATCGGCGACCAGCATGATGGGACCGCGCGCGGTGTGTGCGAGGGGACGTACCAGGGAGTATTCTGCGAAGTTCATAGCTATAGGGTGGCAGAATCTGAGCCCGGAAAATAGCCTCCCCATTTTCCTGTGGATAACTATCCGGTTTCGTTAAACCCAGTTTTCGGGTAGAATTGATACGCTTCTTGCGGTGCTTGAAGCAGCCTGTTTGCTCCGCCCGAGTGCGGACCCTGATGGGCAGTCGTCTGGGAGTCTTTGATTATGACTCAATTACGCGCTTTAGCGCATTATAAATGTTTACCGCAGATTGCGGGTTGGAAAGCACTTATCGTAGCTTTCGGAGCACGCGCTCCATATGCAATGATTCCGCTAGGAGTTCTAACCGCGGTTTCAGCTTCCTCTGGTTCAGTGGCGACCGGTGGCCTGGCAACTGGAGTTACTGCACTTTCCACGGCTATTGCCGGTCCTCTGATTGGTAAATGGACTGACCGCCGTGGGCAAGCTCTTCCCCTGCACGTTTTAACGCCGTTTAATGCAGTTTTATTGCTGGGTCTTTTCCTTTCGGTTTATTTCGTTACCCCTCTGCCGGTTGTGTTACTTTTCGGCATGCTGGCTGGTTTAACTTCCCTGCCGATTGGTTCTTTTACTCGTTCACGGTGGATTGCGAATACTCGTTACCCGCATGAGCTTTCAGTTGCGCTCTCCTATGAGTCCATGGCTGATGAGCTGGTTTTCGTATTGGGGCCAGCTTTGGTGGGTGTATTAGCTTCGCTGGTTTTCCCTTCGGCACCGTTGTTGGTAGCGTTTTTGCTGGTCGCTTCGGTGGGAATGGTTTTTGCATTCAGTGCTGAGTCGACGGCCGCTTCGGCTTCTATTCCCGAGGGCGGTGCCGCACAGGTTAGGGTGTTTCCTGTTTTGTTAACGATTCTGCCGACGATTATTGCGATGACTACGATTGGTATGTTGTTTGGTGGGATTCAAGCTGCTATTACTGCTCGCGCGGGGACGTATGATATGCCCAGCGCCAGTGGGTTGATTTACTCTGTGGTTGGTTTAGGTTCTGCCATTATGGCGATTTTAACGGTTTTGATTCCTGAGTGGATTTCTCTACCTAAACGCTTATCCATCGCAGGGTTCGGTATCCTCGTAACGGTTGGTTTAACGGCTTTCGCTCCTTCGGTTTTGTGGAACTTGCCGATTCTTTTTTCAATCGGTTTGTTCATTGGACCGGCTATGGTTACGGCGTTTACGATTACTGAGTCTTTAGCACCAGCTAATGGCGTTGCTATTGCTATGACGGCCATGCAGTCTTCAATTACTGTGGGTGTTTCTGTTGGTGCTGCAGTGGGTGGGGCGATTGCTCAATCTCATGGAGACTTCGCTGCGTTTATTACTACGGCGCTAACAGGTATTATTATTGCGTTAGTAGGTTTTTACCTATCGACCAAAAAGTCCGACGAAAAACAGGTAGTCTTATAACATCATGGCTAATACTGAAAAAACTCAAGCTCCGGCTGCTCAGCCGAAGAAGCGTCGCTGGTACCATAACCTGGCAGATGCTTACCGTGTAACCAAGCGTAGTTTCCCGCTGCTTCCACTTTGGCTGATTCTGCCAACTGTTGCAGTTGTGCTCGTAATTATTGGTTTGAACTACCTGCTGAATGCTCACTGGATTCTGACTGTTCTCTTCAGCATCACTTTTGCGATTTTGGTACCTCTGTACATCATGGGTTACCTGATGAAGAAGGCAATGTACCGTCAGATTGATGGTCACGCTGGCGCTGTTTACGGTGTGATTGAGCAGATTAAGACTGGTTGGACTGTTGAAAAGCAGCCTGTGGCTGCTAATCGTAATCAGGATCTGGTTTGGCGTATTTATGGCCGTCCAGGTGTAGTTTTGCTGGCTGAAGGTCCTAAGGCTCGTGTTAGTGAACTAGCTGAGCGTGAGCGTAAGCAGATTCAGCGCGTAATTCATAACGTTCCTGTTCACATTATTTATGTTGGTAACGATGAGGATCAGGTGAAGTTGGAAATGGTTGAAAAGACCATTGGTAAACTTCCTAAGGCTCTGCGTCGCGATGAGGTTCCTTTGGTGGCTAACCGTCTGCAGGCTCTTTCTGCGCAGCGCAGTGGCGCAGGTATTCCTCGTTCTGTTGATCCAGCTAAAGCACGCGCTAAGATGAATCGTCGTGCTCTGCGTGGTCGCTGACAATACTTGGGTTTAAAACCTGCAAGATCCTTAGATTAGTAATCTTTTAGTTTCTTAGTGCCGGTCTTCTTCGGAAGGCCGGCACTAGTTTTTCGCCCTCCCCTGCGTGCGAACGCAAACTCGGACGCAGGTAAAACGCGCGAACGCAAACTCGCGCGCAGGTAAAACGCGGGAACGCGAGTTCCCGCGTTTGGTTGAGGTGAACAAGCACACACCCGAATATCCATTCATTAACTTGCATATTCATTCACTAAGTTGCATGATTATTAAGACACAAGTTTTAAGAGAAAGAATAATCATGAAGAAAGTAACTGCTCTCATCACCCTCACAGCTCTATCCGTAACCGGTTTAGCCGCTTGCTCTGACCCAGAAACTCCAAAGGCAGCTGAAACTGCAAACACCTTCGACGTAAACACCATCGAAGAAGTACCAGAAATCGCCGCCCTCGTACCAGCAGCCCTTAAAGAAAAAGGTGTCCTCCTAAACGGCGCTTCCACCGACTATGCGCCAGCAGAATTCCGTGCAGAAGACGGCCAAACCCCCGTCGGATACGACATTCAAATCACCGAAGCCCTTGCAAAGGTAATGGGACTTAAAAAGGGTGAAACCCAGCACGCAGAATTTGCTTCCATCATCCCTTCCCTGGGCACCAAGTTTGATATCGGCGCATCCTCATTCACTATCACCCCAGAACGTCTCGACCAGGTAAATATGATTTCCTACGTTCAGGTCGGCTCCTCTTACGCCGTGCAGAAAGGCAACCCAAATAACTTCAACCCACAGGATGTCTGTGGAAAGACCGTTGGAATCCTTTCTGGCACCTATCAGCAGGAATTCATTGCAGCAGAATCTAAGAAGTGCGAAGACGCTGGCAAAGAAGCTGTAAAGGTAATGGCACACGACCTAAACACCGACGCCATCACCAAGCTAGTAGGCGGTCAGTATGATGCAGTGCTTTCCGATTCCAGCGTAACCGGCTATGCTATTTCTCAGACTAACGGTGCCATTGAACAAGTTGGCGACGTTATTGAAGCTGAACCACAGGGCATTGCAGTAGCTAAAGATGACATTGAACTAGCTAAAGCAATTCAGCAAGCCATGCAATACCTGATGGATAAAGGTTACCTAAAGCAGATGCTCGACAACTTCGGTGCAGGTGACGCAGCCCTGAACCAGGCAGAGCTCAACCCAGGTAAGTAAACACTAAACACAGCGCCCTCGGAAAGAAAATGGAACCAATCCTCCTGAACCAGCCGAAATCCCTGCCAAAGCCAGGTCAGTGGATCTCTGCAGCAGTAGTTGCCGTACTGGTAGCCATGCTGGCGAACTCCCTGATTACCAACCCAAATTTCAACTGGCCACTGGTATGGCAATGGCTGTTTTCACGCACCATCATGTTAGGCGTCGCCTACACCATCATGCTAACCATCGGCTCAATGGTAATCGGCACCATCCTGGCAGTCACCATGGCAATCATGCGCCAGTCCCCTAACCCGATTCTGCGTGGTGTCTCTTGGTTCTTCATCTGGTTCTTCCGAGGCACCCCAATCTACACCCAGCTGATTTTCTGGTCCCTGCTACCAGTCCTCTACCCGCAACTCTCCCTAGGCATCCCATTCGGACCAGAGTTCGTACAGTTCGAAACTAAAACCTACTTCACCCCCATGCTAATGGCACTCGTAGGTCTGGGACTTAACGAAGGCGCTTACCTGGCTGAAATTATTCGTGCTGGCTTAAACTCCGTAGATAAAGGACAGTGGGAGGCCGCCACCGCCCTGGGAATGAATCGTTCTATCATTCTGCGTCGCATCATTTTGCCACAGACTATGCGCGTGATTATCCCACCCCTGGGCAATGAAACCATCTCCATGCTGAAAACCACTTCCCTGGTGTCAGCGATCCCAATCACCCTGGAACTGACTTGGGCAGCGAAGGATAAAGGGCAGTTCCTGTTTGCTCCAGTACCGCTTTTGATTGATGCAGCTATCTGGTACCTGGTTATCACCTCTATTCTGATGGTGGGTCAGATGTACTTGGAACGCTATTTCGGGCGCGGTTTCGGCGCGGAATCTAACGCTAAGACTGTTAGTCGCTGGGGTGTGTCTAAGCGCCAGCAGGCGATTTTAGACGCGCATACCACTAATGATGATCCGTTTATTGATGTCACTCCTTAAGGCAGGTTTGAAATGACTGAGTTAGTTTCGATTCAGGGCGTGCACAAAATTTTTGATGACCTGCATGTTCTTAAAGGCGTTGACGTAAGTGTTAAACGCGGCGAGGTTTGTGTCCTGCTGGGGCCATCTGGTTCTGGTAAGTCCACTTTGTTGCGTTGTGTGAATGGTTTGGAAACTATTTCTGCAGGGCGCATCTATTTTGATGGGCAGCTGTTAGGGATGCAAGAGAAGACTAAGCATGGCAAGCCCGTGCTTTATGAGCTGTCGAATAAGGATTTATCAGCTCAGCGGGCGCGCATTGGCATGGTTTTCCAACGGTTTAATCTGTTCCCGCATATGACGGCTTTAGAAAACGTCATGGAAGCTCCGATTCAGGTGAAGGGGTTGTCAAAGCAAACTGCGAAGGAACGCGCTTTAGACCTGTTGGCTCGGGTGGGTTTAAGTGATCGAGCTGATCATTTCCCTTCTCAGCTTTCCGGTGGCCAGCAGCAGCGCGTAGCGATTGCGCGTGCGCTGGCGATGGAACCAGAGTTGATGCTTTTTGATGAGCCGACTTCCGCGTTGGACCCTGAGCTGGTGGGTGAAGTTCTTTCCGTGATGCAGGATTTGGCTGAGTCTGGGATGACGATGATTGTCGTAACCCATGAGATTGCCTTTGCACGCGAGGTCGCTAACCACGTGGTTTTCATGGATGAGGGCGTGATTGTAGAGGCTGGTACGGCAGCTGAAGTGATTGATAATCCGCAGCATCCACGTGCGCAGGAGTTTTTCGGCAAGGTCATGTGACCGCTAGTTCTCTAGACCGTCCTCGGTATCTTCATCAGTTCCGCGAAAATCTGATTTTAGTTCCCGAGGGCGGTTTTTTATCGCCTCTTGTTTAGCTTTTGCTTTTTGCAAGTACTTCTCCCACTGGTTGGGAATCGGAATTTCTCTGAGTTCTTTATTAAAAGCTAACAGCGCGATCAACGCCATGCTGGCAATGATGATTTTCGCAGTGCGTTTCATCCCCAGATAGTCCAGTCCAAAGCCCACAGTAAGGGATACGAGTGGGGTGGTTATGAGGGTTAGTAGTTGTGTTACTGCGAATACTCACCCGGCGTATTCATCAGGAATATAACTCATAAGGAATCCACCAAAGCTAGCGTTTCCTGCTGGTAGAAGTACCAAGATTAGCAGCAGGAGGCTGAGTTTGAGGTAAAAGTTGTCTACCCAAACGGCAGTGGGAGCTAATATTACGGGTAGCAGCAGCGTGTAGATAATGAGCCCACCGGTAGGTACTTTATCGACTAATTTTGTAGCGACTAAGGAACCGAAGATTACTCCCAGGGCAACGACTGAGTTGAAGGTGGCTGCAGAAATTAGGCTTTTACCGTTACTTACGCTGTCTAAGACGAGTAGGAAAATAAATCCATTCAATAGCGGGAAGTACAGCGCGGAAATTGCCGTTGAGATTATCAGCAGGGTACTTTTGAAAATCACCGGGATACCGGCTAGTGCGTCTTTTACTACTTCGATTGCTCCCGCTGTGAATCCGGTTTTTGATTCAGCGTCGCTAGTTTTTACTAAGTGCGCGTTTTGCTGTGGTAGGACTAAGCTAACGATGAGGCTAACAATGCTGAGAATAAGATTCGCTAAGATTGGGAATACCGCACCTAAGCCAAGTAGCAGACCAACTAACGGCCCACCAGAAAGCTCCACTGCCCCATCACGCAGTTGGTTTACGCTAAATGCTTTAGGAAGTTCTTCTTTCGTGACTAAATTTCGTAAGTAAATGTTGGAGACTTGGCTAAACAGCCCAAACCAGACGGCAGACGCACTGGCAATGATGACGATAAAAGTCCAGCTAAGTTGGTTGAATCCAAGCCAGATAAGAGCCACCGCGTAAATTAATGTCGATAGACTCGCTGAGACTATCAGCAGGCGACGGCGTTCAAAGTGATCAATTAAGTAGCCTCCAAAAGTGTCAGCAGCCCTGCGATAAAAGCTGCGATAGCACTTAGAACACCCGCTTGCGAGTTTGATCCCAGGACGATTACTACCAGCAGCGGAAATGCGAAGGAACGAATCGCAGCTACAAATTGCCTTCCCGTATCCTGCACCAACCAAGGCAAGTAGGTTTTAGCAAGATTACTGTGGACTTCTTTTGCTTCCATCTTGTTCCTTCAAAAAGTAAGGCTTCCCGCGTCCTATCGAAGCGCTTTACTCGTTTGCTTAGCGGAGAGGATCCTTAGCTGGTCGAAGTTTAGATACCACTGGATCTGTTTTCATTTCTTCCAGTGAGTATTCATTTAATGGCTTATCGGACCAGGTGAGTGCCTGCCAGTTTTGATTAAGCAGTTCCGCTAGATCATTAGGGCATTCACCAGAGCACACAAACGTCGTTGTTGAAGCATTGTGCATTGGGAAAGTGGCTACCAATTCTGGTGTTATATCCTTTGAAAGCGTATGCGCAATGAAACGGCAGAGTGCGCCGTGGGCTACGAAAACAACGGTTTCTTGCCCCTGCGCATAAGCGGTTTCAACACCAGCTACAATTGCTTGACTGAAGCGTTGCATCACCTGGTACCCGGTCTCACCACCCGGCATTTGCTGGGCTAAATCCCCTTGAATCCAGTTGAGGATAGTTCCCAGGTAAGTGAAAATATGCTCGTCAGTTTCAGACATTTCCATGTCGCCAGCACTAATTTCTGCAATGCCAGGCAGTACCGTGGCAGTCAATCCGTATTTTTCTTCCAAAGCTGCTGCGGTTTGACGGGCACGGATTAATGGAGAAACGAAGATAGCATCAGGAGCGCTGCCAACCAGTTCCTCAAAGTTTTGGGCCATGAGTTGTGCTTGCGTGTGCCCGGTTTCATCTAGTGGCGCACCTGGCATTGCGGTGTCTAAAGCGCGGGTGGTGTTAGAGGTAGTTTGACCGTGGCGTACTAATACTAATTTCATTTCTTTCACTCACTTCATTTATGCGTAAAATCTCTCTGCAAATACTTTACGAGCAAGCCGGGCTTGCCTCAAAAGCCGCTCATTCATTTGCTGCCATTCATCTGGGGAATTCCCTAAGATGAGAGCCACCATACGGGCAGTATTTAACTGGCGTGGGATTACGTCTCGATTACGAGTCCGATCCGTGGCCAGCACATTCGCTGCGCGTAAATGGGATGCTTGCAACCAGGCTTCTTCTAAAATCCGCGTCTCTGCCCCACTCAATGCTCCCAGTTCTGTAAGCATATGCAGAGCCCGTAAGGTGTTAGTTGTCTGCAACTGCGGGTGTAGTTGGGCAAGTTCCAACTGTTTTACTTGTACTAGCCATTCAACGTCTGTTAATCCGCCTGGGCCTAGCTTTAAATGTTGGGACGGTGTAACCCCACGCGGAATGCGTTCAGTTTCCATGCGTGCTTTTAGTAGGCGGATTTGTTTTAAATCTTCTGGTTTTAAACCGCTTTCCCAACGGAGTTTCGCAGCTTCTTCTAAAAACTCCGCACCCCAGGAAGTAAACCTTAATTGGTTAAGAACTCGGGCTCGCACCAAAGCATGTTTCTCCCAGGACGCCGCCCACTTCGACCAGTAATCTACGTATCCAGAAACTGTGCGAGAAAGTACTCCGTTTTTACCCTCAGGACGCAGATCCATATCCAGGTTTAATGCAGAATATTCACTACCCAAGTTAAGCAGAGAAACTGTTTTCTTAATTAGTGCTTCGGCTTCTGCCAGTTCCCCACGATGCACGAAGATAACGTCAGCGTCAGAACCGTAAGTTAGTTCCTCACCCCCGTACCGTCCCATAGCCACACCGAGGACCTGCGTCTGTGCAAACCCTAGACTGCGCTTAGATACTTCTAAAGCTGCTTCAATACAAACATCTGTTGCCCAGGTGAGCATCTGTGCACAACGGTCTTGGTTAATACCTAAAACTAAATCAGCAATCGCCGCGCGGGTTAATTCCCGGTCACGTAAGGCTCGTAAGCGTTCAATAGCTTTTTCAGAATACTCGTAGCGTTCTAATATAGCTTGCGCTTCAGCCGCAATCGCCACCGGATCAAGCGGGTTCAGTTGAGCATCATCATCTAGCCATTTCACCGCTTCTGGAAGCTTCATCAGCGCGTGAGTTGCGTATGTTGAAGTAGGCAAAATCCGACAGAGGCGTTTAGCTGCCACATTCGAGTCCCGGAGTAATCCTAAATACCAGTGGGAACTACCGATTTCTTCGCTAAGCTTGCGGAAGTTAAGCATCCCTTGATCAGGGTCTGCACCATCAGCTAACCAAGCTAGTACCGCTGGCAAAATCTGGCGTTGAATCATGGCGGTACGACTGGCGCCTTTAGAAAGTGTTTGCACGTGACGCAGCGTTCCTTGTGGATCATGATAACCAAAAGCTTGTAGTCGCGCGTGAGCTTGCTCCTGACTCATAGTTTCTAAAGAATCACCCAGCTGTGCTAGCGCTTCGACTAGTGGCCGATAAAAAATCGCCTGGTGTAGTTCACGTACCCGCAGTTTGATGCGCTGCCAATGGGATTCTAAATCTTGCGCGTTTAGAAGTTCCGGGTAATGACTACGCATTGCCCGTGCCAGGCGCGTGAGCACTGCAGGTTGGGTCGGCACTAAATGAGTGCGACGCATTTTCAGAAGCTGTGCGCGGTGTTCTAGAATCCTTAAAAACCGGTAGCACTGTGCCAGTTCTTTCCCGGCTTCACGGCCAATATATCCGCCCTCGGAAAGAGCCTCAATGGCTGGGAGGGTAGCTCGCAAGCGCAGTTTTTCATCTGTCCGTCCGTGGACTAACTGCAGTAACTGTACGCTAAACTCAATGTCACGCAGTCCCCCACGCCCGAGTTTCAGCTGGCGTTCCATATCTTTGCGAGGAATGTTAGCTTCCACAGTTTGGCGCATGCGACGCACTTCGGTAACGAACTCGGGGTTAGAGCTGACGTTCCATACCAGTGGTTCGACAAGTTCCAAAAACGCTGTTCCCAGCTGCGCATCCCCTGCTGCGTAGCGAGCTTTCAACAGGGCTTGGAACTCCCAGTTTTGCGCCCACTTTTGATAGTAGGTGCGGTAGCTTTCCAGCGTACGAGCTACAGCCCCATCCTTGCCTTCTGGGCGCAATCCTAAGTCAATTGGCCAAAGCGGAGGTTGTGTGCCCGGTCCGCTAGTAAGCAGCCCCAGATGCGCGGCGATTTGGCTCGCTACCTGCAGTCCCTGGGTTTCACTTACCTGCGGGCGGGGTTCAAAAACGTAGATTAAATCAACGTCGGAAATATAGTTCAGTTCCTGCGCACCGGTTTTCCCCATGGCGATCACGGAAAAATCGACTTGGGAGGCTCCCCCGATTTTCTCGAGGGCGTCGCGGTAGCCTAACTGCAAAACTGTATCGACTAGTTTGCTTAATAGTACCGAAGTTTGTGCAAGTTCAACTACTTCACTACTAAAAGCCCCTAAATCTGCAGCTGCTACCAGTAGCAGAGCTTGCCAGTAACCAGCTCTAATCCCATCTGAGGTTTCTAAGGTCAATCCCAGCTTCTGCGCGTATGTAGCGAAAATGGCTGTTAGGTTAGATTGTTGCGCTGCTGTCAACAAATCCATCCAGTTTTTCTGTTGCAGACTCTGACAAAGCTGCGGATAACGCACCAGGTAATCAGCCAGCATATCTGAAGCACCGCAGATACGCATGAACGCACGCATCTGTAAGTTATCAGCAAATATGGTTTTAACTACCTGAGGGTCAGTTTCTGCAATGCGCAGGGCAGTAAGCAAAACGTTTTCAACTACGGCACTGGCGCTCAGCTCGTTAATAAATACAGTAAGTTCTGTGGGTAAAACTCTCAGGGTTCCTAAATCGTTTAAGAACTTTAAGGCAGTATTAGCCTCATTAGCTCCGGCAGCGCGCAGTTGCATACGCAGTTGCACTTCATTTCCGATAGTTAACATTCGTTACTATCCTTATTAACTCAGCGACCGCGTAGGAAACGTTCTAATTCCCAGGTAGTGACCTGTTCACGGTACTCATGCCATTCTTGGAGTTTTTCCCGAATCACAAAGTCAAAGGTTTCTTCCCCAAGAGTCTGCGCAACTAAATCAGACTCGCTGAGTGCACTTACTGCTTCTGAAAGTGAGTGTGGTAGCTGCGCTACCCCTAAGGCTTTGCGTTCAAGGTCCGATAGGCGCCACATATCGTCTTCGGCTTCCTCAGGCAGATCGTATTTTCCTTCAATCCCAGCTAAACCCGCGGCAATAATCACTGCTAAAGCTAGATATGGGTTCGCAGCAGAGTCAATCGCACGAAACTCAATACGCGTAGATTTACCTTTACCTGGCTTATGTAATGGTACGCGAATCAGCGCAGACCGGTTACTACGACCCCAGCAAATGAATGATGGTGCTTCACCGCCACCCCAGAGACGTTTATAGGAGTTGACGTGCTGGGCAAAAATCGCAGAAATTTCTCGAGAGTGTGCCAGCAACCCTGCCATGAAACGACGTCCGGTAACAGAAAGCTCATACTGGTTTCCCGCATCATAGAAAGCGTTTTTGTCACCCTCAAATAAAGAAATATGCGTATGCATGCCAGAACCTGGATGGTCTTTAAACGGCTTTGGCATGAACGTGGCAACTTGATTTTCAGAAAGAGCGATTTCTTCCACCACGGTACGTAAAGTCATGATGTTATCAGCGGAAGTTAGTGCATCAGTGGCACGTAAATCGATTTCGTTTTGTCCTGGCCCGCCCTCATGATGAGAAAACTCAACGTTAATTCCCATTTCCTCTAAGGCACGCACAGCCTTGCGGCGGAAATCATTCGATGAACCACGGGCCACATGGTCAAAGTAACCAGCCTGATCTACTGGCTCTAATTTATTTAAATCGTGGGCATTTTTGAACAGGTAGAACTCAACTTCTGGATGCACCATCACTGTAAAGCCAAGCTGCTTAGCTTTCTCTAAAGTACGTAGAAGTACTCCACGTGGGTCAGACTGCGCTGGCTGACCGTCTGGAGTATGTACGTTACAGAAAAGGCGGGCAACCGGCTCATCGTCTTTAGACCGCGCCGGCAGAATCGCAAAAGTAGAAGGGTCTGGGAAAAGCAACATATCGGATTCAAAAACGCGAGTCAGACCCTGGATTGCTGAACCGTCGAAACCAATTCCCTCATTAAAAGCGGATTCTAATTCGCCCGGATCAATGGCAACTGCTTTGAGGGTGCCAGAGACATCAGTAAACCAAAGGCGTATAAAACGAATCCCTTTTTGAGCTACCTGGTTAAGTACGTGTTCTTTCAGCGCGTCCATTAAAAATCCTTAGAGAATATGTTTAGGTCGGCTCCGAGAAAGTCTCGGAGCCGACCTAGAAAGTTAATTACTGCTGTGGATTGAAACCATCAGAGATGGACTTCAAAGCTGCAGTAAGTTCGGTTGGGACTACCCAAACCTTTGAACCTTCGCCCTTGGAAAGCTCTGGAAGCATTTCAAGGTACTTGTATGCCAACAGTTTAGGATCAGCGTCACCTCGGTGGATAGCTTCAAAGACCTGGGCAATAGCTTGAGCTTCACCTTCTGCCTGCAGAATACGAGCCTGAGCTTCACCTTCTGCACGCAAAATCTTAGACTGCTTTTCACCTTCTGCACGCAGAATCTCAGACTGGCGGATACCTTCAGCATTCAGAACTGCAGCACGCTTATCGCGTTCTGCACGGAGCTGCTGCTCCATAGCCTGCTGAATCGATGGTGGTGGATCGATAGCCTTGATTTCCACACGATTCACGCGGATACCCCACTGCCCAGTAGCTTCATCCAGAACGCCACGCAGCTGGTCTTTAATCTGGTCACGAGAGGTCAGGGTCTGTTCCAGATCCATAGAACCAATCACGTTACGCAGAGTGGAAACAGTCAGCTGTTCGATTGCCTGAATGTAGTTAGCAATCTGGTAGGTAGCGGCCTTTGGGTCCATTACCTGATGATAGATAACAGAGTCGATGGAAACGACTACGTTATCAGCGGTAATCACTGGCTGTGGTGGGAAAGAAGTAACCTGTTCACGTAAGTCAACCTGGGAAGCTACGCGGTCAACGAACGGAATCAGCAAGTGAATGCCCGCGAACATTTCCGAATGGAACTTACCCAAGCGTTCAATTACCAGGGCTCGTGACTGCGGAACGACGCGGATTGCGCGAATAACAACGACGACAACCAAAAGCAGGAATACCAGTAGCACTAGGCTACCCCCGCCGATAAGTGGAAGTTCGAACATAACACGCCTCCTATCTTTACTAAAATAATGTCGTTAGTACAAACATTAAGCCTTAACGCGGGAAACGACAACAGAAGCGCCCGCAATTTCATTTACGTAAACGACTTCTCCAACTTCCAGGTCAACCTCGTCCTTAGTTAGAGCCGTCCAAGTATCTCCGGCAAGGCGTACGCGACCTCCCTCGCCCGTAACGGTTTCTTCAACCAGCGCCTCCTGCCCCAGTAAAGCATGGAAATTCAAACGCGTATTAGGAACAGAACGTTCTAAAACACGACGTGCCCAAGGACGCAAAGTCAAAAGCAGCACAATCGCTACCACTGCGAAAACAATAATCTGCGCAGTCAGGTCAAATCCCAGCAAACTGGTAATACCAGCTGCCCCCGCTGAAATCGCGAGCATCAAGAAGAAGAAATCAACCGAAATAACTTCAACTACAGCCAAGCCTAAAGCGATTAAAAACCACCAAAAATAGGCCATACTAATCACTTTCCTTTCTTAAGCGCGTGCAGACCAACGCCCATTACGCAATTCAACCTGCAGAGGTAAACCAAAGGTTTCGGAAACCTTATCATTAGTTAGCACCCCAGCGATAGGGCCAGCGTGCAGAACTTTACCATCTTTCATCAACGCTGCATGGGTGAAGCCCGGAGGAATCTCTTCCACATGGTGGGTCACCATAACGAGTGCAGGAGCTCGGCGATCATTAGCGATTTCTTCCAATGCCATTAGCAAAAGCTCACGCGCTCCCATATCTAAACCAGCCGTAGGCTCATCAAGAACCAAAATCTGCGGGTCAGTCACCAACGCACGCGCAATCAAAACCCGCTGTGCTTCCCCCTGAGAAAGAGAAGAGAAAATCCGATCACGCAGGTGTTCGATAGCTAAAATGCTCAACAAGTCAGTGGCACGTTGTAAATCAATCGCATCGTATTCTTCACGACCGCGAATCGTTTTGCCATAAAGAGCTGAAACTACCGTATTCAGCACCGTGTCATGGACATCAAAAAGATGATGTTCATGCGATGAAGCCATGCCCACAACCGTACGTAGGTCAGTAACATCAACCCGACCTAACTGATAGTCCAAAACTTTAGCAGTTGATAGAGAAGCAGGCTCATAGCAAGGGAATACGCGCCCGGTTAGGAGGTTTACTAAAGTAGTTTTACCAGCCCCATTAGCGCCTAATACAACCCAGTTTTGACCTGGTTCAATCGCCCAATCGACACTGTGCAGAATGTAGTTACCATTTCGGCGAACACTTACATTACTGAAATTTACAACGTTGTTCATAGGCTTATTTTAACGCAAAACGTGGCGGTACACCTCTAGAGTACGCTGGGCGATAGCGCTCCAAGCAAAATGATCCTCAACGCGCTTACGACCAGCCTTACCCATCTGTTCAGCCAACTGCGGGTTAGTTAATAAAACCGTTAAACGCTCTGCTAAATCAGCCTCAAACTTAGCGGGGTGAAGTGGAGTGCCAGTGCCATCATTAAGCTGCTCGATTGGCACCAGATATCCAGTTTCTCCGTCTACGATAACGTCTGGGATACCGCCTGTAGCAGTACCAACAACTGGTAGATTAACGGCCATTGCCTCTAGGTTTACAATGCCCAGCGGCTCGTAAACAGACGGGGTGACAAACACTGTCGCCGCGTCCAAAACCGCAACTAATTCTGGGCGTGGCAGCATTTCAGTAATGAAGTGCACCAATGGCCGCTCAGCGCGCAATTGTGCTACTAGACCTTCAACTTCAGCCATAATTTCAGGAGTATCCGGAGCCCCCGCACACAAAATAATCTGCGTATCCTTTTGAATCATGCGCAGAGCGCGAAGTAAGTGAGGCAGCCCCTTCTGGCGCGTAATACGACCAACAAAAACAACAGTCGGAATATCTGGAATAATCCCCAATCGCGCTAGCGTCGCTGCAGCTGCAGCCTTAGCTTCCTCAGTTTCTGGACGCGCCCAGTCAGACAAATCAATACCGTTATGAACAACGTGAACTTTCTCTGGGGCAACCGCTGGGAAACAACGCAAAATATCATCACGCATTCCATTTGAAACAGCAATGATACCGGCAGCTCCCTCATAAGCAGTCTTCTCCGCGAAAGATGACAGGCGGTATCCCCCTCCGAGCTGCTCAGCTTTCCAAGGACGTAAAGGTTCCAATGAATGCGCAGAGATTACGTGCGGAATATCGTATAGCAAATGCGCTAAATGACCAGCAAAATTCGCGTACCAAGTATGGGAGTG
The DNA here is from genome assembly GCF_000159015.1 of Gleimia coleocanis DSM 15436. Taxonomy (GTDB): domain Bacteria; phylum Actinomycetota; class Actinomycetes; order Actinomycetales; family Actinomycetaceae; genus Gleimia; species Gleimia coleocanis. The sequence goes on along the minus strand of NZ_DS999543.1, from coordinate 463,634 downwards.
AACCAGGTCTGCTCCAGCTACACCTTCAGCCATCTGCAGGTCTACCCCCAGAGTGCGCAACGCAGCATTCGCAGCAGCTAACTCAGAGAGTTCACTGTACCCCTGAACTCCCTCATCCGCACCTTCAGTTCCCGGTAAACGTGGTCCATCGAAAGCATGAACCCGAACATCAATATGGGGACGCAACACTCGTGCCAACTCATTAACATGAACACCTGCTCCACCGTAAATGAAAGGAGGATATTCCCTGGTCAACAAATCAACGCGCATGACTGCCCCTTTTTATTAGTGAAACTGTGGGTGTGTAAACCACCTACAACTAAAGTTACCTTGTTCAATCCTCGTACGCGGGTACTTCGAACACGATATTCTAATGTTATGAGACAACCAAGAGTACTAGCCATTGTTCTTGCAGGCGGCGAGGGCAAGCGCTTAATGCCACTCACCAAGGACCGGGCGAAGCCGGCCGTTCCTTTCGGTGGACACTTCCGCCTAATCGATTTCGCCCTGTCGAATATCGTGAACTCCGGGTACCTCAAGGTCGTGGTACTCACCCAATACATGTCCCACTCCCTGGACCGCCACATCACCAAAGCCTGGCGCATGTCCACAATGCTGGGAAACTACGTAGCTCCTGTACCAGCCCAGCAGCGTCGCGGTCCACACTGGTACCTAGGTTCTGCCGATGCCATCTACCAGTCGTTGAATATCGTTGATGATGAACGCCCCGACTACATTCTGATTATTGGCGCGGATAACATCTACCGCATGGACTTCTCTCAGATGGTAGAACACCACATTGAATCCGGTCTGCCATGTACGGTAGCCGGTATTCGCCAGCCGCTTTACCTGTCGTCATCCTTTGGCGTAATTAAAGCCGAGGACGGACAGATTAAAGAATTCCAAGAAAAACCAGACCATACCGAAGGTCTACCAGACGACCCCGGTTCTTTCCTGGCTTCCATGGGCAACTACGTTTTCACTACTGACGCTCTGCTTGAAGCTTTGGAACTAGACGCCCAGCGTGCAGACTCCCGCCATGATATGGGTGGCGATATCGTCCCATGGTTCGTAGAAAACGGTGGTTGCGGTGTCTATGACTTCATTGACAACCAGGTACCTGGTTCTACTGAGCGCGACCGCGATTACTGGCGTGACGTAGGTACCCTGGACGCATTCTATGAAGCAAACATGGACCTCATTTCCATTCACCCAGTCTTTAACCTTTACAACCAAGACTGGCCAACCCTGACAGCTATCCCAGGCTACCTGCCACCAGCAAAGTTCGTTTACGGTGACCCCGGTACCCGTATGGGCCACGCCACCGACTCCCTGGTATCCCCAGGTGTCATCATCTCTGGCGGTCAGGTATCTAGCTCCGTAATTTCCCCATTCGTACACGTCCACTCCTGGTCCCGTGTCGAAGGCTCAGTAATTATGGATAACTGTCGTATCGGTCGCTCTGCAGTGGTAAAGCGCGCAATCCTCGATAAGAACGTAATCGTTGAAGAAGGCGCCACCGTCGGTATCGACCACGATTTAGATCGCGCTCGCGGTTTCACCGTGACAGAATCCGGAATCACGGTTGTTCCAAAGGGCGTTACCGTTCACCGTAACGTCTGAGAATAACACAGCAAATGTTTGGGGGGGGATTAGCAAAAGCTAATCCCCCCCCCAAACATTTAAAACCACTATTTAGCTACCGGCTTTTTAACGGGCTTAAAAACGTAAAGAATACCGAAAAACATAAGTGCAAAACCAACTAAGCCAAACCCCACGGTAGCCACGGTTCCGCCAATAGAAATACCAATAATAGGCAGCACCAAACCAACGCTCAGCAAAATCAAACCAATCGCGATATTAGCAGCAGAGAACTTACGTAACTGTGGCTTACCCGCGAGCGGCTTAGTGTTAAGACCTAAAGTAGACGCTAATTCAGGATCGTCTTGACGAAACTCTTGTTCCATCTGTTCCAGGATTTTGCGTTCCTGTTCAGATAGTCCCATCGTTGGCCTCCTGCATCTTTTACATTGATACCACGTCTAAGTGAAATACCTATTTAGGCTAGTTTAGACAAAATCCATAGAAAAGTCTTATTCTGTCCGCCCTCCAGAAATTAAAAACCCGGAAAACAGCGAACGCAATCCGAAACTGCCAGCTACTCTTTCAGTAAGCTAGCGGGCTTAACTGCATCTGCTCCAAACTTTGCTGACACTTGGTCCATAACCCGCTCAGCCTTAGAACGTGAATCGGACTCATCCAAGAAAGAAACGATTCCGTCCTCCCGCGATTGCAAAGAATCCACTTTCACACCCAACAACCGCACTCCCCCAACCGGAATCCCATACGCGTCTAAAAGAGACTGCGCTACCTGAGCAATCTCAGCTCCCAAATCCGTAGGGCGACGCAGAGTTTTCCCCCGCGTAACAGTTGTAAAATCAGCTGCGCGAACCTTAATCGAAACATTCCACGCCAGCCAACCACCCGCCCGCAGACGCCGCGCACAATCATACGAATATTCCACCACCATCCGGTGGAGCTCCGTAGCATCTTTAATATCGGTAGCGAAAGTATTCTCAGTTGAAATCGACTTTTCTGGCTCCCCTGCTCCCACCCGACGCTTATCAATCCCATTTGCAAGAGCATGCAACGAATACGCGTGGGCTTTGCCTACTAGCTTAACCAGGCGCTGGATAGGCAAATCTGCAAGCTGCGCTACAGTTTCAATCCCGTATTTCGCTAAACTAGCTTGAGTTTGTCGGCCCACACCCCAGATTGCTCCCACTGGTAGGAGACGCAAGAAAGTCTGCGTCTGTGCTTGCGGAATCAAAAGGATCCCGTCTGGTTTTGCATGCGCGGAAGCTATCTTAGCGACAGATTTATTCTCGGCAATCCCAATAGAAGCAGGTAAGCCAACTTCCTCACGGATCCGCGAGCGAATCAAAGCCGCAATCTGCAGCGAGTTACCTAAACGACGCCGCGCACCACTAATGTCAAGGAACGCTTCGTCAATGCTGATTTGTTCAACTTGCGGGGTGATTTCACACAGTATCCGCATAACTTTTTCAGAATATTTTAGGTAGGTACTGCGAGGGCTAGCACTGATAATCGCATGCGGGGCGATTCGTTTCGCCTGCTGTACGGGCATGCCTGCATAGATTCCCCGCACTTTCAGATCATAGGTAGCGGCAGTAACCACTGAACGTGGGGCATCATGACCAACGATGAGTGGTTTGCCACGGTATTGGGGGTTTTCAGCGATTTCTACCTGCGCGTAAAAAGAGTCCATATCAACGTGCAGAATATGGCAGTTTGTGTCATCGTCGCCCCAGTCGCGTTTGATTTGCTGGGCTCGCGGTGCGTTAGACATATTCTGACCTGTTTCTTCGGTAACGTCGTGACTATGGCTCGTAAAAACCGTGAGAAAAATACTGATACTACTCCTACTTTAGCGGATGGCTTCACCACTGTGGTGGGCGATGTAGAGTTTCGCCTGCGCGTCGACAACCAGCGAGTGACAGTATTTTTAGATGGTTTGGAATCCTCAGCTCTGAACTTGGTAGATGCTTCCGAATTAGAATTTGAGTACATGCAATACATGACTTGCGTGCTAAATGCATTCTATCCAGTACCTGCGCCTATTTCTGCCCTACATTTAGGTGCTTGTGCATGCGCACTGCCACGCGCCTGGCACGCGTTACGCCCTGGGTCCACGCAAACAGCAGTAGATTTGAATGCGCCTATGTTGGATTTAGTGCGTTCTCTTTTTGATTTACCGAAGTCTCCGGCGCTGCGTCTGCGTCACCAGGATGCGTGTGAATCATTAGCCGGGGTGAAGCCAGGTAAGTTTAATGTGATTGTGCGTGATGTTTTCGCCCAGGGCGTTACCCCTGCTCCATTACGTTCCCCCGGATTCTACGAACAAGCTGCTAACGCCTTAGAAGCCGGCGGAATATTACTGGTTAACTGTGGTCACGGAGATGGTGTGGATGCGCGGGAAGAAGTGCGTTACGCCCTCGAAAAATTCCCGCAAGTTAGGGTGATTGCGGAAGGCAAAACTTTAGCTGGAGGGCGACGTGGCAATGTGGTTTTGGCTGCGCGTTTCCCTTTTGCTTCCGAGGACGCAACCCAAACCGCCGCGTATTGGGATGAAGTCAGCCGCGGTTTACGCCGTTTGGCTTTCCCCGCCCGTTTCTTAGATGAGGCGGATACTAAGCGCTGGGCAAAGTAATTTAGTTTTCTTCTTCCTCAGCACGTTCTAAGAATTTCTCAATAGTTTCTGCCAGTGCGTCAACGTCAATGTCTTGTTCGTGTAAGAAAGTATCTGAGAGGCTAGCTAGAGTATCCGGGTTATCGAGCATGGCTGGGAAAACTTGCTCATCGTAGTGCTGTTCTAAAGAACGCAGAAGGGTAGCTAGTTCTTCTGTTTCAACGACGTTGCCGGGGATTTCTGCAATCGGGACGTCGTTGACTTCTTCTAAGTTACCGATTGGCAGTCGCACATCTAAAAGTTGCGCAACTCGATTAAGTAGTGCCAAACCGCCCTGCGTGTAGGTGGCTGCAGACAGATAGAACGGTACGGTCACTAAAAAACTTATGCTTTCAATCCCCTCCTGGTTCAATGCGTACGCTAAAAACGTGTTCATTGAAGCAGGGAAATCCATGGGACGTCCCATGGGTGGCTGATTTTTAACCAGTTCCGGGTCGGAGGCTTGTAAATGTACAAGTGGACCACGCGTGTGTGGAATCGAAGCTGGCATTCCTTTCATGGAAATAACCAGTTCTACTCCCGCGTTCTTAGCTAAGGCGGTAACTTCTTTAGTGAAAGTTTTCCACTTTAAGCTCGGTTCTGGACCGTGCAAAATCAGGATCGGTGTGCCTGAGTCATCGTGGATTAAGTCTAATACGATTTCTGGAGAGGAAACTTCCACAACTTGCCATTCGTCAATGGTGACTGTGGGACGTTGCGTGGAATAGTCGAGGAGCTCATCCGTGTTGAACGTGGCGATGCGTTTGCCCGGTAGGGATGCCAAAAGCTGGTCGATTGCGATGGAACCAGCTTTTCCGGCGTCAGTTCCGCCTACAAAATGAGTAATGAGGAGCGGAGCTTTTACCTCAGTTTCGGCTTCAAAGCTGTACAGCATTGTGTCTCCCCCTCCCAGTTTGTAGATTCTCCTCATTTAAGGTTAGCAATTTGAATGGGTTTTTTCTCTAGGGGGGGATGGAAGTCCATTATTCGGTTTTTAGAGACAACAGATGTCTAGGTTGGCATAATTGATAACTGGCTTCTCTGCTTCTCAGAGTTGTTTTCCTTAGAAAGGCACTTACTTGAACGAATCGCGTCAGCCGGTAAATAACAGCCGTGAAGCTGAAATTGCCCGCGAGCAGGTTTTCGTAGACTCCGCCTATTCCGTCTTAGAGAAACTGCGCGTCCTCTACCGTGAAAATCAACGTAGTGCTGAAGCTTCAGCCTGGCGTAATACACCCCAAGCATTGACTGAACGTGACGCCTTTGCAGCTCACTGGGGTGATGAAGCCAGCCGTTTAGAAAACGTTGGTGACCGCTTAGTTTTTGGTCGCCTGGATACGGTAGATGCAAAGACTATTTACATTGGTCGTATTGGGTTACGTACTGAAGCTGGCGATCAGATGCTAGTTGACTGGCGAGCTCCCGCGTCTCGTTCTTTCTACCAGGCTACGGGTGCGAACCCTCAGGGGGTTGTGCGTCGCCGGCATATTCAAACCCGCTTGCAGAAGGTAGTGGGTATTGAAGACGAAGTACTTGACACTCAGGAAGCATCTTCAGGCAAGTTAGTGTTCCAGGGCGAAGGCGCCTTAATGGAAGCACTCACTAAAGCCCGAGATGGTCACATGAGTGATATTGTGGCAACCATTCAGGCTGAACAGGATGAGATTATTCGTCGCGACGGCGATGGCCTGTTGGTTATCCAGGGAGGTCCAGGCACTGGTAAAACCGCGGTCGCGCTGCATCGAGCAGCTTTCTTGCTTTACGCTGAGCGAGCTCGTTTAGAAAACTCCGGGGTGCTGATTATCGGCCCTTCCCCTGTTTTCTTGAACTATATTGATAAAGTTTTACCTTCCTTGGGTGAAACTGGCGTAGTGTCTGCGACCATGGCAACGCTTTTACCAGGAGTGAAAGCTCATGGACGTGATTCTGAAGCTGTACGTGAAATCAAGGGACGTTTAGACTGGCTGCAGATTTGTGAAAATGCGGTGCGTTCATTCGAGCGGGTTCCGGATGACACGGATTTGAATATCGCTTCTTACCGAGTGAAATTATTTTCCGAGGACGTGCGAGTAGCGCGTAATAACGCCCGCCGTTCAGGCTTGCCTCATAATGAAGCGTGGGAAGGGTTTGCTCTGGAGTTGATGGGCAAACTGGCTGTGCAGATGCATCAGCAGAGCCAGTCTATGGGAGAAGACTTAGAGTGGTACCACGACTACATTCGTGGTTCTTTGCCGGCACAGCGTGCGATTAATCTCGCGTGGCTACCAATGAGTGGTATCCAGGTTCTTGAGAAACTATTTGTGAACCCGCAGTTCTTAGCTGAGTGCGCGCCTATGCTCACCGACGCTGAACGTAAGTTACTGTGGCGTCCACGTGGCAGTGCGCTCACTGAATCCGATGTGCCGATTCTAGATGAGCTAGAGGAACTTTTAGGAACTTTACCGGCACGTACTTCTTCTGCCCGTGATCGAGCGCATGCTCGCGAGCAAGAACTTGCCCGGGCAGGTGAAGCTATTGCCTCAATGGAACTCGGTGGGGGGATTGTTTCTGCCTCCATGCTGGCTAGTCGCGCGAACGCACAGGTAGAAGTTGAGTCTCTGGCACAGCGGGCTTCTAATGACCGTCAGTGGACTTACGGCCACATCATTGTTGACGAAGCCCAGGAGCTTAACCCACTTGCCTGGCATTCACTTTTGCGCCGTTGTCCAGCACGTTCATTCACTGTGACTGGTGACCTTGACCAGCGTTCCACTACCGCCCGCCCTCGGTCTTGGAAAGAACTTTTAGGACCAGCTGCACGTGCGCTGGTAGGTGAGGAAGTACTCCGTATCTCCTACCGAACTCCTGCAACTGTACTGAATCGTGCCAACGCTCTGATGGACGAACTCGGCTACCCAGCGGCTTTCCCGGTAGTTGCTGCCCGCGATTTAGAAAACTGCTATGCACTAACTTTCCTACCAGAAAACGCCAGTGCAACAGAAGCTTTAGAAACCGTAAAAACTGTTCTCACGAGCGAAGCAAAGTATTTAGATGACTTCGCGGGAGCTGGCAACGGACGAATCGCTGTCATTACTTCTTCTGAAAAAACATCCTACTGGCAACAGCAACTGGGGCTGAACTCTTCCTTAGAGGAACGTGTCTGCGTTATCAGTGTAATTCAGTCTAAAGGCTTGGAATTCGACTCAGTTATCGTGGTAGAACCGACCGAGTTAATTGCCCAAAACCCTGGTGATATATACGTTGCTATGACTCGTCCTACTCAGCGACTACACCTTATTTCCGGCACAGAACTACCTGCTGCGTTAAACTAGAATCACCTAAAATTTTATGAGAAAGCTGATGCCACTTGTCTGCTGAGTACACTGCCCTAACAGAGAAGCTACGCGCCTCCTATGCACCTGGAGTGCCCTACACTGTCTCTGTCGAAACGCTGCCTTTACCAACCGTATTCTTCCAAGTAGCCCAGCGTTATCCGCAACGCATCGCCTTAGATTTCATGGGGCAGCAAACCTCCTATAGTCAGCTGGCTCGTCAAATCAAACAAGCGGCGCGAGTACTCCACCAAGCAGGCGTTAAACCCGGTGACCGCGTTGGTTTGACTCTTCCCAACTGCCCACAGCATATCGTCGCCCTCTACGCAATCATGCAAGTTGGCGCAATCGCGGTGGAAACCAACCCACTTTCTCCACGTACGGAGCTCTCTGAAGAACTCAAACGCGCAGGGGCTAAAGTTTTAATCGTCTGGGAAAAGTCTCTTGATTCCATTGATCGTGAGCTTGTGGCCGCAGAAACGATTTTCTCTGTAGACCTAACTAAGGCGCTCCCCTGGTCTTCGCAGTTCATGCTGAACCTACCTATCCCACCGGCGCGGCAGAAGAAAGCCCAGCTACGTTCCCCACGACCAAAGTGGGCGCGCTCTTGGGACCGCGCAGTTGCAGCCTCCTCTCTCTGGCGTGGCACCTGCCCAGCTAATGCTGATGATGTCGCGATTTTACTCCATACGGGTGGTACTACAGGCACACCGAAAGGAGTTATGCTTACCCACGCAAACCTCGGTTCTAACGTGAATATGTCTGTTGCATGGGTTAATGAGCTACATGCCGGTGCAGAAACTTTCTACACAGTTTTGCCTCTCTTCCACGCTTTCGGCATGACTACTGCTCTTACTGCTGGTTTTAAACTCGGTGCTACGCTGGTGCTCTTCCCGAAGTTTGATGTGCCAATGATTCTGGCTGCGCAAAAACGCATCCCTTGTACGTTCTTTCCAGGCGTTGCTCCCATGTTCGATCGTATTTTGAAAGCAGTTACTGCTGAGGATGATCTTTCTTCGATTCGTTTCTCTCTGTCTGGCGCAATGCCACTTTCTGCTGAAATCGCAGCAAAATGGGAAGCAGCTACGGGCGGTTTACTTATTGAAGGCTACGGTATGACTGAAGCCTCTCCTGTTATCTTAGGGTCTCCGCTCTCGGAAAAGCGTCGACCCGGGACTCTGGGTTTGCCATTCCCCTCCGTTGATATCCGCATTGCTAACCCGGATGATTTAGATACAGACATGCCAGAGGGGGAAATTGGAGAGCTCCTTGCCAAAGGCCCAAATGTTTTCAAAGGATACTGGGATAATCCGAAAGAAACCGCTGAAGCATTCCATAATGGTTGGTTGCGAACCGGTGACTTAGTCCAGGTAGTAGGTGGCTTCGTGGTGATGGCTGACCGACGCAAAGAACTCATTATTTCTGGCGGTTTCAATATTTACCCAAGCCAAGTTGAAGATGCAGTGCGCTCTATGCCTGGGGTTACTGATGTTGCTGTGGTTGGACTTCCTGAGGACGTACGAGGCGAAGACGTAGTTGCGGCTCTTACCCTTGAAGCTGGAGCATCCGTAACTTTAGAAGAAGTCCGTGCTTGGGCAGAGAAATCGATTTCTCACTACGCTTTGCCACGCCAGATCTTTATTTTGCAAGACTTACCGCGTTCTCAGATTGGTAAGGTCATGCGCCGTAAAGTGCGTGATTCAATCATGGGAATTTCTGAGTCTTCAAGTGGTTTGCGCGATCAACTACGGGTAGCTTCCGAAAATGCTTTAGAACATTTAAAGGCTAGCTCTGAAGCTGCTAAAGAACAGTTGAAAGAACTTTCTGAGCAAGTCGGCGAAAAGACTGCTGCAGCAACTGCACAAGCGCAAGAAATGTTTAAGGAATTCCAGGCACGTCATGCGCGTGCTGGTGAAGAGACCGCCGGTGATTGCGCAGAATCAGAGCTTCCTGTAGAAACGGCTTGTGATACTTGTGAGCCAGTTGTAGAAGAGAAGTAGGCTTTGAAATTATTATCCCGGTGAGTGGTTTTAAAACTACTCACCGGGATTTTTATAAAGTTTAAATTCAGGGATGCAACTATTATTATCTGCGCTCTTTATACTTTAGTTGTTTCACTAAAATCAGTCGTGGTGTTCACGTTGAGCGCGGTCTGCCCGCAAACTAGCAATGGCTTCTTCAAAATCAGATAGCGATTGGAAACCTGAATACACCGATGCGAAACGCAGGTAAGCAACTTCATCTAACTCGCGCAAGAATGGTTGAATAGCTTTCCCGACTTCATCGGTAGATACTACTGAAGTACCGGCACTGCGTAATTGTTCCTCTACACGCTGTGCTAACACTGCCAGAGAGTGATCATCAACTGGGCGTCCTTGGCAAGCCTTACGCACGCCTGAAATAACTTTATCTTTTGAGAAAGGTTCCACTACCCCAGAGCGTTTCTCAACAGAGAAGCTACTAGTCTCAATGGTGGTGAAACGGCGTTTACAACTGACGCACTCACGACGACGACGAATAGATAAACCATCATCAGAAAGTCGAGTATCAACAACTCGTGAATCGTCATGGTGACAGAATGGACAGTGCACAATAATCCTTACGTACTACGAATATATTTCGATAGTACTACAAGCATTCTGCACGTAAAACTTAATAGGAAGTCTGATTTACTTAACCGGAACCAGTAACGACTGTCCGACCTGCAGTTCAGTAGAAGAAAGGTTATTTAGCTCTTTAATTTCTGAAACTACTTCTGAGACTTCATTATCACCTGCGATCTCAGCAGCAATAGACCATAAGGATTCACCTGCAGAAACCTGCGTAGTGGTGAAAGCTACCGTAGCTTCACTTGCTTGCCAGATATTGCCTACTAAAACACCTGCCAGCACAGCCAGCATAAAAATGACTAGCACCTGCTTCCAGCTGAAGTTAAACCCGGCGCGTAAATCCATATCTGGGAAGTCAGTATCTACGGTAAGAGTCTCTGAAGTTTTCTTGACTTCCACACCCCGCACAATCTTGGGGGAACGTACACGAGGTGTGGAAGCCAAAGGCTGAGTCTTACGCTGAGGTGAAGGCGCGTAAGTATCAGGCACAACGTACAAGTGTGGTTTTACAGAAGGCATAACAGTCGCAGACTTACGCATCCCCTGGGCTTGACCAGTCCCGTAAACCGGTGGAATAGTTAGTGCGCTCATTTTCATCTCCTTATCGAACACTTGTTCGTCGAACATATGTACGATATCGCATTTAAAAGTCAAATGCAAGACTTTTTCGAACATATGTTTCATTTTTCTGTTTTTCAACGTAAACTGAATACAGATTCATTAAAAACAAGTGCACTGACACGATCTTTAAAATAAGATCTTTAAGCCACTTAATGTCTGGCATTCAAAGGAAACACTAATGGCAAAAGAAACCTCTACCTCTGCAGCAGAACCTCGTCCTGCCCTTAGTGCTCGTCAAATCGCAATCTTAGAGATCCTGCAAACTAGCATCGGGCAAAAAGGCTTCGCCCCCTCAGTTCGTGAGATTGCAGAAGCAGTTGGACTCTCTTCTTCTTCCACGATTAAGCATCACCTCGACATCCTGGAAGAAAAAGGCTACATTCGACGTACTCGGGGAATCTCACGCGCCCTCGAAATCATTAACCCAGTATCGGAAAACGATTCTTCTTCCGAAACTCCTGGCGCAACTAATCCCCTGAAGACTGACTCTTACTTCATTCCGGTATCCCAAATCTCTGACGGTCATAATACCGATGCCCCACTGGTAGGCCGTATTGCCGCTGGCACCCCAATCACTGCAGAGCAATCCATTGAAGACGTTTTCACCCTACCTCAGCGTTTTACTGGCAAAGGGCAGCTATTCGTTTTGGAAGTCTTTGGTGATTCCATGATTGATGCAGCTATCTGCGACGGTGACTACGTCGTAATCCGCCAGCAAGAATCAGCAGAAGAAGGTGAAATCGTCGCTGCCATGCTTGATGGAGAAGCCACTGTAAAAGTCCTTTCTAAGAAAGGTGGCAACGTTTGGCTACTTCCCCGCAACGAAAACTACCTACCTATTCCCGGTAATGAAGCTCAGATTCTGGGCAAAGTAGTAACTGTAATCCGTTCTTTATAACGCAAACACAACATCTGACAGCTAACCGACGCAACTGCTCTTTTTCCGGTTAAAATAAAACGATAAGACCTATACACCACTGCTGAAGGAAAATAATGGCAAACCCAAAGACCCAAACCCTGTACCCAGGTAAGGCCACTGGCCGCCCATCTAAGATTGCAATCATTGGCGCTGGCGCAGTAGGCACTGCAACCGCATACGCCTGTGCAATGCGTGGCGACGCCCGCGACATTGTCCTCTACGACATCAACGGCTCCAAGGCCTCAGCTGAAGCTCTCGACATTGCCCATGGCATTCAGTTCACTCCCTGTGGCTCCGTAGAAGGCTCTGATGACATTGAAATCATCAAGGGTGCTGACCTGGTAATCGTCACCGCAGGCGCAAAGCAAAAACCAGGCCAGTCTCGCTTGGACCTGGCAGAATCCACGATCAACTTGATGCGTAAGATTACGCCACAGATTTGTGACGTAGCCCCAGACGCATTCCAGATGTACATCACTAACCCAGTGGACGTAGTTACCTACGCAGCATTAAAAATTTCCGGCATGCCACGTAACCAGGTTTTCGGTTCCGGTACCGTGCTGGATACTTCCCGTCTGCGTTACCTGGTGTCCAAGCACACTGGCGTAGCTACCCAAAATATCCACGCTTACATTGCTGGCGAGCACGGTGACTCCGAAGTTGCCCTGTGGTCATCTGCAGTTATTGGTAACGTCCCGCTACGTCACTGGGGTCTCACCGTAGATGGCCGCCTCTTTGACGCAGAGCTACGCGATCAAATTGCCGAAGAAGTTGTAAACTCTGCGTACAAGATTATCGATGGCAAGGGCGCAACTGATAAGGCTATCGGCCTAGCAGCTTCCTCTATCGCAGGTGCTATCCTGCGTGATGAAAACCGCGTCCTATCAGTCTGCTCCCTGCTAGAAGATTGGAATGGCATCTCTGACGTAGTTATGGCAGCTCCAACTCTAGTTGACCGCAACGGTGCTGGCCGCGTACTGGAACCACCGCTGACTTTGAAGGAACGTGACGGTTTGAATGAGTCTGCTCAGCGTCTGCGCGATGCGGCTCGTGCACTCGGTCTGTAAACCCTAGTTTTAATGTGGGCGACAAGGTATTCCTTGTCGCCCACATCTTTTATAAAGAGCTAAAAGCCTTATAGCCCTAAATGCCTTCTGCTAAACGCTTCATCGCACCAACAGCAACTTCTATGCTGGTCGTTGGCCAAAGTTGCGGCAGCGACTTCCGAATAAACATTCCATACGGTTTAGTCGCCAAACGTGAATCCAACACCGCAACCATTCCCTGGTCGTCTACTGAACGTAGTAAACGGCCAGCTCCCTGCGCCATCAACAGTGAAGCATGGCTAAGTGAAACCACTTGGAATGGATTCTGCCCCTTGCGGGCAGCCTCATCATTTCTAGCCTCAATTACCGGATCAGACGGAACGGGGAACGGAATACGGTCCATAACTACCAAACGACAGTTAGGTCCCTTAATATCGATTCCTTGCCAAAGCGACATAGTGCCCACTAAGCAGGTTTGAGAATCCTCACGGAACTCCTGCACCAAGTTAGAAAGCTGGTCTTCTCCCTGTAAGAGAACTGGCAAATCAGTGCTTTCCCGCAGGTAGTCAGCTGCCTGTTGCGCAGCTCGCTTTGAAGAAAACAACCCTAACATTCCCCCGCCACTTGCTTCAGTAAGTCGCAGTAAAGTCTGTAGCTGTTCTTCACTCACCCCAGAACGCGGAGGCGCTGGAAGTTCTGCTGCGACATAGAGGATGCCTTGTTTCGCAGGATCGAACGGACTACCCACGTCAACCATTTCTAGTTCACTTTCAACCCTATAGACACCGACCTCGGAAGCTAACGGACCAAAAGAACCCCCCAACTTAAGCGTTGCCGAAGTCAACACCACAGCTTTCTCAGAAAATAAATTAAACGCAATCGGAGCAGACACGTCCAATGGCACACAGTTAAGCACCGCCGGGTCCTCATCACGCTGCGTCACCCAAGTAATCATAGACTCAACGGGGCGATCCCAAGCGTCCAAAAACTCCGCTAATTCCGCAACTACCCCAGTCGCCAACTTCTTTTCCGCAGCATCTTTATCAGATGTGTTGATACTCGAAAGCACCAACCGCACTTCAGTATCTAGCAGACGCATCGCATCCTGTAATTCCTCAGGACGAGTTCGTAACAATCCTTCAGAAAAGCCTTCTAAAACCTTTTCCAACCCTTGTAGACTAGTTTCCACCGCAGTAGTAGCCACTCCCGCTAAGCGTCCAGCCCAACGCATCTTCGTAACCGCCGCCCCCGGGTGCAAACGCAATGTCGCCTGAGAATGTACGATCCGCATCAAATCATGCGCTTCATCTACCACTAAGGCATCAAACTCACCGCACATCTTATTCTCAGAAGTAGCGTGAATACCTAAAACCGCGTGGTTTGTAATCACCACATTAGCTTCTGTAGCCCGTTCCCGCGCTAAAGCCGGGAAACACTCATCGCGAAGCGGACAAGTAGAGCCCAAACACTCATTTGAAGGCACGCTGACCTGTCGCCAAACCTGATCACTAACCCCGGGTTTTAAATCATCGCGGTCGCCAGTATCAGTCTGCTTCGCCCACTCACGCACCCGCACAATCTCTTTACCCGTCGCAGATGAAGTTTTAGGTGCGAAATCAACTAAATCAGAGGGAAATAATGCGTATTCTTCAGCGTAACCACCCTCAACTTTATGCAGGCACAGATAGTTATTCCAACCTTTCAGGGCAGCCACTTTAACAGGTTTCGGCAAATGCTCATTTACGCAGGGAGCATCCTTTTCTAAAATCTGACGTTGCAAAGCTAAAGTTGCCGTCGCTACAATCACCCGTTCTTTAGTGTTAGCAACCCGCTGCATCACCGGAACCAAATATCCAAAGGACTTACCCGTGCCGGTTCCCGCTTGAATCAGGGCAATCTTATCCTCAGCTAAAGCAGAAGCAACCGTACGTACCATCTGTTGCTGACCAGCACGCGCACTTCCCCCGAAAGAACTAACCACCTCATCTAAAAGGTCAAGTTCTGAGGTTTCCTCACTCATTCTGCATTTCCGGAATCAGTTGCCACAGCAACCCGGTTGAGATCATACGCCAATGCTTGGCTCACTAAACCAACCAGGTGAGTACCCTCAGGAAGATATTCTTCCAACTCAATCTCGCCGTCATTATGGAACCGGTGGACTAAGTCCCCGTGTGCGTAAGGCACTACCACATCAACTTTCACGGATGGACGTGGCAACATCTGGGCAATTAGTTCCTGTAAATCCCCCATACCCGCACCCGTATGAGCTGAGACAGCTACAGAGTTTGGCAGCAAGGAACGCAGCACTGCTAAATCTGCTTCAGTTGCTAAATCCGCTTTATTCAAAGCAATGATTTCTGGGATTTCCATTGCTCCGTCAATAGTTTCAAATACTGCGTGTACTGCTTTAATCTGCCCCATTGGATCTGGGTGAGCCGCGTCAACGACGTGTACGATCAAGTCCGCGTCACCGACTTCTTCCAGAGTTGAACGGAAGGCTTCGACCAGCTGGGTTGGTAGGTTACGCACGAAACCAACTGTGTCGGTGAGAGTATAGAGACGACCATCATCAGTTTTAGTTTGCCGAACGGTAGGATCCAAGGTTGCGAAAAGCGCGTTCTGCACCATCACTTCAGCCCCGGTCAGGCGGTTCAGCAACGTAGATTTGCCAGCGTTAGTGTAGCCAGCGATTGCGACGGAGGGGATTTCTCCACTGCGGCGAGACTGGCGTTGGGTGTCGCGCGCCGGTTTCATAGCGGCAATCTCATTGCGAAGCTTCGACATACGCTTGCGAATACGACGACGATCAAGTTCAATCTTAGTTTCACCCGGACCGCGGGAGCCGATACCTTCACCACCGGCGACGCGCCCGCCGGCCTGACGAGACATTGATTCACCCCAACCACGCAAACGTGGCAGTAAGTACTCAAGTTGAGCTAATTCAACCTGGGCTTTGCCCTCACGAGACTGTGCGTGTTGGGCAAAAATATCCAAAATCAAAGCAGTCCGGTCAACTACTTTAACTTTCACAGCGTCTTCTAAACCACGGCGTTGGGAAGGCGCAAGTTCACCGTCAACAATTACAGTGTCTGCCCCACAGTCAGCTACGATTTCGGCAAGCTCTTTCGCTTTGCCCTTGCCCAGATAGGTAGCTGGGTCAGGCATATCGCGGCGCTGTAGCATACCATCCAGAACTTCAGAGCCAGCGGTTTCAGCTAGTGCTGCCAGTTCGTGTAGTGAGTTTTCCGCGTCTTCTACGTCAGTGGCGTAGATTCCTACGAGAACCACTTTTTCCAAACGAATCTGGCGGTATTCAACTTCTGAAACATCTTCAAGTTCCGTGCTCATGGAGGCAACACGGCGAGTTGCCTGACGAGCTTCACGTTCCATCGCACCCGCTGAGTTTTCTACCTGCCCTTGAGTAGACTGCAGGGAGGCAGCGCGGTTAGCGAATACTCCGCCACGTTTAGGCATGACCTGTCCACCCTCGAGATTTTCCGAGTGCGTTTCTGCCAGCCCCTCAATTAATGCGGAACTATCCGCAGTGTGAACTAGCTTCTTTACCCCCTGTTTTTGACGTTCGAGGACGCGATCAACCACTGCTTTAGCTTGATCAAGGTCTGCGTGTGGGTTCAGGTTTTCAGTCAAGTTGCGGTCCTCAGTTCAGGGATTTTTCACGTATCTTCCTATTATAATGGGCATTTCATGGATTGCAGATTGTTATCCACAGTTAGATGTTTTAGGGTTAAAGGGTGAGTAATAAAGAAGCACTTTCTGCACCTAACGTTAAAGAGATTTCGAAAGTCCACTACTTCACGGACGTACCTCCAGCTACCAAAGCTGAAATGAGCACCCTGGAGTTTTCTCTCCGCGGGTTTGACCTGCAAATGCAGGTGGCGGATCAGGTTTTCTCTGCTTCGCGTTTAGACCCGGGTACGAAAGTGCTACTAAAAGAAGTTCCTGAACCTCCGGCAAGTGGACGTTTCTTAGATGTTGGTTGCGGTTGGGGCGTTATTTCCACTCTCTTAGGCAAGTTCAGTCCAGACGCAAAAATCTGGGCAGTTGATGTTAATGGACGTGCCCTGGACTTAACCAAACGCAACGCTAATGCTAATGGGTGTACGAATGTGGAAACTTACTACGCTCATGAGGCGTTAGAAAAAGCCCGTGCCGAAGGCCTGCAGTTTGATTTGATTTGGTCAAATCCACCAATTCGCGTGGGCAAAGCTGAGACGCATCAAATTTTGCTAGATTGGCTTTCTCTACTAGCTGATGAAGGCGTTGCCTGGCTGATAGTTGCCAAGAATCTGGGCGCTGATTCTTTAACTACTTGGCTTAATGACCAAGGTTTCCAAGCTGAGAAAGCTGCTTCTAAGAAAGGTTTCCGCCTGCTGCGGGTAACTCGCTGAAACTATTGACATATCTTAACTTCCAGTAGGAGCATAAGATATGGGAACTAAAAATCTTTCACTATTTTGCGGGTTAGTAGCCTTAGCATTTTTCATATCATCTTGTGCACAAACCACTGGCCCAAGCTCCGATTCTTCGGTTACTCCGGTTCCTATTAGTGAAGAACCCAGTTCCAATAGCATGGATGGAGCACCCGTGAGTTTGCAAGAGCTCTACGCAAATCTACAACCAGGTGCTTTGGAAAACTACTTGAATAAAAACCCAGGCGCTTTTCAGATTGAAACTGATCCTGGTTTTAAGTTCACCGCTATTGTGAAACCGAGTGAGGACTTTCAGGCTGACTATTCTTTAGGAGAAATTGTCAAAATCATCCCCGTCTGCAAAGGGGACAATGTTGCGGTCACCATGTTCATGAATGGTAAAGAAAGTGGGTCTGGTGAGTGTAGTACCCCGTCCATTGCATGGACGATACCGGCAGATTTCGAGTTAAAAAACCCAGTGTTTAGGTTTGAAACCCCAGGTGCTGACTACGCTGAAATCGCAATTTTTCAAAAAAGCGACGGCACCTACTGCTGGTAAGCCGCTAGAATATTTTTCGCCTCAGCAAAAATCTCCGCGTTGCTTTTGCCCGTCGCGTCAATCCAATGAATCCGTGGGTCACGTTTAAACCACTTCATCTGGCGTCGCACTAACTGACGAGTAGATTGCGCAACTGCTTCAACAGCTTCAACCTCTGTAATCTCACCCGCCAGAAGCTGAATAACCTCCCCATAGCCGGTGGCCTTTCGAGCAGTACGAGTATGTGCCAAACCCTGCTCTAAAAGTCCCTCAACCTCAGCTACGAGCCCTTCAGCAAACATCGCTTCCGTACGCTTCTGAATTCGTACGTCAATATCCTCATACTCACGACGCAAACCGATAAAAACAGTTGGAATCTCAGTTTCATAAGAAGGCAGTGTCGCAGAATACGGCTGGCCAGTGAGTTCAATAACTTCCAACGCGCGAATAACTCTACGCGCATTATTCCAATGCATATTCTGTGCAGCAACCGGATCTAACTTAGCCAAACGCCGGTAGAGTTCCAACGAACCTACTTCAGCGCATTCTGCCTCTAAACGCTCGCGGATCGTATTATCAGTTCCGGGGAAACTTATCTTGTCACACAGAGCACGCACGTAAAGACCTGAACCACCTACAGCAAAGACCGGCTTATTACGACTCTGAATATCTTTCACGGCTTCACGAGCTGCCTCCTGATAGTCGGCTACCGTGGCGCCCTCGTGAATATCCAAAATGTCAATCAAGTGATGACGTACCCGCTTCTGTTCCGCCAACGTAGGTTTTGCGGTGCCAATATCCATTCCCCGGTACAAGGCGTAGGCATCCATGTTAATAATCTCGCCGCCAGCTTCTGCAGCTAGTTCCAATGCCAGCCCAGTTTTCCCTGAAGCCGTGGGCCCAATAATCGCAATCATCACACCACAACCTTACACGCTTGTCCGCTTCCTTTTCACCTATACTTAAATGCATGAGCAAGTTAGAAGTCGAACTGCGTCCCATCACCGGGGAACGTATCGAAGCGGAACTCAAAAAATTGGGAATCCGCTTTGCGGTTAATGCCGCTGACTCTAGTATTTTGCTCCCCTACCCAAATTTCACGGCTTTTATTGCACGGATTGACGATGACCGAAATGGAAAGTGCCTGGTTTTCCTGGGGCAGTGGGGACGTCGCCTGAATGTAGCCTATATTGCGTTGGCGAAGAATATTGTGCAGTCTGCGGCTTCTTCTACTTACGCTCCGCGTATGGCGTTTAAAGTAACTGATGACGGCTACATTGTGTTCAGCACGTCGTGGCGTTTCCAGTGGGATTCCCAAAACGTCACTGACCTTCAGCTTCGTGAGGAACTGCGCATGGCAATCGCAGCGACTGCCCAGGCTATGGATCGTTTAGAACACGAGTTTGCTGATCCGTGGATGAATCCTCCAGAGGAGCCGAAAGTTGATTAAGCGTTTACTTTCTAACGTGTGGACAGCTCTGCAGCCGGAAACTTACGAAAAACCAGTTACTGAGCCAGTGGCGCCGATTGAGCATCTTTACCAGGATTTATCTGCTTCCAGATTAAAAGATTTGGCTGCGGATGCTCAGATTGAGTTGTCTGAAATTTCCGAGGGCGTTTTCCAAACTGTTTACGAAGACGTTGTCTTACGCCTATCCACTGACCCTGAACGCGTATGGCTTCTGGTTAAAGCCGAGTTTCCAGTAACTCAGCCCGGGGTTAACCCGGAAGTTCCTGCTAATGCTTTAAGCGACGAGGAAAACGATAAGGTTTTACACCTGCTAATTGACGCTACTAATGAGTGGAATGCGCGTTGGTTCTTACCAACCGCCTACGTTGATAAAGTGGACGCACAGTGGATGATTCGTTTAGACTGCACTTTCTTTGTAGCTGAGGGCGCCACGCCTTCGCAGTTTAAGACGCTGTTACATAATGCTGCCCAGGGGGTTCGCACCGCGATTCGCGAGCTTCCGAAACTTATCCCGCCTGGCTTTTAATCTGTTTAAAGTATTTGCCTGTCTAAGAATCGAGGTTCTTAGACAGGCAAATACTTTTAGCTATTTCAGCGACGGATGATTGGAATCCCAAGAGTCACCTTATTATCTGGAACTGGACAGGCTTGTTTTTCAGCCCACATATCGCCTGCACGGGTTTTACGGTGACTAAATAGACCGCCGGTAACACCAGAGTCAGCAACCAAGTGGTGAGGTGCTGCATGAGTTACTACTGCAGTAACCATGTCACCGGGGCGAATGTCTCTACCATATTCAAATCCAGCTGGTAAACCTACGTGAACCAAGCGGTTATCGCGGGCACGACCAGAAATACGACGAGTCGCTAAATCTTTTCGCCCCTCAGTTTCTGCAATCAAAACTTCCACAGTAGTGCCTTCCAGCTTCTGCATTTCCTCGAAGGAGATTTTTTCTTGCAAGGCTAACAGGCGCTTGTAGCGTTCAGCGGCTACATCGTCAGGCACTTGGTCTTCCATATCTGCTGCCGGTGTACCCGGACGTGGTGAGTACAGGAAGGTGAAGGCCGAGGCAAAACGCGCTTTTTCTACAACTTCCAAGGTTTGTTGGAAGTCTTCTTCCGTTTCTCCGGGGAAGCCCACGATAATGTCAGTGGTAATAGCCGCATCTGGGATTAGTTCGCGTACACGTTCTAAAATGCCTTCAAACTTAGCTCGTCGATATGAGCGACGCATCATGCGTAGAATCCGGTCAGATCCGGACTGCAATGGCATATGCAGGCTTGGCATCACTGTGGGGGTTTCCGCCATGGCGCGGATTACATCATCAGAGAAAGCCGCTGGGTGAGGGCTGGTAAAACGCAAGCGTTCCAAACCTTCAATATTTCCGGCAGCACGCAAAAGTTTCGCGAATGCGTCACGTTCACCGAAGCTAACTCCATACGAGTTTACGTTTTGCCCCAATAAGGTAACCTCAACAGCACCTTCAGATACTACAGCTTCAATTTCAGCAAGTACTTCACCAGGGCGACGGTCACGTTCTTTACCACGCAGGTGTGGAACGATGCAGAAAGTACAAGTGTTGTTACAGCCCACGGAAATGGAAACCCAGGCTGCGTAGGAAGAGTCGGCTTTCTTTGGCAACGTAGATGGGAATACTTTTAAGGATTCTTCGATTTCTACGGCTGCATCGCGGTTATGACGAGCACGCTTCAACAATACTGGTAGTACGTCAATATTGTGGGTACCAAATACGACGTCTACGAACGGAGCTTTCTTAACAATATCGGCACGCATCTGTTGAGCTAGACATCCACCAACTGCGATTTGCATATCCGGGCGGTTCTTTTTCACAGAGGCTAACTGTCCCAAGTTACCGAAAAGACGGTTTGCAGCATTTTCACGAACCGAACAGGTGTTAATAACTACGACGTCTGCGCCGCCGTCACCAGCTTCAGTGGCTCGAGCTGCGGCTTCTGGTACTTGTTCTACTGGGACGTAACCATCGGCGGCTAGTAACCCTGCCATACGTTCAGAGTCATGAACGTTCATCTGGCAACCGAGGGTTCGAACAAGGTAAGTGCGTGGAAGATTAGTATTAGTGCTCATCGTTAAATGATTTTAGTGGTTCAGCCTTTAGATGTCACCTGAAATAAATTCAAGTAGTAGTTTCAAGGTTTCAGACACCGTTTGAGTGCGGATTTCGTCTCTATTTCCGCTAAGGTGAAGTTGCTTAACTACCGTATCAGTTTCATTTGCAACTGCAATGTAGACTTCTCCAACAGGATGCCCATCTTGCTCGCTTGGCCCAGCAACGCCGGTAGTTGCTATCCCCCAGTCTGTGTCAAAAAGCTCTCGCACGTTCTCAGCCATTTGTTGTGCTACTTCAGGATCAACAGGACCGTAGGTTTTCAACCTCGGTAAGTCAACCGCTAATACGCTATGTTTAGTTTCTGTTGCATAGGTGGTAACTCCCCCGCGCATTACTTGGGAGGCACCGGGAACTGCAACCAGGGCGGCACTTACTAAGCCTCCTGTTAGGGACTCTGCCACGGCAACTGTTTCCGGACTACACGATAATCTATGAATAACATTTGTTGCGATTTCAAATGTCTGCATCGAAGTCATAGTCGAATTCCTCAGTTTCAGCTTGTAAAGCAGCATTTATAACTTGACTTGCTACAGCTCCAGAGTAACCTTTGCGAGCAAGCATGCCTAGTAAACGCCGGTACTTCACGTCTCGAGGTAGTGCGCGCATACTACGCATTTTCTTTTCAACTAGCCCCTGGGCTGCCTCATAAATAGTTTCACCGTCAAGCTCCCCCATCACTTGAGAAATAATCTCTGCAGAAAGCTTTTTACGAGACAGTTCTTGACGCAAAGCCTGTCCGACTAAACCACGTTCCGCGTTGCGAGTCCGAGCTAACATTTGCGCATAACGCAGATCATTTAACAGATTAACTTCTACTAAACGTGCCAGAGCAGCCTCTACTGCTTCGGGGCTAAATCCCTTTTCTAAAAGTTTTGCCCGACATTCCCCTACGGAACGATCACATCTATCTAAAAGTCGCAGAGCAGCTTCTTTCGCACGCCGCTGAGCTTCCTCAAGTTCCAGCCCGGCCGCCCATTCCTTACGTTTTTGAATTTTTGCAGCACGCGCCGCCAGATCAACCCGGCGGCGCGGCTTAAAATCAGACTCAGGGTCGAAGTACTCAACCATTAGAAGCCAGCGTCTTCAGCTGGATCAGTTGCTTTCTTCTTTCCCCGTGCAGTTGGTTTAGGCTTTTCTTCTACAGCAGGTTCTGCACCTGGCAAAGCAGGCATTTCGCTATCTTCAGCGCGGATTCCCATAGCCACCAAAATCTTATGTTCGATTTCATTAGCGAGCTCAGGATTATCCTTTAAGAAATTACGGACGTTTTCCTTACCCTGTCCTAACTGATCAGAGCCATAAGTGAACCAGGAACCCGATTTCTTAATCACATTAGTTTCCACACCCATATCGATAATGGAACCTTCACGAGAAATACCCTGGCCATAAAGAATGTCGAATTCCGCCTGCTTGAAAGGTGGAGCCATCTTATTCTTCACAACCTTAACGCGAGTACGGTTACCAACAGGGTTAGAGCCCTCTTTCAAAGTCTCAATGCGTCGTACGTCCAAACGCACAGAAGCATAGAACTTCAAAGCCTTACCGCCAGTGGTGGTTTCTGGAGAACCAAAGAAAACACCAATTTTTTCACGCAGCTGGTTAATGAAAATAGCGGTAGTACCAGTTGCAGATAGTGCGCCAGTAAGCTTACGGAGCGCTTGCGACATTAGGCGTGCTTGTAGACCCACGTGAGAGTCCCCCATATCGCCTTCAATTTCAGCCTTAGGCACCAACGCGGCAACAGAGTCAATGACGATAATGTCAATACCGCCAGAGCGAATCAGCATATCCGCGATTTCTAAAGCCTGTTCGCCAGTATCCGGCTGAGATACTAGCAGTTCATCAGTATTAACCCCCAGCTTTTTAGCATATTCTGGGTCGAGTGCGTGTTCAGCATCAATGAAGGCAGCATTTCCACCCTGGCGTTGCGCGGAAGCAACTGCATGAAGGGCTACCGTGGTCTTACCTGATGATTCTGGACCGTAAACTTCGATAATGCGCCCTCGGGGAAAACCACCAACACCAAGTGCCACGTCTAATGCCAAAGAACCCGTTGGAATAACTTGAATTGCGGGACGATTTTCGTCGCCAAGACGCATAACTGAACCTTTGCCGAACTGCTTATCAATCTGGCTAAGTGCAAGTTCAAGAGACTTATTACGATCTGGGGTTACTGCCATCAGATTCTCCTTGAGTTGGTGAGCTCTCCGCTCAATGAATAAGGCTGGTCGAAGAAAGACGTCTAACTCCCTCTCCGGGTACGTCTATAATGCTATGCCTGACCACTGACATAATTTTTCGCATAAGCAAGTTGTGGAAAACTAAGGTTTCAAAACCTGCCTGTGCACAACTCTACTACGAACAAGTGTTCGATAAAAATCGACACGCAGAAAAATCTCCACGCAACTCACAAATCCGAATAAGAAACTGCTCCCGCAGGCAAAACCACCTGTAAAACATCCGCCTGCACCTTAACCTGCAAACTGGCTGCGTGGAACACTTCCCCATCAATATTGAAAATAAAGTTATCCCCACTGGTATCCGACATAGTCAAAGAATCAGCTTGGAAAGAACGCGCATACTTCGTTGGAATCGGCTGCCCCGAACGGAACTTACCCACCACATTAGTAATATCCACGCGCGACAACGGGCGGGCTAAAACCACATCCACCTTGCCATCCGTTAAACGCCCCTGCGGATTAGGCTGAAAACCTCCCCCGTAATAGCGAGCATTCGACATCACACACAAGAAATACTCTTCATCCAAATCCTGCACCAATTCCCGTTCCAAAAACGCTTGAAAACGCATTGCAAAAGACGGAAGTTTACGCAGATTACGCAGTACTGCCAACACGTAGCTGCCCGACCCAATCCAAGGGATACAACGAATAATCCGATGCGCAGTCTTAGCCACCAGGGAATCAAACCCCACTGAAATAGCATTAAAAGCATAGCGGCTAAAATCCGGGATACTTTGATTAAAACAATCTCGTGCTCGCTGGGCATGAATCTGCACGCCATCAACACCGAAAACCTGTAGTGAACCCGTTTCCAGCGCAGAGGTTTTAAAAGCTTCTAAAACCTCACTCACCCCATGAAACTGAGGCTTCTCAGACAGTCCCAGATAAAGAGAACGCGTCAAATCATTACCAGTGCCAGCTGGAAGAACTAATAATGGCATCCCGGTATTAGCCAAACCATTCGCGGTTTCTGAAACTGTTCCATCTCCACCAGCGATAACCACAACCGCAGACCGACCGGCTGCTGAGGAAACGAAATCAGCCGCTAATTCAGTAGCGTGACCAACATATTCGGTAGCGTGCAGAATAACTTCAGCCTGCGGGAAAATCGCCTCTAAAGCTTGCTGATAGACAGTGGCTTTCTGCGCGTTCTCATGCTGACCGGAAACTGGGTTATAGAGGAAAAAGACCAGCTCAACTTCAGCTACTTTAAGTTCGTAGTTCATGCGTGCAGTATTCGCTTACTTCTTTGCAGGAGCTGGCTGGCGGTGTACCCAAAGAGCATCTTCGCCCATTTCAGTCTCAGCAATCAATTCCGCCCAAATAAGTTCAGGAGCAATCCCCTGCTTTAAAGATTGTTCAGCGGTACCACCTAGTTTTGGAAGGTATAAGTCACCTACCAGGGACCGTCCGTAGCAAGATCCAAAGACCGCTTCCAGGTTATTCCAGAAGTCTGAAATAGTCATTGCCATTCCTTAGGCTCAGCTGAGCAGAGTAATTTCGTCTTTGCCAAGCGCTTTCGCATACTGCGGAGCTTTAGAAGTTGCCATCACGTGCTCAATTTTCGCTAGACGTATGGAAACTTCGCGCAGTACCAGGGACTGTGGCACACCCAGCGCGGTGCAGATTGACAGCAGCATTTCCGAGGACGCTTCCTTCTGGCCTCTTTCAATTTCTGAGAGGTAGCCAAGGGAAACCTGGGCTTTAGCAGATACCTCTCGCAGAGTGCTTCCCTGGGCACGACGAATCTGGCGAAGGACTTCGCCAATGTGTTCGCGCACAGACATGGTAGAGGTATTCTGACTATTCATACTTCAACTGTATGGCAAAAGCAGAGTAAAGTTCTCTTTTATCCACTATTTAACCCGCCACATTTTCTCATAGGTAGCCCCTACATAATGCCAGACATCAAAAAAGTTGTGGGCAGAACACTAAGTGCTCCACCCCAACTTTAAAAGCCTATTCAGTTCTTCTTAAACAGAGGCATCAGATAACCGACGCCTGAGTACAGGGTCATAAAGAGGGTGATTCCCACTAGAGCCCAGTAGGTTACTGAATACCAAGTACCGGACACATCTGTGAATGAAGCCCATGGAACCACCAGGAAAGCAATCAACATCATTTGGAAAGTGGTCTTTAACTTTCCGCTGAAGTTAGCTGCTACGACAATCCCTCGTTCCAGTAAACGCTTACGCATATAAGTAATGCCAAACTCACGGACAGCAACGATAATGGTAAACCACCAAGGAAGCCACCCCAAGTATGAAAGAGTTGCAAAAGCACCCAAAGTTAGCGCTTTATCTGCAATCGGATCCCAGATTTTCCCGAAGTCAGTAATCAACGCCCACCGACGAGCGATTTCACCATCGACATAGTCAGTCATACTTGCTAAAGCAAATACGACGAAAGCAATCCAAAGGCTACGAGTATCGGTTTGCAAAAGGTAGTAGATGAAAACCGGAATCAGAACGAGGCGGATAATCGTTAATACGTTCGGAACATTGAAAATAACTTCCTGGGCTTTACGCTTAGAAACGTTATTGTCCATTTCTTTGATGCTTTGCATGCTCACCTCGCTCCTTCGCTTCTATTCACTGACGTTTTGAAAACTACTCTCGCCCAGTTAGTTCCCAGGCGTCTTCGCTTTCTTCTTCATCCCAGTTTCCATTGAACTCTATTCCATCATACCTGTCTGCACCAGCATTCGGCGCAGTATAGGTTCCGGAAGGCACTGCAGAGGCTGGAATCGGTTGTTCTGATGCTACCGGTGCTTCACTGATACCATCAGATTCCCCACGTAGCATCGCTAGTACCTGCGGCAGATCTTCTGGACGCACCAGCACCTGACGTGGTTTAGAACCTTCTGATGGTCCTACTACCCCGCGTGACTCCAATAGGTCCATCAAGCGCCCTGCCTTAGCGAAACCAATACGCAGTTTACGCTGCAGCATAGAAGTCGAACCCAACTGGGTAGAAACTACCTGCTCGGCAGCTTCCAACAAGTCATCCAGATCCTTACCAATATCTTCAGCTACCGCAGCTTGTGCTGCTGGAGCGGTAACATCCTCACGGTAGACAGGGTTCATCTGTGCTTTAACGTGTTCGACGATTTGATGGATTTCCGCTTCCGTCACCCAAGCACCCTGTACTCGCTGCGGCTTGCCCGCCCCTGAAGGCAGGTAGAGAGCGTCACCTTGGCCGATTAGTTTTTCTGCACCCGGGTGATCGAGGATAACTCGAGAGTCCGCTAAAGAAGACGTAGCGAATGCCAGGCGGGATGGAATATTTGACTTAATCAAACCGGTAACAACATCAACGGAAGGACGCTGGGTTGCCAGTACTAAGTGAATACCTGCTGCACGCGCCAGCTGGGTAATACGCTGAATGGAAGCTTCAACGTCACGTGGGGCGACCATCATCAAGTCTGCAAGTTCGTCGACGACTACCAACAGATAAGGGTATGGTGCTAGCACGCGGTTAGATCCCGGAGGCGCAACTAACTTACCGGAAGTAATGGCTGCGTTAAAATCATCGACGTGCTTATAGCCGAAGTTAGCCAGGTCGTCGTAGCGATTATCCATCTCTTTAACTACCCATTCCAAGGCTTCAGCAGCCTTCTTAGGGTTAGTAATGATTGGAGTAATCAAGTGTGGAATACCTTCATAGATGGTGAGTTCCACGCGCTTTGGGTCTACCAAAATCATGCGTACCTGCATTGGGGTGGCACGCATCATCACTGATGTAATCATCGAGTTCACGAATGATGACTTACCGGAACCCGTTGCACCTGCAACCAGCAGGTGTGGTGTTTTCGCAATATTAGTTACGACATAACCGCCCTCGACGTCCTTGCCGACGCCCACCAAAAGCGGGTGTGGGTTGGAAACTGCCGGTCCCGAACGTAGTACGTCACCCAACGCGACGGTTTCGCGGTCGGTATTTGGAATTTCCACGCCAATCGCAGACTTACCTGGAATTGGGGAAATAATGCGAACGTCAGCTGATTTCACCGCATAAGCGATGTTGTTAGAAAGCTGCGTAATACGTTCAACTTTAACGCCCGCGCCAAGTTGAATTTCGTAGCGGGTAACTGTTGGTCCACGCGTAAAACCGATTACTTGCGCATCGACGTTAAATTCATTCAGTACCGTCTGCAGTGCTTCAACTACTTCATCATTCGCTGCGGAACGAGTCTTATGGGGTGCTCCACGTACCAGGAGTTCTTCAGAGGGAAGCTCGTAAACGCGTTCTTCTTCACCTGGGTTTCCAGGAATGGTGGTTGGGAAAACAATCGTGTCTTCTGCGTCAGTGGTTTCTTCTTCCAGGGGTTCTGGCAAAGTTGGTAGAACAGTGGTTTCTGCTTGCGCAGCAGGGCGAGGACGCAGCGTGCGAGTTGGCATTACCGGGCGCTTTTCAACCGGTTCTGGTTCAACATCCCAGTTTTCAGGGTAGTTATTTTCTTCCTCGAGGGCGTCCCATGCAGGCTCAACTTCTTGATAAACAGGTTCAACTACCGTGGACTTTCGGTAAGGCTCATCAGCCTCATACTCATCCAAAAGTTCAGGTTTCTCTACCTGAGTTTTTGGCTCACGCTGCAGGTAACGTTGTGTGAGGGCTTCAATACGTTGTGGAATCTCGCTAATCGGAGTCCGCGTCAGAACCAGTAGTGAATACCCCAGGAGCAAAACTAAAACTACGATTGCTCCCGCTGCAGAAAGCAAAGTATGCAATGGGGATCCCAAGAGCCAGCCCAGTGCACCGCCACCTTTAAGTAACCCATCGGTGTTCTTAAAAGCTGGGTTTCCAGCAGACACATGCGCTAAGCCCGTTAAAGCAACCGCAATACCTAAGCTACCAGCAACGCGATGAGGAATCGCATAGTTGGTGCGTGCTTGGAATAGGGTTACAGCCAGTGCAAGCAAACCGATTGGGACGAGGAAAGAAAATACCCCCACCGCCCCAGCGGCGAAAAGGTGAATGTAGTCCCCTGCGGCTCCGGAAACTCCAAACCATTCTCGCAGTGCAATCACTAATGATAACGCGATTAAGAATACGGCTAAACCGTCGCGCTTCAACTGGTCATCAAGCTGGACGAATGCACGCCAAATAGCGGCAATACCCCTGCCGATGGCTTTAAAGATACTAACGAGTGGTGAAGACTGGGATTCAACTTCAGTCTGCAACTCAGCTTTTGTAGATTTCGAGCTCTTTGAAGAGCGACCTGAGGACGTAGTTTTAGCCATAATACCCACAGAATACCGCTAAAATCCGCCAAATTTTAAGCGGCGCGCCGCTTTAACAGGGCACGCCGCTTAGTTCACAAACTCTGCTTCAGCAATTACATTCCGGTCAGCAAATACAGCATCTGATCCAAACTTGGGGGTGGGAAGGAATGCGCATGGGACACCATACAGGCACCTGCTGCATTAGCAACTTTCAAAGCGTAATCAAGTTCCATTCCCTGCGCTAAAACCGCGCACATTACTGAAACGTGAGTATCTCCGACACCAGACGTATCTACGGCCTGAGTTTCAAACGGATCAACCCATTGGGAGGCAGACCCATCATGCTTCCAATACTCACAGCCAGTATCGCCACGGCGCACCACCACAGTAGATTCTGGGCGCATCAGAGACGCAAAGGTAGCGCCCTCATAAAAGTCTGCCAAGATCTGCTGCAGTAAGTTAAACTCGCGATTATTCATAGTTAAATAATCAGCTCGTTGCAAAAGTGCCTGCCAGTAAACAGGATTAACCTGATTTAAGATTGGGGACGGAGCTACCACTACCTTCACTTCGGCAGGAATCTCACTTACCCAACGTAAGTAAGCCTTCGCAACTGGTTCATTAGCAAGGCAAGAACCATGTGCTAAAACGACGTCTCCTGCGCGTAGCTCAACCTGACGGTAATGTTCCATATCAGGCTCATATTCAACTCCCGGAGATACAATCACCGTAGTGTGACCATCAGACTCCACTAGCGAAATTGCAAGCCCAATATCGCCAATAACTTCATCGGTCAAAATCTTAATATTGCGTGAAAGAATCTCACGACGCGCCACATAAGAGTTAGGGCCAGTCCCCAGTACTGAAAGCATACAGGTTTCTACACCTAGTTCAGCAGCTGCAGCCATGCCGATGAAACCACCACCCGGGTAAGACAGAATACTTTCTGCCTTAATCATTTCACCCTTTGTTGGCAGAGCATCAATTAACGTAGGGAGGTTCAAAACCACCGGCTGCGTTGAAATAAAACGACCCACAGTAACCCCAAACTATACTTCCGCAGCGTCGACAACCAGTGGCACAATCATTGGCCGACGACGGAGTTTACGAGCTACCCAGTTGCCAATAGCGCGACGCATAGCCTGTTGACAACGATAAGTATTTGGCTCATCCACGCCCAAAGACTCTAGCAACGCCGTTTCCACAGCTGGGAAGATTTCTGTAAATACTGAGTCATCTTCAGCCATACCAACTGCCTTAATGGTTGGTCCAGAAACCACCGTCTTAGATTCCAAATCAACCACGGCGTAGAGTGAAATGAAACCTTCAGAACCCAGAACCCGACGGCTTTCCAACTCATCTTCTGACAAGTCGCCCACAGACTTACCATCTACGTAAATGTAGTCGCACGGTGTTGCCCCGACGATAGTAGCTTCACCATCATACAAATCTACACTAACCCCATCAAGGGCAAGAATCACGTTGCGCTTTGGAACACCGGTGAGTTCTGCTAGCTTTCCGTTAGCTACCAGGTGACGGACTTCGCCGTGGATTGGCATCACGTTCTCAGGCTGCAAAATGTTGTAGCAGTACAGTAGCTCACCAGCAGATGCGTGGCCCGATACGTGTACCTTTGCATTCGCCTGGTGTACTACCTTAGCACCCAATAGTGTTAGCCCGTTGATTACGCGGTAAACTGAATGCTCGTTACCTGGAATCAAAGAAGAAGCAAAAATAACCGTGTCGTTTTCACCTACGGATACGAAGCGGTGTTCACCAGCTGCGATGCGTCCCAAAGCGGCCATTGGTTCGCCCTGTGAACCGGTAGCCATGAAAACACGTTGATTGTCAGGAAGCTGTATGATTTCCTTAGCCGAGACAATCACGTCCTCGGGAATATCTAAGTACCCCAATTCCTGCGCAATCCGCATATTGCGTTCCATAGAACGACCAATCAGCGCTACCTTACGCCCCGTCAGCAATGCCGCGTCAAAAACCTGCTGGACGCGGTGAACGTGGGAGGCGAATGAGGCAACCACAATCTGGCCTTGCGACTGCTGGAAGACATTATCTAAAACTGGGCCGATTTCTCGTTCCGGAGTTACAAAGCCCGGGACTTCCGCGTTAGTAGAATCAACTAGGAAAAGGTCAACGCCTTCTTCACCGAAACGCGCGAAAGCCCGCAAGTCAGTAAGACGACCGTCCAAGGGAAGCTGGTCCATCTTAAAGTCGCCGGTAATCAGCGCATTACCAGCAACAGTGCGGATGAAAATAGCCATGGCGTCAGGAATCGAGTGGGTTACGGAAACAAACTCACAATCGAAACCGCCCAGGGTAATGCGGTCACCTTCGGCAATCACATTCAAGTTAGCGTTCTTAATGCGGTGTTCATCCAACTTTGGTTCTACGAACGCGATAGTGAGTTCACAACCGTAGATTGGAATGTCCTCGCGTAGCTTCAACAAGTATGGGACTGCTCCAATGTGGTCCTCATGCCCGTGGGTAAGAATTAAGCCGACCACGTCATCTAGGCGATCTTCAATCGCCGTGAAATCAGGGAGGATTAAATCAACTCCCGGATGCTTTTCCTGTGGGAAAAGTACCCCGCAGTCAACAAGCAACAGTTGCCCGTTGATTTCAAAAACCGTCATATTACGCCCGATGTCCCCCAAGCCGCCAAGCGGGGTTACACGGAGGACATTTTTCTCGAGGGCGGGTGGTGCAGGTAATTCTGAAACGTTAGGCATCATAGTTCTAATTGTGCCACGAATAACTAGTTTTTAGGTAACGAGCCGCCATAAAAATCTGTCCGAGTTCTTAAAACTCGGACAGATGATATTTAAAACCTGCACGCGCCAAAACAATTAGTAAAGCGCCCACCACAAATGTTGAATAACAGTGTTCTCGCCTACTTGTAGACGACGTTGGATACCAGCGGGAGCAAACCCCGCGCTTTGAAAGAACCTTACGCGAGGTTTATCCCCAGGCATAATCCACGTATTCACATGATGAGCTTGCCCTTTAAAAACATCACTCAACGCCGCAAGTAAACGTGAACCATGCCCCTGCCGAGATTCCTCAGCAGACACTTCAAACCCAGCAATTTCTACACCCAACTGACTTAGGTGTTCGTGAGTATCATCTGCTTTAGACAAGATACCTAACGCATAACCACATGGTTTAGCGCCCTCGACCGCAACTAAAATCGCCACCTCAGAACGCGCCGGAGCACGCAAAGTCTCTTGCCAAGCCAACTCCACCTGCGGGTTCTCAACCAACGCGCGCACCGCAGCAGGTAGCTCAGCTTCCAAAGTTGCCTCTAAGGAAGCCATCATTCCCGCAACCTGCATCTGGGCAATAAACTCCGCGTCCCCAACTAACGCAGGACGCACTGAACGATCCGGCTGAATCATCATGCTGGTTTCACCACAGAACGACACCACGGCTGCGCTAACAGTTCAGAAGCCAACGACGCAACATCTGCAACCGTCACATCCAGCAACCGAGAAATCGTCAAATCCAAAGGAGTGAAACGCCCCTGCGAAATCTCCGCACGCCCCAAACGAGCCATCCGCGCAGCAGAATCCTCCAAGCCCAGCGCAATACCACCACGCAACTGCCCCTTAACGCGACGCAACTCAACCTCAGTAGGCCCGTTCGCAGCCAAATCTTCAAGCTCGGCCTGCATCAACGCTTCAACCTCATGCAAATGCTTAGGCGCGCAACCAGCATACATACCGAAAGAACCAGCATCCGTGTAAGCAGAATCAAAAGCATAAGTCGTATACGCCAAACCCCGCTTTTCACGAATCTCTTGGAACAAACGAGACGACATTGAACCGCCAAGAACACTCAATAACACAGACATCGCTGCACGACGCTCATCCGTAGTGTTAATACCCTTGCCACCCACAACAATATGAGCCTGCTCAGCCACTTTAAGCGTTTCTAAATCACGAGCCTCATACACAGGTAGGTCAGTCTCCCCGGCACTGACCCGCGGAGTATTCGGCACTGCTTGAGGATCTAACTGCCACTGGGCAGCATCCATTGCCTGCAGCACCATTTCACAAAGCTGCTCATGACGAACCGCACCCGCGGCTACGAAAACCAGCGTATCCGGGCGGTAGCGTTCCTGATAGTATTCAAAAACCGTGTCACGCTGCGCAGCATTAATGGAATCATAATCCCCACCGATTGGGCGCCCCAACGGGTGGTCACCAAAAACAGCTTTAGAAAATCCCTCATGAACCACGTCGGTTGGGTCATCTGCCCCCATAGCTAGTTCATCTAAAATAACGCCTCGTTCACGTTCAAACTCCAACGGATCAATTACCGAAGAAGTCACCATATCCGCAAGTACGCGCACAGCCATAGGCAAGTCTTCTTGCAGGATACGCGCCCAGTAATACGTATATTCTTTCGTAGTACCGGCATTAGATTCACCGCCGACCTCGTCAAAAGCGTTCGCAATATCCTGCGAAGAACGCGTCTTCGTTCCTTTGAAAAGTAAGTGTTCCAAGAAGTGGGTGGAACCAGCTGATTCAATATGCTCATCGCGAGAGCCCACCGGACACCAAATGGACATACTTACTGAACGTTGCGCGGGAATCTCATGAGTGAGTACCCGGATACCGCCTGGCAAAATAGTACGTTTAATAGTCGATTCGCCCTCTGAGAGGGTCATGGTTGCAAGTGCATCAGTTGAGGCAACCAGAGGAAGTGGCAAAGTATTCATCAGATACGAG
This sequence comes from Gleimia coleocanis DSM 15436, assembly GCF_000159015.1. GTDB lineage: Bacteria > Actinomycetota > Actinomycetes > Actinomycetales > Actinomycetaceae > Gleimia > Gleimia coleocanis. The sequence continues at coordinate 430,078 of NZ_DS999543.1, read as the reverse complement.
TTTACTTGGTTGTATTGAAAATAGCCTAGCGGTGTTCATTTAAACTCAGCAGACTTTCAGTTTCCATTATTGATATAATAGCCAAAACCTTTTATCTTAGCCCGGAGGAAGATTACTATGAAAACTCCCCTACGCCCACTTTCCGTCATTGTTGCTGCAGCTTTCGCATTAAGCGCTTGTGGTGGAACCACTCAGCCGGCTGCTTCCACTGGTAATGAAATGAACTCTAACTCGAAAGCAAAACAATCAGTGGTGGTAGGTGACGCTACAATCATTGACGTGCGCACCCCCGAAGAATACGCCGAAGGACACGTCGATCAAGCTGTAAATATTGATGTTAAGTCCGCGGATTTCGCTCAGCAGGTTTCTGAACTAGATCCCAATGTCCAGTATTATGTGTACTGCCGTTCAGGAAACCGTTCTGCTGTCGCCGCACAGTACATGCTTGAGAATGGTTTCACAAATGTTACTGACCTGGGGTCTGTAACTGATGCAGCTGAAGCTTTGAGTCTGCCAATCGTACCGTAGATAGGTTTTAGCGAGCTTGTGCCCTAGTATGGGCAATATGCGTAATCTTAAACTCGTGAAACTATCTGCCCAGTACCAGTCTCTGCTGGTAGAGATGCTAGATGAATGGCAAGCAGATATCACTACCAATGGTGGTGACCCGTCACCGCGTATGGTTTTTCGAAACGACTGGCATGATTTTGACTCTTATCTTAAGAATCTTGAGGTGAAGCCTGGTAATCAGGATGGCTGGGTTCCGGACTCAATGTTCTTTCTCTACGATGCAGATAACGATAGGTTCTTAGGAGCAGTCAATATTCGACATGAGTTGAATGAGTTTTTAGAGTTTTCGATTGGGCATATTGGGGATGGGATTCGCCCCAGCCAACGGAGGCGTGGCTACGGCACGATTTTGGTGGGTTTAGCGTTAGAAGAGTGCCGCAAGCTGGGGATTCCGAAGGCGTTGCTTTGCTGTCGAAGTGAAAATATTGCCTCTGCGAAAACGATTGTCCGCAATGGTGGGATTTTAGAAAATGTTGTGGTTGATGGTGAGGGACGCAGTATTCAACGTTATTGGGTAGATTTAAGCTAGCTACCTGCGCGCGAGTTGCGATTCCCACGCAGCCAAAACGCGAGAACGAGAGTTCCGACGCAACCAAAACGCGGGAGCTCAAGTTCCGACGCAACCAAAACGCGCGAACGCGAGTTCGCGCGCAAATATAAAAGTGGTGGGCTGTCAATGACAGCCCACCACTTTAGTTTAAGCGATTACTCACTCTTCGCTTTCGCCGGATTCTTCCTGGCCACGACGGGAACGAGTACGCTGACGGCGTGGACGTTCGCCACGTTCACGACGTGGGCGGCGTGGACGACGTTCAGTTTCTTCGCCTTCAACTACGGTTTCTTCAACCTGAGCTTCAGCTTCTGTTGCCAGCTGTTCTTCAGTCAGAACTGCGTGTAGGCTCAGCTTGCCACGAGCGTCGATTTCAGCGATTTCAACTTCAACCTGCTGGCCAACGCCCAAAACATCTTCAACAGATTCGATGCGCTTGCCACCTACCAGACGACGTACCTGGCTGATGTGCAGCAGACCGTCCTTGCCTGGGGTGAGGGATACGAATGCGCCGAAGGAAGTAGTCTTAACAACGGTACCTACGTAGCGTTCACCAACTTCTGGAAGCTGTGGGTTAGCGATCGCATTAACCATTGCACGAGCAGCTTCTGCTGCTTCACCGGTTTCAGCACCGATGTAAACAGTACCGTCATCTTCGATGGTCAGTTCTGCGCCAGTGTCTTCCTGAATCTGGTTGATCATCTTGCCCTTTGGACCGATAACTTCACCAATCTTATCCACTGGAATCTGTACGGAGATGATGCGTGGAGCGTACTTGGACATTTCGTCTGGTTCAGAGATTGCCTGGTTAATCAGGTCCAGGATTGCGAAACGAGCGTCGCGTGCCTGTGCCAGTGCGCCAGCCAGAACTTCAGAGTCGATGCCGTCGAGCTTGGTGTCGAGCTGCAGAGCGGTGATGTATTCGCGGGTACCTGCAACCTTGAAGTCCATGTCGCCGAAGCCATCTTCGATGCCGAGGATGTCGGTCAGGGTAACTGCCTTCTGTACGCCATCAACTTCACCGGTCATCAGACCCATTGCAATGCCGGCAACTGGTGCGCGCAGTGGCACACCTGCCTGCAGCAGGGACAGAGTAGATGCACAAACGGAGCCCATGGAGGTAGAACCGTTGGAACCCAGTGCTTCAGATACCTGACGGATTGCGTATGGGAAGTCTTCGCGAGCTGGGATTACTGGTACCAGCGCGCGTTCTGCCAAGGCACCGTGACCGATTTCGCGACGCTTTGGAGAGCCTACGCGACCGGTTTCACCGGTGGAGAATGGTGGGAAGTTGTACTGGTGCATGTAACGCTTTGCAGTTACTGGAGACAGGTTGTCCAACTGCTGTTCCATGCGCAGCATGTTCAGGGTGGTTACGCCCAGAATCTGGGTTTCACCACGCTGGAACAGTGCGGAGCCGTGTACGCGTGGCAGAACTTCAACTTCTGCAGAGAGGGAACGAATATCGGTTGGTTTACGACCGTCGATACGTACGCCGTCACGCAGAACGCGGTTACGGATAAGGGACTTTTCGATGGAGCGGAATGCTGCCTTGAGGTCCTTTTCCTGTTCTGGGAATTCTTCTTCCAGGCTTGCCAGCATAGCTTCCTGGATTTCGTCGATACGAGCTTCACGAGGCAGTTTCGCTGCGATGGTGATTGCTTCAGAGAGGTCTGCGGTAACAGCCTTTTCAACTGCTGCGTACTGTTCGTCGGTGTAATCGAAGTACAGTGGGAATTCAACGGTTTCCTTAGAAGCGTGCTTTGCTACTTCCAGCTGTGCTTCACAGAGCTGGCGAATGATTGGCTTCGCTGCTTCCAGACCGTCTGCTACAACTTCTTCAGTTGGTACGGTGCCGCCGGCTGCCATGAGGTCAACCATATCGTCGCCGCCACCTGCTTCTACCATCATGATAGCTACGTCGTCGCCAACTACGCGACCAGCTACTACGATGTTGAAGGTGGAGCGTTCCATTTCAGAGTAGCGTGGGAATGCTACCCACTGGCCGTCGATGAGAGCCAGTCGAGTACCACCGATTGGGCCAGAGAATGGCAGACCTGCAATCTGGGTGGACATGGATGCTGCGTTGATTGCCAGTACGTCGTATGCGTCGTCTGGGTGGATTGCCAGTACGGTGCCAACTACCTGGACTTCGTTGCGCAGACCCTTTACGAATGCTGGGCGCAGTGGGCGGTCCATGAGGCGGCATGCGAGAATCGCTTCGGTACCTGGACGGCCTTCACGACGGAAGAAGGAACCTGGAATCTTACCTGCTGCGTATTGGCGTTCTTCAACGTCTACGGTCAGTGGGAAGAAGTCGAACTGGTCTTTAGGGTGCTTACCTACGGTGGTAGCTGAGAGGATTGCGGTCTCATCATCCAGGTAAGCCATTGCGGAACCTGCTGCTTGGCGTGCCAGGCGGCCGGTTTCAAAGCGGATCACACGCTTGCCGAATTTACCATTGTCAATAATGGTTTCTGCTGCGGTGATGTCATCGCCTTCCATCATCTGGAAGTCTCCATTTCTGTGAGGGACAGTTTGGCGTGCCGGCCTTCGATTGAGACCCACGGACAACCACGTTCCGTAAGCCACTACCGAGGACCGCAGGAAACGCCTTAACTGTCGGTTTTACTTGTGGTTTATTTAGTTTTTTACGTAGAAGTGGCTCGGCTCCAGATTCGGAGCCGAGCCTCTCACACGATTATCGACGCAGACCCAGGCGAGCGATCAGTGAACGGTAACGTTCAATGTCGATGTCAGCCAGGTAACCCAGCAGACGACGACGGCGACCAACCAGCAGCATCAAACCACGACGGGAGTGGTGATCGTGCTTGTGCATCTTGAAGTGCTCGGTCAGGTCCTTAATACGCTGGGTGAGCAGTGCAATCTGCACTTCTGGGGACCCGGTGTCACCTTCGTGAGTTGCGTACTCTTTGATGATCTGGTCTTTAACTTCTTTAGCAAGAGCCATTACGGATCTCCTTCTACTCGTTGCACGGAGCTCCGGGGCATGTTCTCCCGGGCATAACAAGTCCGTGGCCGATATTTACGGCAATTCTCAGTTTAGCATGGGATTTCAAGATTTTTCCCGAGGGCGGTGCGTTAAGCCCGCTTTTTCAGGTGATTTAAGCCACCAGCTGTGTGAACTAGTTTTATGTGAAGTGAAGTTTAAACTCCCGCAGTGACTTCTGCGGGGTTAACTCGACAAGCCGGAGCTACTTCTAAAATTTCAGAAGCCTTCAATAAATCAGCATCCATTTGCAACAGTAACTCATCCAGAGAGTCAAAACACTGCATTCCACGGAGACGTTCTACGAAATGAACGACAATGGTTTTGCCGTATAAATCTAAATCACTGCGCCCCAGCACGTGAGTTTCAATAGTTCGCTTTTGTCCAGCAAACTGCGGGTTAGACCCCACTGAGATTGCTGCGGGTAGTTTTTCAGCAGAATCATTTAACTGAAGCCAACCGGCATAGACACCGTCTGCAGGAATGATTCCTGAACAAGAGTCATCAAGGTTTGCGGTTGGGAATCCCAGTTCCCGCCCTCGTTTAAAACCATGTTGGACTACCCCACGGATGGTATGTGCCGCTCCCAAAATTTCTGCCGCACCACTCACATCACCTGTAGCTAAAAGTTCCCGCGCCCAGGTAGAGGACCAGCGGCGACCAGACTCCCCTAGCCGGTCAGCTACAACTTTCACTTGAAACCCTAGTTCTCTTCCGAGTTCATTCAATAAATCAACGTTTCCGGTTTTTCCAGCTCCAAAATGCGCGTCTTGACCAAGCACTACCGCTTTGACGTGGAAAATTTTTACCAGAATTTCCGTCACGAATTCGCTAGCTGTGAGGGTGTAAAGAGAGGGGACGTACTCTAAAACAGCAGTTACATCAAGACCTGTGTTTTCTAAAGCGATGAGGCGGTCTGATAAAGAGGTGATTAACTCTACTGGGGTCTGTGGACAGTGCACTAAAAGCGGATGCGGGTCAAAGGTAATTGCTACGCTGGATACGCCCAGTTCGAGTGCCATTTTTCGGCACTCTTCAAGCACTACTTGATGCCCACGGTGTACTCCATCAAAGTTACCGATGGTGACTACCGTACCGTCACCTGCTGAGACGGAGCTAAGTCCTCTCCAAATCTGCATAAAACTGCTTACGCTTCCAGGTCAGTAGCGGCAGCGGGATTTTCAGGCAGTTCAACACCCAGTTCAGCAGCAAGTTTCGCAGCTTCTGCTGCAGCAGCTGCGCGCGTTGAGTCAGTGGCTAGCTGAGCTGCTTGCGCGTGTCGATGCCGACGTCCTCCACAACCGCAACCTCGTTTTTGTCCAGCGGATTCACCGTGGCGACCACAACCACAGCCACTTCCTGGAGCTTTACCTGGTGCATCTTTGGCGCGCAGACCTAGATTCAAGCGTTCTGGAACGTCACTCATGTTATTTCCTCTCACATTCTTTCACTACTATTTTGCCTGGATTAAAAATCATCTGCCAATCCAGGCACGAACGTTCAAGCTGGCATTTCCGTTTCGAAAATAACGAGCGGACGATACCCGTTACCGTCTCTTTCAAGCAATCCTCTAACCTGCCCGTTATAGAGGGCGGCAACAATCGGAGACTTGGTGGCATCAGCGGTTAATCGAGTTGTATTGCCGTTGCACAGGGCGATAGCTTGCACCTCGTTTAGTTCCAGACCATCATATTCTTGCAAGCAAGCGTCGGTTAAGCTGATTACTTGTACTTGACCGTTTTCTGCTACTTCCGCAGAAATATCAGTTAGTTCCCGCATTTGCGACGCTGTCCAAGATCCCACGCGATAACGGTGCAGATGCGTTAAGTGGGCACCAAGTCCAAGCGCAGCCCCCAAGTCACGTGCCAGAGCCCGCACGTAGGTTCCTGAAGAGCACTCTACAACGACATCAAATTCGGCGAAAGTATAGGGTTCATCGTCGAGGGTTACTTCAACAAACTCGACTTCACTCATGCGAGCAAACTTAGCGACGTGCACGGGACGGGCAGCTAACTCAATTTCTTCCCCGGCCCGATGCAGTGCGTGTGCTCGTTTCCCGTTGACTTTAATCGCAGATACTGTCGTAGGGCGTTGCATAATATCGCCCACGAAGTACCGCATTTGCGCGTCGATTTCTTTAGTTAATCCAAACAGCCGGGTCCCGGGGATAGAGTTTACTGCAGTAATTTCACCGTCGGCGTCATCTGAATCTGTGGATACCCCCAGTTGTATGCGTGCTAGGTATCCTTTGTCTGCGCCGGTGATGTAGTGCAGCAGGCGGGTTGCTTTGCCTACGCCGATAATCAGCATGCCGGTTGCCATGGGGTCTAGAGTTCCGGCGTGTCCGACTTTGCGGGTGGCGCTCAAGCGCCGAGAGGCTGAGACTACGTCGTGGCTGGTCACGCCCGCTGGCTTATTAATGATGATTAGTCCGTCGGCAGCGGTGGTTTCGGCGCGGGGTACTTCTAGGCGTGGCCCGTGACCCCGTCGCTGTGGGGTTTGTTCTTCAGTTTCGGTCACTGAAAGTCGTCTTCTTCGTTTTCGTCTAAGTCGTCAGAGTCGTCGCCTGCTTCTTCATGCTTATATGGGTCGGCTTCGCCTGCATATTCAGCATTAGCGGCAAGGTCGGCTACACGTTGGTCTGCTGCCTGTGCGCGAGCCAGTGCGTCTTCAAGGCGAGCTGCGGACTGTGGCAGCGCGTCGGCAACAAATTCGATGGTTGGGGTGAGGCGGATTCCCAGGGCTTTACCTACTTCAGAACGAATCATACCTTTAGCAGAGTTGAGGGCTTTCTGAGTGCGTTCCGCATCAGAGGCTTTCCCGAATACGGTGTAGAAAATGGTGGCGTGCTGTAGGTCGCCGGTGACGGATACGTCGGTGATGGTGACGAAGCCTAAACGGGGGTCTTTAATGCGTCGTTCCAGCAGGCGCGCAACGGTTTGCTGAATCCGGTCAGCTACCTTACGTTGGCGGTTAATATCTGCCATTTATAAAGTCCTTTTCAGTTTCCTGGGGAAGGGTTTTACAGTTTGCTTCCCGAGGGCGGTGATTTTACTGTCTGCTTCTAACATACCGCATCTGCTGGTGCAGAGCGATTCTGGGGCATTAGTTTTCCTAGTGCTTTCGCTAAATACCTTGGGGCTTGGTCCTGCCGTCTGGCAAGACCAAGCCCCAAGGTTCACTTTTTAAGTGAGATGACTTTCAGGTCAGTCGCGTGGCTTTTCGCGCATTTCCCAGGTTTCGATGATGTCGCCTTCGGCGATATCCTTCCAGCCTAGGGTCATACCACATTCGTAGCCTTCACGGACTTCAGTTACATCGTCCTTTTCGCGGCGCAGGGACTTGATTTCCAAGTTTTCCTGCAGCACAACGCCATCACGGATGAGGCGGGCGTTAGTGCCACGCTTGATGGTGCCCTTACGGATAATACAGCCAGCGATGTTACCGAACTTACCAGAGCGGAATACCTGACGGATTTCTGCAGTACCCAGCTGGACTTCTTCGTAGATTGGCTTCAGCATGCCCTTCATGGCGGCTTCCACTTCTTCCAACGCAGAGTAGATAACTGAGTAGTACTTGATTTCAACGCCTTCATCTTCAGCCAGTCGTGCAACCTGTTCTGCAGGTCGTACGTTAAAGCCGATGATAACTGCATTGTCAACGGTTGCCAGGTTAACGTCGTTCTGGGTGATTGCGCCAACACCGCGGTGGATGATACGCAACTGTACTTCGTCGCCGACGTCGATCTTGAGCAGGGAATCTTCCAATGCTTCCACAGCACCGGAAACGTCACCCTTGATGATGAGGTTGAGGGTATCAACCTTACCTTCCTTGAGGACCTTATCAAAGTCTTCCAGGGAAACGCGCTTACGACGGCGAGCCAGCTGTGCCTGACGTTCAGCAGTTTCACGCTTGTCAGCAATCTGACGGGCAGTACGATCGTCTTCAGCTACCAGGAAGCCGTCACCTGCACGTGGGACAGAGGTTAAGCCCAGAACCTGGACTGGTCGGGATGGACCAGCTTCGTTCACAACTTCGCCCCATTCGTCGAACATTGCACGTACACGACCGTGAGATGAACCAGCTACGATTGCGTCACCGACGCGCAAGGTACCGCGCTGCACCAGCATGGTTGCTACGGAACCACGACCGCGGTCCAGGTTAGCTTCAATCGCCACACCACGTGCCAGTGAATCTGGGTTTGCGGTTAGGTTCAGAGCAGCGTCTGCGGTAAGCAGAACTGCTTCGAGCAAGTCGTTGATGCCTTGTCGTTGCTTTGCAGATACGTCAACGAACATTACGTCGCCGCCGTATTCTTCAGCTACCAAACCGTATTCGGTTAGCTGTGCGCGAATCTTACCTGGGTTAGCTTCTGGCTTATCAACCTTGTTTACAGCGACAACGATTGGCACGTCAGCTGCCTGCGCGTGGTTGATTGCTTCAACAGTCTGTGGCATAACGCCGTCATCTGCTGCGACAACCAGAATCGCAATGTCGGTCACCTGTGCACCACGAGCACGCATTGCGGTGAACGCTTCGTGACCTGGGGTGTCGATGAAGGTAATCAGACGGGATTCGTCATCGTGGGTTACGTGTACCTGGTATGCACCAATGTGCTGGGTAATGCCACCGTGTTCGGTATCTACCACGTCGGTAGAGCGAATGGCATCAAGCAGCTTAGTCTTACCGTGGTCAACGTGACCCATAACGGTTACTACTGGTGGGCGAGACTGGAGGTGTTCTACATCGTCCAGTTCTTCTGCCTCAAGGTCGATAGAGAAGGATTCCAGCAGTTCACGGTCTTCATCTTCTGGGGAAACTACCTGCACGTCGTAGCCCAGTTCAGAGCCCAACAGTGCGAAGGTGTCTTCATCCAGGGACTGGGTTGCGGTAGCCATTTCACCGAGGTGGAACAGTACGGTAACCAAAGATGCTGGGTTTACTTCAATACGTTCTGCGAAGTCAGCCAGGGACGCACCTTGACGGATACGTACGGTTGCGCCATTTCCGCGTGGAATCTGGACACCACCGATTACTGGTGCATTCTGCTGTTCGTATTCTTGACGCTTTGCGCGCTTAGACTTGCGTCCCTTCTTGCCGGTGCCGGTACCGCGACCGAATGCACCCTGAGTAGAGCCACGGCCACCGCGTCCACCGCGTGGAGCTGGACCGTTGTTGGCTGGTGCGCCACCACCAAAGCCTGCACCTGGGCGTGGAGCTGCAGAGCCACCTGCTGCTGGACGTGGACCACGGCCACCGCCGCGACGTTCGTTGTTAGCTGCAGTTGCTTCTGAGTTTTCTACGTTTCCAGCTGGGCGTGGTGCGCGTGGCTTATCGCCTGCGCCACCTGGGCGTGGACCACGGCCACGACCCTTTTCACCTGCACCAGCAGCCGCGTTTGCACCGCGTCCTGCGCCACCTGGGCGTGGTCCACGTGGCTTTTCACCAGCTGCGCCGGTACCACCTGGACGTGGCATCCCCTGGGAGGAAGCAAATGGGTTATTGCCTGGGCGTGGCCCCGGACGAGGTCCTGGACGTGGACCGCCCGTGCCACCTGGACGTGGCATCCCCTGTGCAGATGCGAATGGGTTATTGCCTGGGCGTGGCCCCGGACGGGAAGCTGGCTTCTCTTCAGCTTCAACTGGTTTTTCAGCCTTTTCAATCTTCTTTGCCGCTGGCTTCGGAGCTGGCTTAGCAGCAGCTGGTTTTGGCGCTGCTTCTGGCTTTTCTTCAGCTTCAACTGGCTTTTCAGTCTTAGCAGCCTTTAGCTTTGCAGCTGGTTTTTCAGCGGCTGGCTTTTCAGCCTTTGCCTTAGGCGCCTTTGCTACGCCCTCAGCTTCAAGCTTTTCACGTACTTTACGTACTACTGGAGCTTCGATAGTCGAGGATGCCGACTTAACGAATTCTCCGTTTTCCTTTAAAAATGCGAGCAAATCTTTACTCGTAATTCCGAGCTCTTTCGCAAGCTCGTGAACACGCAACTTTGCCACTTTTCTCCTGTCTGAGGTCCATCCCTCAAACAGGACAGACCGTTAATATTGCTGGCAGCTCATCGCTGGGTACTCATCGGGTGCCCATCAGCTTCCAACCCGCTTCCATTAACTCTGCTGCAGTACACACCGTGCGTACTGGAGTACATCCGCTGCTAGCTTCTGCATTGCTTCCACCGTACAGGCAGATGTTTTGCTTAAATCCATAAGTTTTAAAGTTCGCGTAAATCCGCGGGAGCGGATGCCTTTTTGCAAACATTTTGGATCAGCATGCACCCAGACTCCACGTCCAGGTAGCTGGTGGGACAGTCCAACTTCAATCGCGTCAGTTTCTGCGTTATACGCACAGCGAACTAACTCAGTTCGGTCAGTAACCTTATGACACCCCACGCATTGACGCATAACTGGGTTCGCCATGGTTTCCTTTCCGTTTTTAGACACAGTTCAGCAAAGAACTGTCCCAACCATCTAGTTTACCTAGAAAATCAGTAAAGGTCTTCTTCGTTTAGTGAAGCGTTGCTCACGTCTGGGCGGGAAACGTCAGACGCCATCACGCCGTAACCTGATTCAGTGTCAGAGTGAATATCGATGTGGAATCCACACAAACGTGCAGCCAAACGTGCGTTCTGACCTTCACGGCCGATAGCCAGTGAGAACTGGAAGTCAGGCACGATTACGGTAGCTTTCTTTTCTGGCAGGCTATCGATGGTTACAGTAGACACACGTGCTGGGGAAAGAGAGTTTGCAATGAAACGTGCTGGATCGGTGGAATAATCCACAATATCGATTTTCTCTCCCTGCAGTTCAGTCATTACTGCACGAACGCGACGCCCCATTGGACCAATGCAAGCCCCCTTAGCGTTAATACCTTCTTCAGTTGCTGCCACAGCAATCTTTGAACGGTGTCCAGCTTCACGAGCAACGGACTTGATCTCTACCAGCCCCTGGGCAATTTCTGGAACTTCACGAGCAAACAGCGCTTCCACGAAGTTAGGGTGGGAACGAGACACAGTAATACGAGCCCCACGTTCACCGCGAGTTACTTCCAAAACGTAAGCGCGGATAACCTTACCGTGTTCGTAGGTTTCGCCAGGGACCTTTTCAGATTCAGGCAAAATTGCTTCAAATTCACCGACGCGAAGTAGCGTAAAGTGTGGGTTGGTGTGGGCTTCAACAGTACCGACTACGACGGTTCCAGTCTTATTGCGGAACTCGCCCAATACCTTAGAGTCATCAGCTTCGCGGATGCGCTGGGTAATGATTGAACGCGCAGTTGCAGTTGCGATGCGTCCAAATTCTTTTGGAGTGTCGTCGAATTCGCCGATTGGGTTATCGTCGTCATCGAATTCGGTTGCCATTACAGCTACCTTACCGGTCTTACGGTCGATTTCAATGCGAGCTTCTTTAATGGAACCGGGCATCTTGTGGTAGACCTTCAAAAGCGCATCTTCAATGGCTTTTACAAGGGTAATCCCGTCAATTTCTAGAGTGCTTTCGACTTCGCGCAAAGCTGACATATCGATTTCCACAATGACTCCTAATCTTTCAGAGATCCAAAGTCTACGCGAACGCGGGCTTTAGAAATATTTTCAAAACTTACAGTCACCAGCTTGCCTGGCTTTGGCTTCATACCTGGTTTAGGTGCTTTAGCTTCTTCTTCCAGGGTGAGTTCAGATTCACCGACCTCGCGAATAAAACCGCGTAACTCGCTCTTATCTGCCAGCTTGATTTCTACCAAGCGGTTCAGGGAACGGCGGTAGTGGCGAGGGGTATGTAGCTTACGTTCCGCCCCCGGGGTGGAAATTTCCAGAGTGTATGCCTGTTCAATGGGGTCAGCCGCATCCAATGCTTCAGAAATTTTCCAAGAAACTTCCTGAAGGTCATCAGAGCTTACTAGGTATGTTCCTTCTTCCAGGTCGACAATAATCCGAACGACCGTTTCGGACCGTTCGGATACTTTCACATCTTCAAGAAATAGCCCCTGTGCCTTAACAACGGGCTCTACGCAGTCGAGTACTTTTTCTTCGATTGCTGTTCTGCTCACATCTGCTCCTCAATGTCGCCATTTTCCGTAACTTATGGAATCATCGTAAATGGTGACTAGGTTTCCTATTATGCCTAAAAAATCCGCAGTTTCATACCCGCAACCAGCGTTTAGTGGAGATAACCTCATGTTTTTGCGTATCTCACGTTCTTTTCCAGCTTTCCTAGCTGGCACTGCCGTGTCTTTATCACTTGCGGGTTGCAGTGTTCACTGGGATTACGGTCACCCGATTTTGCCTGAAACTGCACCGGAAACCTTGGTTTTACAAGATATTATTTTTGATGATCAACGGTTTACGACCAGCGCGACAGAAGTTACTCAATCTGGATCTTGCCCAGAGTGTAATAAATGGTTAACTGCTTACACTTCCACTTCCGAAGCGCGGATTAAAACCCTTGGCGGAGCTTGGAATCCGTGGCCCAATGGTGTACCTGCCGACGCTGAGGACCCGGCTAATAAGCTACCTAAACCCAGCGTAGAACCAGCTACGTTAGCTGAAGAAATGGTTATGGATGCGCTCGCTGATTTCCACGCTTTAGGTAACGTTACGGATGAAAACGTACGTTTGCTGGGTACTTCCACGGTACTTGAAAAGTTCCGCACTGGCGTACATTTAGCGCAGGCAGCGGGTTCATTAGATAAGTTGATGGCAGTTTTAAATAAATCCGAGTTGGCTGTTTCCACTGCTCAAGATTTTCCCGAGGGCGATGAGCCTAGTGCCAACATGGTTACTGACTGGGATTGTGCGGTTCAGATTTTACCAGTTTTAGAGACACAAATGTCTGCTGCGGATTCTGATGTTTATGCGCCTTTGATACGCCAAATGGTGTTGGGTTTGGAAAAGGACGCGATTACAGCTTGGAGTGCTGGCGTTGCTGATCACCGGACTGGTTCTTGTCTGGGGGCTTTTGAAGTTGCCGCTACCGGTTCTACTCCATCGGTTGCTTTACATAAGATTAATGATCAACTTCTGTTGTCTACGGCCTTAGCGTATGTTTCACAGCCTACGGCGGGCCTGAGTGTATCCGCAGAAATTCCGCAGACCGGTTTAGCGTTTTCGGCTTTGTTTAAGTTGTCTATAGCTAATGAGTTTGTGGGTGCTTCGCCACTTCCAGGTGTGGTAACCGTGCCTGCTGAGTAATGTGAAGCCTACTAACATCATTCCTGCGGGTGAGTGCAGGTTTCTTACTACCACTATTTTTACTCACATTACCAAGTTGCATTGTCTCAGAAAATCACTAGTATCTCTAAAAATCCTGCTTGGGGTAATAATGGGGCTTTACTGTTTTACTTTGGTTTTTCACTAGTGCTATTTCGAATGCATCTTTCCTCGTGATAGTTAAAACATGCTAGGTATTGGGAAGGTGACTTGGCTACTTAATGCGAAACTGAGTAACACTGTCCTAAGTACCGTAGGAAACTGTCTGCACTTAGCCTTCGGTAGCCGAGTTAACACACCTAGCTTTTCTGAATATGGGGTTAGAGTCCAAATTGTGTTGCTTGTGTCCTAAAAAATCCACGTTTGGGGTAGGTTTTTTGGAAAAACCTACCCCAACACATGCATCTACGATTTTCCTTAAACTTCAGGGTATCTTTTTTGAAATAACTTACCCCAAACATAGCTAACCCGCTTCCTCACCTATATTGAGCACAGGCCCAAACAAAAACCCGACTTCCCCCAGCACTAACAACGAAAAGTTGGTTACCTAGCAACACCACATGTCGTATAACCCTGACTCTGTCCAATAAGCCTAACCCCGTTACCCACCGTTGTATCTACACAAACTAAGAACCCCGCCTCAATGAGGCGGGGTTCTTACTTTAGCTCCCACGGCTGGACTCGAACCAGCAACCTGCCGATTAACAGTCGGACGCTCTGCCATTGAGCTACGCGGGATTGCTTCAACACGTATTACTTTAGCAGGTTTTCCTCAGAGTTTCCAAATCGACAGAGAAAAAGCATTTTTTGGCTTTATTTTGAGGATTATTAGCGTCATATAACGCCCTCGAAAATAAAAACCCGAACGTGACGCTCACCACTTACCCGTTATTCGGGGGTTAAACCAACCGAATCTCGCAGACTCCTCTCCAATTGAGAAGCCATTTTTTGCCCAGTTGGAGTTAGGCAGCCATCAACTACCAGGGCAGAAAACAGTCCACCATCTGCGCGCCGACGAATCGAAGCAACAATATTAGTGCCATTTTCAGCTTTTCGGCGCACAACCGAAACAATCGTTGCTGCAACTCTTTCGTCAAAAGCGCGCATAAAGTCTATTTGTTCATGATCTGCAAGATTAATAGTGAGCGGTTGCCTCTGTGGATCCACCCATCGAATCACCAATCGTTTCGACTCCCCTGCCCAGATTGCCTGCTGCACTTCAAACCAGTCACAAATCTGTTTTGGCGCTTCGGTTCCCGTTACCTCCAGAAGCCCGGCGTTTGCAATGAAATAATATTTCTGATCTTTGCCTTTCGCGAAGGGCCGTTGCTGTTCGGTTTTCGCTAAGTACCTGCGCACAACTGAGGAAATTTCGGTAGGTAAGTAGGGCGAATCAGGTTTAAATAGCTTGGATATGAAACTCATACTTTCTACCTTAGTTGATTTGCTTGGCCGATATTGCGATACTTAGAAATGTGGAACATGCTTTATGGTTATGTTCCGTGCCCCAATAGCTCAGTCGGTTAGAGCAGTGGACTCATAATCCATCGGTCGCGGGTTCAAGTCCTGCTTGGGGCACTTTTTTATTGCCACAACACTCCCTGTATGGATTTTGCTTATTTCACCCCCAACCCCTACTATTGATAATAGTTCTCATTAGCATTAAAAGGAGTTGGGATGAACCCACTAACGCGAAACAAAAAAACCAGCGCACTGATAGCCAGCGCACTGATAGTAGGCTCAATCAGCATTCCCGCAACCGCACAGGCTGAAACCACCAACCTCGCTGTAGAAGACATCACTACCTTCCACATCAGCACCACCCCAGAAAACCTCAGCCTCAGCATCAACAACTACGACGAAAACACAGACCCTGCGAACACCAACCTCACCATCCCAGACTCAGCACTTTCAGACAAACCCACTAACTTCAACGGCATTGAAACACCCGGATACCACCTTCCATTATTTGCTGACGACTTCCTATCAGTAACCGGTGCAGACGCCACCACACCACAGGTAGGACTCCATTTCATTAAAGTTGCAGGACCGGGCAAAATCTACCTAGGTAGCGGACACAATGACCAATCCTTCGCGCCAGTTCTCAATACCAAACAGGCTGAGTTGAAAGCACCCGCTACCCTACCAGCGAACGCGTTTGGCGACAACTTAGCCCAGCTCATTTTTGAAAAACCTGGAAAATACAAGGTTTTAGCTCAGGCAGTTGAAGTTAATGACTCTGCAGATTTAACTAACGAAACAGTTACCCCAGCGAAGTTTAAGCGCAGTTCCGCTCCGCAGGTTTACACGTTCTTAGTTGGCAAAGCCGGGCTAGCTGACACTTCAGACCCTTTCGCAGGTATGGATTTAACCACCCCTGCAGAAACTCCACAGGAGACCGCGACCGAAGCTACCGGTAAGGATACTCCAGTAACCGAACCAGCTGGTGATCCGCTGGCAAAGGACGAAGAAATCACAGAAAAACCAGCTGAAACCACTGACGCTGCCACAACTCAGCCCCAGGACGTTGAGAAAAAGTCTGACAAACCACTGCCTACACCAAACGCCCCAGTTCCCGCTGGCAAGGCTCCAGCTGCCCCTACCGGCGGTATTTCCGGCGCGATTAGCAACCTGCTGGGCAGTGCAAAGTGCTTCCCTTCTTTCGAAGGCGGACAGGGAGAACTAACCATTCGCCCGAAAGTAAAGGACGATCGCCAGTCCCCATCCAAGTGGTACAACTTCAACGAAATCTCTTTCACTATCGGTGATGCCGGTAAAGCAAAACTACCTGCAGCTGTAGGAGCTATCCCAGCTGGTTCCAACGTGTGGATGATTGGCTCCACCCAGGTTAAGGATGTTCCATGGGTAGGCGCGAATACAATGAGCGACACCGTACTATCCCAAACTACAGGCGAAGTAACCTGGACGCTTTCATCTTTCGAAGGCCCCGGAGCTTTGGAAGTCTTCACTTCTGGAAACTTCGGCACTTTGGTTGGTAATAAGTGGTTCTCTGGGAATGGAAACTCCGGTTCAGGTTCAGTAACTATTCCTAAAAACACTCACGTTCACCCTAACTGGGTATTCTCAGCCCCAGGGGTCTACAAGGTAGGTATTACCCAGACCGCTACTTTGAAGAACGGCAAACAGGTTAGCGGCACCGATGTCCTATTCTTCCAAGTAGGTGGCGGAAACGGCGCTCGCGATGGCCACTTTGACGTTGGTTCCGAAGTTGCGCAAGCAGGCGCTAAACGAGTTTGGAAGGATTCTAACGGTAAACCTTGTACTCCTTCCCAAGTTGACCTGCAAGCTGCTGGTCTGGGTAGCCTGGCAGCTACTGGTTCTGGAACCCTCACGTTCCCACTGCTCGTCTTTGGTGTTGGTATGGGCGTACTTGGTTTAGGAATGCGAGTCCGTACTCGTCAAGACTAAGCGTTTTAGATACTAAGCAGCGCTGGTAGATGTTTTCCTGAGTGGCATCTACCAGCGCTAACTAAATTCAGTCTGAAGCCTTCCTTTAAGTGAAAGGCAAGATTAAACATCCGCCTCATCCAGCGCCCGGCGACGCTCTTCTAAAGTCAGCATCTTACGAAACTCCGCCGAAGAATCCTGCCCCAAAGCGTCTAAACGCCCAATCTCAAAACGAAGTTGTTCAATCGACCGAGCAATCGAAGTTTTAACCAAGCTGATCGTTACTGAACGCGCAAAATACCCCAACTTTTCTGCTTCATCCTGAGGTAACACCACTACTAAAAGCGCATGCAGAACCTGCTTAACAGGGTTAGAAGCGCGGTCAAAAAGCTCTCGATTCCACCCCTCAGTAGCTTTAGCAACTGCTACAGCAGGATCAGGGATAGCTCGCTCAGCAGCCTGCAAATGGGCTTCAAAACGCGCTAACCCTCCACAAGTCTGCAAAAGCTTATGAACTTCCCTGAAAGCTGGACTGGTAAACGTCAGCAAATCAATCTCATCAAAGCCTGTTCCCAAACAGTCCACAGGACATTGTAAGACAGAAGCTAACGCCTGCGATTCTAGTTTGAACCGCGGACTACGCATATCCCCATAAGCTAAAGGAGCTTCAGATTCAGCTTCAGTCGGCGACGTAACTTTCGCTGTCTCTGACTGCGGTTTTACCTGCGCCTGCGGCTGAGTTTCAGCGTAAGCAGCCATTTTCGCAGCCCGAGCAACCTCACTTGCCACATCCCGGGCTTCCATCCCCAACCAGCCAGATAACAGACGCACGTATTCTTTCTGTAACGCCCGATCACGAATAGAAGAAACCACTGGCGCAGCAGCTCTTAAACCAGCCACACGCCCTTCTGGAGTAGACAAATCCACAGCAGTTAAAGTAGTGCGCAAAACAAACTCAAATAGAGGAATCCGCGCCGCAACCAGCTTCCGAATCGCCTCGTCCCCCTCATGAATACGCAAATCACAAGGATCCATACCGCGTTTTTCAATCGCCACGAAAGTCTGCAACGCAAAATTCTGGTCCTCACCATAAGCTTTCAACGCAGCCTTTTGCCCAGCAGCATCACCATCAAAAGTGAAAATCACTTCCCCACCCCGGGATTCCCCCGAAGCCAGTTGTAAACCCATCGAAGGATCAGCAATATCGCCCAATAAACGACGCACAATCTTCACATGTTCCGAACCAAAAGCCGTACCACAAGAAGCCACTGCCGTATCAATACCCGCCAAGTGAGCAGCCATCACATCCGTATAGCCCTCAACAATCACCACCTGGCGTTTCGCAGCAATACTACGTTTAGCTAAATCCAGCCCATACAAAACCTTAGACTTGTGGTAAATCGGGGTTTCCGGCGTATTCAAATACTTCGGACCATTATCATCTGGCAGCAGACGCCGCGCCCCAAAACCAATCGTCGCCCCCGTTAAATCACGGATAGGCCACATCAGCCGCCCTCGGAAACGATCATAAACACCACGCGACCCCTGGGATGCCAACCCACCAGTAATCAACTCCTGGTCAGTGAACCCCTGCGCGCGCAACACATTCGACAAACCATTCCACCCAGAAGGGGCAAAACCCACACCAAAATGCTTCGCAGCCTCAGCAGAAAAACCCCGCTCACTTAAAAACTGACGCCCCGGTAAAGCCTCTGGAGAATGCAACTGCGCCTGATAGTACTCTTCTGCCACGCGATGCATATCCAACAGACGCTGACGCTTCCCATAATCCTGAGTCGGTGCTTTCCCCTCCTCATACCGCAAAGTAATCCCATACTTGCCAGCCAAATGCTCCACTGCATCCGTAAACGATAAATGGTCAATCTTTTGCAAGAAACTAATAGCGTCGCCACCCTCGCCGCAACCAAAACAATGCCAGAACCCGCGAGCGGTATTCACATTGAAAGAGGGGGTGTTTTCATCGTGGAATGGGCAAAGCCCCTTGAAAGTGTTAATACCAGCTGGACGAAGCGTCACGTAGTTACTGACGATTTCTTCCAAATCAACCGTGTCTTTAACTTTTTCAATATCGGCTTTAATGATTAAACCACTCACAGTCCCCTCCTCTCTCTAATCCAGCTTGTATTCTCAGTAAGCTTCTGAGAATAACCCACATAAGCTAGCGTGCCAACGAGCTGCAGAAGTATCCGTAAGAGACGCTACCTGGTCGATTACCGCGCGCAAACGATTCGCATCTGAAGTATCCGCCTGCCACTGGGTTTTAAAAGGTTCCTCCAGATCACGGCCCTGATTTTCCATCAGTACATGCACCAGGTCAGCAAGCAAAGTGCGCTGCTGTAAATAGATTGGTTCAACTTCGCGTGGTGCCATCACGTAATGCACGGCAATGCCTTTAAGAAGTTGGATTTCTGCCCGCGTTTGAGCAGGCACAATCAAATCACAGGCGTAGCGCCCCAGACCAGGAGTCTCTAAGCTATCTACAGCAGCAAGAAGGTCACCCGCACCTTCAGCATAACCGGTCTTCGTAGCCGCCACCGTAGCCAAAGAAAAACGCCCAATCAGTTCAGAAGTGAGATCTTTCAAAGCTGCCCGGGAACGGTAGGAGCCGTCATATTCACGTGGCCAAGCTGGCGAATCCAGCAACCGGCGACGAGCATTCTCGAGGGCGTTCTCAGAAACGCCTTTACCGTACCAATCCATAATGTCAGCAACAATCCCACTAAACTGCACGTCATCAGTCAGTAAAGCTGGATTAAACTTACGCGTAGCCACCGCATCTTCAATATCATGCACAGAGTAGGCAATATCATCAGACAGATCCATGATCTGGGCCTCTAAACAACGCTTAGATGCCGGTAGCGTAGTGAGTGCATTCTTACGCATCCAGTGGAATACAGCAGCATCTTCAGCGTAAACAGAGAACTTCGTCTGCGATTTAACTGGATCCGGGCCAGCTCCCTTAATCCACGGATACTTGCATACTGCATCTAAAGTTGCGCGGGTAAGATTAAGCCCAGCAGGTAAACCATGAGTATCTAAAACCTTTGGTTCCAGATTCACTACCAGACGGAAAGTCTGCGCATTACCTTCAAAACCACCACAGTCTTGAGCCAAGCTATCTAAAGCCTTCTCACCGTTATGACCAAAAGGTGGGTGTCCTAAATCGTGAGCCAGACACGCAGCATCAACAATATCAGGGTCAGCTCCTAGACTTTTCGCCAGCTCACGTCCAATCTGAGCGACTTCTAAAGAGTGGGTTAAACGAGTCCGAATAAAGTCATCTGAATTTGGTCCCAATACCTGGGTTTTCGACCCTAACCGTCGGAAAGCTGCCGAATGGAAAATACGCGCGCGGTCGCGTTCAAAATCAGTTCGCTGCGAAGTTTTAGCAGGCTCAAGTACGTAGCGCTCGCGGTCAGTTTCAGAATATTCATATGCTTTAGTTTCACTCACTCTTATATTCTATCGAGGTTTTCAGCCTGCTACTCTCACAATCCACAGATAATTAGTACACAATAGAAGTATGATTGATACCCCGATGGCTTCTTCTGCGAAGCAGTACCGCACTTTAGATCCTGGTTATATCCGCACTGAAGTGTTACAGCGCCGTTATACGAAACGCACTCCTTGGTGGCGGGATGCGGTTATTAACGAGATTCCGGGGATCATAGATGAAGAGGGAGCGCGTCTTTTAGAAGATTGTGTTTTCTTTATTGCACGCATGGGGTTCACGGCGGTTACTTTCCGTCCTGCATCCATTGATTTAGAAAAAGACTGCTCAATACTGCGGTCTTTAATTGAGGCGATTCACCGCGTTGGGTTAAAGGCAATTGTCCGGATTGCGGGGGCTGAATACCGTGACTGGGGTCCAGCAGCAGAGTTTTCAGCTTTCTATGGTTTTGAACGCGATGCGGATACAATCATCAAACGCGCAAAAATAGCTTTAAAAAATGGTGCTGACGGTATTGATTTAGGGCGTATTGAAGATACTCCAGAGGCCTCTGATGAGGTTGAACGGGCTGTTAGTTTTACTCAGCTAACCCGCGTTTTGCTGGCTGAGCTAGCTGAATACTCTGAGGATCATATTTTAACCGCTGAAGCGTCGATTTTTAATACGGAGGCTTACCGTCGCCATTTTGAGGAAGAATGGTTACATTTACTGTGTGATGATCGTCTGCAGCGGGTTGGTTTTAACGCTAGTCAGATTGAGACTCAGATTCGTGAAAAGATTCAAGCTCACGAACGTCAGGGTAGCGTGTGCTCCTGGCAAGCTACGTTGCCGCGTTTAAATACTGCTTTAGGCACTGAGAATTTCTTCCTTGGCTCGTGGGAAGAAAACGCAAATGAGTTTCGTCGTGCTGCTTTGCGGATGCTGGTGGCAGCCCTCCCCGGCTCGGTTTTCCTACCATTTGGGTTCAGTGGTGGCCATCTTGATTTCGAGGGCGCGCATATCCGGCCTTATCCTCCGCAGTCTGAGGTTGAGAAAGAGCGGGTTGCTCACACAACCATGGTTTTGCGTTTACGCGCCCAGCATCAGCTGGCAACCTGTGCTTTCGGTATCGTAAAAAATTTGCCTTGGGCTAACCCGGGTTGTTTGGCTCTTACCTGTGGCCCGCTCATGGCAGTGTTAAATACTGGTGACACGGCGGTTGAGGTTCCCTCAGAACATGAGTTACTGTTACGTTCAGAATCAACCAAGCAAGAGGATTCACCAATTTCTAAGGTAATTTTCGGTGGTCAAGAATTAACTGTTACTCATTCGAATCAGGGGTCTTCAACTGTGATTCCAGCTGGCGCGTGTGCTTGGTTCCTCTGCTAGTCAGTAAGAAATCTTGGATATAACCCCAGTTTCGCATTTTCCTGGTTGTGTTCTTTTCGAGGGCGGTGAGTTTATCTTTCCGCCCTCGAAAAATCCAAAAATCATATGCGAACGCTCACTCGCATATGACTTTTTGTTGTAGCTCCAGGTTCTAAAGTGCTTTAACCTGTGCAGCAAGCTGCGCTACCGCACCAAAAGACACTTGCCCAGGAGCCGTGTAAGCACCAGGTAAACCAACGAAAGTCGCTGCTGAACCACTGGTACTTGGAAACATTCGAGTCACCTGCCCAGAAACTCCCATGCTTAAAGCAATTACCGGAACGGTAGCTAACGAATCCACGAAGTGACGGGTAGCTAACATAAGTTTCAAAGCATCCATGGAATCTTGCGCAGACACCACGTATTTAACGATTCCGTTTCCCACCTGCTTCGGGTCATCAGCACCCAACTGCAAACGAGTCTCAGCCACTACAGAAGTAACCAATACCTGCAGCCCACGTAATTCCTCAACCATCTCTTCAACACGAGGAGTCCCCGCTGAATTATGCTTAGAAAGCACCACTGCAACCCCACGAATCGTAGCTTTCGCAAGCAAATCACTGGCCTTAGGATGAGAAGCCTCAACATCTAAAGCATCCACACCAACATCCAACAACGTAGAAAGCACCCGATAATAAGCAGATACATCTCCAGTACCGCCCTCGGAAATAGTACGGAAGGTAGCCAAAATCGGAACTGGACATTCACGACGCACCACCCGGGAAACGCCTTGAATAATCGCATTATCAAAAGAAGCCAAAGAATCTACGCGCCACTCAACCAAATCAACCTGCGTGAAATCAACCGCACGCAACGCAGCTGCCAACTGAGCCGCATTTGCTCCAGCGACGGAACAAATCACCAGCGCTTTCCCATTTCCAACCTCAACTGGTTTAGCAACCGGATGCACCGCTTTACCAGTACCCAAAGCTACGATTTCCAAGGCTCAGCCTCCGTCTCCATCGCATTCATTCGCAGCCACCATTTCACGCTGCTCTGAATCCACATAACGTGAATCCAACCAGCCATGCGGTAAATGAGGTTTCTTCTGACCACCCGCGCGCCCACGCTTACCATGCGCAGCCATTGGATACTCAGCAGTCGGATCAAGAGAAAGCAACAACTCTTCCAACTCAACGTAAGTCGAAACTCGCGCGAAAGCCATGCGCAAATCTCCACCCAACTTAAAACCACGCAAATACCAGCCAATATGCTTACGCATATTCCGCAACGCCTCATTCTCACTGCGAGAATTCGCAATCATCATCTGCGCATGCTGCAAAATAATCTGCGCCACCCGCCCCTGATTCGGCTCAAGCTCAACAACACTCTCCCCCGTCAAAGTTGCCACCAAATCATGGAACAACCAAGGACGTCCCTGCGCGCCACGGCCAACCACCACCGCGTCACAGCCCGTATGCGCCATCACATCTTTAGCATCTTGGGCGCTGAAAATATCACCGTTACCTAAAACTGGAACAGTTAAATCCTGCTTCAACTGGGCAATAGTATCCCAATCCGCATGCCCCGAATAATACTGCGCTTGCGTGCGACCATGTAACGCTACCGCGGCAATCCCCGCGTCTTCAGCGATACGCCCGGCATCACGGAAAGTATGGTGAGCGTCATCAATACCCACGCGCATCTTAATCGTCACCGGTACGTCTTTACCTGTTTCTGTTACAGCACGCACCACGGAATTAACGATGTCGTCAAAGAGGTCTAGTTTCCAAGGCAGAGCCGCGCCCCCACCTTTTTTAGTCACCTTTGGAACCGGGCAACCAAAATTTAAGTCAATATGATCTACAAAGTCTTCTTCCAACAAAATATGAGTTGCTTTGTAGAGGTTTACGGGGTCAGTCCCATACAACTGGAGGCTGCGGACCCGATCCTGTGGATCAGGTTTAGCCATGTGCATGGTCTTTTCATTCTTTTCCACCAGGGCACGTGCAGTAATCATTTCACATACGTAAAGCCCTGCTGGCGCGTCAATACCAGGAGTAGCCTGGTTAAGTTTCTCTTGCTGAGATTCTGGTAATCCGGCTTCACCGAACTCTCTAGAGAGACGGCGGAAGGGAACGTCAGTAACTCCAGCCATGGGTGCCAAAACCACCGGAGCCCACAGTTTGATTGGACCAATCTGTAGGGCTCCGGTGGTTTGGTTTACGTTTTCAGCCAACGTCTTCCTTTATTAGGGTAGGTTGCTCAGACCAGTGGCAGACGTTCGTTCAGGTAGGAAACTACCTCATCCAGCTTCACGCGTACCTGTTCCATAGTGTCGCGGTCACGAATGGTGACAGCGCCGTCTTCCAAGGAATCAAAGTCGTAGGTGATGCAGAACGGGGTGCCGATTTCGTCCTGACGACGGTAACGACGACCCACTGCGCCAGCTTCATCGTATTCAACGTTCCAACGCTTACGCAGTTCTGCAGCCAGTTCCTTAGCTGGGGTGGCAAGTTCTTCCTTCTTAGACAGTGGCAGAACAGCTACCTTAACTGGTGCCAGGCGAGGATCGAGCTTCAGGACGACGCGGGTATCGATACCACCCTTAGCGTTTGGAGCTTCATCTTCACAGTATGCTTCGATGAGGAATGCCATTAGGGAACGGGTTAGACCTGCGGATGGTTCAATCACGTATGGGGTCCAGCGTTCGTTCTTTTCCTGGTCGAAGTAGTCCAGCTTAGAGCCGGATGCTTCTGCGTGGGTGCTCAGGTCGTAGTCGGTACGGTTTGCAATACCTTCTAGTTCGCCCCATTCAGAGCCCTGGAAACCAAAGGTGTATTCGATATCCACGGTGCGCTTAGAGTAGTGGGATAGTTTTTCCTGAGGGTGTTCGTAAAGGCGCAGGTGTTCTGGGTCGATGCCCAGGTCGGTGTACCATGCCAAACGTTCGTCAATCCAGTACTGGTGCCATTCTTCATCGGTGCCTGGGGCTACGAAGAATTCCAGTTCCATCTGTTCGAATTCACGGGTACGGAAGATGAAGTTACCTGGGGTGATTTCGTTACGGAAGGACTTGCCGATCTGGCCGATGCCGAATGGTGGCTTGCGGCGTGCAGAGGTCATTACGTTTGCGAAGTTCACGAAGATGCCCTGTGCGGTTTCTGGTCGCATGTAGTGCAGGCCGGATTCGTCGTCTACTGGTCCCAGGAAGGTCTTTAGCAGGCCGGAGAATGCGCGTGGTTCGGTCCATTGTCCGCGGTTACCACAGTTGGGGCAGGCGATTACGTCCATGGTGACGTCTTCTTCAGCTACACCCTTTTTTTCTGCGTATTCTTCTACCAGGTTGTCCTGGCGCAGGCGCTTGTGGCAGGAGAGGCATTCGATTAGTGGGTCGGTGAATGCGGTTACGTGACCAGAGGCTTCCCATACCTGGCGTGGGAGGATTACCGAGGAGTCCAGGCCGACTACGTCTTCACGCTGACGGACAACGCGTGACCACCATGCCTTCTTGATGTTTTCTTTCAGTTCTACGCCCAGTGGCCCGTAGTCCCATGCGGACCTGGTACCGCCGTAGATTTCGCCACATGGGTAGACAAAGCCGCGACGCTTGGCCAGGCTGATTACGGATTCGAGGCGAGATGGTGAACCTGCCACTTTTCTTCTCCTTATTTGATTTTCTTGCCGCATCTGGCTGATGCAGACTTTTCCTCTCAAGTTTACCAGTTTACGGGGTTTTTCTAGAGTTTGGGCGGGTGTGGTCTTCCGCTCGGCTTTTCCGAGGGCGTTGCGTATCAGGTAATCGCGATTTTCCCAGGTTGGATAAGGTTTTTCTTATTGTGTGTGCGTAGTGCATCTCTATTTTAGTTTGGGGCTCTTTTCCAATTGCCTTTCCCTCACCTATCGACAATGATTGTCATTATGAAGAATGCAAAGTTAATGATTTCCGCACTAGCTGCATCTGCACTAATTCTGTCTGCCTGTAGCTCCTCTCATTCCGAGGCTGAACACACTCATGAATTCACTGTTGAGAATGCAAAGCCAATCGAAAACCGTGAGGCTTCTCAGCCACTAAACATTAAGACTTCCATTTACCCACTGCAGTACCTGGTAGAAAAAATTGCCGGCGATAAGGCAATGGTCGAATCCCTAACCGGCCCTGGCATAGATGCACACAGCCTGGAATTGTCTCCAAAGACCGTGGCTGAGCTGACTCAAGCTGATGCGATTATTTTCCTAGACGGCTTCCAGGGAGCTGTCGACGACGCTGTTGAACAGTCCGAAAACCCACGCATCCTTGATATCTCTCACATTGCTGAATTGGCTGATACGGGTGCACACCACCATCATCACGACCATGAAGGTCATGACCACGACCACGCGGATGAGCACAAGCATGAGGAAAGCGAAGCTGGCCACGATCACGAAGGTCATGACCATGAGGGACACGATCACGAGCATGGTAACCTCGATCCTCATTTCTGGCTGGACGCTAACCGCATGGCAAATGCCGCTCACGAAGTAGGTCATTTCCTCAGCAAGATTGACCCTCAGAATGCTGCCGAATACGAAGCCAACGCTGAAGCCCTAAAAGCTGAACTTAACGCCCTGGGTGAAGAAATGAAGTTGGGGCTGGCAAAGTGTGAAATCAACACTTTCGTGGTTTCCCATGAGGCGTTCGGTTACCTGGCTAAGCAGACTGGTTTGAAGCAGGTGGGTGTTTCTGGACTGGATCCGGAAGCTACCCCTTCCCCAGCTCGTATTGAAGAAATCTCTCACGTAGTAAAGGACTTGGGAGTTAAAACCCTCTACGTTGAAGTAAACGTCTCTCCTAAGGTTTTAGAAGCTGCGGCTAAAGACCTGGGTATAACAGTTGATGTTCTGGACCCAATTGCTACTCAGAACGATCCGGCATTAGACTACCAGCAGATGATGCGCAAAAATCTGCAGACTTTACAAAAGGGACAAAATTGCCAGATGTAGCACTTAAAGTGCAGGAACTATCTGTCCGGTATGGGAATCACGAAGTAGTCCATGGACTTACCTTCGCTTTCCCTGCCGGGCAGATTGTTGCTATCACCGGAACAAACGGTTCCGGCAAATCTTCACTGATTAAAGGTATCCTCGGGATAGTAAACGCCAGTGGTGAACGCGAAATCCATGCTTTACCACCACACAAGTGGGAATGGAATCGGATTGGCTACGTCCCCCAACGTATCGCCATCCAACCCGGCGTACAGTCAACAGTTTTAGAAGTAGTGAGTTCTGGTGCACTTTCTAAAGGGAAACTCTTCTACTCGCGGAAAGTGAAGCAAACCTCCCTCGAGAAACTCAAGGAAGTGGGAATGGATCATCGCCTCCACTCTCCTTTCAACCAGCTTTCCGGTGGCCAGCAGCAACGCGTCTTGATTGCCCGCGCCCTGGTGAAGAATCCCGACCTGCTGATTATGGACGAACCGCTATCTGGCATTGATACTCAATCCGCACAGACCCTCGCTAACATGGTCAGCTTGTTAAAAAACCAAGGAAAAACTGTAGTCATGGTTCTGCATGAACTAGGTCCCCTCGAAGTTCACTTAGACCGTGTTATCACCCTACAGCAAGGCGAAATCTTGGCTGATTCCACTAACCCCGCCGAATGGAAGTTAGAGGCCCACCATGCTTGATGCTTTGCTTACTATGCTGCAAAGTCCACTAATGCAGCGTGCCCTGATTGTGGCTCTGCTTGTAGGCATCAGCGCTCCGATTGTGGGTACTTACCTGGTGCAACGAAAGCTCGCCATGATGGGCGACGGCATTGGGCACGTCGCGCTAACAGGTGTTGCCCTAGGCTGGCTCACCGGCACACTTCTGAACCTCACTACCCCTGAGAGCCTGGCGATTCCCGGTGCCTTGGTGGTTTCAATCGCCGGCGCACTGTTGCTGGAGATTATCCGCATAACCGGTAAAACTGAATCTGACGTTGCTTTAGCTATCCTCTTTTACGGTGGTATCGCCGGTGGTGTACTGTTGATTAGCTTAGCGGGCGGCACCTCATCTCAGTTGAACTCCTACCTATTTGGGTCCTTGGCTTCAGTCAGCGTAAACGATGTGTGGACTACTATTTTTCTCTCAAGCGTAATCATGGCAGTGGGATTAGGACTTTCCCCGGCACTTTACGCAGTTTGCAACGACGAAGAATTCGCTAAAGCTTCTGGCCTGCCGGTAAGAGCTCTCAGCGTTTTAATTGCACTGTTAGCTGCTTTTACGGTGGCGATTTCGATGCGCGTAGTAGGGTCATTACTAATCTCTGCGATGATGATTGTACCGGTAGCAATTGCACAACTTATGACGCATTCCTTTAAACGTACTGTTGCCTACGCTATGATTATCGGCGGAACCGTTAGCGTTAGCGGACTGGTATTCACCTACTTCTTTGATGTTTCTCCGGGCGCTACAATTGTTACTTTCACGATTGCTATCTATGCTTTGGCACATGTTTTCAGAGGGATTCTAAAAAGAATTTAGGTTAGACTTACTTAAAGTAAAGTGAATTGATTGAGGAAATCATGACTGAACCACAAAAACGCTTAACTAAACAGCGTCAGGCAGTGATTGATGCGCTTGCGGATTGTAATGACTTCCGCTCAGCCCAGCGCATTCATGAAGATCTTATGAAGTCTTCCGCCAAGATTGGTCTGGCAACAGTTTACCGAAATCTGCGTTCACTTGCCGAAGAAAAAGAAGTCGATGTTCTGATGAGCCCCGACGGTGAAGCCCTTTACCGTCGTTGCGAGCAGGGCGAGCACCATCACCACCTGGTGTGCCGTAAGTGCCTGCGTTCAGAAGAGATTGAAGCCACTGCAGTTGAAAACTGGGTTCATGGTTTGGGTGAAGAATATGGTTTTACCCAACTAGAACACTCTATTGAAGTATTCGGAATCTGCTCTCACTGCGTAGCTTCGGACAACTAGAATTTAAAGGTAGTTATATGACCGGTGTACCAGATTTTATCTTGCACGGCCCGTTCCCAATCCTGGTGATTTTCTTAGCGATTGTAGTTTGTTTCCGTTCGCAGGGTACCTACTGGCTAGCCCGCCTTATCACTACTGGGGTTATTAAAACTTCGGAATCTACTACTAAACCTTGGCTGCGTAAGATTGGTAAGTGGCTTGAAGGTGCTTCTGTACAGCAGGGCGTGGATATTATCGACCGCTGGGGCTTAATTGCCATCCCGCTTTCTTTCCTCACTATTGGCATTCAAACAATTATTCATGCGGGTGCGGGTGTACTGCGTTTACGCTGGTGGCTTTATACTCTGGTGGCAGTGCCGGGCTACTTTGCTTGGGGATTCCTCTACGCTACGGTAACGCTTTCTATTTTGAAAACCGGTCAGGCAGCTGTGTTAGGCAAGACTTGGGCGATTTTGCTTACTTTAGGCATCGTTTTGATTGCTGTGTTGTTCAGCTTGCGTCGTTATAAGATTGCGAAAGCGCGCGTTAAAAACCAGTTAGACTGAGTTTTCTTATTTTCCGAGGGCGTCCCAGTTGGTCTCATATACCGCTGGGGCGTTTTTGGTTTCCATAGTAAAACGCACGAACGCGAGTTCGGACGCAGAGAAAACGCGGGAACTATGGCTGTACTTTATCTACTGCGCCCCCAAAACGACGCTCACGCCCTGTAAAAGCTAAAATATCGTCCCAAAGCGCTTCTCGGTTATACTCTGGCCATGGCAGCGGATTAAAAGAAAACTCCGCATAAGCGCACTGCCACAGCAAAAAGTTAGAAATCCGCTGTTCCCCACCAGTACGAATCAACAAATCAACATCTGGTGCACCAGGCGCATACAAACGCTTCGCAAAAGCGCCCTCGGAAATATGCCCCGCAGTTAGCCTACCAGCTTCCACCTCATGCGCCACCTGATTTACCGCATCCGTAATCTCAGCACGACCTCCATAATTGACCGCCATATTAAAATCTAAAGCAGTATTATCAGCGGTCAGCTCATGGGCTGCTTCCAACTCGTTGATAACTGATTTCCACAGGCGTGGGCGCCGCCCCCACCAGTTAATCCGCACTCCCCACTCATTAAGCTCTGTAGCCCGACACCGAATCACATCCCGTGAATACCCCATCAAAAAACGTACTTCCTGTGGAGAACGACGCCAATTCTCAGTTGAAAACGCATATACGGTTAAATGCTTAACTCCAATTTCCACTGCCCCCGCAATAGTATCCATCAGCGCTATCTCACCCTGGCGGTGTCCCTCGGTACGTGGCAAACCACGCTCATTCGCCCAACGCCCATTGCCATCCATAATGATTGCCACGTGCTGTGGAACCCCACTAATCTGAGGAGCTTGAGAACGTCCCTGACCAGGACCAGGCAAAACCATTGAAGTATCTAAAACACTCATATAATGAACCTACCCTATTCCAGACTTCAACGACGTGAAAGACACAATCCGCCGTTCGACATTCCATTGCACCCAAGCTGCCACCAAAGAACCCGCTTCTCTACGCGCAAAGTCCTCACTAGTTAAAGCCGCTTCCCAGTCGCCTGACAAAAGTTCGCCCAAGAGGCGCATTGCTTCTGCCGAAGGCGCAGCCGATCCGGGTGGACGACATTCCAAACACACTGCCCCACCAGACTGCAAGTGAAAATACTGCGATGGCCCATTCGCCCCGCACAGGGCACAATCCCAAAATGAAGGCGCCCAACCTGAAAGCGCCATGGCACGCAGCAAGAAAGAATTCATCACTAAATCCGCTGGATAACGCCCAGTTGCTAACGCGTGCAAAGCCCCCAGTAGCAGCAGATACATTTGCGGACTAGCATCATCTTCGCTTAAACGTTCCGCAGTTTCTACCAGCACAGAAGCACGCATGTATTTGTCGTAATCCTGTGCTATCTGCAACCCGTACTGGCGAATCGACTCCACCTGGTTTAGGACATCCAGGCTCCGCCCAATATGAATCTGCGCATCCACAACGGTGAAAGGTTCTAGCCGGGAACCAAACTTTGAAGTTGTCCTACGCACTCCTTTAGCCACCACGCGTTTAACGCCGTGGTGGTGAGTTAGTAAAGTGATGATTCGGTCGGCTTCCCCCAGTTTATGGGTGCGCAGCACAATCCCTTCATCGCGGTAGGTTTTGCTCATCGCACCGTGGTTTTAGAAACCTAACTTCCCTAGCATCTTCGGATCGGACTGCCAGTCTTTAGCGGTGCGCACGTGTAAGTCTAAATAAACGCGACGCTTCAGAAGTTCTTCAATCCCAATGCGTGCGCGGGTCCCAACTGCTTTCAGGCGGGCACCCCCCTTACCAATGATGATGGCTTTTTGGGAATCGCGTTCTACATAGAGGTTCACGTGAATATCTAGCATTGCCGGGTACTTCTGTCCCGGTTTCTTCTCTCGCTCAACGATTTCTTCAACCTGCACGGCCAGTGAGTGTGGAAGTTCTGCACGTACCCCTTCTAAAGCTGCTTCGCGAATTAATTCGGCAATCATCACGTCACGCGGCTCATCTGAGTAAATGTCCTGTGGGTACAGTGGCGGACATTTTGGCATGAGGTTTGCCAAGACTTCTTTGAGGACGTCAATCTGGCGGTCTTTATGAGCTGAAACAGGCACGATTTCTTTAAAGTCACCGAGCTTGTCAATATCCATCAGGTGTTCCATTAATCGTGGTGGCGCTACCTTATCCGTCTTAGTAGCGACTGCCACGATTGGCGCCCGCAGACCACGTAGCTGGCGGGCAATGAATTCATCCCCGGGCCCAATCTTTTGGTCAGATGGCAGACAGAAGACAATAACGTCAACTTCCGAAAGGGATTCGCGCACCATTTCGTTCAGGCGGCGTCCCAGCAGGGTTCGAGGGCGGTGGTATCCGGGTGTATCCACTAGCACCAGCTGGTAGTCGTCGCCATGGACTACACCGCGAACATTGTGACGGGTGGTTTCTGGACGCATAGAAGTAATCGCGATTTTTTCACCCACTAGAGCGTTTGTCAGCGTCGATTTACCAACGTTTGGACGCCCTACAATGGCAATGAAACCAGCGCGGAAGTTCGGATCATGGTCGGCTTCTACAAGGCTACCTGCACTGACTTGCCCAGGGAGTACCCCAGTTTCTTCGTAGGCAGCAATCGCGTCATCGTCAAATTCAAGGATGTCTTCGTCAAAGGCGTTTGGGCCGTCGATTAGTTCGTCATCGGAGGGAAAGAACATTATTCTGCTTCACTTTCTGCTTCTGTTTTACGAGTAGCGACGACGGTGCCTACCTGTCGGCGACGCCCCACGGCTTCCTCTGCTGTAATCATAATATCGTCTGTTTCAGCGCTATCCCCTGGAAGTGGCACTTTTCCAAGGAGTTTCGCTAAATAACCACCGACTGAGTCCACGTCTTCATCTTCAAGTTCAACTCCCAAAAGCTCGCCTAGCTCCCACAGAGAGAACCGGGCAGGCACTCGCCAAACGCCCTCGGAAATCTCTTCCGGTTGGGTTACGTTACGGTCGTGTTCGTCGGTAAGCTCGCCCACGATTTCTTCTAGCAAGTCCTCAATCGTAACCAGGCCCGCGATACCACCGTATTCATCGACAACCAATGCTAGGTGCACGCGGGAAGCCTGCATTTGGCGTAGCTCGTCATCTGCCAAAACGACTTCAGGGACGAAACGTGGCTCACGGCAAACATTACGCACTGGTACCTGTTTATCGTCCGGCCGGCGGCGCAAACGTGAAATCACGTCCTTGAAGTAAACGATCCCGACAATATCATCGATATCATCTTCAATCACTGGGATACGCGAGTAACCTGAGGTTACGAATAAGTCCAAAGCTTCATCTATAGTTGTTTCCGCGGCGATAGTAACCATTTCCGTGCGCGGCACCATAACTTCCCGCACCAGGGTGTAGCCGAGTTCAAAAACGGAACGAAGCATTTCGCGGTCTTCTTCTTCGAAACCGCTGGTTTCCCCTACTTCGTCCACTACCTCACGCATTTCTTCAACCATTTCTGCGCGAGCTTCAGCATCAGTTTGTTCCGAAGCTGGTACCAGTTTCTGCAATAGGGAAATAAAAGGATCCCAGGCTTTAGAACCCTGTAGGTAGAGTTCGAGAAGCGGAGTAAGCAGTAGTGCCACTGACTCTGGGTTACGAATCGCTAAACGGGTGGGAATCAATGAGACGAACAGGTACACAATTGCCCAGTTAATCGCGATTGATACCAGCAGCACCAACCACCAGTGAGAAATTAAGGAAGCCACCACCAGGGTGAGAGCCACCGTGGAAAGAGTTTGGAAAATCAGTCTCCAAGAACGCGTGGAAAGCACAGCTCGTTTACGGTCATCTACCAGTTTTTCTAACCGGCGTGCCCGAGGCTTTCCCGCTTCAACCAGGTCATCGACTGCTGCCCGGCTTAAACGTTGTAAAGCCGTTTCAGCAGCTACTGAAATTCCCGCAACAATCACTACTAATACGGAAAGCGTAATCAGCAGCCCCAGGGGAACGGTATTCATAGGTTTTAGCTCTCTTCCCCACTCTTCAAAGGAGGATCAATCGTAATCTTGCCAGCGAAAGTTGGCCGCTCAGCTAAGAAAGTGAGCAACAGTTTACGCTGTAGCTCGAACATTACTTTTTCTTCTTCAGGTTCTACGTGGTCATAGCCAAGTAAGTGCAATACCCCATGTACTGTCAGCAGTAGCATTTCCTCTGCGGCAGAGTGTCCGGCTTTTAAAGCTTGGGCTGCGGCAACAGTTGGGCAAATAACAATATCTCCCAGTGTGCCCGGTGGAGTGACGCGTCCGGGGGTGCCGGGACGCAGTTCGTCCATGGGGAAGCTCATGACGTCCGTTGGCCCTGGCAGGTCCATCCATTTAATGTGTAGTTCTTCCATTGGCTCTGGCTCAATGAACATCAGTGCCAGTTCAGCTTCAGTGGAAACATGCATCTGCGCGAGGACGAACTCAACTACCGCACGAAATTCATCAATATCTACCTGGTATTCAGTTTCATTTGCTACTTCAATAGTCATGATTTCCTCCGATAAGCTCCACGTCCAGAGGCGCGGTACTGTGGTTCAGGATGCTGCTGGTCCCAACGCTGATATGCGTCAATGATATCGCCGACAAGCTTATGGCGAACCACATCTGCAGATGAGAGGGCACAGAACTCGATTCCATCAATGCCTTGCAAAATATCATAGGCGGTTTGTAAACCCGACTTAGTATTGCCTGGTAGGTCTACCTGGGATGCGTCACCGGTTACTACTACTTTAGAGCGGAAGCCTAATCGAGTCAGGAACATTTTCATCTGTGACTGCGTGGTATTTTGGGCTTCGTCCAAAATGATGAAAGCGTCGTTGAGAGTTCGTCCTCGCATATATGCCAGGGGCGCCACTTCAATAGTGCCTGCTGCCAGTAATCGTGGTAGCGCTTCGGCATCTACCATGTCATTTAATGCATCGTAGAGGGGACGCAGATATGGGTCAATCTTTTCGGTGAGTGTACCGGGTAAGAAGCCTAGGGATTCGCCTGCTTCTACAGCTGGGCGGGTGAGGATAATGCGACGTACTTGCCCGGTGAGTAAAGCGTTTACTGCCATTGCCATCGCTAGATAGGTTTTACCAGTACCGGCTGGCCCAATGCCGAAGACTACTGTGTTTTCTTCGATCATGTCTACGTAGCGTTGTTGTCCGGGGGTTTTCGCGCGGATTACGCGTCCCCGTACATTTAGGATGGACTCATTTAGAGTGGATGAGGTTCCGGTTTGCGAAAGCAGTCCGATGGCGTGTTCGACGGTGGCGGAGTTTAAGTATTGTCCTGAACGCGCTAGGGAAATCAGTTCGCGTACCAGGTCGGCTACGGTTTGAACATTGTTGGCTGAACCAGTGATAGTGATTTCGTGTCCCAAAGAGTGTACTTTTACACTTGGGAAGCCTTTTTCGAGGCTGCGAAGTACTTGGTCAGCGGAGCCCAGCACAGTGACGGGGTCAAGGTTTGTGGGGATGGTGATAATGGTGCTGACGGACTGGTCGTATGCCAGGTTCGTTTCGAGGTTTGTATTTTCACTCATTAGTTCTGATTGTACCGCCCGCTTAGATAATTGACGAGGGCTAGGGCAACGGTTCCGGCGGTGGAGGAACGCATTACGGTATTTCCGATGCGGACGATTTGTGCGCCTTGCGCGGTGAAGGCTGCTAGTTCAGCTTCGGTGATACCACCTTCGGGTCCGACGATGAGAGCGATTTCAGTAGTGTCGAACCACTCGGTGGGGATTTGTTCGAGCGTGTGTTCACCGCTTTCGTGTAGTACCAGGAGTTTGGCGTCTGTAAGTTTGTTTAGGAGGCTCTTGGTGCTTTCCGCGTAGTCCACTGTGGGGATGCGGGAGCGCCGGGATTGTTTGGTGGCAGCTTTTAAGAGGTTGCTCCATTTTTCCAGGTTTTTCCCTTGTTTTTTGCCTTCCCATTTGACGATTGTGCGTTGGGATTGCCAGGCAATAACTTTGTCGATGCCTACTTCGGTGGCCATTTCCACGGCTTGTTCGTCGCGTCCGCCTTTTGCCAGGGCTTGGACCAGGGTGGTTACGGGTCGAATACTGGTTTCGTTTTTTATTTCCCGAGGGCGTACGGTGACGCTTTTATCTGCAGCAGAGATGACTTCGCTGATTACACGTAGCCCGTGTCCGTCTACGAGGTGGATTTCTTCACCGGGCGCAACGCGCATGACGCAGGCATGGTGGGCTTCACTACCGGTGAAGGTGAAGGGCTTGCCTACTTCAAGGCCAGTAAAGTCGTCGTGGAAATAGACGGGTGCAGTCATCTTTCACCTTTTAGTTTTAGAGGTTCGCGAATTTTTCTTTAAGAGTAGCGAAGAATCCGGAACTGGCGTGTTCTGGTGTGGCTTCAAAGTTGTCTTCTCCGCGTAGTTTAGCTAGTTGGCGGACAAGTTCTTTTTCTTCTTCGCTGAGGTGACGGGGTGTTTCGATATTTAGTTTCACTTTTAGGTCGCCTCGGGTCGCACGGTGTAGGTAGGTGATGCCGTGGCTGGGTAGCACGATTTCGTCGAATGGTTGTGCTCCGGATTCTACGGTGAGGGTACGTGGACCGTCGAGGGTTTCAAGGTTAATTTGGGTACCTAGTACTGCCGCCGTAAATGGGATGGTTACGGTAGCTACCAGGTCGTTTCCGAAGCGAGTAAATACCGGGTGGCGCTGTTCGCGGACTTCCACGTAAAGATCACCGGCAGGACCACCTCCGGGTCCTACTTCTGCTTGGTTGGTGAGGCGAATACGAGTACCGTTTTCTACGCCTGCGGGAATGTCTACTTTAATGTTGCGTTTAGTGCGTACGCGCCCATTAGCGTTACAGTCTACGCAGGGGGTGGTGATGACGTTACCGTACCCTTCACAAGTGTGACATGGTGCAGTGGTCATGACGTTACCGAGGATTGTGCGCTGTTGCATGCGTACTGCCCCGGCACCGTTACAGGCGGTGCAGGTTTTAGGAGCTGTACCTGGGGCACAGCAACTACCATTACAGGTCCCGCATCGTATGTAGGTGTCGAGAGTTAATTCTTTTTCAACTCCGAAAGCGATTTCGTTAAGGTTAAGTTCAACGGCGGTCAGCATATCTTTACCGCGGCGACCGCGTGGGGTTGGCCCACCGTAGCCGGCTGCTCCGAAGAAGGTTTCGAAAATGTCTCCGAAACCGAATGGGCTTCCTCCCATGCCTCCCAGTGGGTTTGCTCCGCCCATATCGTAGGCGCGACGTTTCTCTGGGTTTGAGAGGGTGTCGTATGCTACGGTAACTTTCTTAAATTCTTCTTCAGTTTCTTTACCTGCGATGTCTGGGTGGAGTTTGCGAGAGAGCTTTCGGTAGGCCTTTTTGATTTCGTCGGCGCTGGCGTCGCGGGAGACACCCAGGATTTCGTAGTAGTCTTCGTTCACTTTGGTTTCTTCCTGTTTTCGCTTCGATTATTTCTGTAAGTAGTGGGATAGGTAGGCACTGAGAGATTGTACTGTACTCATGGCTGCACCGTAGTCCATGCGTACAGGTCCAACGACTGCCAGGTGTGCGGAAGTGGTTTGCGTTCCGTATTTTCCAGCTACGATGGAAGTTTCTATTAGTCCGTCATGGTGGTTTTCTGCGCCAATTGAGACACTCACTTGGTTGGGGGTCACTCCAGAGAAGAGACGCAACAAGGATACTTGTTCTTCGAGGGCATCGAGCACGGGCACGATGGAGCGCTGGAAGTCGATTTCTGCTCTTGCTAAGTTTGCGGTTCCTGCTATGACCATACGGTGTTCTGTTTCACCTTTAGTAAGTTCTAGCAAAGTTTTTCCAATGACTTGTTCTGCAGGATTTTGCCATTCAACTAAAGTAGCCTGAAGGATTGTTTCGATTTCCAGTGGGGTTTTCCCTACGCAAAGTTTACTGAGAGTGAGTTTCAACTGATTCAGGTTTTCAGTTGAGATTTCGTAGCCGCTAAGGGTCCTGCGTTCCACATTTCCGTCATCGGTAATGGCTACGACCATTAAACGTCGTTCTCCCAGGTCTACTAGTTCTACACAAACGAGTTTTGTTTGCGCGTACTGGGGGTATTGGACAACTGCAACCTGGCGGGTTAGCTGTGCCATGAGACGCACGGTACGTTCCACAATTTCGTCTACGCTAACTGCGTTTTCGAGGAATTGTTCAATGGCTGCGCGTTCGGGAGCAGATAGTGGTTTTACTTGTGCTAGCCGGTCTACGAAAAGTCGGTATCCGGCGGGGGTGGGGACGCGCCCAGCAGAGGTATGTGGCTGGTAGATGAGTCCTTCTTCTTCAAGCACCGCCATATCATTGCGGATGGTCGCGGGGCTGACACCCAGGTCATAGCGTTCTACCAGCGTTTTAGAACCAACTGGTTCACGAGTGGAAACGTAGTCTGAGACGATGGCTCGTAGTACGTCTAAGCGTCGATCAGCAGTGCTCATTTCCTCTCCGTTCCTAGTTGTTTCCTAACTATTCAAATCTAGCACTCTCTGCATTTGACTGCTAACTTTGAGGTGTTTCTTTAGTCTCAGCAAGCCTCAGATTCCGTCACAAAATCAATAAGTTCTTCAACCCGCCCTAGCAAAGCCGGTTCTAAATCCTGATAGTTACGCACACGCCCTAAAATCGCTTTCCAACCTAAACCAATATCTTCTTTCGTAACCGCTGGTAATCCCAACGCCCGCAAAGTCCCCACCTTAATATCCGTCCCGCGGGGAACCTCCGGCCAGGCTTTCAATCCCACCCGCACTGGTTTCACAGCCTGCCAAATATCAACAAATGGGTGCCCTAAAACACGTACTGAATCCGGCCAACGCGCCTCTACAACCTGGGCAATCCGAGACTCTTTAGAACCGGGAACCAAGTGATCAACTAACACTCCCACACGAGCCTGCCGGGTTGGCCCAAAGACTTCCAGTACAGCTTCTAAGTGGTCAATGCCCTGCAGGTATTCAACAACCACGCCTTCAACCCGCAGGTCATCTCCCCAAACCTTTTCAACTAGCTCAGCGTCATGAGTTCCCTCAACAAAAATACGCGATTGTCGAGCAACACGCGCTCTATCCAACTTCACAGCACGCGACCCTGAAGCCGTCACAGCAGGATTATTTTCCACCTGCATTGGAATCCACACTGTTAATTCAACAGGTTTCCCATCCACCCAAAAACCCGGTCCCAATGGAAAACTACGCCGATTCCCCCGCCGGTCCTCTAACTCCACCAGGTGCATTCCCCCGGACTTTTCAACACGCACCACTGCCCCTACGAAACCTGAGCTGGGTTCTTCCACCACTAACCCCGGTTCGGCAGGCATTTTTTGTGACCGAGGGCGGGTAGCAAATGCCCCCTCTCGATGCGGATCCTGTTTCAAAATATCACTACCGTAACGGTCCCACATAAGTTCTTCTCCTCGTTTCCGGTAAAGATCGACTACCATCTGATAAGCATACTTTAATCCCCCGTTTTTCCTGAGGCAGTAGTACCATTAGCACTATGGATTTGTCACTGAATGTCACCCAAGTGCGAGCAGCACTCGCCACTGAACTCATCGCAGACACACTCACTAACCAAGTTTTCACCCAGGTTTCCTATAACTCTAAAAAGGTTATTCCCGGAGCTCTTTTCGTTTGCAAAGGCGCAAAATTCAATGTCGCCTACCTGGAAGAAGCCATAGAAAATGGCGCGCTCGCCTATATTTCTGAAGTTGCTTACCCCGTTGCTGCAGCGTGGATTCAGGTAAAGGATATTCGCGTGGCGATCCCTAAACTAGCTAACGCGTTTTACACTACCCCGTTTGCAGCTTTCCAA
Organism: Gleimia coleocanis DSM 15436; assembly: GCF_000159015.1. GTDB lineage: Bacteria > Actinomycetota > Actinomycetes > Actinomycetales > Actinomycetaceae > Gleimia > Gleimia coleocanis. Next base: position 391,206 of record NZ_DS999543.1, on the reverse strand, counting down.
CTAACCGGCATCACCGGCACTAAAGGAAAATCCACTACCACTATTTTCCTACAGCGGATTTTAGATACATACCTGGCTAACACAGGTAAAACCAGTGGAATTATTTCTTCCATCAACACCTACGACGGTATCGTAAATGAAGAATCCAGCCTAACTACTCCAGAGCCACTGGAACTTTTTGAACACTTCCATAATGCTCGACAAAGTGCTTTACCTTTCGTAACTATGGAGGTTTCCTCCCAGGGGTTAAAATACCACCGCGTCGGCGGAGTTCTCTTTGATGTAGGTGTATTCCTAAACATAGATAAGGATCATATTTCAGCTATTGAACACCCAGATTTTGAAGATTATTTCCAATCTAAACTGATGCTTTTTAAGCAGGTTAAGCACCTGGTAATTAACTTAGATTCTGCTGAAATCGATCGTGTTTTAGCTGCGATTCCCGCACATGTAACGGTAACAACCATCTCTGCTTCTAACCCGGCTGCGGATTTCTGTGCAACTAATATCAGCACTGACGGTTACTCTATTAAGTTTCAGGTGTCTGGTGAAGAAATAGACCTTGGTATTTCTGGGCTGTTTAACGTAGAAAACGCTTTGGCAGCAATTGCGGTAGCTCGCCATTATGGGATTCCGTTTACTGCTATTAAAGAAGCACTTTCTGAAATTCGTGTTCCCGGACGCATGGAACTCTTCATCGGTGAGAATCCTAATTTAGTTACTATCGTTGATTACGCACATAACCGTCTCAGCTACGAACGTCTTTTCCAGTCTTGTGAAGAGTCTTTCCCCGGCTTTAAAAAAATTATTATTTTTGGATGCCCAGGTCATAAAGCTTTAAACCGGCGCGTTGATTTGGCAGAAGTTTCTGACGAGTACGCAGATCACATTATCTTAACGATGGAAGATCCAAATGCAGAACCAGTTTCAGAAATCTCTGCAGACATCGCGAAGAATGTGAAACACACTCCGGTTTCTATCGTAGATGACCGGGTGGAATCTTTCGCGTATGCGCTATCTCTAGTTGAGGGTAAAACTGTGATTCTTTTTGTGGGCAAGGGTGATGAAACCACTCATAAGATTCACGGTAAAGCAGTTCCGTATCCGTCTGATGTAGAAATTGTTAGAGGTGCTCTAAACCTGTAGCGCAAGGAATCCACACTTATCTATAACTTTAGGGTATGTATTTTATGAAAAATACCCCCTAATCTGAAATTATCTACAGCAAACAGTACTTTGGGGTAGGTTTTTTGATAAAACCTACCCCAAAACTGCTTTTCCTTAAAGTTACTTGTAGTATTCGCGGATTAGCTCTACCGTTTCCAAAACATATTTTGCACTTACGTCATCAACATCTAGTTCTGGATTATATTCAACTAAATCCAAAGAACAAACAGAGGTATTTTCCAACAGCGCGCGTAAAATCTGGTGTGTATCCGCTGGTGTGAACCCTCCTGGCACAGGCACACTCACTCCCGGAATCAACTCAGGATCCATAGAATCTAAGTCCAATGAAACGTGCACTCGATCAACTGCCTGGAAATGTTTGACAATCTCTTCCAAACAGGCTGCTAACCCACGTTCTACTACTTCATCCCAGTAGTAGTGCAAAATCCCCAGTTTCTCTAAGTAAACTTTTTCACCTGGATCAACGTCACGCAACCCAATATAAACCATATGCTCTGGCTTAAACTTCGGGCCAGCAAAATGCAGATCGTTTAATTCCACAGATTCAGTAATCCCCAACAACGCAGCGATTGGCATACCGTGAATATGTCCTGAAGGCGTCGTGCTTTCAGTATTAATATCAGCGTGCGCGTCAATCCAGATTACCCCTAAGGTTTCTACTGAAGCAGAAGCAGCAGCTACAGTTCCCATGGCAGCTGCGTGATCACCCAAAATATGCAGAGGGGTTAGCTTCTCAGCATGTTTTTCCTGAGAAACTTTAGCTAAGTTTTCAGAAGTAGCTACAACTGATTCAAAGTTCTTCAAACGTGGATCATTCTTTACATGTTCACAAACTGTTTCAGCGACTACTTCTAAATCCAGCTGCGGGTTGAGTTCCTGCAAGCGGGTGAGGTTACCAGCTAATCCAGGGGCAGTTTCCCCCAAGTGGTTATTACAACCGATTACTTTAAGCATGTGTTTACTCCTCTAACTGTTAATTCAGTTTCTGTAATAATCCCGTGTGTTGATCATAGTACAAGCCAGTAACTCGCAACTGCCCAATTTTACAAAGCTGCTCTAAAGCCGCATGAGTTTCCAATACCTTAACCTGATGCAATATATTCAAACGAATAGCTTCATCTGCGGTAATGTCTGCCGTCGTTTCAAGAGAAGATTCTGCTCGAACGCCCTCGCGAATCCTATCTAAAACGGTCTGCAAATACGGGTCAGTCTCCCCTGAAACTGCCGCGGTCACTGCGCCACAGCCAGAATGTCCCAAAACCACAATCTCAGTAATTCCCAAACTGAACACTCCATAGTGAATCGTCGCGTATTCAGCCTCACTAATCGTATTCCCAGCATTACGCCCCACCAGGATTTCTCCCAGTTGCGCATTAAAAACCACCTCAGGAATAACTCGGGAATCCGCGCAAGTAACCAACGCCAGTAAAGGCTTCTGCCCACGTTCTGCCAGCTGCCTACGGGTTTCCGGACGGAAACAAACAGTCATCTGCTGGTCTTGTACCAGCTGCTCGTTCCGAGTCAAGTAATCTTCGAGAATCATTTCCTGCTACTTTCTTATACTCATTATTGCAACGATAGCAGAGAAAAAGACTTACTCGGACTTATTCTCAGGTTCACCCGTCTCAGGATCAATATAAGCGCCCTGCTCGTAATCATATTCCACCGGATTACCATCCTCATCGGTACGAATATACCAATCAGTATATTCTTCCGCAGTCGAGTCAAAATCATTACCCACACCGCGATCAGATTCCGGATCTACGGGTTCCACAGCAAGTTCAAAATTATCACCGTGTTCTTCAATACCGTAACGAACCGCATTAGAAATCGCGGTCTGCTCGTAGTGCTCACGAATCATCATTGGGTCAGTACGCAATTCTTTAACCAAGGCAAAACACATCAACACAATAATCACAGAGAAAGGCAAAGCCGTAACCGTAACTAAATTCTGTAATCCAGACAGTGCAGTTTTGCCACCCATCAGCAAAATCACCACCGCGATACCCGCCATAAGTACAGCCCAAAAACCAGTAATCCAACGATTAGGTTCTGGATTACCCTTTTGCGACAGCTGAGAGTTCACCAAAGATGCAGAATCAGAAGAAGTAATAAAAAAGACTGCCAGCATCAGCATTACAACCGGCGCAATCACGGTAGCTCCCGGCAAGTAATCTAATACCCGGAAGAACACTTCCTCAGATGGAGGAAGCATACTTATATCATTACCTACTGCCAGTTCCTGCAGTTCCCGCTGCTTGAAAATCGCAGTACCACCTAGGAAAGTGAAGGCCACGATAATGATGCTAGAAGGAATAAAAAGTACCCCGGTTACGAACTGGCGGATAGTACGTCCCTTAGAGATTTTCGCAGTGAAAACCCCTACGAATGGAGCCCAGGAAACCCACCAAGCCCAATAAAAAGTAGTCCAACCAGACAGGAAAACCTGCGTTTGAGGAGAATCAGCCATAGTTGCCCCCAGCATAGTGGGTAACTGATTAAAGTACTCCGCGATCACACCCGGCAGGATCGTAATAATAAAAACGGTTGGACCCGCGATGAAGAAAAATAACGCCAAGATAACGGCAAGCGCCAAATTAATGTTGGAGAGACGGCGAATACCTTTACCAACACCAGAAACCGCGGAAATGATAGTTCCAATAGTAAGGACTACGATTAGTCCAATCGCAAAAGCATTTCCTAGATCAGACCAGCCGGAAACCAGTTTCACACCGGAAGTAATCTGCATTGCTCCGATCCCCAGTGAAGCTGCGGTACCAAAAAGCGTTGCAATGATGGCCATGCCGTCTACTAATCTAGCCCAGACGGAAGTTGATTCCCCACCGAAAACGGGCGTGAGAATAGAAGACATCAAAGGCACGCGTCCCTTACGGAAAGATACGTATCCAATCGCAAGACCAACGATTCCGTAAAATGCCCAAGCGGTTGGACCCCAGTGTAATGCAGATTGCGCTAGCGCGCCGCGGATAGCTGCGCTAGATACGCCCTCGTAAGTGCCTGGAAGTGGGGAAAGGTAGAAAGTAAGGGGTTCTAACGCGCCAAAGAAAATAATGCCAATTCCTATGCCTGCGCCGAACAACATCGCTGCCCAAGAAAGGGTGGAATACTGGGGTTCTTCCCCATCCAAGCCCAAAGGAATCTTTCCGAAACGTGAGAAACCAATGGTAAGAAGGAATACGGGAAGGAAAATCGCTAATGAGTTAAACAACCAACCCATATTAAGCATGGTCCAATTCAATGCGGCTGAAGACGTAGTAAGCACCGATTGTGGAGAGAAAATACCCCAAAGAATAAATCCGATAACTAGGCTGGCAACGCCGATTAGAAGTGGTTTATCGATACCGTAACGGATTTTCTGGTCTTCGATGGAAACCCCTGGAACCAGGGCGGGGTGAATATTATGTGGATATTCGTCTAAATCTTTTAAGAAGTGGGCTGCACGGTTAGCGGTTTCAGAACCCGAGGATGAGAAAACTTGCTTTTTCGAACTATTCTTCAGTAACGACATAAATACCTAAAAGTAGCTAACATTATCTCTTCCAACCTAACAGAGTTAAAGAAAGTGCGCATTATTTAATAGTTGCCACGATGTTCTCTAACGTCATTTTTATACGTAGGAATGTTAAACTAAACTAGTTATTTATTTACCGAGTATCAGGTTTAGTTTCCCCATGACTGTTCTTTTGTCCCCTGCTTCAAACCACCCCGAAGTGCTGGAATTCAACGATTTTGTAGCTAACCATAGGTACGGCACTCTGATGCAGGCTCCGGCTTGGGCGCATGTTAAAAATACTTGGACTGCTGATTATGTGATTTTACGTGATGAGACAGGACACATCACTGCAGGTATGCAGATTCTGTCGATCAATAATCCTGTAGGCGGCGCTCTGCTTTACGCTAACCGTGGCCCAGTTATGGACCTGTATGACGTTAAACTTTTCGAGCAGCTTTTAGAAGAGGCTAAACAGGTTGCGCAGGCGCGCAATGGTTTTCTTTTACGTATGGATCCTGCGGTTGCTTATGACCCGGTTTTAGTCGCTGATTTACGTAAACTGGACCTGGTGGTAAAGTCAACTGAAGTTGAGGATAAGCATGCATTTACTAACCCCCCTTTGACAATGATTTTACATTTTAATAATCGTTCTTTTGAGGAGATTTTAGCAGGCTTTTCTTCGCGATTCCGCGGTAAGTTAAATAAGTCCTACCGCGGTGGTTTAACGACGCGTTTTGTTTCGGCAGCTGATCCGCAGATTGGGGACGCTTACGATACTTTCTATGATTTATATAAGGTTACGGGTGAACGTCAAGGGTTTGGTATTCGCCCGAAGGATTACTATGCGCGTATTTTAGAAGGCTTTAAAGATTGTGCCTATATTGTGATTACGCAAAGTGCTGAGGGGCAGCCTTTGGCTTCTACCCTGCTAGTTAATTACGGTGAGAAGTCAATGTACTTGTTTGCGGCTTCGGGAAATGAGATGCGTAATTTGAATCCTAGTGTGCAGTTGAATATCGAGTGTGTAAAGTTTGCTTTAGAGCAGGGTAAAACTCACTATGATATGGGTGGTTTATGGTCTTTCGATATGGAAGATGGCTTGTATCGTTTTAAGCGTGATATTTGCAGTGAGGCGGGTGCTCGTGAGTATCTAGGAGAGCTAGATTTAGTTTTCGATAAGGAAAAGTACGCTCAGTTTATTTCCTGATTCTAGATCCAACCATTTTCTTTCGCGATCCGGGCAGCTTCTGCCCGGTTTTTCGCATTTGTTTTCGAAATAATATTGGAAATGTGGTTGCGTACGGTTCCTGGGCTGAGAAAGAGTTTTGCAGCGACTTCTGCAACTGTGGCAGAGTCTGTGAAGGCTGTGAGAATTTCCTTTTCTCTTTGGGTGAATGGACTGTTGGGTAGGCTGAGGGCTTCTACAGCAAGTTGCGGGTCGATAACTTTTTGCCCGGCTTTGATTTTTTCGAGGGCGGTGACTAATTCTTTTGAGGGAGCGTCTTTAACTAAGAATCCCCGTGCCCCTGCGCTTAATGCTCTTTGAACGTAGCCGGAACGACCGAAGGTAGTTAAAATGCAGACTAGCAGCTGTGGGTAGAGTTTTTGGGCGTTTTCGCATAGCGAAAGCCCATCCATTTCAGGCATTTCGATGTCTGTGAGTAGAATGTCGATTTCTGGGTGTTGTTCTAGTAGTTCCAGGGCTTGATTCCCGTTGCTAGCTTGAGCGCTGACTTCTACTTCTCCTGTGAGTTCAAGGAGAGCGGCAAGTGCTTCTCTGACCAGGTTTTGGTCGTCTACGAGTAATACTTTCAGCATGCTTATCTTCTTTAGTATATTTAGGCTTGGTGGAAACTAACTTCTAGTATCCACTGGTTTTGGGTTTGTTCTGCGCTTACTTTCCCTAGGTTGCCAACGCGTTGTTTAAGAGAGTCAATACCTAGTCCGGTTCCGGCTGAGTTTTTCACGCTGTTAATATCGTTAGTTACCTGAATGTGAGTTGCGTCGATTGTAACCGCGATTTCGGTTGGTGAAGCGTGACGTAGCGCGTTTGTGATGGCTTCACGTAGCACGTAGGCGCTGATAGTTTGTAACTGTGCGGACTGGGTTGCATATTCCGCCCTCAGGAGCAGTTTGATGCCCGCTGTTTCGCAGATCCCCATGCAGTTTTGGATTTCTGCTTCTAAATCGAGTGCGCGGTTGGCAGCAACTACTGCGCGGACTTCGTTTAAGGCTTTACGAGTTAAGTCTTGTAGTTGTTTTAACTGCCCAGCGACTTTTTCAGTTTGTTCAGCCTCCAGGAGTTTCTCAGCTAATTCAGCTTTTAGACTAAGTGCCGTGAGGGTCTGCCCTAAAACGTCATGCAGGTCAGCACTAATGCGATTTCGTTCTTTCTCTTGGGCGTATAAGAGCTCTTTCGCAGCGTTTTCTCTACCTTGGTTGTCTAGGTCGATTGCTCTGCGGGACATGAAAACAGTGAATCCCGCAAGTAACAAAATCAGCGGGCTGAACTTGATTTCCCCTGGAATTAGAAAAGCTGTAACTGTGGCCAGAGCAACAGTTAAAAGAGCTCCGGGTAATAGGAGCGGTTTCAGCGCTTGGAGAATCCACAGGCTCAGAAAGTAACTGAGGAAGAATACAATCCCGATTCCTCCGACCAGATGAATTAACAGCATGTAAAGCACTGTGAATACTGCGAAAGAAACCTGCCAGGTAATAAACCGTTTGGTAACTTTGGAGGAACGCGGTGCGATGGGGAGAGCTACAGCAGTCAGCAGGTAGATTACCGCGTAGATTAAGGTACTGACTACGACTAGATACCAGGTTAAGCTGCCTGTTCCTTGTTGTGAGGCGGCTACTAGTGGGAATCCTAAGAATACTAGGAAAGGAGCTGAATGCGCTAAGACACTTTTAGTTTCTGACGGATCGGCTTGTAACTTCCAGTTACGCATATCAGTTCCTTTCCTAGTCCTTGTTTAAGTCTACTGGTAGTTTCAGCGTCCCGTATCACGCTTATTTCCCATCCAGGCTAGGAGTGCAAATATAAGCATCCAGACCAGTAGGTTAGTTACCCAGCCCCATTCAAAACCTTCACCGTAAATGGGGTAGGAAACTAGGCGGATACCACCGTAGAGAGGGCTAAACGGTGCCAGGTCTTGCACAAAGCTCGCCATCTGCTCAAGTGGGATGAAGATACCTCCTAAAAATGCAGATATTACGGTTAGTCCTGAGACCCCCGCATAGGCAGCGTCAGAGCGCAGTAAGAAACCGAAGGCTAACCCCATGAGGGTTGCCAGCAATGCACTAGCTAAGAGTAATACTCCGGTTATACCCCAGACCAGTGGCTCCATTTTTGCATCCGTATATGCCCCTACAGTAAAGGTAGTTAGGATCGCCAGTGTGATTATGGTTAGCGACGCGACAACACGCGTAAGTAAAAAAGCTAGGGGCGACATGGGGGTGAGGGAAAATAAACGCGAAACGCCGTTAGCGCGTTCTAGGGTAATACCTGCTGCCACTGAGGATCCGGCGACAGCTACCCCGTAGAATGCCATATTAACCATTATTTGCGCGGAAACGTTGGCATGTGGCAGTTCGATACTGCTATATTCTTTCCCCACTCCAAAAATCAGGTACATCATTACTGGCAAACCAACGGCAAAAATTAAGTTTAGTGGGTGCGCAGCGACTTTTTGAAAGGCGACGAGGGCGTTTTTTCCGAACCCTTTGAAACCATTCGAGGTAGGGATCTTTTTAATCTCTGCTAGGGTTTTCATCAGTTTTCACTTCCCTCTTTTGCATGACCAACTAGGCGAGTGTAGATTTCTTCCAAACTAGTGTTAGTTAGTTCCAGCCCGTAGGCTTGGGGCTGGTCCAACAGGTAGCGGGCTACTGCGTCAAAGTCTTTGCCGCTAAGTTCTAATGACTGCGGTTTTACCTGATAGCTGGTGATGTGGCCGGCGAATTTTTCAACTAGAGTTTTCGCAACTGCGTTTGCGCTCTCATCTGTGAATCTGATGTGGAGTATTTGCTCTTGGAAGTTGCGGCGAATATTAGCTGTGAGATCATCAATGAGGATTTGCCCATCTTTCATAATCACTGTGCGCTCAGCGAAAGCTTCGGCTTCGGCCAAGTAATGAGTAGCAAAAATAATAGTTTTCCCCTGATCGGCGAAACGTTGCATTAGTTCCCAGAATGTTTTGCGCGCCACCGCATCCATACCGCTTGTCGGCTCATCAAGAATCAGCAGCTGGGGGTTACCTACCAGAGCAGTGGCGAAACGAACTCGTTGTTGTTCTCCGCCTGATAGTTTCACAATTTTCTTCTGACGTAGCTGTGTTAAGTCAGTGACTTCCAGCAGTTCTTCCATTCCCAGCGGATTCGTATAAGTGCTTGCCACGCATTTTAAAAAAGTTTCCACCTTATAGTCCACCAGCAGTCCACCGGCTTGTTGCATAGCTCCAGCTAAAGAACGGCTGAGTGCTTCACCTGGTTTTAAGCCAAAGAGGCGGGTGTGCCCTGCGTTTGGTGTTTGCAATCCCAAACACATATCTAACAGAGTGGTTTTGCCCGCACCATTGTGCCCCAGCAAAGCTACAATTTCGCCTTGTTTAATTTCTAACGTTAAGCTATTTACCGCTGTTTTCTCACCAAAAGTTTTAGTGACTTCTTTAGCTTGCAAAGCTAAAGAAGCTTCATCTGTGAAAAGTGTTTCCATACTTCTAGTCTGCTGTTCGCAAGCGGCTATTTGAAGTATGCTTTTAACTATTTTTAGCCATGACATTTGTCATGGCTAACCTTCAAAACGCGCGAGTTGCGATTCGCGCGCAGACGAAACGCGGGAGTTAAACAGTGAGTTCGCGGGTGACGTAATCCGCTAAGAGGCGTCCTTGTAAAGTAAGTTGTAAAACCGCATCCCCTTGATTCGGATTTCCTGTTAAAGTCAGCAATTCTTGACCAACAAGTGCCGGAATCCGCCCTCGTAAATCCGGATCCACTTCACTCAGACCCAACCCGTCAGCAGTACGAATCTGCAGTAAAAACCGCTCTAAACTACGCTCTGCCGCAGTTAATTCCTCACCCGCTTGTGCCGGTGACAAAAACGATTCTCCCCGTCCTAAAGCATCTGCCCAAGCGCGTGGGTGCTTGCGATTCCACCAGCGTAGGTTACCTAAGTGCGAGTGTGCACCCGGGCCAATCCCCCACCAGTCATCGTCACGCCAATAAGCTAAATTATGCACGGAAGCATAAGTAAGCTGAGTAGTACCTGAGGACTCACCCGGTTCTAAACGCGCCCAATTAGAAATCTCATACCAAGCAAACCCCGCTTCAGAAAGTAACAAATCTGCCAGCTCATATTTCGCAGCCTCATCATCCGGATCAGGCATCGGTAAATGACCGCGCTGCACATCCTTCCACATCTTAGTGCCCTCTTCAATCACCAACGCGTAAGTGGAAATATGCTCAGTTCCAGCGGACAACGCGGCTGACAAAGACGCTTCCCAATCCACCAAGGATTCCCCAGGAGTTCCGTAAATCAAATCCAGTGAAGTATCCATACCGGCTTGTTGCGCCCACTTCACAACACGCTGAATCCGCTTCGGATCATGAGTGCGATCAAGAGTACGCAAAACCTGCTTAACCGCAGACTGCATACCAAACGACACACGCGTGAAACCACCAGCAGCTAATGTTTCTAAACTACGCGCATCTACAGAATCAGGATTCGCTTCAGTAGTTACCTCACAGTTAGGTGCGAAACTAAACTTTGTGCGCGCGTATCCTAGCACCTCTGCTAAATGCTGAGCATCCAGCATCGTTGGGGTTCCCCCACCTACAAAAACTGATTGCACAGGATTATGCTCGTAAGGAGCTAAAACTTGCGCCGCTAAATCAATCTCACGGAAAACGCTCTGATGATAGGAGCTTATATCCGCTCCTTCACCAAAGCCAACCGTATAAGTATTAAAATCGCAGTATCCGCAACGCACTTTACAAAAAGGCACATGAATGTAAAGGGAAAGATTTTTAGAAGTCTTTCCCACTACAGCAGGGTCGGGTACGCCATCTGCCGGCCAGGCGATGCCTTCCGGAAGTACAGGAGTCACAGTGTTTACCGTTTCGAGTTAAACGCGTGGCAGGCGAACGCCAACAATATCATAAGAATCCCGTCCCTGGCGATCCCCACGATTCTCAAAATGAGTCTTCACGCGCCCCTCAAAACGAGGTGCGTAGCCACCACGAGTAGCATCTTCTTCCTCAGGATCAGGGCGCTCCCCCAAATGCGGATTCTTAAAAAACGCACAGCCTTCAACTACATCTCGCATCTGCCAAGCATAGTTTTGCCAGTCAGTTGCTAAACGCCAAGTTCCCCCATCTTTAAGCAGACGAGCAACCTCTTCCGCAAACTTTGGGTTAACCAAACGACGCTTATGATGCTTTGACTTACGCCAAGGGTCGGGGAAGAAAACCCACACTTCCGTCGCTACCCCATCAGCTAACATGATTGGCAGTGCTTGAGCAGCATCAGCTTCCACCAGACGAATATTAGTTACCCCCGCAGCTACTGCCCGCGCAATAGTTTTACCAATGCCTTGACGGTAAACTTCAAAAGCTAAAAAGTTCATTTCTGGGTGTTCTTTAGCGTAAGCAACAATCTGTTCACCATTACCAGGACCGATTTCAACAACCAAAGGCGCTATACGACCAAAAGTAGCTTCCAAGTCCAGGCGGAAACCATCCGCTACCGTGGTGTATCCTTCTGCACGCGGCACATCAATCACATACTGATCAGCGTATTGATCCCAGGTGCGTTGAATCCCCGGGTTCAGTTCCCGACCGCGACGGGTAAAGGACTTCACACGGGCAATGAAAGGAGTTTTTTCATTTTCCATACTAGTTCTTCCCCTGTGGTGCTTCAGAAGTTAAAGCAGCAATGAAAGCTTCCTGTGGCACGTCTACACGGCCAATGGACTTCATACGCTTCTTACCTTCCTTCTGCTTTTCCAGCAGCTTACGCTTACGAGTAATATCGCCACCATAGCATTTAGCCAGCATATCCTTACGCAATGCTTTAATAGTCTCACGTGCAATCACACGAGAACCTACCGCAGCCTGCACGGGGACTTCGAACTGCTGACGAGGAATGAGTTCCTTCAACTTCTTTGTCAGCTTCACGCCATAGGAATAAGCGGCATCCTTGTGAACAATCGCAGAGAAAGCATCCACCTGCTCACCGTTAAGTAAAATATCAACGCGCACCAAGTCAGCAGCCTGTTCCCCCGCTGGCTCGTAATCCAAGGAAGCATAACCGCGGGTACGAGACTTCAAAGAATCAAAGAAGTCAAAAACGATTTCTGCCAGCGGCAAAGTGTAGTGCAGTTCTACACGGTCTTCAGAAATATAGTCCATACCGCCCATAATGCCTCGACGTGCCTGGCACAATTCCATGACTGAACCTACAAATTCCTTAGGGGTAAGAATCGTGGAACGTACAACAGGTTCCAGCACTTCATGTACCTTCCCGGATGGGTATTCACTTGGGTTAGTAACCACAATTTCAGAACGGTCTTCAGCCACCACACGGTAGATAACGTTTGGAGCAGTTGCAATCAAAGAAAGATTAAACTCACGTTCCAATCTCTCACGCACGATTTCCAAGTGCAGCAACCCTAAGAAACCACAACGGAAACCGAAGCCCAGAGCAGCTGAGGATTCTGGTTCGAAAGTAAGTGCCGCGTCATTAAGTTGGAGTTTTTCTAAAGCCTCACGCAGGTTCGGGAAGTCCGAACCATCAATTGGGTACAGACCAGAGTAAACCATTGGCTTAGGCTCTTCATAACCAGCCAGTGGGATTTCTGCACCGCGAATAGCAGTAGTTACCGTATCGCCTACCTTAGATTGGCGCACGTCCTTAACACCCGTAATCAGGTAACCTACTTCACCGACGGACAAACCTTTAGTAGAAGCAGGTTCCGGAGAAATAACGCCTATTTCCAAAACCTCGTGAGAAGCCGCAGTAGATATCATCTTAATACGTTCACGCGGATTCAAAGTGCCGTCAACTACACGAACATAAGTAACTACACCACGGTAAATGTCATAAACGGAGTCGAAAATCAACGCGCGAGCAGGCTTATCCTTATCACCTTTAGGAGATGGGATTCGACGCACGATTTCGTCCAGCAGTTCTTCTACACCTTCGCCGGTTTTACCGGAAACCTTCAGAATATCTTCTTCATTACAGCCAATCAGGTTCGCAATTTCTGCCGCATATTTTTCAGGCTGGGCGCTGGGTAGGTCAATCTTATTCAACACTGGAATGATTTCCAGGTCGTTGCTCATTGCCAAGTAAAGGTTCGCCAGAGTCTGCGCTTCAATACCTTGGGCAGCGTCAACTAGCAACACTGCACCTTCACAAGCAGCTAAAGAACGCGACACTTCATAGGTGAAGTCCACGTGTCCCGGAGTGTCAATCATATTCAACGCGTAGCCGGTCCCTTCAAGCTCCCACGGCATACGAACTGCCTGAGACTTAATGGTGATACCACGTTCGCGTTCAATGTCCATGCGGTCCAGGTACTGGTCACGCATATCACGTTGCTGAACTACGCCGGTTTTCTGCAACATACGGTCAGCCAAAGTGGACTTACCGTGGTCAATATGAGCGATAATGCAGAAGTTACGGATGAGCTCCGGAGCAGTTGCAGCAGGCTGAATATACTTAGCCTGCGCCTCGCTAACAACTGGTGACACTTGTACCTACCTTATGATTTTGAACATTCAGAGCAATTTTCGCATGTCCAGCTGTTTAGAGCGAATTAATTAAAGTAGATGTGGCACATTCCGCCCTAAAATACAATTACTGCGGGTCGATTATCATTCCCCTACGCATTTCTTCCCGGCGTGCTTTAGCGAAGCGCTGCTTTTCTTCCCAGCCGAGGGCGGTTTCCACAATCTTCTGACGCCGTTCAGTAGTTACCACCTGGTTCAACTCTGAAGGGGTTAGGTCCAGCAAATAATCCCCACTAGGTTGGGCTAACATCACCCAGTTCGCGAAGTTTAATATCTTTGCGGAAGTCAATGCTGAACCGCCCTCGGGAATAATCCAAAGTGGTTCTTCCGCCAGCGTTTCTTCCACCTCTTCTTCATTGAAATCTAAGCTAATTCCATATTCAGCAGCCACCCTGCGCAGCTGCCAACGGGGCCAGAAACTAGCCGCATACGCTACCAACGCGACACCGGTTAATCCTAATAGTCCCAGCACTACAGCCCACAGCCCAGTACTCATATTCGGCCCCATCGTCATAAACCCCGCAGTCAAAACAATTCCCGCGAACACCAACAGCCAATGCCGGTTATGATCCCACCACCAAGCACGATCCACAGCCGCCTGCACTTGCGCCGGCGTTCCTTGTTGTATTAGCTTCGTATCGTCTTGATCCCAACCTGTTTCTAAACTTTCTAACGCCGCAGCCATCGCAAACCCACGTAGACGCCAGCGCTTAAACTCCTCTCCCGCTTCAGTTTCCAACCATTCCAGATAGTCGCGTCGGTCAAACGGATCCAAATAATTTAGTGCCTCATCGAATTGCGCGTTTATTTCCTTACCGCGTTGTAAAACCAGTGTTGCCTGCGGGTCATTGCGCAGTCCGATAGGGGTAGCGAGGGTAATCCCAGGAGTGTAGATAACTTTCAACGCCGAACGTAGTGCCGGCATTCCGATTATTTCGGAGTTTTCCAAGGTTCCTCCCAGGTACTGTTTCTATACTTAGTATTAGTTTAGTTGATTACTGAAAACCAGCCCAGTTTCAGCTATTGAGAGGACTATTGATGTACGAAGATGATTTCGTGAAAAACCAAGCTTTTTCCCCTGGTGGTTTTGGCTCTCAGAACGCATACGAAAAAGCTACACAGGTAAAGATTGTAGCGCTTGATACCGGCGCTCGTTTTCTTTCGGCTATTATCCGTCTGCCCGGCACCTTATTGATTCGATTGGGTTTGCTTAGTTCTCTAACAGCTACTGTGTTAGTGCTATTAGCCATGCAGGGGTCTGCTTCAGTTGCGTGGAAGTTCGCTTTAGGTGCCAGTATTATGTCACTGGTTGTTTTGGGTTTGTTTACCTGGCGTCGTCAAGACCTTTTAAAACGTTTAGCTAAATCAGGTCCCGCGCAGGTGGTTTCTCTTTCAGGAGCGCAGCTTATTTTTCCAGAATCCCCGGCTAGCCCCACAGATCAGCTTAACTCTTTCGCGCGGAGTGAGGCCGAGGCTGTGGCAGCTGCACGAGCTGAGTTTGCTGATAGGCGGGCTCGGTTTTTGCCTGGTATTGAAGCTGGGCAACGGGCGTTGCGTCAGTTAGCTGGGGGTGTTTACGAGGGCGATTGGTTTAATCATGATCTGCGCCCAACACTGATTTTGTTTATTCTGGGCTTTTTGTCGATGCCGGTGATGTTTTTTATTAGTATTTTGGCTCTTATTGGGCTGTTAGTTGGCGCTTAGTTTAGTGACTGTTGTTGTTAGTGCTTGTGGCGGTGATTGGCTTCACCTATTTTATTTAGTTTAGGGCGTGGATTTAAGCGGTTTTCCTGCTAGTATTGCTAGTGGATTCAAGCCTGGTCGGGCTTGGGACCACGCTGGGTTGTTTGCCATATTCTCGAGTGTCCCCCACTGAGTTGTCTAGACCCAGCAAGCCCTCAACCGACCCTGTAATCTAACAAAAAGAGAGTAAGTACTGTGGCAAATATCAAGTCCCAGATGAAGCGCATCAAGACCAACGAAAAGCGTCGCATCCGCAACAAGGCTGTAAAGTCTGAACTTAAGACTTTCGTACGTCGCGTTCGTGAAGCAATCGTTGCTGGTGATCGTGAAGCTGCTGAAGCTGCTTTGCGCCTGGCTGGCAAGAAGCTCGATAAGGCAGCTTCTAAGGGTGTAATCCACCGCAACCAGGCTGCTAACCGTCAGTCTAAGCTGGCACAGCAGATCGCTAAGATGTGATTTTCTCTTAAATAGTTGTGGGGTGTGCACTTTAAGTGCACACCCCACAACTATTTTATTTTCTATGCTTGCCTGGCTTCACTAAGCACTCTTTGCGCTAGTTTAAGGTAACAGTAGAGGGCTACGCAGAATAGCAAAAACATTACTACGCCGTAGGTTCCTAAAAGGAACATGGTTACGAGTTGTCCGATGAAAAGTCCATCGACCAGGCCAAAACCAAATTGGGTAAGATAAATCTTCGTTTTTAGTTCAGATACATAGTTTGCAACTAAAAGGAATACAAACGGCGCGAGGATCGAAGTCACGCTTATGGCGATTAGTATCGTTTCAGATCCGTAAAATGGGTAGGTTCCGCTTCCCTCAATGTAGGCGTTTGGTAATAGTACGAAGCCGATTGCAATTAACCATTTTTCTGTTGCAGTCTCTGGATACAAAGCTCCTAGGATTTTCCTAAACTTAGCTTCCACTTCTTTCACTTTCTAATAGTTATTTTGCGAGTTTTTTCATTCTGTAACTTCATTGTTTATAAACGTAAAACTAAGTATTTCAAATAGATAACCTGTAGATGCGATTTGTTATTCAGTATAGATAAAAATCACCTTGTCAATACTAATAACCGTGTTTATCCCATGCGTTGCGTTCAATGAACGCCTGCATTTGCGCTTTAAACCAGACACTGCCAAGGGCAAATAAGATAGATGATATCAGCCAAGATCAGAAATTAGTTTTTATTTTGAATACTCTTGACACCACCCCGCCTACATGGTTAATTAGTTAAGTAATGAACCATTTAAGGAGGTGAACGAATCTTGAACTTTGATGACTCGACACCCATCTATTTACAGATTGCCGAAGATATTCGCCTAAAAATCCTCACAGGTATGCTTTCCACTGGCGACCAGCTGATGTCCACCACGCTTTACGCCACCACTTTCAGGATTAATCCCGCAACAGCAGGTAAGGCTTTCGCCCTGCTTCTAGAAGAAGGTTTAATCGAAAAACGTCGCGGTATTGGAATGTTTGTTACGGCTGAGGCTAAGCAGATAATCATCACCCAACGCCGGGATTCCTATTTTGAAACGGTACTTTCCACTGCTTTACAAACGGCTTTGGACCTAGGGATCAACAAAGACGAAGTCCTTAACTTCGTGTCTAACTACTTAGAGCTTGAACAGGATAATCATCATGGAACTAACTAACTTGAGTTTCACTTACCCAACTAATATACATGCGACGTTAGAGCAGTTTTCTTGTCATTGTAAGCCTGGGTCTATCACTGCTCTTTTAGGTCCAAACGGCAGTGGTAAAACCACTTTAATGCGACTAATCAGTGGACGTTTACTGCCCTCTGCTGGGCAGGTTTTACTTTCTGAAACTCCCGCGTCACAAGACAGACTTTTAAGCGAAATTTTCTATGCAGGGGATGCTTCTGAGTTTGCGTACTACAGAATCAAGGATGTACTGGCTTTTCTACGCCTGCGTTCAGATTGGAACGAGAATTTATATCAGCGGTTAGTAAAGCGTTTTGATTTGCAGTTTAACCCGAAATCTAATTTTAAAAAACTTTCCACGGGCCAAGCTAACCTTTTGTTTGCATTATTCGCTTTAGCTGTCCATTCTAAGGTGACTTTGTTTGACGAGGTACAAGCGCATTTAGACGTACCGACTCGCTATGCACTTTATCAGGCGATTATTGAAGTTAATGCGGTTTCTATAGAGGATGGACCGAAGCCGCGTACTTTCATTCTTTCTTCACATATGGTTGAAGAGTTGGAAAAGTTGTGTAGTGAAGTGTGGGTATTACGTAACGGTCGTTTAGTTTTCGAGGGCGGTGTAGATTCTCTAAGAGCCCAGTTTTTATCTTTACAAGGTAGTTCTGAGCGGATTAACGCCTTTAAGTCCGCTGTCTCTGCTGAGCAGATCGTAACTCATCGTGATCTTGGTGCTTTTGCAGAACTGGTCGTGAAAAACACGTCGGTTACCCAGCAGCTTTTGGGGTCTTACCCGGATTTAGCACAACAGTCCCTTTCTTTCCAGGATGCTTTTGTAGCGTCTGTCGCTTAAGGATTTATGATGAACCAAAAACACTCTTTTAATACTTTCGATTTAACCTTAACGAATCTTCGACTATACTGGGGATTTTCACTAATTTCACTAGGCGTTTTTACAGGTAATATTCTGATTAATTTCGTGGGGTCTTATTTTATGCAAGACTCACCTGACACGATAGCCCCTTCTGCCTTATGGATACTCATTTCTTTGATTTCTTCAGCAGCGGTAATGCTTCCACTCTATTTACAGTTTCCGCGTTTGAATTTCTTAGCGGGAGCTTCCCGCAAGCAGGTAAAAACGGCATTGCGTTTAACTAGTTTATTTTTTGTGTTGATTAGTTTCGTCGTGTGGGGGCTGATTCTGAGTTTTGAAAGTTGGGATAGTTCAATGAACCTGGTGTGGAGTTTAAAAGGGATTCTGTTAGTTATGTTTGGCTTTATGCTTGTTGAACAAGGTGCTTGGGCGATTGCAGCGCTTTTCTTTAAGTCTGCCTCGACGTATAAATCCTCCCTGGCTATGATTGTTTTCACTGTGTTTGCGGGGAGTAGCTTCGCCTGTTTATTCGGCGCAATCATTTTGGAAGTTACACAGTCAAGTTTCCCAATCCAGAACTATATTTTAATTCTTCCAGCGATTTTCACGGTTTTCGCTTACGTTGTTTCTAGGAACAACCCGCTACAGAAATAGGATACTTAGCTTCTCAATCTACCTAGCTGAAAAAGCATTTTGTAAGTTTTAGGAAAATCACGAAAACCGCCTTGGAACCCCTATCTAAATACTTCTACACAACCACCTTGCATTTGCACTCCCAAGCAGTCAAAGCCAAGTGCAAATGCCTGGGGTAGATAAAACCCCCTCCCGTTTGCACTTCGTGAGAATGATTCGCAGGTGCAAACGGGAGGGGGGTAATAAAGCGTAAGGTTAGTCAATATCTGTTCGAGTTCCTGAAAAGAATCTTCCTAGTTACAACTACTCGTTGTTGTTCCTGAACCCTATCCGATAAAGGCTCCTCAACGCCAAGATATAGTAGATTACCGCTACGATTAGAGGCGCAAAAGAAGTGGAGTTGGAATTGACGCTAGCAGGCTATCTCCTCCGCTTTCTGCTTGTTCAATAGCCTTTTCGAATAACCAATAAAAACCAACTATGCTAAGAGCAACGCAAGTAATAAGAGTCGATAGTTGTTGTTTTTCTTTATTTGTTGCCTTCTGGCTACTTAACATTAGTAAAAGAACAACCCCAAGCAACAAAACTACAATATAGAACGAAAACGGCAAGAGCATTACGAATGGCATAATGCATAGCATGATAAATACCAACTGTAGAGTTTTCATCGCACTCCAAAGGATTACATTTTGTGAGGATAGTCCTAGCACAACCAACATCTGGACGCCATTCATCTAAATTCCAGTAGTCTTTGAATGGGGTAAGGCGTTGATGAGGCGCATACTGGTTATACATACTGTTGAGATTTTTGTTAAGCACTTTATCTTGTATATTGCTAACAGTTCATTCCAACCTGCCACTTAAAAACTTGCCAAACATTACCCGAAAATCAGGATTTTCTTTCTTAATGCATTTCATCAAAGCGAGTATGCTATTAGTTCTTTCAGAATTTACTCCCGCGTCGCGCCACCGTAATCAAGAGTTTTTCTAAAGCGTAAACAGGGTCGCGGGATTCGCCTTTAACTTCCGCATCTGCAATCGCGCATGCACGGAAAGCTTCACGTAATGCCATTTCGTTCCAAGTCCGTAAGCTCCCTTGGGTTTTTTGCACCATAAATGGTGCCATTCCCATCTCATACGCTGTGCGACGTGGAATCGTAGAAACTTTTGCAAGCTGGCGTAGTTTAAAAGCCATTGCCCCGGTGATTGAAGGGCCGGTTACTCCACAACTAAGAGCGTGACGAAGGTGTGTGAGTGCGGTTGCCAGGTCGCCATCTATGGCAGCTTGCACTACTTCATAACCATCCACTTCGCGTTTACCTGCCTGGTATTCTTCAACTAGGTTGGCAGTGATAACTTCACCTGGGTAGTCAGATACTAGCTGGCTAACTACTGCCAGGATTTCAGGCAGTTCTGAACGCATTGCCAGGACTAGTGCAGCAGCAGCGTCGTTGTCGATACGTCCGCCTAGGCTGCGTGCTTCATCGATCACACATTTAATGCGTTCGCCGTCGTTGGCAAGTTTTGGTGCGATATAGGCGGGGACTTGCAAGTTCTGCAGTTCGGTAAGTAGTTTTCGCGCGCTATTGCCTCCATTATGGCGCAATAGGATGACTACTTGTGGCTCTGGGGTAGTCACATATTTGAGGAGGTCTTCAACCAGCGCGGTATTTGCTTGTTCTACTTGCGGGATATAGACGAAACGGCTTTCTGCAAATAGTGAGGGTGATACGGCTACGGCCAGTTGTCCACTCTCGTATGTAGCGGCTTCAACGGTTGAAATTTCAGTTCCGGGGTCGGCTTTTAACAGGTTCTTCCGGATGAGTGATACCGCACGATCTGCGAAGAGGCTTTCTTCTGCGCGTAACAGAATCACTGGTGCGGGTTTGATTTGGCGCCAGCTGGGTAGGTTTGATTCTGCGGAGCGTTTTTTAGAAGTGCTTTTTGATTTCACAGCCATGTTTTAAGCATCTCATACCCTTTTGGAATAGCAAACCGCTTACGACGATTCCCCATTGGGCTCCCAATGCTATCCAGGCTTTTTCGTTTTCAAGCTGCGCCCCGGGCAGGGTGGCAATTAGTTCCATGATTCCCAGTGCGTATTTGGCTGCGGTTTGCGCAATGTAGAGGAATACTTGTCCCAGGTGCGTATTTAAGTTTCCAGTGAGAATTGCGATTACTCCCCCGCCGGTAATAAATGGTACGAATCCACTGATTAGGATATTTGTAAGGATTCCGTAGGTTGCGTATCTGTTTAGAAAGATAACGGTCGCGGTAGCGGTCACCAGGTGGGTAAGTACCGGCAGGGCGATGATGGTGATAAGGGTTTGTCGGTAGTGTTCGAATAGGCTGGGGTTTTCATAGTGTGTAAGTCTTTGTTGCCAGAGGTTCACGCTAATTACTGTGGCGGTCGCTAAGGCTGAGAGGATGAATCCGATGGAGTGTGCTAGCCAGGGGTTGCAGGAAAGCCATAGTAGGCAGACTAATGCCAGGCTGTTGATACCTTGTGAGTGTCGTTTAAAGAGGGTTGCGGCTACGGAGACTGCCGCCATTGAGGCTGCGCGTAAGATGGAGGGTTGCCATCCGACGGCAGCAATGACGGCGGTGAGGATGGCAAGTATTGTGAGGGATTTTTCCCGAGGGCGCCCAGGAAGTGTAGTAGTTAAGAGTTGCAGCAAAATGGCTAAGTGTAGTCCGGAAATGGCTACGAGATGTGATGCTCCTGCCGTGCGAATGGCTTGAATTTCTGTGGGGGTAAGTAGTGTCAAATCGCCAAGGGTCATACCTTTTACTAATCCAAGGGAGTTGCTTTTTCCGCGAGCGCTGTTGGTTTTGGGCGTGTCGGTTGGGGATGTTTTACCTGAGGTGGTGTCGAATGTGTTGGAAACTGTATGCGCGAAACTAGTGGTTTTTAACTTTATTTGTTTTACTTTAAAGATTCCCAGGGACGGTGATTCAGTTTGGGGGATGAGTTTTCCCGTGACTTTTAAGATGTCGTTGGTTTTATAGGCGTCTAGTTTTGTTCCGCTGAGTTTTAGTTCTATGCGTGGGTGGTTGATTAGGGAAACTGGCAGAATGAACTTGGTGGCTGTGTTTTTGAAGCCTTTCACGGGGACCGCACTTTTCGTAGCTTGTACTTCCAGGGTGCAGGGGTTGAGACATTTGGTCGAGATGTGCTGGCGTTGCGGGTCTATTTTTTCTAAGTGTGCGGCAGTTAGGTTGAGAACACTGAGGATAACTGTGGCTATAAGTAGGAGGTGGATATTGTTTCCCAGTCTTTCGCTATGTTTAGGTCGTTTTTGGATAGTGCGGTTGACTAGCCTAATGAGGATGATGATTAGCCCGAGGGTGCCGATGCTTATGGTTATTGCGTTGATTCCTTGGAGGATTTGGTAGTCGAGTGCCCAGATTAGTAGGGTTGGTGTAACTAGGCTGAGGTCGTAGCTGTCTTGTTCTCTTACTCCCACGGTTTTCCCTTTGTTTCGTTTTATTTACATAAGCCAGTTTCTAAACGGCGATAGGTTTTTTGGCCGATTCCGTCGATATTTAATAGGTCTTGGGGTTGTTTTATGCCGTGTTCGTTGCGGTAGTCTAAGATTCGTTGGGCGGTTTTTTCGCCGATTCCTTTTAAGCTGGTGAGTTCTGTGAGGGAGGCGGTTTTTAAATCTACGCAAGTGTTTGTGGGTATGTTTTGAGTGCTGGCATTTCCTGTTGGCGGCTTGGGTTTTTCCCCTTTGGCGGGGATGTGGATGTGTTGTCCGTCAGAGAGTGGTTGCGCCAGGTTAATAGTATTTGCATCAGCATTTTCTGTTAGTTCTTGTGCTTTTCTAACTGCATCAATTACGCGGCTTTGTGCGGGTAGCTCATAGACTCCTGGGGTTTTCACTGCTCCGGAGATGTAGATTGTGATGGTTTGGGTTTCTTCTGGGGCTGGTTGAGTTTCAACTGGGGGTTCTGTTTGTATTTTTTGAGGGCGGTGAGTTGTATCGATAGCAGTTGTTTGACTGTTGGTTTTTGTTCCAATAGAGACGATTAAAACTACTATGCACATGAGGGTGAGCCCGACTACTGCTCCTGGAGAGGCAGACATGCGGATTTGTTTAAGCAGGCGAGAAACTCCTGGTTTTTGGGTGCTTTGTGGTTTTTTTGAGTATCCTGGATTCATCTTGTTATTATCTGCAGGATTTTTTGGCAACTGTAGTCTGTGCCAGATTTCCTGTGGATAACTGGGGGCGTGTTATGCGCCTTGTGCACACAGTCGGTAAGCACTGAAAGAGCGTAGGAAATGTTTGGTTTCATCGGAGCTGGAAATATGGTTAGCGCGCTAGTTAAAGGTGCTCACGCAAATGGATTCTTAACTGGTGAAAACTGTCTCATTACCGACAAATCAGGAATTTCTGGCCCAGCACTAGCTAAAAGTGTTGCCGGTCGTTACCTGGTTTCTAACTTGGAAGTCGCAAAGCAATCTGACGTGCTGGTATTAGGCGTTAAGCCACAGCATATCCTTGCTGTACTTGCAGAGTTACGCTCCGTCTTAGAAACACACCAACCGTTAGTTATTTCTTTAGCCGCGGGCGTGAAACTAGAAGATATTCAGATGACTGCCGGCTCTGACGTGCCGGTTCTGCGTATGATGCCTAACGTTAATGCGGCAGTGCAAGCATCAATGACTGCGATAGTTCCCGGCCAGAACTGCACTGATGAGCATATCGAACTGGCTTTAAAGTTCGCACGTACCTTCGGAGAAGCTATGCAAATCCAAGAGTCTGAGCTTCCGATTTTCACGGCATTGGCGGGCTGTTCCCCCGCTTGGATTTTTGATTTAATTGATGCTTTTGCGATGGCTGGCGTTAAATACGGTATTTCTAAAGCAAATGCCAGTAGAATAGTTACCCAAGCGTTTTTAGGCAGTGCAACGCTAGTTCGTGAAGCTACTGAAACTGGTACGAAGAGTACCGCGAACCTGATTGATCAAGTTTGTTCTCCAGGTGGTACTACTATTGCTGGTCTTCTAGCTATGCAAGCAGCAGGTTCTCGTCATTCTGCTGTCGAAGCTGTCGACGCTGCCGTGATGCAAGACATGATCCTCGGAAAGAAATAAATACCCCATCATGCCATTCCCTGCCAACAACACATCATTTTCAAAAGCTGATTTCGTTTACCAGCAGATTCAACAAGAGATTCTCTCAGGCGAACTTGTTCCAGGAGACCGCCTGGTATTAGATCGTCTTGCACGTAAATATGGTGTTTCTGCTGTCCCTGTCCGCGAAGCTATTCGCCGTTTAGAAGCCCAAAACCTAGTGGATTTTACTCGGAATGTGGGTGCTGTCGTTACGGCGGTTTCGCAAGAGGACCTTCTGGCTTCTTTTGAAACCCTCGCTGTTATCGAAGCCTACGTGACTGGTATTTCTGTGCAGCGTCTTAGTGATTCTGAAATCTCTGAAGCTGAGCAGTTGAACGAGCAAATGCGTGAAGTAGTGAAACGAAATTTCTCTTCTCAGAAATTCTCAGAATTAAATGCCCGTTTCCACCGGCTCTTAGCATCGCGTTGTACGAATCCTCGCCTGGCTATGCATTTGCAGCAAGAATGGGATCACCACGCGATCCAGCGTTTCTCTAACCATGGTTACAACCTAGAGTGGTGTGTGCGTTCTGTTGCGGAACATGATGAGATTCTGAAACTTATCCGCGAACGCGAAGCAAGTCATAAGATTGAGGCATACTGCCGCGCTCATAATCTGCGGGTGATTAAGCAAGTTAACTTACAGAATTCCTTGGAAAGCTAAGATTTTTCGCCCTCGGGAAAAAATATTTGTGCCCCCTGTGACAAAACTCAGACAGAGTTAGGAAACTGACACAATACCAGGTAAATTTTAAGGTGATAGAAAACTGTCTGCAGTCTCATGCTGTGACAGTACCAGATTATTTAAGGAAGACGCGGTTTCAATGACTTCTCATGCAAGCGACCTGACCCGCCTCCCTGCTCCAACCGTACCTGAGAAGGTAACCGCGGACGGACTGGAAGGAAAGTGGACCGAAAATTGGGCCACCTCAGATGTTTATGCATTCAACCCTGATACCACTCGCGCTGAAGTGTTCTCCATCGACACTCCTCCACCGACCGTGTCCGGCTCCCTGCACGTAGGTCACGTATTTTCCTACACCCACACCGACACCGTAGCCCGCTACAAGCGTATGCGTGGCATGAACGTCTTTTACCCAATGGGTTGGGATGATAATGGGCTTCCAACTGAACGCCGAGTACAGAACTACTTCGGTGTTCGCTGTGACCCTTCCCTGCCATACGACCCTAACTTTGAGCCACCACACCGCGGTTCCGCAACCTCCATTAAGAACCGCGACCAAGTACCCGTATCCCGTAAAAACTTCATTGAACTCTGCCAAGAACTCACCATTGAAGACGAAAAGGGATTCGAAGAACTCTGGCGTCGCCTGGGTCTTTCCGTAGACTGGAAACATCACTACCAGACGATTGGCACGAAAGCTCAGAAAGTCGCTCAGGCAGCTTTCCTTTCTAATCTTGAACAGGGAGAAGCCTACCAGGCAGCTGCTCCGGGCCTGTGGGATGTCACCTTCCAAACTGCAGTAGCCCAGGCAGAACTAGAAGCCCGCGAATATCCAGGTTTCTATCATAAACTCGCGTTCCACGCTGCAGATGGCTCCGACGTCGTTATTGAAACCACTCGTCCTGAGTTGCTTCCAGCTTGTGTAGCACTAATAGCACACCCAGATGACGAACGCTACCAGCATTTGTTTGGCACCACTGTTACTTCCCCAGCGTTCAATGTGGAAGTTCCAGTTTTGGCGCACCCCGCAGCTGAGATCGATAAGGGTGCGGGTATCGCCATGTGCTGTACTTTCGGTGACCTGACTGACGTACAGTGGTGGCGTGAGCTGGCACTGCCACTGCGGTCTATCTTGGCAAAAAATGGTCGTATTGAAGCTGAAACTCCAGAGTGGATCACTGATCCAGCTGGCCGTGAACTCTATGCTGCTTGCGCTGGGGCAACTACATTCACCGCGCGTAAGACCATCGTGGAGCATTTAGCAGCTAGTGGTGAAATGCTGGGCGATCCCACCCCAACTCAGCGTATGACCAACTTCTTTGAAAAAGGCGATAAGCCTCTGGAAATTGTTACTTCCCGCCAGTGGTATATCCGTAACGGTGGTAAGGACTTCACCCGTGCTAACGCGCATATGCCACTGCGGGATGAACTGATTTCTCGCGGCGAAGAACTTAACTTCCACCCAGATTACATGCGGGTTCGTTACGATAACTGGGTTAAGGGTTTGAACTCTGACTGGTTGATTTCTCGTCAGCGTTTCTTCGGTGTACCGTTGCCTCTGTGGTACGGCATTGAAGCTGACGGCACTGTTAACTACGATAACGTCTTAGTTCCAACCCAGGACATGCTTCCAGTTGATCCCACCACAGACGTTCCACCCGGTTTCACTGAAGACCAGCGTGACCAGCCGGGTGGCTTCGCAGCTGAAGTAGACATTATGGATACTTGGGCGACTTCTTCCCTCACTCCACAGATCGCAGGTGGGTGGCTGACTGACGCAGAACTATTCCAGAATGTTTACCCAATGGACGTTCGCCCGCAGGGACATGACATTATTCGTACCTGGCTGTTCTCTACGGTTGTGCGCGCACACCTGGAGTTTGATGCACTTCCTTGGAAGCACGCGTTACTTTCCGGTTGGATTCTGGATCCAGACCGTAAGAAGATGTCTAAGTCTAAGGGTAATGTGGTTACCCCCATGGGCTTGCTTGAAACTCATGGTTCTGATGCTGTTCGCTACTGGGCGGCTTCTGCTCGTTTAGGTACCGATACTGCTTTTGACGAGTCACAGATGAAGATTGGTCGCCGCCTGGCGATTAAGGTTCTGAATGCTTCTAAGTTTGCTTTGACCATGGGGTCTGAAGCTGATTTGGATTTGAATCCTATTAACGTCACTGAAGAGCTTGACCGTTCTGTTATCGGTGAACTAGTTAAGGTTATCGAAACTGCTACTAATGCTTTCGAAGCTTTTGACTACACTCGTGCTTTGGAAGTTTCTGAAACTTTCTTCTGGACTTTCTGTGACGATTACCTGGAATTGGTTAAGGAACGCGCGTACAACCGTGATGGTTTGTGGAGTGCTGCCCAGTCTTTGTCGGCTCGTTCTGCGTTGGCGCTGGTTGTTGACACTATGGTTCGTTTGTTTGCACCATTCTTGCCTTTCGCAACTGAAGAAGTTTGGTCTTGGTACCGTCCTGGTTCCGTTCACCAGGCTGCTTGGCCTACCGCTGACGCTCTGCAGGTAGCTGCGGGTAACCCTGCTATTTTGGATGCGGCTTCTAAGGCGTTGGTACGTCTGCGTCGTGTGAAGTCTGAAGCTAAAGTTTCCCCACGCACTCCTTATTTGAACGTGACTTTGGAAGCTCCAGCTGCGTTGGTTCCACTTTTGGAGTCTTCTCGCGATGACTTAGCTCGCGTTACCCATATTCAGGGTGAGTTCAAGATTGTTACTTCTGCTGAGGAAGAAGTAACGGTTAGCGATTTCACCTTGGGTGAAGCACCTGCGAAGGTGAAGAACTGAATTAAACAGTTCTTTTTAAACGGGGAGTTTCAGGTTCCGCCCTCCTGATTTTTTCTCGAGGGCGGAACGAAAACTTTTGTTGATTATTTAATCCACCCACTGGTTTTCTAAGCCAGTACAACTGAGTGTAAGTAGGATTCTTATGGAAAACTCGGGAGCAGAACAGGCCCCTGTGTTGGCTGAGGAAACCGATATTTCCGGCGTAGTCACCCCTTCAGAGGTACTGGAGTGGCATGGTCCGGTACTAGAAAAGTCTGAGATGCACATGACGATTCCCTGGTGGATTCGTCAGCGTGCCGAACGCAACCCAAGGTCCCCTATCATCGCCCGGAAAACCCAGATGGGGGCGAACTGGCGTAACATTAGTTGCGCTGATTTCCTTGAAGAAGTAAATGTAGTAGCTCGTGGTTTAATCGGCTTGGGCTTACAGCCAGGCGATTCAATTGCCATTATGTCCCACACCCGTTACGAGTGGACTCTGCTAGACGTAGCTGGCTGGTCAGCGGGTCTGGTTGTTGTGCCCATTTATGAGACTTCTTCTGTAGATCAAATTGGCTATATCCTTAACGATTCCCAAGTAAAGCTGGTTGTTGCTGAAACTATGGTGATGTCTCAGCTAGTAATGGCTGCACGTGAACACGCACCTGCCGGCCTAAAGATTCTTTCCTTGGATAACTCAGCGATTTTAAAGATCACAGCAGCATCAAAAGACGTTCCACAGTCTGCTGTCGACGAACGTCAAGCTAATCTTTCCATAACTGACCTGGCAACCGTGGTTTACACTTCAGGTACCACAGGTAAGCCTAAAGGAGTGGAGCTCACTCACGGTAACTTCACTATTTTGGCTCAAAATGGGCATAAGTGGATGGCTGAGATTGCTAATCACCGTCGTTCTCGACTGCTGTTGTTCCTACCGCTCGCACACGTTTACGCGCGGTTCTTAGAAGTATTCCAGCTTACTGGTGGAGGGGTGCTTGCGCACACTCCTGATACTAAGAACCTTCTGCATGATTTAGAATCATTCCGCCCTTCCTACCTTCTGGCAGTGCCTCGGGTGTTAGAAAAAATCTATAACTCTGCTGAACAGTCTGCCGCTTCTGGAATGAAACTTCGTACTTTCCGGTGGGCTGCGAAAACGGCAATTGCATACTCTCGGGCTTTAGATACTGCAGAGGGACCTTCTAAAACGCTACGCGCTCAACATCAAATGGCTGACGCGTTAGTTTACCGTAAGCTCAAAGACCTGCTGGGTGGGCACTGCAAGTACGTGATTTCTGGTGGCGGGCCACTGGGTGAACGTTTAGGACATTTCTACCGTGGCCTGGGTGTAACCGTTTTGGAAGGCTATGGTTTGACTGAAACCACTGCCCCACTGGCAGTTAATACTCCACGCCTTTCTAAGATTGGAACAGTTGGTCCCCCAATCTCTACTGTGGGTGTAAAGATTTCTGATACGGGTGAAATCTTAGTTAAGGGACCATCCGTATTCCGCGGTTACCGCAATAACCCAGAAGCCACCGCAGAAGCATTTGAAAACGGCTGGTTTAAAACCGGAGACTTAGGTTCCTTAGACCGTGACGGCTACCTGCGTATCACCGGGCGAGCTAAAGAACTTCTCGTGACCGCTGGGGGAAAGAACGTTTCCCCAGCTGCTTTAGAAGACAGTTTGCGAGCACACCCGCTGGTTTCTCAAGTAGTAGTAGTTGGGGATAAACGTCCTTTCATTGCTGCACTAGTTACTTTGGATGCGGAAATGCTACCCGGCTGGCTAGCTAACCATGGTTTACCGTCACTGACTGTTTCTGAAGCTGCTCAACATCCGGATGTCCTCCAAGCACTACACCGCGCAGTCGAACGCGCTAATGAAGCTGTTTCCAGGGCTGAGTCCATCCGTAAGATCACAGTTTTGGACACTGATTTTACTGAAGCAAACGGATTCTTAACGCCTTCTATGAAAGTTAAACGCCAGATAGTGATGCGTGAGTTCGCTTCTGAAATCGATGCAATCTACGGTGGTCCAGTAGCTGCTGACGCCTAGATCAGAAAAATTTACGTTGCCCAGGAATAGTTTATTCCTGGGCAACTTTCATTCTCTTAACCTTACTTTTCTAAAATACCAGCCGCGGAAAACCGCCCTCGGGAAATAATCGTGAGCTAGCCCTCAAAACGAAAAATCTTGGAATACCAAAGTAATTCCTGGTGTTAAACCCAACGGAACTACAAAAGTCCCCTATGAACCAATAAAGGAATCACATGACACAGCCTACTAACCTAGAACAGGTCACTCAAGCGAAGCACCGCTGGCTGAAAATGCCATCATTTACCGTCCAAATTTTCCTGGGCCTGGCAATTGGTATGTGTCTAGGCTACTTAGCAACTATTTTCGGTACTGCTGAAGAGCCCCTCCCTTGGTTAGTAGCCATTCTTAATTGGGTGGGTTCCTCCTTCGTTAGCCTACTTTTCGCGCTAGTGCCCCCACTCATCTTCGTTGCCATGGTGGTATCAATCAATAATCTCCGCGGGGTTGCAAATGCTACTAGCTTAGCTTTAAAGACCTTACTCTGGTTTGCTATCACTGCTCTGTTATCTGTCTCTGTAGGTATCGGACTGGGTCTGCTTTTTGAACCGGGGCTGAATACTTCCGTATCCGCCTCTGAAGTTGCTGCTCCCTCACGTGTAGGTGGCTGGACTGACTTCATAAATGGCATTATCCCCAACAACTTCTTAGGCCTAGAAGTCCGTTCAAAACTCGTTGAAGGTGAAGTCACTTCCTCACTCAAATTCAACGCGCTACAGATTCTGTTAATCGGTATTGCGGTAGGCATAGCAACTTTAAAGGCAAAAGACACTGCGAAACCATTCTTAGAATTCGCAGAAGCCACTCTGAAGGTTTTGCAGAAGATCCTCTGGGGTGTGATTCGTTTGGCGCCAGTCGGTACCGCTGGTCTGATTGGTACGGCTGTAGCCACCTACGGTTGGTCTAAGATTACGTCTCTGGGCTGGTTTGTACTGGCTATTTACGTGGGGTTGTTCATCGTCGGTGGTTTGATTTATCCTGTCTTACTGCGCCTGAATGGTGTCTCTGCACTGCAGTTCTATAAGGGTGCTTGGCCAGCGATTCAGTTAGCTTTTGTATCTCGGTCTTCCCTGGGTACTCTGCCTGTGACTCAGCACGTGGCCACTGAAAACCTTGGTGTCCCTGCCTCTTACGGTTCATTCGCTACTTCCTTAGGTGCAACTACAAAGATGGATGGTTGTGCGGCTATTTACCCTGCTGTTGCAGCGATTTTCGTAGCTCAGTTCTTTGGCCTTGAGCTAGGTGTTGTTGATTATCTGCTGATTATCTTTGTAGCAGTCGTTGGTTCTGCAGCTACCGCTGGTTTGACCGGTGCTACCGTGATGCTTACCCTGACTCTGTCTACGTTGGGTTTACCTCTTGAAGGTGTTGGCCTGCTACTCGCAGTTGATCCGATTCTGGATATGGGGCGTACTGCGCTGAATGTAACCGGCCAGATGGTGGTGCCAGTGATTGTATCTGCGCGGGAAAAGATTTTAGATCGCACTAAACTGTAGGTTACAAAATACAGCTAACGCGTTACTACTGCGTTAGCTGTATCTCTTCCAGCACTAAACGCAATCTTCAGTCACTATCCGCACCCTTTACATCAGGTTTTGACACTAAACGCGACGTTCACAGAGTTTAGGGTGGCATTTGGCGCGTGCCAGCGCACTAAATGCCACCCTAAACTACTACCTGTGCCGCTGAGTTAGTATGCATGATGCTTAAGCGCTACTACTCCAAAATCTCCGTTTTTCCCTCCCCCCGAATTTGCACTTCGGAAAGGCAGTTGCCAAGCGCAAATCAATGGGGTGCGGTTCTAACCCACAGCATAGACAGCATAATCGCGGGAAAACGAGTTCCCGCGATTTCCCTGCGCGCGAACTCAAGTTCCGGCGTTTTCCCTGCGTGGGAAAACGAGTTCCGGCGCATTTTAAGACGTACAACCACTAGCCACTCCCCGCAAATACTAATCGCCACCTGTACGTGGTGCTCGAAATTTACTATCACCGTATTTGTGCCCAAAGCTACCCTGGCAGCACGTAGTGTTTTATTCCCTGTTTCTGTCAGCCAGCCCCGGTCCACTGACGTGGGAGTATTTTTGAAAAAATGCTCCCACCGGCTTCAAAAACAGCTTTCGATTTTCCATGACCAGGCATTTAGTGCAAACAGGGCTTTAATGAAACCTAACGCCTTTATTTTGCATCCCTTGATACGCTTCATAAAATCAGCCGATTTTATCTAATAACTCCCGAAGGTGATGACAACAATACATAAAACAAAAAATCCTGAAGCGTTTGCTTCAGGATTAGTTTTGGTGGGCCCAGAGGGACTCGAACCCCCGACCTACTGGGTGTAAACCAGTTGCTCTAGCCAACTGAGCTATAGGCCCTTATTTTCTTCGCGCTCTCTCAAGCACATATATAAATATACAGACCAGTTACCGAAGTGCAAAATCGGAATAGGCAATTTCAGCAAATAGTGGCGAGGGTCTCACCACTGTCAGAAAATGAATATAATAAAAACCGCTGACTTTCAACGAAAATCAGCGGTTTAATAGTTTGCTAATTTATTTGCGTCCAGTTGCCACCAGACGCATCCCCGCCCAAGCAGGAGCAACTTTCGTAGCTGAAGTTGGCTTCAAGCCGGCTAGTTTCGCTGCATCTTGAATGTCAGCTGGTTGCACATGTCCAAAAGAACCTGACTTTGGGGTGAGTACCCAGACGTCACCACCCTCGTCAAGATTTCCAATGACGTCCAACAGCACATCAGTGAGATCTTCTTCCTCTGCATCATCTGCACGCCACCAGATAAGAACCCCATCAACCACGTCGTTAAAATCGACGTCTACCAGTTCCTCTCCAGTCGCTTCTGCAATCGCTTCACGCAGGGATTCATCTACATCGTTGTCCCAGTAAAATTCCTGGACTACTTGACCGGTTTTAAAACCAAGGCTTCCGGCTGCCTTCACACCCGCAGTTTCGGGAATAGAAATATCAGTCACAAAATCTATATTACAAGTATTGCTCTTAGTTTTCGCAGCATTTATCGGATTGTAAAACTGTATTATTTTCACCCTTTTTAACATCACAATTATTTGTGTTCTAAATACCTGGTGTGCATTTATTAACAACATGGGGTCTTTCGTCCCTAATCGGTATGCAAAACCCGTAAAAAAGTGGAAAATAGAATAGTATGCACATAGCTGTGCGACGTAATCGTCGCCTTCACAGAAAGAGGGACTCGTGACTCAACACGGTAACCGCCCACTGGTTAACGGCATCCTCAGCCAGGTACCTGACAACGATCCGAATGAAACCGGTGAATGGCTTGAATCACTCGAAGCATTAATCAACGAAAAGGGTGGCCCACGTGCTCGCTACGTCCTGCTCCATATGCTGGATCAAGCGCGTCGCAAGGACGTTCAGATTCCTCTGGAACTAACCACCCCTTACATCAACACTATCCCAGCTGATGAAGAGCCAGAATTCCCTGGTGATGAGAAAACCGAACGTGCTTACCGTCGTTGGATTCGCTGGAACGCAGCTGTGCAGGTAACTCGCGCGCAACGTCCAGGTGTGAAGGTGGGCGGTCATATTTCTTCATACGCCTCATCCTCCACCTTGTACGAAGTAGGTTTCAACCACTTCTTCCGTGGTAAGAACCACCCAGGTGGTGGCGACCACGTATTCTTCCAAGGTCACGCTTCCCCAGGAATCTACGCGCGCGCTTTCCTGGAAGGACGTCTCACCGAAGAACAAATGGACGGCTTCCGCCAGCAGGTTTCCAGCGCTGACGGTATTCCTTCCTATCCACATCCACGTCAGATGCCTGACTTCTGGGAATACCCAACCGTTTCCATGGGTCTAGGACCAGCAGAAGCAATCTACCAAGCTTGGTTCGACAAGTACCTGCACATGCGTGGAATTAAAGACACCTCCCAGCAACACACCTGGGCATTCTTAGGTGACGGCGAAATGGACGAGCCAGAATCCCGCGGTATGCTGCAGCACGCTGCACAGCAGGGACTGGATAACCTAACCTTCGTTGTTAACTGTAACCTCCAGCGTTTGGACGGCCCTGTTCGTGGTAACGGCAAAATTGTTCAGGAACTGGAAGCATTCTTCCGTGGCGCTGGCTGGAACGTCATTAAGGTCCTATGGGGACGTGGCTGGGATCAACTGCTAGAAGCAGACACCGAGCATGCTCTGATGAACGTCATGATGGAAACCCTCGACGGCGACTACCAGACTTTCAAAGCAAACGACGGTGCTTATGTACGTGAACACTTCTTCGGACGCGACCCACGTGCTAAGAAACTAGTGGAAAACTGGACTGACGACGAAATCTGGCGTCTACGTCGCGGTGGCCACGACTATCAGAAGGTTTACGCAGCTTACAAGTCTGCGATGGAACACACTGGCCAACCAACCGTTATTTTGGCTCACACAATTAAGGGTTACAGCCTAGGTAAGTCATTCGTGGGCCGTAACGCAACCCACCAGATGAAGAAGCTAACGCTGGATGATCTTAAAGCACTGCGTGACCTGTTGCGTATTCCAATCTCAGACGAAGTGTTGGAAGCAAACCCATACATGCCTCCTTACTACCGTCCAGATGATTCCGACCCAGCATTGCAGTACATGTTGAATCGTCGTAACGAACTGGGGGGCTTCATTCCATCTCGTCACCGTGAAGACCCAGCACTGCCAATGCCAGCTGAAAAACCATTCTTAGCTCTTTCTAAGGGTTCTGGCGCGCAAGAAGTTGCCACCACAATGGCACTGGTTCGTCTGTTCAAGGACCTGATTAAAGACAAGAACATCGGTAAGTACATTGTGCCGATCATTCCTGACGAAGCACGTACTTTCGGTTTGGACGCGATCTTCCCATCTGCAAAAATCTTTAACACTCACGGTCAGAACTACACTTCTGTAGATGCTGACATGATGCTGTCTTACAAAGAATCTCAAGCAGGTCAGATTCTGCACACCGGCATTAACGAAGCTGGTTCTGCAGCAGCAATGCAGGTTGCGGGTACTTCCTACGCGACCCACAACGTGCCAATGATTCCGTTCTATATCCTCTACTCAATGTTCGGTTTCCAGCGTACTGCTGACCAGTTCTGGGCTGCTGGCGACCAGCTGGCCCGTGGCTTTATCATTGGCGCAACCGCTGGCCGTACCACCCTAGCGGGTGAAGGTCTGCAGCACATGGATGGCCACTCTCACCTGATTTCTGGCACCAACTCTGCAATTGTTTCCTATGACCCTGCGTACTCTTACGAAATCCGCTACATTGTGGCAGATGGTTTGGAACGTATGTACGGTCCTAATGCTACCGGCCGTGACCGTGACGTAATGTACTACCTCACCGTTTACAACGAGCCATACCAGCAGCCAGTAGAACCTGAAAACGTTGATGTTGAAGGCATCGTTAAGGGTATCTACCAGCTGGATCCAGTATCTGGTGGCCGTCCAACTGTGAAGCTACTGGCTTCCGGTGTTGGTGTGCCTTGGATTCGTAAGGCTCGCCAGCTGCTCGCTGACGACTGGGGAATCGACGCCGCTACCTTCTCTGTAACTTCTTGGAACGAACTGCGTCGCGACGGTTTAGCAGCGGATCAGCATAACTTCCTCAACCCAGAAGCAGAACAGAAGGTTGCTTACGTAACTCAGAAGCTAGCTGGTATCGACGGTCCTACCATCGCTACCTCAGACTGGGATCACCTGCTACACGATCAGATCCGCAACTGGGTTCCAGGTGCATACTACACCCTGGGTGCAGATGGCTTCGGTTTCTCTGACACTCGCCCAGCTGCTCGTCGACACTACAAGATTGACGCTGAATCCGTAGTAGTACGTGCACTGCAAGCTCTGGCAGACGCAGGTCAAATTGACCGCTCCGTGGTTTCTCAGGCAATCGCGAAGTACGATCTGCACAATGTAAACGCTGCTAACTGAGTAGTTACCTAACGCTGGGGCGTGGATGGCTGAGAAGCCACCCACGCCCCAGTTTCGTTATACAAAAGAAAAGATTCCCGAGGGCGCTGAGTTTAACTTTCCGCCCTCGGGAATCTCCATATTTATCGCCTGATTCGTGCGCTAATCTCACTACTGCCCGATGTAGGATCCCGCTATCGCAGCAACTAAACCAAAAATAATTGAGACAGTAACGTAAATAACTGCTGTCCCCCATTGTCCATTTTCTACTAGCGTGAGTGTTTCCAAACTAAAAGTAGAAAATGTTGTGAATCCGCCGCACAATCCGACTCGCAACGCTAAGCTAGCAGTTTCTCCTAACCCCCACCGGACAACAAGTACCTGTGCAAAGAATGCAAGCAAAAACGTGCCTAACATGTTAATGCCGAAAGTAGCCCACGGGAAACCACCCCGGTACGGGATGGACACGGAAATTAGGTAACGCAAGGCAGCGCCGATGAAACCACCGGCGCCGACTGCTAAAGCATTGATGAACATACTTAGTTCTGTTTCCCCGCTAACTCAGGTTTTTCTTCAAGCACTCCATCGCGGATCTGATAAACACGGTCACAGTATTCCAACAAACGGCGATCGTGCGTTACCATTACCGTAGTCCGCTGATATTCATGCGTCAAGTCACGCAATAGACGCGTTGTTTCTAAAGCACGATCAGTGTCCAACGCAGCAGTTGGTTCGTCGGCTAAAATCACATCGGGATTGTGCATCAAAGCGGTTGCAATAGCTACGCGCTGGCGTTCACCACCAGAGAGTTCAGAAGGGTATTTGCGCGCTAGTTTCGCTACGCCTAACTGTTCTAGTAACATTTTCTGGCGTTCTTTATCAGCTTTCTCTCTAGCTACCTTTGAGTGCAGCAAGAGTTGTTCTTCTACACGTAAGAACGGCACCAGCGAAGATGCTTGCAAAATGAATCCGAGTTTTTCAAACCGCAGTTGAGAACGTTGTTTTGCGTTCATAGTGTCCACCCGCTGACTTGCCAGGGTAACTTCCCCAGTGGACGCTGACTGCAGGCCACCAATGATGGTGAGGAAAGTGGACTTACCGGAACCGGATGGACCAATGATTGCTACGAATTCACCTGGTTGCGCGGTGAAGTTAGTGTTTTTTAGGGCTTGAATTTCTTCTTCACCCTGTTTGAAGGTTTTAGTTACGTTTTTTAGTTCGATCATTAGTTAATCGCCTCAATCGGGTCAATGCGGCTAATCATGCGGGTTGGGATTAGCCCGCCTAATACTGCGGAGATAATGAATGCTGCGGTTACTGCAGTGTAGAAGGTGGGTTCGATCCGGAATGGGATGGCTCCGCCGATTGCGGAAGTGGTGGCTAACACTGCGCCTAATCCAAGGGATACCCCGATTACGGATAATGCCAGGGTTTGCATTACTCCAGCTTTCGCGATGTAGGCAGTGGAAATTCCCTGTGCTTTCATGATTCCGAAAATCTGCTTCTTTTGTACGGTGAGGACATAGAAGAAGATGCTGAGTACTAGTGCGAGGATCCCGATGAGAGAGCCAATCATGAGCATGAAGGTGAGAGTCTGCGCACGGTATCCAGGTAGGTTGTTGATGTAGTCATTGGGCGCGACGAGTTCCAGTTCAGCCTCTTTGGCGAGTTCTTTTACATTTTCCGAGGGCGGATTCAGAAGCACGATTGCGTTAGAAGATAGCTGGTCTGCTTCATCGATATGTGGGTTTTGTAATGGACGCAGGTGGTCTTTGTAGGAGGTTACATCTACGAAGAAAGTTGGCGCAGCTTGAAATTTTGCTGCTGTGAATCCGACGATTTTCCAGTCTATGTCTGATGCATCAGTTGCTTGGGCGACGGGGAGTTTTACGGTGTCTCCCAGTTCAAATCCGCGAATTTTGAAGTCTGCGTCGGCGATTATTTCATATTCTTCGGTGGGTTTTTTACCTTCGATTAGGGTTGGAGCTAACTCTGAGTTCAGGTCTATCCCAAAGATGAAAGCATTTTTACGTGTTTTCTTTGTTTCTGCGGGGGCGTCGTCTTTGTTGGGTAGGTCTACTACTACTGGTGAGACGGAGAATGAGACGGCTGTTTCATCTTCCAGGAGGATTTCAGAGGCTTGTTTGTTGGTGATGCGTGAGGCTGTGACGTTGTAGTGTGAGGCTTCAGATAAAACGATGGAGTTAGCTTTCCAGTCTTTTACTGCTTCCGAGTATGAGGATGAGAGGCCATATGCCAGGCCAGTTAGGAAGTAAACCAGGTAGCTTACTAGGAAAATTACCGCGGTGATGAGCACGAAACGGGATGCGCTGTGGCGGATTTCTTTTAGTGCCAGAAACATTCGGACTCCTTAAAACTATTTCCCTTACAGTATTAGCTATTTTTTGCCACTCCACACCATTTAATGACATAGTGTCATTAACGTCTCATTTGGGAATAAAAATCCGCCCTCGGAAAAGAAAAATCCCGAGGGCGGACCCTAAACCCCCACGCTACTGAGGCAACCCCTTCTCACCTGGCTGCCATATACGACCCGCATACTTAGGCGCCACCAAATTCTCAACATTCAAAACTGCCTCAACTTCCGCACGCGTCAACAACCCCTTCTCAACAATCAAATCAGCCACATTAGCGCCAGTCAAAACAGCTTCCTTACCAATCATGTCACCATGATGGTGGCCAATAATCTCATTGAAATAAGTAATAATACCAACAGAGCCCAACACCTGAGAGCGACAAACCTCAGCATTCGCCCTAATCCCCGGCACAGAGTTCTTACCCAAAGTTAAAGCAGCATTCTCAAGCAAAGTCATCGACTCAAACAAACACTGAGCAATCACCGGTTCCATCACATTCAACTGCAACTGACCAGCCTCAGCAGCCATAGTCAAAGTAACATCATTACCAATCACCTTAAAACAAACCTGGTTCACCACCTCTGGAACCACCGGATTCACCTTAGCCGGCATAATCGATGACCCCGCCTGCTGAGACGGCAACCGAATCTCCCCTAAACCAGCGCGAGGACCAGAAGACAACAAACGCAAATCATTACAGATCTTAGAAAGCTTCACTGCCAAACGCTTTAAAGCCCCATGCACAATCACATACGCACCCGTATCCGAAGTTGCCTCAATCAAGTTCTGTGCCGGACGAACCGCCAAACCAGTAACCTCAGCTAACTTAGCTACCGCGACCTCTGAATACCCTTCCGGAGTATTCAAACCCGTCCCAATAGCAGTTGCCCCCAAATTCACTTCCAAAAGCAAGTCGGAAACAAGGTTAATAATATTAAGTTCTTCGCGTAGAGTCACCGCAAAAGCCCGGAACTCTTCACCTAAACTCATAGGAACCGCATCCTGTAACTGGGTGCGCCCCATCTTAATGATGTGTTTAAACTCATCCGCCTTAACTTCAAAAGCATCAGCTAAGAAAGAAATCTGCGTATTAAGCTCATGAAGCTCCTGATAAACCGCAATGCGGAAACCCGTGGGATAAGCGTCATTCGTAGACTGCGACTTATTTACGTCATCATTTGGATTAATAACGTCGTAACGTCCCTTTTCAAAGCCCAGCATCTCTAAAGCCAGATTTGCTACAACTTCGTTAGTATTCATATTAACTGAAGTGCCTGCACCGCCTTGGAATACGTCAACTGGAAACTGATCCATGCAGACGCTCTCATCCAAGATTTTGTCGCAAGCTGCCACAATAGCCTCAGCAACATCCTCAGCCATTACATGCAACTGTGCGTTAGCTAATGCAGAGGCTTTCTTAACCTGCACCATGGAACGTACGAAAGTTGGAAAGTGACTGATGGGAATACCCGAAATGTTGAAGTTCTCTTTAGCGCGTAAAGTATGCACCCCCCAATATGCTTCAGCAGGAACTTCCCGAGCACCCAACAAGTCTTCTTCCACACGAGTCATCATTGACCCCTACCTTTCGGTTGACAGCATCGTTTACCTACTCTTCTAGGCTACTCCTCTTCCCCCTTGTTTTTTGCAGATTACGCGTCCCAAGACAAATCTGTCCGAACACCTTTAGCTACCAAGCCAGGGTCAGCACTAAGAGGCGTACGTGGCTTCTCATAACGCTTATCCGTATTCCACCAAGGCATCCAACCAACGTAACCATCACGTGGAGGTTGCAAAGAATCCGGTTCAAAACCAAGCTCCGCTGGAGTTTCTGGAATCATATCAGTCTGGAAGTACTTATCCTTATCATCAAAATGAGCGCGCACGATATCGCGGAACTCACCCAACTCAAAATAAAGATTATTAGTAATTGGGTTTCGTCGCGTCTTCACAATCTTGTAAAGCCAGTAAATAAACAGACCAATATTGAAAACTAACGCAGCAGCAGCACACACTATATTGGCAACCGGGTTCATAGTCGCAAAGTTATTCATATGTGCTGGTGGAACCAAAATCTCTGGAAGCAAGTTATTAGCAGCAATCCAGAACATCAACGTAAAGCAACGGAACCAAATCCACTGACCCTTAGCCCAAGTAAAAGCAGGAATCGTACATGCCAACAACAAAGCTAAAGTACAGTACCAGGTATAGTCAGCTAACGCATTATAAAGGAAAGCGTGGTTCCACAAATCATAGGCAACCACCCATGGCCAAACCATATCAACCCAGATTAAACCACGAACTTTTTGCTTACCCTCAGAAGTAATCGCAATCTTCCCTAGACCAGTAATAGTTATGATGTTTAAAACGCCTGCAATCGCCGACATGATATTCCAGTAACCACCGATGGTACGGAAACCCGTAGCAGGGTCGATACCGACGTGATTAGCTTTGAAATTATCTGCAACTGCTTGATACCACTCTGGTGAGTGCAATGGAGCGGTAACCCCACGGGTTTCAGGTAACCCGTTAATCATGTCGATTCCTTGACGAGAATCATTTATGCTCTGCAAACATTCCGCAGACGCCCCACAAGCATAGTAATTATCCGCTTCAAAGAAAATCGTAATATCCCGGATATTAGCTTCCATAATATTGACAGCCAACCCAATCCACAAAGCAACGCCTAGCCAAATTGCGTAACGGTGAGCCTTAACTGGATTACGTTTACCATAAACCAACAGAGTTCCTGTCATAGTTGCAGTAGCAACCATAATGGCGTATTTACCGAATGGGAACCAACCAACCATCGGAGTACCGTGAATAGCCGCGTATGGCATCATCGCCAGCCCACCGATAGTCCACAGTGCAAAAATAGTCCAGTTCCAACGACGGTTAATTTCTGCTATTGCAATCTGAGCAACAAACACAACTAGCCAAATCGCGTAAACCTTTGGCGTCCCTAGTTCCCACAAGAACAAAGATTCCATCATGCACCCAACTTCATCATTGAAATTATTTATTAGTCTATTAAAAATAAAATTACTCTTACCTAGCCTACCTTAGGTGAATCTAAGCCCAAATAGACTAAAAGACCTAATTATTTTTCCTACTTTTATTTTCTCACCTTCATTTATGATTCTGATTCATAGGCTTGCCCCGATAACGTTTTTTAGTGTTACCCTGAAAATAGGTTTGAGGGTTCTCAAACCCTAATTTTGTTTAGAAATAAATGCATTAAATATTTAACTAAGTGAGTTGTCCAATGACGAAACAAATCACCATTAACATAAACCCTAAGGCCATCGCCAAAGTTGCCGGCGCGCTTGGTGTAGCTGGTCTCTCCGGTCTAATCGGATTCTCCCAACTCAGCGGTAAAGCCACCAAAGCCGAACAAGAATGGGTTTACCCGGCAGATGACATTATCGATGCAAACTATAAGAACGGTCGCTCCTCCACCTACGCTATCGACATCGATGCTCCCGCATACGCCGTATACCGCATCTTCAAACAAATTGGCTGCGATAAATCTGGCTCATTCTCATCAGAATTCCTAGAACGCACTTTCGCTCGCCTACCATTCTTTAACTCCTACGAAATCCAGGAAGAATTCCAACAACCCGACTCCCTACTCCCCGGCGACGTAGCCGCATTCGATTACCACGGCATGACCATGGAATGGGCTGATGTCGTGCCAGGAAAATACCTAGTGCAATGGGTAGACACTAAAACCCCACCAGCCGCCCCAGGGTCCTACGCATTCCGTTTCCCCATGATGACCCACTATGCAGCAGCCTGGTGTTTTTACATCGTCCCCCTAAAAGGAAACCGTTGCCGCCTCATTAACCACTGGCGTATCGGTTTCGAACCAGACACAAAAACCGCAGCCGCAATCAACTGGATCAACATTGAACTAATTGGTGGCTGCATGGCCCACCTACAAAACCTATACGTAAAACGCGTAGCAGAATTCCGTAAAAAGGAACAGTGGCACGGCAAATTCATGCGCGGCGTCCTCGGTGGCCGCTTCTGGTCCAAGACCCCAGCAGGACGTTGGGATGGTACCCCACTATTCGAAGATACCTACACTCAATGGATGCGATACGGTCGTCAATCACCAGCAGTTGCAGAAATCCGCCCTCCAGTAACTGACAATCCTGAATGGCCACCAACTGGTCCAGATTCCCCTTGGGCAGATATTGTCGATCCCGAATATTTCGACGGTTGGACTGAACCAAAGTTCGATTGGAATGAACAGATTCGCCAGAAGATGGAACGTACTTACCTAGAAAACTGGGGTAAGGAAGCCTGATTTTAAGGAGATTCCATGAACGTCGATTACCCTACCCTACTCTTCTTCGAAGTAGGAGAATGGTGGGACTACCTAATGCTCGCCATCGTAATCTTCGGATTAGCATTCGGAGCTTGGCTGGCACAGCGCTCCAAGTGGTTCGCAATTACCACTTTCATCGTAGTTCCAATCCTCCTCACCGTTTTTTGGTGGCCCTACTCCACTGCAGGAACCCATTCAGCTGGCTGGTTCGCAATAGTTAAACAGTACTCAGCTCTAGCTGGTTCTCTCTCCCTAGTAGCATTGCAGTATTTCCCAAAGCTCCAAAAATCCCGTCTGTACCTCATGTTGCCACCACTGATTCTGGCAGTAAACATTGCCGAAGCCGTCATACGCGACATACAGTGCTACAGCATTCACGGTGCTGACCCAGTAAATGGACTATGGACCTGGGGCGGACCATGGAACCTACTAAATGCCGCTGCCGGATTCCTCAATCTAATCATGATTTGTGGCTGGGCTGGCATCTACGTGGCAAACGATAAGAGTAAAGCCATCATCTGGACGGATTTAACAATCTGGTGGATTATTGGCTACGACCTGTGGAATCTTTCCTACGTCTACAACTGTTTATCTGACCGCGCTTGGTACTCAGGGGTAGCGTTGCTCCTAGCCTGTACGATTCCAGCCGTACTACCTTTCGGTAAAGGATCCTGGATTCAATACCGCGCATACACCCTGACCTATTGGTCTGCGGTGGTCCTGACTTTCCCAGCATTCATGCATGATTCGATTTTCGCTCACCGTCCAAGTCACTCTGCGACCGCAATGCTGATTTTGGCAGTAGCATCCTTCGTATTCAACCTGGGAGTTTTCGTCTACCATGTGCGCCGGAT
The DNA here is from genome assembly GCF_000159015.1 of Gleimia coleocanis DSM 15436. GTDB lineage: Bacteria > Actinomycetota > Actinomycetes > Actinomycetales > Actinomycetaceae > Gleimia > Gleimia coleocanis. The sequence goes on along the minus strand of NZ_DS999543.1, from coordinate 348,621 downwards.
TCTCGTTACCAAACGTAATCCGCTCACCCAGGAACTCTACTCAGATTTACCTGCTGCTCTGGAACTCTCAGAACGCACTGCTTCAGCAGAAGTTAAATCTGGAATTGCTGCAAGAATAGGTAAACTTCCTGAGCAACTGTGGCCACTACATAAGTAGCTATTACAGCAGATCATCCCGCGTCGAGTTTTTCAACTTTGGCGCGGGATTTTCTTTACCTTTAGCTTTGTATTTCTTTGAGACCTATAAGGTACCACCCTCGAGAATCTGAAATCTGCCACGCCGAATCGCTATCCTGCCAACTTTTCCGCGGGTTTTAGGGCATAATTAAACTACACTGCACGCCCGGTTGCCCAAAATGAGGTCGTAGGGGAAGACGGTCCTCAACAGATTGGAGCGATTATGACCGGAAGTTACACGCGCGGTGTCGTTTTTGTGCACTCTGCGCCTCCCGCGTTATGCCCGCACCTAGAGTGGAACCTCGCCAACGTACTCGGCTTAGAAGTTCGTTTAGAATGGGTTAAACAACCTGCTGAAGCCGGTACTTTCCGCACCGAATATGCCTGGGTCGGCCCAGTTGGCACCGGCGCTAAGCTTGCTTCCGCACTGCGTGGGTGGGATCAACTTCGCTACGAAATCACTGAAGAACCTGTCCGCGGGTCCGACGGCGCCCGCTGGTGCCACACCCCCTCACTGGGAATCTTCCATGCCCCTATGGATGTTTCCGGCAATATGACTATCCCTGAGGATCGGATTCGCTTTGCGATGGAGTCTGCTTCTTCCCTAGCAGAACTGCAAGAATCCTTAGAGTTAGCGATGGGACAGCCTTGGGATGATGAGCTGGAAGTATTCCGCTACGCTGGTGATGGTGTAGCAGTACGCTGGCTACACCAGGTCAGCTGAGTAGGTTTAAAGAAAGATAATAATGGGAACTTCAATCGCTGATTTATTAGGCATGCAGCTTCCAGAAGATCCAGTTTCGGATTCTTCCGAGGGCGGGGAATCTGGTGCTTCACCTGATAAAGTCTGGGAAACCGTGGTTGCAGCTATGCTGGATGTTTCAGATTTGCCGGCTGCAGATTACCGTTTAGACCTGCGTTTGCAAGAGGATTTTGATTTACATCCGATTGCTTTATTCGCGGTTGTATCACGCATTGAAGATGATTTGAAAGTAAAGTTGAAGGATTCTGAGGTTACTGAGTGCCAGACTTTAGCGGACTTAGTTGCCCTCGTTAAATCTGCCTAACTTACGTTTTCATACTGATAAGTGTAGAAAAACGTTTGCCCACATGAAAACCTACTTTCTCATGTGGGCAAACGTTTTAAAAGTTGCTTATTTTAAGTTCACAGTTTTTCGCGAACTTCCTTCATCGCCTTACGACGCATTGCACGATCCAGACGATCTAGGTAAAGCATGCCTTCCAGGTGATCACATTCATGCTGCAGGCAACGAGCCATCAGCTCTTCACCTTCGACGATAATCTTCTTACCATCTAAGTTGATGCCTTCAACCCGAGCGTACCAAGCACGCTTAGTTGGGAACCACAGACCAGGAACAGACAGACAGCCCTCATCACCGTCTTGGTATTCCTCTTCCATAGATGCTTCAACTAACTTTGGGTTAAGAACGTAGCCGATGTCGCCGTCGATGTTCCAAGAGAACGCGCGTAAGCCCACCCCAATCTGGTTTGCGGCCAGACCTGCACGGCCATCCATATCTACGTTTTCCAGTAGGTCTTCTACCAGACCTTTTACCTTATCGTCGATGTCAGTAATCCACTCGCAAGGAGTACGAAGTATTGGGTCGCCGATTACTCGAATTTCACGGTAGGTCATCGGTTAGACTCCCGGTTCTCTTCCAAAACGCGCAGTATTTCTGCGCTTGCTTCTGCTACTGGAAGTTCTACTGCAGTACCGTTGCGACGGTCGCGTAGTTCCACTACCCCATCCTTGAGGCCACGGCCAACTACCAGCACATATGGCATGCCCAACAGTTCCGCGTCAGCGAACTTAACGCCAGCGGATACCTTTGGACGATCATCGTAGAGTACGTCAAACCCAGCGTCGGATACTGCCTTAGCAATGGAACCAGCAGTTTCGAATAGTTCTTCGCCCTTACCAGTTGCCAGTACCTGCAGGTGGAATGGAGCTAAAATCATTGGCCATGCCAAGCCGTTTTCGTCGTTGCAAGATTCTGCTAGTGCCGCCAGTACACGGGAAACGCCCACACCATAGGAGCCCATGGTAACTACCTGGGTCTTACCGTTCTGGTCCAGAACTTTCAGGTCCAGTGCTTCTGCGTACTTCTTACCCAGCTGGAAGATGTGACCGATTTCGATACCGCGAGCTAGTTCCAGTGGCCCGGAGCCGTCTGGTGCTGGATCGCCTTCACGGATTTCAGCTGCTTCGATAGTACCGTCAGCAGTAAAGTCACGGCCCATAACTAGGTTGTAAACGTGCTTATCTACTTCGTTGCCACCAGCAATCCAAGAGGTACCTTCAACTACTCGTGGATCTACGAGCAGGCGTACGGAACCAGAAATCTTACCGTCTTCGTCTACGGTACGCAGTGGAGAGTTTGGACCACAAGCCTGTGGACCAAGGTATCCGGCAACCAGCTCAGGGTGATTTTCGAAGTCAGCGGCTGATGCCATTTCAACTTCAGCTGGGGAAACAGCAGCTTCCACGCGCTTCATGTCTACTTCACGGTCGCCTGGAATAGCGATAACCATTACCTCACGCTCACCATCTGGGTGGGTCAGAGCAACTACTACGCTCTTAAGCATATTAGCTGCAGTCCAATCACCTTCAGCGCGTGGATAGTGTTCGTTGGAGTATTCGACCAGTGCTTCCATAGTCTTTGCGCCTGGGGTTTCGTGAACGCTGAATGCAGGTACGTTAGTCGCGTCAACTGGCGCTGGGACTGGAGTGGTTACTGCTTCAGCATTTGCTGCGTAACCGCCTGGGGAGCGCACGAAAGTGTCTTCACCGATTTCACATGGGTGCAAGAATTCTTCAGAACGGGAACCACCCATTGCACCGGACATTGCTGAGCAGATAACGTATTCCAGACCGAGGCGTTCAAAAATACGCTGATATGCCTGACGCTGCAGGTCGTAAGACGTGTTCAAACCTTCTTGGTCAATATCAAAGGAGTAGGCATCCTTCATCACGAATTCACGACCACGAATCAGACCTGCACGTGGACGGGCTTCGTCACGGTACTTAGTCTGAATCTGGTAGAGGGTTACTGGCAGGTCCTTGTAGGAAGAGTACATATCCTTAACCAGCAGAGTGAACATTTCTTCGTGAGTTGGAGCCAGCAGGTAGTCAGCGGCCTTACGGTCACGTAGTTTGAAGAGAGTTGGGCCGTATTCTTCCCAACGATTGGTCTTTTGATATGGTTCTGCTGGTAGTAGTGCTGGGAAGTGAACTTCCTGTGCGCCAACAGCATCCATTTCTTCACGGACAACTTTTTCAATCCGCTTCAGAACCTGCAGACCAAGTGGTAGCCAAGTGTAGATACCCGGTGCAGTACGACGAATGTAGCCGGCACGAACCAGCAGCTTGTGGCTGGTTACTTCCGCGTCTGCTGGGTCTTCGCGCAGGGTACGCACGAAGAAACTTGACATATTCTTCAACATTTAGAGACCTCTATCTTCAGTGTTTTAAAAATTCGGGGTGGCTTTAATCAGCCAACAATATCGATTTCGCCCGAGCCTGCTTCCAGACCCATTTCTTCAGCAAGGCGGTTAGCGTGTTCAATCAGGGTTTCTACAATCTGATCTTCGGAAACCGTAGCAACGGTCTTACCCTTAATGAAGATCTGGCCCTTACCGTTACCGGAAGCCACGCCTAAGTCAGCTTCACGGGCTTCACCTGGACCGTTTACGACACAGCCCATTACAGCGACACGCAAAGGTACTTTCAGGTCTTTCAACCCTTCAGATACCTGTTCTGCCAAGGTATAAACGTCTACCTGTGCGCGACCACAAGATGGGCAGGAAACGATTTCCAGTGTACGTTCACGCAACCCCAAGGACTGCAGGATTTCAATGCCAACCTTAACTTCTTCCACTGGTGGCGCAGACAGGGAAACTCGAATCGTATCACCAATCCCCTGGCGAAGCAGTGCACCGAAAGCAGTAGCAGACTTAATGGTTCCTTGGAACTGTGGGCCAGCTTCAGTTACCCCCAAGTGCAGTGGCCAGTCACCGGAGTCAGCCAGGATCTCGTAGGCGCGAATCATGGTGATTGGGTCGTGGTGTTTCACGGAAATCTTGAAGTCATGGAAGTCATGTTCTTCAAAGAGAGAAGCTTCCCACATAGCGGATTCAGCCAGTGCTTCTGGAGTTGCCTTACCGTACTTTTGCAGCAGACGTGGGTCCAAAGAACCTGCGTTCACACCAATACGCAAAGAAACCCCTTGGTCACGCGCCGCTTTGGTGATGTCTTTAACCTGGTCATCAAATTTACGAATATTACCTGGGTTTACGCGTACTGCTGCGCAACCACCTTCAATTGCAGCGAAAACGTACTTCGGCTGGAAGTGAATGTCTGCAATAACCGGGATCGTAGATTTTTTCGCGATAATCGGCAGAGCTTCAGCGTCATCTGCGGAGGGGCAGGCAACACGCACGATATCGCAACCAGCTGCGGTTAATTCCGCAATCTGCTGCAGGGTGGCGCCGATATCAGTGGTTTTGGTGGTGGTCATTGACTGCACGGATACAGGAGATCCCCCACCAACCGGGACGTCTCCTACATGGATTAAGCGGGTTTGGCGGCGTGGAAAGCCAGCAAACTCTTCTGGAGTCTTAATCCGTGGCATACCTAAAGAAATTTCACTCACGGTATCTATTATCCCTCAGAATTAGCGAAAACGCCTAACTGTGCACGGACTTTTCCACGATTTTTTACACAGTTTCCCACCCTGGCTCTTATTTCCCGAGGGCGTCCCACTCATCACACCGTTTAAGGCAAGTGAATCGGGTTCCACAGGTCTGCAAAGACCAGAATCAGAGTCATAATCCCAAAGAATCCGACCATGATTTGTGCTAATGGAACGAGCTTCGCCGTATCAGCTGGACCTGGATCAGGTTTTCCAAGTAAACGAAATACAGCTCGCCTTCCGCCCTCGTAAATCGCGCCCGCAATATGCCCACCATCTAAAGGTGGTAGCGGAATCATATTAAAAACGAATAATGCCAAGTTCAAGGAAGCCCACAACCCTAACAGGGCGCTAAATCGATCAAGTAACGTCGCAGGCGAATCCGCAGCCGTTACTTCCCCAGCAATGCGGCTAACCCCCACGATCGAAAGCACGCCGTCAGGCTGTCGTTCCGCTCCGGAAACCAAACCCACAGCAGTATTCCAAACCTGCTGAGGTAAAACCAAAACAATCCCAGCAGTCTGTTGCAAGCCCTGACCAGTCTGGGAAAGAACATCTCCAAAACTGCCGTGAACCCGTTCAATCGAACCCACGATACCAAGTTTCAATGAGCCCTCATATTCAACCGGGGTAATCTGCGTACGCTGTTCTTTCCCAGCACGAATGTACTTGAGTTCTACCGGCTGAGTAACACCATCTTTAACAGGTAAAGTTGCCAAAATCTGCCCCAAATCAGCAAATTTTTCTACCGGTTTCCCTGCTAAAGCAACTACCCTATCCCCCGCTTGCAAACCCGCAGCTGTAGCTGGGGACGCCGGGTGACTAGCAGTACAAGAAGTTTCTAAGGTTCCTAAACACATCAGGGGCTTAGAAACCGTTGGAACAGGCTGGTTTATCCCAAATCCCATGATTACCACGGCTAAAAGAACTACCGACAGTACCAGGTTCGTAAGCGGGCCCCCAAACATGACCACCAGTTTATGCCAAGTCTTAAGCTTGTAGAATACTTGGTTCTCTCTACCTGCAGGGACTTCTGAAGCGGAATGTTGGCGCGCCTCCTCAGCTAAAGTAAGTTGCCCACCCTTAGTATGAGTTTTCGTACCCGGACGAGCGGGAGCAAACATACCGACTAAACGTACGTAACCACCCAGCAGGATAGCTTTCACACCGTACTCGGTATCTCCTTTTTTGACTGACCAGAGTTTCGGGCCGAAACCAATCATGTATTCCGGGACGTAAACGCCGAATTTCTTAGCGGGAAGAAGATGACCAAGCTCATGAATCGCAACGGAAATTACGATTGCTAGAATCATCAGAAAAATGCCCAGAACGTACATGAAATGCCTCTTTCCTACAGTTTAGATACACGCTCCGTGGCTGCTGTAACCGCCCAATCTTGGACGCTGAGAATCTCGTCCAAAGTTGGGTTTACTAACCCTTCATGTGCATCAACAATCTCAGCTACAGTATCTACAATCGCCAGGTACGGCAACTTTTCACGTAAGAATGAGTCTACGCAAACTTCATTTGCAGCGTTCATTACTGTCGGATGCGTATCTGATGTTGCTACGCTGTGGCGGGCTAAGTCTAATGCTGGGAAAGTTTCATTATCGACAGGTTCGAAGGTCCAGGCGGTGGGCTGGTCCCAAACACAGGCTGGTTCAATGTCGTCCCAACGGTGCGGCCAAGAGAGCGACAGGGCAATCGGCAGATGCATGCTTGGTGGGCTGGCCTGTGCGATGGTGGCACCATCTTTGAAAGTAACCATTGAATGTACGATGGATTGTGGGTGGATTACCGCTTGAATATCTTTAGGGGCGATATCGAAAAGCACATGTGCTTCGATTAGTTCCAGCCCTTTATTCATCAGGGTTGAAGAGTTAATAGTAACTACCGGCCCCATGCTCCAGGTTGGGTGTTGCAAAGCTTGTTGAGCGGTAATGTTTTGTAAGTCGGCACGAGTTTTCCCGCGGAATGGTCCGCCAGAAGCGGTGAGGACTAAGTGGGCAACTTCTGTGTCACCCGTGATTTCAGGGACGGTTAGGCCTTTGCCGTGACGTCCTGAGAGCAAACATTGGGCGATCGCAGAGTGTTCGGAATCAACTGGGATAATTTGCCCGGGGCGTACGCAGGCTTTTTTGACCAGGGGCGCGCCAACCACCAGGGATTCTTTATTTGCCAGAGCCAGGGTAGCGCCAGATTCAAGCGCTGCGAGCGTAGGAAGGAGACCTACTCCCCCATTGATTCCGTTGAGAACAATCCCGTTTTCGTCGAGCATGCTAGCGACCGCGACGACGGCTTCCGGGCCGACAGAAACTTTTGCTACTACGCCTTTTTCGTGGAGCAGTTTTTCCAGTTCGGCTTTATTCCCAGAATAAATTGCGATTTCTCGAGGACGGTGTGCCTGGGCTTGTTCTGCCAGGAGTTGCAGGTTACCGCCACCAGCTGCTAACGCAGCAACTTTAATGCGTTCGGGGTATTTCGCTACAATGTCCAGGCACTGTGTGCCGATGGAACCAGTAGAACCCAGCAGCACCAGTTCGCGCCTGTTCATGTTTTAGCTTTCTACGGATAGTAGGATTTCGATTACGCGAGCCAGGTAAGCGTCTACTGCCCCTTCAACGTATGCTTTCTGTTCCTTCGCAGGTGGGAAGGTGAGTGAGCGAATTTCACGTACAGTGAGAGGCTCATTCTGGTCAAAGAAGTCTGCCAGGCGCGCCAGGAAAGCGTCTACTGCTTCAGCAGAATAGCCTGGCTGATCTTTTTCTGGGTGGGCGAAGCGTTCACCTTCCGGGCGAGACAAACGTGGGTAAAGAGTGGTTGCTCGGTCTGCTACGTGTGCCAGCCAAGCAGCTTCACCGTTTACTGCCACGTGGTTTGCACGGTCACGCTGAATGAAACCGCCTTCCATACGGTCCAGGGCAGCGTCAACGGTGTATGGGTCGTAGCCACCACGAACCAGAGGGAACATTGCTCGGCGTACCTGTTCTGCAGAGAACTCGGAAGCAGGCAAACCACCCGTGTATGCCTGTTCTGCGAATTCGAAGAATTCATCTACTGCAGCAGTGTCGTAGCCCTTCTTCAGGAACTTAACGCGAGGGAACTTACCCTTCATTTTGCTTCCTCTTCCTTTGCAACGGTGGTAGCCAGCTGACCGCAAGCACCATCAATATCTGATCCTCGAGTGTCACGAATAGTAGTTGAAATACCGTTCTTCCGCAGGATTTCAACAAATTCCTGCTGGGCTTTCTTAGTTGAAGCCGTCCAGATGGAACCTGGTGTTGGGTTCAGTGGAATCGGATTAACGTGAGCCCAACCATGACCGCGTTTATTCAGCTCGTCAGCTAAAAGCTGCGCACGCCACGCATGATCATTCATATCACGAATCAAAGCGTATTCAATGGAAACGCGACGCCCCGTTGCCACAAAGTAGCGTCGGGCTGCGTCTAGCAACTCCCCTACTTTCCAACGCGAGTTAATAGGAATAAGCTCGTCACGTAGCTCATCATCAGGAGCATGTAGGGAAATCGCTAAAGTAACTGGATGTCCAAGTTTTGCCAGCTTATCGATAGCTGGGACTAGACCAACCGTTGAAACCGTAATATTGCGTGCAGACAGACCAAAGCCCTCTGGGGACTCCTTAATCAAACGATCCAGGGTTTCGACAATCGCCTTGTAGTTGGCCAGTGGCTCTCCCATACCCATGAATACGATATTCGACAGTCGGGTTGGACCGCCCTCCAGATCCCCATCTTCACAAGCTTTCGCTGCCAGACGAACCTGCTCAACGATTTCCGCAGTTGAAAGATTACGAGTCAGGCCCATCTGCCCAGTTGCGCAGAAAGGACAAGCCATACCGCACCCAGCCTGCGAAGAAATACACAGGGTCGTGCGCTGCGGGTAACGCATAAGGACGGATTCCACGCGAGAACCATCAAAAAGTTCCCACAGATGTTTAATAGTTAAACCGCCGTCTGCTTCCAGTGTGCGCACTGGCTTAACCAGGGTTGGCATCAAAGAATCTCGCACCTGATCTACCATGTTTTTTGGCAGGTCGGACATTTGTGCTGGGTCTGCAACATAGTTGCCAAAGTAATGGCGAGAAAGCTGGTCGGCGCGGAAAGCCGGTAAACCAGCATCTTTCAGTACCTGCTTACGTCCAGATAAATCTAAATCAGCCAAGTGAGAAGGCGCTTTACCGCGACGCTTCGCAGTAAACTGCAATACCGGTTTCGCATCCGGAGAAGTTGCCCCCTCTGGAGCCTGGTCAGTAGGCATAACCTGCCGACCGGAACGGTTAAGATTTACAGGAACTTTCACCATGGAAGGGCAACTCGCAATACCAAATAGACTACAGGAGCTACCATCAGCAAAGAGTCCATGCGGTCCATAAGACCACCGTGCCCTGGTAGCAGATTCGACATATCTTTCAAGCCTACGTCACGTTTAATCAAGGATTCGACCAAATCACCCGTAGTTGCGGCAATAGTAGTCAAAATCGCAAGAATAATGCCCCACCACCAGGAAGCACCCAGATAAACCATCCCGCCAACGCCCACAGTGATGGACGCCAGGATAGAACCTGCAAAGCCTTCCCACGATTTCTTAGGGGAAATCTTGGGTGCCATAGGGTGTTTTCCGAAAGTAATTCCTGCTGCCCAACCACCTAAATCGTTAGCTACAGCTAGAGCAATGAATAGCATTACTGCCGGAATCTTATAGGGGGACGCTAAGATGAACACCACGAAAGATGCCAGCAATCCCACGTAAACCAGTGAGAAAGCAGTGATCATCACGTCCATCAGAGCGTTTTCCCCAGTGCCGTCTAAAACTCGCCAGATAGCGATAGCGGCAATAGTGAAGCACAGGGCCGCTAGGACTGCTTCCAGTCCTAGCGTCCATGCACAAATAATCATGCCAACCGCGCCAATCCAGGCGGGAGGCAAAACTACTTGATGACCTTTACGAGCGAATGCACCAGCTAATTCCCACAGGGCAACTACAGCAAACGTGGACATCAAAACTAGGAAAGCAATATTCGATAAGAACAGGGCTCCCAGTGACACAAATGCCATGCTAAAGCCCACAGCCAGTGCAGCTGGGAGATTACGACCAGCTTTACCAGAAGCCGGAAGTGGCTCATGGTTTTGGGTGGGACCTGGGTGAATTAACTGTTGCAAGTTCAAAGTAAAGCTCCTCAGACCGTCATCAGGTCCTTTTCCTTAGCATCCAGTTCAGCATCAACCTTAGCTACGAAATTCTTGGTGAGGGTTTCAAGTTCTTTTTCTGCGCGTTCTACTTCGTCTTCGCCAGCTTCGCCGTCTTTCTTGATACGATCGAGTTCTTCCTTAGCCTTACGACGAACGTTACGGATGGAAACACGGCCGTCTTCTGCCTTGGACTTAGCCAGTTTCACATATTCCTTACGACGTTCTTCAGTGAGTGCTGGCAGAGTGCAGCGGATTACGTTACCGTCGTCAGTTGGGTTTACGCCCAGGTCAGATTCGCGGATAGCAGTGATAATAGCCTGCATTGCAGAGCGGTCATATGGGCTTACCAGCACCATACGTGCTTCTGGAATCTGTACGGATGCCAGCTGCTGTAGTGGAGTTGGGGCGCCATAGTAATCTACCAGCAGGCTGTTGAAGGTTTCTGGGTTTGCACGACCGGTACGGATATTACCGAATTCGCGTTTAGTAGCTGCCAGTGCTTTTTCCATGCCTTCTTCGGCAAGTAGCATTGCGTCTTCAATCATGATTACTCCTTGGGTGAGGTTAGGGTCTTAGTTTAGTGGTTCAGTGGATACCAGGGTACCGATCTTTTCCCCCAGCAGGGCTGCGGTGACGTTACCGGGTTCAGTCATGCCGAATACGCGCATGTTGAGTTGGTTATCCTGGCACAGTGAGAACGCTGCTGCGTCCACCACTTTCAGGCCCTGTGCCAATGCGTCACTGTAGGTGACGAAGTCAATGCGGGTAGCGTCAGGGTTCTTACGTGGGTCATCAGTGTAAATACCGTCCACGCCGTTCTTTGCTACCAGTAGTTCATCACAGCGGGTTTCCAGAGCGCGCTGTGCGGAAACAGTGTCAGTTGAGAAGTATGGTAAACCAGCACCGGCACCAAAGACTACTACACGTCCCTTTTCCATGTGACGGATAGCTTTCAATGGAATGTATGGTTCAGCAACTTGCCCCATAGAGATAGCGGACTGTACGCGGGTAGTAACGCCTTCTTGTTCCAAGAAATCCTGCAGTGCCAGCGCATTCATGACAGTGCCAAGCATACCCATGTAGTCTGCACGCGCACGGTCTAAACCATTTTGTGAAAGGGTTGCGCCACGGAAAAAGTTACCGCCGCCTACTACGATTGCTACTTGTACGCCTTCGACTACTGCTTTAGCAATCTGGGCTGCTACGGAACGCACCACATTTGGATCTAGCCCAATGGAGCCGCCACCAAATACTTCGCCGGATAATTTCAAAAGGACGCGACGTGGTTTATTCGCTGATTCAGACATTAGTTCTCCTGCGTTCCGCGTATGTTTGCACTGTGTGGTCGGTAGCTTGCAGACTTAAGCCTAAGTTACCGTTTCTATAATACCGGCTTAGAGCTGTTTTCGTGATAATCCCACTCTTACCTGCGCGAATTATCTTTCTGTTCGCACGCAACAAAATAGCCCTGTTTACACGATTAGAAATCTAACCGGCAAACAGGGCTATTTAGCGACTAGTATCAGGCGCCAACCTGTACGCGTACGAAAGACTGTACGGATGCACCAGCTTCAGCCAGTACAGCGGATACCTTCTTGGAAGGATCCTTTGCGAAGTCCTGATCTACCAGGCAGTTGTCCTGGAAGAAAGCGTCCAGACGACCTTCAACGATCTTTGGAACGATGTGTTCTGGCTTACCTTCGGAAAGGGTCAGCTTGGTCAGGGTTTCGCGTTCCTTTTCGATTACGTCTGCTGGAACGGTTTCACGGCAGACGAAATCTGGGGAGAATGCTGCAATGTGCATTGCAACGTCGCGGCCCAGGCCAGCCAGGGTTTCAGAGCCTGCTACCAGAACGCCAACCTGTGCTGGGAGGTCAGCAGAAGTCTGGTGCAGGTACAGTGCAACATTGTCGCCTTCTACGCGAACAACGCGGCGAACCTGAATCTTTTCGCCAATAACTGCGCCCATGTTGTCAACCAGGTCAGAAACCTTGCCGTCTTCAACTGGTGCTGCCAGCAGTGCATCTACATCAGCTGCTCCGGAAGCTACTGCAGCTTCCAGTACCTTGTTTGCGAATGCGATGAACTTTTCGTTCTTTGCAACGAAGTCGGTTTCAGAGTTAACTTCAACCATTACGCCGACCTTGTTGTCGACTACGGTGCCAGCAATCAGACCTGCGGATGCGGTACGGTCTTCACGCTTTGCAAGAGACTTCAGGCCGGAAAGGCGAATGATTTCCAATGCCTTTTCCTTGTCGCCGTTAGCTTCTTCCAGAGCCTTCTTAACGTCCATCATGCCTGCGCCGGTCTGGTCGCGCAGTGCCTTTACGTCGGCTGCAGTGTAGTTAGCCATTTTTATCCTTCTTTTGAGGGTTTATATGAAACAGTTAAGAAGCTCAGGCTTCTTCGGTTTCAGCTGGTGCTTCTACTGGAGCTTCTTCAGTTGCCAGCAGGTCGCGTTCCCATTCAGCCATTGGCTCTGCTTCAGCTGCTTCGCCTGCGCGGTTGCGCTTTTCGGAGCGTGCTACCAGGCCTGCTGCTACAGCGTCAGAGATTACGCGGGTCAGGATGCCAACGGAGCGGATTGCATCGTCGTTGCCTGGGATACCGTAATCTACTTCGTCTGGGTCACAGTTGGTGTCCAGGATTGCAACAACTGGGATGTTCAGCTTCTTAGCTTCAGCAATTGCCAGGTGTTCCTTCTTGGTGTCTACGATCCACAGTGCGGAAGGTACCTTCTGCATGTCGCGGATACCGCCGAGGGAACGAGCCAGCTTTTCCTGCTCACGACGCATCATCAGCAGTTCCTTCTTGGTGCGACCAGAGGATGCTACGTCGTCGAAGTCAATCTGTTCCAGTTCCTTCATGCGCTGGATACGCTTGTATACGGTGTTGAAGTTAGTCAGCATACCGCCCAGCCAGCGGTGGTTTACGTATGGCATGCCTACGCGCTGTGCCTGCTCTTCGATTGCTTCCTGAGCCTGCTTCTTAGTACCAACGAACAGAATGTTGCCACCGTGTGCAACGGTTTCCTTCACGAATTCGTAAGCGCGATCGATGTCTGCAACGGTCTGGTGCAGGTCGATGATGTAGATGTTGTTACGTTCGGTCAGGATGAAGCGCTTCATCTTTGGGTTCCAGCGACGGGTCTGGTGGCCGAAGTGAACGCCGCTTTCCAGGAGCTGACGCATGGTTACAAGTGCCATGACTTGGTTCCTTTCAAATACCTTAAAGCAGGTATTTATTTTCAGGAGTACCGGGCTTTCGCGCGGTTACTCAGTTTCAGTTGTTTACCAGTTCAGGTTTGAACTGGCCCTAGCGCCCAGAATCCGCACTCTGCAAGTTTTTGCAAAGACTTCGCTTCTTCTCTTCACTGGGTTCCCCATTGGGGTTAGCCGTTTTGTGAAGTTGCGGGCGCGCGATAGTCACTTTTTACATAAAGTGCCTTGATAATCTTATCTGATTTGGCGGGATTTTGGCAGTGGCGGAATGGATTTTTCGGCAGGCGAGAATATGAGTTTATACACAGGCAGTTTTAGAGACGAGCTTATCCACATTCTCGAGGGCGGTTTGTTACAGCTACGCAAATATTTTGCAAAGATACTGCTATGACTCTCCCCCGTTTTACAGTTTGGCTGCTTGCCTTTTATCTAACTTGGTTACCCGCTAGCACAGCTAAGTCACCCAAACAGAACATTTGGTCTCCTCCGCTGTCTGGAACGCTAGTAGTTGGTGAACGCTTCACGCCCCCTGAATACACGTGGTTGTCTGGGCATCGAGGTGTTGATTTATGTCCATTGCCAGGTGCCGCGGTATATGCGCCCACCGCAGGTACGGTCATTTACGCAGGTGTGCTTAATGACCGGAAAGTTGTTTCTATTCGAACACCCTCTGGATTAAAAACTAGTTTTGAACCCCTCCAAGTAACGGTAAGTAAAAACCAACTCGTACAACCAGGGGATTTACTGGGGTATTTGGAACCTGGGCACGTAAGCAACGGAAAAGTCACTAACTGCCTACACTGGGGCGTACGGACCGATAACGGCAAGTACTTAAACCCACTGCAATTTTTAGTTGGCAGACCTAGGCTCTTACCTTGGACTGAACCGCCCTCGGGAAATCTGCATTCTAAGAATAGTAAGTCCGCTTATTCCACCGGATCTTCAATCGGTTCTGCCGGGTAAATCGGCGGAGCCGGATACTCCGCTTTCAAAGCCCGATATAAGCCAGCCATTACCGCAATAAGCACTAATGAGAACGGCAACCCCATAATAATCGTGGCGTCCTGTAAAGCGGGGATTCCATCAACTAAAAGCATTGCCACAGTCAATAAACCAGTCACGGCTGCCCACCAAATCTTCACCGCCGGATGCGCGTCCGTAGCTGAATCAGGCAGGTTAGATGACAAATTTCCCATCACTAAAGCACCGGAATCTGCGGAAGTCACGTAGAAAAGGAGCCCTACAAAAGTTGCCACTGCAATCACCACGGGAGCCAGCGGGAAATGCCCTAAAAGCTCATAAAACCCCTGCTCTGGCGATTCCAAAACTGTCTGCGCAAACGCCTTATCCCCCGCCTCAACCAGTGAAATAGCCGAGTTACCAAAAATAGAAATCCACATCAGCACGTACGCGAATGGAATAAACATGGTTCCGAAAATAAACTCGCGTAAGGAACGCCCCTTCGAGATACGTGCCAAGAACATACCAATGAAAGAAGCCCAGGCAATCCACCAAGCCCAGAAGAACAGAGTCCAGTCGCTCACCCAAGAAGTCAAGTCATCATAGGCGAAAGTATTTAGTACACGCGACGGGAACGTAGCGGTAAAATCACCAATATTAAGAGTTAGCGCACGAATCAACCAGTCTGTCTTACCAGTGATGAATACCCAGCCTGCCAAGGCAAGAGCTAACCAAATATTAAGCTGCGAAAGGAAACGAATCCCTTTTTCAATACCCGCTGTTGATGAGACTACAGTCATGATTACAGCGAATAAGATCAGTGCAATCTGCGCGCCAATCCCAACAGAAATGCCAAACAGAATCTGTAACCCCACATTCAGCTGGACTACGCCAATACCGAGCGTGGCAGCCACACCGAAAACGGTACCCAAAATAGCTGCAATATCAACTAAATCCCCCCAACGCCCCGGCAGACGCTCTTTCAAAATAGGAGCCAAAGCTGAACGCACCGCAAGCGGGCGGTTACGGTTATAAGCGAAGTAGGCTAAAGCGATTCCCATAAGAGCGTACATGCCCCAGCCAATTACCCCGTAGTGGAAAAGCGTCCAGGTGATGGCTTCCCGCGCTGCCTCTGGAGTTTGGGCAGTGCCGACTGGAGGATACATGTAGTGTGAGATTGGTTCAGCTACAGAAAAGAACATGATGTCCGTGCCGATGCCGGCTGCGAAAAGCATTGACCCCCACGCGAAAGTTGAGAACTCCGGTTTCGCATCCACGCCACCTAAGCGTACGTTTCCGAAGCGGGAGAACGCCAGGATCAGCACGAAAACGAGGATAGCTCCGGCTAGGCCAATGTAGAAGGACCCTAGCCAGCGACTAATCCAGTCCACTCCAGCACCCAAAATGGTTTGAGTTTGGGTGGGGAGGAAGATTGCCAGGCAGGCAACGAAGAGGACAGCCACCGAGGATCCAATGAAAACGTGTAGGTTCAGGGTTTGCGCTTTGGCGCGAAGTTTCGCTACGTCAGCTTTAGTTAGTTTCGGCTTGTAGCGGCGGGGCTTGGAGCTGTCCAACGGTTTATCCTCTTTTAGTTTTCTGTACTGTTCTAAGGATAGCTTTATTTCGTGTATTTATGCCCGTGGGTGGGCTTGGCGCATGATATTTGAAAGACGTACGGCGTCTACGTGGGTGTAGCGTTGCGTGGTGGCTAGGGACGCGTGTCCGAGCATGTCTTGTACGGTACGCAAATCTGCACCGCCCTCGAGCATGTGAGTGGCAGCGCAGTGCCGCAGGCCGTGGGGGGAAAGTACCGGCACGCCAGCTTGCACGCAGGCTTTTTCTAGGCATTCACGCACGATGCGCTGGTCGATTCTTCCCCCGCGTGAGCCAAGGAAGAGGGCCTGTCCGCTGCGTTCGTTTACGAGTTGGGGGCGTCCTTGTGTCACCCAGGCGCGCAGGGATTCCAAGGCGGGAGTTCCAAACGGGACTAGGCGTTCTTTGTTGCCTTTCCCGATAACGCGTAAGGTGCGGTTACTACCGTCCACGCTGGTGAGGTTGAGCCCCACAAGTTCAGCGACGCGGATGCCACACGAGTATAAGAGTTCACTAGTTGCCCAGTCGCGGATGGCATTTACGTTCCCGGTTTGGGCTGTTTCAACCAGGTGGTTAAATAGTTGGTTGATTTGTTCCAGGCTGAGAACTTGGGGCAAGTGGTTATCTACTTTAGCGGTTTTAAGTTTCAAGCTGGGGTCGCTGTTAAGGTGTCCTTGTTTGAGAGCCCAGGAGCTGAAGAGGCGGAGCGAGGCTGCGTAGCGGGCGACAGATGCCCGGGCGTGGCCTTTGCGAATCCGATTGGATAGGAAACTTCGCAGGGCTTGGCTATTGAAGTCTATTGGGGTGAATGGGTCGTTTCCGAAGCAGTATTCGAGGGCGGCTTTCACATCATTTTCGTATGCCCGTTGGGTGTGGGTTGAGAATCCTCGGAAGTGTTCTAGCCACGTGGTGAAGTCTTTTAACAAGGCTAGGTTAGTTTCATGCATTTCCTGCCTTGCCTTTCTGTTGTGCGCATTTTACTGATGATATGAAAATGACCTTGCTTTCACAGCAAGGTCATTAACTTGTACGCGAGAGGGGACTTGAACCCCTACACCAAAGGTACTGGAACCTAAATCCAGCGCGTCTACCAATTCCGCCACCCGCGCAGGTACTTTATAAGGATACCGGGTTAGTTCAGAAAAATAAAACTGAATCTACTTCCATTCGCCTTCTCGACGTGCGAATTCAATCACAGCATGCGCTAATACGCGGTTTCCACGATAAATTACCAAGGATTGTCCCGCAGCGATACCACGTACCATTTCACCCAGACGAATCTTAACGGTTTCAGTAGTTTTTTCTAATCCGACTACTGGAATAGCCCGCCCATGAGCCCGCATTTGTGCGTATAGACACTGATCATCGTCAGTTCCCATTTCTTGAGAAATTTCGGTCAAAACTTCGCCCTGGTCATCGGTTGCTAACCAGGTTAGTTCGTTTGCGCGGACTGTGTCGATGGAGAGCAGCGTGGCTGAGCCAACTACTACTTCATTGGTGGAGGGACGAGTTTCTAACACGTAACGTGGTTTACCATCTTCTGCTGGGCGATCAATCCCCAGGCCTTTTCGCTGTCCGACGGTATATTCAAAGTACCCGCGGTGGGTACCTAAAACGTTGCCGTCTGGGTCAACAATATTACCGGTATTCTCTCCCAGGCGGGCGCGCAGGAACCCTTGGGTATCTCCATCTGGGATGAAGCAAATATCGTAGGAGTCTGGTTTGTTAGAAACCCCTAGCCCACGAGCTTCAGCTTCTTCACGGACTGCTGTCTTAGAAGTAACGTCACCTAGCGGCAAGATTACGCGGTCGAGTTCTTCTTCCCCCATAACTGCCAGCACGTAGGACTGATCTTTAAGTAAGTCACGGGCACGCAACAACTGTTTACCGTTTGGTCCTTCTTCTACGCGCGCGTAGTGTCCAGTACAGACGGCATCAAATCCTAGAGCTTTGGCGCGTTCGGCTAGTTCCCTGAATTTTACGAACTCATTGCAGCGCACGCAGGGGTTTGGAGTGCGTCCGAGCTGGTATTGCTCAACGAAATCGTTAATAACGGTTTCTTCGAATTCTTCTGCGAGGTCCCACACGTAGTATGGGATTCCAAGGGTTTCGGCAGCACGAGCAGCGTCTACGGAGTCTTCCAGGGAGCAGCATCCACGTGCGCCCATACGGCAAGACTGCGGTGATGAGGACAGCGCCATGTGTACGGCAGTTACGTCATGACCGGCTTCTACGGCTCGTGCGGCAGCTACGGCTGAATCTACGCCTCCGGATAGGGCGGCTAATACTCTCATGGGTTCTTTCAGTTGCGTTTCTTTTTACTACGTTGGTCTAGTTTATCCAATGCCTGGGCTTGTTGCAGGGTGGAAGGCAGAGCTGTGAGGAAGCTATCGATATCAGCTTCTGTAGAGCCAGGGCCAAAGGATAGCCGTAAGACTCCCAGAGCTTGGGTTTCATTCCTGCCCATTTCCATGATTACCCTAGATGGCCGGGTGACCCCAGCGTGGCAAGCGGAACCTGCGGAAGCCCAGATACCAGCGCGGTCTAGGTTCAGCAGAACTGCTTCTGGATGTGCGGTGGGGATGCTGAGATGGGCAATGGTCGGAGCAATCTCAGCTGTGACAGTTTGGGTTACTTCAGCAGGGAGTTCTCCACGGTTTTGCAGGATTTTAATGCCATCCCACAAGCGTTTTTGAAGGGTTTCGCATCGTTTACGCAGCTCGTCGCGTTCTACTGTAGCCGCGTTCAAAGCAGCTGCAAAAGCGCAGGCTCCGGCAACGTCAACTGTTCCGGAACGGTATTTTAGTTCTTGGTCGCCACCGGGCCGATCAGTGCGTAGCGGGGTGCCTCGTTTAATTGCGAGGGCACCGATGCCCACTGGTCCACCTATCTTATGGGCTGACAGAGTGATTAAATCTATCCCATCCGCATGCAAATTCACTGGCAGAGTATGCAGGGCTTGGCATACATCTATATGAACCAGCGGTTTACGTGAGTACTTTTGCTCGTCATAGTTTTCATTGACGCGATCAACGATTTTTGCAAGTGGCTGAAGCGTCCCCGTTTCAGAACATACTAGGGAAAAAGAAATAACTCCGGCGTCTGGGCTGAGGCTCTCAACTACCGCTACCCCATTGGTATCTACTTCGAGGGTTTTAAATATGCCACCCTCACGTTCAATCACAGTTTGCTGATTCCATGACGATGGGTGGTCTGCAGCGCATACCTGGACTGCTGAATACCCGTGTTGGCGCATTCCCCGCCAGCTTCCGACGATTCCGAGGGCGTTTGCTTCAGTCGCTCCGGAAGTAAAAATAACTTCCGCGCGGTCTGCGCCCAAGTTATGCGCGATTGATTCTCGGGCATCTTCTAAAAGTCGACGAGCATTGCGTGCCCCCGAATGTAGGGCCGCGGGATTACCAGGCACTACGCGGAGTTCTTGGGTAGCACGCAACCACGCCTCTTCAGCTTCAGGGCGAAGAGGCGTGGTTGCTGCGTGGTCTAAGTAAACCATTTAGTTGTTTACTACTCCCAAGTTCCGTAGTTCTTCCAACGCCTGTGGAACGACTTCATTAATGTCACCCACAACTCCGAAATCAGTGAGCTCAAAAATTGGTGCGTCTGGGTCATCACAGACTGCCACGATCTTTTGGGAAGCTTGAATACCGCAAGTGTGGTGAACTGCGCCAGATACCCCCAGGCCGATGTAGAGGCGAGGAGCAATAGTTACCCCAGTTTGACCAACCTGCGCGGAGCGTTCAATCCAGCCCTCATCACAGGCCACGCGGGTAGCGCCCACGCCCGCACCCAAAGCATCAGCAAGTTCTTCAACCAAGGTGAAGTCGCCATCAACACCACGACCACCAATAACTGCGATTGGAGCTTCAGCCAACGCTACTCGACCGTCAGACCCCTGCTCTTCAGAAGAAACTACCTGCACTGCTTTAGCAGCCGCACTGTATTCTACTGGGACAGCAGTAACAGTTGGTGAGGTTACTGCTTCAGCGGCAACTGCTTCAACAGCAGATGGACGTAGGGAAATAATCGGGGTACCGCGAGCGACCTTGAAAGAAGTTGCCCAAGTGCCCCCAAGCACAGTCTTAGAAGCCTGAAGTTCACCGTCTACAACCTTGCAAGCAGTTACATCTACAGCTGCACCGGAGTGTAGTTTCGCGGCGAGGATACCTGCCACTTCCCGCCCTCGGTAATTAGAAACGTTGAGGACAGCAGCGTATTCTGCCTGGCGAATAACTGCCAACGCAGCGTCAGCAACAACAGCTGCAACGCGCGGGGAAACGCCACAGAGATCCGGAGTGAAGACTTCGGAAACTCCGTAAGCACCCAAAGCTTCCATATCCGGATCCGGATTCAGAGCTACAGCGTGAACTGGTCCGGCAGTCAAAGAACGAGCCAGGGTGAGAAGCTGCTGAGAAGGACCGGTAAGGGTAAATCCCTGTACTGGGTCGCCTACGTGGTCGGTGATTACAAGAATCGGATTAGTTAGCATTTTCAAACCTCACTTCAGCACGTCCGCTAGGAAGTGTGCGAGCTTCACGCCAGCATCACCACTGTCTTGAATTACAGTGCCGGCAACGCGTTCTGGTTCCTGATCAGCCCCCAGAATTTGCGTACCAGCGGACTCCGCACCCACCTGCACGTTATCCACATCAAATCCTGGAATATCATCCAAAGACCAAATATCCAGTGGCTTAGAACGAGCTGCCTTCATGGCTTTAAAGTTCGGGTAACGAGGGTCATTCACCTGGTCGGTTACAGAAATAACCGCTGGGAAAGACACCTGCAGGGTATCGGTGAAACCATCCGCTGAACGCTTCGCAGTTGCAGTAGTCTCAGTGATTTCAAGTTCAGATGCCAAGCCAACGTATGGCAGGTCAAGCTCTGCTGCTAAGGTAGCGGGGAGCATAGAAGTCATACCGTCGAGGCTGGCCATGCCAGTAAGCACCAAGTCCACTGGAGTTTCAGCGTGGAGGGCGCGAATAGTAGCTGCCAGTACCTGTGCGGTACCGACTGCGTCAGTACCTTCTAAGCGGTCATCTGCAACGACGATTGCGCGGTCTGTGCCCTTTTGTAGTGCCAGTAAAGCTGAGTCCTCAGCATCTTCTGGGCCCATTGTCACTGCAATGACTTCTCCACCCAGGTCTTCGACTGCTTGAACTGCTGCTTCAATGGCGTTTTCATCAAGTTCATTCAGGGTATCGTCTTCACCGCGTACCAAACGGCCGTCTTCAATGCGACGTTGGGATACCACGTCGGGGACGTGTTTGAAACAAACTACAACTCTCATACCTATAACAGTGCCATAAAAGTACCTCTAATGTGGCACTCAGTTAAGTAGTGTTTACCACCTTTCTGCCTGATTTCCCGGTTTTCTGACGCATAAAATCTGTAAAGGAAGTATTATTTTCAGTGAAGAAAAACCACTTATTGATGATCGATTTGTATATTCACGATGGAAATGGCTGAGAAAACCTGGAAACCCGCTGAAAAAACTCTTCCACCTGCCACTGCTGGCGCTACTTTTTTAGGCGCCCGCGTTGTTGAAGGCGGCGTAGACTTCTGCGTCACGGCACCTTATGCTTCGGCAGTTGAGTTATGTGTATTCCCAACGGACGCTCCGCTGGCTCCTGAAACCCGTTACCAGATGAACTTGCATGACGGCGGCTGCTGGTCTGCATTCCTTCCAGGAGCTGGAGTAGGCACTTTTTACGGATACCGTGTAGACGGCGAATGGAATCCAGCACGTGGTTTATCCTATAACCCTTTTAAGCTCTTACTTGACCCTTATGGGCGTGGTTTAGCAGGTACCGCTCAGCACCATTTCGCTGTTTTTGCGCATGAAGTTGATCCTAAGACTTTTGAACCAGCAGCTAATCCTCCGCGCCGTTGCACCATGGATTCAGCTCCCTACCAGGCTCGTTCAGTGGTAATCGATAACCATTTCCCAGTTGCTGAGCATCCCCGTCGTTCTTGGAATGAAACGGTAGTTTATGAGCTTCATGTAAAGGGATATACGAAAAACCTACCTGGGGTTCCTGAAGAGCTACGCGGCACTTACGCTGGTTTAGCGCACCCTGCCACCATTGCGCATTTTAAGAAGCTGGGTATAACCGCGATTGAGCTTCTGCCCATTCATGCTAAGTGGGATGAGCCTTTCTTAGTTGATAAGGGGCTAACTAATTACTGGGGTTATAACACGCTGTCTTATTTCACTCCCGAACCTTCGTATGCAACTGCTGCGGCTCAGGCAGCTGGGGCACAGGCGATTTTGGATGAAGTCCGTGGCATGGTTTCCATCCTGCATCAAAATGGTATTGAAGTGCTGTTGGATGTTGTTTATAACCACACGTGTGAGGGTGGCACCTATGGTCCTGCGGTTTCGTGGCGTGGTTTTGGTCAGACCATGTACTACCGCCATACGAATACTCATCCGCGTCACATGATTAATGACACGGGTTGTGGAAATACCGTGAACTTTGATGAGGCTCGCGTTATTCAGATGACGTTGGATTCTTTGCGCTATTGGAGTGAAGAAATCGGCGTTGACGGTTTCCGCTTTGACTTAGCGGTTACGCTGGGTCGTTTTGCTGATGGGTTCACCCCTAAGCACCCGTTCTTTATGGCAGTGGCAGCTGATCCGGTTTTGAAACAGCAGAAGTTGATTGCGGAGCCTTGGGATATTGGCCCGGGTGGTTGGCAGACTGGTAATTTTCCACTTCCTTGGTCTGAGTGGAATGACCGTTTCCGCGATACGATTCGTTCTTTCTGGTTGGCTGACTTTGCTAACTTGGAGCGCGGTTGGAATACGCAGGGTCCGAATGATTTGGCTACGCGTATTTCTGGCTCGATTGATTTCTTTGGGGAAACTTTAGGGCATTGGCGTCGCACGCGTTCTTCAGTGAACTTTGTGACTGCTCATGATGGTTTTACTCTGTGTGATTTAACCAGTTTCAACCATAAGATGAATCATGCGAATCTGGAGAATAACCGCGATGGTTCTTCTGAGAATCGTTCTTGGAACCATGGTATTGAGGGCTTAACAGCTACTTATAGTGAAGAAAACGGCCATGATATTGATGATGGCTTGTTTGATGCGATTCGGTTTGCGCGTTTCCGTTCGATGCGTAATATCATGGCGACTTTAATGATTTCTGCGGGTACGCCAATGATTACTGCGGGTGATGAGTTTGCGCGTACTCAGAATGGTAATAATAATGCCTACTGCCAGGATTCTCCGATTTCTTGGGTGAATTGGGATTTGTCTGATTCTCAGCAGCATTTGCTTGAGTCAGTGCAGTATTTGATTCATTTGCGCGCTCAGCATCAGGTTTTCCGCCCGGTTTATTTCTGCAACGGTTTGGTTGCCGAGGGCGATGTGATTCCAGGCTTGGCTTGGTTTACTGCTGCGGGTCAGCCTATGCATGATGAGTTCTGGCATTCGTCTGAGCATCGTTTGTTGCAGATGTTGCGTTCTGGTAAGCCTCATAATGATGCTGATTTGCTGGTAGTTTTCAATGCTACTTTGAATGAGGGTACGGTGGCTTTACCTGAGGGGCGTGGCAAGCATTACCGGCTGGTTTTTGATTCTTCCTGGCGTGTTCCTTCCGAGGGCGGTGTGTCTGCTGACTTCGCTGATCTGTCAGGGTGTGAGGTTTTTGCACCTGGTGATGAGTCGCAGATTGAACCTCAGTCTTTACAAATTTTCTTAACGGTTGGTTAATGGCATGTTGAAGGTTCTGGATTCTCCGGTTGTTCCTACTAAGGTTATTTCAGATTCCGGCTTAGCTTCCCCGTTTCCCGGGGTTGTTCCTCCCCCAGGTCCGATCTGGTTTCCTTCTGTCATGGGTACTGGTATTTTGTCCAATCTGCTGGGTTTACATGCTGAGCGGATTCCGCTCGGCGCGTACTTTTCACTGTTTTTCCTGGCAGTTTCTTGGACTTTACTTGTATTCTTAACGTCTAGTTTCGTGGTTCGTTGTTTGCGTAGTGCCACGGTTTTTCGTGAGGCGTTAGTGAATCCGGCGCAGATTCCTTTCTGGGGCACTGTTTCGATGGGTTTTCTGTCGGCAGGGGCTGCTTCGACTGTTGCGTTGCCACTTTTCTGGCCTGATTTAGCTGATTTTGCTTGGCAAGTAGATACTGTTACTTGGATTATTGGGGCTTCTATTGGGGTTGTATCCGCAGTTTATTTTGCTGCTCGAGCTTTCGGATCTTCCTTGGGGAAACCTAATTTTGTTTGGGGTCTTGCGGTTGTGGGACCAATGGTTGCTGCTACTGTGGGGGCTAATCTTTCTCCGCATGTTGGACCAGCATATGGTCCGTTGGTATTAATTCTTTCTTTCTGTTGTTTCATGATTACCCTCAGTCTGGGGACAACGATTTTCATTCAGGGCTACGCAGAAATTTGGGGGCGTTCTCCCCTACCTTTGCCGGCTTCTGCCTCCTCTTGGATTCCATTGGGGTTGGTGGGACAATCCGCGGCAGCAGTGCAAGCGATTTCTTTTAATCTTGAGAACTTCGCTTCCGGTTCAGTTATTCCTACTGCACATTTCCTGGCGAATGTCTATGATTGGACGCTGCTAGTGATTGGTACTCCGCTGACTATGTGGGCCTCGTTTGTAACGATTCGTGGTGTTTTAAACCGTATGCCGTTCTCGCCTGGCTGGTGGGCTACAACATTCCCTATTGGCACGCTTTCTTTGGGCGCTACTTTAATGGCTAAGGGTACTGGTATTGAGGGCTTTATGTGGCTGGGTGCAGTGGGTACTTTGGCGTTGGTTGGTACTGTGCTTTTCTCAGGTTTAGGTAGCCTCCGCGCCGTTTTTGTAAAACTCACATAGCAACGCGAGTTCGCATATGAGTTTTGCACTCTAAAATCCCAAAACTCACATCGCAAAGCGAGTTCGCATATGAGTTTTAGGGGCGTTCCCAGGTAGCTATTGGCCCTGGTACTACCTTAAACATTGGGTGTGTGCGGGCTACTTCATCAGCTTCTAAAGCTGCGACTAAGTCTGGGGTACGCACCCGTAGTTTTGCCAGTAAATGAGCTTTTTCAAAAGCTACCTGCTGGTCGTTAACCTCGATTTCTACAAGTTGTCCAGGACAATCGATACGAGAAGCGTCAAAGTTATAGCCTCGCCAGGTAGCTTCCTGTTGCACGCCCTCAAGAAAAGTCCCTACTGCTACCAACGGATCCGCACATGCCAAGAACCGTTCTAGTTGCGGATGCTTCGTATATCCACGGGTCCTCCCGGCAATCACTGCCTGGGCTAACAGGGCTTCACGCCAGCAGGCAGTAAGCCCCTGACGATCTAAATAGACAGGGTGTAAGCTCCATAAACGCATATTTCTATTATCCTGCGTTTCTAATTTTATGCATTTTGAAACTACTCTTCTCCTCCCCCCTAGAATAAGAAGTGTCAGTATCGCTTCTGCTAGCTGAGGAAAACCCATGTTTTTTACTGAAACCTGGCCGGGACGTCGCCTAATAGTTCATTGTCCAGTACAAACAGCTATTCAAATCGCGACAAACCATTTAATTTCCAAAGGCTACTCGCCACATAAACTGGACCTTAATACCGCATTACAAAACGACCCGGATCTGGGCGGCGCGTGGTTGGGAACCTTCCTCATTAAAGGAAGCTACAGAAGCAAAATGATTCAAGATCTTATCGATGAGATTATCCCCTTCTATGGTTTCTGGAAAAAGCACACCTGCCTTTTGAAATCACTGTTATTGCTCGTCCTATAGCGGGACATCTGCAAACTGAGCTTTATTGCACGGTAACTTCCCTCCAGCAAGCGAATCTCTACGTTAATCCTAAACGCGATGCTGCCATTGCATTTGATGAGCTTCCCAAAAATCTTCAGCCAGTTCGGTTTCGATGTAGATTCAATCGAAAATTTCCCATTCCGTGAGCGTCCTGCAGATCACCCTCTTGGCGCTAAAAAATGATATCCCCTATATAAAGCAATGAAACGCGCGCATAAAAACGCTTTTAGTTTGCGTACTTGCGCTTATGCTGATTCTCTTTCTTTAAGCACTACATCCAAAGTATGTAAGCCGGCAACTTCACCTTCAACCATTTCTGAAGCAACTTGGAAGGCACGTTTTCCCTGCTCAACCATTGGCTGTGCCACCGTGGTGATGTGCGGAGCCGAAGAGGTGGCAGTGTCGTTATCATCGAAGCCAATCACTTTCACGCCGGCTGGGATTTTTACGCCCTCGGAAAGCAAATAATTAATTGCCCCACGTGCAATTCGGTCAGACCCGCACAGCAGACAATCGAAGTCTATTCCCTGTTCTCTCAGATGCGCGACAGCTAATGCTCCATCGGCTTCTGCCCAACCGCCGTAGAGTACTCGGTTTTCCTCATGCAGTTGTGCATAAACTTCACGATAACCTTTTACGCGGTCTTCCGCTGCCGGGTTTCCTTCCTCACCAGAAATAACCACTGGTTTTTTAACTCCCTGGGAAAGGCAGTACGAAGCTGCGAGTTTAGCACCTAAAACGTCATCAGAATAAACTACCGAAAACTCTGGGTAAGCGCTACGTTCAACTGGGAAACCACACAAAACTACTGGTAGTTTTGCGGTTGCTAAAGAAGCTAATAATCCATGATCAGCCCAGGGCGAAAGATGAATGAGAGCGTCAAAAGAACCGGTACTAGCTAAATCTGCGATTTTCTTTTCTTCTGCTGGGGCGGTGGCATGTAACAGTACCGGCAGGTAATCTGTACCGTCCATTCCTTCGTAAATGCCTTTAAGAATAAGGGAGAAAGTCGGATCGTGGAAGAAGTGTTCCATTGGTTCAGTCATGACGACAGCAACTGCTGCTGTTCGACCTGTCGCTAACGCGCGAGCACGTCGGTTGGGAATGTAGTTTAGGGTTTCAACGGCAGCGAGGACGGCTTCTTGCTTATCTTTACTGATTTGCCCTTTGCCTGAAAGTACCCGCGATACCGTACCTTTTGTTACTTTCGCTAGGTTAGCTACGTCTTGGATGGTAACTCTGGGCATCATGTCCTATTTTTCTCCATTTTTAATGGTGTTGAGAGAGTATTTGGAAGTTTTTATCTGTTTTTCTAGTGTAGCGATAATTTTTCCTGTAAAGTAATAAGAGTCATAACGGAAACCGGTTTCCGCAACTCGTTAAGCTTATGAACTCGTTTCAAAAGCGTTCACCGCAGAACGCCAATTACAGTGAAGTAAGGGGAAACGCATGAACAACTGGGAAAACCCACAGTTACAGCACGAAAACCGCTTAAAACCACACGCCTACATGCGTCCACACGCCACCCAAGCAGACGCCACCGCAGCACAGTGCCCCGCAAATGCCTATGCTGACCGATCCCGCATCAGCGACTACCAAAACCTCGATGGCACATGGAACTTCAGCTTCTACACCCACCCCGAACGTGTACCGGCCGATTTCACCTCACGTATACTCACCACCGACACTGTAACCATCCCCCACATGTGGCAGCTCGATGGCTACGGAAACCTGCAATACACTGACGAAGGCTTCCCCTTCCCCATCGACGTTCCATTCGTACCCGCTGAAAACCCAACCGGCATATACCAAAAAACCATCACACTCCCTGAAAAAGACCCCGCCCGCCACTATCACATTGTTTTCGACGGCGTTGAATCCTACTTCGAAATCTACTTAAACGGACACTACCTGGGTTTTTCCAAAGGAAGTCGCCTAACTGCCGAATTCGACCTAACCTCCACCATTCAATCAGGTGAAAACCTGCTGGTAGTAAAAGTCCTCCAATTCAGCGACGGAACTTATATTGAAGACCAAGATATGTGGTGGGCCTCCGGCATTTTCCGCTCCGTCTGGATGCTCAGCCGCCCCACCACCTACCTGCACGATTTCTACGCGGTCACGAAACTAGTTGATGTAAACACCGCCCTCGTAAATATCAGTGCTGAACTAAACCAACTATCCGCAACCACTGCGCTCAAAATCGAAGTTCTCGATAAAGAAAAACTGCTTAACAGCACCACTCTTAACTTTACTTCCACACAAGCTACCACACAGCTACGTTTAGAAAACATCCACACCTGGAACCCGGAAGCACCCTACCTATACACATTACGTTTCACACTCCTTGACGAAAATAAGCCGACTGAAGTTATTGAACACCTGCTGGGGCTAAAAGAAATCACCATTACGAACGGCAAACTCTACCTCAACGGCCAATACTTCAAAATGCACGGTGTGAACCGCCACGACTTTGAACCACGTAAGGGGCGCGCCATCTCTATGGAACGCGCTCAGCGTGACGTGGAGTTAATGAAAGAACACAACATTAACTCTGTTCGCACTGCCCACTACCCAAATGACCCGCGTTTCTACGAAATGTGCGACCGGTTAGGTTTACTAGTTGTCGCTGAAACCGATTTAGAAAGTCACGGTTTTGAAAATATCGGCAAACTAAATACGCTCACCGATGACCCCGCTTGGGAATACGCTTACGTGGATCGGATTGAACGCCATGTGCTGGCACAGCGTAACCACGCGTCGATTCTGCTGTGGTCACTGGGTAATGAATCCGGTTACGGCTGCAATATTGGTACGATGTACCGTCGTTGCAAAGAACTGGATCCAACTCATCCGGTTCACTATGAGGAAGACCGTAACGCTGAATACGTGGATGTTATTTCCACTATGTACTCACGCGTGTCTCAAATGAACGATTTTGGCGAATACCCGCATCCTAAACCGCGAATTATCTGCGAATATGGGCATGCAATGGGAAATGGTCCTGGCGGTTTAGCTGAATATCAAGAAGTTTTTAATCGTTGGGATAGTATCCAAGGGCATTTTGTCTGGGAGTGGTGCGATCATGGTCTGCAACTTCCCGGTGACGATACTTATCACTATGGTGGCGATTTCGGAGATTACCCAAATAACGCGAACTTCTGTATTGATGGTTTGATTTTCCCATGGCAGGAACCTAGCCCCGGTTTAACTCAGTACAAGTTCTTACTTTCTCCGTTGAAGCTGTCTTACCAGGAGGGTTCGTTACGAGTTAAATCAATGCTTTGGTTTACTGAGGCAACGGATTTCCAGCTTTCCTATCGTTGGCTTCTCAACGGTGTGGAAGTTTCTGACGGTATTGTAGATGTCCCGGTTTTATCTGTTGGCGCTGAGACTGAAATTACTTTACCGGCGCCTGAGGTGTCTGCCGGTGAGCTTTCCTTGGCAGTGCACGTGCTGCGCGCAGGTTTTGCTGAGCCGGTTGGTTTGGGTTCTTGGGTGATCCGCGAGCGCGATTATGCAGATACGCCTGTTCCGGGAGCGGGTGAGTTCCGTACCGATTTTTCCGAGGGCGTTCTGCGTATCTCTACCATTGCAAATAATTGGGTAGCAGAATTTGATACGGTTTCTGGTCAGCTAACTTCATTGGTTTACAACAATAGTGAAGTTTTTGCCCAGCCACTTTCCTTAGGCTTCTGGAAGCCGTTGATTGATAATCATCAGCAGGAGTTTGATTCTATTTGGAAGCCTAAGCATCTGCAGATTATGCAGCGTCACGCACGTAATTGTGAGTGGCGGGTAAGTGGACAGCAACTGGTGGTGGTTGTTCGTGAACAGATTGCCCCACCGGTATTTAACTTCGGTATGCGGGCTGAGCTTACTTATACTTTCGAGCTTGATGGTTCCTTCAGGGTTCGTTTCACTGGCTCCCCGTATGGCGACTACCGCAATATTGTTCCGCGAGTTGGTTTGTCATGCGCGTTACCTGCGGGTTTTGAAAGTGTGGAGTACTACGGTTACGGGCCAGGAGAGAACTATTCCGATTCTCATGCGGCAGCTTATTTAGGTTGTTTTACAGCTGAGGTTGCGGATTTCTACACTCCGTATGTTGTTCCCCAAGACCACGGTAACCGTTGGCAGACGCGTTGGGCAGCTGTATCTGACGGGACTGTGGGATTACGTGTTGAAGCCGTCGTACCTTTTAACTTCCGGGTAAGTGAGTACAGCGATGAAATGTTAGATACTACCAGTCATTCTTCTTCGCTAGAGAAGTCTGGTTTAACCCATCTGCATGTGAATCCGCAGTTGCTTGGTTTGGGTTCTAACTCGTGGGGTTCGGAAGTACTACATTCCCATCGGTGTTTCTTTGCAGAGTTTGCTCATGAGGTTAAGTTCATTCCATTCGCTGTTGAAAATCAAACCCCAGTGGAGGTGGCACTGTGATTCGTTTTAGTTCATTAACTGATGCTAAGGGGCTACTTCCCGAGCATAAGAAGTGGAACCGCACGTATGAGGCTATTGCAGCTTCAGATGAGTTACTAACGGGAGTCTTCTATTCCGTCGGTGACTCTCTCACCTGGATGAATCTGCCAGCAGGATTCCAGGACAAGTATTTGCAGGCTTCTAACCGTTATCTGCGTTTACTTTATGTTAAGTCCGGGTTAGTTACGCTTCGTTTCTGCGCAGCTGCAGATTGCGAGGTATTACGTACTTACTCTGATTTAGATGACAAGGTTTTTCTTTTAGGCAATGCCACCGAAGAAATCCTCGAAGCTGGCAGTTTCGTGATTTTTGAGCCGGAAGACGCAACTCAAATCATGGCAGTTAACGGTGAAGCTGTGATGCTACGAGTTACTGTTGAAGGCTTTTCTTTCCCGAATAAATAGTCCGTATTTTTCGCCCTCGAAAATATCTATTCATTAACACAACCAACATTCAAGATTAAGGATTTAAAATGAGCACCAGAGCCAAGATTGGCACTTATGCCCTTTTAACCATGACGGTTGCTGCTGTTTTTAACTTCCGTAACGTCATTAATAACAGTGTTTCTATTGGTTTGGTTTCAGCACCTGCATTCTTCTTTGCAACTCTGCTGTACTTCCTGCCTTACACTCTGATTATCGCTGAGCTAGTAGCTCTCAATAAGGATTCAGAATCTGGCGACTACCAGTGGGTAAAGACTTCTTTGGGTGGTCGCTGGGCGTTCCTAGGCGCGTTCTCTTACTGGTTCGTTAACCTTTTCTACTTCGCTTCTTTGCTACCAATTGTTTTAGTCTATGCTTCTTACGCTTTCTATGGTGAAGAAGTACAGATGTCACAGTGGGCAATCACCATTATTTCTCTGACGATTTTTGCGTTGGCAACTTTCGTTTCTACCAAGGGCGCAGCTTGGATTGGTAAAGTCACCAACATTGGTGCAACTCTGATGATGCTGATGGCAGTATCATTCATCATCCTTACTTCAGTAGCACTGTTAGGTGGTTTGGAACCAGCTACCCCAATCACTGCGGAAGCTATGACTCCGAACTTCACTGACTTTGCAATGATGTGGGGCTTCTTCGGTACTTTAGCTTGGATTATCCAGGGTGTTGGCGGTGCTGAGTCTGTTGGCGTTTACATTAAGGACATCAAGGGTGGGGTAAATTCCTTCATCCGCACTATCATCATCGCTGGCTTGCTGGTTGGTATGCTCTATGCAGTAGCTTCCCTCTTAATGACTGTTTTCGTTCCTGCTGGAGAGTTGGATTACTCTTCCGGCCTGTTCCAGACTATGGCTGGTCTGGGGGCACACTACGGTTTGGACGCTGCCTTAGTTAACCGCGTTGTCGGTGTAGTTATGCTTGCGGCTACCCTGGGATCTTTGCTAATGTGGACCTCTACCCCAGTTAAGATTTTCTTCTCTGAAATTCCCGGTGGTATTTTTGGCTCTAAGCTGGTTGAGCTTAACGAAAAGGGTGTACCTTGGCGCGCAGCTTGGTTGCAGTATGCAATCGTCGTTCCAATCCTCATCATCCCAGCTTTAGGTTCTGATTCTATCAACGGCTTGTTGGAAATCGTTATTAACATGACTGCAGCAACTTCTCTGTTGCCACCATTGTTCATTTACCTGGCTTATTTCAACTTCCGTAAGAACTTCGATTCTGTGAAGCGCGACTTCCGCATAGGCTCACGTACGTTCGGTATGGCTATGTCTGGCTTCATGATGGTTGTTTTTGCATTCGTATTCGTAACCGGTACTTTCCCTTACGGGCAGGAAGCATGGCTAACTTTGGTTTACAACGTCGGTGGCGTTGTAATCTTCATCGGTGGTGCAGTGATCGTTTACGAACGTTACATTCGTCGTTTGAAATCCACTGACCCTGAAGCTGCTAAACGTGAACTTACTGCTACCGCAGTAGGTTTCGAAAAGGAATAAGGCTAAGACTTTCTAGTTAGTCTAGTTTCTTCTGGTTAAAAGCGGGGGCTTCCTCAAGATATCTTGAGGAAGCCCCCGCAATCTTCTTACAGAAAAACTTGCGCTAACACAACCTATTCACCACTCAACGAGTTCGGCTCGCAGATAAGCTTCTTAGGCAACTTACCCGACAGGAAATAATTATTCACAACCGCATCAACACATTGAGATTTCCCCACGTATGCTGCGCCATGTCCGGGGCCATTAAGTGTCAACAATTTTGCGTTACCAAGTTCTTTAGCTAACGCCTGGGCGTACTGGTATGGGGTTGCGTGATCTCCGCGTACGCCAATCACCAGCACTGGAGTTTTCATACCTTCAGCAGAAAAACGCGTATTGATATCAGTTCCCACATACTTTGCCTGTAGGCAAGAAGTATCTAAAGCTGTCTCTACAGCGGTAGAGCCAGCCTCAGTATCTAACAGTGGATTACTGTTATCTACAGAAATTTCCTTTTTCACGGCTTTTAAATTTGGTTTCTTAGGGAAGGAATGACAGGTAACGATCATACGCCCAACTACGGATTTATCCTCTGCATTTTCATCTTCAGAGTCTGTAGCTTCAGCGGGAGCCTCAAACGCACCGCCCTCGGATTCTTCAGCAACAGACGCCTCTAAAAACGGGTAATCCATAGCAAAAATAGTTTCGACTGCAGTTTTATCCCCACTCAGTGCCGCCGCGATAGTGTTAAACATCTGCGCCCGCTCAGTGTCGGCTTGGTAAAGTCCCTGCGCTAAATAGTCACGCAGAATCTCTCCATCAACCTTATTTTCACCCTCGCCATCCAACGGCTTCTCATTCAACTGGGCGATCTGGGTTGCAGAATCCGTAACGGATACAAACGGACACTTTTCAACCCATCCTAGAGGCTCGAACTCAGATTGGCACTGTTTCACTAAATCAAGAGTCGCATCAGCAACTGCAACCTGCTGTTTCCAAGCATGCTCAGGGGTTGCCCACTGTGCATTTTCAGCCGAATCTAACACCAGCTTCCCAGCATTCTCTGGGAAAATAGTTGCGTAAGTAGCCCCCAACATCGTGCCGTAAGAGTAACCCAGATAATCCAGTTGTGGCAGTTTCAACAGCGCTCGTAAAAGTTCCATATCTCGAGCAACTGAGCTGGTCCCCATATAAGCAGCAATCGGATTCTTAGCAGAGCACTCTTTAATGAACTCTCCCAGATCCTTATCATCTGCCGGCACCTCACACTCAAGTGGAGTGGATTCGCCGATTCCCCGCGGATCAAAACCAATCAAATCAAAGGAATCAAGCACATCCAACGCCTGGCCAGCGGATACCGCCTCAACCCAGGTGAAGCGTCCTGATTCACCTGGACCACCTGGGTTAGTAAAAATTGCCTGCGAATGGTTCAGCTGCTGAACTTGGGTCGCGTGAATGCGTGAGACTGCGAGTTCTATTGATTCAGTTTCCGCTTCATTTTTTGCTTCCCAGTTAAGTGGGGCTTTAATAGTTGCACATTCAACCGTTTCCACGGGGATCTGCAACTGTTCAAACCCTGCTTTAATATCCTCAGTTAGAAGCTGTTTTTCTACGCAGGGTTCCCACTTAATTTCTTGCGCATAATATTGTGGAAAACGCTGTGCTTGTTCTGAAGCGGTAATAGAAGCAATTTTTGGCAGAACTGGTTTAGTATCCTCGCTCATAGAACAGGAGGTAAGAAGCGTTAAAGCCGTTCCTAAAGCGAGTAGTCGGTTTCGTTGCATACTTACCTCTTTACTTTCTAAAATGGGCATACTGCACCCCTGCGGATGCACTTCACTGGGACTTTTCATTGGAAAATAGGGTTTCCTTACCATGCTAAGGTAACGCTTCCCTTGCTAGACGCGTATTTTAAATGCCTCTACAGTGGGAACATGCTTAAAGAAAACACCAATGATTTAACTTTCTCACAGGTACCCACTCTTGTGAACCTACCGTCCAGCATTGTGACTGACGAGGCTTGCTTCAGCACCCGAGAGCGCATTGAGGAAACCGCCACCAACCTGGAAGAAAAGAACTCTGTAGCTTCTCGGTTGAATTGGTTACGCGCCGGAGTATTAGGCGCTAACGACGGTATCGTCTCTATCTCTGGCTTAGTTGTTGGTGTAGCAGCAGTTGATCCAACTAACACTACCGCAATCGCTTTAGCCGGTATCGCCGGTATCGCTGCCGCGTCTCTATCCATGTCTGTAGGCGAATACGTTTCTGTTTCCACTCAGTTAGACACTGAGCGTGAGCTGGTTAAGCGCCAGCAAACCGCCCTCGTAAACTCTGCTGGGGCGGAAGAACAACGCCTAGCAAAAATGTGGGTACAGCAGGGACTATCCCCAGCCACGGCAGCGAAAGTTGCTAAAGAGCTGTCTCGCAAAGACCCGGTGAAAGCCCACCTCACGGTTGAACACGGGATTGACCCCGATGATCTGACTTCCCCCTGGGCGGCAGCCTACTCAAGTTTTATCGCTTTCGTTGTCGGGGCTTTACTTCCATTCCTGACGATGTTGATTACTCCCCCAAGTATTCGTATCGCAGCCACCTTCGTTGCCGTGGTATTCGCTTTAGGACTGACAGGTTATATTTCTGCTTGGCTAGGCGAAGCCAACCGTTGGAAAGCCGTTACTCGCCTGGTGGTGGGTGGCGCTTTAGCAATGATTTTGTCCTACGCGGTCGGTCATTTCTTCGGCATTTCCGTCTGAATCTAGTTCTCAGTAGACACCGTTGGTTTTTGTGCTAAAGCGGCGCGACCAGTTTTAGCGGCAAAGAATGCTAAGAGTACGAAACCAATGGTGATTACGCCTGTCCAGCCGATTACTTCGGCGACTCCGAAGGCTTCAGAAAGTGGCCCGAAAATTGCCATCCCAAATGGCATTCCCAACGTGAAAATAATCGATACCTGAGACATGACGCGTCCCATGTATTCCGCTTCGGTACGTTCTTGAAGTTCCGTGGTTGATGGTCCACCAAAAATTGGCACAAATAAACCGGTAACCAGCATAAGTGCGAAAATCATCCACACGCTCGTTGCAGTGGCGATGAAGACTGCCAGAAAACCAAAAACTATAGACGCCGTCAGAAGCATTTTCATGCGGTGTCCTTTTGCGAGTACTGTAGCGATCAGTAGCCCGCCAAAGATCATGCCCACGTGGAAGACCATTTCGACGATGGTGAGGTTAGTAACTGATTCACCAAACCTTTCTGTGACTAAAAGTGGCACTAAGAAACTCGGAGCAACAATTAGGACGAATACAACTGCATAAACTGTCATTAGCCAGCGCAGGAACTGGTGGCGGGCAGTGTAGAGTACGCCTTCGGTGAGTTCTTTTAAAAATGAAGCTTGTTCACGTTCCACAGGGTTGGCGTTAAGTGGAATAAAAGTTAAGAGGACAACGCCAATTATTGCAGTCACTACGTCTACCCAAAGAGTCGCGCCAATCCCACTGAGACCGTAGATTAACCCGCCCATTGCTGGTGCTGCTAAGCCGATGATGCTTTGCATGGTCCCGTTGATTCCATTTACGCGTAGCAGGTGTTCGCTGGGTACGATGCTTGGGATTAAGGCACTTACTGCGGGCTGTTGGAAGCCTGCGCCGATTGAGCGAACGGTGACGACCAACATGATAATCCATAGGTCTCTACGCCCGCTGGCCATGATGATTGCCAGGATTAGTGTGGCGGTGGCGATTACGATATCGGGAATAATAATGAGGAGTTTTCGATTCACGCGGTCTGCTAAGGTTCCGCCAAAGAGGCTGATGATTCCCTGTGGCACGAAAGCGAAAATCGCGTAGAGAGCCACGATTGAGGCGGATTTAGTTTCCAACGTCAGGTACCACATCACCGCGAATTGAACAACGGCTGAACCGAACATAGAGATAGCCTGCCCGCTTAGGAACAGCGCTATGTTACGTTTCCAGTTCCCAAGGGCGAAGGATTCATCTCCCAGTTTTTCCTCAAACTCCGCGGGACTTTTAACCCCCACAGCGTGTTCGTGCTCTGGTAAGGTGCGCGCCTTATCTACTGTTTCTTCGGTAGCTACCAGGTTGTCTACTTTTTCATGCATCGTTTCAGCATACCGGCATTAGGAGCATTTTCTGCGTTCCTAGCGTGTGAAACCGGCGACTAGTTCCACATATTCTGCGGGCAACACGTAAGCGGGATTCCCAGAGATAGTCATTAAATAGTTTCTTAAATCTGTCTCAGAGTGAATACTATTAGCAAAGCGCGCGCCATGAATCCGTAACTGGGTTAAAGCATTCTGCGCGTCTTGTTCATCTTTAAGAAGCGTATCGGCTACTTGGATGCCTAGCTGCCAGACCCGTCCAGCTTCAACAAGAGCTCCCCCACTTGCCGTGGTTTTGAACAGTTCCAAAAGCATTTCCAGGTAGAGGCTTTGGCGTTTGGTCATGAATTCGATGTAAAGCTGCGCGGATTCTAAGTAGTACCCCGCGTGTTTTAAGGCTACTGCATCACGGTAGAGGGTTTTGTCTTCTGCAACGCAGTCAACGAACACTCGGTAGTCAGCTGTTGGCGCGTACACGGTTTCCAGAAACTGGGTAATCTCAGCTTTTAACGATTCAGTCATCTTCTTTACACCTTATTACTCTGTGGAAAGTGGTATTTTCCGCCCTCGGGAATTTATTTTTCCTCAACCAGCGTAATGATTTGTTGCACGGCTTCGCGACCTTCTGGGGTTGGGAAAACCGGGTAAACGTGAATCATGCGTGGCGCCACAATCAGCCGGTTTTCAATCCCCGCTTCGTTAAGGCGCTTATGAAAATCGCGAATATCTGGATAAAAAATCTCATGTAACCCAACAAAACTAGTGATTCGCGGGAAGCCTTCCAACTCCGCATCACTAAGGTAGATAGGGCTAATCAGCGGATCATTCAAAGCCATGCCGGGAGCTGCCCAGCATTTTGCCGCGCGCAACAGCCCCGCCAGCGGAATCATCGGCTCAACCGTGTCATAAAACGGCGCCTGCGGGTGATCCATAGCAGCATTCACCCATGGGGAAAGCAAAATCGCTTGCGCAGGCATTTCTAAGCCAGCTGCTTTAACGCCCTGTAGCAGGGACATTACCAGGCCGCCACCAGCAGAATCTCCCATGAGGACAATCTGCTTTGCCCCATGTTCTGCCACTAGTTCACGGTAGAGTGTAACTAACTTCAGCAGTTCCGTGCTGATATTGTATTGGGGTCCCAGCCCGTAGGTTGGGAAGATTGCACGTGCTCCCGTAGCTTTCACAACGCGGTTTACCATCAGGTAGTGCAGTTTCGAAGCACGCGAAACATAGCCTCCCCCATGCAGGTAGACCACTACTTTCTGTGTTTTCTCACCAATTTCATTCCAAGAAAACACCTGCATTTGCCCGACCCACATTTCGCGCCAAGATACGCCACGTAGCAAGCCGGCTGGGAATTTATCTTCCGAGGGCGGCAGTTCAAAACTTTCCATGAAATACTCAGGATCAGTAACGCGAATCCGATCCTTATATCCGATAGCTCGCATTCCTTTTTCTAAAAGGAAACTACGTGCCGACTGCTGGTAACGATACTTACCGTAGGTTCCGTAGGCAAAAATTCCGCCGGCAACTGTGAAAATCAGTTTTTTCATGGTGCTACCAGATGGAAACCATTACGTATAAACCCGCATCCGCGCTCTGGTTGTAAAACTCTACCAACCGTTCAAAATCTTCGGCAAGGATTTCTTTAAGTTCTTCTAAATCCTCATCCCCATCCCAAATATTGGGGTAGAGTTCAGCTTCCGCACCCTGTTCTAAAGTAAAGGTTGCCAGGGCTTTATCCATGTCGAAGTCACTTAGGGCTTTCGCAATATTAGCCACGCGTTCAGGGTTAATAACTGCCGTGTAGTCGTCTTCATCCAAAGTTATCTGCCCAGTGATTGCTTCACTCAGAGGGTTACCAGCGTCTGGTTCGCTACAGTCTGAGCCTGTCAGCAGGAAGTGCAAGATATCCCAGTTTTTGTCCAGGTCTAACAAATCTTGCGCTTCCTCGAAGAGTTCTTCGCAGTCATCCACGAAGTTATCGTTGCCGGTAAGTTTTAGTGCCGTATAGTCTGCTTCAGTTACAGCAGCATAATTCGCAATCATTCCCATAGGCTGATAATAACACCTAGGGAAAAGTAAAGTTCTCTGAGGTGCGATAAACTAGAAACCATGAATATGACTGCTGAAGAAAAGATGGAACGCAGCACTGATTCTGCTTCCCTCGCACGAGCTTTAGAACGCTCTAACGAAATTGATCGTGCAATCGATGAAGATCCAACTCATTTCCGGGTACTTACTGGCGACCGCCCTACTGGGCACCTGCATTTAGGCCACTATTTCGGCACTATCCGTAACCGCGTACTGTTGCAGCAACGTGGCGTGGAAACCTGGCAGCTGATTGCTGACTACCAGGTGATTACGGACCGTGATGGCGTGGGCCCTTTAAAGGAACGCGTTTTCTCTTTACTAACTGACTACATCGCAGCTGGTCTGGATCCAGAAAAGGCAGTTATTTTCAACCACTCTGCAGTACCAGCTTTGAATCAGTTGATGCTTCCATTCTTATCTTTGGTTACTGAGTCTGAATTGCATCGCAACCCAACGGTGAAGTCTGAACTGGAAGCTACTGATGGTCGCGCGATGTCTGGTCTGATGCTGACTTACCCAGTGCATCAGGCTGCGGATATTCTTTTCTGCCGTGCAAACGTAGTTCCAGTTGGTCAGGACCAGTTGCCTCACTTAGAGCAGGCTCGTTTGATCGCTAACCGTTTCGATAAGCGTTACGGTCGCGTGCATAAAGATCAGCCTGTCTTTAAGCGTCCTGAAGCACTGCTTTCTGAAGCTATGCTGGTGCTGGGCTTGGATGGTCAGAAGATGTCTAAGTCTCGCGGTAACACCATTGAACTTCGCATGAGTGCAGATGAAACCGCTGCGCGTATTAAGAAGGCTAAGACTGACGCTGATCGCGTAATCACTTTCGATCCTGAAAACCGCCCTGAGGTTTCTAACCTGCTGACTTTAGCTTCCCTAGCTAACGGTGAGGCTCCGGAAGCGATTGCTGCTCGCATTGGTGATGGGGGCGGTGGCGTTCTGAAAGCCACCGTGACTGAAGCTATTAACGATATGCTTGCGCCTATTCGGGCTAAGCGTGCTGAGTTGG
Source organism: Gleimia coleocanis DSM 15436 (assembly GCF_000159015.1). Lineage (GTDB taxonomy): Bacteria > Actinomycetota > Actinomycetes > Actinomycetales > Actinomycetaceae > Gleimia > Gleimia coleocanis. The sequence continues at coordinate 309,341 of NZ_DS999543.1, read as the reverse complement.
AAAATAACCAGGATTACTTGGTTGAGATTCTGCGTCGTGGCAATGAACGCGCTAACGAGGTCGCTGAAGAAACTCTGCGTGACGTGCGTGAAGCTATGCAGATGATTTACTACTAATATTTTCTGATTTCTGTACTTTGGGGGTAGGTTTTCAGTGAAAACCTACCCCCAAAAAAATATTAGAACTTATCTACGTTTGCGTTGGTTAGTAAGTCAGAATAGAACACTTTCCGGGCCAAATATGAGGCAGTATTAGGATCCCAGTCATCACAAACCATCATCGCAACTGTTGGAGTCCCGAAGTCGTCGTACACGGCGTCTGAATCTTCATCGTATTCTGCCACCACAATATGGAGGTTTTCACGGTATCGATAACAAGCGTTCTCACCAGCAGCGTTAGAAATCTTGAGAATGTCCCCTGGTTTCACTAATCCAGCTAAGAGTTCATTTCCGATTCCAACCCCATCAGCATAAGTGTGCCCGGTTAAGAGTACTTTCCCATGCGCGGACCCTAATTTTGGTCCTTCGTTATACCAGGCGAACATTTGCCGTTCTGACAGTGGCGGGACTCCGGGAGCTAAACCGGTCTCATCCAAGCCAACGCTGATTAGGGGGAGGGTTTTCCCAGCTTCAACCAATTCTACTTTCACAGGGTCAATGAATTCTTGCGGGGTTAAATCGCATCCCAGCGCAGTTACTTTTTCCCTGAATGTCGGCGGTGCCGGTTTTTGTGGGGCGACTAAGGAAGCAGCGGGCATTGCTTTTAGTTTCTTGATTAGTGCAGCACTTGGCTGTGGGGGTTTCCCGTTGTAATTCAAAGTAAAAATAGTTGCCCCGATTAACAGAAGGATTGTCAGCACAGTTGCAACTATTTTCTTCATCTAGAGGGTTCCTCGCTACTGTAGGTTTTACGACTGGTTTCTATAATAGTGAACTCAGCTGGCTTTACGCACTGTGAGGCAGATTAAGAGTGAAGAAAACTATTAATTCCTGATTTTTTATTGAGTTTGTTTTATATTTAGTTATGTCTTCTGGTTTTAATCCCGAACCAGTAGGCTATTGAAAGGTGGCTAATGTCCAATTCTCTTACCCGTAGCCTAGTGGCTTCTGCCCTGGCACTGGTTCTTACTTCTTCCCTGTCCGCCTGTGGCGAATCTTCATCCGCTGAAATCAGTCCAGTGGTTTTACAGGCAGCAGAAAAGATCAATAAAGAAGTTGCTCTCGAAAGTGTTCCTGGTTCTGACGTTTTTGCCGATTACCAAGTAACTGCAGAAGCACCAGCAACTATTGTCTACTCCTACAAATATAAAAAAGGCGTGGACCTGGCTTTCTTTAAAAAGCACCTTGAGGAAAACGCTGGCAAAGACCTGGCTATTTTAGCTGAGGAGATTAAAAAACAGTTTGTTTCCGAGGGCGTTAAAGATATCAAAGTCCGCTACGTTTACAAAGACGCTGATGACAATGTCGTCTGGGAAAGTACTTTCTGATTTAAAGGATTCAAATGGCTAATTCACGTCGTATCGTTGCTGGCCTGTCAGCACTTCTACTTACCGTTTCACTTTCTTCTTGTGGTTTTAACTCTGCGGATGAGGGTAAACCTACCCGTGGTTCCCTTTCCGAAGTTAAATCAAAACTTGCAGAATCCAATGATTCCGCTGATGAAGCTAAGGAATCTGAAGAGATGGACACTTCCTCTGAGGAATCCGACTCTGCTGCAGATTCTGCAGATATTGATCCAGTAATTCTGGCTGAAGCTGAAGCTGCTGCAGCGCAGGTTAGTGTAGAAACCATTCCAGACGGGAAGCTTTACTACACTGATACGTGGGTTAAGGCAGAAGCTCCGGCTGTGCTTGTTTACGGATACAAGTACAAGGCTGACCTAAATCTTGAAGAACAAAAAGCTGCCTTGGAACAACATGGGGTTGCTTCATTGAGCGGTATTGTTGAAAAAATCAAAGCTCACTTAGTTTCTAAGGGTGCTAAAGCCCCACAGATTCGCTACGAATACTTTGACGCTGACGGTAACGTAGTTTGGTCCCACACTTTCTAATCAAAGAAAAGGAAATAAAATCATGGCAATGTCTATTACCAAGCGTATTGTTGCTGGTGTTGCTGCACTGGTAATGGTTACTTCTCTTTCCGCTTGTGGCGGTTCTTCTACTTCTTCTGATGCTAAGAAGCCAGGTTCTTTGTCTGAGGTTAAGAACAAGGTTAAGAATGACATGGCGGATGAAGAAAAGTCCGACGAAATGAAAGACAAAGAAACCACTGATGAGATGAAGGACAAAGATACCAACGATTCTGGTGATCTTGATCCGTTCCTGGTTTCTTTAGCTTCTCAGTTGAACGCTTCTTCTGACACTCTGTTAGCAGGTCAGAGCGATGTTAGTGGTGTGCGTGTATTCGCAGAGGCACCAAACACCCTAGTTTTGGAATACAAGGTTTCTCAAGATCTTGAACCTGCTTTGTTCCAAGAAGGCGTAAAGGCTGTCGGTGTTGAGCAGTTACAAAAAATGGCAGACAAGCTTAAGCAGGCGTTGACCGTGGAAGGCGTTTCTTCTCCTTCTGTGAAGATTATCTACATCGATTCCACTGATGAAGAGCTTTTCGCTCAGACTTTCTGAGCTTTTCTTTAGAAGCTAACTGAATAACGTTTTCATGGCAGTCCTGCCCGGTAAACTAGTAGCAACTAGTTTTATTCCGTGGAAGGACTGCCATGACTACTATTAAGCGTCGGGTGACGATTCGTAAGACTGCGTTAAAGAACCAGGTGCCAGAGTTGGCGCGGATTACTCGCATCCCTGCAACTGAAGTTTTCCCAGTTATCGAGGGCGGTCTGTGGGCAGCTAAAACTACGGAAGGTGAGGCTTTTCCTGTTCGCGCCACGGTTTTCCGCGAAGGGCATGATGCTTTAGCTGCGGAGGCAGTTTTGCTTTCCCCAGAAGGTAAAGTTGAGCAACGGGTTCACATGTATGATACTGATCCCGGCTTGGATCGTTATGAGGCTTGGTTGCAGGCAGCTTACCCGGGTAATTGGACTTTCCGGATTGATACTTGGTCCGATCCTTACGCTACTTGGTCTCATGATGCTACAGTTAAGATTGCTGCGGATACTGACGTAGAGCTGATGCTTGAAGAGGGTGCTCTGCTTTTTGAACGAGCTTTGCGCGGCGAAGTCTTTGCTATTTTAACGGAAAAGTCGATGAAATCCGCCCTCGTGAAGAAAACCCCAGAACTTGACTCCGCTTCGATTACGATTTTGGCTGAAGCAATTAGCCTGTTACGCGACCCAGAGGCCACCCCACAGCGCCGTCTTTCCGCTGGCCTGTCCAATAAGGTACGCAAGGTCTTTAAGCAGTTCCCCGTCCGTGATTTGCTGACCTCTACTCGTGAATACCCACTGCAAGTAGACCGCAAATTAGCGCTTTATGGTTCCTGGTATGAAATCTTCCCACGTTCCTACGGTGCAGTGCAGGATGCGGAGGGCAACTGGATTTCAGGTACTTTAGAAGCTGCCTCGTTAGAGCTTCCACGAATTTCGGATATGGGGTTTGACGTCATTTATTTAACTCCTATCCACCCAATTGGGACTACTCATCGTAAGGGCAAGAATAATACGTTAACTGCCGGTCCTAATGATCCGGGTTCACCTTATGGCATTGGTGCTGTTACCGGTGGCCACGACGCAGTTCACCCAGATTTGGGTACTTTCGAGGATTTTGATGCTTTTGTTAAGACGGCTAAAGCAAATGGTCTGGAAGTTGCCTTGGACTTAGCTTTGCAGTGTTCTCCCGACCATCCGTGGGTGGCTGAGCATCCTGAGTGGTTTACTACCCGGGCAGATGGTTCCATTGCATATGCAGAGAATCCTCCGAAAAAGTATCAGGATATTTACCCGCTGAACTTCGATAACGATCCTGAAGGTATTTACCTGGCTATCCGCAACGTGGTTTACACCTGGATTAAGCATGGAGTGACTTTATTCCGGGTTGATAACCCACATACTAAGCCACTCAGCTTCTGGCAACGTTTACTCGCTGAGGTTCGTTCCACTCACCCAGAGGTTATTTTCTTAGCAGAGGCTTTTACTAAGCCTGCGATGATGCGTACTTTAGGTGCGATTGGTTTCCACCAGTCTTACACGTACTTCACTTGGCGCACCACTAAGGAACAACTGGAAGAGTATTTCACTGAGGTGTCTGCTGAGACTGCGCATCTGATGCGTCCAGCTTTCTGGCCAACTACGCACGATATTTTAACTCCGCAGATGACTGCTGGTGGTACAGCTATGTTCGCTCTGCGTGCTGTGTTAGCTGCTACTGCGGCACCCACTTGGGGCATTTACTCTGGCTACGAGTTTGTCGAAAAGGAACCTCGTCCTGGCTATGAGGAACAGAATGACAATGAAAAGTACGAGTACCGTCCACGTGACTGGTCTAAGGTAAATGATTACGGTATCGCTAATCTGCTGACTCTGCTTAACTCTGCTCGGGCTAACCATCCTGCTTTGCAGCAGCTTCATAACCTAACGATTCACCCTACTTCTGATGATCGTCTGATTTGTTTCTCTAAGCATGTTGATGCGAAGCATTCTGCTACTGGTGAAGCAGACACGGTTATTGTGGTAGTAAATCTGGATCCAGAGAACACAGTCCAGGGTCAGGTTTACTTGGATTTCGCAAAACTCGGGGTGGCTGGTCAGCATACTTCTGAAGGTCCGTTGCTTTCCGTGGTGGATCAGCTGGATGGTCGCGAATACCAGTGGGGCGAGACGAACTTCGTTGAGTTGTGTCCACAGGTTCGCACTGCCCATGTTTTGGCTGTGAAGCACGGGGACTAGTTTAGTGTTTACTGACTCGACGCTGGTGTGGGAGCTTCCTGAGGTTCCCACACCAGTTAATGGTTCATATGCTGAAGCTGAGTATTTGCGTGCAGTTTTTTCTGCGATGCATCTCAAGGGCCTGGATTTTTCCAATGCGCAAGTGCTTTCTGGAGAACAAACTAATACGTCGGTTTTAGTTGATAATCGGGTCCTTTTAAAGGTTTACCGCCAGCTTCTTCCCGGTATGAATCCAGAAGTACTGGTAGGCGAAGCCTTAGCTACGCTTGATTCTGTGATTACGCCTCGTACACTGGGTGCGATTTTCGTCTGCCAGGGTGAAGAGCGGTTTGTAACTCATTTGGCGACTGAGTTTGTTCCAGATTCTGTAGATGCTTTCAAACAGTTCACAACGGAGGTGTTCTCACCTGCTTCTGCCGCTACCGAACTGGGGCACGTCACTTCCCAAATGCACGCGGATTTACGTCAGGCTTTCGGAGCTTCGCAGGCTTTAACTACTGTTAGTTTGGCTCAGCGTTTCCGTGGTGAGTTAGCTGAAACAATCCAGATGGTTCCCAGCATTGCGAAACAGTCTTGGTATCCTGACTTTTTAACCCACGTTGAGACCGTGCTTTCCGCCCTCGAGGAAGAAAATCTGGCGTTGCCCACCCAAAAGGTGCATGGCGATTTCCATTTGGGGCAGGTTCTCTTTGCTCCTCATCTTTCGCAACCTTGGCTGATTATTGATTTCGAGGGCGAACCGTTACGTCCTATTGAGCAGCGTATGCTCCCCGACTCTGCGTTGCGTGATGTCGCGGGAATGTTGAGGTCTTTCGCCTATGCGGCTGCTATGCATTCCGCGAGCGTTGATGCAGCGCTTTGGGAGGAAACTGCAAGGAAATCCTACTTGCGGGGGTATTGTCCAAGAGGTTTATCATCTTTGGAACAACAAGTATTAGAAATTTTAGAAATTGAAAAAACTTGCTACGAATGCCGGTATGAAGCGTCTTTCCGCCCTGACTGGCTGTACGTTCCACTTGCCGGCTTGCAACGATTTACAAAAGTTAGTTGAAAACCGTGCAAAATCCTGAGATTTTTGACTACAATTTCAACGCCGAAAATTACTTATTTCAACTCGATTCATGGAAGAATTAGATTATGAAATACAACGAAGTTACCGTAGAGCCTCACGTACTCGCAGCAGTCGCTCAGGCTTCCTACCATGATCCACATTCAGTTCTTGGCGCACACCTGTCTGACAATGCAGTCAGCATCCGCACCGTTCGCCACCTTGCAGACTCAGTTGAAGTAATCACCTCAGCCGGCACTTTCAAAGCAGAACATGAACAAGACGGCATCTGGCTTGCAGTGCTTCCAGGCACTACTATTCCAGACTATCGTCTGCGTGTTACCTACGGGAATCAGACTACTGACGTTGATGATCCCTACCGTTTCTTACCGACCCTCGGTGAGATGGATACCTATCTCATTCAAGAAGGTCGCCACGAATCCCTCTGGCGGGTACTAGGTGCTCGGGTGCGTCACTACGAAGGTGAACTCGGTGCCGTCGATGGTGTGTCTTTTGCTGTGTGGGCACCAAATGCTAAAGCAGTCCGCGTAGTTGGCGACTTCAACTACTGGGATGGCACCGGTTCGGCTATGCGTTCCCTGGGATCTTCCGGTATTTGGGAAGTATTTATCCCTGGAGTTCAGGTCGGTGCCCGTTACAAGTACGAAATCTGCGGTCCAGACGGCAACTGGTTCCAAAAAGCTGACCCTATGGCACGCGCTACCGAAATCCCACCAGCCACAGCTTCGGTAGTAACTTCTGAGTTCCACCAGTGGGAAGACGCCGAATGGATGGAAGCTCGCGCGCAGCGCGACCCACATAACAGCCCAATGTCAATCTACGAACTACACGTAGGTTCGTGGAAGCAGGGCTTAGGCTATCGTTCCCTGGCTGATGAGCTTATTCCTTACCTGCAGCACATGGGCTTCACCCACGTTGAGTTCATGCCTGTGGCCGAGCACCCATTCGGGGGCTCTTGGGGTTACCAGGTAACCTCCTACTATGCTCCAACTTCTCGTTTCGGCACTCCAGATGACTTACGTTACCTGATTGACCGTCTGCACCAAGCCGGAATCGGTGTCATTATGGACTGGGTACCCGCCCACTTCCCTAAGGATGCCTGGGCACTCGCTCGTTTCGACGGCACCCCACTCTACGAAGACCCGGATCCACTACGTGGTGAACACCCAGACTGGGGTACTCTGGTATTCAACTTCGGACGTCGTGAAGTCCGTAACTTCCTGGTAGCCAACGCCCTGTACTGGCTGGAAGAATTCCACGTAGATGGCCTGCGCGTAGATGCAGTAGCCTCCATGCTTTACCTGGATTACTCACGTAAAGATGGCCAGTGGCGTCCAAACCAGTACGGTGGTCGCGAGCACTTGGATGCTATCGACTTCCTGCAAGAAGCAAACGCCACCGCTTACCGCGCTCACCCGGGCATCATTATGATTGCGGAAGAATCCACCGCATGGCCAGGTGTCACTGCTGATACTTCCCAAGGAGGCTTAGGCTTCGGCATGAAGTGGAATATGGGGTGGATGAACGATACTCTGCGTTATTTGCAAGAAGATCCCGTAAACCGCTCTTGGCATCACGGTGAACTTACCTTCAGCTTGGTTTACGCTTTCTCAGAAAACTTTGTACTGCCTCTCTCACACGATGAAGTAGTACACGGCAAGGGCTCCCTCATCAATAAGATGCCAGGCGATAAGTGGCGCAAGCTCGCTGGTCTGCGTTCTCTCTTGGCTTATCAGTGGTCTCACCCAGGCAAGCAACTCCTGTTCATGGGACAAGAATTCGGGCAGGAAGCTGAATGGAACGAAGCCTACTCCCTCGACTGGTGGCTGTTAGAAGACCACGGTCATAAGGGTATTCTGGAACTCGTTTCCCGCCTCAACCACCTCTATACCGCTAACCCAGCATTCTGGGATGACAACTACACCGGTTATGAGTGGATTGACGGGTCTGACTCAGCCCACAACCTGATTTCTTACATCCGTAAGAATGATGGCGTATCTGAAGGTGAAGGCTCAAACGTTATCGTCTGTGTTGCAAACTTCGCGGGTAACCCACATGAAGGCTACCGCGTGGGCCTTCCATTCGGTGGAGATTGGGAAGAAGTCCTCAACACCGATGCTGAGGAATTTGGTGGTTCTGGCGTCGTAAACCTGGGTACACTCACTGCCGAAGAAATCTCCTGGAACGGTCGTTCACACTCGGTTTCCCTCCGTGTGCCACCACTCGGCGCTGTCTGGCTGCGTCCAGTTAAAAACTAAACAATTGTCATACGGGAACCCGCGTTCCCGTATGACAATTTAAGTCAAAAGCTAAAAAAGTCATATGCGAAGCATCCTTCGCATATGACTTTTTTAGCTTTCAAGTCCCACAGCTTAGCTGCGCGGCACAAAATCAGAATAAAAGAGTTGCTAAACGCCCTCGAGCAGATCGAACTGCCGGATCCGCATTGCCAACGATTGTAAACAATTCCAAAATCCGCACGCGCGCAGACTCTGCCAACTCATCATCAACAAACTTATTCTCAGAAATCAAAGTCAGCAACTGTTCAAAAGCCAACTCCACCTGCCCAGAAGCAAAAAGCTCATCAGCTTCAGCTAACGGACCCTGATTCTGTCCACCACGCAAACGAGAAACCATATTCAAACGAGCCAAAGCCTCTTTAGCGACCTGATCTTTAGGCTGTTTCTTTAAAACCAGCTCCCACTGTTCTAAAGCCAGCTCCAAATTACCCGCTTCCTCAGCAGCCCGCGCATCCGCATACAACGGATTCTGAGCCTCAGCTTCCTCTGCCGTCATATGAACCATCCGCGCAGTTAAACCAGCCTGCGCCGCAATATTCAGTAACTCGTTAAATACCGCAACTACATTTTCACGTGGTTGCAGCCCCTGGAACATAGGTAAAGGCTGACCATTAACAATCGCAGTCACTGCTGGGACAGACTGCACATGCAGCGCCTGGGCTACCTGCGCATGCGCCAAAATATCCAGTTTAGCTAAAACTACTCGCCCATCGAGCTCCCGGACCAACTCCTCCAACACAGGCTGAAGCTCAATACAAGGTTCAACGCCAGGTTGATAAACGAAAACCACTACCGGCAGCTTCTTAGAAATATCAACTAAGTCAGTTAAGTCAGCAGCCGTTACATCACGGATAATCGGACCGTGTAACTGATTCGTATCCGCTGGTACAGCAGAAGCCTCCTGAGGCTCTAAAATCACTGCCCCATCGATCTCAGTTTTATGCATGCTAGCAGAATTCACTTAACAACCTCACAAAATATCAGCGTGTTACAGAACGAAGTACACGTTCTGCTGCAATCACATTAATTGGTGCGTCTGACCCAACCGCAGGAATAGTCATAGCAACGGAAACCAGGTAAGTAGCGGTCACAGGGGCAGCCGCTTTTACCTCATCATCATTACCATCAAGTAAAGTAGCCTGCACTCCCTGAACAGTTAGTTTACCCTTTTCAGAAGTACGCTTATAAACCATCGTGTATGACAAATAGGCAAACACCAACGCGGAACCATCCGCTAATTTAACCGCAGAAATATCCTTTTCCTGAGGAAAAGCCTTATAGTCAACAGAGCCTACTTCAACGACCTGTTCGTTAATCCGCTTCTTCTCATCCAGATAGAACTTAGTGAAATCGTCCATTGGATAACGCTTCACATCAAGTTCAGCTCCATTCAACCGAGAAATCCAAGCTTTAAACGCTTCCAGAGGAGATTCCACATAATCGGTTGAATCCAGTTTAATTACAGGGCTTCCCTCGGATACCTTAATCGTCTGCACCTGGCTATTAGGAAACATCCGTGCCCACGCCTTTAGTCTATAAGGCGCACGAGCCTCAGCCTGCGTAATCAGAATTAAGGATGGTAGTTCTCCCTCAACCAGCTCAGTTCCCAGCACGATAGCACGAGGCCAGTCATTAGATTTAGTCACAGTTGCAGTTGCCTGATCAAACAGAAGTTTAGGAATCTTCGCATCCGCTTTAGCAGCCAGATTATAGTAGCCCTGACGCATAGAAAGACCAGGTTCTTGCAGGCGTTCTACTAACAACTCAGCGTTCTTAGCTTCATCAGCTTTCGAAAGGACTTTAGTTAAGTCATTCAAAACCGCACGAATCTGATCAGAATCCAGGTTGGGAACTTCCTTCTCAACCTTTTTAACTGGTTTCGCAACTGTTGGTACTTCATTTCCACAAGCAGCTAAACCCGCAGAAGCAGCCACAATTGCGAATAAACTCAATACTTCACGTCGTTTCATAATCACTCCGTAGGCAGTTCAGATTCGACCACGTCATTAACTTTCTTTACCACTGGAATCAAGCCAGTTTGGAAAGTGTGGCCATCAACTTCAATAACGGACTCGCCACGTAAACGAGCTTCCTTAATAGCCTGTCGTGATGGGAATTTAATAATACGGGAACCAACCATAGTTTCGATTACAGCACCGTGAGTACGAGGACGTTCTGGCTCTTCCTCCACCTCAGCGGGGATTTCCACAGCAGTTTCAGAAACCTCAGTCGTAACTTCCAGAACTTCTTCCCCGCTATCATCAGGAATATCCTCAGCTACCACTTCGTCCATAGTTGCTTCGTTACTGTCGGCAGACTCGTTACCAACTTCCATTGCTTCTACAAGCTTTTCATCAGCTTCAACAGCCTTTTCTGCTTCTGCGGTAACTTCTGTTTCTACCTCGGCTGGTTCAGCAGTATCTTCGCTTTCTTCTGTGGATTCGTCTATAGAAAGCTCTGCAACTGTTTCCGTAGTTTCTGCCTGCTCAACAGTTGACTTAGCGTCCTTTTGCTTAGTAAGCCATAGTGAAACTGCACCAGCACCAATCAGGATTAAACCTAAAATGAGCAATGGTAGTCGCCACACTAGTGAACTTGGAGTCTTCCAACCCAAAGTTAGAGCAGGTGCTTTAGCCGTACCATTGGTTGTTGCCAAGACCGCCATACCAGCAGTTTTCTCAGTAGTCGTGAAACTTACTTTCCCCTTGCTCTGCAGGACCTCAACCCACATATCGGCTTTAGCAGGATCAGTTTCTTCAAGTTCTGCTCCATCACCTTCTGTAACTTCAGTATGGAGTTCTTCCCAGGACTTTAAACCGGCAACCTCAGTGTAAGCAGCTGTTCCTAGCCAACCGTAGATATCGCTGCTACGACCAACTACCAAGGTTACGTCAGTTTCAGGGTTAGTAGCCTCTGCAGTGATGGTCATCGGAGTTGACGACAGTTCAAAAACGCCCTCGCGAGTAATCACGTAAGGAGTGGAAGGTGCCGCCATCTTAGCTGTTACTTGACTGTCGCCTCGTACAACCGTCAAAGTAATCAGCCCAACCAGAGCAATCACCACACCGAGACAGATGAGAATCACGGTTGGTAGTTGGTTGCGGTTCACTAAGTTTTTCACTTAAAGCTCCTGACTATACTATTGTTCAAGTCTAGCCTATGTCGTTTATGTAAAAGATGCCAGATATATTAGCGAAATACCGATAATCTCACAGAAAACTGCGGGCTCAAGAAGAGCCCGCAGTTTCCATTTTCCACTTTTAAAATCCAGCTTGACGACCTAAATCACGGTTCCAACAATCCGGATGCCAGTGACGGCGACTTTCTACTCCTTGGTCTAACCCAAAGCGAGCTTCAGAACGCCACACCACCACATGTGGTGAACCAACCGTGATAGGCGCTGGGCAAGCCGGGCACACATAGGTTTTAGTCGCAGCAGAAAGATGCTGCACTTGATAAGTGTCCCCGCGTCGTACAACTGAACGTGGTATAGATGCTAAACGCGTCATATCCAAAGGACGATGTTCAGCAGACCAAGGACGCTTACTCGACTTCCTACCCATGTTTACCTTTCACCCGTGGTTAGGCTACCACCTTACCACGACGGTAAACACGTTCCACTTGGAAGTCTTCACTCACAACCAAAACATCCGCATGAGCGCCCTCGGAAAGAGTACCGACGCGTTCATCGCCCAGAATCTTCGCGCCCTGTGCGGTAGCCATGTAAACCGCATCCACCAATGGAATGTACCCACCAGTTACCAACAGGCGAATCTGGTCAATCAAACGAGAAGTACCACCAGCGATGGAATCACCCTCAGTTAAACGAGCAACCCCGTCCTTGACGGTAACGCCCTGAGGTCCCAGCTGGTAGGAGCCATCCGGCATACCTGCAGCAGCCATTGCGTCAGTTACCAGAACCAGTGCGTTACGACCCAAAGTCTCGTAAACAGAACGGATAATCGCAAGGTTTAGATGTACCCCGTCAGAGATAACTTCCAAAATCGCTCCATCACGAGCCGCATCAGAAAGAAATTCTGGAACTGGTCCCGGGTCGCGGTGGTGGATTGGGCGCATACCATTAAACAGGTGAGTTACAGTCGCCTTCGGAGAGCGCGGGGCAACTACGCTAAGCTTCTCACGAGAATATTCGAGGGCGGCGCGCACATGGTCAGGACCGGAATCTGTATGCCCCCAAGAAGGCAAAGCTCCACCTTCAATAAGTACTTCTGCTACAGATCCTTCACCGTAAGCACGACCTTTTTCGGGAGCTACCGTCATAGTAGTACAGTACCCCTTACAAATCTCCAAAAGTTCCTGAGTAAGTTCAGGATCAGGATCAATAATATAAGTTGGGTCCTGTGCGCCACAGCGAGCGTGGGAAACGAACGGACCTTCAAAGTGAACGCCTGCCAACTCCCCTGCTTCGCATAGCTCGGTTAGGACTGCTGCGCGTGCTTTTAAAACTTCCGGTGCCGCAGTAACCGCAGAAGCCACCAGGCTGGTCGTCCCCTGTACTCGGTGAGCCATAACTGCAGTCATTGCCTGCTCAGTGGTTTCCGCATTAGGGAAAGATTCTCCACCACCACCGTGGCAGTGCACATCCACCAAACCTGGGAACAAGTAGCCTTCTACCTGCTCTGCTGCAGCGAGTTCCTCTGCAGACAAGATTTCAGTGGCCACGCCACTTTTAACGATTTCATCAGTGAATACAACAGCGCCATCTGCAATAACTTCAGTGTCAGTTACCAGACGACCGCGCAAAATAGTTTTAGTCTCCATGTCTACTATTTTCCTACTTTAGCGAAACTATGTCACGCTATTTGGCAACTATAAAGCAGGTTTTAAGTAAGTTAAGACATGAATATTTACGCCTAGAATAAACGTGAATCAGCGTCATCCATTCCACGCATAGCGTCGTAGTCAAGAATCAAAGATTCAATCCCCCGGTCAGTTGCTAAAGTACGGGCTTGCTTAGAAATCTCTTGCGCAGCAAAAATCCCGCGCAGGCCTTCCAATAGTGGATCACGACTCATCAGTTCTAAATAACGGGTTAACTGTTCTACCCCATCAATCCCGCCGCGACGCTTAACTTCAATCGCCACCGGTAGTCCCTGTGCGTCACGTACCAGCAAATCTACTGGACCAATAGCCGTGGGATATTCACGACGAATAAGAGTCCAACCCTCGCCCAGAATCTGCGTAACCTGTTCAGCTAGTAGTTCTTGCAGGTGGGCTTCCACACCATCTTTAATCAGACCAGGATCAATCCCCAGTTCTTCATTGTGGTCTAAATAGACCTCGCTAAGACGAATCACTAAACAATCATTAGTTTTTGCTGCTTTAACGGTCCAAATTTCGATAATTCCTTCTGCTGCTTCTTCCTCCACAGGAGCAGAAACCGTTAACGTACAAGGAGCGCTCATCCAATTCAGAGGTTTATAAGAGCCACCATCAGAATGTACTAAAACGGCACCGTCGCCTTTAACCATTAGTACGCGTTTAGCTTCTGGAAGGTGAGCATCTAGCCGACCAGAATAATCTACAGAACATTTAGCAATTACGATTCGCACGTAAACCACCTTAACAGGGTGGAAGATAAATAAAAAGCTGGGCGTTTAACCCAGCAAAATGTTTAGAATAGTTGTCGAGGTGAAGGTGCCCCGGATTCAACCCAGGAGACTAAACCGTTGTACCACTGCGACGCCATAGTACATTCAATTCTTTGACCATTTGCTTCGATAACTACTTCAACCGTGGGTGATGAGGTTAAATTCTCTGGGACTGAGATGCGCATATCTCCGCGCGGTAAACGTAACTGTGGACCATAGTAGAATCCAACAAGTCGGAACCATTGCAGTTCTTCTTCACCGAATCGAGCCATACCTGAGGTCCAGCCAGACTCAGAGTTAAAACGTACCCAGCACTCAAAAGTTCCAACAATATTACCTATTTTCTTCACACGGATGAGTAAAAATAGGATTCCTGCTAAGGCTACCAAAAGAAATGAGAGGAGGACGCTTAGTAAAATCGTTAAGAAATCCATCAGCGTCCTCCCCTCAAAATAACCTTATTATCAGAGCATATGTCCGTCTTCAGCGACGACCGTCACGAAGTCAGCGTCTACTGATACGAAACCTCCGGTTACCTGGAATTCCAGGCGACCTTCTGATTCAGAGTCTAGGCGAATAGTGCCCGCACGCAGTACGGCCAGGATAGGCTCACGCTTAGGCAAAATACCCAAGTCACCGTCAGCTGCTGGCACGACAACGGAAGTTGCGTTGCCACTCCACAACTGGGCTTTTCGAGTTACGACTTCGACCTGAAGCATATTTGCGGTTTTCATACTTATGCCTTCTGCAGAGCGTGGTAAGCACGTTCAAGGTCTTCAATACCACCGATGTTAAAGAACGCCTGTTCTGGAACATGGTCGTATTCACCTTCAGTAATGCGCTTAAACGCTTCGATGGTTTCTGCCAATGGAACAGTAGAACCAGCAACACCAGTGAACTTTTCAGCCATGTAGGTGTTCTGAGAGAGGAACTGTTCAATACGACGTGCACGTGCAACGGTAATCTTATCTTCTTCAGATAGTTCGTCAACGCCCAGAATCGCAATGATGTCCTGCAGTTCCTTGTTCTTCTGCAGAATGGACTTTACGCGGGTTGCTACAGCGTAGTGTTCTTCACCAACATAGGTTGGATCCAGAATACGAGAGGTAGATGCCAAAGGATCCACCGCTGGGTACAGACCACGGGAAGCAATTTCACGAGAAAGCTCAGTGGTTGCATCCAAGTGTGCGAAGGTAGTTGCTGGAGCAGGGTCGGTGTAGTCATCCGCTGGCACGTAGATTGCCTGCAGAGAGGTAATGGAGTGTCCACCTGCAGAGGTAATACGTTCCTGCAACTGGCCCATTTCGTCAGCCAAGTTTGGCTGGTAGCCTACTGCAGATGGCATACGACCCAGCAGGGTGGATACTTCAGAACCTGCCTGAGTAAAACGGAAGATGTTATCGATGAACAGCAACACGTCCTGGTTCTGAACATCACGGAAGTATTCTGCCATGGTCAGGCCAGTCAATGCGATACGCAGACGAGTGCCTGGTGGTTCGTCCATCTGGCCGAAGACAAGCGCAGTCTTATCGAAAACACCGGCTTCTTCCATTTCTACAATCAGGTCGTTACCTTCACGGGTACGTTCACCCACACCGGCGAATACGGAAACACCGCCGTGGTCCTGAGCCACGCGCTGAATCATTTCCTGAATCAGAACGGTCTTACCAACGCCTGCACCACCGAAGAGACCAATCTTACCGCCCAGTACGTATGGAGTCAGCAAGTCGATAACCTTAATACCGGTTTCGAACATCTTGGTCTTAGACTCAAGCTGATCGAAGTGAGGTGGCTGACGGTGAATTGGCCAGCGTTCGTTAATTTCCAGCTTCTCCCCGTCCTTGAGGTTCAGACATTCACCGGTTACGTTGAATACGTGACCCTTGGTTACGTCACCTACTGGAACGGAAATTGGCGCACCAGTGTCACGCACCTGCGCGCCACGTACCAAACCATCAGTTGGTTTCAGCGCGATTGCACGAATCAGGTTATCACCCAGGAACTGAGCAACTTCCAGAGTCATGGTAGTAGTGACTGCACCTTCGCCCATGCCAGTGAGGTCTACCTGCAGTGCGTTGTACATTGCTGGCATCTGATCCGGCGGGAACTCAATGTCCACAACCGGACCGATTACGCGGGCAATCCGGCCCACGCCGGGATTCGTTTGGGAATTTTCCATTTTTTATCCTTGTCCCCTGCCTCAGCCGTTCGCCAAAGCGTCGGCACCGGAAACGATCTCGCTGATTTCCTGCGTGATCTCCGCCTGGCGGGCCGAGTTCGCCAAGCGAGTGTAGTTGGTAATCAAATCTTCCGCATTTTCAGTTGCGGTGTGCATTGCCTGCTGACGTGAAGCCAATTCGGATGCTGCAGACTGCAACATGGCGTTCCGAATACGGTTTTCTACGTACAGTGGCAACAAAGCATCGAGTACAGCTGCTTCGCTTGGTTCAAACTCATAGACCGGTAGCGCAGCAGATTCTTCCTCAACCAGCAGACCACCATCACGGCTGGCATCAGCCTGTGGGGTATCTACCACGGTAAGTGGTAGCATCTGGCGAACTTCTGGTACCTGAGAAACCATATTCTTAAAGCGGGTGAATACGAGGTAAACTTCACCAACTGCTTTAGAAGGATCTTTCTCAAGGAAGAGTTCCAATAGGCTCTTCGCAATATCCATAATGGTGTCTTCGGTTGGCGCGTCAGATTCGCCTTCCCAAGTCTTATAGATTTCACGATTACGGAAACGGAAATGCGCTGCACCGCGACGACCAGAGGTAAAGAGTACTGGTTCTTTACCTTCGTCACTCAAGCGGTTCATCAAGCGTTCTGTTTCGCGCAGAATCGTTGAAGAGTAAGCACCTGCCATACCACGGTCGGAAGTTACGGTAAGGACTGCTACACGATTGGTGTCAGTTCGCTCACTGGTCAGAGGATGTTTGAGGTCCCCGTGTAGTGCAACTGCTGCTACCGCCTGCGTAAGCGCCTTTTCGTAAGGTGCGCCCATGGTTGCTTTGTCGCGAGCTTTACCGATACGTGAAGCTGCAATCAGCTCCATCGCACGGAAAACTTTTTTCAGAGTTTGCGTGGAGCGGATCCGCTGTTTGTAGATTCGCTGTTTACCGCCCATTATCAGGCCTTCTTACCGCGAACGATCTGTTCTTTAGTAACTTCAGCTTCTACTTCACGAGATTCGTCAGACTTACCGTAGCCTTCTGCTTTCATGAAAGAGTTCAAGAAGCTGCTTACGCCGGTACGCATAGCTTCTTCCGTTTCTTTCTCGAGGACACCGGTTGCTTCCAACGTTGCCAAAACATCGGTGTTGGAAGCCAAGTAATCCAGCAGACCACGTTCAAAACGAGCTACTTCAGTTACTGGGATTTCATCCAAGTAACCGTTAGTACCAGCCCAGATAGAAACTACCTGTTCAGCGACTGAGTATGGGTTAGCCTGAGACTGCTTAAGCAGTGCCATCAGACGTTCACCACGGGTCAGCTGCTGCTTAGTTGCATCATCCAAGTCGGAAGCAAACATAGCAAAAGCTGCCATAGAACGGTACTGAGCCAAGGTAATCTTCAAGGTACCGGATACCTTCTTCATCGCCTTTACCTGTGCCGCGCCACCCACGCGGGACACGGAAACACCCACGTCCACAGCAGGACGCTGGTTCCCATTGAATAGATCAGACTGCAAGAAAATCTGGCCGTCGGTAATGGAAATTACGTTGGTTGGAATGTAAGCAGAAACGTCATTTGCCTTGGTTTCGATGATTGGCAGACCGGTCATAGAACCGCCACCAAGTTCATCTGAAAGCTTCGCACAACGTTCTAGCAAGCGGGAGTGCAAGTAGAAAACGTCACCTGGGTATGCTTCACGACCTGGTGGACGACGCAGCAACAGGGAAACCGCACGGTAGGCTTCTGCCTGCTTGGACAGGTCATCGAATACGATGAGGACGTGCTTACCGTCGTACATCCAGTGCTGACCGATTGCAGAACCGGTGTATGGTGCTAGGAACTTGTAGCCTGCTGGGTCAGATGCTGGGGAAGCCACAATCGTGGTGTATTCCATTGCACCAGCTGCTTCCAGAGCACCCTTCACACCCGCGATGGTGGAACCCTTCTGGCCGATTGCAACGTAAATACAACGTACCTGCTTCTTTGGGTCACCGGATAACCAGTTTTCGCGCTGGTTCATGATGGCGTCCAGAGCAATCTGAGTCTTACCAGTCTGGCGGTCACCAATAATCAGCTGACGCTGACCGCGACCAATAGGAATCATGGAGTCGATTGCCTTGATACCGGTCTGGAGTGGTTCGTGTACGGACTTACGTGCCATAACGCCAGGAGCCTGTAGTTCCAGCGCTCGAACACCGTCAATATCAGTGATTTCACCTAAACCATCGATTGGGTTACCCAGTGGGTCAACAACACGACCCAGGTATCCGTCGCCAACTGGTACAGAGAGAACTTCGCCGGTACGACGAACTTCCTGACCTTCTTCGATATTTGTGAAGTCGCCCAGGATAATAACGCCGATTTCGCGAATGTCTAGGTTAGATGCCAGCCCCAAGGTACCGTCTTCAAAGCGAAGCAATTCGTTCGCCATTACACCTGGCAGACCTTCGACGTGTGCAATACCGTCGGCTGCCTGAGTGACGTGACCAATTTCTTCCACAGCGGTTTCGGACGGCTTGTATGATTCTACGAAGCTGTCCAGTGCCGCCCGGATTTCTTCGGACCGGATAGAAAGTTCAGCCATTGAGCTTTTCCTTACCGTTTTTAATGATGTATGGATACGTTGTCTTAGGCAAGCGCACGCTTTGCCTGCTCCAAGTTGGAACTTACTGTAGCGTTAATCGCTTGGTTACCGACGAGGATATGGAAGCCACCCAGAACTTCAGGTTCTACAACTTCGTGCAAAATCACGTTCTTACCGGTACGCTTCTCAAGGTTTGCTAGCAGTCGTTGGCGCTGTACTTCCGTAAGTGGCTGCGCTACGGTTACTACTGCTGGTACCTGCTGGCGACGTTGAGAAGCCAAATCGCTGAGGTAACGCAGACGGGAAAGTAGTCGACCGTGTACGGAAAGGCGTACTGCGCGACGTACTAGGCGAGTGGTGTAAACATTCAGTGCCTCTCCAAAGAGGCGTGCAGCAAAATGTGCACGATCGTGTGGAGAACCAACACCCAAATCAGACAAACCAATGCGTAGTTCTCGCTGATCGGCAAGGAAAGTGTTTACGCGGAAGAGTTCTTCTTCTACGTCAGCCAGCTTTCCAGCTTTCTCAGCTGCAATGAAAACAGCTTCGGTACCCAAAGTTTCGAATGCTTCGTTTAAGTCTTCCGGGGAAGACCAGTTACCACTTGCTAGTTCTTCAACCACTGATACAGTCTGTGGCAGCACGTTATCGCCAAGCAGATTGCGAGTGAGAGTTCGCTTATCGTCACTGCTTCGTCCTGGATCGGTCAGCGCATTACGCACTGAAGAGTTGTCCTGGGACAAATCAGATAGACCGAAGAGGTTTTCAGCTACGGTCATGACATCTGCATCAGTTTCAGACAATAGTCGATTTAGTACTGCTGAGGCAGCCTTTAAGGATTTCTCACTCGCTGCTCGCATCACGACTCCTGTACTGGGGCAGAGGTGTCAAGATCATCAAGGAAACGGTCAACAACGCGAGCGGTAAGCTCGGTGTCCTTGAGATGTTCCCCAACAATCTTTTCGGCCAGTTCCGTGGCAAGAATACCGATTTCAGACTTCAGAGAGATTTCAGCAGCCTGACGTTCAGCAAGAATCTGACGTTGCGCATTTTCAAGAATACGAGCGGCATCTGCTTCAGCCTCACGACGTGCCTTTGCAATGATTTTCTTAGCGTCTTCGGTTGCGTTAGAACGAATCTTACCTGCTTCTACATGCGCTGCCTGCAAGGCTTCTTCAGCATGGCGTTTAGCTAGTGCTTCAGCTTCTTTTGCACGATCAGAGGCTTCTAGACCTTCTGCAATTCGCTGCTCACGTTCATCAAGAACCGCATTGAACTTTGGCAGTACGTACTTGTACATAACCAAAGCGATAATTGCTAATGCGATTACCTGCCAGAAGATGTCATACAGCGGAGGAATCAGAAGCGAAGGCTCTTCGTGTCCGTGTCCTTCTGCAAGAGGGAAGTACATGTCAGAAGATGAGTCCTGGTACCAGACCAACCAGACCCAGTGCTTCGATAAATGCAGCACCGATGAACATGTTGGTGGAGAGCTTACCTGCTACTTCTGGCTGGCGAGCAGTTGCTTCCTGAGTCTTACCGATCATGATACCCAGACCAATACCTGGGCCGAGGGTTGCGAGGCCGTAACCGATTGCTGCGATAGAGCCAGTAATCATCTTTCTTCCTTTTCTGGTAGCCTTCAGTTTTCCTGAAGGATGGGTGGGATTTCTGCATTCATGCAGAAGTTTTATCTATCAGTGATGTTCGATAGAAAGCTTTATGTAAACGGAGGTCAGAATAGCAAAGATATATGCCTGTAGACCTGCTACGAAAATTTCGAAGAGGGTGAAAACAACACCGCCAGCGAGGGTCAGCACACCTACTGCTTTAAGAGCGCCTGCTGCTTCAAAGAATAGGTAATGTGTGCCAAAGAAACACAGCGCCAGCATGAGGTGTCCTGCCAACATATTGGAAAGCAAACGGACGGTTAGAGTTGCTGGGCGAATGATAAAAGTTGAAAGTAACTCGATTGGAGTGAGCAACACATACAGCCAGGTTGGAACTCCTGATGGGAATAACTGAGAACGGAAGTACCCAACTACACCGTGGCGCTTGATACCCGCACCAATGAAAACTACGTAGCTAATGATTGCGAAAATCAACGGTACTGCTACTACTGAGGAAGCTGCAATATTCAAACCTGGGATAACACCGGTAATGTTCATGAAGAATACACTTAGGAAAATTACGGTGAGGGTCGGAGCGAACCGGCGCCCTTCTTTCTCCCCCAGGGTTTCAATCGCGATTTGGTCACGCACGAAGAGAATAAAGGTTTCTAAGATCATCTGTCCCTTTGTAGGGATCAGCTTCGCACGGGATGCGCCGATGCCGAAAATAACCACCAGCAGAGCGGTAGCAATCAGACGAACCAGAACCAGTCGGTTCATTTCGAAAATAGTACCTTCGAATGCGAATGGAGCTGGAAAGAAGTCATCCAGGCCTGGCTTCATTGGCATTGTCATGAAACCAGCTACCTTAAGTAGCGACGTTGATACTGTTGCGGTGAACAGAATACACCCCCTGGTTGTTTTGCTTTAGCTACTACATAGTAACAGTCATTTTTGCAATGGACAGAATGCACCCCTGCAATCTATTCAGTAACTTAATAAGTTTAACAGAAATCCGCAAACTATTCAGATTCGTTTGCCACATTGTGGGCATCACGAATTGGCTCTACAACAGGCCCACTAAGGTTCGTAAGTGCCCTCACCTGCACGAAAGACTGCAACAAGATTGAAAGCACTAATACTAGAGCAACGATACGGTTGTCTAAGCCTACGACATGCTTTGCGATTAGTAGAGTCCCAATGAGTAAGATAGCTTTCAATAAATAGTCAATACCAATAAAGGCTGCTTGAAAATCTCGCTTCTTAACCCCGTATCGCAAGGTAGTTGCAGTTACGAATGCTAGGATCAGCCCTACTCCCCCACCTACAAGTGCAGATACCACTGATTTTTCAAAGAGCCAAGCTACCGGTAAGGAAACTCCTAAAACTCCTGCGGCGACCATTGGTAATAGTTTCCCAAGCTTTAGCACAGCTCCAGAAAGATTGTTAGTTGTCATGTCTCAGCCTTTCTTTCCCAGCAGGAAACGACGTAAACCGGGCAGATAATTAACAGTCATAAGAATCGCCAGTAAAATCCCCGCAAGTGCAGCCATTCCCACGTATTTTGTTGGGAAAACCAGTAAGCCGACTACAGGGAAGGTAATCACCGCGGTCCATAGATACATGAGCAGCACGACCCGGGTATGAGAATGTCCTAGATTCAGTAATCGATGGTGCAGATGCATTCGGTCAGCTTGGAATGGAGATTGTCCTGCTCGTAAACGCCTGAATACAGCTAAGGTCATATCCAGCATGGGCAGAACGATAACTAAAAGTGGTAGCGCGATTGGCAGGATAGAAGTAAATATCTGCGATTCACCCAGGATTGAAGGGTCAATCTGTCCAGTCACAATAATGCCTGCAGCAGCTACGATAGTTCCTAAGCTAAGAGCTCCAGAGTCTCCCATAAAAATGGTTCCCGGATGGAAGTTATATGGTAAAAACCCCAAGCAGATACCAACCAAGGCAGCTGTTATCAATGATGCTGTAGTCGCGTAAGTTAAAGCGCCAGAAATACGAGTCAACAGGTAAGTGTATGAGAAGAAAGCGATTGCGCCAATCCCTACTACCCCGGCAGCTAAACCGTCAAGGCCATCAACAAAGTTAACCGCATTCATAATTGCTACGATTACGAACACCGTCGCAAATAAAGATAGTTGTGCAGAGCCGATTGTGAGTCCAAAAATTGGAAAGGAGATTAGCTGCACGCCGTTGTATGCCATCAGCAGAGCAACCAAAATTTGTCCGGCTAGTTTCGCCATCCAGTCAAGTTCCCAAATATCGTCTACCACGCCCAGGATAGTAATAGCTAGAACGCCAAGTAGCACCGAAAATACGAGTGAGTTTTCAAATACGGGTTGAAAATAAGGAATCTTGGAAGCAAGTAGCAATGACACAATGAAGCCAATGGACATAGCAATACCGCCCAGTCGTGGAATGGGCGTAGTATGTACGTCCCTTTCCCGGACTGGAGTAAGGATTTTCCAGTCTATTGAGAGACGACGCATTACCGCAGTCATCAGGTAGGTGATGAGTGCAGCAATGGCAGTTACCAGCAGATATAGTCTCATTTCTTAGTTACCTGCGATCGCCTGTTGCAAAGCGGTTTCACTAATTAATCCGGCGCGGAGGATTTCGAGGTTTTCTCCGTTGAATTTCACAATCGTGGACGGAACTGGGCCAGGTGTGGCTCCAGCATCAAAGTAAAGGGCAACTTTATCACCGAAATATTCGGTTGCCTGCGCACAGTCAGTGGCTGGTTCTGCACCGGTTAGATTTGCAGAAGTCACTGCCAGTGGTCCGGTAGCTTTAAGGATTTCTAATGCTACTGGGTGATTTGGCATGCGCACTGCAATGGTGTCTGGCATATCCCCCAGGTCGTAGTTAACTAAATCCCCGGTTTCGAGAATTAGGGTTAGTGCCCCCGGCCAAAATTTTTCCATCAGAATCCGCGCATTTTGGGGAATATTTTTGGCAACTAAATCAACTTCAGTTGGGCTGCTAATCAGAACTGGTGGAGGCATTTGCCGATCGCGTCCTTTTGCTGCGAGGACATTGTTTACTGCTTGGGTGGATGCGGGGTTTCCCCCGATTCCATAGACTGTGTCAGTGGGTAGCACAATCGGTGAGTCCGCAGCTATTGCTTCTTTAACAGCGTTTTTAGCGGCATCGTCTAAAGTTTTAACGCAGTGCAGAATCCTCATAGTTTATATTCTCTCACGTTTTCCAAACCGAGTTAGTTCTGTGGCTTACGGGCGTATAAAAAGCGGTCGCGATTGTTTAAATCAACGCGGGTTTGCACCTCACTGAAGCCTAGCTTACGTGCGATAGCAACTGTTGCTTCCCCTTGTATATCGTCATGTTCCATTAGGAACAGGCCACCGGGAAGCAGGTATTCCCAAGCAACTTCGATTATTTTTGCGGGGATTTCCATTCCGTCCTCGCCAAATCCCCAAAGTGCTGCTGCCGGTTCGTAAGTGGTTTCTGCTGGCAGAGTGCGCGGTGGAATATAGGGTGGGTTCGATACTACCAGGCTCATTTTCGAGCGCCACTGGGGATTTACAACGGTTGCATCCCCCTGCTCGAATCGCACTGGGAGCCCCAGTTTTTCGGCATTTTCCTGCGCATTTCCGAGGGCGGTCGATGACTGTTCTAGCCCAGTTACCTGCCAGTTGGGGAGATTTGCTTGTAAAGCTAAAGCGATTGCTCCACTACCGCTGCAAAGATCTAGTGCCTCTAGATTCTCTGCGGTTTTGCTTTCACTACTGCCCCAATTCAGCGCAGTCTCTACCAGGGTTTCAGTTTCTGGGCGAACACAGAAGACACCTGGTTCTGCTTTGAGTTCCAACCCGTAAAACCACATTTTCCCTAGAATATAGGCTAGGGGCTCGCGGTTGCAGCGTCTTGTTACCATTTCTTCGATGAGCTGCTGCTGGTCGCCATCCAACTCCCCTGGCCAAATGTAGCGAGGGGCTTGCAGGATATGTTCAAACAGCAGTCTCGCGTCGTTCTCAGCTGCCGCTACTCCGGCTGCTTCCAGACGCTTAACTGCTGTTTGAAAGAAAAATAGGGTATGCATCCGATTGTTTTAGCCTTGGTTAGCTTGCCCAGCAGCTTCCATTCGACGCTGTTCTTCCAGCACGATTGCTGATTCAATAACTGGACCAAGCTCGCCTTCCAAAACGGTAGCTAAGTTATAAGCCTTGTAGCCGGTACGGTGATCAGCAATACGGTTTTCAGGGAAGTTGTAGGTACGAATACGTTCAGAACGGTCCACAGTACGCACCTGGGAAGCACGCATTGCAGAAGCCTCAGCTTCCTTCTTTTCACGTTCCAGCTGGATTAAGCGAGAACGCAACACTCGCATAGCAGCTTCCTTGTTCTGTAACTGCGATTTTTCATTCTGCATGGATACCACTACACCAGTTGGAATGTGGGTGATACGCACTGCCGAGTCAGTAGTATTAACTGACTGACCACCTGGGCCAGAAGAACGGAATACGTCAATGCGCAAGTCATTCTGGTCGATTACTAAATCTTCAGTATCATCTTCAACTTCTGGGGTTACCAATACGCCCACTGCAGAAGTGTGGATACGGCCCTGCGATTCGGTTACTGGCACACGCTGTACGCGGTGGACGCCACCTTCAAACTTTAAATGTGCCCAAACGCCGTCCTCTGGCGCTACATCTGACTTAGCAGCGATAGACAGGGAAACTTCTTTAACGCCTCCCAACCCCGTGTAAGTTGAGGAAAGCTCCTTAACTTTCCATCCTTTCGTTTCCGCGTAACGAGTGTACATACGTGCCAGTTCGGCTGCGAAGAGAGCTGACTCTTCGCCGCCTTCACCAGCTTTGATTTCTAAAATCACGTTGTCTGCATCTGCAGGGTCACGTGGGATCAAGATTTTAACTAGACGCGCATGCGCAGCTTCTAAAGCTACTTCCATTTCAGGTATCTCCGCAGCAAAAGAGCTATCCTCTTTTGCCATTTCCTTTGCAGCTTCTAAATCGTCAGCTGCCATACTCAGTGCGTCTGCAGCATTTTTAATGACGGAAAGTTCTGAGAATCGTTTAGCTAATTTACGCTGCTGAGTGCGGTCAGCCAGCACTTCCGGGTCAGCGAGAGAGGCTTCCACCTGCGCGTATTCTTCTAGAAGAGGTGATACTGCCTGAAGTTCAGCAGAATAAGAGCTCACGAAATATCCTTATTTTTCAGGGGTTTAAGAGTTCTAGAATACAAAACGGCGTCGCTCTAGCTCAAAATGAGCGAGCGACGCCGTTTAGATAAGCTACTTCTGGCGCTTGCCGTAACGAGCTTCGAAGCGAGCCACACGACCACCGGTGTCCATAATCTTCTGCTTACCGGTGTAGAAAGGATGGCAGTTAGAGCAAACGTCTACGCGCAGTTCTTCTACGCCCATAGCAGTACGGGTTTCAAAGGTGTTGCCACAAGTGCAGACAACCTTAGTATCGGTGTATTCTGGGTGGATACCCTTCTTCATGGTTTCTCCTTAAGGAATTCGAGGATGCTGGGTCCACACGCACTCCGCGGTGGTGAACCAGAACTAATCCATAATTTTTCCAGATTTATTGGAAATCTTCCAGTCTGTTGACGGGATTAAACCTGTTCTTTTGGAGTGGTCTTTGCAACACTCATCAGGAACTCAGCGTTATTCTGTGTTTCCTTCAACTTATCCAAGACCAGTTCCAATGCCTGCTGCTGTTCGAGGTTACCCAGTACACGACGCAACTTCCACATAATCGCCAACTCTTCCTTCTTGAAGAGAGCTTCTTCGCGACGCGTGCCAGAGCCGTTAACATCCACAGCTGGGAAAATGCGGCGATCTGCGAGCTGACGGGACAGGCGTAGTTCCATATTGCCGGTCCCCTTGAACTCTTCGAAAATAACTTCATCCATCTTGGATCCGGTTTCAACCAGTGCAGAAGCAATGATGGTTAGAGAACCACCTTCTTCAATGTTACGTGCTGCACCGAAGAACTTCTTTGGTGGATACAGCGCGGAAGCGTCCACACCACCGGAAAGAATACGACCCGAAGCTGGGGCAGCCAAGTTGTAAGCACGACCCAAACGAGTAATGGAGTCCAACAGTACAACTACATCACGACCAAGTTCAACCAGACGCTTCGCACGTTCAATCGCCAGTTCAGCAACCGTAGTGTGATCAGTTGCTGGGCGGTCGAAGGTAGAAGCAATAACTTCACCCTTGACAGTGCGCTGCATGTCGGTAACTTCCTCAGGACGTTCGTCAACCAAAACCACCATCAGGTGTACTTCTGGGTTATTCTGCGCGATTGCATTCGCAATCTGCTGCATCACAATCGTCTTACCCGCCTTTGGTGGAGCTACAATCAGACCACGCTGGCCCTTACCAATTGGAGCTACCAAATCAATTACACGAGGGGTAATCGCCTTTGGAGTGGTTTCCAGACGTAGCTGTTCAACTGGGTAAAGTGGAGTTAGCTTATTGAACTCACGACGAGCCATTGCCTGTTCAACGGTCAAGCCGTTCACACTTTCCAAGTGCACCAGAGCATTGTACTTCTGACGCTGACGTTCACCTTCCTGTGGCTGACGCACAGCACCCTGAATAGCGTCACCTGGACGCAGTCCCCAACGACGCACGTTGCCAAGAGTCACGTAAACGTCATTTGGACCAGGCAGGTAACCGGAAGTACGCACGAATGCGTGATTTTCCTGCACATCCAAAATACCTGCAATTGGTACTAAAACTTCTTCTTCAACCGGTGCTTCAACATCACGTTCTTCACGACCACGACGCTTATTGCGGTCACGACCACGGCGACGGCGACCACGCTCATCACGATCGTCGCGATTACGACGACGCATTGAACGTTCACCATTTTCGTTAACTTCTTCCACGTCTGCGGAAGGCAACTGGATTTCCTCCAAAGATGCTACTGCAGATTCAGGCTTTTCAGCTTCAGCGGTTTCAGTCTTGTCAGTTACCAGACCGAGTTCTTCCTTAACATCGATAACCAAGTTATCTGGAGAACCCTCAGAAGCAGTTACTGCCCGACGGCGGCGCTTGCGTGGCATTTCAGACTCTGCAACTGGCGCTTCCGTAGCTTCTTCCGCAGGCTTAGCTGCTGGAAGCTCAATCTCAACGCTGTTTTCATTCAACTTAGCGCCACGGTTCTTATCACGACGACGGTTTAATCCATCATTCTTACGAGTGTTTTCACGAGCAGGAGTCGCTTCAGGTACGACGATTTCTTCAGCAGCTACAGTAGCCTCTGCTCCTTCAACAGCAGCTGAGCCACCGCGCGCTTCGCGAATAGCTGCTACCAGTTCAGGCTTACGCATTTTTGCGGTTTCCAGCCCCATCTCAGCAGCCAGTTCACGCAGTTCTGCCAGGCGCATAGTAGAAAGTGGGCGCTTCTTGTTGTTTGCGTTATCGCTCAACAGTTTTCCTAACCGATATTGCCTAACGGCAAAGGGATGAAAATAAAAACTCTGCCCTAAAGCAGATACATCCAATGAGAATCAAAACCAACACACGGAAACTATTTAGAAACCAGGGGTGAAAGCTCATTGGCTTAAGGAACCGGCAAGCCGGTAGATAACTCAACCTGAGTTGTACTCAGCATAGCATGATTAGCGCAAAAACATACAAATTTTCGATAAAACCGGGCGGGTCTAAACCTGGCGTGAAGAGTTCACCTTAACGCCCTCGGAAGAAAACGGCACTTCGAAAAGGCGCCAACCCGCTTCCAAAGCTTCAGTTCTTAACTGCCCATCCAACCGCACTGGCAAGAAAACGCTCTCCCCCACACCATCTGCCAACGCCGGAATCCCCCGCCCCCGCAAAAAGGAAACCACCTGCGTCAACCTACCAGCAGACGATGCCTCAACTTCCGTAGCCTGCAGCCATAACTTAACCTCAGCTACCTCACTGGAATACGCACCCGTCCACAAGGAAATAAGCAACCCCAGATTCTTAACTAAACCAACCTGTGGCTGTACAGCAGATAAGTTAGAAGTCTTCGGCACCAGCAGTGCATACTCAGCCTCCGCACGCGCAGAATCCAAAAACACCGCACGTACTCCTCTGTCCCCTTCAGCAGCCCATCCCAACGCAATCTGTCCGCGCAACAAACAAGCCGCCAACTCCGGACACGCACCTGACTGTACAGCTAACTCCAACAGTTCCGATTCCGAAAGTACCTCAGATTCCAGCAATCCCGCAGCCAGACAAGTTCCCGCCACGGCCAAAACCGCTTCAAGCTCTTTTCCATACCCCAATGGCCAAGCACAACTACCATGCACTTCCAGCCCCACACGCGGAGCTCCCACATAATCCAAAACCCGCGTTGCTGCAGCTACTAAAACCCCCGTCGCCGCCCGGCTCAGAAGCTCCCCATCACCGGCTTGCACCCGCACCTGCGTATTCCCCGCAAGGGCCCGCAAATGCAAGTGAGTACGGAAATCAACTGGAACTCCTAAACGTTCACCTACAGAACTTACAAAACTAAGTGCCGCGCCCAGGCGAATCGTTACCTCGTCATTAACTAACCGCATATTATTCCCCCACTAGGAACGGTTCTGCAGCAAGTTTGCCTTCTAACAAGAAGTAAGTAGGTTCATCTACCCAAAAATGTCCCGTCGATAGGTCACTGCCCTGCAGGATTTTCCCATCCGCTAATGGTGGGTTAACTACCAGTAGTTTAGGCAGTTTCACCCCAGCTTGTTGCGTGTCCTTATTCCCCATAAATTTTCGCAGCCATCCCGCTAACTCACGAATTTGGACTGTGTAATCAACTTCAGTGGTGGTTACCTGCCAGTGTTCGTTCGAAACCGCGGTGAAGCCATAATCATAGAAGATTGCGAAGTCCAACTGGTTCAATCCCAGTTTTGCGAGCTTCAGTAAATCTCGAAATACCGCTGGTTTTAGTTTTTCAGTAGGATCAATGAGTTTTCCCCAGACTTTTAGGACAAGCGTGAAAGAGTTAGTTCCATCGTCGTAGAGCTTAAAATGGGCTGTCCCATCGCTGGTTTCAGCGAATGTGAGGATGCGTTTTAACTGTGTCCAGTCAGGAGAATCCGTATAGTCGGTGAGACAAATATTCCAAATTTGTTTTCCGTTGGGTGCTGGCAGGCGCTTTGTGGCAAATAAGTCTTCTTCCTGATGTTCTGCTAGCAGAGAGTAGAAGTCATCGAAAGTGAGGAAGTTTAAAAGAGTATTCTGTGGGTTAAATGGGTTTGTTATGAGGGCTTTGAGCGTGTGGTCCCCGTCGTAATCCAGCATCAGCGGGGCGTAGTTAAAGCAGTCTGTTGCTAACAGTTGATTGGTATTAAATTGGCTTGAGTTTAAGCCTATCCCGCGCTGTGCAAGGTTTTTCAGCAGTGGCTTGGTGGGGTGGTTTTCGGCGTTTTGGTAGATTACTCCGCCGTTCATTCCGTAGCCGTCCCAGAATTCTTCGAACATGAGGGTAGCCCACACTTCCAAGTGTTGGATGAGCCGGTCAGCGTCAAGGAGGTTGTGGGTTTTTCCGGCGGTGAGTTGCTGTAGTTCGCTTTGTACTGGGTTGGGAATCTGCATTTTTCTTCCGAGGGCGTTTATTCCAATGTTTCCACTCTGATTTTACTGTTATTCCGTGTGCGAATGTAATGGGCGGTCTAGGATTTTCCTAGACCGCCCATTATTTAACTTGGTTTATTGTCATAACCGTTCAGGTGCGCTTACGCCTAGCAGTGCCAGACCGTTTGCCAATACCTGCTTTACGGCTTCGTTGAGCCACAGGCGAGCAACGTGTCCGGTTTCCACCAGTTCGTCTGCGCGTGGGGTTACGCGACACTGACCGTACCAGGTGTGGTAGGAAGCAGCAAGGCTTTCTAGGTAGCGGGCTACGCGGTGTGGTTCACGTAGTTCCGCTGCCTGCGCAACCATTGCTGGGAACTGGGCCAGTGCGCCAAGGAGTTGTGCGTCAGCTGCATGATCCAGTGCTTCTGGAGCAAAACCTGCGTCCATGGAGACACCATGTTCAGCTGCGTTACGGCTGACGTTACAGGTACGTGCGTGGGCGTATTGCACGTAGTAGACAGGGTTGTCGTTGGAGTGAGAGGCCAGTAGGTCCAAATCAATATCGATTGCCTGGTCGATGGAAGACCGTACCAGCGCGTAGCGAGCTGCATCTACTCCAACGGCTTCCACCAGGTCATCTAAGGTGACGATAGTGCCAGCACGCTTGGACATACGCAGTGGTTCACCGTTACTGAGCAGGTTTACCAGCTGGCCGATGAGCAGTTCCAGGTTATCGCCTGGTTTGTCACCGAATGCAGCACACATTGCGTACATGCGTCCGATGTAACCGTGGTGGTCTGCACCCAGCATGATAACTACTTGGTCAGCTCCACGTTCACGCTTATTTAAGTAGTAGGCGATATCGCCAGCAAAGTAGGCGGCGTCACCGTCAGATTTAATAATGACGCGGTCTTTGTCATCGCCGAAGTCGGTGGAACGTAGCCAGGTAGCTCCTTCAGCTTCGTAGATTACGCCGCGGTCGCGGAGCTTTTCGATGGCTTCAGCAACTGCACCAGTGGTATGCAGGTGGTCTTCGTGGAAGTAAACGTCAAATTCAACGTGGAATTCAGCTAGTTTCTTCTTGATTTCAGCGAACATGAGTTCCACGCCTCTAGCACGGAAGGCTTCAGTTGCTTCTGCTTCTGGCAGGGTCACTGGGTTTGGTTCACCAGCTTCCTGCGCATCTGCCATTACTTGGTTTGCAATATCTTCGATGTACTGACCGCCGTAGCCGTCTTCTGGCGCTTCTTCACCCTTTGCACGGGCTACGAGAGAACGTGCAAAACGGTCAATCTGTGCGCCGTGATCGTTGAAGTAGTATTCGCGAGTGACTTTCGCACCCGAAGCTTCCAGCAAACGAGCAAGAGTGTCACCAACTGCTGCCCAGCGAGCACCACCCAGGTGAATTGGGCCGGTTGGGTTAGCAGAAACGAATTCTAGGTTTACGTGCTTGCCAGTTTGACTTTGGTTGGTGCCGTAGGATTCTTTCGCGGTGAGGATAGTGCGCGCCAGTTCACCTGCAGTGGCGGCATCAAGGGTAATGTTAATGAAACCTGGGCCAGCTACATCAACCTTTTCGATACCTTCTTTTTCAGCTAATCTGAAGGCAATATTTACTGCTAGCTCACGAGGGTTCATACCGGCTGCTTTAGCTAGGCGCATGGCGATGTTGGTTGCCCAGTCGCCGTGTTCGCGATTTCGAGGGCGTTCCACCACGATGTCTGCAGGAATCTGGTCATCCGTTAGGTTTACTTCTCCGGCAGCCACTGCTTCGGTAAGAACCGTGTGAATTAATTGTTCAAGGTCTTGTGGAGTCACTTTTCTTCTTCTCTATCGTCCGTATTTCAGCGTGCTTCTTCGTAGGCGCTCATCATGTTGATGCGATCGATATGACGCTGGTCGTTTGAGAATGGAGTTTCTAAGAAAACATCTACCAAGTGCGTAGCTTCTTCAAGGGTGTGCTGGCGAGCGCCAACTGCCACGATATTTGCGTCATTGTGTTCACGCGCAAGTGCTGCAGTTGCTTCACTCCATGCGAGTGCTGCGCGCACGCCCTTTACTTTGTTTGCAGCAATCTGTTCGCCGTTTCCAGAGCCACCGATAACGATGCCCAGAGAACCCGGTTCGGCGGCTACCGCTTCACCGCAAGGAATACACATGGTTGGATACGCGTCCAAAGCGTCGTATTCGGTTGCACCGTGGTCGACTACTTCGTAGCCTTTCTCGCTCAGGTGCTTGATTAGGTGTTCGCGGAGTTCGAAACCAGCATGATCGGCAGCAATATGAACGCGCATTTTAACCTTCCTTAAAAGTGTTGTTGCTTCGCTAACTAGTATTTTATCGTACTTTAAAACGTCGTTTAATCCAGGTTTTATCTGCTTCCACGTCTTCTGCCATGAATACTGCCAGAGGGCGCAAAGCAGGAACTTCACCGAAAATAATTCCTAGAATAGAAGTCATTGGTACTGCCAAAATGGCACCGGATACGCCCCACAGAGAAGACCAAAAAGCCAAGGCGACTAAAACAACGAATGCTGACTGGTTTACTTTCCGTCCAACTAACAGGGGCTCAACCATATTTCCCATAATTGTCTGTGCAGTGATGAGTAGTACGAAAAGGGCTAGTGACCACGGCCAGGAGACGAACTGCACGACTGAGAGCAATACGGGCAGTAGTACGCCAAAGATAGAACCGATGTAGGGAATGTAGTTTAAAAGTGCAATCAAAAGCGCCCAGAACCCGGCATAGTCTAGGCCAAATGCCAGCATAATCACGTAGGACACTAACCCGAGAATGACATTTACTAGGGTTTTAGCACCCAGGTATTGACCAACTTTCGTGTTTATTTCAGAAATGATTTGTTGAGCTCGAGCGGCTTTCACGGGATCGGGGAAGGCTGCGGTAAGTTTCTGGGAAAAACTTGAGCGTTCCCCAAAGATAAAAGCAACATAGATTGCAATGAGGAAAATAAAACCACTGGCAGAGCTAAGCTGAGCTGTTACCCACCCAAGCCAAGCGGGGATATTTATGGCACCGATAATCTTTGCGCGGAGTTCATCCCAAGACGGCAAGTGTTCTTCACCGACTAGGTCAGTAACTTGTGAAAAAATCTGTACCAGGTTCTTTTGATAAGTCCCAGAATGAGCAATTAGTTCCTGGATCGTAACAGTAAAAAGGGAAATCAACCCTGCGAGTAAACCGATGAATACAACGTAAATTACAAACTTTCGGACCCAGTCTGGAAGTTTTGAGATGCCGGGAAGTTTCCCAACGAGCTTATCGGTTTCAACGAAAATGTAAACAACGATGAAAGCTGCGATAATCGGCAGAATAATATTTTGCCCGATTACCAGTAGCCATCCAATGGCGATTGCCAGAAGTACTGCGAAAGTGAGGTTCTGCAGCGTCATATTTGGTTGTTCAGGTTTTTTCTCCACCCACGGATCCTTCCAGGTTTTGGGTCTACGTTTTAGTGGACGTGTTTCGCGTAGGCTTCAGTATCAAAGACGACGTCGATTTCACCTAATAGTTCCAGCAGTCCTTCTTCACCGCAGATTTCCTTCTTGAATCGGTAGAGACCATTTTCTGCGGAGATTTCAAATACGCCACCCATATCGTATTCAGTATTTCCCATTTCCAGGGCATACTTAATACCTTCAAAGTTAGTCTGTACAGCTGGGTAGAGATTACGTTTTTCATTCGAGGACGCAGCATAAATGTAGAAGCATTTACGGTTGTAGGACACGAGGATGCAACCAGAAAGAGCTTCACCAGTTTCATCGAATGTCATCAGTAACTGAGTATTGGAAAAGGCTTCCATTAGTGTCAGGAAGTAGCTTTCCGGACGGTGGCTAATCCCTTGGCGTTCAGCCATAATCTTAGTGAGGTTAAAGAAGCTATCCATCTGAGCGCGAAATTCTTCATCTTTAACCCCAAACCGACGAGTAGTTAATCCGCTCTTGTAAGATTTACGAATCTTTCCACGGAAACGGCTAGAGAATCCAGATAATACGTCTTCTTCGGTTTTACCGGTTAAATCCAAAATCATGTTCATTCGTGGGTTTGAAAATGCTTTTGGATCAGAGATTTCTTTAGAACGAACTGTGTAGCCTCGGGAGCGGTACTGTTCTACGAGTGTTGAATCGTATGCTGCTTCTGGGTCCAGACGCAGTAAGAAACCTCCACGGTTTTTAACTACTGTCTCAGCCTCAGTAAGTAGGTCTTGAACCAAATCAACATCGTAGATATCGCAAACTGGTCCGCGCGGAGCATACATAAAGACAGTTCCATCGGGTTGTTTCACCGAAATAATGGAGAGAACCGCGGTGATTTCTCCACCTTCATTCGTGCGATAAATGTAGTCAGAATCCCAGTTAGACTTTACCTTTGCCCATGCAGGAGACTGCATCATCACACCATATGGGCTGGTTGCTACAAAGTCATCAAGCTTTTGTAGTAGTTCGGTTGCTCCTGGTGCAGTTGGGTCAAAGATAGTCATGGATTCCCCTTTACTCCTATATATGAAAACCGCGTTGATCAAGGGAATGATCAACGCTAAGTTCCGTACCCCGAACAGGATTCGAACCTGCGACCTTTTGCTCCGGAGGCAAACGCTCTATCCACTGAGCTATCGGGGCATTGTGCTTTTAAAGCACAGCTCTATTAGTCTAACACTATCAGCGTTATTCTCAGAACTGCAGTCCTCGCGTAGCGATAACTAAATCTGCTAACCCAGGATCATCAGTTACGATTCCATCAGCACCTGCGTCTAGGGCTTCCAGAATTTCTTCTTCCGTATTCAGAGTCCAAACGTGCACAGCTAAACCATGCTTATGCGCGTGGGCAACAAAACGAGGGGTAACAATCTTTACCGGCCCCAGGCTAAGCGGAACTTGCACGGCAACTACTGAGTCTACAGGTCCCGGAACTTTAAAGTACTTTGCTGGGACGGTTAGCTGCGCAGCACTCCACAGCCTGCCCACTTCAGTCTGTCCCAGTGAAGTAGCAATCTCCGGAGCGTAGGCACGAATATCTGCTAACCGAGTGCTACTAAACGAAGCTAAACAAACCCTGTCCGTAGCATTGTGAGCTCGAATAACATCAACCATTGCTAAGGAAACTTCATCCTCTTTAGCATCAATGTTGAAGAAAAGCTGCGGGAATCGATCCAGTGCATCTGCCAGACGTACGAAACCCGAAGCTGAATCGTTAATCCGCAGCTGTGAAAGTTCTTCCCAAGTATGCTCAGCAACCAAACCGGAGCCGTTAGATACCCGATCTAAAACTGGATCATGTACTAAAATAACTTCCCCATCGGCACTGAGGTGAGCGTCCGTCTCTACATAGTGGAAACCATTATCAGCACAGTATTCTAAAGACTCCCACGAATTTTCTGGAGCCACTAAAGCTCCACCTCGATGGGCAATTACAAGTGGGGATGCGTTAAAACCAAGGCGATACATCTTAACAACCCTCTCCTGGCTGAGCTGCATTTTGCTTCTCTAGCCATACCATTGGGTCTGAGAAACCATCTTTAGTGTCGCGGATTTCAAAGTGCAAGTGAGGTCCAGTCGACCATCCATTTGAGCCGATACCCGCAATATGCTGGCCAGCTTTAACTTGGTCACCTTTCTTAACCAACACCTGATCTGGATACATATGAGCATAGGCAGATCGGTAAGCTTTACCGTCTTCATCGTGATGCTCGATTACTACCAAATAACCATATCCGGAAGGATTTGAAGCGGACTCAATAACTTCGCCATCCGCTACCGCATAAATTGGAGTACCCACCGGACCAGCTAAATCCAGCCCCGTATGGTTGTTGAAGCCACCCACGCCTGGCAGGAAGCGAGGTCCATATGATGAAGCCACGATTACGTTTGCTTTAGTTACCGGCCAGTTAACAGTAGCAATTTTTTCAACCGGACGATCCCCATTCGCTGTAACTGGGTTTGCAGAACAAGAACGTACTTCTAGCGGGTTACGTACCCGAACTCGTGAAGCTGCTGCGGTAACTCGCTTAAAATCTTCCGCATCAGCAGCCGCCGGCGGAGTTAAAGTAGCCCAAGACTGTAATGATCCGGTAGAAACCACCGCTTTCGCAGGAACTGCAATAGTGGATTCTGGCCCCACAAAACCGGTGATAGGCACAACGACTGTAGCCGCTGTCAAAGCCCCTAAAAGACTGGCACGCACCAGCGAAATACCAATTCCCCGGCGACGCTGGAAAGTCACCTTAGGAACCGTCGCAAACTGTGAAGTTAGCTGCTCAGCCTCAGCCCGCGCGCGCAACTCAGCACGACTTGGGAAAGGTGATTTAACCTCATTTACTTCACTCACAAATATCTGCTTCCTCAGGTTTTTCTGGGCTATTCAACAAAAATAGTCTCTATCTAATCTAACTCTAACACCGCGCTTTATCCAGCGTTCAGTAACTATGTGTATAGCTTCACTACAGAAGCTGATCACGCTGCAAAGTATCGTGCACTTCGCCAACCAATTCTTCCAAAATATCTTCCAAAAAGAGAACCCCCACAGTTTCTCCGTTAACGATGACTTCCGCTAAATGAGCCCCCAAACGCTGCATTTCGCGAAGCGCATCCTCAACTTCATCAAATCCATCAACCTGTGGTAGCTCACGAATACGCCAAGCCGGAACTGGAAGTTCACGCTCCTGTTCAGAAGCAAACAAAACATCCTTAATGTGCAAGTAACCTTCCAAGTCACCGCCCTCGGAAACCACCGGATAACGAGAGAAACCCGTGCGCGCAACTTCACGTTCCAACTCAGCCGGAGAAACCAACGCCGGTAACGTAACCAAATCAGCCAACGCTACCATTGTGTCTGCCACCGACTCTTCAGAAAACTCCAAAGTCCCCGTCAACAAACCAAGATCATCGTGAATCGTTCCCTGCGCCGTAGAAAGCTCCACAATAGAAGCTACTTCCTCAACCGTAAAAGTCGAAGCCACCTCAGACTTAGGTTCAAACCCAAATAAACGCACAAACCAGTTCGCCAAATGATCCATAAACGTAATCACATGACGCAGCAAACGACCAATCGCTACCAGCGGCGGAGCTAACCACAACAATGCCTTATCCGGCATTGAAACAGACATATTCTTAGGAACCATCTCGCCAAAGACAATATGCAAATAAAGCACCAGCGCTAAAGCTAAAGCAAAACCCACCACATGCGCAGAAGCACCCGGAAGCCCCAAAGCTACCAGCGGATGCTCAATCAACGCCGCAATCGCAGGCTC
The DNA here is from genome assembly GCF_000159015.1 of Gleimia coleocanis DSM 15436. GTDB lineage: Bacteria > Actinomycetota > Actinomycetes > Actinomycetales > Actinomycetaceae > Gleimia > Gleimia coleocanis. The sequence goes on along the minus strand of NZ_DS999543.1, from coordinate 272,323 downwards.
AGCCACCGCACCCAAAGAAGTAGAAGCAACCGTAATACCCAACTGGCAAATCGACAGCATCAAAGAAACATGCTCAATCGCCCACAGCGCCTTATCTGCACCACGAACGCCTGCTTCAGCCAAAGGCTCAATCTGCGCGCGACGCGAAGAAGTCACTGCAAACTCACCAGCAACAAAAAATGCATTCACTAAAAGTAAGAAAACAGTGATAGTAATGCCTACGCCGATGCTCATGCGGTCGCCTCCTGCGCAGCTGTTTCACGAATCGTAATCTGGTCAACGCGACGGCCCTCAATCAACGACACTTCCAACACCGCGTTATCAAGTTCAACCACGTCACCCAACTCAGCTACACGTTTCAGCTGGTACATCACTAACCCAGCTAAAGTGTCATAAGGGCCGTCCTCGGGAACCCGAATCCCCGTGCGTTCTAAAAGCTCATCCGGACGCAGAGTACCCGGCACCTTCCAACTACCATCTTTCCCCCGCCGAATACCATAACGGCGTAAATCGTGTTCATCGGCTACTTCACCCACGATTTCTTCAACCACGTCTTCTAAAGTGACAATTCCAGAAGTGCCCCCGTATTCGTCAACCACTACCGCAATCTGTAAACCCTGATCCCGAAGCTCCACCAGCAGCGGAGCCAATGCCAAGGTCTCTGGAACACGGGGGGCTTCAGACATCAGCGAAGCTGAAAGTACCGAAACTTCCGGGCGTCGCTCAAAAGGTACAGAAACCGCGCGACGCAGGGAGACGAAACCCAAAATATCATCGGAGTCATCACCCACAACAGGGAACCGAGAATGCCCAGTAGTGCGCGCAAGCTCTACAACATCAGCGGCGGAAGCTGATTCCTTCAAATATTGCATTCGTCCACGGTGAGTCATCACGTCAGATGCAGTTAGCTCAGCGATTCCAATAGATTTAGTAAGCAAGGTCGCCGTAGAGGTATCTAAGGTCCCCTCTTCCGCAGAGTGTCGCACTAAAGCAGCTAATTCAGAGGCTGAACGGGCGGAAGAAAGCTCTTCCATTGGTTCAATGCCGATGAGGCGCAGCATTCGGTTTGCAGTACCGTTAAGCACTTTAATGAGGGGCAGGAAAAGTTTCGTAAAAGCAGACTGCAGAGGCGTGACCAAACCAGCGGTTTTCATAGGATCTGCCAAAGCAATATTCTTTGGTACGAGTTCTCCAAAGAGCATGGAAACACCGTTGATAATCACCATAGAAATAATTACCGCTACAGTGGTTGCTAAAACCTTACCTAAACCAACCGAGCCTAAAAGTCGCCCGAACATATCAGCCAAGGTTACCTGCGTGGTATAGCCCAACAGAATCGTTGTGAGTGTAATCCCTACCTGTGCCCCAGACAACTGGGTAGAAAGATTCTTAACCGCTGTCAAAACTTGTTTTGCACGATTATCACCAGCAACGACACGCGCTTCCAAAGAGGCAGAATCTAAGGCAACATAAGAGAACTCAGCTGCCACGAACAGGGCTGTCCCAAGAGTGAGCAAGATGCCCAGAAGTATCATCACCAAGTCATAAATCATTGGTTACCCCCTAATGATGATGTGAGTAGGCGCAACCAGGGCATGGTACTTCGATACGGGTCAGAATTGCTCATGAAAGTTAGCCTATCCGATTTTCCCTTAGGTTTGCGAACGCTGGGATAAGATTTCGCTCACGTTCAGTTGTATTCGCTTAATAAGACCTGATTTTCAGGACTTGTGGCTTTTCTTAAAAATCAAGAAGAGACCGGCTACAAACATGAGGATTCCCAGGCTGCTAAGCAAAAGTGCAGTACTATTTGCACCCAGTAAACTCTTCACAGTAGCGAGGAATCCTCCTGCAACTGCTGGGGAGTTTCCCACCTGATTAGTGACTGGAATCGGTGCAGCACCTTGTAATTCATCGGTTGCAGGGCTAGCTTCCAGATTCTGATTTGGTTTAGTTTCCGGCGCTCCGGGCACTAATCCTGGCGTGGCTAACGGTAGGTTACCTGGAAGCGTCGCATAAGTTACGGGAGCAACTGGTGCTGGGTTTGCTACAACTCCTTGTGCTCCACCCGTTTGTGTACCGGTTTCGTTACTAAGCTTACCCTCACCCGGGTTAGCGTTTTCGTCTGAAATAGTAACTTCTGGAGCAAGTAGTTCATCCAGGTTACTTAGTTTTCCAACAGTTCCAGAGGTTTTTTCTGTGATTTGGAAAACCAATTCCTGGGGGGCTGAGATTGTTTTCCCTCCAGAGACCAGATCTACCTGCAGTTTATAGGTTCCTGGCTGAGTGAAAACCCAGTTCAAGTGACGGTGAGTAGGACCCTCCGTATGTAGGGTAAAGTCACCGGCTTTTTCAGTGTCAAAGAATACTTTTAGCTGGTCAGTTCCCGTTGCTAAAGGATCAATGGAGAAACCAACTGCCCGTCCACCGGTTGGAAGCTGTTTTGGAGTTACCTTGAAATCCACTCCCTGCGGGTAGTTGCGGTAGTCAAGGGCTTCTGTAGAAAAGCCTGGCCAGAGTAGCTGATGGTCTTGTACTTCTGGGAGTAGGTAGAAGGCATCTCCTACTTTCCCAAGGAAGTCGAAGTACGGCTGGGATTGTTCTACACTGCGAGTTTGTTTAGCTGCTGGTGGTACGAACAGGGTGGTGGTTGCCAGCTGACGTTCCACGCGGTTGTGGTGAGAGTGTTCTAGAGTGTCATCTTTAATGACTACTTCCAGTCCAGTTTTACCACTGATTGCAGCGATATCTAGGTGTCCGCGGGTCAGTCGTAGTTTATCTGCAGTTTTTTCAGTTTCTGGTGCTGGTCGTTGTGTATTATCTCCTTGGTTACCTGGCTGATTGCCTGGTTTTGTGCCCGGTTGGTTATTTAGCGGGTCACCGGGAATAACTTGAGTACCGGGTTCAGCAGGAGTACCAGGGTTTAGAGGCTGGTGTTCGTAGTCTGGCAGTTCGCTGGTAAGCGGCGCATGTGTGAGCTGCAAGGTTTCTGTGTAGCCCTTAGTCAGGTCCAAGGTTTTATCGTAGTGCAACCCGTTTGCGTTTATGGATGGGTAAGGTTTTAGATCGAATTTGAGGTAGAAATTTTTTTCACAGTAGCCCAAGTCCACTTCTTGTTCAGTAGCTCCTGTTTCTAAGCTTATTTCAAAGAAGCAGTCGTAGTAGGACTGACGTGGTTTTGCTTGGAATCCTCCACGGATTCTTCCTTTGAACCGTGGGTCTTTTGCGGTTACTTTAACGTTGTATTTTCCATCTTGACCGGCAATTGGGGTGAAGCTCAGGTCGACTCGAAGGTCTTTTAGCTCAACCGCTTGTAATGGTTGTACAGGCGCAGGTTGGATTGGGGCGGGGTAACTAATTTCGGTGGTTTCTTGGCGTTGTTCGACTGCTCCTTGGTTGCGTTGGTATGAGAATGGCGCACTTGCCCAGCGTGGGGAGGGTGAATCTGGTGTCGGGATGAAGATTGCCTGGTAGTTTGAGGTTTCGTCGCCGAGCATTTCGCTACCGGTAGCTACCCCATTTTCAACGGGAAGCTGAAGTAGCTGGTACCCGTCAATGGTGAGCACTAGCACGCCTTTATCAGCGGAGTTTCCTGTTTCAAAGTGGAAGTCGGTGTAGTGCTGGTCACCTGGATTCTGGTAGGTTTTTGGGGGCTTTGGTTGCACTTGGAGTTTCGGCGTGCCGGTGCGGGAGGATTCTTTTTCCGAGGGCGCGGCAGCGAAACTTGCACGGAAGTTTTTAGTGTAGTCGTGGCGCGGATCGTTGCCTCCAACACGCCATTCTTGGGTTTGTGGTTTAGAAATTATTGGGTTTCCGGCTTTGTCACGGGCGTAAACTTGGAAGGTGATTTTGTAAGTACCTGGTTTAGTGAACGTCGTGTAGTTGTGGGTGTGCTGGGAGAGTTCAAGTAGGGTTTCACGGTGTTTAAGGTCGTGGGATGAGAAGAAGCGTCGTACGCTATTTCCGGTTGCGGAGGAGATGAAGTATTCCACTTTGCCGGGTCCGTCTACGGCAATGAGGTTTAGTGAGAATTCTCCGTCGCGGAGTTTTTCGGTAGGGATATCTGAGTCTGCGCCGAATCCGGACCAGATGGGCGCATTTCCGTCTCCTGCTAACTGTGGTGCGGCGTAGAGGAGTTTTCCTGGTTCACCTAAAAAGGTTGCCCAATTTTGGTCTGGGATTGAGTAGAGGTGCACGGGGTTGGTACCACGCCAGCCTTTACCGACCCAGTTTACGGTGTAGTCAATGGGGAGGGTACTTTCTGTGTAGTCCCCTTCTGAGTCATATACCGGGTAGGTTGCGAGTAGTTCGAACTGATTGTTTTCGTAGTTCCAAAAGGCTTTGGGTGCGTCTACGTGGGTGCGGGTAAAGGTGTATTTATTGGCGTTTGAATAGTTGCTATTCTCCTCATTTGCTTGTGCGGCAACCAGCGGAGTTCCAAGAATAAGGATTCCGGTGATTGCTGTGATGGCTGGCTTTTTGAGGCGTTTTAGCATTTATCAGGTCGCTTTCTAACATCCCACACTTAATGATTATCATTCTCATTATCATTTACTTCACCGCCCTCGTCAAATAAACATTTTCTAAAGAAAAGCAACTTTGCTCAAAACGCAACCAAAACCAAAAAATCGCCCAAAAACCAACTAAACTAAGATACAGAGAAGAAGATTTTGGGACTTCCGCCCTAGCCGCGAAGGAGCAATCATGGACACCACCCCACAGCCGCCATTCCGCACCGTCCCTCCCCCACCTGCACCACCAGCACCCCCAACGGCATACGTAGCCCCCAACAGCGTCGTCACCCCAGCCGACGACTATAAACACGTCCAAGTTCAAGCCGACTCCCCAGACGAAACCTTAGCAAACACCATCGACGTCACCCGTTCCGACCTGCCACCCCGCCCCCGCTCCGTAATCGCAGAACCCACCTCCCCCTACGCGCGCTCAACCTCCCAAACCACCGCGCGACAACTCAACCAAAGCCAAGCAGAAACCGACTCCACGGAACCCCTCAAAGGCATCGCCCGCGCAGTCGCAAAAAACATGGAAACTTCCCTGGAAGTCCCCACAGCGACCTCCGTGCGCCAACTCTCTGCAAAACTCCTCATTGAAAACCGCGCTCTAATCAACTCCTACCTGGCTCTCACCTCAGGCAAAAAAGTCTCTTTCACCCACCTCATTGGCTACGCACTCATCGAAGCCCTAGTAGAAGCACCTGCCCTTAACGTCCGCTACACCCTGGACGAAAAAGGCAAACCAGCGATTGAAAACTTCGCCCACGTCGGCTTCGGCCTGGCTATCGACGTACCAAAACCAGACGGCACCCGCATGCTCCTCGTGCCCGTCATCAAAGACGCCGATACCCTCACTTTCGACGAATACCTAAGCGCCTATGAAGATATCGTAAAACGCGCCCGCGCCGGCAAACTTGAAGCCACAGATTTCAGCGGAGTCACCGTCACCCTCACCAACCCCGGCACCATAGGCACCACCCACTCAGTCCCCCGCCTCATGCAAGGACAAGGACTAATCATTGGCGTAGGAGCAACCGAATACCCAGCCGAATGGGCAGGCGCATCTAAAGAACTGCTGGCAGACATGGCCATCGGCAAACTCATGACACTCACCTCCACCTACGACCACCGCGTCATTCAAGGCGCAGGATCGGGAGAACTATTACGCGCTGTAGCCAACAAACTTACCGGCCAAGATGGCTTCTACGAACGCGTCTTTGACTCTATGAAAGTCCCCTACTCCCCATACGAGTGGGCACAAGACCTGCATACCTCACGTGGCAACAACCCACGCATCATGGAGCTTATCCACGCATACCGCTCCCGTGGCCACCTAGCAGCTGACACTGACCCACTCGCATACAAAGTACGCCGCCACCCTGACCTGCAAATCAGCACCTACGGGCTAACCATCTGGGATCTAGACCGCACCTACCCAGTCTCAGGTTTCCACGGACGCGAATCTATGACCTTACGCGAAATCTTGCAGCTACTCCGAGAAACCTACACCCGCACATTGGGCATTGAATACATGCATATTCAAGACCCCGTGCAACGTGAGTGGATACAGGAAAAAATTGAAAAGCCATGGCGTAAGCCTTCTTCAGAAACTCAGCGTCACATCATGACCATGCTGAATAAAGCTGAAGCCTTCGAACACTTCCTGCAGACCAAATACATCGGTCAGAAACGTTTCTCTTTAGAGGGCGGCGAATCGCTGATTCCGCTTCTAGAACGAGTACTTTGGACCGCAGCTCATAACGATATTGCCGAAGTAGCTATCGGCATGGCCCACCGTGGCCGTCTCAACGTTTTAGCTAACATCGCTGGTAAGTCATACGCACAGATTTTCTCTGAGTTTGAAGGTAACTACGACCCCCGCAGCGTACAGGGATCCGGCGACGTCAAGTACCACTTAGGCACTGAGGGGATTTACTCAGCTTCTGACGGCTACGCCACCAAAGTCTCCTTAGCCGCTAACCCCTCTCACCTAGAAGCAGTTAACGGGGTTTTACAAGGCATAGTTCGCGCTAAACACGATAAACTCAGCGAACCAGGTTACCCAGTACTACCAATCCTAATTCACGGAGACGCGGCTTTCATTGGCCAGGGTGTAGTCTATGAAACCCTGAATATGAGCCAGTTGAAAGCCTACCGTAACGGTGGTACTTTCCACGTGATTGTGAACAACCAGATTGGTTTCACCACCAGCCCCACCTCTGGTCGTTCCACTCGCTACTGCACAGACCTAGCTAAGGGACTACAGATTCCAATTTTCCACGTAAACGCTGACGATCCAGAGATGGTAGTACGCACCGCTAAAGTGGCTTTTGAATTCCGTAAAGAGTTCAATAAAGACGTCATTATTGACCTGATTTGCTACCGCCGTCGGGGACACAATGAAGGCGATGATCCATCAATGACCCAGCCAGTCATGTATGGGCAGATTGAACGCACTCCAACCACACGCGACGGCTACACTGCAGACCTTATTGGACGTGGTGATATCACCGCTGAAGATGCCGCTGCTGCGTTGCAAGAATACAATGACCTACTTAATCAGATTCTCACTGAAACTCGTGAAAACGGAGGCTACGCTACACCAACTGCCAACTCCATCGCTGGCTTAGAACAGCCAGAATCTCAACGTACTGATCAAAACCTGGTGTTCGGCTGGGAGTCTAAGATTACCCAAGAAATGATCGAACGCATTGGCGATGCACACACTGACATTCCCGCCGGTTTCACCCCTCATCCAAAAATGGTGAAGCTTTTCGAAAAGCGTCAGGAAATGTCTCGTCAAGGCAATATTGACTGGGGCTTTGGAGAACTCCTCGCCTTTGGGTCACTACTCATGGAAGGTACTCCTGTTCGCATGTCTGGACAGGATGCTCGACGCGCAACCTTCGTGCAACGACACGCTACTTTGCATGATTACACGAATGGTTCTGAGTGGACTCCGCTGAACTTCTTGGTCGAAGGACAGCCTGGTTTTGAGATCTATGATTCTTCGCTTTCTGAATACGCTCCCTTGGCTTTCGAATACGGCTACTCTGTGGAACGCCCTGAAGCTTTAGTACTTTGGGAAGCTCAGTTCGGCGATTTCGCTAATGGCGCTCAAACTGTATTGGATGAGTTTATTTCTTCTGCAGAACAAAAGTGGGCACAACATTCTTCTGTCACCATGTTGCTTCCTCATGGGTTTGAGGGGCAGGGCCCTGATCATTCTTCTGCACGGATTGAACGTTACTTATCTCTATGTGCAGAGGACAATATGTGGGTAGTGCAGCCTTCTACCCCCGCTAACCACTTCCATATGTTGCGTACTCAGGCTTATAAACGCCCTCGGAAGCCACTTATTGCTTTCACTCCTAAGCAGCTACTGCGTCTACCAGAAGCGGTTTCTGCGCTGGCAGACTTTACTACCGGTTCTTTCCAGCCGGTGATTTCTGAAGTTGATTCCCAGGTGACCCCAGAGGCAGTGGATCACGTTCTAATCTGTTCTGGCCGTCTTTACTATGAGTTAGTTAAGGAACGTGCTCGCCTCAACGACTACCGAACTGCGATTATCCGTTTGGAACAGTACTACCCACTTGCTACTGAAGTTTTAGCTGCTGAACTAGCTAAGTATCCTCACGCTAAGCTGATTTGGACTCAGGATGAGGCTAAGAATCAAGGTGCCTACCCATTCTTAGCTCTGAACCTATTCCCAGAGCTGGACCGTCCGGTTTCTGTGGTGTCTCGCCCGGCTGCGGCTTCCCCAGCAGCTGGAACTATGGCGTTGCATAAGTACCAGGCTGCCCAACTGCTAGTTGATGCTTTTAAGCGTTAAACTGGTAGTTCGGAAGGAGAGGTAATGACCACGATACGACTATGTGTAGTTGGTGACGAACTAGTTTCTGGATTAGGGGATGCCCGTGGTCTAGGCTGGTTGGGTCGAGTATTAGCTCGAACCCAGTTACCGGCGGATTTCCAAGTTTTCCCTTTGGCAGTCCCAGATGAGACTACCACGGCTTTAAATGAGCGTTGGGAACGCGAATGCGGTCTGCGTTTTAAGCCTGATACTGATAATCGTTTGATTATTCAGATTGGTAAGGCAGATTTAGTAGCCGGGGTTTCGGCTGCGCGGACGCGTTTAAACTTAGCCAATATTTTAGACGTCGCAATGCAGCACGGGATTAAGCCTTTGGTAATTGGTCCTCCGCCATTGCGCTCTTTCGATATGCGTCAGTTACAGGCTATTTCGCAGGCGGCTTTTGAGGTTTGTGAACGCCGGGATGTGCCATTCGTGGATACTTTTAAGCCTCTTGCTAAGCATGACCAGTGGCACGATGACTTGAGTGTTTCAGTTACCCAAATGCCTTCTCAGGCTGGTTACGGCTTGTTGGCTTGGATAGTATTGCATCGTGGATGGTATTCCTGGATTGGTTTAGAACCTAAGCATTAAGTGTCTTCTGAGGTTTCTGTGACTACTCTTTTACCGGATTCTCTGCGGGTTTTATTGCGGGCTGATTCTGTTGAGGATTTGTCGATTTGGCAGTCTGCGGAAGAGGATTTACGCTGGGACGCACCTTTTGATAAAGCTGCGGATTTGTTGGATTCTGATCCTGAGCCTTGCTTTGATGCGTGCGTCTTGGCTTTGGAAACTGTTGAGTTAGAGTTCCCGCTGATTAGGGAATTCTTAGCTCGGGAAGATTCGGTGGCTGGTGTTGCTGATTTAGAGGCGTTGCCACTTTATTGTGAAGAGCTTTCAGGACGCTTGTTGATATCTTTAACACCGTTATTCGCGGCTAATCTGCCTTATCAACGGATTCCCGATATTACGGTGAGAGGCCGTTTGTGGTTGGCTTCGAAGCTTTATCAGGGGTTTTTCCCACATTTAGAGCATGCTTTAGATTTAGCGTTCCAGTTTTGTTTTGAGGCGATTAGGTTAGCTCCTACTGACGTGGATGCGTTACTTACTTTAGTAGCGTTAGAGACTTTCGTTTCTGAGTCTGCTGAGCCGTTTGGTTGGGCTTTACCGCGAGCGTTTTCTTTAGCTGTTTCGGATGAGCAGTTGAGTTTCGCTTATTATCGGGCAGCTTGGCGGCGTGGTTTTTGCGCGGATGCGCTGGCATGTTACGCGCAGGTTTTGCCGGGGACTTCTTTTTTCGAGGACGCTCAATCTGAGGCTGACGAAGTTGCTTTGCTGTTACATGCTTCGAACCCTGAGTTAGTTATTCCTGACTATTCTGATCCGGCGCAGGTTTTTAACTTTATTAATGGTGGTACTGTTTCTACTTATGCGGTAGATCCGGATTTTCGGCAGCCGGCTCTGCAGGTTTTACAAGAGGTTGAGGCCCTCTTTTTAGGGTCTGGTCTAGAACTACCGCAGCCGCCAAGTACATCTGAAGATTCTGATACCGCTCAGTAGATTTATGGTTTGGAAACCGCTGTTAGGGCAAATGGGTAGGGGTAACTGCCGGGTTCAAACCTACAGAATCTAAAACTCATATGCGAACTCGTGTTGCGATATGTTTTTTCTGGCTATGACATCAAAAATCATATGCGAGTAGCTGCTCGCATATGAGTTTTGCTTATCTGGTGGATATAAAAGAGGGAGTTTCCTTTCGGAAACTCCCTCTGAAAATCTTGGCTTATCGCCCGTCAATCAATAAGATTGACAACCACTCATGCGTTTGGACGCTTACCGTGGTTTGCACCATTCTTACGACGGGAACGACGCTTACGGCCTCGCTTGCTCATTTCTGGCTCCTGTTTTCTAAGCTTAGATTTAGTAACTGTATTTCCTAGGAATTACAGACAACCCTGCTATTTTCGCATATTCGACTGTCATTGACAATTAGAAGCAGCCTTTGCGGACCGGTTTCACAATCTACCGATTTGGAGTTCTGCCAGTTGGGAACGAATTTTTGCTTCTAAATCAGCAGGTACGGGGCGTTCAAAACAGTGTTTAATCAACTGTCGCAGATGCATTTCTACGTCCAACAGGGTTTTACACTGTCCGCATCCGTCCAAATGGGCTTGCAGACGTTCTTGGGTGTTCTCATCTAGCTCACCGTCGGCCAGTAAAAACAGTAGTTCTTCTACTTCCTGACAGGCGGTACAACCTACGCTATACGCCATTTCAGTTAACCTCTTCTTTCACAACTATAATCCCGTTTTCACGCGCATAGTCAGCCAAGCGTTTACGTAGCATAGCGCGACCGCGGTGGATGCGTGACATTACTGTTCCCGTTGGAGTCCCCATTAGGTCAGCGATTTCTTGGTAGCTGAAGCCTTCCACATCAGCTAAGACCACTGCCTCACGGTATTGGTCTGGCATTTCTTTCAGTGCGCGTACCACGACTTCATCAGTTAGTGAGCTGAATGCCTCTGCTTCTGCTGATTTCAGCCCCGTTGGGTCGTGAGTGGATGCCTGGTACATTTCCCAGTCGGTAGTTGTATCTGCGTCTACTTCGGCTGGGCGCCTTTGGTTACGACGGTAGTTATTGATAAAGCTATTTTGCAAAATCTTATACATCCAGGCTTTCAAGTTGGTACCTTCTTTGAAGGTGTGGAAAGAGCTGAATGCTTTCACGAAAGTATCTTGCACCAGGTCTTGTGCGTCTGCTTCACTACCGGTGAAACGGTAGGCGGCTGCGTAGAGCTGGTTCAGTAGTGGCAAGGCTTGTTCTTCAAACCTGCTTCTGAGCTCGTCTTCGTCATATTCTGAGGTTCTCATCAGTATTCAGCGTACGCATTTTTTCCCAGTACGCAAACGCAGAAATACCGGTAAAATGTGGGTATGAGTATTTTACGCACTGTTATTCGTCCAGTTTTAGTTCTCCCTTTGGTTGTTGATAGCGTGGATGCTATTCGCAATCCTAAGGATCATGCTAAGAAGTTCTTGAAGCTTTATAAGCATGCTGAAAAACATGGCGCTCCTAAACTTTCTGAGAAGCAAGCTAAGTTGGCTTCTCAGGCTGCGGGTTGTGCAACTTTGGTGGCGGCAGCTGGTTTTATCTCTGGCAAAGCTCCTCGAACTTGTGCCACTATGTTGGCTTTAACTGCTTTGCCGGTGGCTATCGTACAAAATCCTGTCTGGACTGCTGAAGACCGTAAGGAACGAAACCAGTATCGTCGTGGTTTAGAACGTTATGGTGCTGTTTTCGCGGGCCTAGTTTTTGCTGCTTTTGACCGCCAAGGGGAACCTTCGGTGGCTTGGAAGGCACAGAACTGGCGTGATCAAAAGGTCGCGTTAGTTGAAGCTCGTAATGAAGGTTGGCAGGCTGCAAAGGATTCTTTCTCCGCATGAGTTCTGCTTCCCAGCAGGTTTTGTGGTGGCCAGCGCCGCTCAGAGTTGGTCCCCTCAATGGAGTTTTAGAGGTTCCTGGATCAAAGTCGCAAACTAACCGTTTTCTGCTTTTGGCGGCTACCGGGCAAAGTAAATGCAGGTTGCGGGGTTGTCTGTGGTCCAGGGACACTTTATTGATGAGGGCGGGTTTAGAAAAACTTGGTGCTTCTTTCCTAGCTTTGCCTGATGGAACGATTGAGGTCTCTCCGATTACTACCCGCGTTTTACGCGAGCCGGTGACTATTGAGTGCGGTTTAGCGGGCACAGTAATGCGTTTCTTACCACTACTGGCAGTGGCATTTAATGTACCCATTACTTTTACAGCGGATGTACAAGCTAATGCGCGTCCCATGCAGCCAATATTCGAGGTACTGAAACGTTTCGGAGCTAAAGTAACTTTCAGTGGTGGCGAATCTTTCCCTTTCACTGTAACTGGTCCTCTCACTACGCTACCCGAGAGAATAGAGGTTGATTGCTCTCTATCTTCACAGTTTTTTAGCGCGGTACTGTTAGCCTTACCTTTTTTAGCTGAATCTCCGGGTACTTTCTTTATAGAGACTGTGGCATCCCCCAGCCACCCGCATGTTGCCATGACTGTTGCGACGCTTAAAACCTTTGGTCATGAGGTTTCACTAGTTTCTGATTCCGAGCTTAAGTCTTTAAAAGCAACAGCAACTATTACTTCACAGCCCACTTTCAATCAACGCCTACCCGAGCTAATAGTGGAGCCAGATTTAAGCTCAGCAGCTCCTTTTATCGCTGCCGTAGCTTTCGCTGGTGGGAGTTTGCAACTTCCTGCCGTGCCTAAAACAAGTACGCAGGTAGGCATTAGGTTTTTGGAAATCGTTTCTGAACTTGGACTACTTACAGTTAGCAAAACCGAAGATACTCAGAACTGCTACTACCGGGTAGCTTCCCTTTCCACTGATTTTTCTACGTCCCCACTCGAAATGAACCTCACTGCTTTAGGGGAACTCACCCCGATTTTAGTAGCACTTGCCACACTTTTACCTCATGAGACTACTTTCACTGGGATTGGGCATTTACGCGGTCACGAAACGGATCGCTTGACCGCCCTCGAAAAAGAATTAGGAAAGCTGGGGATAGAATGCGAAACTGGGCCTGATTGTTTGCGCGTGCACCCACCTGCAGCCCCTGCCGTTACCCGCGAGCGTAGCCAGCCGGTTAAACTTAATACGTATAACGATCACCGTCTGGCAATGTTTGCGGCTCTAATGGGGCTACGCCAACCGGTGCTGGTAGAAAATATTGGAACCACTTGCAAAACGATGCCAAATTTTGAGCGTATCTGGCAGGAACTGATTTTAGGGGTAGAGAATGAGTAAGCGAGATATTGGTACTGATGATCCTCGCGTGCGCGTTCGCCCTGGAAAAGGAACACGCCCCCGCACGAAAATCCGCCCCGATTATTCGGATTGTCCAGAGGGCTTCATTTTCTCTGTAGACCGTGGACGCTACCATGTGCGCTTCGAAGATCGCCTGTTAATGGCTGTAAAGAGCCGTGAGTTGGGGCGTGGCTCCATCGTAGTTGGCGACGTGGTAAAACTGAATGGAGATTTAAGCGGTCGCAAGGATACCTTGGCACGGATTGTGTCCGTGAACGAGCGTTCTTCGGTTTTGCGTCGCTCAGGTGAGGACGCGGATACGAAAGGCCGTGAGAAAACCATGGTTGCAAATGCTGACAACGTGGTTATCGTGACGGCTATGACGAATCCGCCGGTTCGCCCTGGTTTTATTGACCGCTGTTTAGTGGCAGCTTATGACGCGCATATGCGACCCATTGTGTGCCTTACTAAAGCTGATTTAGGCGATCCTGATAATGTGATTTCCCTCTGCGAGTCCTTGGGGGTTACTACGGTGATTTCTTCAAACCAGGAGGGGCACGAGCATCAGTTCGGTTATGAGAAGCTAATTGAGTTAATTTCTGGGCAAACTTCCGTGTTGATTGGTCATTCTGGGGTCGGAAAATCCACGTTAATTAACGCTATTTTGCCTGAGGCAGAACGTTTAACTGGTGATGTTAATCAGGTGACTGGGCGCGGGCGGCATACTTCGACGAATATGATTGCTTTGGAGCTTCCCGAGGGCGGTTGGATTATCGACACCCCAGGTATACGCGGTTTTGGTTTAGCACATGTTGAACCAGATACTGTGATTGATGCTTTCCCTGAGTTAGAAGATGCGATTGAGGACTGTCCGCGTTCTTGTAACCATTTGGAATCTGCAGTTGATTGCGGTTTAGATGCTTGGGTTAAAGCCGGCGCGGATGAAGCTGACGCTGTTTATCGGGCTAATCGTCTGGCATCAATTCGTAGGCTGTTAGAGAGTTTGAAGACTGCTCAAGAAAAGCCTTGGGAAACTGTCCGCGATTAAGTTTTCGATGCCGTCAGTGGGGTAAGTTAGGATTTTAGTATGAAGATTTTGCATACCGCTGACTGGCATTTGGGACGCGTGCTACATGGTTATTCTCTGGAGGATTACCAGGCTCAGTTTCTGGATTTCTTTATTGATTTAGTAACCCAAGAAGTTCCTGAAGCGGTACTGATTGCCGGGGATATTTTCGACCGTTCGATTGCTTCTATTCGCGCGTTAGAATTGATGGATCAGGCATTACAGAAACTGAGTGCTTTAACGCAGGTGATTTTGATTCCTGGTAATCATGATTCTGCCTCTCGTTTAGGTTATGGTACTGCGCTTTACCACGATCAGATCAAGGTTTTCTCTAAGTACTCGCAGGCGGGTACTCCAGTGGTTTTAGAAGCAGATACTGCGGTTAATATTTATCCGATTCCGTATTTGGAACCTGATTTAGCTCGTTTCGAGTTTTCTGACCCCAATGCTGACATCCCTGTGGCACGCTCTCATCAAGCTGTTAATGATGCGGCGGCGCAGCGTATTTTCACTGATTTAGCTGAACGTCCGGGGATTGGCATTGTGATGGCGCATCCATTCGTGTCTGGTTCCGTAATTTCAGAGTCTGAACGCGATATTTCCGTGGGTGGGGTACAAAGTATCGGTGCAGATACCTTTAAGGATCCATCCGGGAAGATTCGTTATGTTGCTTGTGGACATTTACACCGGCCACAGTCTCTGGGAGCCACTTCCGATTACGTAGTTCGCTACAGTGGCTCTCCCCTACCTTTTTCGTTCTCTGAGGCCTGTGATACTAAGAGTATTACCAGGTTGGATATCACTGGTTCAACAGTTGAGATCTCTGAAATTCCAATTCCGCAGTCCTATAAATTATGTAGTTTTAAGGGGACTTTAGCTGAACTTGAGGAAGCTCAGCTTCCGACTGAGAACTGCTATTACAGTGTGCAGATTACTGATCCACTCCGCCCAGAAAAACTCTATGCACGGGTTAAAGAAAAACTACCGTTGCTGATGAACTTACAGTACGTGGAAACCGGGCAGATTACTGAATCTTATCGTCCTACCGACGCTACGATTTCTAGTCCTGAAATAACTGAACATTTCTTTGAGCAAGCGCTTGGACGTGAACTCGATGCAACAGAAAAAGCCTTAGTGCAAGAAATCTGGGAGCAGATTCGTTTAGAGGAGGTTGATAATGAGGCTAATTGAGTTAAATTTTGCAGCCATCGGACCGTTTCCAGAAGAACACCGCATTCGTTTTGCGGATTTTGAGTCTGCCGGCTTATTCTTACTACGAGGTGCTACTGGTTCTGGAAAGTCAACGATTATTGACGCCGTACTTTTCGCTCTCTATGGTGAAGCAGCTATTAAGATTACCTCCTCTTCTCTGCGATTACGTTCTAACTTTGCCCGTAAAGAAATGAACTCATACGCTGAGCTTATTTTTGAAGTCCCTTCTGGAATCTACCGGATCCAACGCTCCCCTGCTTATGTGAAAGCTGGGAATAAGAATGCCACGGCAGCTACTGCAGTGTTAGAAAAACTCGTGGTAGTTGAGGATGAAGTAATCTCTCGCGAACCACTGGCAGCTAAACCACGTGATGTAAATGCTCTGATTCCCGAAATTGTGGGGATTCAAGCTGATCAGTTTTTACAGACTGTAGTTCTACCACAAGGGAAATTCGCTGAGTTTGTGCGTGCTACACCTGATGCTCGTAAACAGTTACTGCAACAGATTTTCAAAACCCAGCATTTCAATACTTTTACAGAAAAGTTAAAAGAAAAAGCGCGGGCAGCTCGCGCTCAATATGAGGAGACTAGCCTCCGCGCTCAACAACTAACAGCTACTATTCTGGGTGCTGAAAATAATCTCCAAGACGCTACAGTTATTTCTGTTGAAGTAGATTCTTTACTAAAGAATCTAAAAGCAGAGGTTTCGACCCAGACCGCTTTATTACACGGGACGAAAACGCTACTTCGGGAAGCTAAGTTTACTTACGCCGAAGTTTCTGAGCTAAAGGGGTTACAAGCTGAATTCACTCTGGTAGAGGCAGAGTACGCTTCACTTAATCAACGGGTCGCCGAAATGCAAGAACTTGCTGAAACTATTGAACTAGCCCGGCAAGCGCAACCGGTTTTAAGCGTGGCTGAAGCGTTTGAAAAAGCGCAGACCAATTTGCAGAGCCTACATATTCGTCTAGAGGCTGAATGTGACTACCACTTAGAGGAAACGGTAAACACTGCTTGGGAATCTGCGGAAGCGTTGCTTACAGAAAAAACTCAGACGGAAGCTACTCTCACGCAACAGCTGGCAGTGATAAAGCAACTTAATGAAAAACGCCAGACTCTTGTCAATAAGGTCGCAGAAGTCGCCCAACTCAAAGCGACTGTATCTGAGCAGGAACAGCTTTTAGAAATGGCTGCTGCACCAATGGAACAGCAGCTTAAAAACATTACTGAGTTGGAAGCTGAAGTAACGCAGCTTCCTTTAGTCGCAGAGCAACTTACGGAGTTTAAAAACCGCTTAGCATTTGTGGATTTAGCAGATCAAAAGCGAAAAGAGCTCGTGGAATGTGCTGAGTTAATCGGTACGCGAGTCCGCCAATTAGAATCTGCCAAACGCGAAAGCCAAGTCATTTGGGAACGCTGGAAAGAAAATACTGCTGGCGCTTTAGCTACTCAACTAAAAGACGGTGAAGCCTGCTTTGTCTGCGGCAGCGTTGAACACCCTGCTTTAGCTATGGAAAGTAACTGCGAAGCAGTTAGCACTCAGCAGTTAGCAGAAGTAGCGGAAGCTGAAAATGAAGCTAAACTACTGCTAGAAAAAACTCAAGATAAGCACGTTCAGTTAAATACTGAAATTGCTGAACTTAATAAGCAAGCCGGTGCTATGCGTTTGCACTTAGAGGATGGTATCGCTGAACGCGAACAACTTCTGCGTGACCTCCAAGCTAAAGAAGCAGCTGTATTGCAGGCAAAATCAGACTATGATGCAGCTCTTGCACAGCTTACCGAGATTAGGCAACAGGTTTCCTTGGCGAAGGTCCGTAGTGAAGAAATCCAAAAAACCATCACAAGTTTAGAAGCTGAAATCGCTACAGCTGAAGCCACTACGTTAGGTTTATCTGAAGTAGATTTAGTGGCTAAAACTCAATCTTTATCTGCAGAGGTAACTAAGCTACGGGCGTTGGTTAACCTGCTATCCCAGTTACAGTCTTTAACTGAAATAGCGTCGCAGACAGAAGCAGAGTTGCAACAAGCCCTCACTGAGTCTGTTTTCTCTTCAGTTAATGAAGCTAAACAAGCAGTTGAAGCAGTGGAACCTTTAGATGAAAAACTCCAGCTAGTTGCTAGTTTTCATGCTAAACATGCGCAGGTTAAAACCCGTTTCTTAGAGCTGCGCTCAGTTCTAGAGACAGTCCGTGAGCTACCTGATTTAGAACATCTCAAAACTGTAATTTCGTCACTACAGGAACAACAAGATAACTTCTATGCTCTGCAAGCCGAAGCTACGGCTGAGCTCAAGCAGGTTCAAAATCAGGCAGTACAGTTAGATAATTTACTGGCAGAGCTTAGTGATTTGGAAGCACGCAATGGTGTGGTTCTCCGTTTAAGTGCTTTTGCTGCTGGAGCTAAAACTGTCACTGGAGTTGAGATTCCCCTAAGTACATGGGTTTTAATGGAACGCTTTGAAGCAGTTATTGCTGCCGCCAATCCTTTCATCGCAAGTTTCTCTGGATCTCGATTCAAGTTGGTACGTGTCGATGATGACGCTAATTCACAGGCACGTCACGGCGGTTTAGGCATCGCTGTTTACGACAGCGAAACTGACCAGCAACGTCCTTCCAAAACTCTTTCCGGTGGAGAAACCTTCTATGTTTCTCTTGCTTTAGCCCTTGGTTTGGCAGAGGTTGTATCGGCAGAAGCAGGTGGAATTGATTTCCGTTCGATGCTCATTGACGAAGGTTTCGGAACTCTTGACCCCGAAACGTTAGATAAGGTTCTAGAGGGGATTAAGAAAATTAACCAAAGCGGTCGCACTGTTGGGATTGTTTCTCACGTTGAAGAACTACGTCGTCGTATTTCCGATGGAATTGAGGTTTTCCCACGTTCTGAGGGTGGCTCGACGCTGCGGGTATATTCCTAACGTGAAATAGTCTTTGGGGCGGCCCTAAGGACCGCCCCAAAACTTTAAACTTCGGTTTTTACCAAGCGTTGCAGTAGCTTCTTTTCTTCCAACGCGTACCATTCTAAAATGTACTCGAGAACTTCTGAGACTGCCTCATCAGCTTCGTCCTGGGTTTGTGCCGCATATACGGTTTCAACGAATGGTTCAGCTTCCGGACCGTCCACTAAAATAGCTTTAACCTTATTCCAATTAAGTCCGTTCAACACCTCATCGGGATTCTTCACATCTGCTGCAAGAACTACCCGGCGGGCTGGTTTTTGCTCAGTTTCGCGTAGCAATTCTAGGGAAAGAATCGAAGCATCTTCAGTTGCTTCAAAGTCGGCTACCTCAACCGCCTCAGCCCCAGTCAAGGTAACTTCAGGAACGACTGCTTGCCGGGCTGGTACTTTTTCTAGGAACAAGTCTTCTAGGGTCGCTGGAATAAATACGCGCATACTTTCATTGTGCCACTGTTTTCGATAAGAGTGTATTTTCTAGATAGTCTTTTAGACTATCTAATGCCTGTACGAATTTATTGTGCGGAGCAAGCTGTACCAGTGGTTGTGCTTTTAAGACCGCTTCTTCAAGTTCGCTAGTTTCTTCAAGCATTAGAAACGGAATATTTGCCGCAATAGTATTTAGCACGCGGTGAATAGATTGTTTAAGTTTTCGATCTTTCCCACTGATTTTCGCCCTATTTATTAATATCATGTCTATCTGAATATCATTTTCGGCGCAATCATCTAAGATATACCCCAAACGAGTTAGGCCAACGGCGTCTGCTTTTGCTATAAGTATGACAACATCAGCTTCTTGCAACAGGCGCAGGTTAATATCTTCTTTTGAGGGAACAAAACTGAGTTGTGCTGGATCTGTATCTCCAATCCCTGCGCCTAAATCTAAAACTAGATTTGCTTGCTTCTTCTGGATTTCTATAAGTTCAAGAATCCCTTCTGAAGTTACTTGCCTCCAACGGTCGGCTCTGGTGAGTCCTGGCAGTAGCTGACAGTTATCGCTGATTGGCAGCATCATTTCGCTTAGGTTCTGGACGGTTAACTCACCGCGGTTACGTAATCCCAGGGCTGCGGCCAGTCCGGCTCCCCCGGGAGCTTCTCCGGCTAGTTGTAGTAATGAGGGTGCTTGCAGGTCAGCATCAATGATGGTTACTGGTTGTTTTTCGCTACTCCATTGGTACCCGAAGTTCAGTGCGATCGTAGATCTTCCGGGGGCTCCGTGAGTTCCCCAAAAAGCAATTACTTTTCCGTCTAGGGGTGCTTCATTTTGCGTTTCAGGATGTTCTATTGGCGTTAGGATTCCGAAGAGCTTTTCTTTTATCCCTAGTGTAAGAGTCTCTATAATATCGGCTGGGTTTCCGTATTCGCAGACCGCGGATTCCCCTCGGTTACGAGTAGTTAGAGCATTTTCTACAAGCAGCAGGGTGAATACTTCGGCTGCGTTCATATCGTCTAGGAACTGTGCGTCTAGTCCGTGTGCGTCTGCATCAGCAATGAGAATGCGGCTAGTTCCTGATTGGATTGTGGCGCGCGCGTCAGCAGCATCTGCGCAGCGTTTTATTACTGTGTATTTGCCGCTGTGTTTGTTAAGTTCTTTAATGACTTCAGGTTCGTAGGGTTGCCTGACCCAGACGACTACGTTTTCGCTACTCATGTTCAGCCTTTGGGTACTAATACTAGTTGGTGCTGGTTATTCGCGTGTTCAAGAATTACTGGGAGTTCTGCTTCGGGGACAGAGATTTCCACTGCCTGCGCTCTTTCAGTAAGTATCCGATTTTGGCTTTCCGGCAGATTGTAGACTATTACCTGTTCACTCAGGCGCTGTGCTTTGTTGGGTTCTGGTGAATTTCCGTTTTCTTCAGGGACTACCCAGAGTTCTACTTTTGACCCGACTTTAACTGAGGTGGGAATTTTCGGGGTTACGTTTATGACTATCTGACGATATGCTTGGGAATTTTCTTTTACGAGGGCGGCTTTGGGTAGCATTTCACCTTTGTTAATGGTTCGTGTGGTCAGGGTGTTTTCTGTTAGTTGCCCGGCTCTTAGATAGGCATCGCCGTCGACTCTTGCTGAGATGACTTTCAGGTCGCTCAAAGTGATGATTTGTCCGGCGGGGATATCTTTGGTGGCTTCATAGTATTCTTGACCACCGCGGGCTTTGTTGATGAGCAGGGTGGTAAGACTGATTGAGATGATGATGAGGAAAACACCGATTAAGAATTTTGGATCGGTAAGTACTCGCTTACCTTTGGCTGTATTTGTATGCACTTTAGTTTTGGAAGAGAGAATCATAGTTCTATCATGCCTGAAACTATGTTTCTTTGGGGGTTATCCACAGGAAGTAGTAAAAACTGTTACAGACTGACGCTTTTAAGGCATACTGTTAGGTATGAACCCTCGTTTTTACACCTTAGCTGATGTAGCTGAAGTACTGAATATTAGTATGTCCGCTACCCGTGCGTTGGTGCATTCTGGTGATTTACCTGCTATTCAGATTGGCGGTAAAAATGCGTGGCGAGTTGAGGCAACTGAGCTTGAGGCTTTTATTCAGCGTCAGTATGAGCTGACTCGCCAGCGGATTAAGTCCGGTGAGTTACAGGCCTAGTAGTCGCACTGAGAACACGATTTCTGTACGAATCGTTAGGTTTCGTTGCGGTTGTTCTGTGACAAAGTCTAGGTGGTCTTTGTAAACTGCGGTTAAGTATCCGCTGAGGTTTGTTCCATTCGTTAGCTTTAGCATTACTCTGCTGCGTGAGCGTGCGATTCTACGTAGGATTTGTTGTATTTCGGCGCGTTTTTCAAGCAGGCCAGGGGTTTTATTATTGCCACCGAGTCCTTCAATTACGCTGCAGGTGGAGAGATTTACGAGTTCTTCAACACCAGCAATTTTAAGCAGAATCCAGTTTTTTACGACTTCTTGCACTATCCCTTTAAGGGGTTCTACTCCGTTTCCGTATACGGAGATTTCTTTTCCGAGGGCGCTTTGCAGTCTGTCTTGCAAATAAATTTGCGCTATTTCTCCTTCAGCGATTTCAGCTGCTTCTAGAAGTTCTGCTTGACGGTGTTGGGCAAGTAGTTCTGCTTCGAGCTGGTCAATGATGAATTTGATATGCATAGTTTGATTCAAGCGGATTTCATTTGGGTTTCCAAGCTTTTTTCATAACAAAAGACTAACTATTGACGCTACAGAGTAACTTATATATATTTATATTATTCGATACGAACTAATATGAACTGATAAGGTTTGTAGCAAAATGAACACTCTCCCCTCCACCGTTAGCCTACTTGGTTTCTACCGCAAATCATTCCTAGCTATTGTCTTCTCTGCCGCTACCACCGGCTTAGCCGGCTTCACCCTGCTAGAAATTCAACCGCTACTGCCAGCTAATCCCGTAGCGGTTTTCAACCAGCCAATTTCCACCGGCTCCAACCTATTACTACTGCCTCTCGTATTAGCAGCACTCTTGGTAATGCTCATAAGCTTCTGGATTTGCGTCTCACACCTAAGTGCGGCTGGCGCTGTCACCATGAGCCATTTGGGTTACAGAGTCAATCTGCACTCATTCAGCAAGTCCCTTTGGTGTGCGCCAAGCGCTCGAAAACTACTGTTACGTACCGTAACTACTACAATTCTGGCAGCAACTAGCATTTCACCAGCCTTCGCTTCTGAAACTACCACCCCGGCGGAAGACTTACATTGGGGCACCACAACCACCGTCCCCAGCATTTCCCCAACCGCGCAGCCAACTACCAGCTCAACAAGCTCAGACAATACGCCCTCGGAAACCACCAACCCTACCAACACAACACCTGAATCAACCCCAGCGACCAGTTGGACGGTACGCGAAGGTGACTGCCTGTGGGATATTGCAGCCTCCCAACTAGCCTCTACCGACGCCAGTAAAATCAACGAATACTGGCACCAAATTTGGAAAGCCAACGCAGAAATTATTGGCTCAAACCCAAACCTAATTCTCCCCGGACAAGTTCTAACCCTGCCTTCCACTCACACACACTGAACTCTTTTCAAAGTCGAAAGGAACTCCCATGAATCCATTAGTTGTAGCTTCCACTATGCATCGCACTCGCCGACCATTCGCCGCAACCAAAAAATGCGAACGAGCTTCAAGATGGTACAATCTAGATGCTTCTTGGGACTACGCTACCCTCCCCACCAATCTGCGTAGCATTCACAATCTCTTCCCCAACCCAGACAGCGCAACCGTGCGACACCTTCCAGACCCTAAACTCTGGTCCAGATCAATCGCGGCCGCCCTATTAGAAGTAATGAGCGGGCGACGCCCGGTCCAGCAACTAGAACGTTGGCTTGATGACCGTATTTTCGAAGCCTTAACCCGCCGCGTTGAACTAAACCAGCGTCTTTCCGGAAAACCACCCAAAACCAGTGCAGCTAAAGTTCTTTCTAGCCGCGTATGCGTGGTGAATGACCATGTTATTGAAACCACTCACTCAGTATTCATCACAGGCACTACTCACGCGGTATGCGTACGGCTAGAAGCACGTCGTAACCAATGGCTAGTCACCGCGATTGAAGCCCTTTAAAACTAAGTGACTCAGATTACCTTCAAGGTTTTTCTTATGCCCTGACCTCCCAGAGAATATAGAAAACCTCTACAATGAAAGGGACTATGTTTTATTAAATTAGTGCTTCGTAGACCCACAACCTGCGGGCCACTAGAAACGACATTGGAGTAACGTGTCTATTTTCGATAAGATTCTACGAATCGGCGAAGGTCGCGCCCTCAAAAAGCTTGAACAGCTAGCCGACCAGATTGAAGCACTAGAAGAAGATTTTAAAGCACTCTCTGAAGAGCAGCTACGCGGCAAAACTGCAGAATTCAAGGGACGTTTGGAAGCAGGCGAAACCCTCGATGACCTTTTGGTAGAGGCTTTCGCAACCGTTCGTGAAGCCTCCGCTCGCGTACTGGGAATGCGCCCGTTCCGCGTCCAGCTAATTGGTGGTGCTGCCCTTCATCAAGGCAACATTGCGGAAATGAAAACCGGTGAAGGTAAGACCCTGGTAGCTACCTTGCCTTCCTACTTACGTGCACTAACTGGAGATGGCGTACACGTAGTTACCGTCAACGATTACCTGGCTTCCTACCAGTCCGACATCATGGGTCGCGTATACCGTTACCTAGGTTTAACTTGTGGTTGTATCCTAGCTGGACAGACTCCAGATCAGCGTCGCAAGCAGTACAACTGCGACATCACTTATGGCACTAACAACGAGTTCGGTTTCGACTACCTGCGTGACAATATGGCGCAGGTTCCAGAAGAAATGGTTCAGCGTGGCCATAACTTCGTAATCGTCGACGAAGTTGACTCCATTTTGATTGACGAAGCCCGCACCCCACTGATTATCTCCGGCCCTGCAACCGGCGACGTAAACGCCTGGTACTCAACTTTCTCCCTGCTAGTGCTAAAGATGAAAGCTGGCACCGACTATGAAGTTGATGAAAAGAAACGCACTGTCGGTGTTTTAGAACCAGGTATTGAATTCATCGAAGATCAGTTAGGCATTGAAAACCTCTACGATGCGGCCTACACTCCGTTGATTGGTTTCCTCAACAATGCTTTGAAAGCTAAGGAACTTTTCAAGCGCGACCGCGATTACATCGTGGCCGATGGTGAAGTACTTATTGTCGACGAACACACCGGTCGTGTTCTGCCAGGCCGACGCTACAACGAAGGTATGCACCAGGCTA
Organism: Gleimia coleocanis DSM 15436; assembly: GCF_000159015.1. GTDB lineage: Bacteria > Actinomycetota > Actinomycetes > Actinomycetales > Actinomycetaceae > Gleimia > Gleimia coleocanis. Next base: position 248,168 of record NZ_DS999543.1, on the reverse strand, counting down.
TTGAAGCCAAGGAAAACGTTAAGATTCAGGCTGAAAACCAGACTCTGGCAACTATCACCTTGCAGAACTATTTCCGTCTCTACCCTGAGGGCTCTCGTTCCGGCATGACTGGTACTGCAGAAACGGAAGCTGCTGAATTCGTCTCCACCTACAAGATTGGTGTTATTCCAATCCCTACGAACCGTCCAATGATTCGTAAAGACCAGCCAGATCTTATCTTCCCAACCTTTGAAGGTAAGATGCGTGCGGTTATTGAAGACATTGTCGAACGCCACCGTAAGGGGCAGCCCGTACTGGTTGGTACTACTTCAGTTGAGAAATCCGAACTAGTTTCTCGCATGTTGAAAGAACGCGGAGTTCCACACGAAGTTCTGAATGCTAAGCAGCATAAGCGTGAAGCTGCAGTAGTTGCTATGGCTGGCCGTAAGGGTGCTGTCACGGTAGCTACGAACATGGCTGGTCGTGGTACCGACATTATGCTGGGCGGCAACCCCGAACACCTAGCTGTAGCCGAAATGGCTTCTAAGGGGCTGGATCCAAAAGAGGATTCAGAAGCATACGAAGCAGAATGGCCACTGGCATTAGAGCGTGCTCGTAATGCTGTAGCAGCTGAACATGATGAAGTTTTGGAACTCGGTGGTCTGTATGTTTTGGGTACAGAGCGTCACGAATCCCGCCGTATTGACAACCAGCTGCGTGGTCGTTCCGGCCGTCAGGGTGATCCGGGCGAGTCCCGCTTCTACCTGTCCATGGAAGATGACTTAATGCGTCTGTTTAACTCTGGTTTAGCTCAGCGCATTATGGCTTCCGGAGCTTACCCAGAAGATCTCCCAATCGAATCTAAGATGGTATCGAAATCTATTGCTTCCGCACAGGCACAGGTTGAAGGTCGTAACTTTGAGATTCGTAAGAATGTTTTGAAGTATGACGACGTTATGACTGGTCAGCGTGAAACTATCTATGGTGAACGTCAGCGAGTTCTAAACGGCGAAAACATGGAACCTCAGATGAAACGTTTCATGGAAATTATCATCGCCAACGTAGTGAACCAGAGCTTTAACTCTGAAACTAATGAACTTGATTATGAAGCACTGTCAGAAGCATTACGTAGCGTCTACCCAGCTTCTATCACTCCACAGCAGATTATGGATGCTGCTGGTGGCGAGCGTGTCGTTTCTGCCGAGGACTTCATTTTCGAATACACCGAAGATATTAAAGCAGAATACGAACGTTTAGAAGAACGCTTAAACCAGAATCCTTTGGCACTAGCACAGCTAGGTAAAGAACCTATGCGTGTTCTGGAACGCCGAGTAGTCTTGGCTACCGTGGACCGCCTCTGGCGTGAACACCTATACGAGATGGATTACCTAAAGGAAGGTATCGGCCTACGCGCCATGGGTCAGCGTGATCCATTGGTTGAATACGGCGAAGAAGGCGCTCAGATGTTCTCTGCCATGATGGAAAACATTCGAGAAGACTCTGTAACTCAGGCTTTCTCTTTCGCCGGCCAGTTCGAATTAGCCTACCAGCAGCAGCAAGAAGCTGCTTTGCAAGCCGCTAAGGAAGAGGCAGTAAAGAAGAACTTGGCTGCCCCTAACGCTGCAGACATTATGGGCGACACTGGTAAGGAACATTTGGGTAAGCTCACTACCTCTGGTCCTGCTGAGACTGCTGAGGAACCTCGCGGCAACCGTCAAGAACGCCGTAAAAAGAAGTGATATAGAGTTTTCCTGATTTTTAGTTAGGGGGTTCCACTTATGTGGAGCCCTCTAAACCTATAGCAAATAAAAGGTTTGAGGTCGCAACCACAGTGTTGCAACCTCAAACCTTTTGAAATGAAATGAAATGGAGTTTTGAGACAGTTAGGTTACGATGCTACCACCGTGTTCAGGCGAATCACACCGTAGGTCCAGCCTTCGCGGTGGTAAACCACGCATGGCTGTCCGGTTTCTACGTCGACGAAGAGGAAGAATGGGTGACCTACCAACTCCATCTGGTATAGTGCCTGATCTACCGTCATCGGCTCTGCCTCATGTAGCTTCTGACGGACAATTACTGGAGAATCCCCGAACTGTTCTTCACGTACTTCACCTGGTTTCAGGTCTGCAGCAGAACGCAGACTTTCTTCCGCGGTAACCGGGGCTTCTTCTACTTCAACTTCGTCTGGAACGATACCACCTAAATCAACTGCGATTGGGGTGTCGTAGCGGCGACGGTGATCCTTAGCGCGGTCACGAGCACGGCGCAGACGCTCAAATAGTTTTCCTACTGCAATGTCTACTGCTGCGTGACGGTCAGAGCTTGACGCTTCTGCACGAATGATTGGACCTTTACCAAAAACAGTTAATTCAATTCGTTCAGCCGTTTCTGCTTGACGTGGGTTCCGCTCGTGCGTGAGTTCAACATCAATTCGCTGAGCCCGTGGATATAGCTGCGTTACTTTAGCTACTTTTTCTTCAACGTAGGCGCGGAAGTTAGGGTGAATTTCAGCGTTACGACCAACAATGGTGATATCCATGGTTTCCTCCATGATCCTTTAGGGGACTCCCTGGTGGAGTTTCCCAATCCAGTGAAAATACCTGAGAACAACAGTTTCAGGCTTTGCAGTTAAGCAATCACCTCACTTAAATATTCCTTCACCCCTCTGTGAAGGTTATACTCAATAATACCTCATTTTGGTGGCACGCGTCACTTTATTGCGTCTTTTCAAGATTTGCTAAACAAATAATTCCCACCACTTCCCCACCAGCTAACTGCACCACGCGCATTCCCTCACGCATAGTCGCGCCAGTAGTAACCACATCATCTACTAAAATCACTCTCTTACCCGTAAAATCTCCTCTTACTCCCATCGTTCCACGCCTACTTCCACGCCGAGACACCCCACTTTTACCTCGTTGACTGCCACTTCCCCCAACACCCCACAACTGCTTAAAAGCAGTCCACAGACCGCCCTCGGAAAAGAAAAACAAACCGTCTTCAACCGACGCAACCAAATTTGCTGAGTCGCACCCCCGTGCCACTCCCTCTGCCAAAGTCGGAGTCACCAACATTCCCCGCCAAACACGCTGCCAATGCGAAGGCAAAGGAACTACCACCACCTCATCTAAAGGATCTAAATCCAGCGCTAACTCCACTCCCAAAACTTCTCCAACTGCCTCCAGCCAAATGGAAAAATCTAAAACACGATCGTGCTTAGCACTTAAAATCAACGAACGTAGATCCCCCACATAAGAGCCTAAAGACAACCCCGGTAAGAAACCTCCCGCATCCAGCGCAAACCGAAACCGTCGCAAACCAGAAATAGAACCAGCAAAGCAACGCAGACAAAGCCCCTGCCCCCACTCACCACAAACCACACACTGCGTAGGGAAAAGCAAATCAAGAAACTCGTTCACCCAGGTTTTAAACTGCACGCATTCAGGTTCTCACAACAGAAAACCCCATAAAACCCCCTGTGGATAACCCGAGGTGTACTTCTAATGTGGGAAAGCCCGGTACTTTACGTCAGAAACCAACGCATTCCATAATGACCCGGAACGCACGAAATACTTACCCTCGTCAGTTTCAATCTGCAAGAACTGCTCTGACGCGCCACCAGAAATTCGCACAGCTTTCTCAGGAGCCCGAATTTTCTCTGCCGCCGCACCCAAATGGGCAATCAACACGTACCGATTAACGGCCTCTGCCTGCAAAATCGCAATCGTCGCATTCCCCACCCACGTAGCATCCAAAACGCGGGCAGTACCGCTATTTAAAACCTCAATCTCGCCTAGTGAAACCGGCCGCGCATCAACATTTCTGCGAATGGGTAAAATCCCCACACTAGGAGCATCTCCCCCACGTTGCACCAGGAGCCGCGCTCCATCAGGAGACACCCGCACCGCGGTAATCAGCTCCTCAGCTCCCCAGGGAGACTCAAACACAATCGGGTCAGTCCCCGACCGAACGACAACGATTTTCCCTTTAACTACCGTCCACGTCCAGTTAGCTCGATCAACAGAAGGTGCGCTTAAACTATCAGCAGTATAAATCTCCACCGGTTGCGCATTACGCGCGACCACAACCAGTTTAGAGTTAGATTGAATATAAGCAGTTAATGAATCTTCTAAAGGCCCGCGCGTAGGGAAACTTACTGGTTCCTCCCCCAGTGTACTTGCGGAAACTACAATATCTTTCTTGCTATCACGCTCACGGATAAGACCGTCTTTTCCGACGCTCACAATATTATCGAGTGCCCATTGTGGTCCCGTTGGAACTGGCTGTTCAGTCACCAGTACTCCATTGACGCGCAAGTGCACTTCAGACACGCTTGGTACTTGCAACAAGGTAGCGTTTACTTGCCATTTGAAAAGCAGTTGTGCTTCTTCTGTGCCTAAGCCGGTCCCCTCTATCGCGACTTCCGCAACAGAATCATTTACTTCGACATTTTGGAGTGGCAGCACAGCCCCTTCGGGAGCTGCATTAATAACTGCGGGTGCGATTCCTGCTGATGGTCCAGCTAGAATCGCCTGCATTAGGTATGAGGCTAATCGACGCCGAGGAAACCAACGGTGGTCAGCTACCAGGGTGCGTTTATCCGTGGTTGGGAAAAATACTGAGCTATATTGGAAGGCCGCGCGGAAGGAGGATTCTGAGATCACCGCGCCATCAGGCAAGCCTTTGATGCGCCATTGGTTTTGCGCGTCTTTAACGAGTTCAAAATCAGAGGTGTAAACCGAGTTAGTTTTTTCAATCCCGTAGGTGCCGTCTTTCGCCACAGATGCGTGGATACGTGTCGCGGCAGTGATTTTACTTTCCCCATTGTAGGAAATTATCGGAGTGTAATCATCAGAGTATACGTATACCGCGGTGTCTGGTTTCCAGGTTTTCTTTGCCGTTTCAGTAAGGTAGGAACGGGCAACTTGGAAATCATCTGACCAGCCAGCAGCGGTAGCGCGCAAAAAGTCACGGACAATGGTGTCGGGCTCGGCATCTTTAACTGGACCAAAGCCTTTTAGAACCAGGGATGCGGAAGTATTTTCCTGCAGTTCAAAAGGGGTTACGGGTCCTGCGGTTGGCAGGGTTTGGCAGGCACTAGCAAAGAGAATAGTTCCGAGGGCGGCAGCGAAAACTTTTAGTTTAGTCTTCATTACTTACCTCTTTCACAAACTCTTCAATTTGTTTTTGCGTGTAGTTTTCCCACAGCAACAAAGCTGGTTCGGTGACGGTCATCCCCGGTTTCCGAGAGACACTGACCATGAATGCACTTCCCTGTCCCAGTTCACCGTGAGCTTCGATGCGACCGTTATGTAAGGCCACGTCTTCAGCCGCGATTGATAGCCCCAGCCCAGTACCACCCGTGGTGCGCGTACGGGCTGGGTCAGCGCGGAAGAAACGATCGAATACACGGGCAGCGGTTTCAGGGGTCATGCCAACCCCGAAATCCCTGACACGGACGCTAGTTACCTGTTCAGTTGAAGCAATCTCAATCTGAACGGGTTTGCCTTCCGCGTGTTCAATCGCGTTAACCAGGAAGTTCCGCAGGACGCGTTCAATTCGACGGGAGTCAATGTGGGCGACGCAGCGTTGCGTGGTGGGTTTAATAGTGACTTTAACGCCAAGTTTTTTAGCAAGTACCTTGTCCGCATCCACTACTTTGCGGACGAGTTCTTTGAAGTCAGTATCTTCTGCATCTAACTGAGCTGTATTGGAGTCGTGGCGCGAAATTTCCAGCAAATCTGCAAGCATTTTTTCAAAACGATCAACCTGGCTGTGCAGTAACTCAGCTGAGCGAGCTACCAGTGGGCTCATCGTGTCGCGTTCGTCGTAGATTATTTCTTCCGCCATCCGAATGGTAGTCAATGGTGTACGGAGTTCATGAGAAACATCCGAGACGAAACGTTGTTGAAGTTGGGAAAGCTCATCATATTCCGCGATTTGGTTCGACAGAGACTGTGCCATGTAGTTGAAGGATTTGCCTAACTGTGCCATCTCGTCTTCACCACGGGGTTCCACCCGAACACTTAGGTCACCTTTAGCGAGTTCTCGAGCTGCCTGCGCGGTAACGCGTACCGGACGGAGCATATCGAAAAGTACCCACAGGATTCCCCCACCGAGGAAGATTACAACCGGAATAGTACCAAACACGAGGCTTTGCGTCATTACTAAGATAGTGTCTTCTTCGTGTTGTAAAGAATAAACCGAATACAGCTCGTAGGGACCGGCAAGTGGGAGGATCACCGTCGCGCCTACGACGATTCCAGGTGTAACGTTTCCTGCACTATCTTTAATAGCTACAGATTGGTAGAACTGCCCCTTAGTTTTCGCCATTTCCGCCCGCATTTCCGGGGTAATCACATCTACCAAATCGCGGTCAATAAGTTCGTTGATAGCAAAGGTAGTGGGTGCATCCGGTGAGCGTAGCAGCATAGTAGTAACAACGCCTGAGCCAGATTTTGTCGATCGTAGTGAGGACACCAGCTGGTTAGCGAGGTTCTGCACTTGGTCAGTAGTTGTGGCTGTGGACTGTTCGAAAGCAGTTTGTACCTGGTTAATAGTTACGGAAGCGTCGTCAATAATTTGTTCTTTACGCTGCTCGTAAATGGAGTTTCTTACCTGGTAGGTTACACCTACGAAAAGGAGTGACAGAATGGTCATGACAATAACTGCCATGCCCACTGAGACGCGTACTGAGAGAGACTCTTTCAGTAGCTTCCGCAGTTTAAGTATGGTGGTGGCTAAACGTGAAACCTGTGGTTGTTCAGCTGCTTCACTCAAGAGATAGCAGCCCCAGCTCGGTATCCGACACCACGAACCGTAATAACGATTTCTGGGTGTTCCGGATCGCGTTCAATTTTTGCTCGCAGACGCTGTACGTGTACGTTTACTAGGCGTGTATCAGCTGCATGGCGGTATCCCCACACAGTTTCAAGGAGTTCTTCGCGTGAGAAGACTTTCCAAGGGGATCGACCGAGGGCTACCAGCAGGTCGAATTCCAGTGGGGTGAGCTGAATAGGCTGACCTGCACGGGTAACGTGGTGTCCGGATACGTCAACTACTAGGTCCCCTAGACGAACGTGTTCTTCCGTGGTTTCTTCTCGACCACGCAGGCGGGCTTTAACCCGCGCAATCAGTTCTTTTGGCTTAAACGGCTTTGGCACATAGTCATCTGCTCCGGCTTCCAAACCAGCAACTACGTCAGCCGTGTCGGAACGAGCAGTGAGCATCACGATGGGAACGTCAGATTTTTGACGAATCAGCGAACAGATTTCAATACCATCCATTCCCGGGAGCATAACATCCAAGAGAACTAAATCTGGCTGAGTGGCTGCAAAAGTTTCTAAGGCAGCGTCTCCGGAATGGCAGTAGTCAACATTGTATCCTTCGGTTTCTAATACAATGCCAATCATTTCGGCGAGGGCGGTATCGTCATCTACGACTAAAACTTTTGCTGTCATGGTTACAATTTTGTCACGAAAAAGTATTTTTGAGGGTGGTTTGGGCTGTGTTTTCTTTATTCGTAGGTTTTCACACTCAGTTGTGTACGCCACGGGTCTCGCGGTAAACCAATCCGAGCTTTCCGTCCCGCTTCTTTCACAGCTTCTGCCAAAGCGGAAATATCTGCTTCTGTGGGTTCTGGAGGTTCGGTACTGAATGCAAGGCGAATTACTTGCCACCCATTTGGTGCTGTAAAAGTATTCGCATGATGTTCACAAAACTCTGACGTGTACGGGGCTTTTTCCGGAGGAAGTGGCCCTAATACGGCAGTGGCTTCAGCATAGTTGTATGTAAGGGTTGCGACGGCTCTTTCCTCACAACCAAAATGGACGCACTGTCGATGGGCTTTCATAGTTTTTAGGATAGTTGTTGGCATGTGGGTTTTCTAGTTAAACGGTTCTTAGTTCTTTAGTTAGACTGGTTTTATGCGTGCTATTTCTAGAAGACGAAACCGCCATGGGCGCTCTCAACGTTCTCCACTTTTCTTACCTGGTGTGCCTGCTCGCGCCTCTTGGAAGGATTCTTTTGAACAGATTGTGGCGTGGAATTTCCAAGAAATTGCACAGCGTTACCCTGAGGTTACGCAGATTGAAGTGGCTTTTGAGGATGCTCCCCCTTCTGATCCAGCTCCTTGGGAAGATCATTCGGTGAGTTTAGCTAGGCATTTTTCTGCTAGTAAAACTGTAGGTTTAAAAGCCCGAATTGTGCTTTATCGCTTGCCGATTCACGCGCGTGCAGGGCGTTCCACTTTCAGAGAAATCGGTGCTCCCCTACACGCTATGGTCAGGTCTCTCTTGATTCAGCATCTTTCAGAGCTCACCGGTATTTCTGAAGCTGACTTACACGGTAAGCAGTTTTAATCAGCTAGGTTAAGCTTAAGGCTTGGCAGTGCTGCTTCTGGGCTTACGAACTGTAAGCGAGTCACTAACGTGGTTTTTCCCTCCAGCTTTTTGATTACCATACCTGCGTAAATTGGCTGCGTCGAGTTAATCTCAAGTTTGTCGCTATTTACTGCATGAGTGAGTTCAGAGTTATGCGGAACCTGTACTTCAACCCCATTGACAGTTACTTTCACAGCAACATCACTGGGATTATATAGCGCTAAGAGCCGCTCTTTCTCACCATTTTGCAAAGCAGGAAGCGGGGTTTTTAAGCTAGTCAGCGCAGCAGTGGCACTCCAAATCGTACGGTCTGCGAGCACATTATCGTCTTCTTTATCGCCGCCCTCGAAAATGCTAGTAATATTGGCGACCAGCGGCTTATCTGACTGCAAAATTAGGGTTTTAGAGCCCTCACCAATGCCTGCTAAATCGAGTTCAAAAACAGCTGAACCGGCAATTTCAATATTTTCAGCACCTGGTAGTGGTTTAGTTCCCAATGGGTCTGCTACCAAAATTTTCGCAGTGGCTACTTCATTGCGTGGATTCAAAATTTGGATTTTTGTTCCGTTCGAGGAAGCTACCACGCTGGGGAAAATATTTTCTTTCGAGGGCGCTACCACCGGTGCTACAGTTTCCAAACCACGACTTGCCAGTCCTTTTTCTCCTGCAGAGTGAAGAGTGACTACTACTCCCGGACCGTGTACAGAAGCATGTAGCCCTAAGCGGTCTTCATCTGGAAAGAAACTAGCGACGTTAAAAGTCTCTGTAGTATTTGCGGGAATCGTTAAGCTAGGGCCGTGCGAAAACTTACCGGTACCATTCCACGCTTCCAGAGTTATCTGAGTAGCATTACCTGAGGGATTAGTAACTGTTAGGTAGGTGGATTCTCCTACCCCGGTGTTCCCCGTAGCAAACCAGGAATGAATCTGCGCCGTACTACAGTTAGCAGTAGTAATACCTTTTAAAGTAGCGTTACTAGCCGCAGTGAAAGTAGTGCCCGCGAAGCTACTCTTTCCGGTAGTAGATACTGACACTAATGTTGGTTGGTTAGCGTCAATCACTTTTTGACCTCTAGTTGGCTGGGATAACGGAGTTTTTCCGTTTTCTCCCAGTGTTTTCACTGCCGTTACAGTAGTGCCTTCAGTGGTGTTCAAAAAGACTTTCCCAGTGGTGGCTTCCGTTTTAGCTTCCGTGGGGAAACCGACGTTACATCCCAGCAGATAACTGTGCTCTGGTAAAGTTGCTAGATTAGTAACTTCACGCTGAAAATCTGAATTAATCGCATACTGTGAAGAACGTGGTAGCCACAGGTCTGCTGAAAAAGCGAAGGTTGCCGCACTGAGCAGGGCGATTCCAGAAATGCCTAAGGTTGTGAGAGTACCAACCACTTTACCTTTGGAAATTAGTTTCTGAGCGGTACTTTCTGCATGCGTGTCTTCGGTGATTTCAGGTTCCGGGGTTTCTTCGGCGATGGTATCTGCACAACGAGTCTCATTCGACATCGGTTCGGCCCCTTCCATTAACTGGGATTGCCCCAATCAGCATTCCTAACAGGCTTGCAGTTGCAGCTAGCCACCAAACTGGTAGCCAATCTGCGTACCAGCTCATACGTAGTTGCCCGGCTTCTGCTGGAACTGCGTATGCTTGCTGCCATCCGTAGTCGGTAGCAGTAAGTTCCGCACCATTCAAAGTAGCATTCCAGCCACTGTGTTTCGGCTCAGCAAGAATCAGCAAGCTTTCAACATTAGCGGCTTCTGCGGGGAGCTCAACTGGACCGAGCGTAGGGTCAGCAATTGGCAGATACTTCTGTCCGATTTTAAGGTAGGCGCGGGATGGTTCTAAGCCGAATGGGCGCAACCGCCACAAGCTACCTGCTCCTGCTTCACCAGCACGTTTCAAAATCGGGCTCTGCTCTAAAGCTAACAAAGCGGTTTCCCGTGCTAGAGAATCATTCACAGACAGGGCAACTTCATCAATGCCGAACTCCAGTAGTTTACTTCCGTCAGTAGTATCAGGAGCAGTCAGCAGTTCGGTCACTGCAGTTGCCAAAGCTTGCTGTGCCGGAGCGCTTTGTTTAGTGATATTAAAATCGGCGCCTACCCGAGCTTTCAAAACAGTTTGAGCGTTATTCCACCGCTGTAGTGGAGTTGAGTCCGCAAGCTGCTTACCGTCACCCCGAAGCAGTGAGGCTTCTACTCCCTGATCAGTAACGTTCAATAAAAGGAACTTTGCAGAACGCTCAGAAAGCTGAGCTTCCACTGTCGTTGCAGGCGTTAAGTAGCGGGGAGCTGGCTTAACTACCTGCGGTTGTGTTCCTATTTGAGGGAACCATAGCAAGGCAGGTACCAAAGCTAGGGCGAAAATTACTAGCGCCGTAAGTGCTTGGAACCGGTAGGCAGAACGTTCCTTCAGCGTAGTCGTGTCCAAACGCTTAATCCGGTGTTCCAAATCATTTCCACCTGCGCTTGGCTGTTCCCCAGATTCTTGCTTCCGAGGGCGCTTACGCAATGCCTTCATACGACGAGCCATCGACTTTTCCAAACGACGACGCCCTCTGTAAGAATGCAGGTATTCTTGCAAAACCAAGTTTGGAATACTACCAGCAGATGCCAGCATCCAGCAAAGAGTTGCAAGCAAAATGCCAATACCTGCCCACCCGTAGATGAGTTCACCGCCCTCGGAAATAATAATTCGCGAAGTCAATACCGCAGCCCCGGTTGCCAACACGCCCACCAGGAACGCAATGCGTGCTCGCAAAACCCAACGCTGCAGGTTAAACAAAGCTAAGCCGGCACCTACGAAAATCACCACCCCTGGAACCAACCAAGCAAAAGTTAAGTAAGGCAGTAATACTTCCGGCAAATACTGTGCGAAAGGCACACTCAAAGAGTGATGGTCTTGTGGAAGCCCTAAACCAATCTCCCAAGTATTAGCCTGTGCAAAAGCCAATCCAGAAACCGTATCAGCAAACAGTACCTGCCAACGTGCTTTCCCTGAGGAAGTAACGAAATGAATCCACAACGGAATCAAGAAGACTGCCGCAGGCAAAGACAACATCAACTGCGTCAAACGTCGCTGCGGAGTAAAAATAGCCACTCCAATAACCAGTGGAACTAAAAGAAGCGTAAGCCATGGGGCAGCTCCGGTTAAGACCAGTAAAGCTAAGGTTGCTAAAGCTGGATATTGGAAGCTACGGGAACTATCAAAAATGCTAATTTCCTCTGTAAACGCACCCCTAATATAGAGTGGCACGACGTGTGCACTCGTATGCAACCAAGCCCGCATGAAAAGTGGCAAAGCTACAGCAACTAAAAGAGTTGCCAAACGTCCCTCAGACCAAGAAATCAACACCGTTGGGCTTCCCACCCAAAGCAGAGCCAGGAGCAGACGCCATCCCCAACGGTGGGTGATTACGCGGCTACCCCAATACATGGAAATCCAAATTAGCGCTGGACTTAAACGCCAGAAGAAATTCAGCTGCTCATGTGGAGTAATCCCAAAGAGTGCCAAAGGCGCAGTTAGTACAGAAAAAACAGGGAGTAGTGTATCCACTGGTCCCGGAGTGCCAATTCCCCCCAGGTTCCAGCCCGACCACGCCTGCCAGAACAGGCTGCTATAGGAATCTGGAAGATTAGCCCAGGCTCCTCCACTGATACCAGTCGCAAAGTCACGGGTAAATAAAATGCTGGCGATTGCAAACAGTGTAAAACCGGTAGAGGCTACCAGGCGGTTAACACTGCGGTGACGCTTCAACAAGCCTGCTGCAATTGGTTCCAAACTATTGCTGCGAATCAAGCGGCGTTCTTTACGACTTTGCACACGCTTATGGCGGTTTACTTCCATCTGCGTAGCTTCGAGGCTCTTCAACGTGCTAACTGGAACCTTCGCATAACACTTCACTCGGTGACGCGCCACAAACACTTTACTAAGGTTCGCGTACAGTGTGGTGAAAGCAGCGACTTCTGCATAAGCTAAGTCTAAACGCTTCTGCAAAAGACGCCCCAGCGTACGCAGCAACGTCCACAGGGGAAGCCCCAAAAGGGTCAGGAATAGCTTTAGGCCAGAGGTTAAAAGCAAACCATTATATAGCTGTGCAACGCGACGAGCTTTGAAAGACCCGTCAGTATCAGGAACAGTATCTGTACGTAAATCGCGGTAAGAAAGTCGAGCGTGTGCAAGTTTTGCCTGCGGTACTACGACAACGCGGTGCCCGCCTAAACGAACGCGACGGCAGAATTCTAAGCCATCTCCAAAAGGGGTTAAGAATGTGTCTAAACCACCAGTTTCCTGCCAAATCTCATTTTTAACGAGCATACCGGCAGTGCCCACTGCCAAAACGTCAGAGATGTCGTCGTACTGCCCCTGATCGATTTCATCGGCTGATTCAATCTCTAAACGACGGCCAGAACGCGTTGCTTTAATACCAACTTCAAGGATTCTGTCAGAGTCAGACCAGGCAACCTGTTTTGGACCAACTACAGCGGTGGTTAAACCGGCTTTAGTAGCTTCTAGCAGCAACTCCAAACAATCTAGTTCTGGGGCAGAGTCATCATGTAGAAACCATAGCCAATCTACCCGATCTAAGACTGGTAAGGCATCGATACTGCGTTGCACCGCTTCACCGTAGGTTTTTACGTTAGGTACCTGGAGAATTTCTAGTCCAGGAATAGGTTCTAGCAGGGATTTTGCAGTATTGACGACGATGATTTTCTCTGGGCGGTGGGTTTGAGAAAGTAAAGCCGAAACTGTTCGGCGCAGATATGGAGTAAGCCCTCGTGTGACTACGAGGGCAACTACGGTTGGCTCAGTCATGAGACCCCTTTATCGTTCACTCCTAAGAGTTATTGATTATCCTGCTCGACGTTTCAAGCGACGACGTTCACGCTCAGACAATCCACCCCAAATGCCGAATCGCTCATCATTTAGCAATGCGTATTCCAGGCATTCTGCACGAACCTCGCATGCTGCACAAACAGCCTTTGCTTCGCGAGTGGATCCACCCTTTTCAGGGAAGAATGCTTCAGGATCAGTTTGGGCACACAGAGCTGATTCTTGCCACGAGAGTGGACCGTCATCTAGGTGTGCACCTAGGTCATCGATGACCAGTGGCCCTTCCCCCAGAATGTTCCACACAGCAGTGTCCCTTCACTTGTACTTATTTCCTTATAGAATTACACGCGTGTAATTCGGTTAAGTCAAGCTGAATTAAGTCTTGACCTTTTACAATATTTATGATTGTCTTATTTTTTCATTGAGTTTCCAACGAATGAGCACAAAAAATGTTTACCAAATCTCATCTTGACAACCTCCTAAATACCCCTGGTTCCCTACTCACCTGGTACACTCCGGAAGGTCGTTTAGATTTTACGGGCCCTAATATTTATCGTTGGTTAGCTAAAACCACTAACTTTCTAATCTCCGAGTTTGGAGAATCACCCCAAGCACTCCTTATCCTCGACCTCCCTCCATCTTGGCGCACCCTCTATTGGCTTACCTCCGCAGGATTAGCAGAACTTGCGGTAACTACTGACCGTTCACTTGTAGACGAAGCAGATTTAGTAGTAACCACAGACGCTAGCTTCGCATCCGCTTTGGCGGAAGAACAGCCAGGATTGCCGGTACTCCTCCAAGATCTAGGACCACTCTCACTTCGTTGGATGGGGCCAACAGTTCCGGGTGCGCTGGACGCAATTGGTGAAATCAGTGCACAGCCAGATACTTTAGTTTATCCTGCATCCGGTGAGGCAACTGATCTGGTTGAAAGCGATTTTATTTTTCCCGAGGACGTTCAAGCAGCAATTATCACAAAAGCAGAACCTGATTATGCGACCCGTATTTGGCATGCTTGGAGTGTAGGTAAACGTGCTCTCTGGGCTGATACCTCTTTAGATATTGAAGCAATCTTAAAGCAAGAAACCCTCTAAGCCTATACAAAAGCTAAAAGTTTGGGGACCTACGAAGAATCGTAGGTCCCCAAACTAAAGCTTAAAGCTTAAATCACATCATGCGTGCACGCTGGTACTGTGCAGAGCCGAAGCCCATGATCAAAGTACCAACTGGTGGGAGCAGTGCAGTAAGAATACCCATGCCGGCGCCCTGACCAAAGGACTTAGCAAGCTTAAACATCAAAACCCAAACAGCAATAACGTTTACGAATGGTACGAAGGTCAGGATGAACCAAACCAAACCTGCACCAGAGACCTGAGATACCTGGTAGAAGTTGAAGTAAGGCACAAATGCGTGCCAGCCGGTTACCCCAGCCTTTTCAAACATCTTCATCAGGCCCAGAGCCAGCACTACATAACCGATCAAGCCCATACCGTACATTACGGTGAAGCTACCTGCAACAGCTTCCTGTGCCATTTCTACTTCCATGCCCATTATTATTTCCTTTACTAAAAGATTAGGCGTTTTTAACAACAGCATTATTGTAAGCAGACTATTGCAGATTTAACAATAGATACCGAGTTTTTATAAGGAAACGTTATAACGCACGCCCTCGGGAAAACTGCTCAGGAACCGTAAAACAACACCTGAGCAACCAACAAAACCAAACCGAAACTAAACAAGAACACAACCATCGGCCACACAAACTTAAACCACTGATTGTACTTCGTATTCAGCATCTGCAAAGTCACCATAATCAGCCCCGTAGGAGCAATCAGCAGCACCGAATACTGACCCCACTGGTAGGCAGAAACCACCACAAAACGAGGGATCCCCACCGCATCCGCGAGCGGAGCCAAAATCGGCATCGCCAGCACTGCTAACCCCGAAGAAGAAGGCACTACAAAACCTAAAACGCAGAAAATTAGCATCATCACGATAATGAACAACGGCCCGTTCATCTGCGAAACCACGTCAGTCGCCGAATGCAAAATAGTGTCAGAAATATTTCCCTCTGACAAAACCAGATTAACTGCTCGAGCCAAACCAATAATGATGGTTACTCCCACCAGTTCCGAAGCTGCTTTCAAAAATGCTTCAACCACAGCTTTTTCATTAAGATTCGGGTTCCCCACTACCGCAATCGTCATCACAATGATAGTAATCAGTAGGAATGAAGCAGCCATCTCAGGGAACCACCAGCCCCATTGAGTAACCCCCCACATCATAATTGGGAAGCCCGCTACGAAAAGAACCAGAATCAGCTTTTGACGCCAATCAAAACTGCGAATCTGAAGAGTATCTAAATCAATCCGCCAGTGGGATAAGAACTCTTCACGGCTCTCGTATGCGAAAGAGGCAGTTGGATCAGCTTTAACCTTACGCGCATAAAAATAAATGTAAGGAACCAGAACGCACATTGCTACCAGCAAGCCGCCGAAACGCCACCAGATTCCCTCAGTGAAAGAAATGCCCGCCGCATTAGAAGCAATAATCGCTGAGAAGGGATTGATAGTTGAAAAAGCCGTCCCCATTGCTCCAGAGAGGAAGATCGCAGCAATAGCGACAATCGCGTCATACCCGAGGGCGATAAATACAGGTACCAGAATCGGATAAAAAGCCAACGCTTCTTCTTCCAGACCCAAGGTAGTGCCGGCAATCTGCATGAGGATGGAAACCACCGCTACCAGCAGGAACTCATGTCCTTTAGTTCGTTTAGTTAGTGCAATCAACCCGGTTTCAAAAGCTCCAGAAATCTGCACTACCCCAATCAAGCCACCCAGCACCATGATGAAAACCATGATGTCAGCGGCTTCGATAGTGCCGTTGACCATGTGGCGGAAAATATCCATCACGCCCACCGGGGTCTGCTCTATTTCCTGGTAGGTTCCCGGAAGGGAAACCGGCTTCGAGATAGTGCCCGAAGTGAAGTTTTCTAAAGCAATCTCAACGTCTAAATCGTCAAGGACCTGCTGTGTTGCGGGCAGAGTTTGTTCAGCTTCGCCTGGTGTACTGATGACGAATTGGGAGCTTTCTGCCTGGTAGGTGAGCTTCGCGTAACTACCTGCGGGAATCACCCACGTAGCGATTGAGGCTAGTAGAAGCAGGATAAAAAGGATACTAAATGCCGTAGGTAGGGCCGGGAGACGGTATTTTTTACCTAATTGGGCATTCGTTGAATCAGACAAGGTATTCCTTCGATAACATTGCTAATGTAATTTTAGTTTACGTAACTCTTTTTAGATTGTTAGAAACCAATATCACTGCGAAAAGTGATTTATTAGACATAGAAGACAACCTACATGCTTTTACCGCAACTTGCCATTGTTATTCCCTGCTATAACGAAGAGCAGGTGTTGCCACTTACTTACCCGCTTTTTGCCGATAAGTTGAAACAACTACAGGATAAGGGGCTGGTTTCAAAATCCTCTTACCTACTGTTTGTTGATGATGGGTCTAGTGACCAAACTTGGCAGTTGATTTGCGATTATGCAGTAGCTGATGAACAAGTGCGGGCTTTACGCCAAAGTCGTAACCGTGGTCATCAGAATACGGTTCTTGCGGGGCTTTTAGAATCTATTGATGTCTGTGACATCACGATTAGTATCGACGCGGATGGTCAGGATGACTTAGATGCTATGGATGAGATGGTCTCAGCTTATTTAGATGGCGCTGATGTGGTTTACGGGGTTCGGAATGACCGTTCTACGGATTCTTTCTTTAAGCGTTTCACGGCGGAGTCTTTCTACCGGGTTTTGAACGCTATGGGAGTCCAAGCAGTTTTTAATCATGCTGATTATCGTCTGATTTCTGCGCGGGTTTTAAAAGAGTTTGCGAACTTTAAAGAAGTGAATCTTTTCTTACGAGGTATGGTTCCCCTGGTGGGCTTTAAATCTACTTCTGTTTATTATTCAAGGGCACCTCGCCTGGCTGGGGAAAGCCATTACCCGTTTTCTAAGATGCTGAGTCTGGCAATCGATGGGATTACCAGTTTGAGTGTTAAGCCGTTACGCTTTGTAACTGGTTTGGGGCTGGCTGTTTCATTCCTAGCGTTCTTACTTTTAGCTTGGATTATTACTGTTTTCTTCCTGGGCAAAACTATTCCCGGGTGGGCTTCCATGACGGCGATTGTTGCGTTTATGAGTGGTATCCAGTTACTTTCCTTAGGAATTATTGGCGAGTATGTAGGGAAAATCTACCTAGAGTCAAAGGGACGCCCTCGTTATATTATTTCTGAGCGGGTTGGTATGCTTCCCCCGGTTTCTTCCGAGGGCGCCAAATGAAACCCAGCTTTAAAGAGGCAGCTCTTAACCTGTGGAACTCTACTGGCTTTCGATTCATCCTTGTGGGGATTGTGAACACGCTGGTGGGAACCTCAGTTATGTTCCTTTTATTTAACTTAACTTCTGCAGGCTACTGGGTTTCTTCAGTGATGAACTACATTGTTGGTTCAATCGTTTCGTACTTTCTGAATAAGTACTTTACTTTCCAAGATTCTTCGCGTTCTTTCCTGCAGGTTTTCCGATTCGCACTCACGATTGCAGTGGCTTATTTGGTGGCATACGGTCTGGCAAAGCAACTCGTACTCTGGGTTTTAGCGGGTTTCAATGAGCAGGTACAAGGCAATATTGCGATGCTTATCGGAATGTATGTATTCGTAGTTTTGAATTATCTTATGCAACGCTACTTTGTTTTTAGTGCGACTGAGGAAGGGAAAACTGATGAGTGCTGAATCGCAAACTGTTTCGATCGTAGTCCCGTGTTTCAACGAAGAAGCGAACCTACCTCACCTTTACTCAGAAGTGAAAAGGCATTAGCTGACAGCAACCTTAACTGGTCTTTACTACTAGTAGATGATGGTTCAGCTGATAACACGGCTAAAGTTATTAAAGAGCTATCTGCATTCCCGGAAGTTGCTGGTGTTATCTTTTCACGTAATTTCGGTAAAGAAGCCGCCATGCTAGCAGGCTTGCACCGTGCGAATGGTGACTACGTGATTATTATGGATGCAGATTTACAGCACCCTCCTGCATTAATCCCTGCGCTTATCTCACGTGCTTTAGAAACTGGTGCCGATCAGATTATCGCTTGCCGCGATCGTGTGGGTGAGAAAGGGGTTCGTAAGTTCCTTTCAAAAACCTATTACCGGATGGTGAATTCTTTACTTGATGAAGTTCGTTTAAGAGATGGAGAAGGCGACTTCCGACTTCTTTCCAGGCGAGCTAGGAACGTCTTGGTTAACCTGGATGAGCGTTCCCGTTTTTCCAAAGGCTTATTCTCTTGGATTGGCTTCCCTACTGAAGTAATCGAATACCAAAATGTTATTCGTGAGGCTGGTGAATCCTCATGGAGTATTAAGAGCCTATTTGAATACGGACTTAACGGGGTACTTTCATTCAACACTAAACCGCTTCGCGTAGTTGCCTACTTTGGTGGAGCAATCTTTGGACTATCGTTAATCTACCTATTTGCGCTCATCATTGGTTGGCTGATTAACGGGGTAACTGCCCCCGGATACATTACGATTATTGCTTCAATCATCGGGTTTGCAGGCATCCAATTACTGGTTTTAGGCGTTATCGGCGAATATGTGGGACGAATTTACCAAGAGGTAAAACACCGTCCGCATTACCTGGTCTGGGAAGAATACTCTGTTTCCGTGCAGGATTAGATTTTCCAAACCGCCCTCGGAAACGTTAGCGAAGGAACTTTTTCAGTACGCGCTGTAATGCCTCGTCAAAGTATTTGTTGATGACCACGCCTGATAATGCACTTAAAGCCATTGTCGTCGCAATCAGTAATGCGGCCCTGCCAGGCGCTTCAGGACCAGCTAAACCACCAAAGAAACTCGGTCCCAGCAACCCCACAATGAAACCATGGAAAAGATAAATGGCATAGCTACCGGCTCCAAGTTCTAAAAGCAACATCGTTAATTTGCCTGGGCGGAATAGTGGCTCCAATAGCAGTGTCCCCACTACCGTCAAGAAAGCTGGAATCCCATAGAATCCGGCTCTTTGATCAAAAAGGTATGCCATCTGCGACGTATCTTGCGCCACCATAAGGTATATTCCCACTGCGAAAAGTACTACACCAGGAATAACCAAGCCGATTCTCAGCATCGGAGGTAAATTCAAAGTCGTATACCAGCGGAAAATAAAATACAAAACCATGCCCGCTACAAACTCAAGTAGCAACGGATTCTGATAGTGCAATAAAGCAAAATTCTGCGGCACGTAATACCAACTTGTACCAACTAAGACAACCAAAGAAACCCCAGTAGCTGCCAACGCCTTAGGGGCATCTTTAAAAATCCACAGTGTCAAAGCTACAAAAAGATAAAAGAACATTTCATAGTTCAACGTCCACCCCTGCCCCAGCAGTGGACCAACTCGAAGTGGCATTTCAAAGGGAATAAAAAACATGGATTTAAGCAAAGTCTCTGCGGTTACAACCGTAGAATTCGTTTTCTCAGGTAACGCTAATGCTAAACCCGCCCACATGAAAGTCGCTAACCAATAGAGTGGGACGACGCGAATAATGCGACGTTGCAGGAACTTCTGGTTATTCTGGAACGCCACCATACCAATGATGAAGCCACTAATGACGAAGAAAATATCCACGCCCCAGGCTCCGGTTTCTGGAAGTTTCAGTGCCTTACCGAAGTCTAGAATCGCAATATGATAGTAGACTACCGCCAGAGCTGCGAAGGCGCGCAGAAACTGGATGCTGTTAATCGTTGCCCGTGGTTTATTCTTCACCACTCCAGACTATCAAGTGAAGACACAGAGAACGGAATAAAACAAGAAACTACAGAAACTATATAATCAAACTATGCATGATTCTTTACGAACTTCCCCGGCGTCAGCGTCCTTGAAAGAAACAGAGACACTTAAACGCAAGTATTTTCGTAAGGATATTCAAGCCCTCCGCGCTTTCGCAGTTCTGGCAGTAGTTCTCAACCATCTTTGGCCGCTACGACTTACAGGAGGGTTCATTGGTGTCGATATCTTCTTCGTAATATCCGGGTTTTTAATCTCTTCCCACCTGTTAAAAAACACTTTAGAAACCGGCACGGTTAATCTCTGGCAATTTTATTCCCGCCGTATTCGTCGTCTGTTACCAGCTGCTTTTACTGTCGCAGCGGTTTCATACCTCGCGGTCTGGTGGCTTCTACCCCTACATTTGCAACCCCGTAACTATTGGGAATTATTCGCCTCTACCGCATACGCAGAAAACCTCTATCTCTTCTCTCAAGCAGTTGATTACCACGCTGCAAACCAGACAGCTACCGTTGCCCAACACTACTGGTCACTCTCTGTCGAAGAACAGTTCTACTTCATTTGGCCACTATTGCTCATCCTCATCGCAGCACTTAGCAAAACTAATCGTCGACGCGTCTCAGTTATTTTTATTAGCGTCTTTACGCTCGGATTCTTTGTTTTCAGCCTCTGGTTCTCACATTTTTCACCCCACCAAGCTTACTTCTTCACCCCAGTGCGTTTCTGGGAGTTTGGACTGGGCGCCCTCGTTGCCATTGCCACGCCTGCTCTTCGTAAACCGGTAGTTGGAAAGCTGAACTGGCTGCGCACGCTCCTAGCCGCGTCCGCGTGGTTTCTTTTGCTACTAAGCGCTTGGCTGATTACTCCCACGTATTTATTCCCCGGTTGGATCGCACTTATCCCCACTCTGGCTACTGCCACAATCATCGCTGTGGGTACCTCTGGGGCACTCCCCTTACTACGTTTCTTCACCGATTTTAAGCCTGTGCAAATAATCGGCGACGCTTCTTACTCCATTTACCTGTGGCACTGGCCGCTAATTATCATTACCCCCTACTTAATCCGCGATATTCTGCACTGGAAAGAAAAACTCGCCCTGATTCCCATTACAATCCTGATTGGATACCTCTCAAAACGGTTAGTTGAAGATAAGGGCTTAGAAAACCAGTGGTTCGCTGATTCTGTTAAACGCACTTTTATAGCGATGCTCGCCGCGATTCTTTGCTTTGCAACAGTCACATTTGCGTTGAATGCACACGCTAAGACAGGTTTAGCTAAAGCCCATCAGGCTTTCGAAACTGCCCTCGAATCCGGCTGTGTCGGGCCACAGGCACTAGCACCTAACTCTGGTTGCACAAACCAGCTGGGTCTGCCTATTTCAACTTCCCTGGCGCCAGAATATGACTACACTACCTTGCCTACAGGATGTACGGAAACTAACCATGAAGTTTCGCCAGGTATGTTTTATACAAGTGCAACTTGTGATTTCCGGGTAAATGGAAATACTGACTCAGCAGACACCATTTACCTAATCGGAGACTCTCACGCCCAACAGTGGAATGCAACTCTTACTGAGATTGCTAAAAAACACCAGAAGCTCCTGCAAATCCACACCATCCCTGGCTGTCCGGTACATGATTTCCGGAAGTTTATGACTGAAGCTGAAGCAATTGCTGGTTCGGGCCATCAGTGTGCACTGGGGTCAGCTTACATTCTAAATAAGATTTCCGCTGATAAACCTGGCACAGTGTTGTACAGTGCCTACGCAAAAACCGAGTATTTGGGTAATGTAACCGGTGAAGACTTAGATAATCAAGCTAAATTCAACCGTGCCTTAGGCGCCACTTGGCAGACCTTGGCGGATGCCGGTGTAAAGCAAACGATTGTGCTTGCAGATACGCCATATAATGATTCCGTCAGAGACGTAAACTGTTGGAACTTCGCAGCTAATCCCGCAGTTGATTGTCGAGTTCCCCGTGTACAAGCTTTAGGCACTGACCCGCTGATTCCAGCTAGCCAGGTTAGTTCGATTCCTTCTGTAAAGCTTCTGGATTTAACTGATTATTTCTGCGATAAGGAATACTGTTACGCAGTGGCTGGGCAGATTCCGGTTTACTACGATACTACCCACGTATCTACGCAGTACTCACGACTCTTAGCTCCACAAATTGAAGCAGCAATCGGACTTAAATGATTGTAAATAAACCATGTGGTTGTGGCTCCCACGCTAGTGGGAGCCACAACCACATTAAGACAGTTTAGAGGTCTTCCACACCACGCTTGCGTGGGTGGAAGAACAATCCTTTAACGCCAGCTTTGGCTAGGCGTAGTTTCAAAGATGCAGGAATTTTCTTACCCCACATCTGCTTCAGCATATTCTCACCCATTTCAGCTACTAAAGTAGGGTTACGCAAAGACCAAGCAGCTGAAACCTGATTACGCACTCCGTATTCGAACTTCCAAATATTCTGTTCATTTACGTCACCATAGTTAACCCCACGGTTTTGAGCCAAGAGGTGATCTACCTTAGAGGTTGGCACGTAAATACCGGAACGGAGTTTAGACAAACGGGTCGTGTATTCTGCATCGTCATACCAAATGAAGTACTCACGGTATGGAAGCCCCTTAGCTTCTACCGCCTCACGGGTAACTAAACAGGAAACGAAGGAACAAGACTTTACGTCCACCCATGAGTGTCCTGCGGCTAGAGAACGAGCCCAGTCCCAAACCGGAGCCGGAGTGTTCATTTCGCACAGGTTTCCGTCAGTCCACAGTACTGAAGAGCAAGCGAAGGATGGGTATGCTCCGCGGGCTTCACGGTAGGATTCCATCCCGTTAAGCAGTTCTTCTAAAGATTCTGCCTGTGGGACAGTATCGTCGTCCATCAGCCAGAAGGCGTCAAAACCTTCTTTGTAGGCTTCTTCAATGCCCAGGGTGAATCCCCCTGCTCCGCCGGTGTTTACGGTTGCGCGAATAATGCGGTGATCAGTGGTGTACTCGCGGGTTGCCAGGTACTGGGGCGTTTCATCGGTGGAAGCGTTATCGATGATGATGATTTTGTCTACCGGGCGGGTGAGGGATTCCAAACCAGCTAAGGTTTTTTCCAGCATTTCGCGACGGTTGAAAGTTACTACTACTGCTGCGACCTTCATTTTTCTTAGCTCTTTTCTTCTTTATTCTGCTGAAACTGGGTTCAGGCAAGCGCGGAAGTTCGCATCCGCATAATGTTCACTAAAATAGTCTGATGCTGACTGCTGACGGCGAAGCTCATCAGTTAAAGCTTTCTGCTGTGCAGCTACCAGCTGATAGAATTCGGGGTCTTCTGCCAGGCGTTTCAAAAGTGGTACGCTCTGTTTGATGAAGCCGATTGGTTCACGTGGCAGTAATGCGAGTTCTGAAACGACGGAATACTGGCTTCCGACATTAGCTGATACTACTGCTACCCCGGCGGCATCGGCTTCAATGGTAGTGAGGGTTAGGCCCTCATTTTCAGAGGTGATAACAAGAATATCAATGTCGTTAAAGAACTCTTCCACCGGTGCCCACGGGCGCCGTTCTACTACGTTTTCTAAGCCCCAACGCTTCAGCTGCTGGGTGACAATCTTTTCAAGTTCACCAGAGCCTTGCATGATAAAGCTAAATTGTCCCGGGTAGCGGCGATGCAGGTAGGCAGCTAGCATGATGAACAGCACTGGGCGTTTCTGCGCAGATAAGCGCCCCAGGAATCCCAGCCGTACGGGATTATTATCGAGGGCGGAAATTTCAGCTATTTCACTCTGATCTGAAGTTAGCTGTGTCAGAGGTCGATAGAGAACTTTTTCAGCTTCTACCCCGTGATTGGCATACATCTTCACTAGTTGTGGAGAGATCACATGGTGGAGGTTAATCCACTGGCTAGTACCAACCGAAGAACGCACGAAACCGCCACCGCGGTGTTCAGCAATATGAGTTGAATCTTCCACCCAAATCTTTGGGTAGAGCGATTTCAGCAGCGGTAGCTGTGTGTAGACGAACTCTGAATGGTGGATATGTAGTTTACCGGGACGATGGGTTTCCATAATTCCCACCAGTACGCTACTCCAGTCCTGTTTCAGTACGCCCTGACCGATTACGTAAATGTCATCAGAAAGTTCACTAGCTAAGCGTAGCTGACGTTGCGGGGCAGCTCGATCAAAAGTGAAAACCAGCTTAAAACCGGCAGCTTTAGCAAGGCGCGCTTGCTCCCATGCCCACGATTCAGCGCCACCGGATTCTGCCCAGTGCATAGCTACCCACATGACTTCCGGGTTCAGTTCAGTGTCTTCCCCACGGTTAGTAAACATTGGTGGGAATAGTTTTGCTGGACGCCCTCGACCGTTCTCATTGCGTTTCTGACGGTAAACGTCCAGAGTGAACGGAACCTTATGATAAAGCTTCGTATAAACTTTCGCTGCGATTGCTTCAAACTTAGAGCGGTTTAAACGAATCTCAAAATTCGCAGGAACCTCAATCAACTCTAGAGTAGGCACTGCCACTACGACTCTGGAAATCTTTTGCCGCTTCACTCCTGCAGGGTAAGCCAAAATCGTACCCACATAGGCGTCCCCCATGAAAATATCCCGCAGCTCACGTGGATCTTCATTGAGGTTAATCATTGGCTCATGCGCCTGCTGAGATAAGTAAACTTCAACCGCGTTCTTTGCCAGCAGCAGAGGTCGAATAACTGCTGCCACCCAGTTATTATCCAGGCGAGAAAGAATCTGCGCTCCCAGTTCCGTTAACTGCACTTGGAACTTATATCCCGGTAGCTGTAGTTCCAGGTCGGCTGCTAATGCGTCCACTAATTGCTGGTGCTTCAGGTCAGACATGACGCATCCTCTCTACGGCAGACTTAGCATCCGTATCGGCAACTAACTTGCCTTTTTCTAAAACAATGCCCCGGTCACAAAGTTCTGCCACCATGTCTAAATCATGGCTCACAATAACCAAAGACTTGCCTTGGTCTTTCAACTCGTGGATACGGGTTAGACATTTCTTTTGGAATGGTTCATCCCCCACTGCCAAGATTTCATCCACCAAGAAAATATCCGGGTCAGTGTGTACTGCTACTGAGAAAGCCAAACGCAGGAACATACCAGAAGAATAGAACTTAACTTCTGTTTCGATGAACTTCTCAATTTCTGAAAACTTCACAATGTCATCGTAGGCGGCTTCAATATGGTCTTTACTCATGCCGAGGATAGCGCCGTTTAGGAAAATATTTTCACGGCCAGTTAAATCTGGGTGGAAGCCCGCGCCCACTTCGATTAGACCTGCTACTTGACCGCGTACCCCAATGTAGCCAGAATCTTCACGCATCACACCGGAGATTAGTTTCAGCATGGTTGATTTGCCGGAACCGTTGTGGCCCAGTAGTGCAATCGTGTCGCTTTCATTAACTTCAAAGGATACATCGTTTAGAGCTCGGAACTGCTCTGAGATTTGATCCCGACGTCCAGTGAGAGACCAAACGATAGTTTCTTTCAAAGTGTGCGTGCGGCGAAGAGTAAACTCTTTCGTAACGTTTTCTACTTTAATAACGGGAGCTTTAGTAGTCATGAAATCACAGCTCCTGCGCAAATCGAGGGTCAAGTTTACGGAATACTAATTCACCAATTAGCAGGGTAACCACAGCGGTTACACCAGCGATACCAGCCCAGAACCACATGTCTGGGGGCATAATATCGGCTTTAGCGGCGGAGTCAGCTGGTAACGTCGGTGCCCAGAATACGTAGTGGAAGAGCTCTACAACTACCGTCAATGGATTCAGCTGGTAGAGGGTCCATAACCAGGAATCAGCTCCCAAAGCATGCTGTACCATGGACCACTTGTAAAGAACTGGCGAAGACCACGTGGCAACCATCAGCATCAGTTCTACGAAGTTTTCCGCGTCTCGGAAGAATACGTTTAAGGCGCCGGCTAATAAGCCTAAGCCCAGTGCAAATACCGTCACGATAAAAAACGCATAGATGAATACGCCGAATTCAATGATTCCGGGACGCCATCCTGCAATCAAAGCCCCCACTGTAAGAATCACCAGTTGCGGAATAAAGTGAATGAAAGCCACCCAGGCGGAAGCTACCGGAAAGAGCTCGCGTGGCAGGTAGATTTTCTTTACTAAAGGAGTATTCCACACCACTGACCGAGTATCGTTGTTGAAAATTTCGGTGAAGAAATTGATTGCAACTACGCCAGCGAACATGTAGATTACGTAGTTTTCAATATTGCGGTTCATCCCCATGAACATGCCGATAGCAAAATAGAAAACTAAAAACTGTACGGCTGGTTTAGCGTAGCTCCACAGCATACCGAGGACTGAACCGCGGTATCGAACCCGCAGTTCTTTATGTACCAGCAGAGAAAGCAAGTACTGTTTCTGGAAGACTTCAAGAAGTCCTTTAGATCGTCCTGGGCGGACGAACTTCTGGGTTTCGACGCTCAAAAGTTACTCTCCTGCAGTTTCTGCTTGGGAAAATCGTGGTTCTAGCTGGTTATCCCACATAGACAGTGCAGAGGCAATCGCCATGTGCATGTCTAAATACTGGTAGGTTCCCAGACGTCCTCCGAAATATACGTCAGTTTCTTTCTCTGCCAACTGACGGTACTGCAAGACTGCTTCCCGGTCGGCAGTGGAGTTAACTGGATAGTAAGGCTCATCGTCACGGGTTGCGAAACGCGAGTATTCACGCATAATCACGGTCTTATCAGTAGGATAATCGCGTTCTGGATGGAAGTGCCGGAACTCGTGAATACGGGTGTAAGGTACATCCACGTCACCGTAGTTCATTACGGAAGTCCCCTGGAAGTCGCCTACCGGCAATACTTCTTCTTCAAAATCTAGAGTACGCCAAGTTAATTCACCGGCAGCGTAATCAAAGTAGCGATCTACTGGACCAGTGTAAATAACTGGCACCTTTCCAACTACCTTATCTTTAGACAGTTCATGAGACTCGTCGAAGAAATCAGTATTCAAGTAAACGTCAATCAGCTCATGATCTGCCATGCGTTCCAGCCAAGCTGCGTAACCGTCAGTCGGAAGCCCCTCATACTTATCTGAGAAGTAGCGAGTGTCGTAGTTATAACGCATTGGCAAACGAGAAATGATTGAGGCCGGCAGGGTCTTAGGATCTGTCTGCCATTGTTTCGCCGTATATCCCTTGAAGAAAGCTTCAAAAAGTGGGCGTCCGACTAAAGAAATGCCCTTTGATTCAAAGTCAGTGATTTCAGTTCCAGCGACTTCTGCAGCCTGTTCTTTAACTAAGGCTTTAGCTTCTTCCGGAGAATAGGCTGCGCGGAAGAACTGGTTAATCGTTCCCAGGTTCACTGGCATTGGGAAGACTTCCCCGTTCACGGTAGTCATCACGCGGTGTACGTAGTTCGTGAAGGAGGTGAAGCGGTTTACGTATTCCCAAACGCGTTCGTTAGAAGTGTGGAAGAGGTGTGCCCCATAACGGTGTACTTCAATACCGGTGGTTTCTTCATTTTCTGAGTATGCGTTTCCGCCGATGTGGTGGCGGCGTTCCAGCATTGCTACTCGCAAGCCTTTTTCTTCCGCGCACTGGCGTGCAATAGTCAGACCGAACAGTCCGGTTCCCACTACGATAACGTCGTATTTCATGGGGCCTCCTGATTAATAAGCTTATAATCTATTCTATTTTAGTCGTTCACAGCGGTTTTCGCGTTAAACCAATGTTTGCCAGCAATATTGCGGTAGAGGTTTTTGCGTAGTTCTGCCGGGATTAAGCGGTATCCAGCACGAATCAGCAGGTTACGAGCAAACTGTTTTTTCGTGGTGAAACCGTAATCATAAAAGCGTTTTTGTAGTTCGATTTCAGCTTTGAATAACTCTAATCCACCGCGCCGATTATAGGCACCGCTTCCAACTCGGTAGGCTACTAGTGGTTCAGCTAGGTTTGCGCAACGAACTCCCAGTTGCAGCATGCGTGCGAATAACCAGTAGTCTTCAAGGCGTTCACATTCTTCATAACCGCCCGAGATAACTACCGCACTCTTGCGGAATACTACTGTTGGGTGGTTGAAAGGGTCACGGAAACGCGCGACTTCGTTAATTTCTGCTTGGGTAAGTGGCAGAACCCGAATCATCCCCCATTGAGTTTCATCTTCTTCAAACTCTGCGATTGCAGAGCCCAGGATATCCAGGTCTTTCATAAGTGGAATCTGCGTTTCAAAACGGTGTGGTAACGACACGTCATCAGAGTCAGCGCGGGCAACTAACTCATAATCGCAGTAGCTTAACCCCTGGTCCAATGCTTGGGCGAGACCGCGATTTTCTTCTAAGGTTACGTGAGTTACTTCCTGTGCGGTGATTTCTGTAGCTGCGTCGATTACAGCTTGGAGCGCTTCATTCACGGGACCGTCTTGGACCAGTACGATTTGGTTTGGTCGCCGGGTTTGTTCCTTAGAAATGGATTCTAATGCGCGCTTAAAATGTGCTGGATGGTCGCCGTGGTAGACACTCATGAGTACTGAAAATTCAGTGTTTTCTTCCCCTACTTCAAAGAGGTTAGCCGGAGCAAGTAACGCATTTACGTCTGCTGCTACCGGGGTGTCAGCCAGGAGTTCTACGGTGGTGGGAACTGTTTGTAACCCGGCTTTGATACCGTCTTTAGCGTGGTTCAGTAGTGCTGTTGGGTCGCTTGAGTTGCGTACGGTCTGTGCCCAACGAAGCAGGGTTTTGCCACCGTATAGTAGTTTTTCTGCCGGGTTTAAGCCGTTGGAGCGCAGATACATCCAAACTTTATTACGGGTTTCGTTAAAGAACCGTGGTCCTGGGTCGGCTGAGGAGTCACCGAACTTTTTAGTTTTGTGTTCCACGATGGAAGCTGGAACGTATAGACCGATGCGGTTACGGAGCAGGCGGGAAGTGTACTCAAAATCATCATTCCATAGGAAGTAGGCGGCTTCTGGTAGACCTTCTTCAAGGATGGCGCGGGCATCCAGCAGGATTGAGACGAATGAGGCTGTGCGAATGGGAATACACCCGATTTCTTCGGCAGCTTGGGCGATTTCTTTCGCTAGCATCGGGCGTTTCCGAGGGCGGTTCATGGGATGTTCCCGCCCGTCAGTCCAGACTGCTTTAGAAGCTAGCACTGCGGGCTGACCTGGATAAGCTTCACGAGCTGCGAGGAGTGCTTCCAAAGCAGTCGCAGTGGGGACTGTGTCGTCGTCCATAATCCACACAAAGTCTGCATCGTGAGTAGCTACTGCGCGTGCAATACCAGCTGCGAAGCCACCTGCCCCACCCAAGTTACGAGGCATTATCAGCACTTCGGTAGTCACTGGGTGGTTGCGCGCTACTTCAGGTGAATGATCAGTAGAAGCATTGTCAATCACTACAACTGCATCGAGGGGACGGGTTTGTGAGGTTAAGCCGTCTAAAGTTTCTTGTAGAAGCTGGGGACGATTCCAAGCTACCACGACACCTACGATTTTAAGGGCGGTGTTTTCGATACTCATTAGCTGTCCTTCTTCTACTCTGCGGGGCAGTTCGTAATCTTATAAAGTTTAGCGGTACCTGACTGCGCTACTAAATCCAAGCCTTCAGGATTATCACGATTCCGGTCAAAACCATCAAAATAACGGTTAACTGGGTTATCTTTCCAATAGATAACTTCGTCAGTGTAAAAGTATTTTGCATTCCATTTCTTTAAACGGTCGCAAACACGCCAGTCTGGAATTCGCTGATCAAAATGATGCGCAATAATCCACTGGTCTTTATCAAAGCTACCGTCGAAATGGCGGTGTACTACCGGCAAGCCAGTATAAGCGTAAATGAGAGCCCCACCCGTGCGCGGATCAGTCGCAATAGCAGCACCGGATTCAATCTGGTTTGGCAGGCTCTTAATGAACTCAATCTCTGAATCGCTTACCAGTGCCCCCAGCGTGCTGTTGGGATAATAGGTGTAGTTAAGATCGAGAATCCCCTTGCCACCCCAGTAACCCAGAAAATTAGTTCCGATAATCGCGCAGATAACTGCCGAAATTTGGATGAGATTAAGCGTATTAACTACCTGGTTTCGATTTAAAAACTGCTTCAGGGACGGCAGATTTTTTTCAACCAAACCAAAACAAAGATCAACGCAAAGTTGCAGGCCAAAAGCAGCTAATAAAGCTCCGAAAAGCGGGATGATTGCACCTAGTCTAACTGCATCCGAATACCAGGGGGCAACCAAGAAATAGAACGGTACTTTCACTACCGCAGAAGCCACAAACAGGTAGCTGAAAATCCCCCAAGCTACCAGCCACCAACGATACTTAGCGTAGCGACAAGCAATAAACAGTCCAAGTATGGTCAGCGCTCCCAAAATATAATCTGGGTCCTTATCGCCATAGCCCATCCAAGAAAGCTGCTGGTCGAAAATAACACCGAAACTTTCCCTCGCGAATGAGCCAATCGGTTCACGCTGCCAGTTAAGAACCGTTGACCAAGCTTGTAACTTAGAACCCATGTAACCAGCGATGCCAATCGCCAAGATTAGTAATCCTAACTGCATGGCTTGTGTCAGATTCAACTTGTAGTTACGAGTAGCCAAACGGATTAGCAGATCAACCACCAATACGCCCACAACCACCAGCGCAACTAACACCCCGGTAGGATGCGCTGTTACTAGCCCTATAACACCCAACGCTAAAAGAACGGTAGTAGACAGTTCCATCGCCGGGGTTTTAGTCCGCCCAAACCACTGCATCAAAAGAGTAATAATCAAAGGAAGCAACGCGTAGGCATATACATTTGGCCACAGCGTTCCGTATGACGACGGACGTTCTGGAAACGCTGTGTAAGCAACTGCCAAAACCATCGCTGCCGTATGCACAAAAGGCTTCTGTGGTGCTAAGTTCTTAGCTAAAAGACCAACCCCCAATGGCCAGACAACTGAAATAACCAGCAAAATCAGCAAATTCAAAGTTAAAGCAGGATCTGACACCCACCCCAAAAATGCTAAATCATGCAGACCAGCTGGGTAGATTCCCCCACTAGTCGCCTGAGCTGGTTGCAGTGGCGAAGACAAACCCGATAAGTGTAAAGAAGAACCATTCCCAGACTGCTCAATCCACCGCAGAGCATTCAAATGGAAAACCGCATCCCAAGTTTGCGGTGGACTGTACAGACTGTGGATACCTTTTAGAAAAATGAATGCGCTCGCGGGAACTGCAATTAGCGCACCAGCCACAATACCTTTACTGGTTGGTTGCTCGACAGTTTCCTTTTCCGCCCTCGGGAAAAACAATCGCGTAACTAGGCGAGCTGAAATCCCCAGTATCCACACGACCAACGTAAAAATAGCTAAACCTGCCCACCCCCAGGGAAAACCGAAACGCGGCGTAGCAATCGCTGCCGAGCCGATAATTCCCGCAGAAAGTAGTGGAGCCAGGATAATTCTCTCTGCGCGAGAGCGGTTCGCTAAAGCTAAAACTCCCCACCCTGGAATCCAAAGTGCACAAGCCAGCAGTAGAACTGTCTGCCAAATCGGAAGCCAGGATGAGGAGCTCAGCATAAACTATCCCCTATTTTCTCAGGTCAGTTTGCAGCGTCGCCGATAACCAGGCGAGGGGTGCCTACCCACAGCGCAGCATCGGTAGCGCGACGACCGTCGAAAAGAACCTTCACACCAGGCAAGTCAGCTGGAGTCAAAGTACGGTATTCTACGTGATCTGCCTGCACAATCGCAGCATCAACTTCCATGCCTAACTCGTAAGCTGCCCAACCGAACTTAGCGAGCTCTTCTGCAGAATACATTGGATCGTGCACGAATACTTCTGCACCGCGAGCGCGCAACGCCTCCACAGTAGCGAATACGCCAGAGAAAGCAGTTTCCTTTACGCCACCACGGTAGGATGCGCCAAGTACAACTACCTTCAAGCCCTGCAGATCGCCCAAAACGTCAGCAACCCGAGAAACTACGTAGTCAGGCATGCCAGCGTTGAAAGTGCGGGCAGTGCGAACTACAGATGCATCTGGGTCAGTGGAAAGGTACAGGCGTGGGTAAACCGGGATGCAGTGACCGCCAACGGCAATGCCTGGGCGGTGGATGTGAGAGTAAGGCTGAGAGTTACAAGCGTCGATTACGCGCTGTACGTCGATACCAACTTTATCTGCGTAAACTGCAAACTGGTTAGCCAGGCCGATATTAACGTCACGGTAAGTGGTTTCTGCTAGCTTTGCCATTTCAGCTGCTTCTGCAGAGCCCATATCCCAAACACCGTTTGCTACTGGCAGGTCTGGACGCTCATCGAACTGTAGTACAGATTCATAGAATTCAATAGCGCGCTTAGTACCTTCTGGGGTAAGACCGCCAACCAGCTTAGGGTAGCGACGCAGATCCGCAAATACACGACCGGTGAGTACTCGTTCTGGAGAAAATACCAAGTGGAAATCTTCGCCTTCTTTCAGACCTGAGATTTCTTCCAACATTGGCTTCCAACGACCACGAGTGGTACCCACTGGCAGAGTGGTTTCGTAAGATACCAGAGTACCTGGGGTAAGGTGTGCTGCTAAAGACTTAGTGGCAGCATCCATCCAAGCGAAGTCTGGCTGCCAGGTTTCGTCGTTTACGAACAGCGGCACAACGAGGACTACTGCGTCCGCGTTAGGAATAGCTTCTGCGTAGTCAGTGGTAGCGCGTAGCTTACCTGCTGGTACTAAAGCAGAGAGCTTTTCTTGCAGGAATGCTTCGCCTGGGAATGGTTCAGTAGCTTCGTTGATGAGACGAACAGTTTCTGGGTTTACGTCTACACCGATTACTTCATGTCCAGAGTCAGCGAACTGAACTGCCAGTGGCAGACCGATTTTTCCCATCGCTACTACGGCAATGCGCATTAGTTTCCTCTTTTCAACAGTTTCTGCCCCTCTGATAAGTGACAGACTTCTAAACCTATACTGTTCTATTCTACGTCTTAAATCGAGTTTTAATCGGGTAACATCTAGGGAGAACCAGATTTTCTTGATTCATGTTCCCCCTTACCAGACTCCCCCGATTGGAAAGTGTATTTAATGCAGGTTAAGAGTTCATTTACCCCATCTTGGGGCGTGCGCTTACAGTTCCTTTTGGCGGGTGTCGTCCTAACTTTATTCATGCGGTATGTTTGGCGTTTTTCACTTGCCAATGGGGATGAGTTCTTTTTTGCGGGATTAAAGAATACTGCTCAGATTGGCAGTTACTCTTTGGCTACGCTTAATGATTTCTTGCATTTCTTGTGGTTTGAGCATACTGGTCGGACGGCTGATTTCCTATCTACTTTCGTTTATTATTTTGGTTTTGACGCGGGTAAGTGGATTGTTTCAGCTTTAACGGGTTTTTCAGTTTCTTTAATTGCTTTTTCGCTGTACCGTAGTTGGCTGGTTTTCTCTCCTAGTCGCATGTTGCCGAAGAGCTCTGGTTGGGTTGCGCTTACCGTGTCTTTGTTTGCGCTTTTTTCACCGGCTGTTCTTAATACTGCTTATATTTCTAATCTGCTGGTTTATTCTGCAGCTATCTGTAACTACTTGGTTTTCGTGGCGTTACTTACTTACGCTTGGTCTTTGAGTCTTACCGCGTCATCGTTAAATAGTTGGCTTGTTCCCGCAGGCTTAGTGTTTGTGGTGGGCACGTCCCATGAGCAGGCTTCCTTGTCTGTGATCACGCTGGTGTTTTTAGCTTTCGTTTTTCGTTTTTCTACCAGTTCTAAACTTGGTTTAGCAGTTTTTGCGGGCGCTGGGTTGGTAGGGTCTGCTCTGATGCTCGGCTCCCCCGGTTTAGCGAATAAACTAGGGCGGGCAAGCGCAGCTTTAAACCATCAGCAAGGACTGATTTCGAAGGCAACTAATTCGCTCTATGCATTGGCTGCGCAATACCATCTGCTACCTGTTTTTATTCTGGTAGTTGGTTTAGTTAGTTTACTGTTGATTTCAAAGCATCAACTAGCGCGGGGGATTAGCGTTTCTGGTCCTTTCTATGCAGCTGTTGCTTTTGCCCTTTTAGCTGCTGCTACGCTGAGTATTCCGTTAGCTTCGGGAGTTGGACAGGTACGAGTTTTCCACTATCCGCTGATTCTTGGGGCTCTGGCAGGCGGATACGCTTATTATCTAGGGGCGGTAGTTTTATGTGCCGGTCAACGATCGTCTTTGGGTACGAAGATTCTCATCTTAGTTTTTTGTGTTCTCGCAGTGTTCGGGGCATTCCGTACTTATAATTCACAAGTGCGTAACTTCCCACTTGGTGAAGTTCAGCTATTAGAGCAGATTGATTCTTGCCCTATTGAGGACTGTATGTTGGTTGATTTAACTGGGTTGCCGGTACACCATGGGTTCTCTGGTTACGGAGAACATGACTATGCTCATACTGGCTACATGACACTATGGTTGGAGTCCAAGTGATGAAAGAGGCTCAGGCGCGGATTCGTTTAGATTCCCTAACTGGGGTGCGCTGGTGGGCGGCGTTCGCAGTATTTGTCTTCCACTACCACAATGTTGGTAATATTCCGGGAATTGGTCTTGGCACCATCGGCTATACCGGTGTAGCTTTTTTCTTTGTTTTATCCGGTTTCGTTCTTACTTGGTCAGCTAGTCCGAAGGTAACTAAACCGCAGTTTTGGATGCGACGTGTAGCCCGCATTTGGCCAGCTCATTTCGTAGCGCTTCTCTTAGCTCTTCCCGTGTTTTACCCCTGGGACGGTCCAACGGCAACTAACTGGTGGGAGAAGGATTTTGCCTTGTTGCCTATTCTGGCAGCAGTATTTTTAGTACAGGGTTTTTCAACTAATCCCCTGGTGCTTTTTGCAGGCAATCCAGCTGCTTGGACTCTGTCGTCTGAAGCCGCGTTCTATTTCACGCATCCTTTCGCGAACTCTTTCGCATTAAAGCTAAAAAAAGCCCAGTACCTGATTTTCGTGGTAGCGATTCTGGCATTAGGTATTCTCAGCGTAAAGTACGCGGGGCTAACCCCAACGATTCTTAACCGTTTCTGGGAGTTCTTCTTAGGAATGTTTGCGGCGCACTTATTAAAACGCGGTTTCCGCACAGGTTTACCAGCGTGGGTTGGCTACCTTGTAACGATGTGCTTAGTAATTAGTTACTGGCTCCTGCACGTGCGCGGATTTAACCCAGCTTTAGAAGCAACATTAGAGCCAATGCGACCGTTCTACCTACCCATCATTTACATGTTGGTAATCATTATCCTAGCTTCGTCAGATTTAGAAGGACGACGCAGCTTAATGCGTTGGAAACCAATGGTTATCGCCGGAGAAATCTCCTATGCGTTTTACCTGGTACATGCTACCGTGCTGTATTTATTCCTCGGTTGGTATGGACGTTCAGATTCCGTCCTCGTATTTATTTTCTTGCTAATCTGCGCATTCTTGGTTGCCGCAGCCCTGCATTATTTGGTTGAACGCCCTTGTGAAAAACGCATCCGCGCTTGGGCAGATAAACGCTTCGGACCTAAAACCAGCTAGTTTCCAACAACCAGCTGGCACCCTTGTGGAATAGCATAGTAGTCCCGTAGGTGCTGTAAATACTGTTTACCGTCATCTCCAAAAGGTGAGTGCAGTTCTCGGTATGACAAACGCGCTGGGAAAACCACTTGTTCCCCGTCTTTGCAAGTTGCTACCTGATTTACAATTTGAGTCCAGGCTTTCTGATTTGCAAGCATTTTCGGCATAACTGTTTTTGCTTCAAAAACACCTATCCCAAGGAAACAGCTAACTGCCAGACAAACTGCTAGCATGCCACGCGCAGGATGCTTAATACAGTGCAGCGACCATCCTTGTAAAAATGCCAAAATGGCACTTAATAACAAGAAGAACAGACCATAAAACAGAGGTCGCCCACTCAAGAAACTAAGTTTGAATGGAACTAAGAAACCAGCCAAAGCTAAAGCAAAAGTTAGTGATACAGCTAAGGTTTTTAGATTAAACGCAGCCAGAATCAGGTTCAAAAGTTGCAACGTTAAAGAAGTAAGCGCAAAGGCTGCCATTAGCAACGCTGTCTTTGAAAACAGAATCTCTTGATACTGGTTAAGTTCCAGCGTCCCCACGTATAAGGATTCTGGTAAACGCTGTGCGAGGTGAATCGCTGATGCCAGCCCTGCCAAACTTAAATAATGAGCGGATAGCATCCAAGCTGGAAGTATACGATGCTTAGTGAGTTGAAAATAGAAGTATGTGAAAGCTACAGCGGTTCCAATCAGTAGCACCTGATTGTGGGAAAGAAAATAAGTTAGGAAATAAATCAGTCTGCTTAAGTATTGAGTACCAGCACTTGCCTGCGGGTCCAGAAATGCCCATTCGTACACTTCCGAACGTTTCCACATTCCCGGTGTGAAGAAGCGGAGGATAGAAATGAGCCCTACCCACCCCAGGACCAGCCAATAGTTTCTACCCGGCTTGAGTTTGAAACTAACCATCCCCAGTACTATAACTAGCATTAGCTGTAACAGTGCCAAGACTTCATGGTGAAAGGCCACTAAAGTAGAGGTGGCGGCAACAAAACTGATTTTCACTATGGATAAATCTGTTTTCCGGTTAACTAATACGTTACGTAGCCAGCCGATTACCAGCAAAATCCATGAAAAACCCAGGACATAGCCAACAGTGGCACTCATAAAGAAGTAAGTGGCAAAGGCGGAAGCATCAAAAAATGGGTAAACCAGCGGTGTCAAAACACCGAAACTGGTGGTAGTTCCCAAAACTACCAAATACCAATCATTTTTTGGCAGAGCTGAGTAAAAGAACCAGCTTAAAACTGCACTGAAGAAAACGAAAATAGCAGCCATCCAAAACCCCAATAGGGTCGAATTGCTAAAGAACAGTTGGGCAAAGAAGTCAGCAGATCGAGAGTTACGCTCGAAAAGATCCAGCATCAGCCCCTGCCATAGTGAGCTTAAGTCAGTTTCACCGTAGGCGTTACCTGAACGTGTTGCGAACAGTAAGTCGTCTTGGAGCCACACGGGAGTCTTCCACGTAACTACCCAAAATACGCTCACACCTAAAACACAAACCAGCGCAAATAATAGGCTTAATCCAGCATTTCCCCAATGGGCTTGCGTAGCACGTTTGCTGTTCTGCTTACTCACCGATCTGACTCCCCTACCTGTCTTCGTACTTAATTCAATCAGTTTTAACGGGTATAGTTCAACAACGCGCTAAGAAAGCAAGTTAGTGCGTAATCTATGGTTTTAAATAAGCTAAAATTTGCAGGTAAGAAAAAACTGGGACTGGCTGAAGTCTCTCTACTAAAGTGGGATTCCATGAGCATTATCATTGCATCGCGTTTATTCTTGCCTGAGCCTGGTGCTGCTGCATTACGCTTAGGTGGCTTAGCTAAAGCATTTGCGCAGCGTAATTTGCCAGTCACTGTTCTAACCAGCACCTACCAGAAGCAAGACGTTCAGCTACCTGGCGTGAACATTAAACGAGCTCCAGTTTTACGAGATAAGCTTGGCGCTGTCCGCGGCTACGTGCAGTACATGTCCTTTGATATTCCACTGTTTGTTCGTCTCTTAGCTGAAAGAAAAACACAGACCGTTATCTGTGAGCCGCCTCCAACTACAGGTGTGGTCACGCGCTTAGCATGCGCATTAAAACGTGTCCCCTACGTATATTTTGCTGGTGATATTCTTACTGACGCGGTAAAAGATTCCGGGGCTCCAGAGTTTGTTGTTAATACCGTTGAGAAGCTAGAACGCTTTGCGCTAAGAGGTGCGGCTTTAGTTATCACCGTAACCCCAGGCGTTGAAAAACGAGCATTAGAATTCGGGGCAAAGCAAACCATTATGGTTCCAAACGGGGTGGATACTTCCGCTTATGAGGGCGATATTCCTGAAAATTTCCCCACAGGTAAGAAAGTATTACTCTACGCGGGTACAGCTTCTGCCGTACACGGTGCCGGTATTTTCATTGAGGCATTTCAAAAGGTCTATGATGCGCATCCTGACACTGAATTAGTGTATTTAGGACAAGGCACAGATTGGCCCAAATTACAAGAAATGGCAGCTCAGACTTCCCTGCCAATTAAGTTCTTCCCGCTGGTACCAAATGAAGTTGCCAAAGGCTGGTTTAAGCACTCTGCGGTTGGTTTAGTTTCCCTCCCGAATAATAACTACTCGTACGCATATGCTACTAAATGCTTGGCTTCGCTAGCTCACGGCACCCCTGTAGCTTACGTTGGCGGCGGGCAAACCAAAGAAGATATTGAAACACATAATCTGGGCGTAGTTGCTGAGTTTACAGCTGACGATGTTTCAGAAAAAATCATTAGCTTACTCGACGACATTGAAAACCACACTGCCCCTGCATCTGAAGCGCTAATAAACTGGGTAGAAACGAATCGTTCACTTACTACCTCTTCAGCTAAGATTGCAGATTCAATCATTTCGATGCTTTTGAAGAATTGAGATTCATATGCCAAAAATGATTTACCACGTTCCTTACCCATTAAATTTTCAAGCTACTGCGGGTTCTGGAATACGCCCTGTAAAAATGTTTCAAGCTTTCGAAGCAATCGGCTACGAAGTACTACTCGTTTCCGGTTACGGGAAAGAACGCCGGGCCGCTATTAAAGAAGCTAAACGTCGTATCCGGGCCGGTGAAAAATTTGATTTCCTCTATTCTGAGTCAGCCACAATTGCGACCCCACTGACAGATCCTAAGCATCTGCCGCCGCATTTTCTCTTAGATTTTAATTTCTTCCGATTCTGCGAGGCAAACAATATTCATACGGGGGTCTTTTATCGGGATATTTACTGGTTGTTCCCGATTTACAAGCAACTAACTGGTACCTTGGTTAGCTTTGCGATGCGACGCGTATTCCGTTGGGATTTGTGGAACTACCGTACTACTCTGACAAAACTATTTTTGCCATCTTTAGAAATGGGCAATTACATCCCGATTGTTGAACGCGAAAAATTCAGTGCTTTGCCACCAGGGGCTCCTGCTAGCCCAGCGCCACTACATCGAGATCAGCTTTCACTACTTTATGTTGGCGGTTTAGGGTCTCACTATAGGCTCCATCGGTTGCTTGAAGCTGTGATTCAGCTACCGCAGGTAAAACTAACGATTTGTACCCCAAAAAATGTCTGGGATGCTTGCAAAGATGAATACGAGCATCTGCTGGGAAATAACGTCGAGTTAATCCACTTACATGGAGAAGAGCTAGAGCCGCATTTCAAGCAAGCTAACGTTGGGTGTATCGCAGTCGAAAGCGATGAATACTGGCGTTTTGCGGTGCCGATTAAACTCTTTGACTACCTGGGACATGGTTTGCCTGTATTCGCAACTGCTGATACTTGGGCAGGGAAATTTGTGTCGCAGAATGAGTGTGGCTGGACTGTAGAATATGACGTTGAAGCTATTAAAACCCAGCTAGAATCCTTGTCTTCCCTCTCCTGGGTTGAGGATATGGAAGCACATATTAAGACTGTCAGTGCAGAAAATACTTGGGAAGAACGTGCCCGTGAAGTCGCGCGCCAGCTTAAAGCCCAGTAACTGATTAAAGCCCAGTAACTAACATTGCTTCAATAATTAAGTGGTCGGTTTAAATAACTCAAAGTTGTTTAAACCGACCACTTAATGTACCAGCTACTTCTGGCAGTAAGTAATCTTATAAACCTCTACCGTTGAGCCTTTATCTACAAGTTCAAAAGCGTCTTCGCTGGTATCTACTGCATAGAGCCCCGGGCGAAGTCGCCAAGTGAAGTTCCCATTAAAGGTTCCCGAAATATCTTTATAAAAATGGGTAATTCCATACTTATTGATAAGTTCACAAACCTTAGGATCTTCTCGATAGTTATAGAAGTTAGCTTGTAAGTAGTTATCATCTGCAGATCCTGAAGAAGAGTTAGGGTACTTCCAAACTACTGGTTTCCCAGTCAGTGTATAAACTAGCGAAGCTCCTGCAGCGGGGTCTCCAAGTAACAGATCCGTATCCTTTAGTTCGCTGCCTAAACGTTTAATTAAATCTAGCTCTTCTTGGTTGGCTAAATAGCGTACTGAGTATTTCTCTGGATACAAGGCGTTATTTAAGTCCTGCATCGTGCCGGCAAAATTCAAGATTCCCAACGCTATTATCAATGCAGAAGCTACCACCTGCGAGTTGCCAACTTTAAAACGCTCACTAGTTTTCGTAAAAATAGTCTGCAACGTTAGCGCAAGCACTGGAATCAGGTAAATCACATAGGCAAATTTCGTGCGGTCTGCGACGTTGTAATAGAAGCTAGTCAGTTCAGAAAACATTGGTAGAGGGAATAAAGATCCCATGACCACTAGCCACTGAGATAGTAGTGCTGCTAAGACTAAATATTTGCGTTGTTTAATGTGGAGCCAGATGGCAATAGGAATGAGTAGAAGTACTAACCCCCAGGTAATAAAACCCAGCATGAAAGGAGCAGTTACGAATACACCACTTCCAGAGGCAAGTTTCATCACGGGGATTCCCCAGCCAACATTCGGGACCCTATGAAGCTGTCCTTGCTGTGGTCCCGGCCCATAGATGAAGAACAAGAATGATCCGATTAGGAAAACAATGGTAAAAACTGCAAAGACAACTGATTTCCAGTCTTGTTTCAGGAAGCTATAACGAATATTTAAGAAACCTAATACTACCGCTGCAAAGAAAAGTCCCATTCCCGGTACCACTACCACTGAAGGATGCAACCCCGTCAGCCCAATGATTATGAGCGCAGCCGCTACTAACCTACCCGCATAAACTTTTAGGTAGGTTAAAACTAGTGGCTTTTTAGGCGGTGTTTTTTCTAAAACATAAGCGATGACACCCGGGACTACAGTCAAAGCCGTGATGAATGGCCAAAGTGTAGTTACATGTGCAAGACGTACTGTTGCTAAAGGAACCAACATTGCAGCAACTACTGCCCAACGAGTGATTCCTTTGTGTCGGCTTAGATTCACAGTCAACGCACTAATAGAAATCAACCAAATAAGCGGCAGAAGTAATAAGAAAGCCGCGGTTGCAACTATGACTGAAGCACCCGCATCAACCAGGAGATACACATAAGCATGCCAAGTAGTTGGATAGTACCAACCTGAAGGATTTAATCCCCCCAAACCGGCATTAGCAGTTAGCGGAAAGATATCACCTGTTTTTGCGATCCAAAGTACTTGATTATAGTGATAATTTGAGTCACCACCTTGAATAACGCGACTAAAATCAGCGTATCCAAGCATTGGAACGATTAACACCAACCACCCTAGAAGAATATATTTAAAATCCGTGATTGGAATCGTTAAACCGTTCTGATTCTTACTTAACTTTCCAGAAGTACGATTGTTGCTTCTTAAACTAGCAAGCCAGAAAATGCCAATAAATACTGCTACAAACAGTGTAAATCCAACAATACCCCAGGTTAGAGGTAAGTATTTAAATACCAGGGTCGCGACTGTAATCAATGCCAGAGTTAAAGCCGGTGCCAGTGCAAGGTTCTTAATAAACCCAGCGCGCTTATTAAAAAACTGCGTCAGAGCATAACCGGGTAGAAAAGTGAGTACTACAAGTAATAACAGGTACGGAGTAATAGTCAGAAGGTTATTAACTAAAATCAAAACTCTGCCCCCTTGATAGCGGCTTCATAGATTTCTTTATGGCGTGTGACAAAGATTTTTTCGGTAAACCGGGTGGAGCCGTATTCACGAATATGAGCGTTGAGCTGGGAATCTTGCGCGTAGCGTCGTTGAATTTCATTCATAGCTGCTTCTAATTCTTCAGCATCATCGATAGCTACGACAATTCCGTTTTCTTTACGAATCATGTAACTGCCCCCAAAAGTTGCGGAAGCAATAGAAGGAATCCCCAACGAGGTGGCTTCAGCAAAAACCGTTCCCCCGGCTTCCAGTGCGGACACTAAAATCATGCAGTCGCCCGAGTTGATTTCGAAGATAATCTGCTCACGATCGACTTGCCCGGTAAATGTCACTGCCTCGGAAAGTTCCATTCGCTGAACTAAATCTTTAAGTTCCATAACACGCTGTGCAGCCCCACCAACTATATGCAGACGTAGATTTGGCTGCTGGGCGTGGATTTTCTGGAATACTTCCAGCGTGAATTCAGTGCGCTTATTATCATCCAGATTAGAAATATGAACGAATACGAATCCATCTTCCTGGGGCGCGTGTAACGGCGCGGCGAAGAACTCATCTCTTACTGGGAGAGCTACAGTTTGAGTTCCTGTAAGACCATAGTATTTGTCTAGTTTTTCGCTCATCCCATCGGAAACTGTCACTGTAAATGAGGCTGCTTCGACGGCTTTTTGAATAGCCTTAGCCCGGAAAGTCCCTTTTTCTGCTTCTAGGGACGATGGACGGTGCTCAGTGAGCCCGTAGGGAATCTGCCAATATTCACTTAAGGTTTGCGCAACGATAACTCCTGGCCAGACGGAGTGAGCGTGAATGACGTCTGGTTTCCCATATTTTTGTTCATAAAGTTTCGCAGCCTCTAATGATTTTCTGGCAATGGTTTTGGCATCAAAAGGTAGGATACCTTTGGGTACTAACCACATGCTGTTATGGATTAGAGGAATATCAGCTTCGCAGACTTCTAGCGGAGCTTTGCGTTGCCCGAGGCTTTTAGTTTCCACCCAGATTACGCCGCATTTAATACCGCTACCTTTCAGCATTTGCAACTGTTCTAGGAAGAAGCTGCCATTGTTTGGGTGCTCCTCAGATGGGTACCAAGAAGGAGTCCAAAGTACGTGCATATTAGGATTCTTTCGCCTCTAGTGTGGGTCACAGCCTAGTCTTTTTCTGTATTTAGTTTACTCTAAAAGGGAGACTATTCTTTCTGGAGGACCTGTTATGTTCAACCTGCTTGATCTTTCTGCGTGGACTTACTTCCCTGATCATTCTTTAGGGAGGCTGTACTGGCGTTCTTCCGTATCTGGGCATTTGCCTACGGAGGTAACCACTGCTGATCCACTGGAGTGGGCGCAAGCGCAGGAGGGCAACTGGGGTGCGGTAGTACTCCGTGAGGATTCCGCCCTGCTCATTTCCGATCAGGCTCGTTCTATTCCGCTGGTGTATCTTCGTAATGAGTCTGGTTTTGAGATTGCGTCTGATATCAACGCGATTACTGATGTGCATCCTGATTTAACGTTGAATTCTTTGGCAGCATCAGAGTTCCGTCATTTTGGTTACGTGATTGGTGAAGATACGTTATTTGAGGGCGTTAAGTCCGCTCCTTTCGCAAGTGTGTTTGAACTTAAAGCTGATGGTTCTTCCACTACTACTCCTTTGATTTCTTGTATTCGTGCGTCGCAGGACTCTGCGTTAGCAGCGGTTGAGAAGCTTTCTGCCAGTGAGTTTTTAGAACTTTTCCATGCTGAGCTTTTAAAGGCGTTCGAGTTCACCTTGAAAATCGCTGCTGGTCGCCAGCTCTTAATTCCTCTTTCCGGAGGCGCCGATTCACGCTTGCTTTTAGCTGTTTTGAAAGAGCTTAATGCCGAAAACGTCCTATGCTTTACATACGGCCAGCCAGATTCTCGCGAGGCACAGATTTCTAAGAGTGTGGCTGAGGGGCTGGGCTTTAAGTGGATTTTTGTTGAGCTGCAGGTTGATGAGATGCAGCGGGCTTGGGCAGACGCAGAAGGTTTCTTGAAAGCCAACTGGGTGGGCCAGTCTTTACCTCATATTCAAGACTGGTATGCGCTGACTCAGCTGATTAAGCATCCTGAAGTTGAATCTGATGCCATTGTGCTTCCTGGACACACTATTGTTGGTAATGAGCATGATGAGTGGGTTTGTTCCCCTGATGTTTCTTTCACTATGCGTGATGCTGTGAAGATTTTCATTGCGCATCATGGGGTATTGCAGGGTAAACCTAAGCAGGCTGAGATTCCTTATACCATTAGTAAGCTTGCGACTCTCTTTGCTAGGCATTGGACTGGGGCTTCCTTAGAGAATCGTTTGGAAACTTTAGTAGCGGTTAATGTTTCTGAACGTCAGGCAAAGTATATTTCTAACTCAGTTCGGGCATACGAATACTTTGGTTTTAATTGGGCTTTCCCCATGTATGAGCGTGGTGTGTGGGATGTTTGGATTAACGCCCCACAACTGTTCCACGATGGTGCTCGCGTGGAATATGTTAAGTATGCGAACGATCTTTACGCAAAGATGGCGGGCCAAGAACTAGTTTACTTTGGCGGCCCCGCTCAGCAGCTTCCTTCGGGGGCTGTAAATGTTTTAAAGACGGTGCTTTCTAAGACTGGTTTACTTGATACTGCTAATCATCTGGCGTCGGTTCGCACCCAGCTAAATCATCCGATGGGTTTTCATGCTCTG
Source organism: Gleimia coleocanis DSM 15436 (assembly GCF_000159015.1). Lineage (GTDB taxonomy): Bacteria > Actinomycetota > Actinomycetes > Actinomycetales > Actinomycetaceae > Gleimia > Gleimia coleocanis. Next base: position 203,845 of record NZ_DS999543.1, on the reverse strand, counting down.
GTTCCGAATCTTTCTCAAAGGCAGGTCGCAGCTAAACTTTTGAGGGGAGCTACTCTTTTAGGCATTTATGCAGATTTATTCTTAGCTGATCGTTGGGTAACTGATTCTGAAGTTATTCCGCCTCTTAAAAAGTGAGTAGTAATGCTGTATTCAGATTCCACGCGTGTGGTACATGTTAATGAGGTAGCTAATGTTCCTTCTACTCTGGTGACACAGGCTCAGCTTGAGGGTAAAGCTTGGTCCTTACAACGCATTCCGGCTGGTAAGGGGCACCCGGCAAAGGTTATTTCGTCCCGTTTAATACACTTCTTCCAGTGGCAGCAGTTGCGTCACGATGCCGATATTATTCATTTGCATTACGCGACGAATGGCTACTATGGGTGGGGGCGTAAGCCTTTTGTGCTTCACTTACATGGTTCTGATATTCGCCGTGACTGGCAGAAACCTGGTTTACGACAGGTGATTACAAAATCAATTCGTGAAGCAGATGCTGTATTATGCGCGACACCGGATTTACTTCCCTGGGTGCGCACTTTACGCCCAGATGCTCAGTGGATTCCTAATCCGCTGCCGTTGGAGTTTTTTACTCCTGCAGATGTAGAGGTAGTTGCGGGCAAAGTAGTTTTCGCTACCCGTTTAGATGAGACGAAATCGATTGATCTGTTAGTCGGTTTGGCTGCTTTCTTAGTGCAGGCGGGGATCGAAGTTCATGGTTTAGACTGGGGCTCAGGTGCAGCTCGCATGGCAGAAGTTGGGGTTATTTTACATCCGTTAATGCCACTTCCAGAGTTTGCTAAGTTCTTAGGGTCTGCAGATTTCGTTATTGGACAGTTGCAGTTCCCGGCACTTTCGATGACTGATTATCAGGCTTTAGCTTTGGGAGCACGACTATTGTGTGCGGCTTCGGCTGAGCATGTGCCAGCATTTACTGTGGTTGCGGATGGCGAGTCCGCAGATTTTTCCGAGGGCGCTGCACAGATGCTGCCACGTGACCCGCAGGTTTTAGCTGAGTTCGTCATCGGGGAACTAGCCTCTGGCCCGCACTCAGAGCAAAAACAACGTGCCCAACGGGATTGGGTTTTCAAGTATCATCATCCTGCAAATGTGGTGGCTAAACTTGAGGCAGTGTACCGCTCGCTGTAAGAAGTACCTTTGGGTTTAGTTGTTTGTAACGCCCTCGGAAGCCGAACGGTCGTATTTGCGGGCTGCCAGCAGGGCGAGAACTAGCATCCCTACCAAGCACACTCCCATGATTGCACCCAGAATATAAACAGTTGGAAGCAAAGCGTAAGGTGAGAAATACAGCCATGAGAGCGGTGCAACCGTGTAAACCACTGCGAATCCGAGTAGCCAGCTTTGCGTACCGGTCACAATAAACATATTGGAAATCGGTGACGTCATCAGCGTCATAAACAGCCACGGAATCAACGCCTGTACGAAATAACCGGCTTCAGTTAAGTGTTGCCCAAATAGCAATGGCACCAGCCAAGGAGCCAGAATATAAAGTAGCGTAAAGGGAAGAATCCCGACTAAGAATGCTCCCCGAATGGCTTTGCTGATTTCTTTCAGCATCTGTCCTGCCGGGACCTGCGAAAGTTTTTGGAAGAAAACCTGCGAAATAGCGCCAGTAAATAAGCCTACTGGAACCATCACCACAGCTTCAGCGATCTTATACTCCCCTAACGATCCTAGTGAGACGGCACCAATTAAAGCTGGGATACCTAGGTTACGTAAGGCATCTACAAAAGCATTCGGCCCATTTAAGACCGGCATTTTCCAATGTTTTTTAGCTAGCTCCAACATCCCCATAGAGTTTGAGGTATCAATAGTACGTAAATCTTTCGCGCGGATTCCTAAGTTAAAGAAAGCAAAAGCCTGCCCCAGGGTCTGTCCACCCCAAAGTCCAAGTAAGTTGGTGATCCCTGCAAATCCAAATGCTACTTGTCCGCCGCTGGCACCAATCTGTTGCTGTACTCGGTTCATGGCAATCGTCTTGTAGTCGCTCTTACGGTTGTACCAAAACTGCAATAGTGCAGCTCCTGATAAGAAGAGTACTGTGACCCCAACTAGTGGTAAAGCACTGGCTACCGCTTCAGAATAGTAGTACCGAGCTACACCTTTTAGTGCTAACCCAAGGAGAGTCGCTGAAACTGATACGCAAAGAATCAGACGAAATGCTAGACAAAAAGTATTCTTCGCGTTTCCGTCCTCTGCCTCTAGAATCACAGCTAAGTCGTATCGTCCTGCTGCGATTAACGCTAGGGCCGCTACTATCGAGTTGTAGACTCCCAGTTCTCCCAATGTTTCACGGGTAAATAAACGTGTAATCACCATTGTCATTAAGAAAACCACTATCTGCGCTCCGGCGGTACCGGAAACCAGAGTGAGAATATGTTTTAAAAATGGTGAGGACTGGTTTAGTCCCTGTAGCTTTTCACGTAAGTTAAGTTTCATATGCAGGTCAGCCTTTATTTCAGCGGTTCTCGCCACTGAGACGGTAAGCTGAGAACTTCTCTGACCATGTTGGCAGACGATCGATTCGTTTCTTCGTAACCCTGTATAGGATTAGCTTTCCGTCGTGAGTAATACCAACCATCCATTGCTGTTGTTTTCTACCGTGCAAAGTAGTTAAACGGTTATACATTTTCCAACCGTGGCCAATTTGATACCGGTTAAGGATAAAACGATCGGTATCCATCGGATAAGTCCACAGTTTCCCAGCATAATCCAGTGCCAGAATATCGGTCTTTCCGTTTAGGTCATAGTCGATAATCATTGGAAATTCAATAATGTTCCAACCGTGCCCTATTCGTTTAGGGTTAGAGACATACTTCATTCCGTTGTTGTCCCAACGGGTAAAATCGCCGTTTGGAGCGATCGTAAAGAGCAGTGGTTTAGCATTTTTATCACGTTTTAGATAACCCTTGTAGTTTCCAAAACCATGCCCGATTTGGGCTACCCTGTTGAAAATACCATTTTCATTAGTGAAGTAGACTCTTAGTTCACCTGTCTTAAAGATTGCGATTACATCCAGGTAACCGTCTTGATCCCAATCAGTGGTATCAAACCAAGATACTCCTAGCCAGCCGTGACCTTTTTTAACTGGATTTCCAAAAGGCATGGAAACGCCTCCGAAGTTTAATAGTTCTCCGGCTTGAGAAATAGTGAATAAGTCTCCCAGTACGGGCAGAGTTTTTTCATTGCGGTAGGTGTACTTCACTACTGGTTCAGCTGGTTTTACCGGCGGTTGTGCCCCTGATCCTGCGGGGAGCCATTTAGTGTCTTTTACACGGAAATTTGGTTTACCCTTAATCAAATCAGTTACTTGTTGTCGTAGCTCCCCAAAGTGCGGGTAGAACGCGTCTCCTGGGCAGGCAGTGTAGTTCCACGCCCGGTGTCCATCAAGCACCTTTCCGGTAACTTCAGAGTGCCCTGGTTTTAAATTTGAGCGTTTTTCCGTGTGATCCGCATTCGGGTCAAGTTTCGCAGCTTTAAGTTTCCAAGCGGCAAGTTTCGCTACTGAGTCTAGAGCTGCGTCAGTCGGCAATTCTTTTTGGAAGTTACCGATCATTGAGATCCCAATGGTACCGGTATTAAACCCGAAAGCGTGTCCACCTTCGTTTACCTTGTTTATATCACCATCACGCCCCTGATAGATTTTGCCGTACTTATCAACTAAGAAGTGATATCCAATATCACCCCAGTTGAGGGTTTTAGCATGGTAATAGTAGATTCCTGCAACAATTCCCGGAGCTTGTTCTGGAGCGTAATCGTTTGAAGATGCGGTGTGGTGAACTACTACGGCTTTTAGAGGCGCATATTTGTTCTCCCAGTCCAAGTACTTGGGATTGGCTTTCCACTGTGCTCGGGTAATAATTTCCGGGCGTTCTCCCAGCACATATGGGAATTCTTGAGTTTTAGGTTTTTCTGTCTGAGTATGTGAAATCCCAGTAGCTTCACCTTCAGTTAAGAAGGGTTCTACTACGCTAAGTTCTAGGCCGTCTATTGGTTGCCCGTCCGAGGTTTCAACAATAACTTCTAAAGCCTCAATATCAGTGAAAATGAGTGCCTCAGTACCGATACGTTGTGAGCTTCCTTCGTCTTCAGAAAAGACTGGTTCAGGTTCAGTTGCTTCCCAGGCCTGCCATTCTCCTTGTTTCTGCACACGATAGGTAATGTCGGTTTCGGCTGGGGAGTTAGTAGTTTCCCAGGTAATCCCAGCTACGGCTACTGAAGACTCTACGGGTACTACGGCAGCTTGCACTGCTTTTAGTTTAGGCTGGTCTTCTGCTGGTGTTTCCTCTTGCGTAGTTGTTTCAGTTTCATTTGAGATTGTGCTTACCATATTATCGGCAGAAGCTGGTTCAGTTTCCGGAGCGAGGGGATTTTCGTCTGTAGTCCCGGCTTCTGCATAGTCAGTGGGGACAGTGATGGTGTGCAACGACTGTACTAATACCGCTGGATTTTCTGCGATTTCGGGAATATCTGCAACGGTTTGGACGGGTGGCAATACAGCTGGATTTTCAGTGTCTAAAAAGCTGTGTTCTGTTGTCTTTTGGTAGCTTCCGGTAGAGATCAGCATCCCGGTAGTTGCTATAGCAGTTACTGTGGCCAGGGCGATTCCCTGTATGATTTTGGTGATTCGTTGCTTATCCGTCTGCATTTTTAGTCCAGTTGGTTTCGTTTTATGTGGCGTTAATTTTCCGAGGGCGAGCTGTGATAGCTCGCCCTCGAGAAAAGCAGGTTAAGTTAATCAGAACTTAACGGACTGTCCGGTCTTTGCCGATTCCAGCATGCCTTCAATCACGTGCATGGTTTGCAGGCCCTCACGCATGGAAACGTGTTCGGAACCTACACCCAAAATCGCGTCACGGAAGTGTTCGTGTTCTACGCGCAGTGGTTCACGCTTAACCAACGCAAAACGCTTTACTTCACCTTCAGAAACACCGCGGAAAGCAGCAATCTGATCCCATTCCACTGGGAAGGTGCCGTTTGCGTAGAAAGTCAGGTCGCTCATTGCAGTGTCGGCTACCAGTGCGCCACGTTCACCGGTTACTACAGTCATGCGTTCCTTGAAAGGAGTTAGCCAGTTAACCAGGTGGTTTACCAGAACACCGTTCTTGAAACGACCGGAAGCGGTCACCATGTCTTCAAATTCACGACCAGATCGGAAAGTGGTCTGTGCGTAAATGGAGTCGTATTCAGAGCCAGCTACCCAAGCTGCCAAATCGACATCGTGGGTTGCTAAGTCCTTTACTACGCCAACATCGGAAATGCGTGCTGGGAATGGAGACTGTCGGCGAGTTACTACCTGGTAGACTTCACCGAGGAAACCTTCAGCAATCAGGCGACGCATTTCCAGCAGAGCTGGGTTACAGCGTTCTACATAGCCAACTGCGCCGATTACGCCGGCGGCTTCGAAAGCTTCAACCATCGCAGTACCCTGTTCCAAAGTAGCTGCCAAAGGCTTTTCTACCATGGTGTGTACGCCTGCTTCTGCGAGCTTCAGAGCGGCATCTACGTGATAGACAGTTGGCACTGCAACTACTGCAGCATCAATGCCAGCAGCAATCATAGATTCTACGTCTGGGAGAACTTCCAGATCACCAGCTACACCGAATTTATCGCCACCTGGGTCAGCTACAGCTACAAGTTCCAGACCTTCAGTTTCACGCACGTTACGAACGTGGTGACGGCCCATAGAACCAATGCCCAGAACGCCAACGCGCAAGTCAGCCATCAGGCACCTGCCTTAGCACATGCGTTAACTGCTTCAACTACGCGTTCCAGGTCAGCCTGGGACAGCGCTGGGTGAACTGGTAGGGAAACTACCTGCTTAGCAGCAACTTCGGTTACTGGCAGGTCCAAGCCTGGTGCAAAGTGTTCCAGGGATGGCAGACGGTGGTTTGGAATTGGGTAGTAAACGCCGGAACCAACCTGGTATTCGTCGTGCAGAGCCTTCATGAAGCGATCACGGTCAGTATCTACAACACGAATGGTGTACTGGTGGTAGACGTGGGTTGCACCTTCAGCTACTGGTGGAACGATTACGCCTTCTAGATTTTCATCCAGGAACTTTGCGTTTGCCTGACGGGTTTCAGTCCATGCACCGACCTTGGTCAACTGTACGCGACCAATAGCTGCGTGGATGTCAGTCATACGGTTGTTCAAGCCAACTACTTCGTTCTGGTAGCGGATTTCCATACCCTGGTTGCGGTACAGCTGGCAATTACGTGCCACAATTGCGTCACCGGTGGTGATCATACCGCCTTCGCCAGCGGTCATGTTCTTAGTTGGGTAGAAGGAGAAAGCTGCGAAAGTACCGAAGGTACCAACCATTTCACCGTTAAGTGAGGCACCATGTGCCTGTGCAGCGTCTTCGAACAGCATCAGTCCGTGACGGTCTGCGATTTCACGCAGTGCAGTCATATTTGCTGGGTGACCGTACAGGTGTACTGGCATAATTGCCTTGGTCTTTGGGGTGATTGCTGCTTCTACGGATTCTGGATCCAGGCAGAAGTGGTCAAGTTCAATGTCAGCGAAAACTGGGGTTGCACCGGATAGACCTACGGAGTTACCAGTTGCTGCGAAGGTGAAGGATGGAACGATGACTTCGTCACCGGCACCGATGCCGGATGCCAGCAGACCAATGTGCAGTGCGGAGGTACCGGAGTTTACTGCGATAGAGTGGGTGCCAGGAGCCATCTGAGCGGAGAATTCTTCTTCGAAGGCCTTTACCTGTGGGCCCTGTGCAACCATGCCGGAGCGCAGGACTGCAGTTACTGCTTCAACTTCTTCTTCGCCGATGAGTGGCTTTGCTGCAGGAATAAATTCACGGGTCATTACTGTTCAACCTCTTTCAGTTCGGTTTCACTGATTTGTTCGTAGATTCGACCGCTAACTGGGCAAGCGAATCGGTTTTCAGAGCCTTCTACAGCTTCTAGTTTCACACCTGAGTGCCCTACCCAGCCGATACGACGCGCGGGAACTCCCGCAACCAGCGCAAAATCTGGCACATCTTTAGTTACGACTGCACCTGCGGCCACAGTCGCCCAGGCGCCAATGATTACTGGTGCCACGCAAACCGAACGAGCACCGATAGCCGCGCCTTTTCGAATGGTTACGCCAACTGGCTGCCAGTCGTGTGCGGATTTCAGGGTACCGTCAGCATTAATAGCGCGTGGATAGTGGTCGTTAGTGAGCACCACTGCTGGACCAATGAAAACGCCGTCTTCGAGCACTGCTGGTTCATAGACGAGGGCGTAGTTCTGGACTTTACAGTTATCCCCCATCTTTACGCCGGTGCCGATGTAAGCTCCGCGGCCCACAATACAGTTTTCACCCAGTTCGGCTTCTTCGCGTACCTGAGCCAGGTGCCAAACGGAACTACCTTCACCGATTTTTACATTAGGCGAAACATCAGCGCTGTCAACAATACGAGGCATTTGCTCTCCTTTAGCTTTCGCTTTCAATTACCCCTAGTTTACTCTCTGGAATCGGCGCATATATACAAGGCGCGACTCCGTGATATAAACCTCAAACAAAACTCTAACCCACGAGAACTATTCAAACCTGGGACTTTTCAGCGAAAATAATAATTATGGAGAAATGCGCAAACTCTGAAATGACTGAATTAGCAGCTAAAACTTGGCTAGTTATTCCGTTATACAACGAAGGAAAAGTCGTTTACGACGTGCTGAAAGAAGTCCGTAAGACTTTCCCTAATATTATTTGTGTTGATGACGGTTCCGCAGATAACTCTGGTCAGGAAGCGCTGAAAGCCGGAGCTTACCTAGCTACCCACCCTATTAATTTGGGTCAGGGAGCTGCTTTACAGACCGGCATTTCCTACGTGTTACAGCAGACTGACGCTAAATATCTGATTACTTTTGACTCTGATGGTCAACACCGGGTTGAGGACGCGTTGGCTATGATTGCTGCTGCTGAAGCTGATGATTTAGGCTTCATTTTAGGTTCTCGTTTCTTAGAAGGAAAAGCTGAGACTGGCGCCCTCAAGAAATTTATTTTGCAAACCGTTGCAACCATTACCCGCTTGCGCACGGGTCACCAATTAACCGACGCCCACAATGGTCTGCGTCTGTTGCGTCGCGATGCTGCAGAAAAAATCGAAATTCGCCAAAACCGGATGGCACATGCCTCTGAACTCGTTAATCAGCTTCTAAAAACCGGTTTGAAGTGGAAAGAAATCCCCGTCCACATTATTTACACAGACTACTCTCGTTCCAAGGGACAATCTCTCTGGAATTCCGTAAACATCCTAACTGAGCTAATCATGAAGTGAGGATCGAATAATGTTTTTACTTTTTACTGGTTCTCAGTGGCTAATTAAAACTCTGCTAGTCCTCTCCCTGGCACTACTGGCTTATGGCATTATTCGCCCAGTTAAGTCTGCCTCCCACTTAGCAATACGACGCTTAGGAATGCTCTTCTTCATCGGTGTTGCTGCTGTAACCGCTGTCTTCCCGCAGATCGTTACCTACGTAGCCCAATACCTGGGTATCGGACGTGGTGCTGACCTGCTGCTCTACGGGTTGACTATTGCTTTCTTCTCTAGCCTGGCTACCGCATACAGGAAAGACTCAGCTACGGAGCGTAAGCTAACTAAACTAGCACGTACAATCGCCCTCAGCGACGTACAGCATAAGACGGAAGACTAAGTTAAAAATTTTCTAAAGAGCGTGAGATGAAAGAGAAGACTCCTACAACTCAGCCGCGATGGCTAGACCGGTATCATGGTCGTTTCACCGGCCGGAAACTTCCTAAGCGTTTACGTATTGAGCTCTTCCCCCGCATCCGCCATGCCGAAAAACTCCCCGGGACTAAACGACTCCGCCGTTACCTGGCGTCCGGTTTAGTAGGTGCCCTATTTTACGGTGGTACGGCAGCAGGTCTTTTCCTCCACGATTTAAACAACCAGTTCAGCCAAAGTACTGTCTCAATCGATGACTTTGTAAAGAAAAAAGTTGAACCCGTTGATGATTACACTGGGCGTGCTTTAAATATCATGTTGTTAGGCATTGACTCTCGTCACGGCGAAATTAATGATCTCTTCGGCGAACCAGAGGGCCTGCTGAATGACACAAATATGTTGTTGCATATCTCTGCAGACCGTAAGCATATTCAAGTCATCTCAATTCCGCGTGACAGCCTAGTCAATATTCCATCCTGCAAGCTCAAAGACGGCAGCCTCACCGAGCCACAGTACGGTCAGTTCAACTGGGCTTTAAGCATCGGAGCCGAAGGCGATCCTGAAAACCTGGCTCCCGGTATCGCCTGTGTGCAGGCAACAATGGAAGAACTCACCGGCCTCACCATTGACGAATTTGCGATGGTAGACTTCAGCGGTTTTAAATCCATCATCGATTCCTTAGGTGGAGTCGAAATGTGTTTCGAAACTGACCTGTATGACCCTAAATCTGCTCTGGATATCCCGGCAGGTTGCCATACTCTCAACGGTTATCAAGCAATTGCCTTCGCACGTACCCGTTCTCTACCTGATGATCCATCTGGCGATATTGGTCGTGTAGGACGCCAACAACAGTTAATTGGACGAATCCTGGATACTGTAAAGAGTAAGAATATTCTGGCAGATTTCCCGAAGCTCTATTCTTTTTCTAAAGAAACCTTGAAGGCATTGAGAGTTTCCCCATCTCTGTCTTCTATTTCTACTTCAACTGGTTTGGCATACTCTCTCAGCTCTATTCCAAACTCGGGGATTCAGTTTGCAACCATGCCATGGGGACAATCCCCAGTTGACCCAAACCGCGTAGTCCCCACCGAACAAGCTGACTTAGTTTGGGAAGCACTGCGAGAAGACAAACCATTCCCTCCAGGCACGGAAGTTCGTGACCTCGCCGGACAGGTTTTCACCATTCCAGATCCAGATAACCCTAATCCAGAAGACAGCAACGAAGGAGAACACACTCCGGGTGATCCGGCCCAGACTGAAACTGGTGGTGAAGGACAGTGACTAACCTTCCCCCAAGTATTCCACCGCAGAATCCACGGCGACGTCCTACGGTTAATGGACGTTCTGAAAATTTACCTTCCGCCGATGCAAAGAGTTCTTCACAGCGTCCTCGGGAACTGCGTCCACGCCCAGAAATCAAACGCGACCCAACCCGCAAACGTGTTTCCCACCAGCCCGCTGAAAACCAACGCACTCAGCATCCAACTGAGCGGACAACTCCCCCACCTTCATTCCAGCCAACCCATTCCCGTACCCGACGCAACACCGAGGCTGAACACCGTCCCGTAGTAGAACGCCGTAGCCTCACTTCCTCAACACCAGTTGCGCAGAGTTCAACTGCTGTGCGTCGCACAGGAGCGCGCCCCGCGCAGCAAACCAAATCAGCAGGCGCTCCCCGTCGTCAGCCCCCAGCATTTATTCCCCGAGGGCGCGAAAGCGTTAATCCACCAGCTAAACCAGCAGTTACAGTTGGAAACACCCACCCACCAGCTCGAAAGAAACCCGGCAAGTTAAAGAAAGTCTTCCTTGGTTCAACTGTGGTGGTACTTGCCATGTTCCTAGGTCTAAGTGCTTGGATCTACTCACTGTGGAACCTAGCTGATGATTCTTTAAAACACACCGCCGCGTTATCAGGAGCTGCAAATACTCCCGGAACTACCTACCTGCTAGCAGGTTCAGACTCGCGCGAAGACTCTTTCTTCCAAGATGAAACTGAGGGCCGTCGCTCAGACACCATTATGCTGGTTCATAAGGCCGATAACGGGCAGGTAGCCATGGTTTCCCTCCCTCGTGACACCTTCGTGAATATTCCTGGCTACGGGGAAGAAAAACTCAACGCAGCCTACTCATTAGGCGGGCCAGAACTCTTGGTTTCCACCGTTGAAGAACTAACTGGTCTCACCATCGACAACTACGTAGAAGTCGGCATGGACGGTGTTACTAAAGTCGTTGATTCTGTAGGTGGCGTACCGCTCTGCCTGGACTACGATGTATCTGACCCCTACTCAACACTAGAATGGACTGCCGGTTGCCACACAGTAGACGGCAAAACCGCGCTGGCTTTCGCACGTATGCGCTACGCTGACCCAGAAGGCGATATTGGGCGAGCTAAACGACAACGTCAGGTAGTTGCAAATGTGGCGGATAAGGTTATCTCTAAAGAGACTTTCACTTCCCCATCACAACTACGCAAAGTCGTTTCAGTTGGTTCCAGTGCACTAACCGTCGATAACGACACCAGTGCCTTAGACGTGGCCTACCTGGGAATGTATTTCCGTGAGGCTTCCAACTCAGGTTTAACCGGAGTACCGCCGATTGCCAGCCTAGACTACTCAACTTATGCGGGTTCAGCAGTCCTACTCGACCCAGAAGCGGCTCCTGAGTTCTTCCGTAAACTAGCTGCCGGAACCCTCACCAAAACTGATTTCTGGCAAGGACAGTAATAAAGTGTGGTGTGCAGTCAAATGACTGCACACCACACTTTATTACCCTAAAACTCAGAGTTCAATACGGCGAGGACCAGCCTGCCAAGCACTCCAAGCAGAATCAACGATTTCGGCTACCCCGAACTTAGCTTCCCAACCCAGATCTTCCTGGATACGAGTAGCATCACCAATCAGCTGTGGCGGGTCTCCTGCACGACGGTCTTCCTCATCGGCTACGAAATCAACACCAGATGACTTACGCACTGCGTCAACGATTTCCTTCACCGAAGTTCCCTTACCGGTACCAACGTTGTACTGGTGATACTTCATTTCTTCACCGGAAGCCAACTTATCCAAAGCGGCAATATGGGCTACTGCCAAGTCGTGTACGTGAATGTAGTCACGGATACAAGTACCATCAGGAGTTGGGTAATCCGTACCGAAAATCTTTGGATTCTCACCTTTTGCCAAGCGGTCAAAAATCATTGGAATCAAGTTCAAAGTTGCAGGGTCACCCAAGTCATCCCATCCGGAACCAGCAACATTGAAGTAACGCAAACCTACCCAGCGTAATCCCCAAGCGCGTTCGCAGTCAGCCATCATCCATTCACCGATAAGCTTGGTTTCACCGTATGGGTTAATTGGGTGCTTCTCAATATCTTCAGAAACTACTTCAACCGGTGGCATACCGTAAACAGCTGCAGAGGAAGAGAAAATCATCTGGTTTACGCCCGCAATTTCCATGGCCAGCATAACGTTAGCCAAGCCACCGATATTCTGCTGGTAGTACCAAGCTGGCTTCATCACGGATTCGCCAACCTGCTTACGAGCAGCGAAGTGAATTACCGCAGTAACTCCATGCTCACGCATCGCATTAGCGAGGATTTCAACAGAGTCAGTCTGTGCTACGTCACAAACCAGCAGTGGGGATTCCCCAATACGGTCGCTGGTACCGTATGAAAGGTCGTCTACAACTAGGACTTCGTCGTTGCGTTCCTGTAGTAAACGTACAACGTGGGCGCCAATGTAACCAGCGCCGCCAATAACCATAATGCTCATGGTTTTAGCCTACCGCTATCTGCTTAGTCTTCCAACTACTTTCAGAAACAAAATCTGAAAAACTTCAGATGTTAATTCAAGTTTTCCTTGAGACGCTCGCCTTTTTCCTGGGCGATACGCTTCAGGTCAGCTTGAAATTCCAACATTTGCTTTCGAATACGTTCTGCTTCAACGCCCTCGGAAGCCCCCAAAATACGCGCTGCCAACAAGCCCGCATTGCGCGCTCCACCAATAGAAACCGTAGCCACCGGAACACCAGCTGGCATCTGCACAATAGAAAGCAAAGAATCCATACCATCTAAGTATTTAAGTGGGACAGGTACACCGATCACTGGTAGCGGAGTAACCGCTGCCAGCATACCTGGCAGATGCGCTGCTCCACCAGCACCGGCGACAATCACACCAATACCCTTTTCATGCGCAGTCTTGCCATAAGCAATCATCTCTTCAGGCATGCGGTGTGCAGAAACAACCCCCACCACGTACTCAATACCGAACTCGTCCAAGGCTTCCCCAACTTCATGCATTACGCGCCAGTCAGAGTCAGAGCCCATAACGATACCGACTTTAGCCATTTCCAGTTCCTCATACTTTCAGCCGAAAAGAATCTCTGCCGCCCGCGCGGCCTTACGCTGTGCTTCTGCAACCGTCGCCGCACCGACGTTAATATGGCCGAGTTTACGACCAGGGCGTACATCTTTGCCGTAAATATGTACTTTAGCTTCGGGGATTTCCTGCAGTACTTGTGGCAAGGCTTCATCAGCCTCTCGATAGTTAGTACCCAGTAGGTTCTGCATTACCCAAACTCCCGGCCGAAGTTTCGTCTCTCCCAATGGCAAACCTAAAACGGCACGCAAATGCTGCTCAAACTGGCTGGTTTCACAGCCATCTTGGGTCCAGTGACCACTATTATGAGGGCGCATTGCAAGCTCGTTCACATAGAGCTTTCCATCAGCCGTTTCAAAAAGCTCTACCGCTAAAACCCCAGTAACGTCAAGTTTCTCAGCAATAGTCTGCGCAATCCAAGCTGCCTGAGACTCTGTATCTACGCCAGATGCAAGTTGCGGAGCAGGAGCAATCACCTGCCAGCAAACCCCGTCCTTTTGGATACTAGCTACCAGTGGCCAGGCTTTGAACTCTCCCGTTGCAGAACGTGCTACCAGCTGAGAAAGTTCCCGTACGAAAGGAACCTTCTCTTCTAAAATCAGTGCAGAATCCGCCAGCCAGTCGCTTACTTCCGCAGCTGTGTGAGTTACTTTCACGCCTTTACCGTCATAGCCACCACGCGGAGTTTTCACAATAATTGGCCAGCCGACTGCGTTACCGAAAGCCTCAACTTCAGCTTCCATAGTAGCTTTTGTCCAACGTGGTACCGGCACCCCGATTTCTTCTAACTTGGCACGCATTTCCAGCTTGTCCTGGGCGTAAAGCAGGGCCTGTGGCTTTGGGTACACTGGCAGAGTCTGTTCCATCTCAGCCAGTACCTCTGCGGGGATATGCTCATGTTCAAAGGTAAGTACGTCGGCACCTTCAACCAGGTATTTCACAGCATCTAAGTCACCGGGGCGTGCTACGAAAGACGCGGGAATAGCTTTAGAAGCAGAGGTTAAAGGCCCTTCTACCAGGGCTTTCAAAGTGATGTTTAAGTTGGTGGCAGGTGGAGCCATCATGCGGGCTAGCTGTCCCCCACCAATTACTGCTACTACACGGCTCATAGTTCCACTTTAACCAGTAGCGTACCCATTTTGGTACGGTAGCCAGGTTGTGGAATGGTTAGAAGCGACGGCGACGACGGCTTACTGAGACCACTGCGCCCTTGGGAATCACTAAGTCTGGATCCAAACTGGTTGGTAGCGCAGCTAAAGAAACAGTGAACTCAGCTGGGCGAGCCTGGGTAAGTTCAATACGCCCTCCGATTGCCTGCACCAGGTCTTTTGCTAGTGGCAGACCAATCCCAGAGGATCCATGTCCAGAAACCCCTTTTTCGAAAATTCGATTCTCAATCTCAGCAGGTACCCCAATACCCTCGTCAATCACTACAAGCACGACGCCTCGGCTGGAAGTGCCTCGACGACAAGCGACAGTGGTAGTTCCCGCCCCGTAGCGAAGTGAGTTTTCAATCAAGGTCGCTAAAACCTGCGCCAAAATCGAACGGTCTGCCAATACCGGTTGAGCTGCTTCGTCAATGAATTTGAGTTCGCGTTTTTGTTTCCGGAAGCTCTCTTCCCATTCCTCACGCTGCTGGTTAAAGATTTCCAAAATATGCAGGGCTTCAGCGTTCGCAGCCTGGCCTTTAGAAGTATTCAGTAAATCTTGAATAACCTGTGTAAGCCTTTCAACCTGCTCTAAGCAAATACGGGCTTCATCTTGCACTTCAGGTTCTTTTGAGAAAAGTTCGATTTCTTCCAAACGCATAGAAAGTGCAGTTAGTGGAGTGCGCAACTGGTGGGAAGCGTTGGCAGCAAATTGGCGTTCAGCAGCCAGACGTCCAGCCATGCGTTCACCGGTGCGTACCAGCTCTTCTTGCACAAGGTCAATTTCTTCAATACCACAAGGGCGCACAGTTGCCCGCACCTGCACTGAGCCAAGCTGTTCAGCTTGCGCTGCCAAATAGATAAGCGGAGCTGAGATCCGTCGAGAACCCTTCATAGCTAGCCACACACCAACCAGCAGGGACAGTAGAATACCAATAAACATCGCGCCGATTAAAGCCCCCACGCGCATGATTGCTTTCCAAGCAGAGGCCTCAGCAATCACAACTGTGCCGGAAGGACCGATAGAAATAGAACTCAGTTGCGGGTCGCTAACCGGAGCCCCAACCGTCAGCACCTGGGTGCCTGGCGCACGCACAGTTAAACGCTGTACTTCAAAGTTCAAATGCTCCGGTTGCAACCATCCTAAAAGAGTTTCCGTATTGATGGGCTCACCAGTGTCAATACGGCGTTCTACCGTAGTGGAAATCGTTGCCGCATAATTTTCTAAAGCAAGCTGTTCTGATTTCCATACAAGTATCCCCCCGAGAATAATCGAGGGGATGCCGAGGATTAGCACCGAGATTGTAACCGCGGTGATAATCATTTTGATTACGCGCTGGCGCAACTATTAAGCCCGTTCTTTTTCAAAGCGGAAGCCCATACCGCGCACAGTGGTGATGTAGTGAGGATGAGCTGCATCGTCACCGAGCTTACGACGAAGCCAAGAAACATGCATATCCAAAGTCTTAGTGGAACCAGTTGGGTCAGAACCCCAAACCTCACGCATCAGTAAGTCACGTTCAACTACGTTTCCAGCCTCACGCACCAAGACACGCAGCAAATCAAACTCTTTAGCAGTAAGCTGCAACTCGCGTTCATTCACGAAAGCACGGTGTGCAGTAACAGAAACACGCACATCCTGTGCTACCAGATCTTCTTCTGGTTCTTCACTACCGATACGACGAAGCAACGCCCGGACGCGTGCTAACAATTCAGCCAAACGGAATGGTTTAGTGACGTAGTCATCCGCCCCCGCGTCCAGACCAACTACCATGTCAATCTCATCTGCTCTCGCAGTAAGGATCAAGATTGGAGTAGTCTTACCGAGTTTACGAACGTGACGGGCAACGTCAAGCCCATCCATATCTGGCAAACCTAAATCAAGAATGAACAGGTCAGCTGCTTCAACTTCAGTTAAGGCAGCTGCCCCAGTGTCATGCGAACGAACGTCATAACCTTCGCGAGAGAGTGCGCGGGCAAGAGGCTCGGCAATCGCTGAATCATCTTCAACTAAAATTACGGTAGTCACGTATCTAGGATACGCCAAAACAAAAACTTTACTTACTATTTACACAATAAAGTTAGACGTTTTACATAACTAACGCTTATACACGCGGAACGGCATTACCTTACCAACCCCACGTAAATCAGCTTCCTTCACCGGCTCAGCAACATAAGACACACCACCCTCGCCAGAAATAATCCGGCTCGCCGTCTCCGAATCCGTCAAAATCTGCCCCACCGGAGCCACATCCGTAAGCCGCGAAGCCAAATTCACCGTCGGACCAAAAACGTCGCCAGAACGCGAAAAAACCGCCCCCTGCACCACAGACGCCCGCACCGGCAACAAATTCTTATCCGAAGTCAACTTCTCAATCAACTCCGTAACCACCCGCAAGCCCGTTGGTAAATCATCCGCAATATAAAACACCGCGTCACCAATCATCTTCACCACACGGCCACCCGCAGAAGGAATCGCCTCCCGGCAAATATTCTCAAACCGGTTAATCAAATCAATCAAATCAATCTCAGTTAAATGCGTAGAACTGGAAGTATAAGAAACCATATCCACAAAACCAAAAGTACGCATCAACGGGAACTTACCAGTCGCCCCCACCTGACCCCGATGTGAAACTTCCATATCAATCCGCGAAATCAACGCCTCCAACTGGCGCTTCCACGTATAAATCATCTCTGACTCAAGGAAAGGCAAAAAATCACGGAAACGATCCAAAGTAGTAATCCGCGCCGTAGTGTCATCCAAATTAAACCGACGAGACACATCATCAACCAGCGCCTCCGTCTGCCACAACACCAACCGGTCCGCAATATGCGACTGCGCCCGCACAAAAGAAAGCCCCGTATTTAAATCGATCTTCCCGGAATCAATCAACGAAGACCAAGTCTGATAAGCCTCTAAATCCATCTCCGTAAAAGTCGGCACATCCTCAGCCACCGGAGTAAAACCCATCGCCACCCAATAAGAATTAACTCGCTCAATAGGAGTTCCCGTGCGATACGCCAAATCAGCAATAGTTAACGAAGGTTCCCCGCCCAACAGGGTTTTACGGTAAGCCGCTACCGTAGAGTTCACATTACTTTCCGATTCAATCACAAATCTAATTTAGGCTTTTTATGACCTAGATTCCACTCAATTAGTAAGTTAGGTCATAGTTAAGTAAGGCATCTGTTGATTTTCAGCAGAATTCCCGGTAAACTAGCTTAACTGCCTGTTTTGAGGCAGTACTGAAAACTAAATAGGGGATGATCGGTTTCGACAGCGATTTACGATCGTGGAGAAGCGTGCCGAGGATGTTTACTGATCTCGTAAACCAAGTATTCAAAAATTAGGTGCCGAACAGAATCGCACCGACCTCGTTCTTGCAGCCTGATTGCGCAAGACGGTCCGTCAGACCAAGTGATGCTCTTAGCTTGGACCCTGGCGCAACCTTAAGAGCCACTGGATTTCCGGTTTGTTAGTGGCCGGCATTCGACACTTTAGCTAACTGAGCCTACTGACATTGGGTCTGCGCATAGTCAGGGGCTGAGAAATACTCCGCAGACTGCGCACGGAGAAGCCCTCGGGGTTGGTCGTTGGACGCGGGTTCAATTCCCGCCATCTCCACAATCTACCCACTCACGTTGAAACATTTTCACGTGAGTGGGATTTTATATTTTATTGGAGGAGCTTTTGCCTAAGCGCGTAAAAGTACCGTATTTCAAGGGGAGTGGGTAGGAGACAAGTATCCGAGTATCCTCCTAACACTCATTCGCACTAAGTTACACTGCCTCATAGTTATGAATTAGTTTAGAAATATTAAGGGAGTCGCAGGATACGTACTGGATCCTGCCGGGAAGCCCAGACTGCCCCTGGTAAAGAAGCTAGCACCATTGTTAACAAGACTAAGTACACCAAAGCCAAAGTAAAGCTCACAGGTGGAACCTGCCCCCAGTAACTAGTAAGAATATATCCACCTAATACACCTATGAAAATACCTAGAATCGTAGGAGCAACCACCCTGCCAATCGTATAGAACACTATTACTTGGCGGGTTGCCCCCAATGCCAACCGCCTCCCCAAATCAGCACGCTTCGCCAAGGCATCTGCAAATACGATTAGCGCAGAAATCAATGCTCCGAACGCTAATACGCTATAAAGCACACTCGCGTTGTATTGACGTATATCTTCAGCAATGCTCTGGGTAAGTTCGGCTAAAGTTACTGGAGGTTGAATGTTGATATTCTCAGGAGCATGTACCCCCAGGGTAAGGCGAATCAAATTAATTACTTCCGGGTTCTCTCTAAAATCCGTAGTGATTACCCTCGCAACCTGCATAGCTTCATTCTCTGGTGTTTTAATAACTACCTCAGCTATTACTTCTTCATCGGCTTTAGGTCGATAAACCCCAACAAGTGGAGCTTCTGTTTTATCAAGAGGAATTAACACAGCTCCGGTGGCTGCGTCTAAGTGCAAGTCTGCTAACCCTTCTTTGGTAATGAGAGCTTCTCCAACACGTGGCCAGCGTCCACTAATAAGCTCAAATTCTTCAGCAAAATCTGCATTTACTCTGACCGTAGTAGTGGTTTCTCCATCTATACCGATCGACAGATTGACTCCATCTTTTAAAATTCCCGTGCCATAGACTCGCTGTACATTCGAAAAGCTACTAATTGCTTCTATGACTTGCGGAGCTAGGTACTGAAATTGTTGCTTGTCTGTTACCAAAATCGTGCGGGCGGCACTTGCTTGTAAACGCTGTTCGATAGTTGCATTCGCCGCGGCAGCCCGCCCCACGGTGATAAGTGATGCGATTGTTACAAGTAAAGTAATACCCAGAATGAGTATTGACGAGGTGCGCATTACCAGAGTGCTGATTGCAATCTCTCGCAGAAGTTCTTTAGGTTTCATTGTTCTTCTGCCCTTAGCTCAAGCACATAGTCAGCACTTCGTACGACTCTTTCGTCGTGGGTGATAACTATAACAGTGCGCCCAGTGGAAGCTTGATTTTTAAGAAGCTCCATAATCAACTGCGTATTTTCTGTATCGAGGTTCCCGGTAGGTTCATCTGCCAAGATTACTTGCGGGTCATTTATTAAAGCTCTTGCGACTGCAACACGCTGAGCTTGTCCTCCAGAAATCTCATTTGGACGGTGAGTGTATCTGTAGTCAACTTTTGTAAGCTCCAATAGCTCTAGCGCTTTTGATTTAGCCTCGACGCGACTTTTCCCTCCGTAAAGTGCTGGTTCGAT
The DNA here is from genome assembly GCF_000159015.1 of Gleimia coleocanis DSM 15436. GTDB lineage: Bacteria > Actinomycetota > Actinomycetes > Actinomycetales > Actinomycetaceae > Gleimia > Gleimia coleocanis. Next base: position 184,367 of record NZ_DS999543.1, on the reverse strand, counting down.
CACGGAATCAAGAATAGTTCGATAGGGATTCAACACAGCATCTTGGAATACGAAACCCAGTTTAGCAGCACGGATTTCTGCTTTCTGATTAGGGCTCTGTGCAGATACTCTGACCCCATCAAGCAACACTTCACCTTTAGTTGGTTTTAGCATTAACCCAAGAATATAAAGGAGTGTAGATTTGCCGCATCCTGAAGGACCTGTAATGGCTGTGACTGCTCCAAGTGCAAAAGTATGGCTTAGTCCATTAAAAAAAGTTTGTCCTTGCGGGGTGTAGCGGAAATGTAAATCATTTACTGCCAACACCATTTTCGTTGCCTTTTTCTAGCGTAAGTTTCAAAACTGTGCCTACTGGAATCCCTTTAACCGCAGCTAAGCCTTGGTTAGTGCCAAGAATTTCAACGGGGTGTTTTTGTTGGTTGTTATCAATTACGTACGTTTCATTTTGTGCATTGGTACGAATCGTAGCAAGAGGAATGATAATTCCTTCAACAGGCGCGCTGGGACTAACTTTAGCTAAGTAATTTTGCTTACTAACGACTGGAAGCTGGTGACATTTTGGGTCACAAAGCTCTTTTCCATTTGCTTGCGCAACCAGAATTTTAGTTGTCGTTGCATTTGTATCAGGCTCGTTTTGTGTAACCACTCCGCTTAGCACGTTACCGTTGACTGAGACTGTCACATTCGCCCCGATGGGAGCAAATTCAAGTTGTTCTTTCGCTAAGCTCAAGTAATACTGTCGATTTCCTGCAGGCACCCGTAGTAAATCTTCTCCACCGGCAAGCTGTTTTCCTTTACTAAGACTGTCAGTATGTTCAACTGTAGTTGGCAAAACTGGAAAAGCTACCAGCATTCCTAATGGAACGCTCTCTAAGTTTTCTCCTTGATTAGCTTTTTGCAAGACGCGCCAGGCGAATAGAGTCTGATTATCGAACCTACCGGTTGGCTCTGCTTTATAGTATCCAGTGGCTTTCAACATTTTCTGAAAAGCTGTCACGTCCATCCCACTTATGCCAGGCAAAAGCTCTCTCCAAAATGGCACCTCACTTTGTACACCATAGACGGGCTGGTTATTGACCCGATATACAACGCTACCCGGTTTTACCTGGGTGTCTCCTACTTCAGTAACGATTCCTGGTGTCAGGTTTGATCCTACCGAGGTAAGTGGGGTTTCAATCGTCATCCCGAATGTGTATTCGCGTTGCAACATTCCTGACTTAGCTTCTACTGTGGTTGCTTCAGTTGAAGACGTATCAGCTTCATTCACAAGCTGCGTTTGTTTTGCAGCCCAAAAACCCAATGCGAAAGTTACTGCTATTGCCAGGACACTTGCAATGATTTTCGTAACTAGACCTAGTTTCGCAAGCATATAGACCTACTATTTTTCGTTTATCCCAGAAAATTCTAAGATTTCGCAAGCGTTGATTTCATCTGATAATTGCTCACCAATATTTGAATAGTCACGCACATCATAAAATTGTTTGGTTGCAAAATAATAGTCTGTGTAAGTTTTCTTTGAAGGAAAGTTCTTAACTGCAAAACCGGCTTCTTGGAGGCAGGGAATAACCTTATTTGTAACGTTTTCCCACTGCTGTTCAACGGCCGTTTCATCTGGGAATTCAAGACTGCCATCAAAATAGGCAACCTCACATTCAAACCCGGCAAATTGGTAAGCTAACGCATCGGTTGAAGTATTAAACTCAGCTACGATTGAACCATCTTCAATAAAAGTATTCGTCCATCCCTTAGCATGTAAACACTCGAGTCGCTTTCTCAGTTTTTCTTCGGGTCTATTCTTAGAAATATCTTCAACGAATTGGATTGTTGGACGAGCCGGTGGAGTCGCCCCCTCAGCTTCAAACTCACTAACCAACTGTTCCCACGAGGCGTCTTCAATTTCTTTCATCGTCAAAGGCGGAAAGCTGCGTTTTCCGTCCGCGTCAACGATTACCTCGGGCAAATCAGAAAGAGTTTCTTGCTGCGCTTTATCTACCCTTTCGATACTAGAACCTTTATCGGTAACCGCGTCAGACGCGCTATTATTTTCAAAGGCGCAACCAGTAATCAGCACAGACACTACAAGTACTGAAAATATGAGATTCCTGTTCATTGTTTCCTCGCTAAGTCGCACTTCAGACATGGATAACGAAGAGTCCCTGATGTCCGCAGAATAATATCAATATGCGCAAAGGAATAGTTAGTAGAAAACTTATGCATTGCTACATTACTTATTGAAACAAATTGAATCGACCCGTTTGATTTCCAATAGTTATAAATATGCGTATAAAAGATGCTTAGTTTAGGAAAAGTTGTGATTCGTTTTTTCACCAATTTATAAGAGAATGTCTGGATTGCTGTCTGCCTAACTTTAGCGATGCCAAAAGGGAACGTTGATGCTAGGGCGCCAAACACGGCTTGAAACATTTTCTTCCGCATAGCATCCTCCTATTAATCCCGAACAGCCTTCTTTGCCCGTTGAATCTCAATATAATCTGCCATTCCCCAAATGACAATATTTAATTTGTTAATTCTTACTTCTACGCTCTAATACGCAGTTTGTGATGCTTTTTCCGGTTGTTATCTTCTCGTGGCTTTCAGAAGCGTATTTTAGTTAGATCTTCGGCGCATCATTACGATAACAAGTTATAGACCACAACATCACGCAAAACCCACCCCCACGGTCGCGTAGGATGGTTGTACCTTTAACAGATGCGTTCAGCCATCGTCTTGGCACTTCACTGAAATACCAGGACATTTTTAAATACACACTACTAAAACTCTAAGGGGGGTTAGTACTTTTCCTGTACGAACCCCCCTTAGAGTTTTAACTACCGCTTACCTTTAGCGAAGCGATGTATCTCGCGGCGAGCTTCCAGGTTATCCTGGCGCTCACGCAGGGCATGGCGTTTATCGAACTCCTGCTTACCGCGAGCCAAACCAAGCTCAACCTTCGCGCGACCGCCAAAAAAGTATAGTTCCAAAGGCACAATCGTGTACCCTTTCGCTTGCACTTTCTGCCCCCACTTGGTGAGTTCACTGCGATGCATCAACAGTTTGCGTTTACGAGTCGGCGCATGGTTAGTCCAGGTTCCCTGAGCATATTCTGGAATATTAGCCTGACGCAGCCACGCCTCTCCCCCATCGATTTCCACCCAGGCTTCAGCTAAAGATGCGCGACCGGCACGCAGAGCTTTCACTTCCGTACCAGTCAGAACTAAACCAGCTTCTAAACGGTCTTCAATAAAATAATCATGCGTAGCGCGTTTATTACGCGCAATTACTTTCTTTGCATCCGAAGCTGCCTTCGCCTTCTGCGCCTGCGTCAGCTTCGGTTCTTTCCATGCTTTCGGCATGTTTTATTTTTCCTTACGTCTATTACATGTATGGGGTTGGGTTCACTGCCACACCATTCACGTGAACCTCATAGTGCAGGTGACAACCTGTAGAGTTACCCGTAGTACCTACGAAACCAACCACATCACCGCGGTTAACTCGCTGGCCAGCATAAACATTATGCCGAGTAAAGTGCATGTAGAACACTTGAACTGAGTTGCCGTTAATCAAACCGTAGTTGATGATTACCCAGTTACCGCCATAACGGTCCCAGTTTGCGGTTGTGACTACGCCATTCGCAGTTGCGATCGCGGGCGTACCACAAGGAGCGCCTAAGTCAATACCATAGTGGTAGTAGGCGGAAGCCGCCAAACCTGGAATATAGCGTGGGCCGAACCCTGAGGTTACTGGATACACACTTGGCAATGGGTATCCAAACGTGCCCCCAGGTTTAACGGGTGGTGGCGGCGGAGTGGAACCTTGAGGGCGCCCGGGGTTTGCCTGCGCGTTCTGTTGTGCCTTACGACGTGCTGCTTCAGCGGCCTGCTGCTGTTGGAAGATAATCTGCTTACGGTGGTTTTCTTCATCGATACGCGCGATTTCCGCACGAGCAGTATTAACTACTGCATTCTGCTGATTAAGCTGAGCAGTGATTTCCGTAGAACGTGCCTTGAGCTTAGCAGTTTCAGTACTTTCTTCCTGTTGCAGTGAGTGCAGTTGCAGCACCTTAGTTTGTGCTACCCCAGCAGCGTTTTCTGCTTTCTGCGCGGCATCGGCTGCTTTGGTTTGTAATCCTTGGATACGCTTCGTTAAAGCAGTTTGTCGGGCTTCCTGATTTTTCGTTACTGCGATTTTATCGCGAGCATTCTCGAGGGCGCGGGCTTGAACTCGGGCCATAGACTGAGCGGTAGTTGCGCGTTGGGACACATCTGCGGTAGATTCCGTGCTCAAAGCTAAAAGCAGTGGAGAACTGGAACCGCCCGAACGATACATTTCCCGAGCCATCGTAGCTAAAGCCTGGTCCGAACGAGAACTCTCAGTTCCTAAATCGTCAATAGTCTTACCCAAGGATTGCAATTCGCCTTCGGCAGCGTTCAACTGATCGGTGATGATCTGCAGTTCGCGGTTCGCTGCAGCAGCTTTTGCTTCTGCGTCATCTGCGGCTGCCTGGGCTGCTGGTAATTGCGTCTGAATATCGTTCAAACGCAGAATATGCGCCTGCAGGTCTTTATCTAAGCTGGCAATTTGGATTTGCAGTTCGTCACGCTTACGTTGGGCTTCCTGCTGTTGGCGAACTAAGTCGTCGCGTTCCCCAGAAACAGAAGGAACAGTAACTGAAGAAAAAGCGAGTACACCCATCGTAAAGACAGCGCCTACACGCAGCCATCTTGCATAATGTTTAGTCAGTGACTTACCCATACTCACTCTCCCCTTCCTATTCAAGTAAGTGTAGTTTAAATCTTCGTGTACTTCGCGAGGGAAACCCCCGAAGCAATTGCAGCAAGAAGAATCGCTGCCACTAAAAGCCCTGGCGCAACAATCAGTAGTTCCTTGTACCCGACGAAGTAGCTCCAAGTAAATGAATCTGCTAAGTAGTTATCTGCGAGTACGCGCAAACCACCCCAAAGAGCAACTACCGCTAGGATAGCTCCGGTAAGAGCAGCAATAGCGCCCTCGATCATAAACGGAAGCTGAATCGTTAAGCTGGACGCACCCACGAAACGCATAATCGTCGTTTCCTTTTCACGCGCCATTGCCGACAAACGAATCGTCGTTGTAATCAGCAACACCGCAGCCACCGTCATCACACCAGCCAACGCCAAAGAAAGAAACTTCGCGTTATCAATAACCTGTAGCAAAGGCTCAACAATCTGACGCTGGTCCTGTACCTGCGCCACGCCAGGTGCACCTGCAAATTCTTCTTCCAAGAAACGGTACTGCTTAGGATCAACCAGTTTCACACGGAATGAAATCTGCAGCCAATCTGGGCTACCGAACTGCGCTAAAGGAGAGTTAACATAAAGCTTCTGGAAGTTTTCAAAGGCTTCTTCCTTAGTTTCTAAATACGATTCCTTCACATACTTAGAAAGCTCCGCGGACTCTAATTTTGTCTTAACTGCTTGAATCTGTTCTTCGGTAGCTTCCGCGTGATTACAAGAAGGCGCGGTATCTTCTGCCGCACACATGTAAATGGAAACCTCAATCTTGTCGTACCACTGAGATTTCATGGCAGACACTTGGAACTGCGCCAAAGCTGCCACGCCCACGAAAAATAAGGATACGAAAGTAACCAGAACAACGGAAACAGCCATTGCCTTATTACGGGAAAGGCCTTTACCAACTTCAGACAGAATGTAACGTGCTCGCATAATCCCCCCCTAGGCTCCGTAGGAACCGTCATGCTGGTCGCGAATCAAGCGACCGCCTTCTAGCTCTACCACGCGTTTACGCATTTGGTTCACGATATCAACGTCATGGGTTGCCATCACCACAGTAGTGCCGTTGAGATTGATGCGGTTCAGCAGCTTCATGATGCCCATAGAAGTTTCTGGATCCAAGTTACCGGTAGGTTCGTCAGCCAACAGTAGCTGCGGGCGGTTTACCATTGCCCGCGCAATCGCTACACGCTGCTCTTCACCACCGGATAGTTCCCAGCGCATACGCTTTTCTTTACCAGCCAAACCCACAAGTTCCAGAGTTTCTGGCACCTGGGTTTCAATCTGGTGCCGAGGGCGTCCCAGCACCTGCATTGCAAACGCTACATTCTCATAAACAGTCTTATTTTCCAGAAGTTTAAAGTCCTGGAAAACCATGCCGATTTGACGACGCAGGTGAGGAATCTTCCAGCGGGAAAGCTTACCCACATTCTGACCTAATACCCACACATCACCTGAAGTTGGGATTTCTTCACGCATGGCAAGCTGCAGGAAAGTAGACTTGCCAGAACCAGACTTACCCACGAGGAACACGAATTCTCCGCGCTCAATTTCCAAAGACAGGTTATTAACCGCTGGAGCTGCTCCACGGGTATAAACCTTAGTGACGTTATCAAATCGAATCATAGTATTGCCTTAGAGTTTGCAGACCGCAGATATTGAAAATCAGTTTTCTTCCTGAGCCTGATCCTTACGCCAACGAATACCCGCGTTGATGAAATCATCGATTTCACCATCAAATACGGCACCGGTATTTCCGTTTTCGTGGCTGGTACGCAAGTCCTTCACCATCTGGTATGGCTGCAGCACGTAAGAACGCATCTGGTCACCCCAAGAAGCTTTCACGTCACCCGCAAGAGCTTTCTTAGCAGCCTGTTCTTCTTCGTGACGTAACTGCAGCAGGCGAGACTGCAGAACTCGCAAAGCTGCCGCACGGTTTTGAATCTGCGACTTTTCGTTCTGCATGGAAACCACAATGCCAGTAGGAATGTGGGTCATACGCACAGCGGAGTCAGTGGTGTTAACTGACTGACCACCTGGGCCGGATGAACGGAAAACGTCAATCTTCAGTTCAGATTCAGGAATCTCAATATGGTCAGTAGTTTCAATCAGTGGGATAACTTCCACTGCAGCGAAAGAAGTCTGACGACGCCCCTGGTTATCGAATGGGCTAATGCGCACCAGTCGGTGTGTACCAGCTTCAACCGAAAGAGTGCCGTATGCGTAAGGTGCATTTACTTCGAAAGTTGCCGACTTCAAACCAGCTTCTTCAGCGTAGGACGTATCCATAACCTTAGTTGGGTAGCCGTTACGTTCTGCCCAACGCAGGTACATACGAAGTAGCATTTCCGCGAAGTCTGCTGCATCAACGCCACCAGCACCCGCACGAATAGTTACTACCGCAGAGCGTTCATCATACTCACCAGACAGCAGCGTCTTAATTTCTAAGTCAGCCAGTGCCTGACGAATACCCGCTAAATCAGCTTCAGCTTCTTCTAGAAGTAGGTCTTTTTCGTCCAGGTCTTCTTCTGCCATTTCCACGATGGTTTCTAAGTCGTCAATACGCTCAACCATCTTTTCAATACGACCCAGTTCAGCTTGGGTGTGAGACAGTTCTGAAGTCACAGCCTGAGCTGCTTCTGGGTTGTCCCACAGGTCTGGGACAGCAGCCTTTTCAGATAGTTCGGCAATACGAGCCTTCAACTCATCCGGGCGGGTTACCGCAATGATGTTTTCTAGAGTGCCTCGCAAGGACTCAATTTCTACAGCAAAATCAATACTCACTCTTCTACACTACGGGATTTCGCGACTTTCACTAAGGTTGCAACGCGAATTTTCGTATGTTCGGTGAGGAAGCTCATGTATCTGGACGCAATTGGTAGGCGTGGAATAGTCGAAACTGAAAGATTCAGCTCATCGCCCTCGAAAATAATCTCTTCCACGACCACGCCCTCACCCACACGACAAGCAGAACCCTTCAACTGCCCCAAGCGCTCTTGAACAATATTGCGCACTTCCTGCTGTTTCAGGCGCAACGCGCTCTTTTCGTAATAGTCTGCCCCGGAAATCACCTGGGCTGCGCTTACAGCCACTGCATCGGCGCAACCATAAAGTTGACGACGCTGCGTATGCACCGCAGTAATCGTTAAACTAACTGTCAAAACAGCGATAATTAATAATGCCAATCCTAAGACCAGAACAGAAATCCGCCCTGACTCATTCTCTAGCTGTCTCATGGTTCTACGCTCAATCCTTCAATAGGATAGGCGTACTCAGCTTCCACAGGAATGGACGCGCCTAAACCAGCAACCAAACTATCAGGCAATAACGGTAACGGCACTGCGGTATGTACCCGCGCATGTACGAAACCTCCGGCGGCACAAGTTTGTGGCTCGCACCAGTTCTCAACCTGCGCAGACGCAGCTGAGCGCCCTAAATAATCAGTAAAAATCTGGTCCACTTGGACTGAAACTAAATCATCATTGCCCTGCCCCTGCGATTGTAAAACCGCAGTTTGACGCGCAGCCGCTTCACACGCAAAGACAGAGGCTTGTACCTGCGAAAGTGTAAGAACCAAATAACCCAGCGGAATCAAAATCGCTGCCGCTAAACCAATGAATTCAATAACAGCTTCACCGGATTCAGCTCTGCCAGATTCAGAATTAACCCTGTAGGTATTTTTCCGCTGTAAGAACCTACTCATGCCGCCTCCAAGCAGATGCTTCAACTTGTAGGCTCTCTGGTAATCCCCACGGGCCAATAATCGGAAGAGTGGTAGCCACTGACGCTGTAACCTTATCTAACTCACCAACAGTTTCCAATCGAAAACTAACCGTTGCTTGCGTGCCTGCGAAAGAACTTTCCAAAAGCGCCTGTGCACGCAACCTTGCCTGCGCTTCACTGGCATTGCGCAAACTCAGATATCGCGCTGCTTCAGAAGCGGCATCTACCGCTGAGTTACGTATATGCAGTGCAAATGCTAGCTGCAAAGTGGCACTGACTAAAATTAAGACCAGTACCTGCACCAGGACGTGTGAGACGATTTCTGACCCAGACTCGTCTTTCAAACTTGTTCGCATTAATACTTCTACGGATGTACTACGGAAGTAATTGCCTGTTGGAACCAGTCACGTAAAGCCTGGTCCGCGAGCGCCCAAATCATGGTTACTAGCCCAGCGGTCATTAGGGTGACAAGTACCCAGCCTGGGACGTCTCCGGCTTCAGATTCTGCTTTGGATTGTGGTAGGTGTGCGATGACGAAGCTGAGGATCCGTTCAAAATGTGGGAGAACCATTTTATTTTCCTTTCGGTTGGGTTAGAACTTTAGGGCAATTAGCCCCGGGTAGAGTGCGAATATGACGGTGACGGGAAGAATCAGGAAGACGACGGGAATTAGCATGGCGATTTCTTTGCGTCCGCCTGATTCCAGTAGGTTTCTAAGTGATTCTTCGCGGAGGTCTTTTGCTTGATGACGCAGGATTTCGCTCAGTGATGAGCCTCTTTCCATTCCGGATACGAGGGTGTTTAAGAGTCGTTGTAGCTGGACGCTAGGGGTTTTATTAGCAAGGGTTTTCAAAGCTTTTGAGACTGCGGTTCCTTGTGCGATTTGGGTGAGCGCGCTTTCAAGTTGCGATGCCATTTGGGGCCCGCTTACTTTCGCAACTCGATTTAATGCTCCGGGTACTGATTCGCCAGCTGAAATTACCAGGGCAAGTAGTTCCGCTGCATCAGCTACTTGGGAGTTTAGTTTCTTGGAAAATGTGTTTACTCGGTAAGTGAGGAGCTTATCCCAGCCGACTGTGATTAAGGTGAAACTGATACTGGTAATGAGTAGCCACTGTAATACGGTAAGATTTCCGGCTTTCCCAAAGATTATGGCGAGTCCAATAAGGAGTGCTCCGAAAGTTGCGGTGGCAACTTGAATGAGTCTGAATCCGCTTACTTCTTGGGAGTTTCCTAGGGTTTCTAGGCGGGCGCGAACGCTTTCATTAGTAGATCCAAGGGCATTCCAAAGTGGGGTGAGAAAGTCTAGCGAGTGTGAGATCCGACTGCTGGGAGCAGTTTCTTTGGGAACGCACAGGTAGATGAATACGCGGGTTTCCAATTCCCGAGGGCGGTTTCTGATGACTTCTACGCAGAGGATCATCCCGACACCTAGTAGGAGTCCGGTAATGATTGGGAGAGTTGTTAGAGACATTCTAGTTCCTGTTTGTTCTTCGGTTTACTTATCGAGTTCCCTATCGAAACTTCCCAGTTTTTGCATTAGCCAGTATGCGAAAGTACAAGCTATACCTCCGAGTGCCAGAATCATCATGCCGTTAGTGGTGCTGTAGGAGCTGGCTGCATCAGTGCGCATGGAAATCATGAGAAGTACAATCCAAGGAGCAGCCACTGCCAGGCGTGCGGCATTTACGGTCCAGGACTGGCGGGCTTGGATTTCTCCGCTGATGCGGAGGTTTTCTCGCATCATTGCTGATAAATCTCTAAGGATATTTCCCATTTCGCTACCGCCTACTTCCCTGCCTAAACGGATGACTTCAAATACTCGTTTAGAATTTTTATCCGCAAAGTTGGATTGTAGGCTGGTTAAGGCGACATCAAATTTGCCGCTACTGCGATATTCCATGGCGAAGTGTTGGAAGTAGGTTCGCGTGATTTCTGGACCACTGTGACTTAGTTGTACTACTGCCTCAGGGAGGGAAACTCCGGCTCTGACTGCAGTCAGCAATGAGTCAACGATATCTGGCCAAGCTCCAGCAAATAGTTGCTGTCGTTTTTGTAAGCGGGCTCGCAGCCAACCCCACGGAAGTGGTGCGACTGCGGTCGCAACTGCCACTGCTACAGGAATCACCTGGGTTAGTGTAAATACTAGGCTCCCAACTAGCAGGGGGATGAGGATACTTACTATGAGGAATAGCCACTGTTGATTTCCCACCAAACCGGCTTTAAACAAAAGCTGGCTAAATTGGTGAGCTTTCACCAGCAGCACCGATTCACTACTAATCTGAATTTCCAACACACTTACGTAAACTAGTAGCACGCCAGCTGCCAGCAGAATCCCTAAAAGTAGTTCCATTTTAATGGCCTGCCTGCTCATAGGTTAAGCCTGTGGGCACTAGGTCTGCCCCATTCCATTTCCACAGTGGAACTGCCTCAATATGCCCGTTTTCACTTCTGCCCGTAACCTGACTAATTTCTGCTACATGACGAAAACCATTCATTTCACGTTCGAGATGCACTACTAAGTCAATACAGTTTGCAACTGTGGGAATCACGAACTGTAAGGAAACGTTATCGGCTGCTAGTAGAGGAAGCATCGTGAGTTTACGAAGCGCATCCGCAGCACTATTTGCATGAATCGTGGACATTCCGGGCACCCCCGCGTTTAATGCTAGAAGCATGTCTAGGGATTCTGCCCCACGAACTTCCCCTACGATAATGCGCTCTGGACGCATACGCATGCACTCGCGAACCAGGTCTCGGAGAGTTACAGCTCCGATTCCCTCAATATTGGCATTACGTGTCTGCAGGGCAACACAGTCATAGTTGTTAAGGTTCAGTTCGAATACTTCCTCGCAAGTGAGGATTCTTTCTTTAGCGGGGATTTCTTGAGCTAAAGCGCGCAGAAACGTAGTTTTACCTGCTTGAGTTGCCCCGGAAACCACCACAGTTTTACCGGTAGCCATGGCTTCAATAAGTTGGGTAGCGGCGCCCTCGGGAAGCATATTCAACGCAACCAAATCTGCCAACCGATGTTTTTGCTTTAAATGCTTGCGAATATTCAGTGACCACTCTCGCCCCGCCACCGGAGGAATCACTACATGTAGTCGTTCTCCGCCCGGTAACATAGCATCAACAAAAGGAACTGAAAGATCCAATCTTCTACCAGAATGATAAAGCATTCGTTCGACTAAGTCTTTAACTTCCTCAGCCGTCATAATCAGATTCGTAAGCTCTGACTTACCAGCTTTCGCAACAAAAATCTTTGCCGGCGAATTAATATAAATCTCTTCCACAGACGGGTCATTTAAAAACTGTTGCAGCTCCCCATACCCGCCAATTTCTGCCAGAAGTTGCGTGGTATGGGCGCGCTCTTGATCACTATCAGCAGCCGGGAAACGAGTAAACGAGTCTGCCACCACCTGTTTCAGTAAAGAACTTTCTAACACGGGGTCGAAGCCAATTTCCGCTACTTTAGCGCGCACCCACTGGCGACGCTCACTGACTTCTATTGCCACCATGTTTCATCCTTCCAACTACATTGTCGTTAAACATAAATTAACTTAAAACCATTCACCCTGTCAGCGATTCACTCTAGCCTGTGGAAAACTCTTCGCCGTTTCGGTTGCGTGCCTACCTGACCGCAGACGAAAACTGTTTTACGGTAGTAGGTATGAAAGCACTAACTCCCCTCTCACTCACCGCCCACGCTTGCGCTGTTTTCCCAAACTTCAACGTGGTTGCTTTAACGCAGCCCAGCGAAAACGACGGCACTTTCATGCGACAGGGAGTTATTGATTCTCGAGGCGACCACTGGGTAATTGTTGCGCCCCTAACTGACGCTGCAGGTGCCGAATTAGAAGCCCAAACTACCCTATTGCATTTTCTGCACCGCGCGTGGGAAAAAGGCTTAGTTCCTTTCGACGTGCCGGTCCCCGCTGCGCATACTCGCGCGAACGCAACCGTCCCTCTGTTCATTCACACTGAGCTTTCTGGGGAAGTTGCTGACCAAACTGAACTGGAAGAATCCGCTACTCTAGCTGGGTCCATGGGTCGGGCGTTAGCTGCTTTACATTCTCTGCCAGCTGAGATTATTGAACGCACCGGATTACCAGTTTATTCAGCAGCGGACTGTCGGGAACGCTTACGTTCCCAGCTTTCCGAGGGCGCAACTGCCTGGTCTTTACCGCAGAATCTATATCATCGTTGGGAAATGGCGTTAGATGACGATGCCTTATTTAACTTCGCGACGACTCCGATTCACGCGAATGTTGATGTTGATGCTTTCCTCAGCATTAATGGTGTCGTTACTGGCATGAAGGACTTCGGGGCTGCGTGTTTGGGCGATCCCGCTGAAGACTTAGCAACTTTACTTACTGTTGATAGCCAGGAAGTAGCGGAAGAATTCATCCGCGCTTACATGTTTGCCCGCAAAAATGCTGATATTCACCTGGTTACACGAGCTTACTTACTCTCTGAATTCGCGGTGTTGCGTTGGTTGTTGCACGGTCTGCGACTACAAGATGCGACGATTGTAGCGGAAGCTAAAGAAATGTTGCAAGAACTGGCTGAGATTCTAGGTGACGAGCCTTTAGTGCCTGAACATGCTGAGATTGAACGTCCAGAATTTAATCTCTTAGACGTAGCTGAAGCTGTAGTAGCTGCGGCTGGTACAGAAAGTGCCTCTGAAGTTGATCCAGAGGCACTAACCGTGGTTCTTAATGAAGTCCTACCCTTGAGTGAAAAGCTCAGCGAATAGTTGTTCAATATTCACGTTTGCAAAATAAGTTTGCAGCTGCGATAAGCTGATGCGCCTTTGTTGCGGACTATAAGAGTCATCTCCACCTAGGAAAATAAGTTCAACTTCGACTTCATTCTCAGCTACTCCCTGCTGCTGGGCGATAGCCTTACGGTAAAGCGCCAGCTGCCCTAAGTACCCTGATAAATGAGAGCTCAAATTATTTTCTCGATGTTTTTCATCTAACACGGGTGGGCGCCCAGTTTTCCAGTCGATTACCCGCCACTTTCCATCTGCTTTCGCCAGCACGTCAATCTGACCACGAATCGTAAGCTGTTCGTGTTTTAAAGAAAACGGTACTTCGAGGCCCACTACTGTAGACAGTTCGTCTGTGAAGATTTCTTTAGCACGTTCCTGTAGCTTACCTAACTGCAGTTTTTGTTTCTGAGTTAGCGTATCGGGGTCAAATGAAACTGTTGTTTCGGCACTGTTCTCTGCGGTTTCTGCCTGCAGAGGCTCAGCTTCTGCACTAGCTTGCCCAGCTTTTTGGCACCAAGTTTGTGCCCACGCATGGAAAATAGTACCCAGTAAAGCAGCGTCGCTAGGTTCCGCAGGTACAGGACGACGCAGACGTTGCGCGAATTCTTTCTGGTGTAACAGTAACGAGGTAACTGAAGTAGCTGAAAGACGTTCAACTGATACTTCTATAGTTTTATCCGCTAAACGTTTCTTGTAAGCATCTAAGGCACGTTGCGCAGTGTAGATCAGTTCTGCTTGTTGCTTATCAGCAGGGTCAAAATCAAGCTCGGTGATTTCCATGCCACTAGTGTTTAGTCTTTGCGCTATCTGCGATAAAACTCGACTACCACTGTCATTAATCAATTTGCGTGAAACACCAGGTTTGCGTGGAATCTGAGTAGTTTCTTGATTTACCACTAGATTCTCGACATCTAAGTCAGGTGCATCCCAAATTAACGCTGGTCCAGAAAAACTGTAGTTTTCTGCAGCTTCTACTTCCGTGGTCTCTGCATCTGCAAATACAGTTGGGTTAACGATTCCCGCATGAATCCCCTCTGTAAGATAGCGCGAGGGAAGCTGGGTGCTTTTTGTGCCGATACGATACCAGGCTCCTGATAAAACCAGTTCTTTCTTTGGGCGAGTGAACGCCACATAAGCCAAGCGCCGCTCTTCGCGTTCCTGGTAGTAGGCTAAATCCAGACGGTACGCTTCAATAGCCGCTTCTAAGGCATCACAATCCTCATACTGGTCAAATTCAGGAACACCAGGCAAGATTTGAGCTTCACCCTTAAAAGTGTAGTCCTGACGTAAATTGTGGGGCAGATCAGCTATCGTCCCCAACCAACCTGACTGAGGGCGAGCATCAAAACTAAATCCACTCTTTAACGTAGCCGGATTCTCGTACTTGATAAAGTGCGCCCCCTCATAAGAGGGGAACCCACCCTCATTTAGCCCGATTACAGCGACGCGATCCCATTCCAAGCCTTTCGCCTGATGCACGGTCATAATCTGGATTACCGAAGAATCAACTTGTGCTGTAGGAGCTTTCAACCCTTGCTCAGCTTCAACTGTGGTTTCCAACCAATCTAAGAAGTTAGCCAAATTTGCGTACTCAGTTTGTGACGCATAGTCATTGGCGATTTCTAAGAAAGCGTCAACGGCTGTGCCAGCCAAGTTCAAGTAAGGATCAGCATCTACTTCCACATCTAAATCAAAAACGCGGATTGCCTTAGAAACAATGTAGGAAACGTCAAAGTCCAGCACTGCCCTGACTGCTGCTAAACGATCGCGTAACAACTGTACTTGTTGGTGTCCTCGGGCTGAAAAACCTGCACCCCCGTCAGCTGACCAGCCAACTTCCGGCGGATTGTCTACGGCATCTAATAAGAACTCTTGTCGGCCTACTTCCAAAGAGTTACGTTTTTTGCTCAGCTGGGTTGCCCAGCTGTACAGGACCTTAATGTCACGAGCGCTTAGATCCAGATTAGTTAGTAACCTCATCACAGCTGGCCCATCCAGCGGGTCAATTGAAGCCGCTAGAATTGCGCGCAAATCAGCAATGACTGGTTGCGTGACTAACCCACCTAAGCCGACTACTGCTGCTTCTAAGCCCTGTGCTTCTAATGCTTCAATCATGGGAAGGAAGTGTCTGCGAGAGCGCACTAAGATTGCGTAAGTTTCGTCGTTTACTCCGCTGTGTGGGTCAATATAAGTTTGCTTCCACTTTTTCACTTGTTCCGCAACGTAACGGTATTCTTCCACGTTAGTTGCCGGATAAAAGACACTAATCTTACCTTTATCCGCATCCTCTGAGTTAGAAGCCACCAGTTTAATAACATCTACGCCCGGATAAGTTTTTTGAGCCAGAGGTGCAGAGATTAAGTTAGCTAAATCAAGGATATTTTCCTTATTCCGCCATGCTTTTGAGAGAGAAAAAGTCTTGGTCTCCATCTGTTGAGCGAACATAATTGGGAAAAGATCCAACGATGCCGCTGAAGCTCCACGCCAACCGTAGATTGCCTGGTTAGGATCGCCCACGGCTGTCACGGACATATCCTTAAACAGGGTGGATAGCAGCTCCATCTGTCCCACTGAAGTGTCTTGGAATTCGTCTAAGAGTACAGCGTCATATTCGCTACGAATTTCTGCAACTACAGTTGGGAAGTTTCGTACAATCTCCAGGGCTACCGCCATTTGGTCAGTAAAATCCAGTAGATTATGCGCACGCTTATAGTCGTTGAATTTCTTAATCAGCGGCAAGAGCAATCTTCTTTCAGAAATCTTATCGAGAAGGCTCTGCGAATATCGTGGCAGTTTCTTCTTACGCCCGGTAAGTGGCGTAGTTTTAATCCCCTCTTCCCAACGTGCTAACTCTGCTTCTAAAGCTGTTATCGTAACCCCATGGCTAGTCATTTCATTAGCTAAATGCAGAGCTGCCTTACGAATTTCTGCAGGTGCTTTTTCAGGTAATTTCCCCTGATAGGTACTAATCAAGTCATCCAAAATCTGCCAGCTAGCTGCGGCAGTGATAAGACGCGCATTAGGGTCTACACCAACTAAAGCACCGTGTTCTTTCACTAAGTTTCCAGCAAAAGAGTCATAGGTTGAAACGTTCACAGAAGCAGCAAACCACGGGTCATTTTCAACTTCCGCTAGTAGACCACTTGAAGCAAGGAATCCAATACGTTTGCGCAGACGATGGGCAAACTCTGCAGCTGCCTTTCGAGTGAAAGTTAAGCCGAGCACACGCTCAGGAGCAATCCCATAGTTAGCCAGTAGGAAAAGTACACGCTGAGACATGGTCTCAGTCTTACCGGAACCGGCTCCCGCCACGATTAGGGTAGGTACAGCTGGTCCTTCAATAATCTCTTGCTGTTCAACTGTCGGAGGAAAACCTTAGTTCCCGGCGCTACGCTACCCACGGCTAAGTCTGCAGCACTTAAAAGAGGCTGTCGTTGTAGTCTCATCATTCGATTGTCCTCAATCCCTCATCTTTAAGTGGACACATTGCCTGCACTGCACACCGATCACAATGGCTCCCTGCGATTGGTTGATAGAAAGGCCCTCTTACTCTCTCAACAGCAAGTTGCAAATCAGCTTCTGTATTGGCTAAAAGTTCTTTGGAAATCTCAGTATCTCCCATGATTGATGACTGAATATACTTAGCCGGATCTTTTTCCCTTAAGCCAAGTAGCCGAGCTCCCATAACCTCATAGCCAGCTTTCATCAACGCATACTGGTAGAAAGCCAACTGCTTATGTTTCTGCGTCTCTTTCACACTTGGCACATACCCCGTTTTAATATCGGTTACACGTACTGCGCCATCAATATGCTCCAGGCGGTCAATGACCCCCATAATGGTGGCTATGCCAACATCAACGCTAATTCGTTTTTCGACTTCTACTTCGCCATTTCCGAAATCAGCAAAACACTGTGCTAATTTAACGATTTTTTCTCGCGCATCAGTGTAAGCGCGTCGCCCTAGTTCAGTTTCACGATTATATTCCCCGTCGTCCCAGAAGATTTCTAAATCAGCTAACATCTGTTCAGCATCACCGTGCGGATATTTTTCTGCAATTGTGTGAATCAATGTGCCTAATCCCGCTGCCCCTGTTGACTTCCGACTTCCACCATGTCGCGAAAGGAACCATTGCGCTGGACAATTCAAAAGTGACTCAATCGCAGACGGGGAAAGCACGGGCTTATCACCAGGAAAAACTGGAGCATGGGATATCTCTTCTAAACGGGTTCCAGTCCAGTTCAACGGATCTGCTATACGGACTCCCTGGAGGGCTAAACTAGCAAGAATTTGTTCTGCTACCCTTGCTAACTCCGGGTTTATTTCGGCTTCTAAAAGCTGCGTGTCTTGGGCAGATAAACGCCGTAATTTAGCTACTAACGGACGCATTTCTGCCACTGGTAACTCACGGAGTTCAACAATCTGTTGAAGCACGTCAAAATTATCCGAAACACTCTCAGCAGATAAGAACTCTTCTGCAGCCAAATCAAAGAAAACTGATTGCGCAGTATCTTCACCACTTACTGCACTTATAAAAAGCTTCTCAGAACTGCGTGAAACTGCAGCTACGAAAGTACGTAGCTCATCCACGCGGGACTGTAATTTCAGCTGTTTAAAAATTTGCGTCTGAGGCAGGCCCTTAAGCTCGGGGTGATGAACTTTCAAGGAAATCTGTGAAGCTTTAGTTAAACGGTTACGGATAGCAAGGTTTGGCCAAACGTCGCTTTGTACGCCCGCAACAAAAACCACTGGCCACTGTCTCCCGGCTGCCTGCATTACAGTAAGAACTTCGATGCCTGCTGGCCGCTGTGCGATAGTAGCCAAGTTATCCGAAGGAATCGTCTGTGCGACCAGCTCATTAGCAAAATCTAATGCGGTTCCCTCCGGATGACGTTGTTGCCACACATCCGCAGTACGGCACAGAGAGATAACCGCATCTAAACGATCATCTGCACTCACCGATTCGGAAGTACCCGCTAAAGCTAGTTTTACAAAAGAGTCCTCCAAACCAGTAGCCTGCCACAGTTTCCAAACTCCAACATTTGGAGAGGCTTCCTGTAATTCCCGCCCAAGATGAATAAGGCTCAGGCACTGCAACATAACCTGTACAGTTGCCTGGTTTTCGGTAGTTTTCAACGTCTTTCGAATAGCACGCTCAGCTTCATCTGAGGTTTTGTCGGTAGCACGGTCAAGCTCTTGAACTTTAGTGAACAGCTCCCACAAATTTAACTCACGTTCACTTAACTGTCCTACTAAATCAGTTACCCGGCGAAGTTTAAGCGGATCTATTTTAACCAGAGGAGAACGCACCAACTGTTCTAAAATCAACAGTTCCTGCTGGACTTCCAACTGCTGTCCGAATTCGTCCGTCAACACCTTTACCGCAACGTTTTCTGCGGACAGTAATAGCAGCAACATCGCGGTGATTGGTTTATGTAAATAAGTAATTGCGCGCGAATTAACAGAAGTAGGAATCCCATTGCGTACCAGTGCTTGCCGGAAATGCTCTACCTCGTGACTGCGACGGACAATCACCGCCATATCCTGATACTCTACTTTTTCATGCAAATGCTGATAGTTTAGCTGTCGGATAATGCCCGTAACTTCCTGATAAGCAGAAGCATAAAGCTGAGCAACCCCCGCAGAAGCAGACTCATCCGCATTAACTGACCCAAATTTTCTGCGGTCAGCACCACCGGCTACAGGCAAGAAACCCGTAAGTTTATCCACGACTTTAGAAAGCACTTGGTTTCCACGGTAAGTTGGCCCCAATTGAAGTGTACTCACCTGCAGGGCTTCTCTGAACCGACCATCAAGATGCGGTTCACCACCACGATAAGTGGCGACTGCAATATCTGGATTAGCTGTCGCTACAATAACAGTCCCCTGCTTTGCTAACGCCACCAACAAATTCAAAGTCGCAACCGTACAGTCTTGCAAATCATCAACAATCACCACCCGGGGAACTTCAAGCGCAGCACTCACCTGCTGTTTTTCTGCCTCTACAGACCAAGCACTAATTACCTGCGCCGCCGTTTCCTGCAGTTGCGCAGTAGTTAAAAGAGCCGGCGTTTCAGCACTGCCCACGCTAAGCGGTAAAGTTTCCCACAGTTGCAAGAGTTTACCGGCACTTACCCAGATTTCTTCCCTCTCGGATTCACCTAAAGCAACTAAACCAGCACCATCCAAACCAGCTTCACGTGCCCGCTCAAAAAGGTTACGAAGTTCCATGCGGAAAGCCGGTAGCGCTCGTAAATCAGCAGGAATATTCTCCGGCCACTCAACAGCACAAGTTTCCAACAACTGTGCCAACTCAATATCTTCCCGCGCCCCCGTTAAAAGCTGCGGAAATAAACGAGGCTCTGCCCGCTCTACGTACCAGGTCTGTAAATACTTATAAGCTAACGCCACCGGAGTTTTCACCGGACGTACAATGCCTGGAAGTAAAGACTCTACCGTCGCCTGTAGGTAATCCGCACGCAACCGGTCCGGCACCAGCACCAGCACATCTTTAACTCCCGCGGTAAACAGCTCACCAGCAAGACTCAACGCCACCGAAGTACGCCCTGCACCCGGACGCCCATAAATCAAGAAACCTTCCGCAGCAACCCCACTTAAAACCGCATTCTTAATCTGCTCGAGCACACTCTGCTGCACCGCATCTAGCTGCGGAAGCAACAACTTTGAAGCACCAAAACTCAGCTTATATTCCACTGAAAGTCCTCCTTAACTCAGCAAATCAGCACACGCCCAGTAAACTCTTTAGCTAAAACAATTCAACCACATACCACTGACACAATTATTTCGCTTAGCTAAAACCATATAAACCCCTTAGGATTAGAAGAAGAAAAACAGAAAACACAAGGAGCTTGCAATGGTAGTAACCATCGGCGTATCCGGTTGCACCCGCGAACTGCGCCTCAACCTCAACCTCAATGCCGACGAACTCTTCCACCAGGTAGAAAACTCCCAGGCACAGGGAACCCCACTAAAACTAGTTGAAGAAAACGGAAACGTAGTGATTATCCCCGCTAACTCCCTGGGATACATCCAAGTAGCCGAAGAAAAAGTCCGCAAAGTCGGCTTTACCGTAGGCTAAAACCCACCAAAATAACACCGGTTCCAGCAAAAGCTGGAACCGGTTTTTAACGCCCTCGGGAAACTAAAAATCCCCCGCCAACGCAACTCAATAAACCAAATGCAAAGCCGTTAAACGCTCATCATGGGCTTTAGAAATCTGCGCGAAAATCTCATCCGCATCCGCATCTCCCAACATCTCCGGATGAGTAAAGAAGAAAGAACGCACCAAAGCTAAAACATCCCCGCCCACACGACGAGTCCACAAAGACAAACGATCCTGCAACTGCTCATCCGCAGCAGTCAGCTCCGCCAAACGCTCCACCGTCCACTGCCCATGCCCAAAATCATTCACATCAGCAGCAAACTCAACCTCACCCGCAGCAGTCGCCAAAGCCCGCATAGCGTCAGTAAAAATCCCCACCCCCACGTAGGTTTTCGTTAAACGTTCCCACCAGGTAGTTGGGCGAGTCCGCGCATCCAAATCATCCAATAAACCACGGAAAGGAGTAATCGCAGCTTCTAAATCAACGCCCGCAGCCTCAGCCCGACGCGCAATCTTCGTGAAACGCTCCCACGCCTGCCCCGACATTCGCGCCATCGCAATCTTTTCTGAAGCTAACGGAGCCTGATCAGCATCCTTCGCTAAACGAGTCTGCGCAGCCAAAGTGGAATAAGCAGAAATTCCCAAAACACTTGCTAAAACTTCGCTTGCCATGAGCGTCTCCTTAAACACAACGCAACCTTGTTAGAAACCATCTTAACCCCAACGCACCCAATATACGGACCTATCCAGGTTCTGGTCACACTCCCCCTAAAAACCGCGTTAAATACGAAAAACCGCTGAAAAGCCCGTAAACTAAGGATGAAGAAAAGAATCGAAAGAAAAGTGAAAATATGGCTCAGAATGCCACCTATTCCGCTGGCGTAGTTAACCTCGCCGGCGTTGAGTACCAAGCACCCGCTGGAGACGCCACCCCAGATATTTCCGAAAAACTCTCCAAAAATGAGTTAGCTGATAAAACCTTCGCAGACTTCGGAATCAACACTGAAATCTGCGATGCCCTCTCAGCAAAAGGCATCACCTACCCTTTCCCAATCCAAGCTCTCACCCTGCCAGTTGCATTAGCTGGACGTGACATCATCGGCCAGGCAAAAACCGGTACCGGCAAAACCCTTGGTTTTGGCCTACCAACCCTAATGAAAGTTCACGGCCCCGCTTCTGCCAAGTACGCCACGGAAGTTCACTACCAGGGCCACCCGCAAGCCATGGTGATTGTGCCAACGCGTGAACTTTGCAAACAAGTAGCAGCTGACCTCCGCGCAGCAGCTAAACAAACCTCCGTACGAATCACTGAAATCTACGGTGGAGCAGCTTTTGAACCACAGATTGATGCCCTAACTAAAGGCACTGACCTGATTGTAGGCACTCCGGGACGTCTGATTGACCTGTTGAAGCGTAAAGTTTTGCAGTTACACGGCGTGAATACGGTTGTACTGGATGAAGCCGATGAAATGCTGGACCTGGGCTTCTTACCTGATGTTGAAATCTTACTTTCGCGAGTTCCGCAGACTCGTCAGACCATGCTGTTTTCCGCGACGATGCCAGGTGAGATTGTAGCTTTAGCACGTCGCTACATGAAGCAGCCTACGCATATTCGCGCGCAGGAAGCTGACGATCAGGGGGCAACTGTTAAAACTGTTAAGCAGGTAATTTACCGTTGCCACGCGTTGAATAAGATTGAAGTCGTAGCCCGTATTCTGCAGGCTCGTGAACGCGGTTTAGCAGTGATTTTCACAAAGACGAAACGTACTGCAGCTACCTTATCTGAGGATTTGTCGGCGCGTGGCTTCGCGGTAGCTTCACTACACGGTGATTTAGGGCAGGGCGCGCGAGAACAAGCTATGCGTGCTTTCCGCAGTGGCAAGGTTGATGTCCTGGTAGCTACTGACGTGGCAGCCCGCGGTATTGACGTGGATGACGTAACCCACGTGATTAATTACCAGTGTCCTGAGGATGAGAAAATTTACTTGCACCGTATTGGGCGTACTGGGCGTGCGGGTGCGTCTGGCACGGCAGTTACTTTTGTGGACTGGGATGATGTGCCGCGTTGGGGTTTGATTTCTAAAGCATTGAATCTGGGGGTTCCAGAACCTTTGGAAACCTACCATACTTCCCCGCATCTTTACACTGACTTAGATATCCCAACTGAAGTTTCGGGTCGTTTGCCACGGGCAAAGCGGACTCGTGCAGGTTTGGATGCGGAAGAATACCAGGATGTGTCTGGAAAGGGGCGGCGTAGTTTTGGTCGCCAGAATCGTTCTGGTAGCCAGCGTCGTTCGCGGCGTGTGGGCTCCCAGAATTCTGATTCCCGAGGGCGTTGTGCGAATCGTAATGCGGATGGCGCTGGCTTACCGCCAGCGAAGTCAGGAGAGGCTGCGCGTCCACAGCGTCGTCGCCGCCGGATTCGTCGTGAAGACTGACGGAGGCATTTTAGATTATTGATGTTTAAATACATCAGACATCTGAGATTTCTCTTGTTTTATCTACATTTTCCTTTTAGGATTTTATATACGACATAGCTGTCGTATATAAAATCCTAAAAGGAAGGTCTGACATGAAACTGAAAAAGTTTTTCTCCCTCGGCCTTGCACTCGCATTCGCGGGGGGATTGTAGTATTTGCTCCACCAGTTGATGCTGCTTCGGAAAGCATCTCTGGAGCTGTAGCTGCTGACGTAACGCAGTACACTCGTGTACGTTACAAGCGAAATTGGGTAGCCGTAACATTTTACGGAAACATCAATAATGGAACTTGCACGCTGTCAGGTGGTCGTCCTAACAACGCTGTCCATTTCCCATACAGTTGGGCTCTAGGATTACGCCACAAATCAAATGGGCAACAGTTCACACGCCTTCAAATTAATGGAACTTCAGGAGGCGGAACTTTCCCGGGCACTGGCGGAGCCCCGGGTAACTTTGCCACATATTTCCAAATAAATACTAAGGGAATGCTCTGTGGAAATAGTTCTTACCGCACTTTTAATGGAACCTTAACTTACTAAGAAAGGAACCGAAGATGTCTAAGTACAAGAAATCATTTCTAGCTGTAGCTGCCACCACCTCACTCCTAATTTGTGGAGGTTTATATGCCTCCCAGGCTGGTGGATTGTTTTCGGACGATACGAAATTAGCAGACCAATTAGGGGCAACCCAAACAAGTGCGGCAGTCCAAAAGTTAAAAGCTAACATTGACCGCGCCTTAGAACAGCAGGAAGCTGAATTAGCTGAATTTTACGCGGATTATGAAATGCCAGCTGGGTTTGAGCATGAGCCTATGGAAACTATCCCTGAACTCCAAACCCAGATTGAACAGCTATCAGCGTTAAGTTCAAAAGAAGCTGAAACCACTCCCGTCACTGTTGAAACAATCAACTACGAGGAAGGTTTCTTCAAAGTCGATGGAATCATGAGTTGGCAATGTGCCTGGATGCATGAAGCTGTAGTCGCTACTGAAAAGCACGACACTAAAGCACGTGACCATGCGATTAAACAACTCTTAGATTTTAAAAACAGCACCGACATTGAATATTTCCCAGACTATGATGTTTTCCTCCAAGACAACATCAAACCTTTGGAAAATAACGATACTAGCAATGCAAAAGCTTTTATCAACAACGGTTTTACCTGTCCCGAATCATACAAAGTTAAATAAAAACTAGTTTTGGGCCCCTCAACGAGGGGCCCAAAACTTATTTAACTAATACTTTCAGCCAAGAATCACGTGTTTATTCGTGGCGATAAAGTCAAAGATAGAAGAGGCCACCATCTGAGTTGCAATGGCTGCCAAAAGTAGACCTGCAATACGGGTAAGTAGCAGCGTGCCTCCCTCGCCCAGAACTCCCGAAAGTGCCACCGCGAAGTAAAGCGAAACCCACAGGACCAGGTGCATGACAACCACTGCCAAAGCAACACCAGCAGTAGCCGCGAAGTTACCTGAAGCATTAGCTACTGCCACCATCACAGCTACAATCGTCCCCGGACCCGCCAGTAGTGGCGTCCCCAGGGGAACTAAAGCGACATTGACTGAATAATCACCGGTAGCATCAGGTTCCTGCTGGTCTTTCCCAGTCAAAAGTTCCATTGCCACGAGGAATAGCAACACGCCGCCTGACAAACGCAGAGCTTCCACCGAAATCTGCAACAGACCCAAAATGTACTGGCCAAACAGTGCGAAAACTACAATCACACAAAAAGAAGTCAGGGTTGCTTGGAACGCAGCTCGTTTCTGCGCCCAGTTATCAGCCTTAGAGGTAAGAGCCAAAAACACTGGGATATTACCCGGTGGGTCCATAATCACGAACAAAATCGTGAAAGTGGAAATGAAAGTAGTTAAGTCAATCCATGAGCTCATGGGGTTAATACCTCTAATTCTCCCTGTTGGGCGATAGCTTGTAGGACACTTGGTTTAGTTAAGTTTTCGCCAAGCTGGTTTGGCTTCCCCAGCCCGTGATAATCCGACGAGCCGGTAACTAGTAAATCGTACGCTGAAGCAATCTCGGTTAGGAAATCTCGATCAGCATATGAGTTATCACGGTGGTGAATCTCAACCCCCGCCAACCCATGTGTTGCCATCTCCAAAATGACTTTTGTAGGCAGAAGCTTCTGGCGGCTACGTGCCCGCGGATGCGCAATCACAGGGACTCCTCCGGCGGCGCGTACCAGCTCCACTGCTTCCACCGGGTCCAACGACCAATGCTTCGCATAGTAAGGGCTAGTAGGATGCAAAATCTGCCTGAAGCAGGCAGAACGGTCTGGGAAATATCCTCTCGCGACCAAAGCATCAGCAATATGTGGGCGTCCTACCGGTCCTTCGGCAGGCGCATATTCTAAAACTGTCTCCCAGGAAATCTCATAGTCTTTTGCCAGCCTATCCACCATTTCCGCGGCACGAGTAAACCTTGAATTAATAGTCTTTTCCTGGGCTTCATTCAACGCGGCCGTAGTTGGATTATGCAAGTAGGAAAGAAGGTGAACCGTAATACCCTGCCATGCGCAAGAAAGTTCCATCCCCCGTACCAAACTAACCCCCGTAGTCTGCACCTGAGAAGCAGCTTCTTCCCACCCGCTGGTAATATCATGGTCAGTTAAAGCAATAACATCCAGGTTAGCTTCCTGGGCTTTTTGCATAAGTTCCGTAGGCGTGTCAGTGCCGTCAGAAAGATGCGAATGCACGTGTAAGTCGATGCGCACAGTTTTAAACATGAGACTACCTGACTATATTCCGAAGCTGATTACTGAACTGGGGATGTAATGCGTGCTAAAAAATAGCACAATATAACTATGACAGAAAAAACTAACGCAAAAGAAGAAACCCAAGCGATAGAGAACCGCGGTTCTAACCGCTCTCACCGTCCTGACTCTACCGCTTTCAAAAACTTCATTGGTTCTAACTGGGGTCCTCGCCCAGCCGGGCCAGATCGCCAAGAAGTAGCTGACTACCTACCAGCCCGTCATGCTCGTGCCGCCGCACCATTCGCAGGTGAGCGCCTGGTCGTACCAGCTGGCCCACTAAAGGTACGTAACAACGACTGCGATTACCGTTTCCGCGCACACTCCGCTTTCGCACACCTCACCGGTTTAGGCGCAGAACTCGAACCAGATGCAGTACTAGTTTTTGACCCACAGGCTGACGGTTCCCATCAGGCAGTTTTCTTCTTCAAACCACGCGCACCACGAGACTCCGAAGAATTCTACGCTGACGCCCGCTACGGTGAATTCTGGGTGGGGGCCCGCATGTCACTCGAAGAAATGAGCGTTTTCACCGGTTTAGAATGCGCTCATATTGATACGCTCCGCGAGCGCTTAGCAACTGACAATGCACCACTGCGAGTTATTCGTGAAGCAGACCCGGCAATGACCGCCCTCGTGGATGAACTCCGCGCAGAATCCAACGCCACCCGCCCAACCGCAGACGACGATGCTTTACTTGAGCACCTGTCTGAAATCCGCCTATGCAAAGATGCTTACGAAGTTAAGCAGATGGAACTAGCGGTAGAAGCCACTCACGCTGGATTCGACCAAATCATTAAAGAACTGCCACGCGCTATCAACCACTGGCGTGGCGAACGCGTAGTCGAAGGGGCTTTCGGCGCGCGGGCTCGTGAAGAAGGAAACGGCCTTGGTTATGACACTATCGCAGCTTCCGGCAACCACGCAAACACCCTGCACTGGATTAACAACAACGGTCCAGTAAACGAAGGAGATTTGATTCTGGTAGACGCCGGC
This sequence comes from Gleimia coleocanis DSM 15436, assembly GCF_000159015.1. Lineage (GTDB taxonomy): Bacteria > Actinomycetota > Actinomycetes > Actinomycetales > Actinomycetaceae > Gleimia > Gleimia coleocanis. Next base: position 157,739 of record NZ_DS999543.1, on the reverse strand, counting down.
GTAGAAGTAGACTCCCTCTACACTGCAGACATTACCCGCACTCTGCCAGTAAACGGTAAGTTCACTGAAGTGCAGGCCAAGATTTACCAGGCTGTGCTGGATGCATGTGAAGCAGCACTAGTTGCAGCTAACCGCCCTGGCTGTCGTTTCCGCGAGGTTCACGAAGCCGCTATGGAAGTTATCGCAGCACGACTAGAAGAATGGGGCATCCTGCCAGTTCCTAAGGAAGAGTCCCTGCTTCCAACTGGACAGCAGCATCGTCGCTGGATGCCACACGGCACCAGCCACCACTTAGGTCTGGACGTTCACGATTGTGCGCAGGCACGTCGCGAAATGTATGTCGATGCGGTGTTGGAACCAGGCATGTGTTTCACCATTGAGCCAGGCCTGTACTTCCGCGCAGATGACTTGGCGGTACCTGAAGAATTCCGTGGTATTGGCGTACGCATCGAAGATGACATTATCGTGAATGCAGATGGTTCGGTAACGCGTATTTCTGAGAATATTCCTCGTACCATCGCTGATATTGAGGCTTGGATGCAGCGCGTGCAAAACTCCTGAGTTCCACTGCTAGGTCTCTGTACCAGTATTTACAGCTAGGGGTATTTCCCTAAAATCACATGGTAACGCGAGTTCGCATATGACTTTTTGGTCTTTGTCCTTTAAAAGTCATATGCGAACTCGCGTTGTTATATGAGGTTTTGCCTCGTGCGCTCCAGAATTCACATGCCAAAGAGCGTTCGCATGTGAAAATCAGTTTTCCACAAGCAGGCTACGGCAAAAGACTTATCCACAGTTTTTCTACTACTTCAAGTTTTATTCCACTAATCCCAGTAATCTGCATAACATGAAGACTCAAAAACTCGCCTGTCAATCTCCATTTCATGTCGATGCAGTTCCTCAAATCGTCGAGAACCTAGTACATCGAGGTAAAACTCTACTCTACGTTGAAAACCTACCCGCCTGGGAACTATTTGAAGCAAAAATCCTCTCCCTGGCAACTCGCACCTATCAAGCTAGTAAAACTGACTTCGCATACACCGACTTAGTCGCAGCCGTTGCATTAGAACTACCCACGGCAGAGCTTCCCCTACAGCTTGACCTTCTCTTCTTTGATAAAGTCCGCCGTTCCAGTTCGAAAGTCGGAGTTCTAGAAGGCAGAGGAGGAATCGACGTACACCGTCATTTACGCCGCTACCCCAACACATGCAGAAACTTCATCAAAGGATTGCCGATTCTCGACACGCCCTACCTGCTAGCTGAGTTTTTATCTAAAGACCGGCTTGAACAAGCACTAATGCTCGGCGACGCTTTAGTACGCAAAACCCTCAAATGTACTCACTCACTGTCACCTGCACAGCTTGCAGCCTACGCCGAATTAAAAGCTACTACCCTGCAGGTTGCCAACGAGTTTTTGCCAAAACGTTTGCGGAAACTAGTATCTTCACGTTTATGCCTGCTAAACCCGCTGGCTGAATCACCACTGGAATCCAAAGTTCGCGCATTCCTCATTGAAGCAGGGATTACTGAAATATCCCTTCAATTCCCAATCTTTACTGAAGGCTCTCAATATTACGCAGATATTTTCCTCCCCACTAATCGTCTGATAATCGAATGCGACGGTAGTGGAAAATACGCTTTCGACCCAGATAAAACAAGTGAAAAACGTAGACAGTTAGCGATTGAAAATCTGGGCTTACAAGTCCTACGAGTAAGCTGGGAGCAAGCTCACGACTATAAGTTCATGCAACGTTTAGTCCAGAGGCTAAACAAATAGATCCAGGTTCCGCCCTCGGAAAATCATATGGGAACTCGCGTTCGCATATGACTTTTTGAACTAAAGAAAACAAAACTCATATGGCAACGCGAGTTCCCATGTGACTAATTAGCAGAATCTGCAGAATCCTGCTCTTCAGAAACCGGCAGGCGTACTCCGTAACGAGGTTGCTCATCCGGACGTGAACCATACTCAGAAGGTTTCTGTGAGCACGGTACTGACCCGGATGTGAGAGGCAAGTCCGTCATATTAGGCTGAGAGGTTACCTCCGGCTGATCAGGAGCCACGACCGTCTCAGGACGCAGCAGGTTTCCCGGTACGGAAGCAAAAAACTGCGTGTACTGTGGAATATGCGTTTCAGCTAAAATTGCGTAGCGGGCAGCTACCAGACCTTTTTGGGTGATGAAACGATTCCGTGCTGAACCAGTCGCCAATGTAATCGAATTAAAAGTAACCCCACCCAATACTGACGCGAGAATAATCAACCCGAGGATAAGTGGATTCAGTTCACTCCACATTACGGAATAACCAAAAGTAAAAATCACGGCAAACCACATGCCAGTCATTACTCCTGACAGCAAATGCTTTGCGGCAGTAACCCGAGACTCAATGTATGTTACCGAGCTTAAATCAGTGCCTACTACGCGCAAACCAGAGACGTCCACACCGCGTTCTGACGCAAACTTAATCGCAGCTTGAGTTTGCTGCGGAGTACGGAATACAGCTACTTCAGAACCGGTAATTTCCAGCAGGCTCTTTGATTTATCATTAAATGCGTCTACGTCCCAATTCATACTTCCTATGCTGGCAGAATTTCTGAATCTTTGCTCGTAGGCAAGCAGGTTTAACGCTATCAGCAGAAAAATAACGTACCGATTTTAAACTCAGCTACAAAAATACCTCGGTTTAGCGATACTCTTAAAGGGTGACTCAAGGACCAACTACACTACGTACCAAAGGCACGCGCGTATTCGTGGCGCGACTAGCTGGCAAAGATGTTTTCGACCCAATTGGCGATAAAGTCGGGCGGGTCCATGACGTTGTCTCTATTATTCCTTTCAGTGGCCAACCTCAAGTTGTTGGCCTGGTAGTTGAAGTTTCTAGTAGACACCGCATTTTCGTTTCTCTTTCCCGCGTTACCTCTGTAGAATCCGGAGCAGTAATCACTACCGGGCTACTGAATATGCGTCGTTTCAACCAGCGTGCCGTAGAAACCCTGGTTGTTTCCCAACTGTTTGACCGCGTTGTACAAATGCGGGATGGTTCTGGCCCAGTTCGGATTCGTGACGTAGGGATTGAACAAACTATGCCACGCGAATGGCGTATCACTTCCCTGTTCGTAGAGCGTGTGCGCCGCTCCACCCTTGGTTTCAAACGAGCTGGGGAAACTCTCATGGTAGAGCTAAATCAGGTTTCTAGTTTAGCTGCGCAAATGGGTACGCAAGACGCTACCTCAATGATTGCTTACACTGAGGATCTTAAACCAGCAGACTTAGCTGACTTACTGCACGACCTCCCTGAAGCTCGAATGCTTGAAGTTGCCACTCAGCTCACAGATGAACGTTTAGCTGACGTACTGGAAGAACTTGGAGAATCCCATTCAGTTGCGATCCTAGAATCTTTAGATGGCAAACGCGCGGCAGATATTTTGGAACTCATGCAGCCTGATGACGCAGCTGACTTGATTGGTGAAATGAAACCAGACACCGCTGATGAGCTATTGAGTTTGATGGAACCTGATGAAGCTGCTGACGTGCGGCGTCTGATGAAATACGAAGACTACACTGCAGGCGGTTTGATGACTACCGAACCAGTTATTCTTCCACCTGATGCTACTGTTGCGCAACTTTTAGCAAGTGTGCGTCGCCAGGATATTCCCCCAGCGTTAGCAGCAATGACCATTGTGGTTCGTCCGCCTTTGGAAACCCCTACTGGAAAACTACTTGGGGTGGTGCATACACAACGGGCTTTGCGTGAGCCACCGCAAACTCTGCTGGGAACTATCTTAGATACTGACATAGAGTTAGTTGAACCGGATGCAAGCATCGGCACAATTACGCGTCTATTAGCTACCTACAATCTGACGGCTTTGCCGGTAGTCGATGAAAATAAACATCTTTTAGGTGCAGTTTCTGTAGACGACGTTCTTGACCACCTGCTTCCTGATGACTGGCGTGATCAGGAAGATGAGGTAACTGACGCGGAAATGGAGGAACGCTACGATGTCTGAACGTATGGACACTCCCGTTACCCGTCGTCGGGGTTGGTTGCCTTCACTAAACTTAAACTGGGAATCTGATGCTGTGGGTGTTGCAGCAGAGCGTATTGCTCGTTTTTCAGGTACCCCGCAGTTCTTGATTTACTTGAGTATTTTCGTTTTCGTTTGGTTGGCGTGGAATACTTGGGCGCCTTCACACTTGCAGTTTGATAAGGCTGATTTAGGGTTCACAGCACTTACCCTAATGTTGTCTCTACAAGCGTCTTATGCGGCTCCGCTGATTCTGTTAGCTCAAAACCGCCAGGATGACCGTGACCGTGTGACCGCAGAGCAGGATCGTCGTCGTGCAGAACGAAATCTGTCCGACACCGAGTATTTAACTCGCGAAATCGCTAGTTTGCGTCAGGCAATGAATGATGTGGCAACCCGCGACTTCGTACGTTCAGAGTTGCGTTCTATTTTAGAGGAATTACAGGCGCAGCAAGTGCAGTCAGAAACTCCCGAGTCCTAAACTTTAGGAGTTTATTCAAATCGCCCTCGGAAATTTTTTAATTCCCGAGGGCGGTTTTAAAACTTTTCAGTACCCCTGGGGGGCGAAAACTCTTGCTCTTATTTTTTCTGATAGTAGCTTTCTAAAGTTGTTTTCAACTCGCCAGCAAATACATCTCCACCTTCGACACTGGGGTGGATGAAATCTGAAGCTAGGTAATCTGTATGCGGTGCGATTGCTTCATCCCAGTTAGCGACTCGCACCCGCGAAGGATACTTCTTCGCAAAATCACGGATATTTTTATTCGACGCAGCGATCCATTCAATACGTTCTGGCCCGAAACCTGTTACTAAAATTAGGCGACGTGTGGGTCCTATCTCGTTCAGAATAGTTTCCAGGTACTGGATTTCTGCCTCAGAGTTTGTCGCCAGGGAAACCACCACGTAAGGGCGAAGCTGTCCAGTGGTTGCGGCAGCAGCAATCATTTCTGGGGCCTGGTACATGTGGCGTGACACTGCCGCATCTACATAGATTCCTGGGAACACGGCTTCAAGTGAAGGAGTAGAAGCCACCGTCACAGAATCACCCAGCACATAAATGTTCTGGCCAGTGATGTCTACTGGATCTAGCTCCTGCAGTTCCGGTAGCGCAATAAAAGGTAGTTGCGGAGCATCTGCTCGCAGCAGAGAAAACGGCCCCTTTGGTTTACTATCCTGCCCCGCTTCAACAACTTTCTGCGCCGAAGATTTTTCTGGAGCGATGAAAAAGAATCCCAAAACTACACCCAGCACGGTGATTAACGCTAATGCTGGTGCCAGCGCCTGCCAGAAGCTAAAACGACGTCCCTGATATTCAGCTAGTTTCGTAGGTGCTCCCAAAGTAACTGAGTCACCCAACCAACCGCGAATAGTTGGGAAAATACCGTTACGACGCATAGGTTCTTCCACGAACTCAAAGGACAGATGCGCGATCAGTACAGAAAGAAGTAATACTACAACGGCTACTGTCCACGTGGAGAGCCGTGGGAACTGGGTTACCACAATCACCCAGATTGGCCAGTGCCACAAGTAAATGCCGTAAGAGCGCTCCCCTAACCAGCGGAACGGAGCTAAGGAGAGGAAACCAGCTAAGAGTTTACCCGGGCCTGATCCACTGTCTACCGTTGGCAGAAAACCTTGAATTACCAACACTGTAGCAGTAACTGAAATGAGCATCCCTGCAGGGTAAACCCAGGTTTGGTTATCTGGTATGAAATAGTAAGTTGCTAACATTACAACTAAGCCCACCCAGCTGAGAAAGCCACGGGCAAAACGGTTATACCAGGCGGATGGCGCGTGTGAGGTGAAAGGCTTATCAGATAGGAAAGCTAGGGATGAGCCAGCCATGAGGCCAAAAGCATGTGAGTCTGTCCCCTGATACGCGCGGGTAAAATCGTTGGCGTCAGTTACATACCAGGCCATTAACCCTGCTGAAATAATGGCTAATACAAAGGGCACTGCCCACTGCGCGCTTTTGCGGAGCCTCAGGATGATTACCGTAACAAGTGGCCAAATCAGGTAGAACTGCTGTTCCACCGCAAGTGACCAGACGTTGGTCCACAAATGCGGGCTGGCAATATCAAAGTAAGAGGCTCCCTGGAAGATTTCTACCCAGTTGTATGAGAACGTAATAACGCCTAGGAATTGAGGAATAATCCCTGCCAGTAAGTCAATGCTGAATAAGCCGGCGACAATCACTGTAACGATTGCCATCAGGAAAGCTGCTGGGAAGAGACGGCGTACGCGTCGAATCCAGAAGCGTTTTAAGTCTAGAGCGCCTTTGCGGTCATATTCGCTAACTAGGAGTGAGGTAATTAGGAAGCCAGAGAGAACGAAGAATACGTCTACACCGAGGAAACCACCAACTATTTGCCCTGGAAGCAAGTGGTATCCAAGTACAGCGAGGGCCGCCAAAGCACGCAGACCGTCAAGCCCTCTGATAGGACGTAAACTGCCTGTTTTCTGGGGATTTAGCCCTGTGCTTTCTCCAGCCTGGTTTACCGCTACCACTCACGCCTACCGTTTCTGAAGCGTCTCTTACCTAAATGTCTCTACCTATTAGGTTACCTGTGAATGAGCATTTACTGTGCATTTCAGTCTAGGATAGTAGCTATGAGTATCATCACCGAAGAATCCGTGTGGGCTGCTCTGGCTACTGTGGAGGATCCAGAGATTCATCGCCCTATTACTGAACTAAATATGGTTAATACTGTTTCTATTTCTGAGGGAACAGTTGAAGTTGAAATCCTATTGACTACCGCAGGTTGTCCTTTGAAAAACCACATTCACTCTGCTGTTGAAGCTGCTTTGCTGGCACTTGATGGCGTTGAGAATGTACTAGTTGTCATGGGGTCTATGTCTGACGAGCAGAAGAAAGCTCTGCGTGAGAAGTTGAATGGTGGCGTTGAGGAAAAGGAGATTCCTTTTTCTAAGCCGGGTTGTTTGACTCGCGTTATTGCAGTTACCTCTGGTAAGGGTGGCGTTGGTAAGTCTTCTATGACTGCTAACTTGGCTACTGCTTTAGCTAAGCAGGGTCTAAAGGTTGGTGTCGTTGACGCTGATATTTATGGCTTCTCTATTCCACGCATGATGGGTGTCACCCATGAGCCTACCGTTTTGGATGGCATGATTATTCCTCCGGTAGCGCACGGCGTGAAGGTTATTTCCATTGGTATGTTTGTGCCAGATGGTCAGGCTGTGGTTTGGCGTGGTCCGATGCTTCACCGGGCGATTCAGCAGTTCCTTGCTGACGTATTCTGGGGCGATTTGGATGTGCTGCTACTCGATTTGCCTCCTGGCACTGGTGACGTAGCTATTTCTATTCCTCAGTTGCTTCCTACTGCGGAGATTTTGGTTATCACTACCCCACAGTTGGCAGCTGCTGAGGTGGCTGAGCGGGCTGGTTCGATTTCTGGGCAGACTCGTCAGCGTGTGATTGGCGTGGTTGAGAACATGTCTTACTTGCCTCAGCCTGATGGTACGCAGTTGCATTTGTTTGGTGAGGGAGGTGGCGAAACTGTTGCTACTCGACTTACCCAACAGCTGGGCTATGAGGTTCCACTTTTAGCGCAGGTTCCACTGGATGTGAACTTACGTGAGGGAGGCGACGAGGGTTCACCAGTGGCGTTGCGTGAGTCGGATGCTTCTGAGGTGATTAATGCTTTAGCTAAGCATCTTTCTAAGCATTCTCGTGGTTTAGCTGGGCGCCAGCTGGGGGTTTCCCCTAAGTAGTTTTTCTTTTCCGAGGGCGGGCTTTAACTGTTACAGTCAGGGACCGCCCTCGGTTATTTTTAGGCTCACCCTTATGGTTGCGCGCGAACTTCAGTTCCCCCGCAGGAAAAACGCGGGAACTGAAGTTCGCGCGTAAAAGTTATCCACAGAGAAAATAGTTGAGGGTGTAGGCTTAATGCCCACACCCTCATTTGCTACAAAGTGTTTTACGCTTCCTCTTCTTCTAAAGAAATGCCGAGTTCTGCGTATCCCGTGCGAATCGCGTCTAATGATGTCGCGATTGCACAGTGGAGTTGTAGCGCTAGTTGTTTATCCGTCACACCGTGTTCTAAGTCGATGGAATGTTCACAGCATACGCGTAATGCAGTGTCAGCGGAGGCACGGCGAGTGTAAACTTTCGGGAAATAGTGTTCGCGATGCCAGTTTTCAATGAATGCGTCTAGCTGATCTTCTGCGTCTAGTGGAATGTCTACTGAGCTCTGCGCAAATACGGTGAGGATTTCGCCTTCCTGTCCGTTGAAGTTAAAGAGGAACGGGATACCATCCCATCCGGATTCAATTTTCGCACGAGAGCCTTCTGCTGGATCAGCGTCGATAATACCGTAGTTATAGCCTTCTTCATCAAAGTGTTGAGTTACGCGTTCCAGCGTCAGAGGTGCTAGTTCCCCTGTAGGTATTGCTGGCTGGAATCGAGGTTCTTCAACTGCTTCTTCCGGCAGATTTGGAATCTGCTGTGCTCCTTCGTCATCAGCACCGAATAATTTTGAAAACATACCCATTTTATCTATCCTTACGCATCAAGAGCAGCTTCAAGTTCTTCAAAGAACTGACGGCTGGTGGTTACTGCACACTGCAATTGCATTTCCAACTGACTGTCACTTACGCCGTGCTCCCAGTCGTAGGTGAGCTGTGTGTGTACAGTCAACAAGCCTTCATCAGAAATTCGGTAGAAACAGGTTGGGAAAATCTTTTCTGCGTTAAATTCCTTTATTTTTGCACGTACGACGTCTAAGTATTTCATGGTGAGTACGCGACGAGAACGGCACAAAATATGCAATAGTTCCTGGTTTTCACCCGCTAATACGAAATGAAACGTGTTGAAATCCCAGAAACCACCTAAGTCTCCATCGCTATCAACGTAGTATTTGTATCCCTCAGCCTCAAAAAGTGCTTGCAAGCGCTCTTTGGACAGTGGGTAAACTAAGTCCTTGTCCTTAGCCACTATTAACTCCTATTCCTTTGCTTATTTTGTTTAAGTCGTTTTGAGATAGCCCTTCGAGATGGCCCTGCAGCTGGTTTCATAACCGGTTGAATCCTGTAGAAACCTCCGTATCTTGGCATTTTAAGTTTCTTTGTATGTCCGCTATGAGAAAAACCGACGCTGGATTTTTGAGATTGCACCAGTTGATTAATCCCTGCCGCTTCTAATGCTTGAGCAACTGCTTGTGCAGAAGCTTCTTCCACTGCCTTGTGGGCAACTTCTTCAGCTACTTCAATAATAGAGTCTTTAACCTCTGCAGCACTTGTTTTTTCAGAATCTGAATGCGGTTTTTCTTTATTTCCGAGTGGAGACAGTAGGGCTTTCCATTCATCCATTTCTTCTTGAACAGCTTGCTTAACTAAACGGCGTGGATCATACTGACGCGGATCGAGGGCGGAAAAATCAATGTCGTTTAACCCTAAATCACCTGTTGAATCAAGTTCCGTACGAAGTTTAGCTAATTGCAAACGTGCAGCACGAAGCCATTTAGAAATAGACTTCGCTACTTCTGGTATACGCGACGGGCCGATAATGACGGTCAGCACCAGAAGCAAGACTAAAAACTCAGGACCAGAGATTGGAAACGACATACTTTCATTGTACGTGTCAGCGCTGACACATTTAAATGCAAGAACCGTTAATATATTTATTAAAGCCTGATTTTACTAAGAAAGTAGCGGAAATGAGCAACGAAAAAACCCTCAGTTGGTCCTACTGTGAAGACTTCATACCCGAAGGTGAAGTTTTAGAAACTGCTCGCCAGCATGCTCGCGACTTCGGTATTAATACTATTACTTCCGGTGTCGGCGCAGCCCTGCGTATGATCGTTGCAAGTTGTGGTGCTAAAGCAGTTGCAGAGATTGGCACCGGCACTGGGGTTTCAGGGTTGTGGCTACTATCCGGAATGAGTGCCGACGCAGTATTGACCACCATTGACATTGAGCCAGAACACCATAAGATTGCACGTACCGCATTCGCGGCTGCGGGTATGCGCCCTCCACGGACTCGTTTAATCACTGGTCAGGCACTAGATATTTTGCCGCGTATGGCAGCTCGCGCCTACGATTTAGTATTTTTAGATGCCGACCCCCAGCAAAATCACGCTTATATTGCAGAAGCTACTCGAATGTTGCGCCGCGGTGGGGTTTTGGTAGTCGCTCATGCCCTGTGGAATGATACTGTAGCTGATCCGGCTCGTCGTGAACCAGAGACAGTAGCAATACGCCAGCTCGGCAAGGATTTAGCTGACTCTGAAGATTTTATGACCACTATTTTGCCTGTTGGTGACGGCCTGCTGGTAGCAGTTCGCCGATAACTACGTGAGCTAGTTAGAAACCGAGTAGAATATATAGCTATGAATATTGAATCAAACGATATTAACCCTTTTGAACTAGCCTCCCAGGCAGCAACGGTTATCCGCGAGCGTTCAGGCGTTGAGAAGCATGATATTGCGCTGGTGCTTGGCTCTGGTTGGGGTGGAGCTGCTGAGCTGATTGGCGAGGTAGTTTCTGAGATTCCAGCAGCCGAAATTCCTGGTTTTCATGCTCCAGCGGTAGCTGGTCATGGGGCTACTTTACGTTCTATTAAGCTTCCTTCCAGTAAGGTAGCTTTGGTTTTAGGTTCCCGTACGCACTTTTATGAGGGTAAGGGGGTGCGCGCAGTAGCTCACGGTATGCGCACCGCCGCCGCCTGCGGTGTTAATACCGTGGTTCTCACTAACGGTTGTGGTGGTTTAAATCCAGCGTGGGCACCAGGTCAACCTGTTTTAATTAGCGACCATATTAATCTTACGGCTGCTTCTCCGCTTGAGGGCGCTACATTTATTGACCTCACTGACCTGTATTCTTCCCGTTTGCGTGACTTGGCTCGCAGTGTTGATCCGACTCTGCCAGAAGGCGTTTACGCTCAGTTCCGCGGGCCTCACTATGAAACTCCTGCGGAAGTGAAGATGGCGAAGATTCTGGGCGCTGATTTGGTGGGGATGTCCACCACTTTAGAAGCTATTGCAGCTCGTGAAGCGGGTATGGAAATCTTAGGCATTTCTTTAATGACTAACCTGGCTGCTGGCATTTCTGAAACTCCTCTGTCTCATGAGGAAGTTATTGAAGCTGGCCAGGCAGCGGGCCCTCGTATTTCTGCACTTTTAGCTGAAATTATCGCTAAGCTGTGATTTTTGTGCGGGACTTACTATTGTAGGTCCCGCATTTTTCGTAACTGTATTTAGGAGTTTAAATGTTGAACTTTGATGAGATTGAAGCTTGGATCGCGGATGATCCTGATACCGCTACTCAAGCGGAAATTCGCGATTTGGTTACTGCTGCTCAGGTAGGCGATGAAGTGGCTTCTGCTGATTTAGCTGACCGTTTTAACGGTACGCTTACTTTCGGCACTGCGGGTTTGCGCGGTCAGTTGGGCGGTGGCCCGAACCGTATGAACCGTGCAGTAGTTATCCGCGCTGCCGCTGGCTTAGTTGCTTACTTGAAGGAAACGGTTGGTCCTGACTTTCACCTGGTAGTGGGCCATGATGCACGTTATGGTTCTAAGCAGTTTGCGCAAGACACTGCTGCTATTGCTGTGGCCGCTGGTGGTCGCGCTTCCCTTTTTGACCGCGCGCTGCCTACCCCCGTTACTGCTTTTGCTTTGCGCCACCTTAACGCTGATGCTGCGGTAGTTGTTACTGCTTCGCATAATCCTCCACAGGATAATGGTTACAAAGTTTATTTAGGTGGCCGCGCTGTAACTGACTCTGGTCAGGGCGCGCAGATTGTGCCTCCTGCTGATAAGGATATTTTCACCGCTATTAAGGCTGTTCCTTCTGTAGCTTCCGTGGAGATGGCTGAATCTGGCTGGGAAACTCTTTCCGATGAAATAGTTGAGGCTTACTTAAGCCGGGTTACTTCCCTCATACCAGCAGGTGAAAAAAACCTGCGCATCGTGTTGACTTCCATGCATGGTGTCGGTGGTGAAACCTGTCTGGCAGCTCTTAACCGCGCTGGTTTCAATGATGTTCATTTGGTTGCTGAGCAGCATGATCCAAATCCTGATTTCCCCACCGTTACTTTCCCGAACCCGGAAGAACCAGGTGCTTTAGATTTATCGTTTGCGTTGGCGCAAAAAGTTGATGCCGATATTATTTTGGCAAATGATCCTGATGCTGACCGTTGTTCTGCTGCGATTCGTGATCCGAAGTCTGCTAACGGCTGGCGTCAGCTTTCTGGTGACGAAGTTGGTTCTTTGCTGGGAGAACAGGCTGCTTCTAAGTATGCGGGTGATTCCGCTGCGTTGCTGGCAAACTCTATTGTTTCCTCTCAGTTGCTTGAGCAGATTGCTAAGCATCACGGTGTTTCTTATAAGGCAACGCTGACTGGGTTCAAGTGGATTTCCCGTGTAGACGGCTTAGTATTTGGCTACGAGGAAGCCCTTGGTTATTGTGTTGATCCTGGTTTCGTGCGCGACAAGGACGGTATTTCTGCCTGCCTTCAGCTTGCTACTATGGCTGCTGATCGTAAGGCCGATGGCTCTAACCTACAGGATGCGTTAGATGACTTAGCTCGCCGCCATGGTTTGTATGCGACTGCTCCACTTTCTATTCGCGTTTCTGACCTTTCCCTTATTCAGCAGGGCATGGCTAATCTGCGTAAGGGTGAGTTGACTGAGCTGGCGGGCTCTCCATTAGCTTCCGTAGTTGATCTGTCTGAAGGTTCAGCTGAGCTTCCTCCCACTGATGGTTTAATCTTCCGCACTGAACGTGGAGATCGTGTGGTGGCTCGCCCATCCGGCACCGAACCAAAGCTAAAGTGCTACTTAGAAACCATCGTAGAAGTTCCCGAGGGCGCTTGCATGTGCGGCATCCGTGAAGAAGCGACTAAGCGTTTAGAACAGATGAAGCTAGATATGCGGGCAGCACTAGGTATCTAAGCCCACAATCTAAGCTATTACTGTTAAGTGCCGTGGAGGCTCTCCTCCACGGCACTTTTAGTTTATCTTTCGCCTAACAAGGACTCTAATACTATATTTGCTTCACTCGGTTGTAAAGCTGTTTCTGCCACCGCCCTCGGTAAATAAAAATCGCCCCGCTTTTCCCTGACTTAACGGGGAAATAGCGAGGCGACTCTAACGGGAGTTAAACCCTATCAGTGGCGACGCTTCCGAGCCACAAGCAGACCTGCACCCAAGAAGAAGGACAGCAGAGCTGCGTAAACAATACCGGTTTGTACACCAGTCTGAGCCAAAGGCTTCTTTGGAACAGGCTTATTCACAACCTTACCCAAATCAACTACTTCAGCTTCAGCCTTAACTTCTGCATTTAGAACTTCATTAGACTTAATGTAGCCCTTAGGAGCAGCAGTTTCCTTAACCTGGTACTTACCGAAATCAACTGACTTGAAGATAACTTCACCAGCATTATTAGAGGTTTCTTCAGCTACAACCTTGCCTGATTCATCAGTCAAAGCGAACTTAGCGCCCGCCAAAGGCTGACCAGCTGGAGTGACCTTAAGCAGCTTCACGTCACCGCGAATCAGCTTATTCTCAAATGCTTCCGCAACGTTAATTTCTTCACCATCGTTTACTACGGTCAGTAGGCGACCGAAGGTTTCTGGGCTTGGGTTGTAACCGGTGATTGGCTGCAGTTCAACTACAATCCATTTACCGTATTCCACGCCCTCGAACTTAACCAGACCCTCAGCATCAGTTTCTGCCTTGTGGGTAGGTTCAGCAGCCAAAGTGAAACCGTCAGGGTATTCAGTTAGCTTAACTGCTTCACTTTCAACCGCCTGGTCAAAATCATCTGACGCAGGGAACAAACCGAATACAACACCTGCAAGAGGCTTCTGCGTATCTGCATCAACCTTCTTCACAATAATGTCACTGGCGATCTTGCGGTTTTCAATCTGGCCCAGTTCCACAACCTGCTTATCAGTATCGATAGTTACTGGATAGGTGTCACCGTGAGCTACGTAGCCTTCCAGTGGCGCCTTTTCACGAACCGTGTAAGAACCGAAACGAACGTTGAGGAAGGTTAAGTTGCCGGCATCATCAGTTGCCTTAGTTTCTACAACCGTGTCATTAGCATCAACTAGCTCAAACTCTACACCAGCCAAAGGCTGCTGAGTCTTTCCTTCAACCTTAGTAAGGGTTACTTCACCGCGGATAGCACGGTTGTTAACGGTACCAGCATTGACTTCCACGCCTTCTTCACGTACGGATACGTTAACCGGCTGGGCATCCAGAACGAATCCTTCTGGAGCTGCAGTTTCAACCAGTACATAGTCACCGTAGATTACCTTTTCAAAGACCAGTACGCCTTCATCATTGGTAACACCTTCGTGAATGGTCTGATCGCCCTGCTTCAATGCGAAGTGAGCACCAGCTAAGCCATTCTGATCGTCTACAGAGAACTTAGTAACCTTAACGTTACCCTTCTTCAAAGTGTTTTCTACAGTACCCAGATCAACCATCTGCTTATCATCGCGAATGCTTACATTAGCAGTCCACGCAGTATTCAGATTGTAATTTTCTGGAGCGCTCAGTTCAGAAGCAACGTAATCACCGTAAACAACATCGTTGAATACTACGTTACCCTGTTCATCGGAAGTAGCCTGGTATTTCACAGTATCTGCCTGCTTCAGAACGAAAACAGTTCCAGGAACTGGTTTAGTCGTATCGTCAGAATCGACCTTACGTAATGAAACAGTGCCCTTCTTTAGAGTATTGCGCACGGTATCCAGAGTGACTTCCTGAGCTTCAGTACGAATCACTACCTGTTGGGTAGCGGTAGTACCTACATAGTTAATCAGCGGAGTGATTTCACGTAACTGGTATTCGCCGTACTCGACATCTGCGAAGGTAGCTACACCGTCTGCTTGAGTCAGAGCAGTGTAAGCAGGTGCGGTTGGGTAAGAACCATCAGCATTCTTCTTAAAGAGACCGAATTCAACACCACCCAAAAGGACGGTTGGAGTATCGTTATCAACCTTAGTGACCTTAACAGTACCGGTGATTACCTTATTAATGAAAGGCGCACCAGCTGATACTTCCTGCTTTTCATTCACTACGGATATTTCACGTCCTTCAACCTCTGCAGATGGATTGAAACCTTCCTTCGGGGTTGTTTCCTTCAGAATGTAGTTTCCGTAAAGAACCCGCGTAAAGGTAGCAGTGCCTTCTGCACCAGTGGTTGCAGTGTAGGCTGCGTTAGCTTCAACAGTGCCGTCAGCGCCCTTCTTGAAGAGGCTGAATACTACACCTGCCAACGCATTACCCTTTGTGTCCTGCTTGTTTACAACCACGTCACCGCGAATACGAGTGTTCACGAATGGGTTTGTTGTCAGATCGTTAACTTCCCCGGACTGATCGATAACGATTTCTCGCTTATCAGTAGTGTTTAAGTTGTGACCTGCAACAGTTGCCTTTTCACGTAGTTCGTAAGTGCCAAAAGGAACCTTCGCAAAAGTGGCTACACCATCATTGTTAGTAGTTGCTTCAACTGTAGGATCAGTTGCAATACCGTTAGCCGTCTTAGCGTAAAGCCCAAATACTACACCGGCAAGTGGCTTAGCTGGGGTGTCATCATCAACCTTCTTAACGGTTACGGAACCATTAATGAATTGGTTAGTGATAGTTCCAAGATTAACCACTTGACCATCTTCGGTTACATTCACTTCCCGATCCGTAGTATCCAAAACGTAACCGGTGAGGGTTTTGGTTTCACGCACTACGTAGGTACCGTAACGAATGTTTTCGAAAGTAGCTACGCCCTGTTCATTAGTCTTTACAGTTGCGGTTGGATCAGCAGCAACTACTCCACCGTTCTTTGCAAAGAGCTTGAAAGTAACTCCAGCCAGTTTCTTAGTAGGTTCATCCTTATCTACCTTCACCAAAGTCACATTTGACTTCTTAATGGTGTTAGTAATCGGAGTAGATACGAAATCAACTACCTGACCGTCAGTAGTAATATTTACGTCCAGTTCCCGTCCCAAAGGAAGGTATCCGACAGCTGGAGTTTTTTCTACTAACTTGTATTTACCAAACTCTACGTTGTTGAAGGTAAGCATACCCTGCGTATTAGTGGTTTCAGTTGCATACACAGCGTCCTGCTTAGCGCCATCAACTACCTTGTGCAGTGTAAATACTACTCCAGAAATAGGGGTCTGAGTATCCGCATCAACTTTCTTCAAGTTCACAGTGCCCTTAAAGATAGTATTTGCAAAGTCACCCATTGCGTAGGTTTCCGCGTGTGCGCGTACCTGCACATCCAGGGTCTGGGTAGAACGCACATAGTTTGTTGGTGCGGTCTTTTCACTAAGAGTGTAATCACCGTAGAGAACATTAGTGAAGGTGGCAACACCATCTGCACCGGTTGGTGCGGATTCATACTTCACCTTCGGATCAGTCTTGCTTACCAGTTCAAAAACTGCACCAGCCAAAGAAGTACCAGCCTTATCAGCATCAACCTTCTTTACCGTTACGGTTGCTTTGATTACAGTGTTTTGAATTTCCAGGTAAGGCAGTGGATCACCGGCAGTATCAGTTGCATAAGGCTGTGGGCCGACAACTAGTTGCTTTGGCGTAGCCAAACCGGTAATACCAGCTGGAACGGTAGTTTCAGAAAGCGCATACTTACCGAAAGGTACGTCCGCAAAGGTTGCCATACCCTTTTCGTTTGGCTCTGCACCTGTGGTTGCAGTCAGAGGTGCTGGAACCTGGTTCGGTGCATCCGCTCCGTCCAGAGGCCCAACCCAAGTTAAGGTAAAGCCAATACCGTCAAGTAAGTTACCATCCTGGTCTACCTTCTTAACGACAATATCGCGCTTATTTACCTGCACGCCCGCATTACGGGTGTGATGTAACTGTGTTGGATCCAAAGTAAATTCAGATGAATACCCAATTGGGTTAGCAACGGAATTTAGTTCCTTACAGTTTTCTTCGTTTGCAGAGTTAATTGGGTCTACACCAGCTTCTGCAGCTGGACCACAGAGTCCAACGTGGTTTACTAGCTTAACGTCACCGTCCACTACATTGGTGAAAACTTCTTCAGCTTGCTTCTCAAACTGCAGGCGGTAATCACCACGCGTAAACACGCGCATCTTGAAGTAACCCTTTGAGTCGGTAACTGCGGTTACTGGAGTACCATCCGGGTTTGTAGCTGGTTGACCTGTGGCAGCGTCTACCAGGGTAACAGTGCGATTTTCAATACGAGTTTCGTCTTTACGCGCAATACCATTCTGGTCAAGGTCCTTAAAGTAGATACCATCAACCGTATAGTGAACAATTTCAGAAGTTACTTCGTTTGCTTCACTGTAGTTTAGGTTGTCTAAGGAACCTGCAACAGAGTTCACAGCGCGGTAGCCGACAGGTAGTTTCTTAGTTCCCTCAGTAAAAGGAATCTTATGCTTAGTGACAACCTGAATTGCTTCACCCGGCTGAATAGACTTTCCTTCTTTAAGCACTGGCTTAATATTGCGGATTTTTGACCAGTCGGTTACTTGGTCAGCAGTTAGCCAAGCACCATCTCGAACAGCATCAATTGTGTCACCTTGCGGAACAGTTGAATAGTAGTGTTCGAAACGATCTGAAGCATCAGTCTCAAGACCGTTGTATACAGAAAGGGTTGCTACAACTGGACCCGTTAATGGAGTTTCGTATGACGAGTGAGTCATTTCTGTGGTTTCTCCACCTTCATCTACGAAAGTCCAGTGGCGAGCAGGATATTCGCCCTTTTCATTCGCAGCGACGCGGTGGTCAGCCAGGTGCGGCAAAACATCTAGCAAAGAGGTTTTACCTACCGGACGGAAACCTGCGTTACGTGCTTCCAGACGATAGTAGATATCGCCGCCCAGGTCCTGTGCTGGAGCATTTAAGAACCAGCTTTTACCATCCAGAGAAACATTCTTACGTACCACGATTTCTTGTGGTGGAGTGAATGTAGCATTTACAGAACTAGTCAATACATTCTCTGCCCGGTCACCATTCTTGTTGATGTCATATACGTCTGGTTTTACATTCCAGTCAGCTGCACCAATCGGCTGCTTAGAATCCCAGGTCGTAAACATTTCAATCTTATTTGGACCAGGTTCAGCGTAAAGGGAAGTATCAAGCAGAACGCGAGATACTACCCACATCTGTCCTTGATCATTACGGGAAATATCACCGTAATTGTAAATTACTGCAGTTTTTCCCGAATTGTTGTAGTTAGGAACAATTTGCGGTTCTACATTTTTGCCTGTATTCCGGTTCCAATCTGAAGAAGAAGCTTCGGTACCGACATAGTTAATGCCTGGTGGCAGCAAGTAAATCTGCTTGAAGTTCTTCAATGGCCCTTTGAAAGGTCCCCACTGATCAGTTGGGTAGCTCTGCCCCTGGTACATACGTACGCGAGAACAATTTTCCTTAGTTAGCTTAGTTGGGTCTTCACCCTTAGCAATCAGCTTGTTCTCACAGTTTTCATACAGGATAGTTTGATTCCAGTCAAAGTCTTGACGAATCTTCGGGTTAATAGCCTGAATAGCTACATAGTTATTCCAGTCCCAACCTTCAGGAGCAGTTTTGACTTCTGTACTGTCGGAAGTAGAATATTTCATCTCTGCGATATTCTTGTAATTCTGTATGTTGTTTTGATCAGCATAAGCGTTCTGGTTCCACTTTTCTACTTCCGCAGCCGTTGGCGCAACATCTACGGTGATAACAAAGTTCATGTTGTCAAAAACTACCGGCCTGTCAAAGCGGAAAATCAGCTTCGAATATTTACGTGCCCGGTCGTTAATATAGAAATTATTTTCGTTAGTATTACCAAACTGTAATGGTTCGGTAGTAAGTTTTTCTTCAACACCGGCAGCAGTTACACCATAGAGGTGCAGCCCACCATCAATAATGCGCTGTTTTGCTTCCTCACTAGTTGGTGCCCCTGTATTGTCATGGACTCGAATATCACCCAGGAATACACGACGGTAGTAGAGACGCGGATCTAGTTCCTTATCCACAATTTCGTGAATAGTATGCGTCTTTCCACCAGTTCTCTTACCATTTGGACTGCTACCATTATTAGATTGGGAGACACGAATATTGAAACCAAAAACTCGACCGGTACGAGCGTCGTCAGAAAGATCGTTCTTATGGATACCGTCGTAAAGATTGCCTTCTACGAAAGTATTTATATTCGTGATCCTGTCCTTATCAAGAGACAAATTACCAGTAGGTACGAAACCGATAGCTACGAAACCTGTCTTCACAAAGTCGCTACCCGCATTATAGTTTAACGTATCTGGATCAATAACGATTGAAGCCGTGTTAGTATGCACTTTCATTTCTGCACCGTCTTTTAGTGCAGCGTTACTGAAGTTTAAGTTAATAAGTACACCGCGTACGCCAGTTCCACACTGCCAGCTTACGTCACCGAGATCAGTAGCTTTCTTCGTGATAGTAGCCTTACGGTTATTAGAACCTGGTACGTACTGCCAACCAGCGTCGATTGAAGGTTGAGCCAATTCGGTTCCTTCCGGTAGCTCGTCAGTAATAGTTACCGTTTCACCCCAGTACTGACCAGCGCTACCCGGAGCGTCCGCAGGCTTAGTGTAAACCAGACCAATACAGTAGCTCTGCTCGACGTAGCCACCCTCACGTAGCTCTCCAACCTTAGTAACAGCATTAACATCCTTAACAATGTATCTACTAACATAAGCGCGCTGGTTGTTTGAGTTATCCCAATAGGCGTCATTTACTCCAGATGCAGGGCCCCAATGACGTTTGATCGTCTTATAGTTCATCCCCGACTTTGCAACTAAATTAGCAGAAACACTTTTAATTGGAGTCTTATCTCCGTCATACAAAGTCCATTCAACCGGAATAGCAGTTCCATTCGGGGTAATCCCATTAATAAAGTTAGTAACAAATGGGATTTCTGATAGTACACCACCCTTAAGCAAGTTATAGGTGTAATCCATGTACCAGTAATCATCATCTTCACGTGCAATAGAAGAATTAGCATTGGCTGAATCTGCGAACTTAGGTTTCACCAAATACTTAGATTTCTTAACTTTTACAGTGATTACCGCGTTAGGAATATTCACGCTTGTACCGGAAACGTTAATACCCGGCACAATAGTAATCGGCTCACCTGACCAGTAATCCCATTTTGCAGGAATCTCTGGATTTTTAGCATTTTCTAAAGATGTAAGCGTAAGGTCAATACGCTGCGTAGGGTCATTAGGATTATAAGCAGCCTGCGCAGAACTTCCCCCAAAGAAAGTTGGCACAGTAACCAATCCCAAGACCAGTGCGAGAGTAACAAAGATTGCTCGCACACGGGTGTTGAAAATAGTTTTTACCATACTCTCTATCTTATAAAACTGCGGTATACACTTCTATATTAATCATTAAAATGCAACCCATCCCACAAGCAAACCCGGTTTGCAACACAACAAGTTCAACCACCACAAAAACTATAAAAACTAAAACAACTCAGCAGGAACAACCGACCTAACTCGCTCAATAAACTCATCCCGCGACTCAGGATTCTCTAAAAGATCATACTCAGAAATATCAAACTCAATAACTTCAGAAACCTCATAGCAGTTAACCACCCAATCGTCATAGCCTTCCCACAACTTCCGGTAATACGAAACCAACTCCGGGCTCTGCTCAAAAGAACGTCCACGCTGCGCGATCCTATCCAAAATAGTGTCAAAATCGCCACGCAAATAAACAAACAAATCCGGAGCCTTCTTCGGAATCTCAGCCACCGCCTGCATCATGTTATTCAACAAATCCGAATAAATCTTAAACTCTAAATCAGAAATTCCCCCCAACTGGTGGTTAATATGCGCAAAATACCAATCCTCATAAATAGAACGATCCATCACAACCCGACGACCGCCCTCACGCAACGCCTCCCTAATAGACGCGAAACGATTACTCAAAAACTCAAGCTGCAACAAAAACGGGTAACGACGCTTCTCTTTCTCATCCGGAGTAGAAGTATAAAACAACGGCAAAACTAAAGAATCATCAACTTTTTCCTTAACTACCATAAACCCCAGTTCCGCACCAAGAACCTCAGAAACCGTAGTTTTACCAGCCCCGATCATACCCCCAACAACCAGCACCGTCAGCGTCCTTCCCTAATCACGTATGATTTCCCCAAGGGCGGTGCCTCACTACCCCACAACGAGATATGAAACACCGCCCTCGGAAAAGAAAACTTATGCCAGATCAGCCAAAATCGCAGCAGAAGCAGACAAACCCAAACGATTTGCACCAGCTTCAATCATAGCCACAGCATCAGCTGCCGTACGGATACCACCCGAAGCCTTAACCCCCAAACGATCCCCCACAGTCTTACGCATCAAAGCCACAGCATGTACTGAAGCCCCACCCGCAGGATGGAACCCCGTAGAAGTCTTAACAAAATCCGCACCCGCCCGTTCAGAAGCCTCACAACAAGCTACGATTTCCTCATCAGTCAAAGCAGCAGACTCAATAATCACCTTAAGCAAAGCACCTGGAATAGCATCACGAACAGCCCGAATATCTGCCTCAACCTCATCCCATTCACCTTCCTTCACCAACTTCAAATTAACAACCATATCAACTTCATCTGCACCCAAAGCTACAGACTGAGCTGCTTCAGCCGCCTTAACCTCCTTATGATGCGCACCAGAAGGAAAACCACAAACAGTAGCCACAGCAACATGATCAGGAG
This sequence comes from Gleimia coleocanis DSM 15436, assembly GCF_000159015.1. GTDB lineage: Bacteria > Actinomycetota > Actinomycetes > Actinomycetales > Actinomycetaceae > Gleimia > Gleimia coleocanis. The sequence goes on along the minus strand of NZ_DS999543.1, from coordinate 136,027 downwards.
TAGATACTGGAAGCTGATTAGGGCTTACACAAACAGAAAAAGTACCCAAATCAGCAGCTTCATCAATGACGCGCTGCACGTCAGCCGCAGTAGCCTCTGGCTTCAAAATAGTATGGTCAATCAGCTTAGCTACTTCCGCCTTATTCATTTTTATCTCCTTAAATTCGTATCAAAGCAATAACTAATTAAAAATCCGTTGCCAGACGTTCAAAAACCACAGATTCACGTGGAGTTGGAGCACTCTCACCAATCGTGTAACCACCCACCAAAGATTCCAAAGCACGCTCAAAACGCTCCGGAGTCTGAGTGTGCAAAGTCATCAATGGCTGCCCCTTACGAACTGGGTCACCAATCTTCGCATGCAGTTCAATACCAGCTTCAGCCTGCACAGCCTCACCAGCAGCCGCGCGACCAGCACCCAAACGCCAAGAAGCTACACCCACAGAAAGCGCATCCAATTCAGTTAAATAACCGTCTGCTTCCGCAACCACCTGGTGAGTATGAGCAGCCACTGGCAATGGAGCAGTTGGGTCACCCCCCTGTTCACGAATCATCTGATTCCAACGATCCATTGCACGCCCATCCTGAAGAGCCGCTTCAATGTCTTCATCAGGCTTACCAGCTGCAGCCAACATTTCCTGCGCCAAAGCCAACGTTAGTTCAACAACATCAGCGGGGCCGCCACCAGCCAAAACCTCTACAGATTCCCTAACTTCCAACGCGTTACCAACCATGTTACCCAGTGGAGTAGACATATCAGTAAGCAGCGCTACAGTATGAAGCTTATGAGAAGCACCAATGTTAACCATAGTCTGCGCCAGTTCCCGCGCCTTACCCAAGTCCTTCATGAACGCGCCGGAGCCAACCTTAACATCCAGCACCAAAGAACCAGTGCCTTCAGCAATCTTCTTAGACATGATGGAAGAAGCAATCAACGGAACACAATCCACCGTAGAAGTAATGTCACGCAACGCATAAAGCTTCTTATCAGCTGGAGCCAAACCTGCACCGGCAGCACAAATTACTGCACCAGCTCCTTCGCCCAACATGTGCATGATGTGTTCATTTGAAATAGATGCCTGCCAGCCGGGGATTGATTCCAGCTTGTCCAAAGTGCCACCAGTATGGCCAAGACCGCGACCAGAAAGCTGCGGAACAGCAACGTCAAAAGCAGCGACCAGTGGGGCCAGAGGCAAAGTAATCTTGTCACCAACTCCGCCGGTAGAGTGCTTATCTGCAGTTGGACGTGGCAAAGCTGAGAAATCCATAGTTTCACCAGAGTCAATCATTGCCTGAGTCCACTGAGAAATTTCATCTGGATTCATACCCCGCAAGAAAATTGCCATGGCCAGTGCAGCCATTTGCTCTTCTCCTACTACCCCACGGGTGTAGGCATCAATTACCCAGTTAATTTCGTCTAGAGAAAGTACGTGACCGTCACGCTTAGTGCGGATTACGTCAACGACATCAAAAAGTTCAGTCATTTCTCCTCCTTTGATGTGTTAGTTTGCGGATGCGTGCTTATTACGCATATGTTCGAGGTGGCCGGGACCAAACGCGTCAGGTAGCACCTGGCTCATTGGTTGAATTCCTCCTGGCATCGTCACCAGTAGGTTAGGACCACCATGCTCATAGAGAAGTTGGCGGCAGCGTCCACAAGGAATCAGCGTTTCCTCATCCTTATTTACGCAAGCAAATGCCACAAGACGTCCGCCACCAGTTTTAATAAGTTCAGAAACCAGTCCACATTCTGCGCAGAGAGTCAAGCCGTAGGAAGCGTTTTCAACGTTACATCCAGTTACAATGCGACCATCGTCTACCAGTGCTGCCACTCCTACAGGATAGTTAGAGTATGGCACGTAGGCTTTACGCATAACTTCAACAGCGTAAGTATGTAGAGTTTTCCAGGTTTCTTCAGTAATTTCGATTGGCATGATTACCTTTCAATTTCTGAATCACCTGAGTGAAATTGGTGTAAGGGCACCGGGAAGGTGCCCTTACACCAATATTCATCTATCAGGCTGGGTATGGCTTACCTTCAGCTGCAGGAGCCTTAACTGCTCCAACGAAACCAGCCACTGCCAAAATAGTGATCACGTAAGGAATCATCAGCAGGAATTCTGCTGGCAAACCAGCTTGGACGGTCTGCATAGTGGCACCCAAGTTAGTTGCAAAACCGAACAGCAAAGCTGCTCCGAATGCTCCACGAGGATTCCAACGTCCCAGAATCATCGCTGCTAAAGCAATGAAACCAGCACCAGCAGTCATATCTTTAGAAAATGCTAGACCCTGACCGAGGGTGAAGAATGCGCCACCCAAACCAGCAATAGCGCCACCTAGGATTACGTTCTGCCAACGAGTACGGTTCACCTTAATACCCACAGTATCAGCTGCCTTTGGATGCTCACCACAGGCACGCATCCGCAAACCCCAACGAGAGTTATACACCAGGAACTGCAGCAAGATTACTGCGATGAACATGAGGTAAACCAAGATCGTCTGGTTGAACAAAACTGGGCCAACTACTGGAATATCAGACAGAACTGGGATTGGTAGCTTAGGCAACGCGTGAACCGCATTCAAAGATGCTTCGTTTTCCTTCAGCACAGTTGAGTAAAGGAAAGAAGTTAGCCCCAGCACCAAAACATTCAATACCACACCCACGATAATGTGGTCAGTACGGAAGTTCACGGTGAATAGTGCCAGCAGAACTGCTACCAGCGCACCAGCCAGGGTTGCACCAAAGAGGCCCAGCACTGGGCTAGAGGTAAGGGAAGCTACAACTACACCCAGGAATGCGCCAAAGAGAAGCTGGCCCTCAATCGCAATGTTGATAACGCCGGAGCGTTCACATACAACACCAGAGAGAGAACCAAATACCAATGGCACTGCGAAGCTGAGAGCCCCGGTGAGCAGCGCGATCATTGGCAGGTGCGCATCAGATTTTCCAGCTACGGTAAAGACCAGAAACGCAAGTACGAACGCGATTGCTACACCAACTAGGTACCATCCGTTAATCTTCTTACGCTTTAACGCCGCGTTCCAGATAAGCACAGTAAGGGCAATAGCAGCCACCAGCATTACTAGCGTAAATGGGCGGGCAGGAACGTGGGTTTCAGGAATTTCAAACCACTTGGTCGCACCACGCCAGGTGATGTGGGAGATTCCCGAGGACGTTGCAGCAATGATCGCTGTGAGGACAGTCATCACCGTAGCGGTGATAGGGTCACGCAACGCTAGTTTTACACGTACGTCATTACGTTCGGTAGTTTCAACGGTGCTCACTTGCCCTCTCCCTTCACAGTTGCAGAAGTTGCATTTTGGGCTACCCTACGCTTTTCACGGAAGTACCGAACAGCTTCAGAAGCCGCAATCAGCAAGACAATAATCGCCTGGGTGATCTGTACGATATCAACTGGGATACCTGCAGAAGCCTGCATAGTAGAAGCACCTGCCGCTAAAGCACCAAAGAGGATACCTGCAAGCAAAGTACCCACCGGGGTAGCTTTACCTAAAAGAGCTACGGTAATTGCATCGAAACCAAAAGAACCAGCGGTAGAGTTAGCTAAGAAACGTTCCGTTCCCAGAGTTGGAGCGGTACCAGCTAAACCTGCTAAAGCACCAGAGATTGCCATGGTAATGAGAATTACTCGAGAAACCGACATGCCAGCGGTACGAGCCGCATCTGGGTTCGCACCACAAGCACGTAGTTCAAACCCGAAAGTAGAACGCTCCAGCAACCACCAAACAAAGACCACTGCCAGCAAGGCTACCACGATAGAAAGGTCAAGTCGCAAGACGTCTCCAAAGAGGCGCGGGTAAGTAGCAGTTGCAGCTACAGTCTGTGACTTACCTGGCGTACCGTCACCAATCAGGAACTCCTGCTTTAGTAAGAATGCCAGTAACTGTACGGTAATGGCGTTCATCATAATGGTGACGATAACTTCATTCGCACCCAGGTGCGCTTTAAGGAAACCTGGGATACCGCCCCACAGTAAGCCACCAAGCAGAGCGAAAATAATCGCTACTATAAGGTGTAATCCGTATGGGAGGTTGAAGCTAAGACCAGCAAAGGTCGCGAAAATTGCGCCCATTGCCAACTGTCCCTGCACACCAATATTGAATAAACCAGCGCGGAAAGCCACCGTAATGGCCAGACCTGCAATGATCAGAGGAACTGAGCGGGTCATGGTTTCAAAGATTGGCTTTATCGCACGAGTTGGGTTATTAGACTGATAGTCATAGATTGCCCCACGGAACAAGGAGGTGAAGAAACCTTGGAAAGAATTAGCTACTTCACCAAAAAATGCCCCTGGATTAGTGTTAAACGAAGCAGCGGCTAACTGTACGTCGCGATCAAAGATTACGACTATGAAAGCACCAATCAGCAAAGAAGCAGCAATCGCGCCCAGAATAGTCAGGGGAGAAATGCCGAAAACTCGCTTCATGATGCGCTGAGCGAATCCTTGGCTCTTAGTTTCTTTACTCATGAGCCCCCTCCATCTGAGTTGGGTTGGCAGCAACCTGCGCACGAGCTTCCTCTAATGGAACACCCGCCATCATCAAGCCCAGTACGTCACGAGGAGTACCAGCTGGCACGATACCAACTACACGACCGCGATACATTACGGCAATGCGGTCTGCCAGTGCATCAACTTCGTCAAGTTCAGTAGAAATCACCAAAACTGCAGTATTGTTGTCGCGTTCTTGGACAATACGTTTGTAAACAAACTCAATTGACCCAACATCTAAACCGCGGGTTGGCTGAGATGCTACCAGAGCGGTTAGAGGACGACTAAGCTCGCGAGCCAAAATAGCTTTCTGCGCGTTACCACCAGACAAAGTAGAGATTGGATCGTGAATAGAAGTTACGCGAACATCAAATTCGTCACGCAGTTTTACAGCGTTTTCAGCGATCACCGAAGGGCTCATGTTGATGCCTTTTGCGAATGGTTTCTGATCGTAAAGATCCAGAATCATGTTCTCTGCAATAGAGAAAGAGCCAACCATACCTTCGGTCTGACGATCCTCTGGCACATACCCTAAGCCATTACGCAGACGCTGTTTAATTCCCAGGTCATTTACTGCCTCTCCGCCTATGGAAATAGTGCCGGAGTTAGGTTCTAATGCACCCAGGATACAAGACGCTAACTCAGTCTGACCGTTTCCTTGCACACCCGCAACACAAACGATCTCACCACGCTTAACTTCTAAATCAACGTGATCTAACAAGAGCTGGTTTGTTTCAGAAAGTACAGACAGGTTCTTTACCGACAAACCCACTTCACCAGGCTCAGCAGGATCCTTTTCAACCCCCAGGTTGACAGGGCGACCTACCATAAGAGAAGCCAGTTCTTTCTCAGTTGAGGTTGGGCTAGCTTACCCTACTACTTTGCCACGGCGGATTACAGTAATGCGGTCTGCAACTGCACGAACTTCACGCAACTTGTGAGTAATAAACACAATAGAAGTACCAGCTGCTTTTAACTGCAACATGATTTCCATCAGTTCATCAGTCTCTTGAGGCGTCAAAACTGCAGTTGGCTCATCCAAAATCAACACTTCTGCATCACGGGAAAGCGCCTTAATGATTTCCACACGTTGCTGTGCGCCAACTGGAAGATCACTAATCTTTGCCTGCGGATCAATGTCAAAACCGAATTTCTTAGAAAGTTTTTCAACCAACGCAGCAGCTTCCTTATGTTTAATAACGCCAGCTGCATTAGTTGGTTCATAGCCTAAAGCCACAGATTCAGCGACAGTGAAAACCGGAACCAGCATGAAGTGCTGGTGAACCATACCGATACCGGCGGCTACAGCGTCGCCAGGCCCTTTGAAAGTAACCGGTTTATCGTCAATGAGAATTTCACCATCGTTTGGCTGATAAAGGCCATACAATACGTTCATCAAGGTGGACTTGCCCGCACCATTTTCACCCAGTAGCGCGTGAATTTCGCCTGGCTGAATGGTTAAATCAATGTGGTCATTCGCTACCAGCGGGCCGAACACCTTAGTGATACCTCGTAGTTCGAGTTTCACGTTTGTGTCCTTTTCGTTTCGAGCTATGAATTAAGGCCCGAGCCGACGCGTCGGTTCGGGCCTTAATACAATAGCATTAAGTAACTATCATGGCTGGTTCTTGGACTCAACCTTGATTTCGCCAGAAATAATCTTCTCCTGCAGTGCCTTTACGCCTTCCTTAACTTCTGCTGGAACCTTAGCATCGAAGTCGTGGAATGGAGCCAGGGAAACACCACCGTTCTTCAGGGTACCGACGTAAGCCTCACCGGTGAACTGATCATCTACCAGGGACTTGATAGCGTCGAATACGGAGTTGCCGATTTCCTTAACAACAGAGGTCAGAATCAGGTCCTTACCATCTGGCTGGGTGTTGTAGCCGTCAGCATCTACCCAAATAACCTTAGTTCCGTTGTTAGCTTCCTTAGCAGCTGCGATTGCGCCAGCACCAACTGGACCAGCAACAGGCATGATTACGTCAACGCCCTGTTCAATCATCTGCTTAGAGAAGGTCTGACCCTTAGAAACGTCAGAGAAGTCACCAGTTGCGATGCCGTCCTGCTTTTCCTTATCCCAGCCAACCAGCTTAACGTCAGCAGAGTGTTCTTCGTTGTACTTCTTCATACCATCTTCGAAACCATCAGCGAAGATTGCGGTGGTAGGAATGTTCAGACCAACGAAAGTACCAATCTTGCCGGTTTCAGTCATACCTGCTGCAACGTAGCCAGCCAGGTAAGAAGCTTCAGAAGTCTTGAATACCAGTGGCTTCAAGTTTTCTGGCTTTTCTTCGTAGTTGAAGTCAACGATTGCGAACTTAACATCTGGGTTAGCTGCTGCCTTTTCCTTGATGATGTCAGCCATTAGGAAGCCAACGCCAACAATAATGTCACAGTTGTCTGACAGCAGAGCTTCAATGTTTGGATCGTAATCAGCTGCGGAGTGGGATTCGGTGTACTTGATCTCAACGCCAAGTTCAGCTTCTGCGCGCTTCAAACCTTCGAAACCTGACTGGTTGAAGGACTTGTCATCGAAGCCACCTTCATCGGAGACCATACAAGCCTTAACATCAGTTGCAGGCTTTTCAGCACCAGCATCTTTAGTGGCACCTGCGCCACCACAAGCAGACAAAGTCAATGCTGCTGCAGCCGCAATTGCACCAAACTTCAAAGTGTTCTTCACAGTTCCTCCTGAGGAGTTGAAAGTAATTTTACGAGTCTCCCAAACCACAGTTTGGTCCGCTCATTTGCCGTTCCAGTTTACCTGAATTTTCCCTGAAAAACAGGGAACTATATGGAATCGTTACCGAAGCGCGAATGTGCGATAAGACACTCTAAGCATTAAAGGAATTGGCTCTCTGACGAGTTTTCCAACAACTCCACGACCTGCTTCACCTGCTGCGCAGCCTCCAGCGGAGCAATTAAAATCACATCTTCAGTAATAACCGCATGCACAGCACCCAAACCAACCGACACTAACAAACGCGTCCCATCTGTCGCGAAAACACGAGACTCATCGCCCTCGGAAACACTATCCAAAAGCTGAACCGACTGCCCATCCCAAGCAAGCTCAGCCAAAGCCACACCACCCAAGCCAGCAGACTGCACCCGCCCTAACGCAGCAAAATCCCCCACATCAGACCAACCAACACGCGCCGGCAACGGAACTACCGCCACCAACCCCTCAGCAGCAGCTGGCTCCGCCACCGCATAGTCGAAAGCAATCTTCGTTAAACGCTCCCAACATGCCACAAACTCAGGCGCAGAAAAATCCTCCCTAGCTAAAGCAGTTAAACCCGCAGAAAGCTGCGGATGGTGCCGATCCAAAACCCGCTTCAGCAAAGAAGCCAACATAACGAAAATGCCACCATTCCAAAGATAACCCTGCTGTACAAAAGACGCAGCTGTGAATACATCAGGTTTTTCTACAAAACGTTCAACCTCCTGCACTTCACCCGTGCTAAAAACTGGCTTAATATACCCATACGCAGTAGAAGGCGCATCCGGAATAATACCCAAAGTCACAATCCGATCCTGCGCAGCCTCAACCGCCGTTCGTACACACTTTTGAAACAACGCAACATCAGTAATAGCGTGATCCGCAGCAAAAGAGCCCACCATCACGTCATCACCATAACGATTTCTCAAAACTTCAGCAGCATACCCTATCGCAGCCATAGAATCCCTGGCAGAAGGCTCTGCAATGACATTTACCTGCGGATATCTTAAAACCTGTGCAACTACCGCATCATAGTGTTTTTTACCTGTAACTACGGTTACAGACTCTGCCACTGGCAACAACCGTTCCACCGTACATTGCAACATAGACTTATCGGGATGATTCAACGGCAAAAGAAACTTCGGCTTTTCCCGACGCGAAAGTGGCCACAACCGCGTCCCCGCTCCCCCAGCCGGAATAATCGCATGAAAGTTCTCAATCACACCAATTAATTCGCTCATAAATATCATTGTCGCACGCCACTGCCCCCACACACGTTTTAGGGGTTAGAGGACAAAATGTGTTGCTTGTGTCCTAAATAGTCCAGGTTTGGGGTAGACTTTTTGGAAAAACCTACCCCAACACATGTATCTACGATTTTCTTTAAAGTTCAGGGTATCTTTTTTGAAATAACTTACCCCAAACATAATTAAACGGACTCCTCACCTAATTGAGTGCAGGTTAAACCGAAAAACCAGAAGAAACAAACCCAGAAACACCAAGGACGCCACACACGCATCCAACTTACGAGCCGAACAACGCAACACCGAAGTAACCATACGTAGTGCAACACGCACGCGACCACCACGCCCACAACGCAAAACTAAAACACTAAAACTGATCGCTCAAACTAAGACTACGCAACCACAAAAACCCGACCCACTAAACAAAGTTCATGCGCCTCAAAACCCCAAGCACGCATATGCCTCAAAACCAGGCAAAAGAACATCTGCAGAATCAGTTAAGACTAAAACTGAATTTTTGTGGAATCCTCAGACATAACCAGGGACTAGCATTGCCTGAATATCTCCACATCGGAATAACCGGGGTCAGTCCACAGTAACACGACCTGTCCTAAACCTCCGTTTTAGCTTCAACACTTATAAAACAGTTAGGGGATCCACCTTCCGGTGAATCCCCTAACTTAAAAGTACTTGGTTAATCAGCCTTCAACTGCTACCAGATCAACGTGCAGAATGTCGCGGCGTACTGGGTGACGCTGTACATCCTTAATTACTGCCAGCTGTTCCTTACCATCGAATGCGATAGAGAGGGTAGCCTGACGGTTGTTCTTAACGATCATGAATACTTCGTGACCTGGCAGTTCAACGTGAACTGGAGCCAAGTTTGGGCCGTAAACTACAGCTGGAACTTTACCAGCCATACGGGAACGACGTGCGAAGCCCTTACCAAAATCGGTACGAACAGTAGCTTCAAGACGGATTACATCTGCCATTTTTACTCCTTAGGGTATTTATTTAAGTAACCCCGGTGCGATAGTCTCTGCATAGCTTACTCACAGAATGTTTAAGCTAGGTGGCAGGTACCTTCGCCCAGTCGATAACGGCGACTCAGTTAGTGAACTGAGCCTCCCTCGCCGAGGCAACGTTACTGATTATATCCGATTTAAGCGACACCGTCGAATAGTGAAGTAACTGAACCATCGTCAAATACCTCACGAATTGCCCGTGCCAATAGAGGCGCGATAGACAGAATCGTCAAATTATCAAATCGCTTTTCATCCGTGATAGGAAGCGTATCAGTTACTACAACTTCTTCGGCACCACAGCTTGAGAGACGTTCTACGGCAGGATGTGACAAAATACCGTGGGTAGCAACAACGGTTACTGACTTTGCGCCCGCATTCTTAACTACTTTCACCGCTTCTGCGATGGTGCCGCCGGTATCAATCATGTCGTCTACCAGGATGCAGTCGCGACCTTCGACTTCACCAACCACACGGTTTGCTACTGCCACGTTAGGGCGGGTAGTGTCGCGGGTTTTATGTACAAATGCCAGTGGGCAACCGCCCAGCTGATTAGCCCACTTTTCAGATACACGAATACGACCTGCGTCTGGGGAAACCACTGCGACGTTGGACAGGTCAGTCTTGGAACGTACGTAGTCAACCAAAACTGGCATTGCCCATAGGTGGTCAACTGGACCGTTAAAGAAGCCCTGTGCCTGGGATGCGTGGAGGTCTACGGACATGAGACGGTCTGCGCCTGCAGTTTCAAAGAGGTCTGCCATGAGGCGTGCGGAGATTGGTTCACGACCCAGGTGTTTTTTGTCTTGGCGACCGTATGGGTAGCAGGGGGCAACTACGGTGATACGTTTTGCGGATGCGCGTTTTAGGGCGTCAATCATGATGAGTTGTTCCATGATCCATTCGTTTACTGGGTCCGTGTGGGACTGAATCACGAATACGTCTGCACCACGCATAGATTCGTTGAAACGTACGTAGGTTTCCCCATTTGCGAAGTCATATGCTGTTGTTGGCGATACGGTAGTTCCTAATTCCTTTGCCACCGCCTCTGCAAGTTCGGGATGGGCGCGTCCAGAAACGATCATTAGTCGCTTCTCTCCGTGGGTGAGGATTCCAGTCAACGTAATCTCCTGTTTTTGACGGTGATGAGCGGATATTTAGTTATTTTGATAGGTGAATGGTGGAACTACCGTTCCTTCCGTAACTTCTGTATCGTGTAGGAAGCTGTGAGTGATTACGGCTCCGGTTCCGACTTGGACGTTACGAAGTGTAGTGTTTGGCCCAATCACCGCGTATGGTTCTATGACGGTGTCGCCTTCCAGAATTGTGCCTGGTTCAATTACGGCATCTGGACCGATTTCTACGGTTACGTCAATGTGGGTAGTGCACGGAGCTACGATTGATACTCCGGCTCGCATGTGTTGGTTAAGGATTCGACGGTTCATTTCGTCGCGTAGTTCTGCCAGTTGGGCGCGGTCATTGCATCCTTGTGCTTGCCATTGGTCTTCTAGGATGAAAGCTCCACAACGGCGACCTTCTTTTACGGCGATTGCTACAGTGTCAGTGAGATAGACTTCGCCTTGGTCGTTTTCTGTATCGATTTTCCCGAGGGCGGTGCGTAAAAACTCTGCGTCGAAAGCATAGATCCCAGCGTTTATTTCTTTGATTTCGAGCTGTTCTTCTGTGGCGTCTCGGTGTTCTACGATACCAACTAGGGCGCCGTGGTCTCTTACCATGCGCCCGTATCCGGTTGCGTCTTCGACGATGGTTGTCATTACGGTCACTGCGTTTTGATTGGTTTCGTGCAGTGCGTGTAGTTGCTGGATTGTTTCTGGTTCTAGTAGTGGCACGTCTGCTGAAGTGACGATTACGGTACCAGTAAGAGTGTTTGGAAGGGAGTTAAGCCCGCATTGTACTGCGCGTCCGGTGCCGGGAATTTCGTCTTGGTCAGCGATTAGTACGTTTTCATCGAGTGCTTTTACAACTTCAACTACGCGGTCACGTTGGTAACGAACGACTACTACAACATCGGCTGCGCCTGCTTCATAGGCGGAGCTGATTGCGTGCCCCACTAGCGGCAGACCACACATTGTGTGAAGAACTTTCGGGGTAGCTGATTTCATACGTGTCCCCTGACCGGCGGCCAGGACGATAACAGCACTAGGGTTACTCACAGCTTTTTCTCTCTGACGTAGCTTCACTTAGTTGGTGTATTTTTAGTTTTTGGACAGGCTGAATCCAACACCATTTACTATCTTAATGGTTTTTGCTTGCAAAGTGGGAACTGTCTCGGAAAACTACGGTTCCGAAAATAGGAAAACGTTTCCGACCGTCAAACATCTGATAACTTACCAAGTTTTTACTACAGTAGTCAGAATAATCCTCAAAGACGAAAAATACCGACAGCGACTAGTTGGTACTTTAACCACATTTTCAGTAGTCGTATTCTCTTTCTCTGGCTTCGCCTGAGTTGCAAATACAGCTGAAGAAAACTCAGCACAACCTGTTACGACAGTAGCTGAAACTCCTGCCGCTACTCCTTCGTTCTATACAAAAATCACCATTCACAAAGACCGCAAATACCGTGTAGGCGAAAAATTTATTTCCAACGTTACATCATTTTCGTAAAGAATACTTCCAAATACGCACGCACGTTCATCCCTGAAGGTTCAAACCATTGAAGAATGGACTAAGTGTAAGTGGACTCGCACTTTTGCCCCAGAAGTTACAAAACCGACTATAGCTTCGTATACTACGTTATCAACACCGAAGACGTTGAACGTGGCTACTTCCAGCCACGTATAAAGCACCAAGATGTCGACGAAACTTTCGGTGATAAGGTAATTATCCGCGCTACAACCGTTGCTTTGGAAGAACCAGAATTAACTGGTAAGAAAGACACCTAGTTATCTGGGCGACACCTTATACTTTTAACTTCAAGATAAGTGCCAAAGGTAAGACCTCTCTAATCTTAACCACGGGCACCACTAACTTGAAGTTCGCAGAGGGCGTTTGTAATGGCGAGTTGACTCCAAACACTCAAAAAACCTGTGCGACAGCAACTCACGAAATCACCGAAGCAGATTTGGAAGCTGGAGAATTTACTCCAACCCTGCAGGTGACCGCCCTCGAAAATAGTCAGGAAGTACAAACTGTCACCCTCCCTACCAAGGCAATCTCACTGCCAAATAAACATGTCCGGGCAAAAACAACCGGCTTCACCCCACACAACTTTAATCCAAACTCCATCATGCAGCGACGTTCCACTGACAACGGCGTAACCTGAGGTCCAGAAACTTACATTTCTAAGACAACTGGCCGTCAATGAGTAGACCAGCACTCCTACTCTGATTCTTCCTACATCGTTGACTACTCAAACGGTAACATTTTCAACTTCCACGTGAAAGGTCATAACCGTGGTTGGCACAACTACGCGAAGTTCACTTTCGGCGCGGCTGGTAACACCACGAACAACCATCCCAATACAATGGACGTTCACGTCGCTATTTCTGACGACAACAGCCACACTTGGTCCCACCGCATACTCACCGCGGAAATCCTCAAGGGACGCACTGACGTACTAAAGGCATTTGCAACTTCCGTCGATGGTATTCAGGTGTAGCACGGCCAGTACGCCTGGTAGCTTACTCTGCAGATGGTGGCGTCACCTGGGGAGCTCCAAAGATTGAAAACGAGCTAACTGCCCCAGTTAACAACACTCACTTAATCCGCGCTTTCCCAGCTGCTAAGACCTTCTTCAAGGGACACATGGGCTATTCTTCCCTGGCAATCTTGCCTGATGGCACGGTTGGTGTTCTCTCTGAATTAGCTGGTGAAATGATTATCGGCTCTGTCTCTGGTTTCACTCCTGGGGCAACTATCCGCATCGAACTGAATCTACCTCAGTAGTGGCTAAGACCCCTGCACCAGCTAAGAGAGGTAAGCCTACTATGGCAAACATCGGTGCGGAAGTATCTGCTATCAATTTCATTGCACTAGCATTCGGCATTACCGGTGTAGCAATGCTAGGTCGTCGCCATGACTAACCTATCTAAATAAATATTTGGTGGGCAGCTAGTTTCTAACTGCCCACCAATTTATATTCAGAACCTAAAATTAACGACGATTTGCGCGACTACGTATCCGCAGAACCGCAGTACCTAAACCACCAGTCACAACCGCTAAGAACAGTAGACCGCTAAGTTCTACACCGGTTTTAGGAAGTTCCTTCTTCGGGATATCCACCGTTGGAGGAACTGGTGGAATAGGTGGAATCTCCTGCTGATTTGTGATTACCACCAGTTGTTTATTAACTACCTCTACCTTAGTTTTAAAACCCGGAACTTCAGTTTCCGTAACTACGTACTTAACTTCTTTTCCTTCACGGTAGCGTGGCAAATCAGTGAAAGTATGCTCCCATTTACCGTTTTCGTCAGGGCGGATAACCACTAAGTCACCGACTTTAGATTTTTCTGTACCGTCCTCAGCCCAAAGTTGCAGTTGGATCTCTTTCGGTAGTTTCTTATCTAAAGTCTTCCCAGTATGATCTACCCATTTCTTCATTACAGTTAAGGAAGTTACTTCTGGAGAATAAGAGTTAGTGACAGTAAAACCTTTCTCCACGTCACCGGTGATTGCTACTTCGTAGCCATCCACTGTCACTTCTTTAAGCGAATAGGAAATCTCTTTATCACTCGTTGTACCGTCTGCCAGGGTGATGGTCTTAAACTTTGGTAGGTACTTAAATACCCCCGACCACTTATTTGCATCACTTAACTCAAGAGAATAATTAATATCCTCATTATCGGCAAAAAGCTTAACGATAACTTTATCTGGGCGTTTTCCATCCTGATTATCAGCATCATTCCAATACTTTTGGACTGGAATATCAATCACTGGCTTATCTACGCCAAAAGTCTGTGCACCGTTAGAACCAATACCGCCACCGCGAGTAGCTGAATAGTTACCGGTGATAAATACTTTTGCTAATGCTTTAGTGCGCTCTGAAGGGACTGCGCTGGTGTTTAAACCTAAATGCGCCTGAGCCTGTCCGGCTGGAACAAGCAAAGTTCCAGCCGCTTTATCGGCAGCTAAAGGCTGTCCCGTACTGGTATCTACCCAGTTATAAGGAACGCCACCGAGCATTGTGTCAGTAACCTTATAGACTGCCTCACCGGAATGGATACCAAAGAACGGATTCGAGTAGAGGAAGACCTCATTAATCAACGTTTTACTTGAGTTTGAAAGCCGAGAAGAAGCCTTTGCGTGGTTACCGTAAATTGCACTACCCTCAGCAATATTAATTTCGCTCACTGAAATAGGACAAGCAGCAAAACCACCGCCCTCGAATTCCGCATTATTATCCGTAATAATCGCATTCGTCAGATTCAGCAAACCATGTTTCCAAGTAAGACCGGCGAACCCGTTTGGGGTGCCATTAACGTAAATGCCACCACCGCCAAAAACCTGATTAGTTCGGCCGGAACCGTCCATGCGGTTATTAATAATCTTGCCAGCACTCACATTCCCCACGTGTTGCGCTCCATACGCAGCCGATTGGATAAACAGGCCGCCACCGGCAGCACCAGCAGAGTTCCCTTCAATCACGCCACCGACCATATCTAAAGTTGCGCTGCGATCGCTCCACGTATTACTACCTAAGCTAATGCCGCCACCAACTTCGTCAGCCTGGTTATTACGTACCGTAGCTTCACCACTTAAACGCAGGTGGGCTCCGCCCTCAGCTTGAATCCCGCCACCCGCAGCGTAAAACTGCTGCACATCCGTATCAAATAAACGAATCGCCCGGTTGTTTTCAACTACACCCGCAGAAAAATCAAAGTCAGCGTGTTCAAGGAAAATACCACCACCATCACTGGCCTGGTTGTTACGAATAACCCCGCCTTCCATCTTTAATACCGCACGCTGCTGTGCAGAATTAGAAACATACAGGGCACCACCAAAAGTCCTGGTATTGCGCGGATTCTGAATACGGTTATTTTCTAAAACCGCACCTTCCTTCAGCGTTAAAGTCCCCGCAACCCGAACTAAGCTCTTCTTCCCAACTAGGGAATCACCATTACCATCGACAGTAATATTTGCTAATGAAGCTACTGCTCCACTGGGGACTGCCAGCAAGTAGCCACTATAGTTTTCCCCGCGAACAAGTTTCGCTGTCACCCCGTTAAAATCAATGTCATTGCTAAGTGTTACAGCACCAATTACCCTAATCGAACCAATCTGAGGATCTGCCACAGCTAAACTCTTGGCTTTCTCTAGCGTCTTAACAGCAGTGCTTGGAGTCGTCCCATCGTTTGCGTCACTGCCGTTAACACCGTCAATAAAGAGAGCTTTCTCAGTTACCTTAATATCCCTAATCTGTAAAACCTTCTCATTCCCCGTAGGGGCAGCCACTGCATCCGGTTTTAACTTGGGAACTTTCAAAACTAACTGGTCACCGGCGTTTTCCAACCGTAGCGAGTACTTAAGCAGGTAAGGAGCAAAGAACTGCTCACCCTCAGGGCTATAGTATTCCACCACTACGTTGGAATGATTAACCGGAATCCCACTGAAGCTAACTTTTCCGCCATTCGACCAGGAAAACTCATCCGCAACATACTGTAAAACACCCGTAGTAGTGGTGTTATTTAACGTATTAACTAGCTCGTAGGTAATCTGGAAGTCCTTTAACTTCCAGTTCGGAATATCAACAATCCCACCACCATCAGTTTGGGTTGCCCAGTAGTTAAAATACGTGGCCTGCAGATTCTCTAGGGCGGAGAATTCTGGCCTTTTCACAACAAAATCTAGGTTGAACTGTCCTTCAGCGGCATTAGCTTTAACGCTTGAAAGATTCAGTGGCAACAATGCCACTACAAAAGCTAAAGCCACTAGAATCTTGAAGAATTTTTTCATGTTCACTGGCACCTCATTCACACGAAGACCTTAGTTACATTGCTTATAGTAACCTAGCCTAGTCGGATTTTCCTTGAAACTCTAGGATTTCAAAGAAACAATTGATAACTTCCCTGTTAATTCATAAAGAACCTATACGGTCGTTGAAAGCGCTGCTACCACCGCTTTCGCAGTCGCTTTAGCAGAAGTTGGATTCTATCCCGTAACCAGATTCCCATCAACTACTACGTGAGGTATAAACGGCAACAAGGCTTTAGAATAACCAGCTCCCCGCTCAATCATTTCTTGCTGAGCATTATAAGGAACTAGCTTACCTTGCTCCCAGAAATCAGCCGTCAGATTCTGTAAAGCTGTGTTACCTGGGAAGTCATACATTACAGCGTGCCCACCCGTGAAATAGATGGCATCAAAATCTGTAGCAGAAACATCACCCGCGCTTAAAGTATTCTCTAACAGCGCCATCTTAAGTGGGTCAAGATGCCAATCTTTCGCAGCAGCATTGTAGTTAGGAAACTTCAATGAACGCGGTTCCAACGGTACAGCCCCACCCGCAGGACTAATAATTGTCTGCGTGTAACCAGATTCCGCGAAAACTTCCCAGGCATGCGCAAGCTCTGAAAGCCACAGTCCAGTCAAATGTGATTCGTCCTCGTAGTGAGCAACATTCGTCACTACGTGCAAAATCTTCTTCAACGCATTCCCCCAAATACTCTGGCTGACCAATACACCCGAATCTCACGGTTAGTGGGTAGTAAAAAAGGTTTCGTTTCAGCGTTACTAGCACTGAAACGAAACCTACTTGGTTCCGCCCCCAGGATTCGAACCCAGATCTCAAGGCACCAAAGGCCCGCGTCTTGCCATTAGACCAGGGCGGAAACTAAACCTATTCTGCCACATTTACGCGCAGAATCACAATCGCAACCTCCACACCTCTTCTTTTAGTACTACTGAGCGCCCTCCGGGAAAAATATAAAAATCAGGGATAAATCAGGGTGCGCACCTGTCTGTCCCCGGATTTCCTTTCGCCCCCTCACCTATAATTGTTAGGAAAAGAAAGGATAATAATGACCATCCCAGAAGCACAGGCTCCGCTGCCTGCACCACATTCACACTCTGAAATTCCTGCAATTGAACTGCGCGGACTCACCAAAGTATTCGGCAACACCGTCGCCGTCGCCGGAATCAACCTGATTATCCCCAAAGGCTCTTTCTTTGGCGTTGTCGGACCAAACGGCGCAGGCAAAACCACTTCCCTAAATATGGCTACCGGTCTGCTCATCCCCGACCGCGGTACCGCACTCATCAATGGCGTAGACATTTGGGCAGATCCAGCACAAGCTAAACCCATGCTCGGCATCATGCCAGACGGTTTACGACTCTTCGACCGACTCTCCGGTCCAGCCCTGGTCACCTACTTCGGAATGCTCCGCGGACTTTCCAAAGCCGAAGCCGAAGAACGCGCGACCTCACTAGTGAACGTCCTGGGACTAGCAGAAGCCGGCAACAAACTAGTAGTCGACTACTCTGCCGGTATGACCAAGAAAATCTCCCTCGCCTGCGCGCTGGTTCACAACCCAGACATTTTGGTACTCGACGAACCATTCGAAGCAGTAGACCCAATTTCAGCCGCCACCATCCGCGAAATTCTCAATAATTTCGTTTCCAAGGGCGGTACTGTGATTCTGTCCTCCCACGTAATGGAAACCGTGCAGAAGCTCTGCAGTCACGTCGCTATTTTCAGCCACGGTCGGGTACTGGCAGCGGGAACTACCGAGCAGGTGGCTGCCGGACAAGATTTGGATACTCGCTTTGCTGAACTGGTGGGTGGCGTTAAATCTACGGAAGGTTTGGAATGGCTGCGACACTGATTAAACTAAAGTTCCGCATGATTATTAATGACCTCATGCGGGAAAAATGGAAGATTGTTCTTTTCGCAATCCTTGGTATTCAAGGTGCCCTCAGCTTTGCCGGAATGATAGCGCTGCTAACTGGTAGTGCTATCGCTGGCGCTCTCGTCGGTTATGAGGGCTTCATTTATGCTACTCTTTCCCTATTTTCCGCATTTATTTTCCTAATGTGGATGATTGCGCCAGTAGTTGGCTATGGTTTCGACGATTCTTTAGACCCACGTCGTTTTGCAACCCTCACTTACCCACACCGTAAGCTGGGTCAGTCCCTGATTTGGGCGACAGTTTTTGGCTTAGGATCTTTACTTACGCTAGTTTTATTCATTCCGGCAGTCATTGCTTTATTAGGGGCTTTGCAGTGGGTTAGTGCAGTACTGTTTGCGCTGTTGATTCCGGTGGCTCTCTACCAGTACGCGGTGTGGGGTCGAGCTTTGTCTACGACCTTAGGTCACGCGCTGGTGTCCACTTCAAAGGGTAAGGACCGTACTGCGTTAATCACTACCCTGTTGTTCCTTGGTTTAGTTGCTCCGATGGGAATGTGGATGAGCTGGGCTGCCCAGCATTTGTCTTTCGACACGGTTTCGCAGATTGCATCGGGGATTTTGTGGACTCCCCTGGTAGCGCCATTTGGTATGGCGTTCACTGTCGCGCAAGGTGCTTGGGTGCAGTTTGGTTTGCAGGTGTTTTACACTCTGGCGTTATTAGTTGGTGGCCAGTGGTTGTGGCAGCGTACTCTGCCAACGTCTATGGTGGGCAAGGCGGTTCCGGTTTCTGTAGCTGCAGAGCAGGCGATTTCTGAGGGGCGCCACCTGGTTGATGAGTCTTTAGTTACTAAATCTGCCGGAAACGCTGCTTTCGATTTGGGTAAGGAACTTCCTTTGCTGGGAGTATTTTCAACTTTGCGCTTAAATTCTGCGACTGTGGCGTTGGCGTCTCGGACTTTGCAGATGTGGTTGAAGGATCCGCGTCTTTCGGCGTCTGTTTTAGGCCTCCTAATTTTCCCTGTGATTGCAGTATTTATGCCGCGTTTGAATGTGGATGCGGGTGAGGGACCTAATGTTTTCATGGGTTTTTCATTCTTTATTTACATGATGCCGTTTATTCTTGCATTCACGGTAGCTAGTTTGCCTTCTTATGATTCCACTGCCCTGTGGGGTTACATTTCCGCTGGGGTTACGGGTAAGCAAGATCGCGTAGCTCGTCTGCTGGGGAGTTTCCCGGTGGTGATTGTAATGATCGCAGCGGCAGCAGGCTTGGTAGGGTTTTTCAATCCTGGCCAGCATGCTTTTGCTTTGGGCATTGATCTGCTTTCTGTTTTCTTGCTGGGTGTGGCGGTTTTACTGCCGGTTTGTAGCATTTGGCTTCCGGGTGTGCAGCCCCCGGGTGCTTCTCCGCTTTCAACGAAGGGTGCTGGTAATCAGGTGATTGTGCTGGCGATGATGGGTATCGGTCCGCTGGTGATGCTGGTGCTTTATTTGCCGATTTTTGGCTTGTATTGGTTGATTCCTTCCGCGGTTTTAGCTGCTTTGGTGGGATTACTTTGGTCTTCCCTTATTGCTGTGGCGGGGGTTACAATTAGCGCTAAGCTTTATCAGGCTAATCAGGTGAAGCTGTTGGCACAGATTCGGAACTGGCCGGGGCACTAATTTTTCTGGAGGGCGGAAATGTCAGCTAAACGTTTAACAGGGTTTCTCACCGCTGGTATGGGAGCTTCACTGATTTTAACTGCGTGCGGAACGGCTGATGTTTCCGCCCCTAAGTCTGATTTGGAAAAGCCTACCCCAGGCATGTCCAGTGTCTATAGTTCTACGCTTTCTGATCGGGAAAACTCTTTGGGCGAATACGGTAAGTCTCATGAGTTGCCTTTGGGGTTCATTGAGTTAGCAGAGGCTGAGTTAGCAGAGTATCCGTTGGAACCTCCGGTTGCTTACGAGGCTGCGACACTTAGGGCGATGTTCCCACAACTGGTTGGTGCTGAGGTTATCGAGCAGGGTGAGGATGGAATAGCTTTTCGTAGCACTGTAGATAATCCTTATGCAAAGAAACTTTTGCTTAAAACCGATCCTGAGGGCTCTGCTTTAGTTTCGCATTTCGCTCCTGGTGATATTGCTGTTGAAGCCACTTTTTACTGGCAGTGCGTGTGGAGTGAAGCTTTACAGAATACGTTGGCTGGTGGTGGCACTGGTGAGAAAGAAGCTAATGTCTTAAAAGAGGCAACGGTTGCGAAGCAGATTTTAGAAAAATACAATCCGCAGTATTTAGACGCATTCGTGGAACGAAATGAGCTTAATACTAAGAAGAACGCGAAAGAGCTCAGCGATTGGCTCTACGACAACTGCAACTTATCTAAGTTCTAGTTAGCGTTTTTCTAGGTTGTGTGCCGGGACGGTTGTTCCGGCACACTTTCTTTTCGCCCTCGCAAACGCGCGAACGCGAGTTCCGACGCAGGGAAAACGCGTGAACTCAAACTCGCGCGCAACCAAAACGCGCGAACGCGAGTTCACACGCAGACAACTACTCAGCCAACTCCAACCAACGCATTTCTAACTCTTCATGAGTTTCTCGCAGCTGCGCCGCTTCTGCAACCAGCTCAGTCATTATCTCAATGTCCGCAGCAGTTGGATTCAATATTGCTGAGACGTCTGCAAGTTTCGCATCAACTTCTGCGATTTGTGTGGCTAGCTTGTCGATTTGTCTTTCCAGCTTCTGCATTTCTTTTTGCGCGGCGCGGTCTGCTTTCGCAGTGCTGGTTTTCGACGTGGTAGGTGCAGTTTCTGTAGCACCACTTGCGGAAGTATTCACGCTGGTTTCCAGGTTTGCGCGCAAACGCAAGTACTCGTCTACGCCTCCGGGCAGGTGGCGGAGTTTTCCGTCACCTAACAGGGCTAACTGGTGGCTGGTGACGCGTTCCAATAGGTAACGGTCGTGCGAAACGACTACCAGGGTGCCGGGGAATGAGTCTAGCAGATCCTCCATGGCTGCGAGGGTATCAGTATCTAAGTCGTTGGTAGGTTCGTCTAAGAGGATGACATTGGGTTCACTCATGAGCAGACGAACTAACTGCAGGCGACGACGCTCACCACCGGAAATATCAGCGACTGGAGTCCAGGCGCGTTCTTTAGTGAATCCGATGCGTTCTACCAGTTGCGAAGCGGTGACGTCTTTACCGCCAATGACTACACTAGGAGCAACCGCATTTACAGCTTCGACTACTCGCAGGTCGGCGATTTCATCCAGTTCATGCGTGTCCTGAGAAAGTACCGCCACGGACACAGTTTTACCTTGCTTAACCCGTCCTTTATCCGGAGTGATTACGCCCGATAGGAGGCGCAGCAAAGTAGTTTTTCCGGCGCCGTTCACGCCGACAATACCGACACGTTCAGCTGGCGCCAGACGGTAGGTGACGTCACTGAAAATTACTTTTTCTCGCTGTCCGTCGGCGAAAGCTAAGGAAACGTTCTCTAAATCGAGGACATCTTTGCCAAGGCGGGCAGTCGCCATTTTCACGAGTTCAACTTCGTCACGCGGTGGTGGCTCGTTAGCGATTAGGGCTTCTGCAGCGTCAATGCGGAAACGGGGTTTTGAGGTGCGTGCGGGGGCGCCGCGACGCAACCAGGCTAGTTCTTTACGGAGCAGGTTTTCACGTTTCGCAGCGGCTACTTCTGCCAGGCGGGCGCGTTCTGCGCGGGCTAGTACGTAAGCGGCGTAGGAGCCTTCATAGACTTCAATCCGACCAGGAATTTGTGGTTTCCCTTTACCAGGGTCGACTCCGGCAATAACTTCCCAAACGTGGGTGCAGACCTCATCAAGGAACCAGCGGTCGTGGGTGACGACTAGTAGTGCTCCGCTTTGGCGGGCTTTATTTCCACGCCCTCCGAAACGGAGGTTAAGGTGCCCGGCTAGCCAGGCGACGCCTTCTACGTCCAAGTGGTTGGTAGGTTCGTCGAGAATGAGAACTTCTGCGGGATGCCCGTCAATCAGCCCTTGGGAGAGGACTTTTGCGAGGGATACGCGACGGCGTTGCCCACCCGAAAGCTGATTGAATGGTTTGTCCAGGGGCACGTCTGCCAGCAGGCCCGCGTGAATGTCGCGAATCAGCGCGTTTGATGCCCATTCGTGAGCTTCTTTTCCAGGGTGGATTACTTCCAGGACGGTTGCGTCAGTTTCCGGGTCGCGTTGGGTGAGGAAAGCTACTTCCACGCCGTCACGGCGGATGAGTGCGCCCCCGTCAGGTTTACGTACGCCGGAGAGCAGTCCCAGTAGCGTGGATTTTCCGGCACCGTTAGAACCGAGGATACCGATGCGGTCACCGTCTTCTACGGATACGTTAATGCCGTCGAGGATGATGCGCGAGCCCCCCAGGGCCTTGAGATTCTGGGTTCCGAAAAGGTGTGCCACAGCGTTTCCTTCAGTTCGTTTTTAAAGTTCAGTTTCTAGGGTAGCGGTCTGACCTGATTCGATTCCAGCTAGCTTTACTCAACCCCCGCTGGTAGCCCCGGTCCGCTGGTGATTAGAGTTGCGACCACGTTGGGGTGGTTTTGCATTTTTTTCGCGAGGGCGGTCGCATGAGCCTGCGTTTGAGCGAGCATTGCAATAGTTGGTCCTGAGCCTGAGAGGACTACGTTAAGGGCATCAGTTTCTTTTGCCGCGCGGTAGGTTTCTGCCAAATCTAGACGCAGGGTGAAAGCTGTGGCTTGCAGGTCGTTTTCAAGAATCTCAGCGATTTCAGCTGCGGTACCCAAAGCAGTTTTCAGGTTTTCGTCTGCTTCTAATATGTCATGAGTTTGTGTTGGAAGGGGAATCTCACTGCGCCCCCTATCACTGGTATCAAAGGCAGTGAATACTGCTGGGGTGGAAAGCCCTGTGGCACTCATTAGCATTACCCAGTGACGTGTCCCCGCTAGTTCGTTGGAAATGTCTTTATCCAGGCGGGTCATGTGGTCGCCGTAGCCAAGCCCAAGGCTGACTCCCCCAGTTAGGCAGGCTGGTACGTCCGCTCCTAAACGTCGTCCTAATACTTCTAATGCGCTAGAGTCCAAATCTAAACCGAGTAGCTCATTAACAGCTACCAGCGTAGCTGCAGCGTCAGCTGAACCACCTGCCATGCCACCGGCAATCGGAATACGTTTAATAACTGTTAGATCAAGATAATAGCCGTTAGGAAGACAACCACGCTCACCAGCGAGTTCCACTAAAAGTGAGGCAGCTTTAAAAGCTAAGTGTGTAGCAACTTCCACATCAGCTAACGCAGCTTCAGCAATCCGATTCGCTTCCGCCTCACCTAAGTCAGCTTTATTCCTGACTCGCACGGGATAACCCGACGGGGTGAAAGCAATCTCAGCGGAAAAGTTATCCAGACCGCCCTCGGGAAAAGCACGGAGAACTGCCACGCAAGTTTCGCGTAAACTCACTGTCTCAAAAATGGAATACAGCGGGTGATAACCTTTATTGTCCGGTTTACCAACGCGTAAAACCAGATTCAGTTTCCCCGGCGCACTGCCTATTACAGTACGCGTACTGGTCTGCTCTTCCATGAAAAACTCCCAGTCTCAGGAAACAATCCCCAACTCAGTAGCGGCTCGCCCTAAAGCCACGAACTCGTTAATATCCAAAGTTTCACCGCGGCGCACAGAATCAATACCCGCTTTAGCTAGCAGTTCCTCAGCTAAAGTAGCGTTCCCAGCCCAGTTCTTTAATGCTGCCCGCAAAGTCTTACGACGCTGCGCGAAAGCCGCATCAACTAGCTTAAAAACAGCTTCTTTAGAAACTGCCGGTTCTCCCAGCTCAGGCCCTTCTCCCGCAGCGTAACGAGTAATCCGCACTAAAGAAGAATCCACATTTGGAACTGGCCAGAAAATCTGGCGCGAAATAGTCCCTGCCATTTCCGCATGACCATACCAAGCGGCCTTCACTGAAGGAACCCCGTAAATACGCCCACCCGGAGTAGCTGAAAGACGCTGCGCTACTTCCGTCTGCACCATCACCAGGATTTCCTGAATAGATGGGAAGTGCTCTAAGAAGTTCAATACCAGTGGGACAGCCACGTTATAAGGCAAGTTTGCAACCAGACGAGTCGGAGCCTCCCACTCAACTATTTCCCCATTTATCAGTGGTGCTTCATTCAGTTCAGCGTCACTACGTACTTGCAAACCATCTTTCAACAGCACCCGCAGCGGCAAGTCAGCAGACCCTTGCCCGGCCACCGTAGAGGGCAAAGCAGTTGCTAAAACCGGGTCAATTTCCACTGCGGTAACCCGGCAGCCGGCTTCCAGTAGTCCCAGGGTTAAGGAACCTAAACCAGGGCCGATTTCTAACACGTGTTCGCCTGCAGTGACGCGTCCGGCAGCGATAATTTTCCGTACCGTGCCCCCGTCATGAACGAAGTTCTGTCCTAAAGTTTTCGTAGGTTGAATATTCAGGGCAGCGCAAATCTCCCGCACGTTCACGGGGGTTAGCAGATTAACTTCAGTCATCAGTACCATCCGACAGAATTCGAGTGGCCTAATGCGCCACATGGAGTGCCATATCGTCCTTCAATATACCCGATTCCCCACTTAATCTGGGTAACGGGATTAGTTTGCCAGTCTGCTCCGGCGCTGGCCATTTTATTTCCCGGCAAGGATTGTGGAATACCGTAGGCTCCCGAGGACGGATTCTGCGCGTAAGGATTCCAATGAGACTCGCGATCCCAAAGCATCACCAGGCAGTTAAATTCTGCGGGAGACCAGCCTTTAGCGGCAACTAGTGGTTGCGCTAAGCCACGCGGATCATCACCAGAATATACTGGGGTTGGCAGTGGGTTTCCTTCGTCATCTACGAATTGGCCTTTGGCGCGTAGCTTCGCAGCAATTTCAGTTGGGTCAGCCATTCCAACTAGTACAACTTCGTCCACAGGTTTCGTAGTTACAGTATCAGAAACCAGTACGTCTACGAGCAGTTCTTCATCCACTTTCTGCTGGTAGCGAATGATAGTACGTTGACCGACTTTGCCTTTGGTTTCAACCTTTTTCTTACCTTTAGCAACTTCCGCTGATTCTTTTTCAACGGTTTTGAAAGGAACTGCCGCGGTGGTTGAAACATTACCGCGAGTAACTCGTTTCACGGTTACAGTAAGGACACCGCCCTCTAAATGGGTTACTGCCCGGTCAAGTGGATTAAGCTTAACCTGCGCGGCTTCTAAAAGTGCGTGTATATCGTGGGGGTCACCCAACTTCAGCTTCATTTCTTTACCGTCAGCTTTAACTACTACTTCAGTACCTGGCTTCGCCAAAGGGAGCAGTAGTTTTCGTTCAGCGGAACGCTGCGCAGGGATTTCTAAACGATCAGAGGCTTCAGCTAGAACTTCCGCAATAGTCCCTTCTGTTACCCATTGGGTTTGCATTTCCCCACGGTTAATCACGGACAGCTCTTTTGCCTGGCGTATCTCGATCCGCCCACCGGCGTTAATCTTAGAGTCTAATGCTGGAGTAATCTCATCCCGCGCCGAATAGTTAATACCAGCGTCTTGAAGTACTGCAGAAACAGTTTTCTCCCAGGTATCAACAGGGCGAACTACACCATTTACTGATACCAGCACAGTCTTATGACTGATTCCAAGGTCAGCTGTTGCTCCGCCGACTACTAGTGAGGCGGCGGCAGTTGCAGCAATCAGAATCTGTTTTGCAGAAAACTCCATAGTTAATTCTAACTCTTAGAGCAAGCCTAATTGACGGGCACAGTGTGGCCACTGTCCCCAACCTGCGCGCTGCTGCAAAATTTGTGCGCGTAAAGTTTGTTCAGCAGCAGAATTTTCAGAAGGTAAGCCACTACCACCCACTGCACGCCAGGTTGGCAGTGAGAACTGGTACATACCGTAGTAGCCGTTGCCAGTATTCGTTGCTGGGTTACCGCCAGATTCACACTGTGCCAGAGCCGCCCAAACGTCGCCGGTTGCAACCGGCGCAGGCGCGGGCTGGTTAGGGTTCGCACTCTGTTGAGGTGCTTCTACTTTCGGGCGTTCCTTAGTGCCTTTTTCAATCACGCGGGTCTGTGGTGCTTTTGCTACAACCTTAGAGATTTCTTTATTGACCAGCACCTTGTCACCGCGAGTATGACGGTAGTAAGTAGTTTTTTCCAAGCCTTTTGCGCCCTCTGCTACTACGCGTTCCTCGCCTTTAAACAGTTGGTCAGTTTCCTTAACCTGAGTTTCAAAAGGTAGTTCTTTTTCTTCTACAACGTTTCCACGTTTCACGCGGATAACTTCAATCTGCAGTTTGCCGTCAATCTTATCAACGACTACTGCGTCAATCCCGGATGCCGTTACTTTAGCTTTTTCCAGGAGGGTTGCTACGTTATCAGCCGCGGTAGCTTCAACTTCGACGGCTTTACCATCAGCTTTTACCTGGATTTTTGCAGCGTTGCGGCTCAATGGTTGCAGCTCACCACGTTCAGAACTACGAGAAGCCGGTAGGGATACGTCACGGCCAGTGTCTTCAATCGTGGAAAGTACTTCCTCTAAGCTACCGGCGGTAGACCAGACCTTAACTGTCTGATCATTTTCAAATACCGTGTATTCTTTAGCTCGTTTAATGCGAATACTAGCTCCATCAGCAAGTTCCGCATCGAGTTTCGGAGTCACTTCATCATATTTACCGAGCTTAATGTTAGCTGCTTCTAAAGCATCTGCTACTGTACCCTGCCACGTAGTTACCTGCTGAGTCTTACCCTCATCCTGAATGGTGTAAGTATCGCGCGCCCAGTAGATTCCAACTGTCACAACAGAAGCTAGCATTAGAACTCCTGAAGCGATACCAGCGATTAGCTTACGGCCTTTGTCTTTAACAGCGGTTTTTGCCGCTGCTACGACTACGCTTTCCGTATTCATTTCCATGGTTTCAGCAGATTCTGGTTGCATTGCAGTCAAAAGCAAATCCTTTGTTTGACAGTTATTACTTATATAACCGTATCTACATCTCCTGGGGATTGCACGTGCAGTTAAGCAAACTCACACTAGAGGAAAGTCACCAACTTCCATATATTTGCGCAGCATTACGGTTCAACTGGGTGACGGTTTCAGCTTCACTTAGTTCCCATAGTGAGGCAATGTAACGAACCGTGTGAGTCATTACGTAGCTGGCGTTAGGAGACCCACGATGTGGTACGGGCGTTAAATAAGGAGCATCAGTTTCAACAACTACCAGTTCTTTAGGGATCTCTAAAAAGGCTTCTCTGAGTTCTGCATTAGCTGGGTAGGTTAGTGTCCCTCCGAAGCTGGCGTACCAGCCGTTTTCTTTACAGGCTTGTGCCAGTTCTTTACCGCCTGAAAAACAGTGGAATACGATTGCTGAGTTAGTGTCTTTCGTTTGAAAGTCTTTGAGGATGCTGACGCATTCCGCGTGGGTTTCTCGGTCGTGGATCTGTACTGGCAGGTTGTGTTTTACCCCCATTTCTAGGTGGGCGTAAAAGGATTTAATTTGTGCTTCCAGTCCGGTGTGGGCGGTGCGGTACATATCTAACCCGGTTTCTCCGACGGCTACTACCCCGGGGTGACTGAGGTGTTTGTCTACTTCATTCAGTGCCTCATCCAGGTCAATATGGTGGTCCTTAATCTGTGGGATTAGGCCATCTGGCGAGGTGTCGTTCAGTCCCGCGTGTAGGGGTGCTTCATTCGGGTGGAGTGCCAGCGCAGCGCGAATTCGCAGGTCGTCGCTGTCATATTGTTGAGTGAGTTGCAAAGCGCCTGCAAAATCAGGAAGTTCACACGCTACAGTAATAATGCGATTAACGCCGACTGTTTTTGCGCGTTCAAGCTGGTCCGCGAGCGCTATTTTCACGCCGTCTGCAGAGGGAATTTCCCATTCCCCGAGTGGCAGGTGAGTGTGGTTATCCATTACGGGGATTGGCAGGGGTAGGGAGGCTTCGGGCCAGGTGCGCTTCTTTTTACTCATGTTTCCAGCTTAGCGTGCGTAGGCGGGGTGGTCACTTCTATATTTCCCGAGGGTGTCTCTTATCGAATCTACTTTCCCTATGTTATGGCTTTCTTTGTACTCGTGCTTGTGCGTAGCAGTTAGCTTGCTTTTTCGAAGCTTGTGTCAGTTCCGCCCTCGGGAATTTAATCCTCCAAACGTAAGTTTTTTCGCAGACTCTCCGATAAACTTAATTTTGCTGATATCTGCTCAAAGTTGAGTATTTACAAGCAAACTTACGCAAATGATTTGGAGACGACGATGTCAAAAACCCGCCGAATCTCTGCGAAAGCAATTAGTGTGCTGGCAGGAACCGCCGTCATCAGCGCGGTACTCACCCCAGCAGCCTTCGCAGCAGAAACCCCACCGCCTGCAGCAACACCTGCGGCAACAAACCTAACTGAAATTCCCCAATCCAGTATGCAAGCTCTCTGGGTGAACTCAACCCCAGCGACCAACGAAGCACCAAACGGTGGCCCCCTAAATTACATTCTGGACGGACGCACCGAAACCTACTGGCACACCCAGTGGTATCCAAGCGTCATCGCCCCACCACACAGCTACATAGTGAAGCTCAACAACACTCCAGTGAAACTAGCAAAGCTAGAACTCACCCCACGTCAATCCTCCAACGGTTCCGGACGTGCACGAGCCTGGAAAGTATCTGTCACCACCGAAACTAACTGCTCTGAAAACAGCAGTTACCAAGAAGTAAAAACCGGCGAATTCCCCGGCGACACCTCTGAATGGAACATCGTTCGCAACATCGAAATCAACCCAAGTGTCCCCGCAACCTGCGTTAAGTTCACACAGGAATCCTCATGGGGCGGACACAATCCAGGTGATACCACTTCCATCCCTGACCGAGTAGCATCCCTAGCAGAATTCCGCGCATTCACTGGCGAATGGGGAACTGCTCAACCAACTCCAGCTCCTGGCCTGGATCCAATCACTAAAATTCCGCAATCTCAGCTGCGTTCCACCTGGGAAAGCACCGCCGCTGAAACCGCTGGCGAAGCAGCACCAAACGGTCCTATCGCCAACATTTTTGACGGAAACCGTGACACCTACTGGCATACTCAGTGGCATCCACGCCCTATTGCTCCCCCACATAGCTACACCGTGCAATTAGGTGACTCTCCGGTAAAACTAGCGAAAATTGTGCTTACTCCACGCCAGTCTTCAAATGGTTCTGGACGCGCACATGAATGGGAACTCTATGTTTCCACGGATGGCACCTGTACCGCTAACAGTAACTTTGAAAAAGTCACGGATGGCTCATTCCCAGGTGACACTGCTACTTGGAACCAAGACCGTGAGATTCAAATTAAACCCGCTCGCACCACTAACTGTGTAAAGTTCGTGCAGACTTCCTCATGGGGTGGTCACCAAGGTAACGAAGAAATCTCTCTCACTGAAAACGTAGCTTCCCTAGCAGAATTCAATGCTTATACGGGTGATTGGCCAGCTGATTCCCCCGTACCAGCTCCACCAAGCGTAGATGAAGCATCCCTCCTCACTCTGACTGACGGAATACTGAACGTAAAAATGTTCAAAGCATTCCCACAAGTCTACGAATGGGCATTAGGCGAAGCTAAAGCACCGGGCTTAACTGAAGCACCACTTCCGTTGGTAACTATTGACGAACAGCCAAAAGCTGTTACGGTAACTGAAGCTGTAGTAGCTACCGATCAGCGTAGCGCCACCTGGAACTTCGCAGTAACTGGCACTCCTATTACTTTTAAAGCGAAAGTAACCCTTGACAGTGGCGTATGGAAGTTTGAATTAACTGACCTGGTAGATCCAAACGAAGAAGTCCACCGTATTACGCTACCCGGTTTATCACTGGTATCTTTGGAACCAGCTGAACAGCTAGCAACCGCACGTCTTTCTGTAAACCGTGCTCAGTCAGGTGACCAGATTAAGCGGGCAAGCCAGTATAGCCGCGCCGTCTACTCTTACATGAGTGTTCCAACCAGCGCGCAGCTTTCCTTCGGTATGGATAACAACGCTATTGCGGACAATACTGCTCGATACCAAGGGTCGAACCAGGGTTCAAACGCTAAGTGGCTGAATGTTTTCAAAGACGGTAAGGGCCATGTAATTCCCGGTTCCTTCGTTTGGCGTTCAGTATCTGCTTCCACTATTGGTTTAGACGCAAACCCATATATCGTAGTTAAACCAACTACTGATGCTAATGATGATGCGAATCTGAACTGGCAGGACGGCGCTATCGCCCTACGCGATATTCGCCCAGCAATCAATGGCTCTGACCAGGTGAAGAACACGGTTATTACCCGTATTCCTTTCAACATTGTGTCTCAGGCAACCCACCCATTCCTGCGTACTTTGGATGACACGAAGCGCGTTTCTTTAGCTACGGATGGTTTGCGTCAGCAAGTTATGTTGAAGGGCTACCAGGCTGAAGGCCACGACTCAGCTCACCCTGACTACGCTGGTCACTATAATGAACGCGCTGGTGGTTTCAGTGACCTGGTTACTTTAGCCAATGAATCCAGTAAGTGGAATGCTACATTAGGTGTCCACGTAAACGTCACCGAATCTTACTCTGAGTCTAAGAACTTCTCTGAAGATTTGCTTCAGATGCCTCCTCGGAAGGCTTGGGGTTGGATGAACCAGTCTTACTACATTAACAGTCCTAAGGATTTGGGTACCGGTAAGGTTTTAGAACGTTTCCAGCAGTTCAAGGACGAAGCTCCTGCGAACTTAAATTGGCTTTACATTGACGTTTATTACCCTGATGGTTGGGAAGGTCGCCGCCTGGGTGCGGAACTTTCTAAGCAGGGTTGGGTAATTGGTTCTGAATGGGCTAATAAGTTCCCTGAGAATTCTATTTGGTCTCACTGGGCTAATGATGAGAACTACGGTGGTACTGAAAATAAGGGTATTTCTTCTCAGATTTTCCGTTTCGTTGAAAATTCTCGGAAGGATTTGTTCAACCCTCATCCGATTCTTTCTAATTCGAATATTGTCGAGTTTGAAGGTTGGACTGGCCATGTTGATTACCGTCAGTTCATTAAGAATGTTTGGGATCGTAACCTGCCGGTTAAGTTCCTACAGCAGTCTGACATTATGAAGTGGGATGCGAATAAGATTGTCTTTAAGAATGGTACGGTTGCTACTTCTTCCGTTCGTTCTATTGACGGCACGCATGTTCCTTATAACCGTACAATTTCCTTTGACGGAGCGGTAGTTTACGAGGGCGGCAAGTACCTGTTGCCTTGGAAGGATGGCGGTAAGGATCGCCTGTACCACTGGAATATTGAAGGTGGTTCTTCTACTTGGACTTTAACTGACGCTTGGAAGTCACAGGCTTCTTTGGAAGTGTTTAAGCTGACTGATACTGGTCGCGTGAAGGTTGGTACTGTTCCTGTTGAGAATGGTCAGGTTACTTTAAACGCTGACGTGAATGTGGCTTATGTGCTGTACCCGACTTCTGCAGTGCCGAAGGTAAAGGATCCTAACTGGGGTCAGGGTTCCAACTTGGTTGATCCTGGTTTCTTCTCTGGCACTTTAGATGCGTACCAGGTTGAAGGTAACGCTAGGGTTGTGAAGTCCACGATTGAGAACTTCCAGGCAGAGTTAGGTGACGGCCCTTCTGCTATTTCTCAGTCTTTTGCTAAGGGCAACCTACCTGCAGGTACTTATAATGCTTCTGCTTGGGTTGAGATTCAGCCTGGTGAAAACCGTGAGGTTTCCTTAAGCGTGAGTGGTTCAGGTGTTAAACCTACTAAGCTACAGGCAGCTGTGGATGGTGTTCCAACTACTAAGTTCCGTATGTCTTTGACTCCTAATAAGACTGCGTCTGACGAAAAGTTGAATACTTTCTTCCAGCGCGCTCGCGTTACTTTCACTACTACCGGTGGCAGGGTTGATTTTAAGATCTCTGCGGCTGCTGGCACGGCAAAGGTTCTGGTTGA
This sequence comes from Gleimia coleocanis DSM 15436, assembly GCF_000159015.1. Lineage (GTDB taxonomy): Bacteria > Actinomycetota > Actinomycetes > Actinomycetales > Actinomycetaceae > Gleimia > Gleimia coleocanis. The sequence goes on along the minus strand of NZ_DS999543.1, from coordinate 103,821 downwards.
TGATTTGCGGATTGTTCCGTTCGTTGAACCAGTTTTACCTGCGGGTGTGGATGCTTCTAAGGTCGTTTTGTTTGAGAATTATGAGAATCCTGATGCTGGTTACTGGCCTTATGTGACGGGTCCTGATCAGCGTGGTGATGCTCGTACTCAGCTGACTGAGTTGCACCCTCCTTATTCTCAAGCTGGCTGGTGGGGTGTGAATGCTAGTGGCACTCCTCAGGCTGGTTTCAAGCTGGTTGATAACGTTTTGGATGGTAAGTGGTCCATCATGGCTCATGAGGAAAACCTCGGTGTCATTCTGCAGACTTCTGAAACTACTGTCCAGTTCAAAGAAAACCACAAGTACCGCATTAGCTTCGACTACCAGAATGCGCTGTCTGATACTTACGCGTTTGTAACTGGTTACAGCACAGTTCGTGATAATCGACTTGTTGTTCATAAAGATCAGGTACATTCTTTCAAGTCCACTGCTGATATTTCGTCGCTACCTGCTCGTGGTACCACGCAGAAGTTCGAACATGTTTTCAATGTTGGTGCTTGTGGTTCCTACTGGTTCGGTATTGAAAAGCTATCTGGTGGCCACCAGGCTGACCTGTCGATGGACAATATTTTGGTTGAGGACTTAGGCGTTTCTGACCAGCCTCCTGCTTGTGCGCAGATTACCGCTGAGGCACAGGATGCGTCTCTGGTTGCTGGTAAGACTAACTTGGTTAATACCATTGTGACTTCTGATGAAAAGCAGTCCGCTCAGGTTCTGAAGCATTCTCTGGGTGTTCCTGAAGGCTGGAGTGTTGTTGCTCTAGATTTGGCTGATCCTAACTTGCCTGCTCAGGGTACTTCTACACAGCGTTGGCTGGTTACTACTCCAGCTGATTCTGCGGGCATGATTGCTGATTTGAATGTTGCTGCCGCCTATGACTTAGGCGATCAGGGCGTTCGTGTCTTGCAGAAGACTGTACCGATGAAGGTTAATGCTGATGGTCTGGTTAATGGTAAGAATTACCTGTCTGATTTGCCTTTCGTTAGCTCTTCTAATGGTTGGGGTCCGGTTGAACGTGATACCAACAATGGTGAGAATCAAGCTGGGGATGGTGGTCCGATCCGTATCGATGGGGTTACTTATGAGAAAGGTCTGGGTACGCACGCTAATTCCGTGGTTCGTTTTGATCTGGGTGGCAAGTGTACCAGCTTCCGCGCTGTAGTTGGTGTGGATGACCGTCAGGCTACCGCTGGTTCTGTACAGTTCACTGTTTCGGGTGATGATCGTGTGCTGGTTCCGCTTACTCCGGTGATGCGCGCAAATTCACCTGCAAAGGTTTTGGAAGCTGATTTAACTGGTGTTGACGTGCTGATTCTGCGTGTCACGAACGGTGGCGACGGCGCTGGTAATGACTGGGCTTCTTGGGGCGATGCGCACATTAACTGTGCGGTAGCTCCTAAGGAAGCTCCAGCTACGCTAACGGTTTCTGCTGATTCCGCGAAGCCTGGTGAAGAGATTATTTTATCTTTGACTGGCTTCCAGCCTGCTGGCTCTGTTTCTATCCGAAACGCGTTTACCGCTGAAGAGTTCGGCACTGCAGAAGTTTCTGCTGAAGGTAATGCAACTTTCAAATATGTGGTTCCTGCTGATGCTAAGCCTGCTGAGCTTACTTTCGGCGCAGTTCAGGCAGTTGATGCGGATTGGAAGGCTGCTTCGGCGAAGATTCAGGTTACTGCAAAGACTGAGGATGTGAATCCTTCTGGGCCTGGAACTGGTTCCGAGGGCGGCGAGGAAACTCCTGCAGCTAGCGCAGAGGTTACTTTACTTACCACTGAAATCACTGCTGGTGATGAGATTGTTGGTATTGGTAAGGGCTTTGCTGCGAATACTGAATACTTGGTGGAGCTTCATTCTAAGCCACTACCTTTGGGCTTAGTTACCTCTGACGCTGCCGGTAAGATCACTTTCAGTTTCAAGACTCCGGCTACTGTTTCTGCGGGAGCACACCATGTGGTGATTCTTGATAAGGCGGGTAAGCAGCTAACAAAGTCTGCGATTGTTGTTAAGGCTAAGTCTGCTGGTTCTAAGCCAGTTGTGAAACCTTCTAAGCCTGGTTCTGCGACTAAGCCTGCGGTTTCAACCCAGAAGGCCTCTGTAAAGACTTTGTCTAATACGGGTGCTTCGGTAGCTGGCTTCACTGTTGTGGCTTTGGTTCTTGGGGCTGCTGGCGTGATGCTGATACGTCGCCGTCAGGGCTGAGCTACTGGTTTTAACTAAATAACGCACTCGGGGCGTGTGTAGGATTTCTACTTGTTAGTTTCCTATACACGCCCCAAGTACTTTTAAATAAACGCGCGAACTGCGATTCCTACGCAGGCAAAACGTGGGAGTTGCGATTCCCACGCAGACAAAACGCGGGAGTTGCGATTCCCGCGCAGAAGAATCACGCATAAAAGTGTGCCCCCTCAAAAAAGAGGGGGCACACTTAACTAACAGCTATCAGCGGTAGTTGTTAATGTAAGTAGGCATGATGTAATCATTGGCAATCGCATGATCATCAGTCATGACTGGGTCGTTAATATCTTTAGCGAAGTAGAGTTCTTCATCCCCTGGAATATCATTCCAAGTTGGGTCGTAGTACAACCATTTGCCGTCGATTTTCACAGCTGCCCAGGCGTGTCCAATAGAAGGGTCGCCGTGAATACCACCGGTAACGACTACTGCTTCCATTCCAGCTTCACGAGCCATGAATACGAATGACTCAGCGTAGGATTCGCAAACTCCTTTATGAACAACTGCCGTACCGTAAGTTGTCCAGTTGGTTTCCAACTCTGGTTCATTGATTGGCACGCCCTTGGAGTTATTTTCACGCAATACTCTTAACGCCGCATAGTTATATTTAGTGTTGTCAATAACCCAGCGGTTAATCTTACGTGTCTTTTCCAGATCGCTCAGATTATCTAAACGCATTTCTTTCACTGCGCTACGCAGTGCATTGCGTGCTTTCATAGTACGTTGATTTCGCGTTGCTTTATCGATAACTACGTATTCGATAATCAATGAGGTGCCCGAAGGAGTGTATCGATAGCGACTAATCTGCGGAGCATTTGTCGTCTGAGTGGCAGCTTCGTAAAGTGCCGCTAATAGGTAGTCAGTGTTCCTAGCTTCAGGGAACTGGGAAGTATCGATATATTCTTCGCCATGAAGCAGATGCCGAGCAATATGTGCAGATAGAGCGTTGGATGCAAAAATCTCTTGCTCCTCATTTAATTTTTCTTCAGCTTCTGCTTCTTCTTTAGAAACAGGCTTTTCTTCCTGCTTCTGCTTGATTTTATCGGCCTCATCTTCTTCTACGGTTTCACGCTTAGTTTCGATAACACCCGTAGGAATCTTTTCAGCGTCCTCACTAAGCTTTTTTAAAATTTCCCGATAATTTTCTGGATACTTCTCTACCGTGAAGTCAGCTATTATTCCGGCGCCTAAAACCTGCATGGGGACTTTCAAACCCTGTTTTTCTTTTTCTGCTTTATCCCAAAGTGGTTTGACTGGCAGATCACGGGTACGCCCAGACACCATGGTGACGGGTAGTTTAGTGGGCATATCTTCAAGGTTTGCAAATGTTAGTAAACCGCGGTTAGCACTTGAGAAGTTTGCTTCCAACTCAGCTGCAGCTAGTTTCAATGAAACACGGTCTTCATATTCACTTAATGCTACTCGGTTTGAAAGAACTGACGGAGTTTGACCTTTGAGTGCTACCACCGCAAGGCTCGAAACATCCTTAGTATTCTCTTTTCTCGCAACCTGGAATTCTTCTTCAGTGGGTTTACGCCCTAATTGTTTAAAAAGTTCATCTTCAATGGGGTTTGCTTGGTTTTGTAGTTCGCTGATAATCCACTCACGACTTTGTTTCTCAGCGTTTATGTTCCAAGAAGTCTTGTTTGTGTGTGCGATAACACGGCTGATGCCGTGGTCGTAGGATTTTAGATCCAGTGCTTTATCTTTATAATCTACGACTTCGATACCTACTTTGACGATCAGATATTCAGTAGCACCTTCGACTGATTCCCACTTAAGTTCCAATGAACCATTTTCGGTAAAGTTGTGGCTCACTACAGGTGTGCTTGGAGCATTTTTGTCGGCTGAGTTTATTTTGTAGGTGATAATCTTGGGTTTTTCCAAGAGCTTACCGGTTTTGAAGTCGTTTTTAACAACTACGTAAATACGGTCTAGTAGTCCCCAACTTTTGGTAGTGTACAACTTGTACGGGCTTTTCTGAAGAGAACCAAATTTTTCTTTAGATTCGGCATAGATGGGGCGTTCGTCGTTTGACGATATGCTGATCGTGTTAGTTTGAAAGTCACGATTGATTTCCAAAAATGGTTTGGAAGTTAAGGCAATATCAGTGTAAACCTCGACTGGATGATAGTAAGAGCGGTTCTCACCGTTAGGTATTTCAAAGTCTTCCCAATAGTCGAACTGAGAGGCTTTTTCTTCTTTAACCTCAAATTGAATCACATCATCCGAGGATATTTCGTGTATCTCTTCGAAAGTGATATTAGCTTCTTCATCGTATTTTTTCTTCAGCTCGGTGATTGAAGAAATTGTTTTAATACGGTCTCCACGCACGCCGACTGTTCCGCCTGGGAAACAACCGGAGAGAGTGAATGCAAGCATTCCGGCCGTAATGAAAGAGACGAGCTTTCGCATTATTTTCCTTATTTTCCGAGGGCGTTACCTGCCTGTAAGCCCCGCAGTTCCAACTTACTTCTGGGTTCCAAACTCAGGAAGTTTAAGCAGATTGTGAACTTCTTGGTCGGCAGTGCGGATGCGCTGCACGGTGGCTGTGTCGAAGAGGTTTTCGAAGCGTCCTCCGGGGAGGAAATCTTCAGTTAAGTAGGTGGTGTAATCGTGCAGTGGGAAGCCATTGTAAGAGCGTCCGTTTGGCACTTTCGCCACCCAAGTTGGGTGTGCTTTCACCATAGTGATGATGGTTTTTTCACCGGGGAGTTTAGAGAGACCGACCTCGGTAATAACCCCGCGCTCTGTCCAAATATTATCCACGGTTTCAAGGCGTTGATCTGAAATCAAGTTGCCCATCGAATAAATAATGAACTTTTCTGCACCGTCTTTCACAACTTTTTCAGTCGGTTGAATAACATGCGGATGCCCACCAAAAATGACATCTGCTCCCCACTCAATCATCTGATGGTAGAGCTCCACTTTTTCTGGAACGGGTTCTAAAGCATATTCCACACCCATCTGGGGAAATACTACTGTCACATCAGCTTCAGCTTCAGCCTTTTCCAACGTCGCTTTCACAGTTTCTGGATCCAGATCAGCCATGTGCGTAGCATACTCGTCAGCTGAAAGATTTTGTTCTAAACCGTTAAAGCCGTAGGCAAAACCAACCACCGCGATCTTAATGCCATTAATTTCTTTAATCAAGATAGGTTCATCTTTAGAGGCTCGCACGCCAAAGGTACTTACCCCAACATTTTCAAAAGTCTGCTTCGTAGAAAGCAACCCCGGAATACCCATGTCCAGAATATGGTTGTGTGCTAAATCCACAGCATCAAACCCAGCGTCTTTAATGGCGTTAGCAGTTTCTGGAGGCGCGTTAAAAAGTGGATAACCGCTCAGTGGACGGTCTGGGCGAATCGTACCTTCAAAGTCCCCTAACGCTAGATCCACTCTACTAATCAAGTCTTTAATACCAGTGAAGTTAATAGTGAAGTCGTAACCATTACCAGTATTTGCAGCCCAGTAGAGAGTATCGTGGTAAAGCATATCGCCACTGCCAGTAATAGTAGCCGTCATTGGCTCTGGCTGAGGGGCTTCTTTTTCGACGGGTTTTTCCGTAGTTTTAACTGGCTTCTTCTCTACGATTGGGGGAACAGGTTCTTGGAAACATCCGGAAAGGGTGCTGGCGAGCACTCCAATGGTGAGGAAAGAAATCAGTTTTTTCACGTTGACCTCATTGTTAGCTGGCGTTTCATTTTTATACGCTAACTAACATTCTAGCACTGCGATATTGGGCGAGATTCAGCGCACCGCCCTCGGGAAAAGAAAACTGCCCCTGGATAAATCCAGGGGCAGCTCACTTAGCGAAAGCTACGTATCATTCCCATTCAATGGTTGCTGGTGGCTTGGAAGTAACGTCCAAAACCACGCGGTTTACATCTTCAACAGAGTTGGTGATGCGAGTGGAAATGCGTGCCAGCACGTCGTAAGGCAGGCGAGTCCAGTCAGCGGTCATAGCGTCTTCGGAAGACACTGGGCGCAGCACGATTGGGTGACCGTAGGTACGGCCGTCGCCCTGCACGCCAACGGAACGAACATCTGCTAATAAAACTACTGGGCACTGCCAGATGGTTTCATCTAAGCCAGCTGCGGTAAGTTCTTCACGCGCAATCAAATCAGCTGCACGTAGGATATCCAGGCGTTCCTTAGTGACTTCACCAATAATGCGGATGCCTAAACCTGGACCTGGGAATGGTTGGCGGGCAACAATCTTTTCTGGAACTCCCAGTTCACGACCGATAGCGCGAACTTCATCCTTAAACAAGGTACGCAGTGGTTCAACTAAATCAAACTTAAGGTCTTCTGGCAGACCACCTACGTTGTGATGGGACTTAATGTTTGCTGCGCCTTCACCACCACCAGATTCGACTACGTCCGGGTATAGAGTGCCCTGTACGAGGAACTTGATTTCTGCGCCAGTTGCGCCGACTTCTTCAATTACGCGGCGTTGAGCTGCTTCAAAAGAACGGATGAATTCGCGACCGATAATCTTACGCTTTTCTTCTGGTTCAGAAACACCTGCGAGGGCGGTGAGGAATCGTTCAGATTCATCGACAGTGATTACGCGGATGCCCATGCCTTTTGCGTAGTCTTCTTCAACCTGTTCACGTTCGCCTGCGCGCAGCAGACCGTGGTCTACGAAAATACAGGTGAGCTGATCGCCAACTGCCTTGTGTACCAGTGCAGCCGCTACAGATGAATCAACCCCGCCGGAAAGAGCACAAATTACGTGAGCTTCGCCGACTTGTTCGCGAATACGCGCAACCTGTTCATCGATGATAGATCCAGGAGTCCAAGTTGGTTCCAGACCAGCACCGTTGTAAAGGAAGTTTTCCAACGCGTTTTGACCAAATTCAGAGTGCATTACTTCTGGGTGCCACTGCAGACCAAAGAGGCGACGTTCAGTGTCTTCAAATGCTGCTACTGGGGTTTCTGCGGTGGATGCGGTTACGGTGAAACCTACTGGTGCAGCTTGCACTGCGTCACCGTGGCTCATCCATACTGCCTGATCCAGTGGGGTGCCGCTGAACAGGCAGGATTCTCCATCCACCTGAGCTGGGGTGTGACCGTATTCGCGGGTGCCGGTACGTCCAACGGTGCCACCCAGGGCATGTGCCATGGTTTGAAAACCGTAGCAGATACCTAGAACTGGCAGACCGGTATTGAAGATTGCTGGGTCAATGGATGGTGCGCCTTCTTCGTAGACTGAGGATGGACCACCGGAGAGGATAATCGCTACAGGTTCTTTAGCCAGCATTTTTTCAACTGGCATGGTGTGTGGAACGATTTCCGAATAAATTTTGGCTTCGCGGACGCGACGAGCGATTAGCTGCGCGTACTGGGCGCCAAAATCAACAACGAGTACTGGGCGAACGTTAGTGTCGTTCATTGGAGCTTCTACATTATTCACAATGCTACTCTATCCTAGGTGTCACTCTGCTTGCCAGGTCTTCCATAAGCTAGCGTATTCGCCTCCGAGTTCTACTAGCTCATCGTGGGTGCCAAGTTCCGCGATTTGCCCGTCAACCATTACTGCTACGCGGTCTGCGTCATGGGCGGTGTAAAGACGGTGTGCGATAGCAATCACAGTGCGTCCGTGCATAACTTTCGCGAGGGAACGTTCCAAGGAACGCGCGGCAGTGGGGTCCATCATGGAAGTTGCTTCGTCTAATACCAGGGTGTGTGGGTCAAGCAAAACTATGCGAGCCAGCGCTAGTTGCTGTTCCTGACCTGGATTCAGGCGGGTGCGGCCGGATCCAACTTCCGTATCGATACCATTTTCGAGGGCGTTCACCCATGAACTTGCTTCAACAGCGTCAAGGGCTTCCCAAAGTTGCGCTTCAGTTGCTTCTGGTGCAGCTAAAAGCAGGTTGGAACGAATGGTGCCGACGAACATGTGGTGTTCTTGGGATACTAACGCCACATGACGGTGCAGTTCAGCTTCGTTGAGGTTTACTAGTGGTACTCCCCCAACGGTGAGTTCACCGGAGCCTGGAGTATGCACACCGGCGATTAAGCGGCCGAAAGTGGATTTGCCAGCACCTGATGGACCGACGATTGCCAGGGTTTCCCCTGGTTTAATGTCGAGGCTAACGTCGTGTAAGACTTCTATTCCCTCTCTATAAGAGAATGAAACATTACGCGAGACAATGCTTTCTCCCCGTGGTTTTTCCCCGGTTGGGTGACGGTCTGGTTCAACGTCTTCGATACCGAAAATACGTCCCAAAGAAACGTTTACGGTCTGCATGGAGTCAATCCAGAAGGAAAGTTCGTAGAGGGGTTCCTGTAGGTCTACTGTGTAGAAGGCGACTGTGGTGATTGCACCCAGGGTAACTAAATCGTACTGGTAGAGCCAAGCACCTACTAATACTACGAATAGGGTTGGGATCGACAGCATAGAGTTCATAAGTGCCACTAACCAGGTGCGTAGGTATGCGGCGTAGCGTTCAATGAGGATCATGCCGTTTACTTCCCGGTCGTAACCGGCATTACGGGGACCACTCATTGAGAAAGCGTCGATGGTACGGGCTTGTTCAGTGGTTTCAGAAACGTAGCCGTTGAGGCGCGCCCACTGCGCGTTCATTGTGCGGTAAGCGGGGGTGGCGTGCACCAGGTAGCGTTTCAGAGCTACCCCTACCACTGGGAGCAAAATCATAGAGACGATTGCTAGCTGCCACGAAGCTGCGAATGCAAAACCGTAGGTGAGGATCACGGTTAGCACTGCGGTGATGAACTGGGAGATACCTTGGTTGACTACGAAACGCACGTTTTCGATATCGGTGGTGGTACGTCCCAGCAGGTCACCGGTACCTGCAGATTCGATGGTTGATTGCGGGATAGAAAGTACGCCGCGTACAAGTTTTGCCCGTAGGCGGGCGAATACTTTTTCAGAAAGTACGCGGGAGACGTATTCAGAAAAGAAGTTTACTACCGATTGAAAGATAAGTAGCGCGATGATAATGCCCAGGTACCAGATGACTACGTCACGGGTGGTACCTTCATCAATCATGTCTACCACATCGCCGATAATCCAAGGTACGGCAACCGTGCAGGCCACGACAATGACCTGCAGGATAACTGCCAGGGTTAGTTGTCCTTTGAATTCACCCAGCAGGTTCACGAAGCGTCGCTGGGAGATACGGGTTTGTGAGATTGGTAGTTTCATGCTTCACCCCCGGTGGTACGAGAAACGATGTGCTGGTAGGCGTGGGCTGAGTTGGATTCTGCTTGGCTGAGCTCAGCGTGGGTGCCACGAGCGATTTCTTTTCCGTCGACTCCCATGACGATTACTTCGTCACAGTGTTCCAGGATTAGTGGTGAGGTGGTGACTACCAGGGTGGTTTGCCCGTTGCGTGCTTTCGCTAGGTTTTTGGCAATGCGGTTTTCCGTGTGGGAATCAACTGAGGAAGTTGGCTCTACGAGGATAAGCACATCGGGGTTGGCAAAGAGGGCGCGCGCCAGGCAAATACGCTGTTTTTGACCGCCGGAAAGGGAGCGTCCTTTTTCACTAATGAGTCCGTCGAGCTGTCCGGGGAGGGCTTCCATAATGTCAGTGGCATCAGCATTATGAATGGCTGCAAGTACCTGCGGGTCGGCTTCAGATTCCCAGATGGGAGCGGTGAAGATTTCTTCGCGGGAAGCATTTTCGATTACTTCTGCGTAGATCATTTCTTTAAGGTTTGGGGTTGGCCAGTGACGCCATTGGGAGCCCATTACGTTGTCACGCAGAGTACCGGCGAACAGGTGATAATCCGTAGAAGATAGGATCACGTGTTTACGTAGGTGGTTGAGGTCCAGTTTGCGCGCGTCGGTGGCGCCGTACCGGATTTCGTGGGTGTCGTCCATCCGGCCTAGGCGGGTGGCGAGGCTAGCTGCGTCTTCTGGTTCTGCACTGACGAGGGCGGTCAGTAAACCACTTTTCACGGTGATTCCACTGTTTACGTCGGTGAGGTCTGCGGTGGCGTAGTTTACGGTGGAGCCGTCGGCAAGTTTTGCGTTTACGACACCAGGAACAGCAAAGATGGAAGCGATTTTCTTAACGCCTACCCACGCGCGAGTGCCGGCTTGGATCACCCAGGTTAATGCGGTGATGGGAGCATCCAGGTATTCGGTGTAAGCGTAGAAGGCTAGTAGTTGTCCGACGGTGATGTCACCGTCGAATACCAACAGTGCGGCGTATCCTACGACGAAAGCCACGAAGATGGATGGGAGAGAAGTTTCAAAAGTGGTTAGCAGGGACTGCGGTACTGCTACTTGGAAGCCTTTTTCTGCGACTTCTTGGTTTTTTTCTTCGAACTGGCGCATGAATTGATCTTCGCCACCCATGCCACGCAGGACGCGCAAACCAGTTACTGCGTCGGTTGAAAGGGTGGTGAGTTCACCTTGGGCTTGACGTTGCAGACCTTGTTTTTCTTGGAGTGGTTTGATTACTAAAGAGGTGATTAAACCGATGATTGGCATACCGATAATCACCATCAGTCCCAGAGTGACGTCCACTTCAAGCATCAGGTAAGCCACAACAACGGTAGCTACGGAAGCAGAAATGATTTCCATCATTTCCCACTGGGTGGAGCCAACATAGTCTACGTCGGCGGTTGCAGAAGCAACGACATCACCCGTTTCTTTTTTAGAGTGAATAGAGATACCCCGTTTTGCTACGCGGTGAGACAAGGAACGCGCCACGGTTGCGGTCCCAGAGAACCAGGTGGCGATACCAAACATTTGCCCTAATGAGCTGGTGATAGCAGCAATGAGAATCAGGGCTAGTACGTATAAGGATGGCCAAATAAGATAGGTGCCGAAGCCTCCTTCTACGCCAGAGTCCACCAGGTTGCCAACTGCTTCGGCACTGAAAATTGAGGCAACGTTAGCGATAATCGCAATGAGCGAGCCAATGATAATGTATAGCCAGTTTCGTTTGAGAACAAAAGCGGCGAGTGGCCCGGGTTTACTGGGAAGTACGTCAGCTTCACCTTCGAGAATCCGCAATGGTTTGTATCGGTAGTTTGGTTCGCGAGCAATTGGTGGTAACACTACATTCTGCTCATGCGCACGCTTACGCAAGTTTTCTTCCATTTGCTGGGCCGTGTATGGCACGCTGGGCGTGTGTTTATCTACCGTGCTTTGCATTTGAGTTCCATTTGCTTCCTGGCTTTCACGCGCGGATTCAAAGGTTTCAGCTTCCAATATCCCTCCCCTTCACAGTGAGTTTATTTAGTTTTGTTAGTGTTGGGGATTTTTCCCAACGGTATATAACTATAGGGTATTTGTCTGCCTTCTAATAGGTCTATCCACCTACCGGCGTAGACCTACTGATGTTGCCAGGTGTGCCAGAGGCTGGCGTATTCTCCATCCTGTTCTACTAGTTCAGTGTGTGAGCCCAGTTCTGTAATCTGACCGTCAATCATTACTGCGATTCGATCCGCGTCGTGAGAGGTGTAGAGACGATGGGCGATAGAAATTACGGTGCGTCCCGCTAGCACAGATCGCATGGACCGTTCCAGATTCCGCGCGACAGTTGGGTCAATTAGTGAGGTCGCTTCATCCAACACCAGAGTGTGAGGATTAAGTAAGATGATGCGCGCTAAAGAAAGCTGCTGTGCTTGTGGGGCGGAAAGTTCGTACTCTCCGGCTCCCAGTTTAGTATCTAACCCGTTTTCTAAAGCAGTTACCCACTGGGTTGCTCCGACTGCTTGCAGAGCCTCGTGAATCTGCGTATCAGTTGCATCCGCGCATGCTAAAGTCAAGTTTTCGCGTAAGGTTCCTAAGAAAACATGATGTTCTTGGGTAACTAGCACTACTTCGTTACGCAATATTGCTTCCGGAATCTGTGTCAGAGGTACCCCGTTTAGGGTGACTTCGCCAACGGTCGGTGAGTTAATTCCCGCAAGCAAACGCCCTAAAGTGGATTTACCGGCACCGGAAGGTCCGACGATTGCCAGGGTTTCGCCAGGTTTAATGTCTAGGGATACTGAACGCAGAACCGGCTTTCCGGGGCGGTATTCAAACGAAACATTCGCTACGCTTAACTGGCTTGAGTTACCGGCGTCCTCTGCTGTTTCAGATTCCACGGTTACTTCAGTCGTGACGTCCTCGGGAACTGCCAAGCCAACCCCGAAGATACGACGCAATGCCACTGTCGTCACCTGCGCAACGTCAACCAACCAGCTCATCCGATCCAAAGGAGTACGCAACTGCAGAATGTATAGGCTGACCGCAGTAACTGCACCGACGCTGAGCCAGCCTTCACCGACTAGGTAAACGCCCACCAAAATCACCAGCAACAATGGCATCAACGCCAGCCAGTAGCTGTAGCGGAACAACCACGAACGCAGCAGGGACGTATAGCGATCCGAAGCTAGCGTCCCATTCAAATCGTGCAGGTAGCTGTGTTTTTCAGCGTTTTGGAGGCTGAATGCTTCTACTGTGACGGCTTGGTCTAAAACCTCAACGTAGTGGGCATCAAGTTTGGCAGAATTACTTGCCTCAATTCGGTAGGCAGGTACTGCCCGGTCTAAATACCACTTCACCATCAGCGCATACACCGGTAAAAATGCCAGTACTATCAGCCCGAGTTGCCATGAGGTTACGAAAATCGCCGTGTAGATGAAAATCACCTGCAGGGTACTGACAACAAATGTGGAAGCCCCCATGTGCAGCATGTAGCGCACGGAGTTTAAGTCGTGGGTTCCACGCGCGATGATATCGCCTGAACCAGCTGATTCCAGGGTGGATAGTGGCACTTTCAGGTAGTCGTCGATGAGGTTAGCGCGGATATTGCCAAAGATTTTTTCTGAAAATACGGTGGCGTAGTATTCGCCAAAGTAGGTAACGACGGCACTGAGAATCACCAGGGTTAGCAACCCACCTAGGAACAGGTACACGGTTTGTAAGGTGGTTCCGGTGGTGATTAAGTCTAAGAGTTTGCCTACCACCCACGGGATGGCAACGCTGAAAATTACTGCGGTGATTTCCAGTGCGAATGCCAGGTAAAAGGTGGAGCGGTGGGTTTTGGTGAGTTTCCAGGCTTTGTTCCAGCCTTGGGCGGAAGTAGTCAGCGGTAGTTTCATTTTTTGACTCCTTCTGCTTCCTGGTCGTTGTCGGTGCCGGTTGCACGTGAGACGACTTGGCGATAGGCACGTCCTGCTTCGCTGGTGTCTGCCAGTAGTTGCGCGTGGGTTCCAGCCCCGATTGCAGTTGGCAAGGTTTCCCGAGTTTCTTTTTCGAGGGCGCTATACACCACTACCCGATCACAGATTTCGAGTACCAGTGGAGATGAAGTAACGATTATCGTGGTTTTGCCCTGGCGGTAGTCGCGGAGGTTTTTCGCAATGCGACTTTCCGTATGTGAATCCACTGCTGAGGTGGGCTCAATTAGGATTAGTACATCTGGGTTGGCGTACAGGGCTCGGGCTAAAGCAATGCGCTGGCGTTGTCCGCCGGATACTGAACGACCTTTTTCAGTGATTAACCCGTCCAAGCCCCCGGGTAAGCCGGTGAGGATGTCCATAGCATCAGCGGCTTTCAGGGCTTCTACTAACTGTGGGTCTGCGTCATCCGGCCAAGGGTAGGCTTGATAGTTTTCTTCGCGGATTTCTAACTCTAAGTTCTCACGCAGAATGTCTTCTTTAACGTCGCGAGCTGGCCAGACTCGTTTACTGGCTCCGGCAACGTTATCACGTAAGGTTCCGGCGAATAGGTGGTTTGTAGCTACAGAGGTAATTAGGTGTGCACGGACCTTTTCGATGGGGATTTCTACCAGTCGTTGTTCACCTATGTAAATAGTTTCGCAGGTGTTTAGTCTTCCTAAACTTTCGGCAAGTAAGGCAGTTTGGGTTGGATCTGGGCTGACCAGCGCGGTGATTTCACCGGGGTTAATAACTGTTCTGCCCGTTTTTTCTGTCAAAGGTACCTGTTGCCAGTCGAAATCGCCGTTTTCTGGTTTGGCTTCTGCGTCGCTGATTACGTCTGGCACAGAAGCGATTTTGGCGAACTTGTCTAGGGAAACTCGAGCCCGTGTAAAAGAAGTAATAAACCAGCTGAAAGTGCGCATCGGTTGGGATAGGTACATGGCGTAACCGTAGAAAGCCAATAGTTGTCCAGCTGTTAGCTCTCCTGAGAAAACTAATAGCGCACCGTAACCAATAATGACGACAGTTAGTAATGCCGGTAGGGTTTGTTCAGTTACCCGCATCCAGGCAGAGGGTTTCGCAACCTGCACCCCAGCTTCAGTCACTACCGCATTTTGCGCGACATAGGTTTTCTTAAACTGGGTTTCCCCGCCAATCCCACGCAGGACTCGTAATCCTGAGAGCATATCGGTGGTTAAAGCTGATAACTCACCCTGGGCTTTACGCTGTTCGCTTTGTTTCGCATAGAACTTCGGCACAATGAAACTCAGCGTTCCCAGCATAATCGGCATGCCAATAAGCACTACCAATGCCAGGGGCACGGAAGTCGAAAACATCAGGTAAGCGATGAAACCAATACCAGAAACCGCCCCTACAAAGCTTGCAAACTGCGCCTGCAGGTTACCGATGTAAAAAGTGTCGGAACTAAGGGTGGTGAGAGTTTCCCCGGTAGTTAAGTTTTCTTTAGTGCTTAAAGCGCGTCTGATGGTATGTGAAAACAGGAAGTAAGAGGAGTTGATGTAGCCAGATTGCCACAGAGCAGATTCAAAAATAGCCTGGAGTGCTAAAAGCACGCCGATTAGGAAAATAATTAGCCCTAACCACCCCAGTGACCAGTAAAGGTCTGGATAGGTAGCCAGTCCCTTAGTAATAGCCGTGCCCACGTCCAGGGCCTCACCGGCAGCTTTAGAAACTAGGGGCATGAGGATGGCTGAACCAATGCTTAAAGCAATGACAATCACCAGGGGAATCCAGTTATGCTTTGCTAAAACGCACAGGTTAGCCCACTTTTTAGCACTAAATTTCTTAGCGGGATAATCTACCGGGTTAAGTCCGGGGATAGAGATATCTGGATAGTCTTTTACCGGCGGTAAGGTCACTTGCTCAGCCTGAGCGCGAGCTTCAACGTCGGCAATGCGTTGTTCCAAACTAACCGGGTTACTCACCTAAAACCCCTACTTTTACCATGCTTTTACCTTAGAGTCTTACTGTAGCACTAAAAAGAACGCCCTCGGAACTAAAAATGTCTATCTTCTCATGCTTTATTCCCCGCCAAGCCCAGATTTTTTCCCTGATAATAGGAAGGTAGGATTCTTTTAAACGAACTCTTTAACTAATGTTAGGAAAGGAAACTCCTCCAATGACGGAGCTGCTCTTTTTAACTGCTTCTGAAAACATCTCCGGTGGCGTAGAAACCGTACGTCAGGCACTGGAAACCCTGCGCGCCAACTACGGCAAAGTCGGAGTCTTCCGCCCATTCATCAACGCCCACCCAGAGCAAGACCCAATCCTGACTGAATTCGGTGGCGACTGGGGCACCACCCGCTCCCACATCGTCGCAAACGAAACCGCAGCCATGAACCAGGTAATCTCCAAGTTCACTGCTTTCAACCACGACTTCGACGCAGTCCTCATCGTTGGCCTCATCGACGGTGACCTCATCAACCCAGGTGAACTCACCCGCGCCGGCCGCACTGCCATCAACCTCGGCGCAACCGTAGCCCTGCTCGTAGACTCCGCAGTCCGTACCCCAGAACGACTGGCAGACTACTGCAAGTTAGCTGTTAATGAACTAAACAGCGTACACGCCCCAGTTTCAGCACTAATTGTCCTTAACCCAACTGAAGGTGCCCGCGTAGCCATCTCTAAGCACCTGGGTGACATGCGCGTAATCACCGAACTAAACGACTACGCTCTGATTGAAGCAACCGCTGAAAAAACTCACGTCGTAACTCCTTTAATGTTCGAAAACGCTTTAAAGGATCGTGCTCGCGCGCAGAAACGCCGCATCGTCCTACCAGAATCCGAAGATGATCGCGTACTCAAAGCGGCAGCTATTATCCTCGAAGCAGACGTAGCTGACATTATCCTGCTCGGTGAAACTGGTGAAGTATTCGCCCGCGCAGAAGCACTCGGCCTGGACCTGTCCAAGGCAACCGTAGTTTCCGTAAACGACCCAGCCTACCGCGAACGCTACGTCGCAGAATTCGTGCGCCTGCGCGAAAAGAAGGGCGTAACCGTTGAACAGGCTGAAGCTAAGATGAGCGATGTCTCTTACTTCGGCACTATGATGGTTCACCTCGGTGACGCAGACGGCATGGTATCCGGCGCCTCCCACACCACCGCAGAAACCATCGTCCCATCCTTCCAGATCATCAAGACCAAGCCAGGAACCTCCATTGTTTCTTCTGTTTTCTTAATGCTAATGGAAGACCGCGTACTAGTTTTTGGTGACTGCGCAGTTAATCCTAACCCAACTCCAGAACAGCTAGCAGATATTGCGATTTCTTCTGCAGAAACCGCAGTGGCTTTTGGAGTTGATCCACGGATTGCACTGATTTCCTACTCCACCGGCGCGTCTGGTTCCGGCCCAGATGTAGAAGCCGTTATTGAAGCTACCCGCATTGCTCGTGAAAAACGCCCAGACCTGGCATTGGAGGGTCCTATCCAGTTCGACGCCTCTGTGGATGCTGCTGTTGCGAAAGCAAAACTACCTGACTCTGAAGTTGCCGGTCGCGCAACCGTATTCGTATTCCCAGACCTCAACACTGGCAACACCACCTACAAGGCAGTACAGCGTTCCGCTGGTGCCGTCGCAGTTGGTCCAGTACTGCAGGGTCTGAACAAGCCAGTAAACGACCTGTCCCGTGGCGCGTTAGTAGAAGATATTGTAAACACCATCGCTATCACCGCCGTTCAAGCACAGAACTGACTCTCACACTCAAAAGGATTTATCCGAGGACGTTTTCCCAAACCCAACATTTCAATCTGAAAAGGTAAGTGTGGGCGGGCGTCCTCGGAAAATAAAGAAAATATCGAAAGGCACATTCGTGACTGTTCTAGTTATTAACTCCGGTTCCTCTTCCCTGAAGTACCAGCTGGTAAACCCAGAAAACGGTGCAGCCATCGCCTCTGGCCTGGTAGAACGCATTGGTGAAGAAATCGCTTTCATCAAGCACGCATACGGTGAGCAAGAAGTAAAACTGGAAACCCCAGTAGCCGACCATTCAGTTGCTCTTGCAAAAGTTCTGGAACTCTTCGACCAGGTTGGTCCAGCACTGTCTGAAGCAGGAATCGTAGCTGTCGGTCACCGCGTCGTCCAGGGTGGTTCCTACTTCTCCGGCCCAGCGATTATCACCGACGAAGTTCGCGACCTCATTGAAGGCTTCGCTCCCCTGGCACCACTACACAACCCAGCACACCTTAAAGGCATTGACGTTGCACGCGAACTCATGGATGTCCCTCACGTAGCCGTTTTCGACACCGCATTCTTCCAGTCATTGCCAGCTGAAGCCGCAACCTACGCGTTAGATAAGGAAGTTGCTGCGAAATACTCTATTCGCCGCTACGGTGCACACGGCACCTCCCACCAGTATGTTTCCGGTAAGGTAACTGAATTCCTAGGCGATTCAGAACTAAAGCAGATTGTTCTGCATCTAGGTAACGGCGCGTCAGCTTCCGCAGTTAAAAACGGTCACGCTGTTGATACCTCCATGGGCCTTACCCCGCTGGAAGGTCTGGTAATGGGTACTCGTACTGGTGACATCGACCCAGCTGCAGTATTCCATCTGTCTCGCGTGGGTGGCATGAGCACTGACGAAATTGACACTTTATTTAACAAGCAGTCAGGCCTTAAAGGACTTACAGGTGACAACGACATGCGCGCAATCCGTGACCGCGCAACCGCAGGAGACGCGGAAGCCCGCGCCGCCCTGGATGTTGTTGTCCACCGTCTAATTAAGTATGTGGGTGCTTACACTGCGGTATTGGGTGGTTTGGATACTCTAACCTTCACTGCAGGCATCGGCGAAAATGACCCTGACCTCCGCGCTGAAGTTTGTGAACGTCTTGCTTTCATGGGAATAAAGTTGGATTTGGAAAAGAACGCAGTTCGTTCTAAAGAACCACGCGTAATCTCCACTGAAAATTCCGCAATCAAGGTTCTGGTAGTTCCAACCAACGAAGAACTAGCTATCGCACAGCAAGCAATGAGCCTGATCTGAACCTAATAGTTCAGGTGGGGAGGTTTCCTTCGAGAAACCTCCCCTTTCTGTTTGTGCGTGGAGTTCGGGGAGCCCGTGGATTCTAGTGTCCGGAGGCTTGGGGAGGAAGCGACTGGTTTGCCAATGAGCCGTGCGCATCCACCTCCAAAAACTCACATGCGAACACGAACTCCCATATGACTATTGCCCACCAACCACCCAAAAACTCATATGCAAGTGAGCTCTCGGACGCAGACAAAACGCCGGAACTGTAACTCGCACGTTCGGACGGTACTGCCAACCCAAGATATACTTTAACTAGCATTAAAAATCAACAACTATAAGCAAAACTCGGCTTCGACGCTGAGCGGAAATCAGGTAACCATGAACTTTTACAGCCTCTACGACCAAGGTTTTGCCCGCGTCGCAGCCGTCACCCTCCCAGTAGCTTTAGCCGACCCAGCCACTAACGCTCGCCGCATCATTGAAGCCGCCACCGAAGCCCACAACCAAGGTTGCTCACTGGTAGTTTTCCCAGAACTTTCCCTCACCGGCTACACTGCGGAAGACCTGTTCCTCTCTGACGTCATGTATGACGAAGTGATTAAAGCTCTGCAAGAAATCAAAGAAGCCTCTAAAGAGCTCACTCCTCTAATTCTGGTGGGTTCCCCACTTCGTCACGCTGCGAACCTCTATAACACGGCGATTGCCATTCACAAGGGACACTTCCTGGCAGTAAAGCCAAAGCTACATATTCCAAACTACGGCGAATTCTACGAGGTTCGTTGGTTTGCCCAGATTTCTGCCTGGCAGGTACCTGCCGAGTTTAAGATCGGCAAAGACGTAGTTCCAGGTTTTGCCTGCCCAGCCCTGCAGGCAACTGATCTGCCAGCTTTCGTAGTAGCACCTGAAATCTGTGAAGAACTGTGGGTAACTTCCCCAGTTTCCGCTGATGCCTCTGCTTGCGGCGCCACGATTATTGCTAACTTGTCTTCTTCCCCAGTCACGGTTGGACGTGCGCGTGACCGTCGTCTGATGTGCCAGTCAGCCTCTCACCGCGGGGCTTGCGCCTACATTTATACTTCCTCTGGCGAAGGTGAATCCACGAATGATTTAGCTTGGGACGGTCAAGCTCTGATTTATGAAGCCGGTGACCTGGTTAAAGAAAATCAGCGTTTCCACCGGGGCCTGCAACTAACTATTGCTGACATTGACTTGGACCGTTTGCGCCACCAGCAGCAGCGCATGAATACGTTCACGCACGTGTCTGCTGAGGACACTCAAGTAATTGAGTTTGAGCTGAACCCTCCACATACAGATTTAGGTCTACAACGGCAGATTCAGCGTTTCCCATACGTTCCAAGTGATCCAGCAACCATGGATGAAGACTGTTTCGAAGCCTACAACATTCAGGTTTCTTCACTGATGCGTCGCTTAGAGTCCATTGGCCCAAACGTTAAACCAGTCCTAGGTGTTTCCGGTGGTTTAGATTCCACCCAGGCACTGTTAGTTTGCGTTGAGGCAATGGACCGGTTAGGACGCCCTCGGGAATATATTCTTACTTTCACCATGCCAGGTTTCGCCACTACGGAACATACGCGTTCAAATGCGCAAGCATTGTCAGAAGCGCTGGGAACCACGTTTGAAACCCTGGATATTCGCCCTGCTGCCACGCAAATGTTGAAAGAAATGGGCCACCCGTTTGGGCGTGGCGAAGAAGTTTATGACGTGACTTTCGAAAACGTGCAGGCTGGTTTGCGCACGGACTTCCTCTTCCGCATTGCGAATGCGCGTGGCGGCATTGTGATTGGCACGGGCGACTTGTCTGAGCTGGCGTTGGGCTGGTGTACTTACGGCGTGGGCGACCACATGTCGCATTATTCAGTGAACCCTGGCGTACCAAAGACGCTTATGCAGCATTTAGTCCGCTGGGTAGTGTCTTCTGGTAAGTTCAATGAGCCAGTGAATGATATTTTGAATTCCATTTTGGATACAGAGATTACTCCTGAGTTAATTCCGTTGAAAGCGGGTGAGGAGCCTCAGTCTACACAATCTTCGATTGGTCCATACAGCCTGCATGATTTCACTCTTTACTACACGCTAAAGTACGGCTACCGGGTGGAAAAGATTGCGTTCCGCGCGTGGCATGCGTGGCGGGACGCAGCTGCGGGCGAATGGCCTTTGGGCTACCCTGAGGGGGACCGCGTTCAGTATGGTTTGGAAGATATCCTCATGTGGCAGCGTTTATTCTTCCGTCGTTTCTTCCAGAATCAGTTTAAGCGCACCGCAGTTCCTAATGGTGTGAAAGTTTTACCTGCGGGTTCACTTTCACCGCGTGGGGATTGGCGTATGCCTTCTGATGCTTTGGCTGACGCATGGCTACGCCGGATTGATGATTTGGGTTTGTCTTTGGGGTTTGAGGTCGTGAAGAAATGAGCGTGTTTGTGCTGGTTCCACTGGTTGCCTTGAGCGTTGTGGCTCCCCTGGTTTTCTTTTGGGTGGCTTTCGTTTGGGGCCGTGGTTTCTTTAAGGTGAATGCGCTGTTTAAGGTGGATGGTCCTTTAACGGAGTTGGATTTTGCTGCGACGCCGTTTCGGTTCTTGTGCCGGGGGCTGGTTCCACAGCAGGTGGCTCCGATTGCGCCGCAACTGCAGATTTTCGTTGGTTTGACAGCGTTTTTCGCGGTTTTGCATGGGGTTATGAGCCTGGTGTTTGGTTTAGTTGCATTACTTTTTAACTATTTTAAGGACGTGGCTGGCTTATTCTTTATGCTTTCTTTTACGGGTGCGATTGTGGTTGCGGGTTTAGCTTTCGTTTCGCGCCGTTTCTTCATTTCCGAGGGCGTTGCACCTAACTCACCGCACTAAACGCAACCTTTAACCGGTTTAAACGCACTAAACGCGACCTCTATCCTTTCTGAGGTCGCGTTTAGTGTACGTGCTGGTATTAACTGCTATCTTAAATCCCTAAACAGTGTGGATTTAACTTTTCACTCTTACTACAGACAACCTGCCGATTGGCCATTGCCCTGATTTTCTACTGCCCTAAGATACAGCACCCAACGGTTCAAAGCCCGTTGGGTTTTAGTCATATTTCCCTCTGATATACTTGGTAGCTCAGTTGCCTTACGGGCTGCTAAGCTGGGAATCAATCTTAATTCCCTCTGATATACTTGGGAAGGTTGGGTGACTGGTGGTCGGTATGCTGGGAATCAGTCTTAATTCCCTCTGATACACTTGGCGAGCTATGGCAAGCCCGCCGCGTAGAGCTGGGAATCAGTCTTAATTCCCTCTGATATACTTGTGGCTCCCCTCAACCTTAAGCTGCTACGGCTGGGAATCAGTCTTAATTCCCTCTGATATACTTGTTCCTCCATGCCTTTTTGCGCGGGCTTGGCTGGGAATCAGTCTTAATTCCCTCTGATATACTTGGGGCTTACCGGCGACGGGCTACCAGGCTGCTGGGAATCAGTCTTAATTCCCTCTGATATACTTGAAACGCAGAATCGAACTTGAATATGATTTCTGGGAATCAGTCTTAATTCCCTCTGATATACTTGGGACGCTTTCTTGAATGGTCTCCAACGCGCTGGGAATCAGTCTTAATTCCCTCTGATATACTTGAATCGAATCATAATACGCTTCCCACTGCGCTGGGAATCAGTCTTAATTCCCTCTGATATACTTGGGTTTACAGATTCCCTAACGATTAACCCGCTGGGAATCAGTCTTAATTCCCTCTGATATACTTGTTTAACACCCATGGATATTTGCCAGCGTGGCTGGGAATCAGTCTTAATTCCCTCTGATATACTTGGAAAAGGCTATCGCCTTCCACCCAGCTCGCTGGGAATCAGTCTTAATTCCCTCTGATATACTTGGCTATCAGCTCTCTTTTACGTGGTGAGCGCTGGGAATCAGTCTTAATTCCCTCTGATATACTTGAAAAGCATAATCACTTAACGCGCGCTTCGCTGGGAATCAGTCTTAATTCCCTCTGATATACTTGAATCAACTTCATTGAAAGCCTGCTCCGCGCTGGGAATCAGTCTTAATTCCCTCTGATATACTTGGTATCGCCCGTGACCCAATGGTCGCTGCGCTGGGAATCAGTCTTAATTCCCTCTGATATACTTGCAACACTTTCAAAGTCACTGTTGCCCAAGCTGGGAATCAGTCTTAATTCCCTCTGATATACTTGCTGGCGGGTGCCGGGTTGGCTTGGACGCGCTGGGAATCAGTCTTAATTCCCTCTGATATACTTGGGAAAGCACACCAGCAAATCGGACAACGGCTGGGAATCAGTCTTAATTCCCTCTGATATACTTGCCCAATCGAAAAATACGGCGTCGCCATCGCTGGGAATCAGTCTTAATTCCCTCTGATATACTTGGCGACGCAACTCACCCAACGGCATAGAAGCTGGGAATCAGTCTTAATTCCCTCTGATATACTTGTGCTCGCGCTGGTAACAACCGCAGTGGAGCTGGGAATCAGTCTTAATTCCCTCTGATATACTTGCGTGGGGTATGGATTCGTATTCGCCGTAGCTGGGAATCAGTCTTAATTCCCTCTGATATACTTGACGCGGGTGAAACCGTCGATTTCACGTTGCTGGGAATCAGTCTTAATTCCCTCTGATATACTTGAATCCCCCGAGGCATAACCAGCGACGCCGCTGGGAATCAGTCTTAATTCCCTCTGATATACTTGCGCTACGGTCAACACTCACCGGGGTGATGCTGGGAATCAGTCTTAATTCCCTCTGATATACTTGTCCAGGTAGCGGGGAATGGTTGAAACGTGCTGGGAATCAGTCTTAATTCCCTCTGATATACTTGTAGACATAAAGAAGGAGTTAGCCCAGAGGCTGGGAATCAGTCTTAATTCCCTCTGATATACTTGGAATTTGAAAAAATAACCTTGAAATGACGCTGGGAATCAGTCTTAATTCCCTCTGATATACTTGACTGCCGGAAATACGCGGACTACAAGCCGCTGGGAATCAGTCTTAATTCCCTCTGATATACTTGAGACTGCTGGGACGTATCTGTATGTTTTGCTGGGAATCAGTCTTAATTCCCTCTGATATACTTGCACGGTGGCGACGACAAAGCATGCGCAAGCTGGGAATCAGTCTTAATTCCCTCTGATATACTTGCAAGTCTACGTGGACGCCCAGCAAGTTACGCTGGGAATCAGTCTTAATTCCCTCTGATATACTTGGTGAAAGGGTTATTAACATTGATTGTCGGCTGGGAATCAGTCTTAATTCCCTCTGATATACTTGTGTCGCGGTGGGTGATTAGCCAGAATGCGCTGGGAATCAGTCTTAATTCCCTCTGATATACTTGAGCCGCACGAAGCCTAGACAGCGGTCTAGCTGGGAATCAGTCTTAATTCCCTCTGATATACTTGTATGCGTGAAAAGTTAATTGATAGCGGTGCTGGGAATCAGTCTTAATTCCCTCTGATATACTTGTGGGTTTTGTTTGCCCGTTTTTATCGACGCTGGGAATCAGTCTTAATTCCCTCTGATATACTTGATGCTTGGAAGAACTCGTGGAAAGCCACGCTGGGAATCAGTCTTAATTCCCTCTGATATACTTGATATCAGAGGGAATATCCCAGTTTTTCAAGGAAAAGTCAGATTTTAACGATTAAAAAATTGTTAGTTGTTCTGGCGTTTCAGGCTCAGTTTCTTCCTTATTATTAGAAAAACGCATCATTGACGACCACTGTTTGTCAGTGACAGTCATCACACGAACTTTACCACCCGCCGGAATGCCACGTGTAACAGCATTCATAACTGGCACATCAGTACCACCAGTTGGTCGATACCGCGCATAAACACTAAACTGCACCATCGAAAAACCACAATCAAGTAGCCTATTCCGATACTGCGTCGCAGCTCTTCTTTGAGCTTTAGTAACCACAGGTAAATCAAACATTACAACTAGCCACATAGGATCATCTGCCATTTCTGAAACTCCAAACAGGTGGAACTAACTTTTCAACATCATCCTCAATATAAAGACCAAACTGCTGCGCAAAATCTTCAAAAACCGCTGGAATAGTCAAACCATCTACAGAAAACTTTCCACAAGCAATATCAACTAAATCATGTTTAACTTCATCAAACTCAACCTCACCGTCCCCCAGTAAGCCAAAAACCTGAGCATCAACCGCTGGACGAAACACCTCTAGCAAATCATCCACCAAACAAAAAGCATTAGACCTACCATGATGAAAAACACCCAAAGACGGCTCTAACCCCGCAGAAAGCACCGCGCGAATCCCATGCCCACGCACAATCGCATAGGCATAATCCAACATCCCATTCACACCAAAACGCGCACCCGGCACCCGATTAAACCCCTCACCACCCAACGCCTTCCAATAAAACTTAGCAGCCTGAGCCTCAACATTAGCCGGATCCCCCGAACGAACCTGCTTCCTTAACTCCCTCAAGAAATCCCCACCACGCAAACCCAAATCATCTAAAGCACTAGCCTGCCCACGAAGCTTCTCTTTAATAATCTGCTTCCAAGCATTCTTCCGACGTGGCTCAGAAAGCTGCGCCTGCGCAATCCGCCTGGCAGCTACCCTAGTATGATCACTCCAACCAAAAGCACCACCCTCAGGAACCCCACGCCAATCACAAAGCATAACCGCAACACCAGCCGATAAACAACGATGCAACGCGCCACCCGAAAACACCACCCTATGCCCAATAAGCAAAACAGCCACATCAGAAATAGGCACCAACACTGGTTCCTTACCATCCGGCTCAATAGAAATAGCCCCGCGGGCAGAAGAAATCTGACCGCACATAGAACTACAATCCAGAACTCTCCACCCGCGAGGCATATTCCTACCCTAATCTAGCCTTGCCACGAAACCGGAAGCCCAGAATAACTAAACCTCCGCTTACGCCCCAAACCATCACGACGAATCACTTCCGGCATAGCGGAACCAAAAACCTTATTAACCGCAGGACGCCAACCTTGCCCCGCAATAATAGATTTACTGCCCTCAGAAACGTCCTCACCCAAACCTTCCTGAGCCAAATACACAGGCCTTAAACGAAGTCTTGATGGTGAGAAGAATCCAGCTACGGTCCAGTGTGTAGTCCCTGGGAAATCCTGCTGCAATTCTGCAATCTGCCCAGATGTCTCACTGCTCAAATCCAACAACAACTCATCCCCAACTACCAGCCACCCAAGGTACTCAGCTTTTCCTTCACGAATAGCTTCACGTACTTTCGGTTCCGCATAACGCATTGAAACAGACTGGGGAGGCAGTTCTACGTTAAATAAATCCTCATTCCGGTAACGCAGCAAATCTGGGGCAAAAACACGGACCATACCATAAGTCGGTTTCTTACCTGCTATACGGTAGATTCGCGCGTGATGAATTGCGCTACCAATATCTACAGACCCACCCCGCACCAGAAGTGAGGCTGCAGCTTTACCGAAAATCCCAACTTTATCTAATGGCCCATAATGCGTGCCATTCACAATGATTGTTCGATCCTCATTAGCTGGCAGCCCATCCTTCCAAGTGAAGTCTGGCTGACGTGTTAGAGCACACCAGAGAGCTGGGGTTGATGCCCGATCAATTTCAGTTAGTGACCAAGCATCCCCCACTTTATGCATTTGAAGTTTAGTAATAGTGTCATCATGAGCTTTGCCGTTGCCTAACTGCAGACGCAAGCTACTAAAGATACTGACTTCATCGTTATACAAAGCTAGGTTGAATTTTTCAACCAAAACCCGCATATTTTCTGACCAGCTCTCAAAAATTTGCCTATCTGCAACGTTTTCACCACGGAAAGATTTCCACGTTTCCGCGGCACCAATTGCGCGTTCAGAGGCACGGATGTTACCACGTAAAACCAGGGTTTTAGCTACTGAGTTTCGCAACATCGCTACAGTAGCGGCGTCCATAGCGTGGTGGCGACGATCCAATCGGGTTTTTCCATTCCCGCCGATAAAGTTCACTCGGCTTTCAAAACCAGAGGCTTTACGTGCAGCAGAAGTTAACGAACCGCGGAATACACGCACTTTAGTGCCGGTATGTTTCTCATCGAAATAGTATTGAACACGGTGTGCAAGTTCCCGAGCCATCCATGCTACGGATTCCATAGAACGGTTATCAATCTCAGGGTCAGAGACTTTACGTTTCAACCTATCTTTGACGCCTTTTTGTAATTCCCGATGTTCCTTCGATGAAGCAAAACCATCTGCAATCCAAAAATCTACTCGTTTCAAGGCTTCTGCCACTGATACACCTGGAATTCCACATTCTGCTGCCCAAACAGCGAATGGTTTATTAGATTTTGATTTATTACAACGTTCACAGGTTGCTACCAGGTTGTCACGAGTATTCGTGGACCCTAACCCCGCGCGAGGAACAATATGATCCATCTCAGAGTTTACAAACGTAATAGCAGTTCCACAGTATAGGCATTCTCCATTCTGTCGTTGAATAGCTAAATACCTAGTCACATCAGATCCACGAACACCACTGGTTGCGTTAATATGATCTGCGATTTGAGAACGGACAGCTTGATTTCGCTGATAGCGTTTCTGGTTTTCACGGTCAATCTCAACTGCTTGTCTCTTTGAGATAAAACCCTCCCGCACGTGCTCAATATTTACTGACAGGGGTGCGCCCCATTCAGCTTCAGCGGCCATTAGATACCGGTTTACTGCTTTAAGAACCCTATCTACCGCAGGATTTCCAACCCGCGCACCAATAGGTTCTGCCGGAGGACGCCAATCCTCACTAACCCCAAATTCATTAACTCGAGCTTCAAACAGATCCTCGCCATTTTCAATCATCCGTTTAGTTAAACGTTCTAAAGAATCCACTGAATAAGCTGCTCTACCGATAGGCAGACTAAATGAATCAAGTTTCTCATTATCTTCATCAGAAAGATTCTGTAAAAATTCTGCTACCTCAACTTCCGCAGCAGTTCCTTCAGTTAACTTCTCTGCATGAGACAGAGCAGAAACCATAACGCAACGCGCCTCATAGTCAGCGTTCAACCACCACTCTTTAAGTGGTTTAATCTTGCAGGTCGCAAACGCCACGTTAGTGACATCAACTGGTGGTTTCGCTGAAGCACGTTCCCCGTCAGCGGTTTGAGTTGCCGTCCCCATCAACAGATTACGTTCAACACCAATTTCTTCAGCGACATCACTCCACGTGATATCCGCAGTTGGTTTTGCATTAAGTAAATATTCAAATACGCGTTTCTGAGTTTCCACATCTAAACGTTCGTCTGCTCCTGAACCCAGATGGCGGATACGCAGATTGCTTACAATTGACGCAATCCGATAGCGTTGGAAAGCTGGATGAGCTTTTTCGGCACGACGCTTTCCATGCTGCCCTGGAAGCACATCGTATCCTACGAGTTCTCCGGAAGCTCCCTTCGGCGAATCTGCGGCAAATACAAGTTCAATTAACTCACGTAATAAAGCATCATCAAGTCCTTGAATTTTAGCAATCTTACGAAGTTCGTTCGCATTATCAGATTGCATCAATTTTCCCCCCAGAAAACCAGGTTTCTTATTTTCTGGCCGGGTATCGGTTTTCTCACGATTCTTAGGGCGTAAGTTAACATCTACAGACAAATCTAAAGCTACAACCATTTCCGCTGGAGTTGCGCCCTCTGGCATTTGCAACAGTGTCTTTGCCTCAACTCGTTCTTTCAATGCCAAATACTGGTCTGAGGGTGGCTGTTCAACATGTAGTGAGCGCACCGGCACCCACGGTGAACGCCATCCACGGTGTCGCGCAATATGTCGAACTGCGATAGCTAATTTTTCATGTAGGTCATTTTCATCACGAATCGGTGTTTGCGCTAGCTCAGCTCGAACTAGCCAAGGAGTATAAGGATCTTTGTAATCAGCATGGTCAGGAAGCGTCCAGCCTTGCGCCTCTATGAATCGGTCTAACGCAGCTAAGCGGCGTTTACGTTTGCGGAATAAACGCCGGGTGCGTCGCGCAACGCCAGACATAGCTAGGCGCGTAGTATTTGTTTTCTTACCATTAGGGTCAATACCAGCGTCATGCCGATATACAGAGAGGTTTAAGAAACCAAGTGGAGTATCGTGCTGGTCTACTTCGACTGCACAGAAACCAATAGAGTTTAAGCCAACATCAATGCCAATGCGATAGTTTTTATTATCCATAAACTTAGTCTAAAACTATCCACTGACAAAATCATTCATTTTATGAATATGTTATAAAAAAGAACCGACCCCTTAAAGAGGTCGGTTGGAGAATTCCGTACCGCTAACGAGGCGGTACTTACTGAGAATCAGTCTTAACACCAGTATAATCCCAGTACACGCAAAAAACAACCCCAAAATTCGAAATACATAGTTTAAACCTATACAAAACCGGAATATAATCCTTAAACCCCTAGATTCTTCAACTGTTCATACCACTTCCCCTTATTTTTCTTCTCTAGCAAGCTGCAAATTTTTCAGTTCTTCTCTTAACAAGTTAATCGTTTCTTCCAAAGCAGCGATACGGTTATACGTTTCATCCTCAACTCGTTGCACTTCCGAAGACGCCCGTTCAGTAATCCAAGACGCTAAAGTTGCTGTGATAATACCGATCAATGCCATACCTCCCAGCATTAACCCTAAAGTAATGACACGACCAGTCTGAGTAACCGGCGTGTAATCACCGTAGCCAACAGTAGTGATAGTAACTACTGACCACCAGAGCGCGTCAGAAAACGACGTAATGTTCGCTCCTGCTGCTGGACGTTCAGCTTCTAAAATCGCTAAAGAAGAAACAAACACTAATAAAATCGTGCTAAAAAGCGTATAACTGATAATCCTATCCCTAAGTTTCTCACCCGTAGTGCGCTGCAAAACAGACAAAAGTGTCACCAACCGAATTAAACGTAGAGGACGCAACACAGGTAACGCTACCGACGCCAAATCAATCAAGTTTGCTTTAATCCACTGAAAACGATTTTTTGCCAAAAATAAACGAATCAAGTAATCAGCTAAGAACACCAACCAAATCACAAAAATACCAGTTTCTAACCTATTAACTACAACAGCATTCGGTTGCGCTAACACCTCATAAGCGTAAAGCGTTAAAAACAGTACCGCTAAAACAGCCATCACTGTCTGGGTCTTAGCCTCCCAACGCTCTAGCTTCAACCCAAATTTGGATTCAGTATCATCACGACTCATTTTCGCTTCACATTCACCTAGATAAATACTCTTAAGTTCACACACCCTATTCTTACATTCTGATTCAGTAATTAAATAACCTGGGGGAGCTCCCATGTAGCTCCCCCAGGTTCTAGACAACCAGTTTAACTTTTACAACTCAACCTCTGGATACCTGGACTGGAAATCCAAAGCATCAGCGTAAGAAGTCTGAGTTCCCAAACGGGTTACAGAGTCACCCGCGTATAGGCCCGCAGTCTGCAGGGACTTAGCAATATCACCAGTCTTTACCCACATGTGAGAGAAGCAACCAATGAATGCGTCACCTGCCCCAGTAGTGTCACGAGCCTGAACTAGGGAAGGACCAAAGAACTCTTCAGTCTCACCGTTAGTCCAGTAAACGCCACGTGAACCCAAGGTCACGATAACGTTCTTAATGCCCACGTTCAACAGCACTGCGGAAGCATTACGAATATCATTCTGCGTATCCACTGGCATGCCAGTTAGCAAGGACAGTTCGGTTTCGTTTGGCACAATGAACTCACAGGTCTTAACCCGGTCCAGTACCAAGTCAGGTGCAGCTGGGGCTGGGTTCAACAACACTGGAATACCATGCTTTTCACCGAATTCAACGGCAGCGTAAACAGTTTCCAATGGAACTTCCAACTGCAAAACAATCAGCTTACAACCCTTAATACGTTCTGCTGCAGATTCAATATCCTCAGCGGAAAGCTGGTTGTTAGCGCCCTTAACAATAATGATGGAATTGTGGGACTGCTGATCAACAAAAATTGGTGCAACACCTGAGGAACCTTCCGTGCGTAGCACGTGGGTGGTGTCAATACCATTTTCAGAGAAGTTGCGGATAGTGTTTTCTGCGAACAAGTCATCACCAACGCGGGTAACCATCACAACTTCAGAACCTAAACGTGCTGACACAATCGCCTGGTTAGCTCCCTTACCGCCACAGCCCATCTGGAAGTCAGGAGCCTCAATGGTCTCGCCTTCTTCCGGCATCCTGGTGATGTAAGAAATCAAGTCAACCATGTTGGAACCGATTACTGCAATACCCATTTTCACTACCCCTTAATACCAGTAGTCACGCAGAAGGACTTAACTTCACCTGCTGCTAACCAAACCAACATGCCAGCAGCTTCAGCTGCTTTGAAACCTTCCGGACGAGAAGTACCTGGCAGCACGAATGCCGCAACCTTCTGATCTTCATTGTGCAGAATCCAACGAGTAGCCACTGGGAAATCTGCAGTATTAAACGCCGCTGTGAAAGTAACCCCATCAGGAGACGTTAAATCAAATTCA
The DNA here is from genome assembly GCF_000159015.1 of Gleimia coleocanis DSM 15436. Lineage (GTDB taxonomy): Bacteria > Actinomycetota > Actinomycetes > Actinomycetales > Actinomycetaceae > Gleimia > Gleimia coleocanis. The sequence continues at coordinate 72,909 of NZ_DS999543.1, read as the reverse complement.
GCTCGCTCACCGTACTGTGGCAAATTATCCGCAAAATACACGATTTCAGGGTCAAACGCCTCAGCCCCCTCTAAAGAGTTAGCGTCGAACTTACCGGATAAAATATCCTCATTCAACTTCGTCCACTCAGGGGTCGGTGTCACGTGAGCTGGAATACTGCGACGCAACTGGAAAGCGTCATCAGGCAAACTAGAAGACATCTTCCCACCCTGTACGAATGCGTAGTTCATGTGGCACATGTACTGCAAAGGCATTGGCTGATACTTAGACAAATTCTTAACATCCAAAGTGATATCAAACAATGCAGAACCAGCGGTAAGTTTCACCGCGGGGAAAGCCTCATAGTGGTGTCCAAAACCCTGCACGTATTCATAGCGGGAAACCACTCGTGCTTCGCCCTCGGAAATCTCTACCCAAGCTTTCTGCATGTCAGCGCAAGGAAATTCACCATGCAAAGGATGAGTATCTTCTGGTGAAGGACACCCGCCAGCCAGCAAGCCAGAGTGGAATGCGAAACAACCATAATTGTCGACAATCTGCTCAGCTGGCTGAGGCTGAGAGAACATATTCGTCATCCGCAAGTCACGGCCATCAAACTCTGCTGCCCAAATGGTCGCCCCCATGTAAGGCAAGATTTCAACAAACCCACGACTATTCGTCAAAGTCAAAGACTCAATCCCCGTCTCATACTTACGAATAGAAACAGTGAATTCATCATTCTCTGCAATCACCTTAGGTTCCGCGCTGAACTGCGCACGATCCAAGAATAATTTCGTAGCCATCTTCAATCACGCAACTTTCTTAGAAGCAGTGAGCTTCCCCAAGAAGTACCAGCCAACTACTGCGAAGCAGACTGCGTTGACAATGAAAGAGAACTGCATAGAGCCAGTATAGTCAGAAATCAGACCCTGGATAACAGGGATTACAGCACCACCGATGATAGACATAACGATGACTGCACCACCCGTTTCCTGATGACGCTTATCAGCAATAGTGTCCAAAGTGCGAGAGTAAATAGTTGCCCAGCATGGGCCGAACAAGCCGGAAGTAACAATCGCCATGTAAACAGCAGACATGTTAGGAACCATTACGATGTACAGAACAGACAGGACACCCAAAACAGAGTAAGCCAACAGAACCTTGTCAGTATCAAAACGAGAAATCAACAAGTTAGCTACGAACTTACCAATGAAGAAAGCTGCGAAAGCACCAATCATGAAGTTAGCTGCGTTGCGTTCATTCAATGAAGTGTCCAAGGTCAGTGCCAAGCGGATAGTGAAGGACCACACTGCGGTCTGCATTCCCACGTACATGAACTGTGCAAAAATGCCCTTGCGGAATGCGGCGTTACGAGCCAGGTAGCTGAGGGTTTCACCAATGGATGCCTGTGCTTCCTTTGCGCCCTCACGCAGTGGCTTACAGTGTGGGAACTGAGTTATCGCAATGATTACCAGCAGGATTGCGAGGATACCAATGATAACCATGTATGGTTGCAGGGTGCGCTGTAGCATTTCCTGTGCGAAAGCTGCTTTTGCTTCGCCTTCCAAATCACCCAGCTGCTTGTGTAGCGCGTCACCGTCAGTGAAGATGAGGTACTTGCCCAGCAGAATACCAGCGATGGAGCCCAGTGGGTAGAAGGTCTGGGAAACGTTGAGGCGCAGGGTGGACTTGTCCTTTGGACCAATCATGGAAGAGTAGGTGTTAGCGGAGGTTTCCAGGAAGGACAGGCCAACTGCGATTGCGAAGAGTGCTGCCAGGAAGACAGAGTAGGTTGCTACGTGGCTAGCTGGGAAGAACATGGAGCAGCCAACAATGTAGAAGGTCAGGCCGATTAGAATACCGGTCTTGTAGGTGGAGTGGCGGATTACGCGGGATGCTGGGATAGCGATTAAGAAGTAGCCGCCGTAGAATGCTGACTGCACGAATGCGGATGCGAAGTCAGAGAGGGTGAAGATCGCCTTGAACTGGGTGATCAGAATGTCGTTGAGGGAGGCTGCTACGCCCCACATTGGGAAGCAGATGGACAGCAGGATGTACTGGAACCATGGGGTACGGTCCAAGTAGCCGTCTTTTTGTTGGATGGTTGGGTCTTTGATGATACCGAATGAACGGTTACCGGCAACTGCACCGGCTTCGTTGGTGGTGTGGGTTGCGCTCATTTTGTTTCAGTTTCCTTCCAGGAGGATTGGACCTGCGGAGGCACCGATGCGGCTTGCTCCGGCTGTGATCATTGCGTTGAAATCGGCTGCGGTGCGGATTCCACCGGAAGCCTTGACTCCCATTTCTTCACCTACGGTTTCGCGCATTAGCTTCACTGCTTCTATGGTTGCACCGTGGGTGGAGAAACCGGTTGAGGTTTTCACGTATTCTGCACCGGCACGCTTAGCAGCCAGGCAGGTTTCGACGATTTGCTCGTTGCTGAGCAGGCAGGTTTCAAGGATTACTTTCACGAGGGCGGCGCCGTTTGCGGCTTCCACGACTGCGCGAATGTCTGCTTCTACGGTTTGGTAGTCGCCTGCTTTTGCAGCTCCGATTTGGATTACCATGTCTACTTCGTCAGCACCATCAGCGATTGCCTGTTTGGTTTCCAATGCTTTTACTGCGCTGGATGAGGCCCCTAAGGGGAAGCCGATGACGGTACATACTTTGACGTCACTGCCTGCGAGTTCTGCTTTCGCGAGTGGAACGTACACAGGGTTAACACAGACAGAGAAGAATTCGTGTTCTTTAGCTTCTGCTGCCAGTTTTTTGATATCTGCTGGGGTTGCGGCTGCAGCCAAGGCAGTGTGGTCAACGTATTTGCTGAGTTGTGTCATGAGTGTTCGGACTCCTTCGTCGAATACGGTTTTGCTATCAGCTCATTTTTTACATTTGTGCCTGTATTTTTAATGAGTTTCTAGCGCGCAACCCGAATGCACAACGCTTTTGTGAGTTGCGATACTCTAAAACTACGCTCTACTTTTACGTTTGTCAATTAATTCTAGGCACATATGTGCCAGTTTGTGGCAGATAGCCCTCAAAGATCACCATTTAAAAAAAATTTAAGTAGGACTATCCGCCCTCGAAAAACAAAACCAACAACTAATCCAAAATTGCCATCGCCGTAGCCGCATCAATCACCAAATGGCTCACATAACCATAGCTAAGCGCCACCTTCGCAATCTCCGCTTTCTCTTCCCCACCAACAACCAACAACTTCTGCGGAACCCGACGCAAATGCGGCAAAGAAATACTCACCGTACGCGAATTCAAATCGGGCAAACAAATACGCCCCTTACCATCCACAAAACGTGAACAAATATCACCACAACTACGCTGCAACAACAACTCACGCTCCTCCGGACGTAACGCAGAAAGCTGCATCATATAAGCATCCGAACTAACCTCACCCACCGTGAAAACCGCGAAACGCGCCGTACGACCCATCTCCAGAACCTCAACCACCTGACGTTCCTTCTCAACCGCCGTCTTCACCTGCACAGTCTCAAAAACCGTCGGCAAAGCCAACATATGCGGCTCACCCTCAAAAGCCTCTGCAAAACGATTAATCGTCGAAATCTCAGAAAAACCCGTCTCTGCAGCACCCACGCCACCGCGGATCTGCACAACCTTCACATTACGACGCGGAGTTTTCACCAAAGCACGACTCATCGCCTCAACCGTACGCGACCAAGCCACCCCAATCGTATCCCCCTCAGCCACCAACGAAGTCAACAAATCCGCAGCAGCCCGCCCCAAAGACTCATTAACTTTCTGACGATCAGCAGTACCAGGGAAAACCACCCGCACATCACTCAAACCGAAACGCTGGATTAAACGCTCTTGTAAAGCCTGATCCTCCGTACGCGGATCATGCACGGTAATACGCACAAAACCTTTCTCTTGGGCATGCGAAAGTAGCTTCGAAATTGTAGGGCGAGAAAGATGCAGTGTATCAGCAACTTCTTGCTGACTCATGCCCGAGTAATAGAGTTTAGCGGCGTCGATAGACTGAATATCCTTATGAGACAGCAGCGTTGCTGAAGTATTCATTCCAAGGGCTTTCCCTGGCATCGTCGTCACCGACTTCCCTTTACTCAAGTGCGTTGTAGCTGTTTCAACAGCCACCCATTGGGCACATATGTGCACCACTATTGTAAAGGTTTTGGTGGGGTGGACGCCACCAGGCAAGTAAAACACCCAGCAAACCGCCCTCGAAAATCTCTACAGAAAACTACTTGCCTTCCGCAACCATCCGCATCCAGCCCTGCAAAGCCGCGCGCGACTCAGCCGAACTTAAACTACCTTGCAACTTTGCGCGGAAATACCTGCCATCCGCAGCCGGCAGCCAGCAAGCGCTCTCACTCTCCGCATACACACAATACTCGTTCCCATAGCCAGACGGAATCGGCAAATAATCATAGTTACGACGCAACTCAAGGATAAAATCCTGCGGGGTCTGCTCAACTTGAGAAAAAGCCACGCTACCACTGCCAAAACCGGAATAGAAAACCACCGGATGCCTATAATCCTGAGTCTCCACCCGGTCAAACTTCAACCCATTCTGGAACTGCGGGCGAGCCTGAGCATACGCATCCCCTTCAGGCATCTCAAAACGCTCAGGCAGGAAGAATGGCAGCAACCCCTGAGACTTAGCCGGGTCAGCAACCGGGTAAACCGGGTCCAGTGCCTTCAGCAAATCTTCCATCTCTGGACCCACCTCAGATTCACGCACCTTCTGCTGAATCACCGCAATCTTTTCACGCGCCTGCTCAGCAGAAGCCAGTACACCACCGGCATCCACTCCACCGATGTTAAGAATCGACTCAAAACCATTTTCTAAGATGTCCAAATCTTCATGTGGAGCAAAGCCTAAATCAATCGGCGTCAAACGCATGGCTGGAAAAAGCACCGCTTTCTTAGCGAACTGGTACTGCATGTAAGCATAAGAGAACTCCGCGTAAGCATAGGCTTCGTCCTGTTGCTTATGAAACTCAGACACCCAGTTACTCAACCTGCTCGCACTCTCGTTAGTTCCAATCTGATCCAGCTCACTTACCCACAGCTGGAATCCCGGAGCCTGCGCACATTCTTCACGAATCTGGCTCGCCATGTGTTCATTAGCGTCTGTACCTGGACGATGCTTATTGTCATACCAGGCTTGCGACAAGTAAGTGTCAAAAACGGTCGTTGAAAGATCCTCACTACAATAGTTTGAAATCGTACTGCGAACGTTGTGGTAGTGTAACTGCGCTGGTCCTTGAAGTGCTGCGTATCCGCCAACCGCCAAGACAAACCCCAGAACAATCGCCAGTTTTTTCGCGCCTAATGATTTCATCTTTTACCTAAGTGTCGTTTTGCAGTGTTAGCTCTATTGTCACCTGAATGTAAACCCCGTGTCCAGCAGTTTTTGTGGAACTACCCGCTGGTTCGCTAACGCTAGGAGCTTCACTTGTTCCGGCGCATAGTTCAGCAGGATTTGCGGAATTTTCAGCCATTTTGGTCGGTTCATTTCCCGCGCCAGGCGAGCATGGAGGTCCTTGGCTTTAATCGGCTGCGGGCCGACTAGGTTCACTGACCCGCTGATTTCTGAGTGTTTTAAGATGTGCAGGACTGCCCGCACGTAGTCTTTGAGGGCAATAGTTGGCATCCAGTTTTCACCGTCGCCGAGCTGCGCGCCCAACCCATACTTATAAAGCGTGCGAAAGGCTTTGAGTAGCCCACCATTTTCGGCAAGCACCAGCCCGGTACGCAGGTTTATTGTCTGAACGCCAAGTTCGTGTGCAAGGTTAGCTTCTGCCTCCCACTTCCGGCAAAGCTGCGCTAAAAAGTCAGTGCCAGTTGCCACAGTTTCAGACAGTTCTTGATTTGCATTGCTGGCATTTGCCCCGTAGATTCCCACAGCTGAGGCACTTAAAAATTTCCGAGGGCGGTCTGTCTCAGGTAAGGCGTTGAAGGCTTTAACTAAGGTTCGGACGGGTTGAATGCGTGAGGTTTCTAAGAGGTGTTTCCGCGAGCGCGTCCAGGGTTTATCTGCGATTCCAGCTCCGTTGAGGCAGATGACGGCTTCAACTGGCTGTTGGTTTTCGGTGTCGAAAACTTTTAAGTCGATTTCCCCTGTTGCGGGGTTCCAGTAGTATTCGCGTACTCGTTGTTCAGCATTGGCATTATCGCAAGCTGAGGTTTCCCACTTACCGTGGCTGTCGGTGTTTGTCCGGCGCACGAGTTTCCTCACTGCGTAGCCTGCGGCTAGCAGCTCGTCCACCAGCGCCCGTCCTATCAGCCCCGACGCCCCTGAAACTACAATTACTGTCACAGAATTATTCTGGACTATAAGGTGAAACTACCATGTCTACGCGCTGCAGGTCTTTTAGTTCCGAATAACCCGTAGACGCCATAGTGCGTTTCAAAGACCCTAGGAAGTTCACGGTACCGTCAGCTCGTGAGGATGGGCCATGCATGATTTCTTCCAAAGTACCCACGGTTCCAACTTCCGCACGGTGCCCACGAGGCAACTCTGGGTGATAAGCCTCGGACCCCCAGTGCCAGCCCCCACCAGGAACATCCGTCGCACGAGCCAGAGCAGCGCCCAACATTACCGCGTCCGCGCCACAACCAATCGCCTTAGGTAAATCACCGGTACGACCTACAGAACCATCAGCGATAACGTGCACGTACCGCCCTCCGGACTCATCTAAATAATCGCGTCGAGCAGCTGCCACGTCCGCAATCGCCGTTGCCATCGGCGCATGAATACCCAGCAGGCGTCGTGTAGAATGTGCTGCTGAACCGCCGAAACCAACCAGCACACCCGCTGCCCCTGTACGCATCAAATGTAGAGCCGCCGTGTATGTCGCTACGCCACCCACGATCACTGGCACATCCAGCTCGTAAATAAAACGCTTCAAATTTAACGGCTGCGCTTTAGAAGATACGTGTTCGGCAGACACCGTAGTACCGCGGATCACGAAAATATCCACACCCGCATCTACCACGTCTTTCCAATACTTCTGGGTGCGCTGCGGGCTTAGTTTACCTGCTACAACAACACCAGCGTCACGGATTTCGGCTAAACGCTGGCTGATCAGCTCACGTTTAATCGGCTCAGAATAAATCTGCTGTAAACGAGTATTAGAAGCATCTGCGGGTAATGAACGAATCTCTTCAAAGATTGGGGTAGGATCCTCATAGCGTGTCCATAAACCCTCTAAATCCAATACGCCAATACCACCTAGTTTACCTAGTTTTATAGCGGTTTCCGGGCTCATTGTCGAATCCATTGGAGCACCCATGATTGGTGTTTCCACGTGGTAGGCATCAATCTGCCAGGAAATGTTCACGTCCTCTGGGTCGCGCGTACGCTTCGCAGGAATTAGGGCAATGTCGTCTAGAGTGTAAGCGCGGCGGGCTCGTTTTCCGCGTCCGATTTCAATCTCGTAAGTCATATTTACAGTGTAGCGCGGTCCTGCTGTATCGAACTGTGCTTCTTCGAAGTCTTAATAGACAATTACTTCCAAAAACAGTCTATTTAACGCTAACTTTCTCTGAACTTTCTAATTTTTTAGACTCTTTTCATAAAAAACTGTTTAAAAAACACTTACTACATTCAAAAGTTATCCACAGAACTAAAAACTATCTATTAACCTCACCGTTGCTCACAATAAACTACTCATCATGAAGTACCAATGGATAACCTTAAACAGGCAGAATGAACAGAAAAGCTTTTCAGAAAGCTCCTATCTAAAGAGACTGCAGGTTACGAAAACTCTGACCTTAGAGTTCCCGCGGGAGGCTACTCCTTGGGAAATACATCAAGCAGCGTTAGCTACGCTTACACGTTTAAACATCGAGCGTTCTCAGAAAGCTCTATTCGTAAGTGGTTCTGTCGCCGCTGGTCTCTATAACGTTTCAACTTGGAAGCTACAAAACACCATCCGATTAATAACGATTTCAAGTACTGCAAAGAAATGCGGGCACTTTGGCGTGTATAAAGGTTTCGGTAGTTTTGCTACGCCGTTTCCTACAAAGGTTCAACGCATCTATCGTCAGTTTCCACCTCAAGCGTTCACTGAGATTGCTGGTTTTCCAACGCTACATATTGAGTTTCTTATTTTAGATTTCCTTTGCCAAAGTGATCCTCTAGAAGCATTTACTGTAGCTGATGCTTTGGCACGTTTGCGTATTTCTGGAAACCGTTTTAATCGGAAGAGTCTTACCGGGCGATTTTCTGATTTTAAGTCTGATTTGGTGGCGCTTGCTAAAGAGTATTTACCGCAGAAACATTTAAAAAGGGTCCTAGGACGAATTCAACTTTTAGACCCTTTCGCTGAGTCTGCAGCTGAATCAGTTACTCGGGTAACTTTATTGCAACTGGGGGTGTCCACTATCAAGTCGCAGTTTCCGGCTTCTTTCTCTGGCCAGACTTTCTTTGCAGACTTTTATTTGCCGGATTTGAATATCATTCTGGAGGTTGATGGTAATGGTAAGTATTCAAAAGCAGAGGATATTACTAGAGAGAAAGCCCGTGAGGCTTTTTTTCTCTCAATCCGGGTTTAAGGTGGTTAGAGTTAGTAGTTTCGAAATTCAGTCGACCAGTTTTCCTGAGATTTTAGCTAAGAAACTCGGGGTTAAACTGCGCAGGCTCAAAAGAGTCTAAATTATCTAAAAACTGTCTATTTTTCTTCCGTTTTCATCGATTATTGTGGTTTAAAAGACCTTTTATCCAAAAAACTGTATATTTTGCGCCAATCGCTGTGTATCCTTCGCGACGCCAGCTAGTATTATTCCAGCTAAACTCAGAATATGATTCTTATGTACATTATTGTGGCGTTATTGCTGGCGGTTGGTGTGACTGGCGCGCTAGTGCAGATTTGGCCGTCTACCCCGTTTTTGTTAGTGGGTTTCTTGATTTGGGCGATTTACTTGGGTGGTGTCACTGCCTGGGTTTTCTTCGCGCTTTCCACGGTTTTGCTGATTGCAACCATGGTTTTAAAGTTCCTGATTCCGGGTAAGCAGTTGAAGAATGCGGGTATTCCGAACTCGACTTTGTTGCTGGGTGGCGTGGGCGCGGTCGCTGGTTTCTTTTTGATTCCGGTGGTGGGTTTGCCGCTTGGTTTCCTTTTGAGCGTGGCAGTTGCCGAGGGCGTTCGATTGAATGACTACGCTAAGGCGAAGGATTCTGTAATTACGACTTTGAAGGCTACGGGCGTATCGGTTCTTATCGAGTTCAGCATTTCATTCGCGTTAGTGTTAGCTTGGGCGATTGTTTCCCTATTCTTAGCGTTTGGCTGATTCTTTGTTGGTGCTTAGCAGATACCTTTACTAAGCACCAACAATGCATTTAAACATACGGAATAGCAGACTCACGAATATCAATATGCGCTGTTAATCCCCTTGGAGTGTTTTTCCAACGGTCCAGTGCAATTATATTCCTTCGTTTAAAGGGAGATGGACCTACTGTTATTGAAATAATCGAATCTAGACTAAAAGGAAATACTATGTAAGGAACCGCATGCTGCGCACCAACTCTAATATTTTGAGTTAAAAGACAACTTGTTGTGCGCAACACAAGTCTTTTTTCATTCTCCAAACTAAAAGCCCCATGTTTCACTTTCGCCAATAAATGAGTGAGCTCAAAAAAAACATAATTCTCTAACTCAGCCAGATCTTTTATCGACTTCAAAGAGTTTTGAATCTGCAGAAATAAACTATCTGGAAAAACATCACCATATATAACTTCTTCCACTACAGGTGTAATACCAAACCTATAAGGTTCAGGTTCTTTGGGTTCTAAAAGAAGTTTATCTTCATCAAATTCTATACAAACTCCATTTTCACGAGCGTAATTACGCCACATATACAATGAATCTGCCTCAGTACTAAAACTTATAATCTGTGGCACAGATTCAAGTCCAAGTTTTTTATGGATATTAGCTGGAATGGACGGTAGTCTGAGGTATTTTCTAGCCAACGCATCTTTCAGAATTTCTAATGATTCAAAAAGATCACTATTTACTGAATCATACTTATTCGCTGGGTCAACCTTATTAAGCAGCATCTTAATTGCATGCTTAATCTCAGTTGCATCATTTAAAAACTCGGTATCTGAAGCCCATAATTCTTTGTTATGAACAATGCTAAATAACGCGTTCAAATCTGTGTAATGATAAATACTAGCCATTTTGACTCTCCTTTACGCTAACCACTCTAAGGTGTCTAATGGTGCTTTGCCTTTGGATACCAGGAAGTTTGAGAAGTTGACTGCCCAGCGGTGGTGGGCAGCACGCTCAAAATCGTGTAGTTCCAGCAGTCCCTTTTCGTCTAGTTGCGGGTACTTCCGCACCATTGCTTGTAGGAGTGACAACGTCATGGAAACGTCCACATCAGACTGGTGGAGCTCATCCGGATCAACTGCAATGCCATAGACTTCTAAAAGATCCACCAGCTTACGCTTACCTTTACGCCAGCGGTCAAGTTCGCGATCCAAAACCAGTGGATCAACAATCGGTGCGAAGCGGCCACCTAAGCGCTCAGCTACCGTGGGCAGACCATAGCGACGCAACTCGTTTTCCAACAGGGTGACATCAAATTGCACGTTGAAACCGACCAGTGGAGCGCCCTCGGAAAGGTAAGAAACCAGCTTAGCTGCCAACTGTTCCAAACCCACCCGCGGATCCAAACCCTCTGCCTGCGCGCGCTCATTGGTAATCCCATGCACATCAATCGCAGACTGTGGAATCTCAACGCCTGGGTTAAACAGCAGCGTCACCTGTTCTAAAACTTCAGAACCACAACGAACCTCATAAGATGCAGTCACAATCCGGTCACGCGCCGTATCCACACCCGTGGTTTCCAAGTCGAATCCCAGCAGATTCCCATTAATCCAAGACATCAGTAACTCCTTTAATCAGTACATAACCAGCATATCCCCCAGCACTGACAATAACTTAAAAATAAACCGGGCCCGGCAAAAAGCCGAACCCGGTTTAGGAAAAACTCAATCAGTTCTTAGAAGAATGATAGTTAGGAGCTTCCACAGTCATCGCCACATCATGTGGGTGAGACTCACGCAGACCCGCAGGGGTAATGCGCACGAAACGACCATTACGCTTCAAGTCATCAATAGTGCCCGCACCCAAGTAGAACATGGACTGGTGCAAGCCACCGACCAGCTGGTAGATTACGGAAGCCAAAGAACCTGAGAAAGGCACTTGACCTTCAATGCCTTCTGGAACGATCTTATCGTCAGAGGAAACGTCAGCCTGGAAGTAACGGTCCTTAGAGTAAGACTTACGGCCACGAGAAGACATTGCGCCCAAAGAACCCATGCCACGGTAACGCTTGTACTGCTTACCGTTAGTGAACACCAGTTCGCCTGGGGATTCTTCACAGCCAGCCAGCATAGAACCAACCATTACAGTGTTAGCGCCAGCTACCAGTGCCTTCGCGATATCGCCAGAGTACTGTAAGCCGCCGTCAGCAATCAGTGGCACGCCAGCTGGGATACAAGCCTTAGACGCCAGGTGTACCGCAGTCAGCTGTGGCACGCCCACACCTGCAACCACGCGAGTGGTGCAAATAGAACCTGGACCAACACCAACCTTAACAGCGTCAACACCTGCGTCAATCAGTGCCTGCGCGCCTTCAGTGGTAGCAACGTTACCGCCAATAATGTCGATACCAGCGAACTGTGGATCAGCCTTAATCTTAGAAATCATTTCCAAAGCCAGCTTAGCGCCACCGTTAGCGGTGTCTACAACCAGTACGTCTACGCCAGCTTCAGCCAGTGCTACCGCACGATCCCAAGAGTCACCCCAGTAACCGATTGCTGCGCCTACAATCAGGCGGCCTTCCTTATCCTTGGAAGCATTCGGATACTGTTCAGTCTTTACGAAGTCCTTTACAGTAATCAAACCTGCCAGGCGCCCTTCGTCATCAACCAGTGGAAGCTTTTCAATGCGGTTAGTTGCCAGCAGAGCCTTAGCTTCTTCACGAGAAATGCCCACGTGACCAGTGATCAGTGGCATTGGGGTCATGCAGTCAGATACGCGACGGGTACTCCACTCTTCAGTTGGGACGAAACGTAGGTCGCGGTTAGTGATAATACCCAGTAGCTTATTGTCCGCGTCTACTACTGGCAGACCGGAAACCCGGTAGCGACCACAGAGGCGGTCAAGTTCTTCGATAGTAGCGTCCGCGTGAATGGTTACGGGGTCGTTAACCATGCCGGATTCAGAGCGCTTTACCAGGCGTACCTGTTCAGCCTGGTCTTCGATGGAAAGGTTACGGTGCAGAATACCAATGCCACCCTGACGTGCCATGGCGATTGCCATGCGCGCTTCAGTTACGGTGTCCATTGCTGCAGAAATCATTGGGATTCGCAGAGATATGTTACGAGTTAAACGGGAAGTGGTGTCTACTTCAGAAGGAACAACATCAGTTAGTTCTGGAAGAAGTAGCACGTCATCATAGGTCAAGCCAGTAAGCGCAAATGCGTCAGGATTAAACTGTGTCATTCCTGAATATTACCGCATTCGCCTACTGGCTTGCCTATAGTGTTCGCTATTTAAAACCTGTTTTAGCTGTATTTCACAGTGAAGCTATTCACGCTGGTTATGTGTTTATTTTCCGCCCTCGGATTAGGAAAGCAGACCCAGCGCGAAGGTGGGTGCCAAACGCAAATCTGGGAGCAGCAGCATCTGTGCTACGTGGTAGGCGTCTGGTTTCCCACCCCAGGTGACGGCGGTTGGCTGGTTTTCGGTGCCGAGTTCGTGGCGCCACTGGCCGGGGGAGGCTACCAAATATTCGTTCGCGTATCGCCACCACTGGTCAATTTTTTCCACGAGGGCGGTGACTCGAGCCTCTGAGCCAACGAGTTTACCGTATCCGCTGGCGCCACTCAATGCGTCTGCGAGCGTAGTCGCAGCCCCCAAGGCTTCACACATAACCCAGTGCATGCGTTCACGCGCGATTGGCCGCCCATCTTCACCGGTAGTGTAGACGAAGCCTGGCTGACCGTCGGCGTCCCAACCGTCGCGGATGGCTCGTTCGATTACCTGATCAGCACATTCTAGAATCCACATGGGGATATCTTCACCCAGACGGTCCAGTTCAGCGCCAGCGTGGAGAGCCAGGCGCCCCCATTCCAAGCCATGTCCGGGAGTGTGTCCGTAGGGGCGGAATGGGTCGGTTGGGCGGTCGATATTGTATTCAGGTAGTGGGTTCCAGTTGGAGTCGTAGTGTTCGGCTACGCGCCAGTTAGTTGCCCGAGCTTGTTCGTCAAGCACCCATTTGAGAATATCCAGGGCGCGGTCTAGCCAGAGGCGTTCGCCAGTTGCGTCAAAGGCAGCTAGGTAGCATTCCACGGTGTGCATGTTGGCGTTTACCCCGCGGTATGCTTCAGTTTCGGTGAAGTCACGGTTGTAGGATTCGCGTACCTTGTGGTGGTCCGTTTCCCACCAGATGTTTTCTTGGCTTTGCAGGGCTTCGTCTAACAATTCTGACCCACCTTCGATTCCGGCGATGATGGCAGATGAGGCGGCGAGAACTACGAAAGCGTGGGCGTAAGCGGCTTTTGTTTCATCGACTACGTTGCAGGTGCCGTCTTCGTTTAGTTCACGGGAGATGGCTGAGTACCAGCCGCCGTATTCGTGGTCTTTGAAGTAGTTCTGCAGGCAGTGAACGCCGTGGGTGGCGAGTTCTTTCCATTCTGGTTTTTGTTCTTTAATCCATGCCAGGCTGTAGACGTGGACCATGCGGCAGCTGATCCAGAGTTCAACTGGTTTTTCTGTGGATACGGTTGCGTCGTCTAGGAGGTAGCCGAAGCCGGTTTCAGTTTTTGAGTGGCGGGCAAATTCCAGTAGGTTACCCCATTGGTGTGCGCGGGCTTCGGGGGTGAAGTCTTTAGCTAAAGCGTTGACGACGCTCATGTTGTCTCCTCTTTGAGATTGCGGGGCTAATCCATTTTTTAGTATAGCCCTCTGCGCCGTCATATTTTAGTTCTTTAATAACCTCTGAGGGTGGCAACTACTTCTTCGACACATCCGCTGGCAGTGCGCATTTGGATAGCGTTTGCCGGCAGGTAGTTTGGTCGCGCGGGGCCGACGAGAACGAGTTGTAAGTCGGTGTTTTCGAGTTCTCTTAGGTAGGCTTCGTTGTGAATGATTGAGCCGCAGATCACCAGGATTTTCGCGTTTAGTTTGGTCACCAGGTGCCGGGTTTTTTCGAGCATGCTGGGAACGTCGGCGTGCAGTGCGGTTACTGGGAGTAGTGCCGGCATTAGGCGGGTGGGGATGCCTTCCCAGTGGAGGGAAACGCCGATTACGTGGGCAAGCAGGGAGCGTGGTTCATCTGAGACGACGACTACTGCGTCGTTGGTTTCTTTTGGCTGGCATTCTTTGCAGTTGGCAACTTCACGCACGACTTGCAGGGTCATTTGGGAGAGCAGGGCGCGGGGTGCGGTGCCGGGGAGTTCTCCCTCGGGGTCAGTTTGCAGGGCGACGAGGGCGGGCTGGATATATTCTGACCAGGTTTTTAATAGCCCGTCGCGGGTGATGAGGATGTCTAGGTCGGCGTGTAATGCGGTTGCGTTACTGGCTTTGGCGTGTTCAATAATGCTGTTTACGCAGACGGTTTTTTGGTTGGCGTGGTAGACAGCGTTGGCATCTTGGATACTTTGGCAGGCGTCCGAGGGCGATACGCCTGAGCGCACTAGTTCTACTACTGCTTGGATTAGTTCAAACTCTGCGACGGTGTAGCGGCGGTGTGTACCGGTTTGGCGCTGTGGTCCCAGGCCGTAGCGACGTTCCCAGGTGCGTAGGGTTGAGGCTGAAATGCCGAGTTTTTCAGCGACTACGGTGAGTGTTAGCGGTGCGGGTGCCAAGTTTATGGTTAGGTCTGGCCGTGGCATATGGCATTCCCCCATCTGGTTTTCAGCTAACTTTCAGATTCCTACTTTATAACTTTAATTGTTACCAGAAAATAGATTTTGCGCCATTCGAAACGAGATTCGAAGAAGCTCAAAAACGTAACCGACTAAACAGCGAATCGTTCTTGAATAAGTATTGAACAGTTTGCTAAGATTTCTTTTGTGAGTTCAGGAGCTTACATCCCTTGGAAACCACTACGGTTCCCAGTAAACTCCCGCCGAACTTACGAAGAAAGGAGAAACAAATGACTAACGTATCTCGACTCCCTGGCCCAGCAGTAGATCTGTGGAACTGGCAGGAAGCTGGCGCATGCCATGATATGGATACCGAACTGTTTTTCCACCCAGAAGGTGAACGCGGTTCAACCCGTCGTCGCCGCGCCGAAGCAGCTAAAGCTATCTGCGCCACCTGCCCAGTACTGGAACAGTGTCGTGAATACGCACTGAAAGTCCAGGAACCATACGGCATTTGGGGTGGTATGAGTGAAGAAGAACGTCGTGAATACCTGGCATCTCAGAAGCGCCGTCGCACTGCCTGATGCAACCTAAAACTTAAACAGGGCACTTCCATTCGGAAGTGCCCTTATTTTATTTACACCGTACTCCTAACGCGCGAACGCGAGTTCCCGCGCAGGGAAAACGCGCGAGTTGCGATTCCCACGCAAGGAAAACGCGCGAACGCGAGTTCCCGCGCAAGAATACAGAAAAATAAGTATCCCGCCTGACCATCAGCCAGGCGGGATACTTAAATCAGCTTACGCTAGGTTCTCAGCGTTCGATTACTGCCAGAACGTCGCGGGTTTCCAAAATCAGGAATTCTTCGCCGAGGTACTTAACTTCGGTGCCACCAAACTTAGAGAAGATAACAGTGTCGCCAACCTTAACGTCCACTGGTACGCGGTTGCCATTGTCGTCTACGCGACCTGGACCAACTGCTACAACTTCGCCTTCCTGTGGCTTTTCCTTAGCTGCACCTGGAATTACCAGACCGGATGCGGTGGTCTGTTCAGCTTCCAGCTGCTTTACAACAATACGGTCTGCCAGAGGCTTGATGGAGATAGACATGTGAGTCTCCTCTTCCTAGAACAATAATTACTTCTACTCTTATAGGGTAAGACCCCGCTTAGCACTCTTGCAACCTGAGTGCCAGAAAACCCTGCTATAACTCAACTTTACGCCCATTACGGTACTCTAAACTAAGAGTACCCACTATCCGAAGGCCCAGCATGACTATGAACCCGCTAGAGATTTTCCACGCCGAAGATATGCGTTCACTCTGTGCTGAACTCACCGCCCTCGGATATGAAAAAGCCACCCAAAAAATCCAAAAACTCAACCTCCCTCCCGAAACCCGCGCCAGCCTCCTCACCCAAGTGCAGCTCCGCCAACAAGCGAAAACAAAATTCGGAGAACGCGCCACCGAACTATTCCTCACGCGCGACGGTTTAGAACAAGCCACTCGCCACCAAGTCGCCGCCCTGCACGCCCAGCGTTTCCAACACGCAAAAGCCACCCACGTAGCCGACCTAGGGTGCGGAAATGGCGCCGACGCCCTGGCTTTCACCGACGCTGGAATGCGTGTAAGCGCATGGGATTTAGACGAAATCGCCTACACCGCCGCAACCCTAAACCTCCCCCAACCCAGCCAAGCTTTCTTAGGAAATGTCCTGGACCTGCAAATCAAGGACCTCGCAGCACAGGGCATAGACGCGGTTTTTGCCGACCCGGCTCGACGCACCGGAGCTGGACGCGGAAACCAACGCGTAGCCGCACCCGAAGACTGGTCCCCTTCCCTGCCACACGTCCTGGGGTGGCGACCACAGTTACGCGAACACGTCGGCGTTGAACGCTTGGGCGTAAAACTCGCGCCCGGCATAGACTACGAATACTTACCCGCTGACATGGAAGCCCAATGGGTCAGCGTTGATGGAACCCTAGTAGAAGCCTCCCTCTGGTCTCCGGCTTGTGCACTCAACGGAGCAGGTCGCCGCGCCGTAATTTTCCGCAGCGGATGGGAGAATCCAAAAGAGTTCTTCCTGCCCGGCAACCCGTCTGCATCCCCCACTCCTATTTCCGAGGGCGCTAAATTGAAACACTATCTTTGGGAAGCTGATGCCGCCGTGATTCGCGCCGGCGTATTAGAAAATCTAGCGCACGCTGGGAATGCGGAAGTTATTTCTGAAAACATCGCCTATTTAACCACTGACGCTCAACTTCCAGAAGAGTGGGACGGGGCTGTCAGCGTCTTTGAAATCATCGAAGTCACTAAGTTAAAACCAAAAGCCGTTATTGCCAGCCTAAAAGCCCTGCAGGCAACTAATATTGAAGTAAAGAAACGCGGAGCTGATATTAGCCCCGATCAATGGCAAAGAGATTTACTTAAAGTACTGAAACTAAAGAAAACCTCTTTAGAAAATCCGCTGGTAGTTTTCGCTACCCGGGTAAATCGGGAGCATACAGCGGTTATCGCTCGCCGAATCTAAAAGAAGTTGAGCTACATGAAGTACGCCGACAAGGTATAGCAGATTTACTGCATCGACATTTGCTGCAGATTCATACCCGAATCCGGAGAAAACTCCAACGGAGACGGCTTAACTCCGGCACGTGCCAAAGTCGAACCCATAGCAGCAATCTGCGCCCCATTATCAGTACAGAAACGTAGTGGCGGAATACGCACAGTAATCCCATGCTTCGCAGCACGCTCATTCAACAGCGTCCGGATACGCGAATTAGCTGAGAATCCACCACCAACAATAATCGTGTCACAGCCGTGATCTAAACAAGCCTGCACAGCTTTCGCAGTTAAAGAGTCATTAACCGCCTCAGAAAAGCCCGCACAAACGTCCTCGGGAACAATTTCTTCCCCACGCGCAGCCACACCCTGCACATAGCGAGAAACCGCAGTTTTCAAACCAGAAAATGAGAAATCGTACTTGTAACGTTCCTTATCTTTACCCGCTGACAAACCACGCGGGAACTTAATCGCATTCACATCCCCCTGCTGGGACAAGCGATCAACATGTGGTCCGCCCGGGTAAGGCAAGTTCAGCAAACGCCCCACCTTATCGAATGCTTCACCAGCAGCATCATCCAAAGTGCCGCCTAACTCCACCACGTCAGTTGCTAAATCGTTAACCAACAGCAGGTTAGAGTGACCGCCGGAAACTACCAGACCAATAAACTTCTGCGGCAGCGGGCCGTCTACCAGCTCATCTACTGCCAAGTGACCCAAAACGTGGTTAACCCCGTAAATCGGCACTCCTAAAGAAGTTGCTAAGGCCTTAGCCGCGCAGATACCCACGGTAAGCGAACCCACCAGGCCTGGACCAGCAGACACTGCAATCGCATCAACTTCGTCTAACCCCACTCCAGCTTCTTCTAAAGCTGTTTCCAAAGTGGGGAGGAAGGATTCTAAGTGTGCGCGGGAAGCGATTTCTGGGATGATGCCGCCGTAACGCGCGTACTGGTCCATGGAAGTTGCAGTACGGTCAGCTAGCAGAGTGCCACCGCGTACCAGTGCTACACCGGTTTCGTCGCAGGTGGATTCGATTCCCAGAATCAGGGGTTCTTTCTTTTCAATAGTCACGGTGCTATTTTAGTCCCCTTTCCAGGCAACTTCTAGTTTCTGGCGGTTTCCTCGCATTCTAATGGTCTGACTAATACTAAGCCCTGCTAGCGTGAGGGGCGTTTTAGTGGCATGGTTATTGTTATGGGGCGTTTAGTATTTTTAGATTTAGATGGCACACTTTTAACTCATCATCAGGAAGTTCCTGCGGACGCGCAGGATGCACTGCACGCAGCGAAACGGAATGGGCATCAGCTGTGGATTGCTTCCGGGCGTGCTAACTGCGAAATTTACCCTTCCCTGCTCTCCTATGGTTTTCAAGGTATCGTGGGCGCTAATGGGGCTTACGCGCAGATGCTAACCGAAGCTGATTTTGATGGTTCGACGGTTAAGGAGCGCCCTGAAAATATGGTATTTGACCATCGGATTGGCCCTGACGATGTGGCTTTCTTGCAGGCTTATTTAGCTGAGCATGGGGGTTTGAGCTGGTGGACTACTCCCAGCCGGGTTTACACTGAGGAATCTTTCCTTTCCATGTTTTTAGGAGGTTCCTCAGATCCTTTCCAGCCGGCCCCGTGGCAGGCATATGTGGATCAGGTGCGTCCGTTTGTTTGTTTAGATAATCCGCCGTCGGCATCGAAGTTAGTAGCCTTACTGCCGCATGCTTCGGGGGTTTCTTTAGCGCAGTTTACCGCGGCTTTGGGACCGCGTTTTTGTGTGGTGGAGTCTTCGATTAATCCGGGTTTAGGGGTGGCTGCGGAAGTTACGTTGGCGGGTATTTCTAAGGGTTCTGCGCTTACTGAAGTAGCGTCTTCACTGTGGTTTAAGATGGCGGATACGGTGGCGGTTGGCGATTCTGCTAATGATGAAGAGATGCTGCGTTTAGCGGGAGTGGGCGTGGCGATGGGCAATGGCACGTTGGCTGCTAAACAGGCGGCAGATTTGGTTACTGAGGATATTTCCGAGGGCGGTTTGTCTAAGGCTTTCCAGATGGCTGGTCTCATCTAAGCGTAGTTATTCACGTTTGCGTGCGAACTCTCGTTCGCGCGCAAAGAAAACGCGGGAGTTCCGATTCCCGCGCAACAAAAACGCGCGAACTTAAGTTCGCGCGTTTTCAAGGGAAGTTTATGACTGCCGTATCTTAGCTGGAAAAGTCTTTCAACCAACGCTGCGCCCGACGCCACAAACGCACTGGCATACTCTTCATATCAGCAGGCATTTCCTTAATACTGCCTGGCAAAGCTTGCAGAGCAATCATCCCAGTAGTTGCCGGAGGCTCCTCAAACGCCAGATCTTCTGGCTCAACTACTTCATCAACTGCTGGTGCTGGCACTGGGGTTTCTAACTTCTCAAAGAAAAGAATAATAAAAATACCCAGTAACATCATTACGGTTGCAGCATTCCAAACTAAACCACGGAAGCTAAACAGTACACTCGTCAAAGACGGTACCGCGTAGTTAATTTTCTCTTCCGTTAAGAATGGTTGGATAATGCCATTCCACAACCAAAACCTCTGTCCGACACCGATTAAGCTAGACAACAATCCACCAGCAACCACTACGATAGCAGCCTGATGCCAGCGGCTAATCATCGTGAAACGTTTCTGCCCACGCACAGGGCCATCCTCATAGGGAAGAGTTTCAGCTGCTCGTTGAGTAAACCATAAAACGACTACTGCCGAAGCAGTAATCACCATCTCACCCAAAATCAAAATGAGGATAGTTGGCAGACTGCGTTCAAAAGTGATTTCCGTGTCAAAGCCACTAATGAATAAATTGGTATTCGTAGATAGGTACCCCGTGGGGACAACTGCGAATAAGACAGTAATCAGCTGGATAAAAGCCACTACCGCCAGGTAGAGACTAGCTATCCAGCCAATTATCCGCCAAGTCTTCATAGGAAGTCGAGTTAGCGGGAGCATCATCGGTTAATGAGGACTCCGCGAGCGTCGTAGCGCCAACGTGGTTCATTGGAAACTAAGTACAGAACCATTTCAACCAGTACCCAGATACCCACAGCAATGTTTGGAATGAACAGCAGAATCCAACCGAACAGAGTTAGAAGCAACTGAATTACACCCAGCTTGTTGTAGCCCAAGTAGAAGTTGTGTACACCCAAGGTGCCCAAGAAGAATGCCAGCAGTGCGGCAACAATAGCGCTCTTCTGTTCAACTGGCGCCTGCATTGGGTTAGCGTAAGGCATCTGCGCGTAAGCTGCCTGCTGTGCTGCGTATGGGTCCTGCGCTGGCGCACCGTACTGCGCCTGCTGGCCAGCGTATGGATCCTGTGGAGCGGTGTAGCCTGCAGGCTCCATGTGCTGTACAGGATCTACTGGTGGAATGTAGCCACCCTGTGGGTTCTGACCATTGCCATCAAATGACATAAAACTGCCTTTCGGATTAAATTAACTTCCTCTTAATCTTAAAACAAAGTGCCCTAGTCTCCTAGGGCACTTTGTAGTGTTTCAGGGTACAACCAGGGTTTCTCCAAGCTACCCGTCAGGGTTTTACTTCTTAGTCTCTAGTTTCAAAGCTTCCTCAAGCTTTTGCTTCATCAGCTTCTGCTTTTCACCATAGGTTGCCCAGTCCCCTGCTTGCAAAGCCTTCTCACCGTCAAGTAACGCGGTCTTAGCTTCCTGCAAAAGTTTCACAACCTGCGAGTTCGTGGCAGTTGAGCCAGCGGAATCACCGGATGGTTCGCCCTCGGAAGGAGCAGCAGGATCCGCAGAAGGTTGCTCCCCATCCGCCAACTGAGCTGCCGAATCCCCCTTGAAAGTAGCATCCAAAGACTCTTCCAAAGTATCCGCAAAACCAACGGAATCACCGAAAGCAGTCATCACCTTACGAAGCACTGGGTACTTAGTAGAACCCGTACCCTGCAAGTAAACCGGCTGCACGTACAGCAAACCGCCACCCACTGGCAAAGTCAGCAAGTTACCCAAAATCAGTTCCGAACCCTCCTGATCCAGCAGGTTAAGTTCCCGCGCAATCTCAGAGTTCGCGTTGAAATTATTCTGCACCTGCCCCGGACCTGGGACCGTAGTGGATGAAGGCAGAGCCAGCAAACGTAACTTGCCGTAGCCCTCGCGAATCTTCCCCGGTTCCGAACCAGTCTCAGAATCCACGGCGAGGAAGCCCGCCATTGGTTCACGATCCGACTTACCGCCCGGCACAAACACGGAAGTTAGTGAGAATTCTGCGGAATCCTGGCCTGGCATCTGCATCGTCAAGTAGTAGGGCGGCTGGTATGGAGTAACCCCGTCAGCGCGGCGAGCCGAAGTTGGGTTTTCAGACAAACGCCAACGGTCACCACCGGTATAGAAATTATCTGCCTTAGTAACATGGTAGGCAGCCAACAGCGAACGCTGTACCTTAAACAGGTCCTGCGGGTAACGCATATGTGCCATCAAGTCGCCAGAAATTTCAGACAATGGCTGTACTTTACCGGGGAAAGTCTTCATCCAAGAAGACAGCACTGGATCCTTTTCATCCCACTGGTAAAGCTTCACTGAACCGTCGTAAGCATCAACTACAGCCTTAACTGAGTTACGAATGTAGTTAATCTCTAAGTCAGCAGCATAAAACTCAGATTCCTTAGTGGAAGAATCCACAGTAGTTTGAGCGATATTCACATGCTGCGCATACGGGTAGTGGTTGGAAGTCGTGTACGCGTCCACAATCCACACCAGGCGTTTCGGAGTCTTAGGGTCACCATCCATATCCACTACAGCTGGGTATGGTTTCCGATCCAAAGTCAGGTATGGAGCTACTTTTGCAACACGCAAAGCCGGGTCACGGTCATACAAAATCTGTGACTTCTCATTGATCTGAGAGGCAAAGAAAATGTTAGTGGACTGGAATTTAATCGCGTAAAGCAGCTTATTAAAGAAGTTACCTACAGACGGGCCGCCGTCACCTTCGAATGTGGTTGGCACCTGGCCGTCAGAAGCTTCATCAGGATAATCAAGTTCCAGCGGTTTCGCTCCCTGAGGCGCACCCACAATAGAGTACTGCGGGGAAGACGGTGAGAAGTAAACGCGTTGTTCATACTCTCCCATGTCACCCATAGAAGGAATTCCTTCCTCCCACCAAGCTGGTTCGCCCTTAGAATCCACCTTATTACCGTAGGCGGCAACTACACCGTAACCGTGAGTGAAAATAGTGTGCTCATTAACCCAGTTACGTTCGTTTTCGTCCAAACCATCCAAGTTCAGCTCGCGCACGGCAATCACCGTATCGCGCTTAACACCATCAATCTCATAGCGGTCCACAGACAGCTGCGACTCAAAAGTGTAGTAGGAACGCGACTGCTTCAACTGGCGAATAGTTGGAGAAACCACATCTGGGTCAATCAAACGAATCTGCTGTGTAGAAGCCGCGTCATCACGCAGCTGCCCCGCCGAAGTCTCAGTCTTAGCAGAATAAGACTGCAGTTCTACGTCCTTAATGCCATAAGCATCTAAAGTAGCATCAATATTACGCTGAATGTAAGGGCTTTCCAATGCTCGTTCATTTGGTTTTACCTTGAATTCTTGAATCAAAGTTGGGTAAACAAAACCCACTACCAACGCAGAAACAACGGTTACTGCCACGCCAGTAGCCGGCAAATGCCAAGACCCACGGAAAGCTGCCACGATAAACAAGATGGCAACCAAGATTGAAGTCACCGTAAGAATAGTCTGTGCTGGAATCTGCGCATTAACCTGCTGGTATAAAGCACCATCAATGCGACCGCCCTCGGAAGTAAGCAGCAGGTAACGACCAATCCAATAGCGACCCGCCACAATCAAAGAAACCAGGGCAGCGAGAATCCCCAGCTGCAGACGCGCCCGCTTAGAAACCCGGAAACGCGGGAATAACACGATACCTGAATACAGGTAGTGAACAACCACGGTAGCCAGTAATGAAGCTACAAAAACTCGAGTCAGCAAATAGAAAAGCATCTGCAAAACTGGCAGCGTAAACATGTAGAAAGACAAGTCCACGCCCCACTGTGGGTCAGTCTGACCAAATGGAGTAGAGTTCCACCACAGCAGAATCTGATCCCAGTCAGCAGCCAGTGCCGTACCCGTGGTGAAACCAATAAATAGTGGAACCGCAATGAAAACTAGCTTACGGAAAGGCTCCAACTGACGCTGGTACTCACGCAACTGCGGATTGTAGTTCACAGAATGAGAAGTTGGGCGATTCTTGTAAGCAATCTGCATATTAATGCCCACAATCGAAGCATTAACAATGGTTCCCAACAGAACCAAGCCAATAATGACAAGCCAGCGAGTCCAGAAAACCTGCTGAGCACCAATCTGGTTAAACCACAAAATTTCCGTGACAAAATCACTCAAGTAGTAGAAACCAACGACTAAAGCCAACAGTGCGAATAAAGTAATCCGCATGGGCGTGATCATTTCCTTTAGGTTAATAGGTTCACGCGGTGGGCCCTCCGGGGGCTTTGGCGCTCCCCCTTCCTGCGGGCGCGGGAACGGTTGTCCTGGGAAGCCGAACATTGAGAACCTCAATTCGATGCAAATTTGGGCAAAATAACTCTTTTCTATAGTACCGACTGGAATGGAACTAGGCATTTGGTGGACAATATTGGTATGACTGAACCACACTTCCCCACTAATACTGAACTGGCTTTAGCCCAGGCAGTTTACGAAATTGAACGCGCAGCCTCCGGCTTAGGCTGGGATCGCCCAACCACTGTTTACGCCCTGGTTCCAACCACTGACTTACTGGAAATCCCTGAGCTTCCAGAAGATATGCGTGAACACTTACAGTCCACCTGGAACGGTAATCCAGCTGCGCTCACAGCTGTTATCCAAGAAGACCTGCCCGGTGAAGATTTAGAAGACACTTTGGCACAGTTGGGTTGGCCAGATTCCGTCGCAGGAGCCGCAGTCTGCACTGAACGCGTCATGGTTCCACCAGCCGCACAAGAAAACGCGCCAGAAGACCCGGTTGAAGCAGTGGAATACTTCGCTAACCACCCTGACCGTGATGAAGTGCGCCTGGTTGCGGCAGTAATGCGCACGGGTGAAGCCTGGTGTGCGGTGCGTGCTCGCTCCCACGATAACGACGATGAGGTAGGCGAAGGCTCTGACCTGGTTCCAGGCCTGGTAGAAGCACTTTTTGCGACTTTCCTACCTGCTGAAGAACGCGGCAGTTCCGGTGGTTGCGGTGGCGACTGCGGCAACTGTTCCTGCGGGGGCTGAGCTTAAAAGCAGATAAATTTTTACGAGGGCGGTTTATTTGACCGCCCTCGTAAAATTATTTGTCTAAAAATGTATCGCAGGTTGGGTGATGTGCTGTTTGCCCACTCTTAATGGAATCCAACGCATCTAAAGCATCATCCAAAGTATGTACTGGCCACACGTTTAAACCATCTGGAATGTTGCCGACTACCTCATCACAGTTTTGAATAGGAGCCAGGAACCACTTCGCATTATCACGCTTAGCACCATGCATTTTCTGTACGATACCGCCGATTGGTTCCACTATCCCGTCATAGCTGATTGCTCCCGTGCCGGCAACAATATTTTCACCAACCAAGTCACCGCCCGTGAGCTTATCAATGATTGCCAGAGAGAAAATCATGCCCGCGGAAGGACCGCCAATGTCTTCGAGGTGGATTTTCACGTCCTCAGGTAGCTGGGGGTCTACGCGCAGGTAAATGCCGAAACGCGAACCCGTGTCGAATTTACTCAACTGAGCCGGGCGGTATGAGTGCGTGTCAAAGCGTTCAATCTTACCATCACGTTCGATTTCAAAAACCAGCGGAGTATCTACTGGCAGGTCACGAGTAAGTTCAAAAGTAATCGCAGCCGTATCAATTTCGGTACGTTTACCGTTGATTTCCACGGCTTTGAGAATATCGCCTTCCTTGACTTTGCCTTCTAGAGGAGAATCTTTAACTGTGCCGAGGATAGTCACCGTTGCGGGAACTTTAACGCCTAAGTAGTTATAGGCGGCAGCAGCAGCAGTTGATTGGGAAGAAACCATGGCTTTGAGGTTATATTCCGCAAGTTCTTCTGCAGTAATATCGTTTGGATAATATTCTTCCAATGGCACCAGGTTGTAGCCTGGTTGCAGGGAAGCGTAAATGTATTCGTAGGCACGAATCTTATTTTCCGGAGTCCCTTTCGCCGATACCGTAACCATACGTAGTTCCCCAACAGTATCATTCTTTGCTTTGGGATCACTTAGCTCAATCAGGGCTTCCCCGTCGTAGGATTCTAAAACGTTCACGGTTGGTCCTGGGGATTGAATCACGTATGGAAGTGGAAGGAAAGCCAGGACAATTACGCTGACAAACGTTACCAGTGGTAACAGGGAAAGCAGCAGTTTTAGCCCTAGTGGCTTACGCATTTTAGGTTGATCGGTGTAAATCTGGATCGGCGAATTCTCAAAACTCATAGTTCCTATTTTTTACCACCCAACTCATAATTGCCAGATTTACGATGATTCCGTAACCAGCTGAACACTTTTTCGCTGTGAGATTATTTTTCCACTCTTACCCAGCATCCACCCGCTAAACCCGGTATTTTAGTTCTATGAGTGACTTTAATGCCGGTGGGTTCCCTTTCTTTGGGGGAAACTTTGACCCGAATCAATTCGATCCTAAAGAGTTCGCAGAGTTCTTAAAATCAATGGGGGTGGACCCGAACCAGGTTGTCCCTGGTGGGGTTCAGAACCTTTCGCCGGCTATTTTGCAGCAGATGTTGCAGCAGGCTACTTTCATCATGCAGTCCAGTGACGGCCCGATTAACTGGAAGCTGGTGCAGCAGATTTTCCGGCAGGGAGCTTGGGGTGAGGGCGACTTGCAGTTGTCTGCCGCTCAGGCTGCACAGGCCCGTCAGGCTTTGCAGGTAGCTGACTTATGGTTGGATGCAGTGACGGATGTTGCTCCGGTTACTTCTGAACGTAAGGCTTGGCGTCGTTCTGACTGGGCAGATGAAACCCTGGATACGTGGAAAGTCATTATTGAACCGGTAGCTGAAAACGTTGAACGTGCTTTTAAAACGGCTTTCGGACAGCAGATGAAGCACTTGCAGAATTTGGATGAGACGGATTTTGAGCGTTTGTCTGAGTCTCCTGAGTTCTCTATGTTGCAGGGTTTGCCGGGCATGGAGAATATTCATGGTTTGAAGGCGTTGTTGTCGCAGGGTGACAAGCTGGTTTCTGAAATGTCTTCGGCGGTTTTCAGTTTGCAGATTGGGAAAGCATTAGGCGAACTTTCCCACGCTGCTTTGGGTTCTACGGATGTGGGTATTCCGGGACCGTCCGCGGTAACGGCTTTAGTGTTGCCGAATGTGGATGCTTTTGCGGCGGGTTTTGAGATTCCTATTGATGAGGTGCGTCAGTTCGCGGCTTTGCGTGAGTGTGCGCATGCGCGTTTGTTTGCTTCAGTGCCGTGGTTGAAGGCTGAGATTTTGGGGTCTATTCGCCTGTATGCGGCTGAGATTTCGATTGATACTGAGGCGATTCGTCAGGCGGTTACTGAGGTTGGTCCGATGGATCAAGAGGGTTTGCAGAATGCTTTGACGGGTAAGTTGTTCAAGCCTGAGCCGTCAGAGTCTCAGAAATTAGCTTTGACGCAGATTGAAGCCTTGTTGGCGTTGATTGAGGGTTGGGTGGAGACGGTTACTTTTGAGGCTGCTCGCCCGTATTTGCCGCATGCTACACAGTTGCGTGAGTTGATGCGTCGCCGTCGGATTGATGGTTCTCCGGCGGAGCAGGTTTTAGCTACGCTGATTGGTTTGCAGTTGCGCCCTCGGAAGGCTCGGAATGCTACGGAATTGTGGGAGCTGTTGGGGGCGCAGGGGATGGTTGCACGCGATGCGTACTGGCGTCATCCAGATGTGGCGCCTAGCGATGCTGAGTTGGATTCTCCGCAGGATTTCTTAGCGAACCGGCAGTTGCGTGAGGCGGTGGAGACTTCTATTGATGCTGAGTTGGGTGCGCTTTTGGATGGCACTTTGGGTTGGGCTGAGGGGTTGGCTCCGGATATGGATTCCGAGGGCGATCAGCAAATCTAACCGCTTATAAACGCGCGAACGCGAGTTCCCACGCAAAAGTTATCCACAGGAAATACGGGTGCCCTTTCGCTCTAGTTAGGAAACTGGCAGGCTTAAACCACGAACTGGTTCAACGCATAGTTTTTCTAACAGCGAAAGGGCTCTCCCATGCTCCAACTCCATCCTGGCACTGTAGTCACAGAGCTTCCCGGCAAACGAGTACAAATTGCTAACCCACGTACTTCCCTAACTTTAAAAGGCCTATCAAACCAAGAAATCACGCTTTTAAAACAACTCACACAGTTACGTAGTCGCCCAACTACCATCCAGCTTGCGCTAAGTTTAGGGATTTCTGAAAGCGATACGGAACTATTCTTACGACTCTTAGCTGACCATGAGCTTATTTCTGAATACGCTGTGGATTTAGAAAGCTCACACCTGGATTTTGATCCGACTCTGACTGAGCACCGGCTTCGTTCAGTTTCTAATCTGAGTATTGATTTAACTGAGTTCCCGTATGTATTCGTCGCTGACTATGTAAA
This sequence comes from Gleimia coleocanis DSM 15436, assembly GCF_000159015.1. Lineage (GTDB taxonomy): Bacteria > Actinomycetota > Actinomycetes > Actinomycetales > Actinomycetaceae > Gleimia > Gleimia coleocanis. The sequence continues at coordinate 44,885 of NZ_DS999543.1, read as the reverse complement.
GATTTTAGCTGACCTGCTACTAGGCAAAGGGTTCGCATCAGTAACTATAAAAGCAACTGCTGATTTAATTCCCTGTCTACCAGCTAACTTGCAGATGCTGGTCAATCCTGAAAACTGTCCGGATGCTGATTTAGTGATTAAACCGGCGTTAAGTTTAAGCGAGTTCATTCATTTCGACAGGTTTTCTCGCAATGGTATTCCCGTTTTGGCAGTATTGTTTACTCCTGACTACGCGCAGGTAGGTCCCCTGGTTAAGCCCCTGGATTCTCCGTGTTTTAAATGCTTCAACCTTTATGACGCAGAAAATCCGCAGCCTACTAACGGGGAATCTGAAGGACCACTTTTAAAACGTACACTACTAGTTGGCGCTGCCGCTATGACCGCCGAAGCAGTCGTCAGCATTTATACCGAATACCCGTGGATTCAAGGAGAAATGCGTCTTTTAGACAGGGATATGATTTTTGAGCGACTACTATGGTTACCGCATCCAAAATGCACTAACCATCCGCTTACTTTCCCAGAAATCTAAGGTTATTTTTCTTCCCATTCACTACGTAGTTTTTTCACCAGGCGCAGCACGGGTGTCCCAAAGGCTTCGAGTTTTGTAGCCCCTACTCCGCGGATAACTCGTAGTTGTACTAGGGTGCGCGGTTGGGCTTTCGCAATATCAATAAGAGTGGAATCACTGAAAATCACGAAAGCTGGGACGGAACGTTCTTCTGCTTCGTCTTTACGCCATTCACGTAAGGCTTCGAAAATGATTTTCTCTAGCTCAGTGAGTTCTTCTGCAGCTGCAGTTTTCTTTGATTTCGCAACATTTGTTCGCCGCCCTGGGGCAGTTCCAGATTGCTGTCCCGGTAGTTCTGGCCACATCTGACTTAAGAATCTTGAGACCCGACGTTTTTGGACGCGACCTGCCCCGCGGCTCCGCGCGTAGGTAATCAGCAAACGTGTCCGCGCACGGGTTACTCCCACGTAGAGCAAGCGTTTTTCTTCCTCTATTTCGGCTGGGGTCTCTGCCATTGAAATTGGCACTAGCCCCTCGCTAATCCCCGCGAGGATAACGGTTTCCCATTCCAAACCTTTTGCAGCGTGCAGACTAGATAAGGTTACGGAAGCTAACTCTGGTGCCAGTTGCGCATTCGCGCGTTCGTCTAGTTCCCGCGCAAACTCAGCAATAGTTAAGTGTTGCTTCGCATAGGCTAAAACAACCAGCGCATCTAAGCTCTCCCAACGTTCACGTACAGCGCCAGCTGCTTTCGGAGCTTCTTCAGCCCACCCGAGTGGACCAACTACGTCTTTGATAGTTTGAATCAAATCTTGTGAGCCCGGTTCCAAAACCTTCCTCGATAATTCCCCCAGGCGGCGAATAGTTCCCACTGCCTGGCGAATCTCTGGGCGTTCAAAGAATCGTTCTCCACCTTTAACAGTGTAAGAAATTCCCAGTTCAGAAAGAGCATTTTCAAATGCTTCTGACTGCGCATTCGTACGGAATAAGATTGCAATATCTTCTGGTTTAGTACCTTCAGAAATCAACTGTTTAACGTAAGAGGCTACTTCAGTTGCTTCTGCCTCATCAGTTTCAAAACTGCGGAAGTTAACTGCTGGACCTGAGTCACGCTGGGAAACGAGTTTAACGGAGCCAACGGGTAAATCAGTACCCACTGCCCCATTGTTTTTTACGCGTAAAACTTGGTTTGCGAGGCTGACAATCTGCGGAGTGGAACGATAGTTGCGGTTTAGTTCCACCCGGCGCGCACCCGGGTGGTCTGACTCAAAATTCACCAGGTATTTAGGAGTTGCCCCTGTGAATGAGTAGATTGTCTGGGCTACGTCACCGACGACGCAAATGTCGTGGCGCCCACCTAGCCACTGGTTTAGTAGCTCATACTGCAGTGGGGAAACGTCTTGGAATTCGTCTACGACGAAGTGCCGGTACTGGTGGCGAATCTGGCGGGCGATTAAATCATTTTCTTGCATAATACCGACCATGAGTAGCAGGACGTCTTCGAAGTCGATGCGTCCGGCTTCAGTTTTGACGCTTTCGTAGACTTTCAACAGATCAGCCATGGTGGTGGCATCGAGGTTTCCAGGGACTACTCGGTGTTGTTCAGCAATTACCTGTGGGTAGTCGTAGGGGTCAATCATTGATACTTTTGCCCATTCAACTTCCGCTGCGAAGTCACGAATTAGTTGCTTATCGATGCTGATTCCCAGGCGGTTGCAGGCCGCTGAGAGGAGGCTGGCTTTATGTTTGGCGATTTCGGGAACGTCGCCACCTATAGCTTGGGGCCAGAAGTAGGATAGTTGGCGCAGTGCGGCTGCGTGGAAGGTGCGGGATTGGATACCGGGGACTCCCAGGGAACTTAACCGGTGGCGCATTTCCATGGCGGCGCGCGCAGTAAAGGTTACTGCCAGCACGGATTGTTGGTCGTAGGCTCCCTGTTGCACGCCATATGCTAGGCGGTAGGTGATGGCGCGGGTTTTACCGGTTCCGGCGCCTGCCAGTACTGCGAGCGGCCCGGTTACTTGGGTGGCGACGGTGCGTTGTTCAGGATCGAGGGCGTCCAGCAGGTGTGGCACTGTGGTCATGTGGACTCCTTTCCCGAGGGCGCTGCGGATCTCTGTTAGTGTTTTATTTTTACCTTTGTGGTGGTCTTATCATTCTAAGGCACTGGGCTGACATCTTTTTTGGCACTATCAAAACTCACATGCGAACTCAGCTTCGCGTATGAGTTTTTGTTTCTAAGCCAACGAAACTCATATGCGAACTGGAGTTCCCATGTGATTATCCAGCCAGGCGCGCACTAAAGCCGCCGCCACTGAATGATTCACAGGGCCACTCACTTCCCCACTAACAACCGCATCCAGGTACTCTGAACGTGCAAACCAGCGAGCCCACTCTATTTCCACCCCATCTGGGGTAAGTTCTAAATCCGGGTAATCGGCGGGTAAATGCACTTCATACGCCAGCATTAGTGACTGTGGGAATGGCCAGGTTTGAGTGGTCACGTATGACACCCACTCTGGTTTCACATTTAACCCGACTTCTTCAGAAATTTCACGACAAACAGCTTGTTCAGCTGATTCTCCCATATTGATGAAACCGGCAATTAGTGACACTCGCCGAGCCGGCCAAGCAGTATTATGCGCCAGCAGAAGACGCCCAGCAGCATCAAAAATCGTTACGATTATCGCGGGATCTTGGCGTGGATAAACCATTTCCCCACAAGCCCTGCAGTGTCGCGCCCAACCTGATTCCGCTGATTCTAAACTACCTCCACAACGATGGCAGTACTTAAATCTCAAGTGAAAAGCTGCTAAACCATTAGCCGTGGCATAAAGCTGCATTTGCGTAGGTGTTTTCCCCTGCAACTCACGGATTAAAACTGCCTCACCCAGTTCTACTCCCCCAGGTTCCATTCCCTGCAAGTCTTCAACCCAGACTGCTACCTGATAGCGGGCACCCTCGGGAAAACCAGAACGAAAATCCGCAACCGCCCCCATCCCTACCAGCGTGCAATCTCCTGGAGCTAACTCCCGTACCTGTGCTGCCCTTAAATCCGGCCAACAGTTACCCCGCCCATCCACGAAATAATAGTCAATTAGGAATGTATCCTCAGGAATCTGCGGGTTAAAATCCCACTGCCCGCCACCCAGCGGAGGAATAATTCTCATACTTAAACTATACCCCCACCACTTTTCGCGGTAGGGTTTAAGTATGACTACAAACCGAGCAGATGGGCGCGCAAACAACCAGCTCCGCCCCGTAAAAATCACCCGCAACTGGATTGCAAACGCAGAAGGCTCCTGCCTGATTGAATTTGGAAACACCCGCGTACTATGCGTAGCTTCCCTAACCGAAGGCGTTCCCCGCTGGCGCCAAGGCAGCGGCGAAGGCTGGGTAACCGCCGAATACTCCATGCTACCACGCGCCACCTCACAGCGTTCCCAACGTGAATCAGTCAAAGGTAAAATCGGTGGCCGCACCCATGAAATTTCACGCCTAATTGGGCGTTCCCTCCGCGCCGTAGTAGACACTGCCTCCCTGGGAGAAAACACTATTGTCTTAGACTGCGACGTCCTGCAAGCCGATGGTGGCACCCGCACTGCTTCCATTACCGGCGCCTACGTAGCACTAGCGGATGCCATTAAATGGGGGCAAAAGAATGGCCTAATCCCCCTTGATAAGGCCCATCAGAAAGTGTTGAAAGATTCTGTTGCCGCAATTTCCGTAGGCATTATTGACGGCGAACCACGCCTGGATCTGCCATATGAAGAGGACGTGCGCGCTGAAACTGATATGAACGTGGTAGTTACCGGCTCAGGCGAATTCATTGAAGTACAGGGCACGGCAGAGCACGCTCCATTCACCCGCGCGGAACTGGGTGCGCTGCTTGATTTAGCCGAGGGCGGATGTAAAGAACTCGCCGTATTCCAAGAAGTAGCCCTAAGCGAGTAACCATGTTCAAACTAATCCTAGCTACCGGCAATGCGCATAAAGTAGATGAACTCTACGCGATTTTAGAACCCCTGCTTCCTGGTTTAGATCGCAGTGAAATCGCTACTCTGCGCGATTTCACGGTAACAGACCCGGTGGAAGATGAAGTCACTTTCCCTGGCAACGCCCTGTTGAAAGCCCGCGCTTTAGCGGCAGAAACTGGTTTGCCCTGTATTGCGGATGATTCTGGTATCTCTGTAGACGTTTTAGGGGGCGCTCCCGGTATTTTCTCAGCCCGCTGGTCTGGAAAACACGGTGACGATAAAGGCAACTTAGACCTGCTTCTCGCCCAGCTTGCTGACATTAAGGAACAGCATCGCGGCGCTAAATTCGTCTGCGCTGCCGCGCTGGTAGACCCCGCTTCAAACTACGAAACTGTAGAAATCGGAGAAATGCTCGGCAGCCTCACCTACGCTCCCCGCGGAGAAAACGGCTTCGGCTATGACCCTATTTTTGTCCCTACCGGATATGAACAAACCACTGCGGAAATGCCGGCTGCAGAAAAGAACCGGATTTCTCATCGCGCTAAGGCTTTCACCGCGCTAGCTCCAAAAATCGTTGAGATTCTCAGCTGAAAACCTAGCGTTCAAAGCCCGCCCTCGGAAAAGAAAACGGAATCGAAAAGGAAAACCATGCCGAACTTGAATGACCCGTTAACGATTCGTTCAATCACTATCCCCAACCGCGTGTGGATGCCACCCATGTGCATGTACTCCGCCACCGCGCAAGGTAAAGAAACTGGTTGCCCCACAGATTTCCACTTCGCGCACTATGCTGGCCGCGCTGCCGGGGGCGTGGGACTAATCATCGTGGAAGCTACGGGTGTACGCGCTGATGGGCGGATCACCCCGTGGGACCTGGGATTGTGGAGTGATGACCAAGTCCCCGCCTTCACGAAACTTGCTGACACTATTCATGCTTTCGGGGCAGTTGCGGGAATCCAGCTGGCGCACGCAGGACGGAAAGCTTCTGCCATAAGCCCGTGGAAGGGAACTGACCCACAGGCACAGGAAGAACTGCAGGCAGTTAAATGGCAGCCGGTAGCTCCATCCGCAGTGCCTTTCCCCGAGATGGTAACCCCAGCAGAAATGACCGTGGCCGACATCGCAGATGTCATGGAATCTTTCGCTGCAGCGGCAATTCGCGCGGTTGAAGCTGGCTTCCAGGTGATTGAGCTGCACGCGGCGCACGGCTACTTGCTACATTCTTTCCTGTCTCCGCTGACGAATAAGCGCACCGACGAATACGGTGGTTCTTTTGAGAATCGCTCGCGGTTCCTGGTGGAAGTAGTTTCTGCAGTGAGGGATGCGATTGGCCCGGATTTCCCACTGTTTGTGCGTTTGTCTTTAACGGACTGGGTGGCAGAAAACTCGGCTTCAGATTCCCTTTCCGAGGGCGGTCAACCGCAACACTACATTCCTGGTGAGCCTTCTTGGACGGTTGAGGATTCCATTAAACTGGCGCAGGTACTGCAGGTTTTGGAAGTTGATTTGCTTGACGCTTCCACAGGTGGTTTGATTCCTCTGCCGCTGCCCTCAGATAGGGACTACCAGGTTTCTAAAGCAGTGCGTCTACGTGCTGAAACGGGGATTCTAACTACTGGTGTGGGGCGTATTTCTGAGCCTGAGTGGGCACAGGAACTAGTTTCAACTGGTGCTTTAGACGCAGTATTTGTTGGTCGCACCCTCTTAGCTGATTCGACTTGGCCGAACCGAGCGTTTGTAAAACTTGGGTTTGAGCCATTCTTACGCCCCCAGTATCAGTGGGCGGTTACCAAACGGAGTTTCAGCTAAAAACGCGCTGTTCGCTGATATTAAACCGTGTAGGTTGCGCCCGCGTAGGCAACGGAAATAGCACCATCCCACGCTAAACGAGCTTCGCGTAGCACAACCTCAGAATCCGTCCAGGCTTGGATATGGGTTAAAACCATTGACTTAGCCTGGGCGGTTTTAGCTAGCTGTGCAGCCCGCTCACCTGTTAAATGGATACCACGTACTTCATCGGCGGCTGTGAAACCAGCTTCGGAAAGCAGTAATTCAACGCCCTCGGCCATTTCCACCATGCGTTCGCAATAGTCCGTGTCCCCCGTGTAAGCAATGGTTACGCACTTGGCAGCGTCACCCTCGGAAGGACCTTCTACGCGGAAGCCATAGGACTCAACCGTATGCCAAGCAGCATAAGGCGTAATCTTCAACGGGCCAACGTTAAAAGAAACCCCGTCTTCTAGAATCAGTGGTGCAAACTCAGCTGCGTAATCCTCAGACTCGTCCGCCCCGTCAATGCCACGCACGCGATCCAACAGGTTAGAAGGCCCGCCTAAAGTAACCTGCCCTAAGTTGCCCTGCGGATGCCAGCGGCGATGCACGTGCAAAGAAATCACGTCCCCCATGTGATCAGCATGCAAGTGTGAAAAAATCACCGCATCAATCTTGCGTGGGTCCACATAGCGCCACAGTTGCCCAAAAGATCCAGGTCCTAAATCAAAAACAACGTTATAAACACGGTCTAAACCAGTTTCTGGATCAATTCCGCGTCCCTGCACTAAATAACACGAAGCCGGAGAATAAGGACCCGACATTGAACCAGTACAACCAACTACCGTCAGTTTCATGCCGGCACCTCCATCTGACGCACATCACCAACCACTGGACCAAGGAAACGACGCGCCAAAGGCGCAAAGGATTCTAAAGAACCAGTGCCATAAAACTCATGCTGCACCTGCAGCGGATCAACTTCTGAAGCCGTAAGATTTTCTCTTACCAAACGCTGGTAAACCTCATTTGCAGCTGATTCAGAAGAGGAAATCAAAGTTACGCGCTCGCCCATATGTTGCGAAATCAAGCCAGTCAACAGCGGATAGTGAGTACATCCCAGTACCAGCGTATCCACGCCAGCGGTCTTCACAGGATCTAAATACTCGCGGGCAACTTCATTTAACTCCGCGCCCGTAGTAATCCCCTTTTCAACGAATTCTACGAATCGTGGGCAGGCTTGCTGGGTAACTTCCAAGTCGGGAACTACTGCGAAAGCATCTTTATAAGCCCCAGAAGTAACCGTGGCAGCAGTGGCAATCACCCCAATTTTGCGGTTACGAGTCGCTGCCACCGCAGCTTTCGATGCCGGTTGGATTACTTCAACCACGGGAATACCCGCATCCACTTCATAACGTTCACGAGCGTCCCGTAATACCGCTGCAGAAGCCGTATTACAAGCAATCACCAGCATCTTTACACCCCGTGAGGCTAATTCGTCCATCACGTTCAAAGCCAGTTCACGCACCGTTGCGATTGGCTTCGTACCGTAAGGGGTATGGGCAGTATCCCCTACGTAAAGAATTTGTTCTTGCGGGAGCTTATCCATAATGGAACGCGCGACGGTTAAACCACCTAATCCAGAATCGAAAATCCCAATCGGAGCATTAGACATACTTCAAGCGTAGCCTGATTACTGCTTGTTAATAACCTCTTGCAGTAGTGAATCTTGCCACCACGAAACCACAATATAAGCTAAGCAAATCAAGGATTCCTGTAACTGTTCTTGCGGTAAATCCACACTCTCTTCAGAGAAAAGCACCTCAGCTTTTTCCTCTAACTTGCTCCACTGCGGTTCAACCAGCTCCACAGATCCTTGATATTGCGAAAGCCTCATTCCTAAATAAAGCCGCATATCATTAAAGGCACTCAGCCAATCCCAAGCTTCATCTTCATTGATAATTAGTTCCTCAGGCGTATTCTCTAAAACCCCTACGATTCGCTGTAGGCGTTGGCTTTTCAACAGTCTCAGGGTGTCTTCAGTGAAGCTACGTAGTTCAATCGCATCGATTGGATCATCACTCATATCCGGCAGGAGCTGCTGTAGAACTGGATCAGCGGGAGGTTCTTTAAGCTCATAACCACCCGATAGTGCTGCCAGAAAATCCATTCCCTCAACCGGGGCATCTAATAGATGCACTAGCTCTACGGAAAGCTGAGATATCAGCACCGCGAAGTCTGAGCGTAACGGGATCCGGTATTTTCCGCCCTCCGTCTGCTCAGGTAGGTTCCATGCGGACACGAATCTATTCGCCTACTTCCGTAACCGGTTCTAAAGTGGAACGCAGCCCGTAACCGTGCATGGCTAACACATCCGCTTCCATGCGTTCTTTCGGTCCTTTAGATACCAGGGCTCGCCCAGTTAAATGTACTTGTAGCATCAGTTCATGGGCGCGCGCTTGCGAGAATCCGAAGTGACGCTGGAATACTGCCTGCACGTAGTCCATCAAATTAATAGGATCATTCCAAACTACCGTGGCCCAAATTTGGGATGCGAACTCACTGGCAGCTGGAATAGTCTCTACTTGCTCTTCCAACATTGGAACTTTCCTCATACTTCTTAGAATAATTTATTCACCCGTCGGATTGGGCTGTTTTGAAGTATGCTCATAGTATGAATTTTTCTAACTCCACTACATTCCTTACGGATATGTATGAGCTCACCATGGTGGATGCCGCTTTGAAAGCTGGCACTGCCCACCGTAAAACTGTTTTTGAACTTTTTGGCCGTCGTCTGCCTACCACCCGCCGCTTTGGAGTAGTCGCTGGCACTGGTCGTTTCCTGGAAGCTCTGCAGCGGTTCCAGTTCACTGAAGAACAACTACGTTGGCTTAACGATAAGCAGATTGTCAGCTCTGAAGCCATTAAATACTTGGAAAACTTTAAGTTTAAGGGTGATATTTCTGGCTACGCTGAGGGTGAATGTTACTTCTCTGGGTCTCCTATCCTCACGGTTAAAGCCGATTTCGCAGAAGCTGTTTTGATTGAAACTCTAGCGCTTTCCATTCTAAACCACGACTGTGCGGTAGCTTCTGCGGCTTCTCGTATGACGATTGCAGCGCATGGTCGTCCTTGTCTGGATATGGGCGCGCGTCGTACTCATGAACGCGCGGCTGTTTCTGCGGCTCGTTCCGCTGTTATTGGTGGTTTCGTCGGAACTTCTGATTTAGAAGCGGGTATCCGCTATAACATTCCTACTATCGGTACTTCCGCGCACGCTTTCACTTTGCTGCATGACAGTGAAGAGGATGCTTTCCGCGTGCAGATTGATTCTTTAGGTACTTCTACAACTCTGCTGGTAGATACTTACGATATTGCGCAGGGTGTGGAACGTGCGGTGAAGATTGCTCGGGAAGCTGGCGGTGAACTGGGGGCTGTGCGTTTGGATTCTGGCGACTTGGTGGCGCAGGCGTTCAAGGTGCGCGGCCAGTTGGACGCTTTAGGTGCGCATGGCACGAAGATTACTGTTACTTCCGATTTGGATGAGTATGCGATTGCTGCTTTAGGTGCTGCTCCGGTGGATTCTTACGGTGTGGGTACTCGCCTGGTTACTGGTTCTGGCGTTCCTACTGCTGCTTTGGTTTATAAGATGGTGGAGCGTGAAGATTCTGCTGGCAACTGGATTGATGTGGCTAAGAAGTCTGCTTCTAAGTCTACGGTTGGTGGCGAAAAGTATGCGGGTCGTGTACTTTCTGAATCAGGGTATGCGGCCGAAGAACTGCTGGTAGTTAACTGTTCTGCTGAACGCGCGGCTGAGGTTTTGGCTGAGCATAATGCGCGTCCACTGCAGGTTCCGCTGGTTACTCAGGGCGTCATCGATGATTCTCGTTTGGGTGCGCGTGCAGTTGAAGTGGCGCGTGATCACCATGTGCAGTCTCGTAACGAGTTGCCTTACCAGGCTTGGCGCCTTTCCGAGGGCGAAGCGGCAGTGCCGACGCGTTACTTGGATCTTTCCGCTTAGTAATCGCTAAAAACTCATCTGCGAGCTCGCGTTGCCATGTGAGTTTTAAGGTAACAACACCTGACAAACTTGACGCTTGGCTAACGCAACTAATCTAATTCGTTGCGGTCGACTTGGTCGACAGCGTGTACTTGCGGAATCTCTGCAATAGCGTTGATGAGGGCGGTCTGTGGATGTGGTCCTTCAAATTTGAGAACCACCCGCATACCGTCCCCTTCTTCTATTTCGATAGGAGAAGTTGAGGTTACGCTGGCTTTGTAGCCGTGGTTAGTCGCTACGGAAAGAATTTGGCGCATTGCGCCTTGTCCAGCCTCATATTCCACGACTGTGCGGAGGTTCCGGTTAGAGTGCGGAATCAGGTTCATAAGTGGACCGATGATAAAAACCACCAGGTAGTGCAGTAATAGTGCGTAAACTGCCAGGTGAAATAGTCCGGCTCCACAAGCCATTCCAAGTGCAGCCGATACCCAGACTGTGGCAGCGGTAGTTAAGCCTCTGACCGCATCATTGTTTACAAAGATTACGCCCGCACCGATGAAACCAATGCCAGAGACGATTTGGGCGGCAATGCGGGAGGGATCAACTGCCACGCTGGCAGTGGTAATTGAGGCGAAACCATATGCAGAGATTAGTGTAAATAGGCAGGATCCTACACCGACTAACACGTGGGTTTTAACACCGGCATTCTTATGGTGGAATTGGCGTTCCACACCTAAGAGACTGCAAAGAATGAAGCAGACAGTTAGAGAAATAAGTTGCTGTGCGATGGGTGAAAAGTCGGTTAGTGCTGGCATACTCTCTATGGTATTTGAGAAAGCCTATGAAATTGCCGTTTCCCTACATGAGAAACCAATTTTTCATGTAGGGAAACGTAACTATGCGCTATTTACCTATACGAAAACTCCCGTTTTCGTATAGGTAAATGTCACGCGCGAGCTTTCAAAACTACTTCTACAGTCTGTGACTTTCCATCACGAGTGTAAGTGACTTTTACTTTGTCACCGGGAACGAAGCGTCGCACGTAGCCAGTGAGGGATTTACCGGAAGTTACCGGATCACCATTTACTGCCGTGATCACATCACCGGTTTTAAGGCCGGCTGCTTCTGCCCCGCTACCAGGAACAACTTCTTTCACTTCCGCACCATAGCGAGTGTCTGCACCAGTCACAGCTGTGCCGGAAATGATTGAGACACCCAACTGTGCGTGCATCGCTTTCCCAGTTTCCACGATTTGCGTAACCACGTTGCGCACCAGGTCTACAGGAATAGCGAAACCGAGCCCAATGGAGCCAGCTTTACCAGCGCTTCCGGTATTGGAAGCGATAGATGAGTTAATACCGATTACCTGTCCGGCTTCGTTAAAAAGCGGTCCGCCAGAGTTACCAGGGTTAAGGGAAGCATCCACCTGAATCGCATTTGTCACGATGGGTTCTGCTGCGGTTTCTTCTTGTTTGAGGGCGAATGGGTTTTCATCTGGCGCTGCAGATACTGCCACTGGACGGTTAAGTGCAGAGATGATACCGGTAGTTACCGTATCATCTAAGCCCAGTGGCGACCCCACTGCCATAACTGGCTGGCCAACTTTAAGTTCTGCGGAACTACCAAAGTTTCCCGCTACCAAGTTGTTGGGTGGGTTAACGAGTTTAATAACTGCTAGGTCAGTAGTTGGGTCAGTGCCGACAATTTTCGCATGGTAAAGGCGACCGTCTGAAAGGCTTACGGTAATAGAGTTTTCACCGTCGGCAATATCAATCACATGGTGGTTAGTGATGATATGCCCCTTGTTATCCCAGATAACCCCAGAACCTGTTGAACCACTCTTTTTACCGGTAACGCTAATTGATACGGTGGCGGGTCGGACTGCATCTGCCACTGCCTGCCAGTCGGGAGCGCCGATTTGGTTTTCGACTGGTTTAACTACGGGCCCGGTGGTTTGTGGTTCCAAACGAGAAACAGCTTGTTTCGCATTTGGGGTGAATGGGAGTTGAGCAACTCCCGTGGTGATTACCGCGGTAGCGGTAAGCGCAGAAGTAGCAATCATGGATAATGCCAGGGCACCCCAGCCAGGACCTTTTTTGACTACTACGGTCTGTGGGGTTGGAGTATTTCCTGGGTATACTTCGTAAGTCATAGCTCTCCTCGATTAAAACCTTAAACGTACATTAACTATGTTGTTAGTTTGCCCAGGGGGTCTTAATCGACTCTTAAGGTTTTCTGGAAGTTTTCTGAAAATGGATTTTGAAATAGGTCACGAATAGCCTCGCGAATATCAGCGTGATCACACACCACATGCAAAATCCGCCCACCGGTTACATCAGCCTCTAAAGCAGCCACGAATTCACTTTGCGAATCCCCAGTTTGCAAGCCAGTAAAACACTGATACTGCCAGCCATAAGCCTGCGCCAAAGCCCGGTAATCAACATTTTGTCCCATAGCGAAGAAACGCTCATAAACTTCTACACTGGCATCAGCACCATGCTCTAAAGACTGGAAAATCCGCCCTCCGCAATCATCTAAAAGGACAATATCCAAATCCGGCGTATCCTGCCCAGCCGCGCACAGCAAAGACGATGCATCGTGTAAGAACGTAACGTCCCCCAACAGAACCCTCACGCGCTTACCAACCACCGCCTGGACTCCGCGAGCGAAAGCAATCGTCCCATCAATACCCGCTTGCCCGCGATTAGTGAAAACCTGCATTCCCCGCGAACCAGTATCCCCGATTAAATCCAGGTAGCGAACAGGATTAGAAGCTCCAGAAACTACCACTTCAGTAGTTTCTGCCTGAACTAAAAGCTGAGTAGCTTTCACTCCATCCGCTAGCGACAACCGCCCATAGGATTCACTAAGTTTTACAGCGGTTTCATGCCATTTCAACGCCCACTCATGCACGCATGCATCCAACTGCGGCAACACCGGCAAACTAGTAAAAACTCGCTGTACGCAACCAGATAACTGTGGGTAATCGGCGCGTTCAGACACTACCCACTGCACTTTCTCCCCATCATTAATAAGCTGTGTTAAAGGACGAGATAACGTTGGACGACCATAAACAATAACTCTTTCAACCTCAGCTCCCAGCAAAGTTACTAGCTGCTGCTCAAACGGCAACGCATAACCTTGATTCCAAACGCTGGTCCCCGGTTCAGCTAAAACCACGTAACCCTCAGCTTGCGCAAGAGTCTGCACTAAATAATCAGGTTCGCCATTACCAACTACAACCACAGTTCTAAGAGCGTCAACTACGAAAGTAGAAGTACGCATTTGCCTATCCGCAACGAACTCTACCCCCTGCTGGCAAAGGGAAGCAACGAGTTCTCCAGTAGTGGCAGTTCGTTCCGAATGCGGAGTTAGACTGCCGGTAAACGCCATATTAACGTGCACGGGCCCTGGTTTTGTCACCCCCGACCACCAATACTGCAAGTGCTGCACTTGGTTTATTAGATGACGAATATCTGTAATCTGAGCGGGCACGTCCACAAACCGACGCACAAAAGAACCAAAAATACCGGCTTGGCGGGTAGTTTGCGACGCCCCGGTTTCCAACATTTCCCAAGGGCGGTCAGCTGAAACTACCACCAGCGGAGTATTACTATGATGGGCTTCCATCACCGCCGGCAAGCAGTGCCCCACCGCCGTCCCAGAAGTCATAAAAATAGCTACTGGTCGTCCACTTGCTTTCGCTAAACCTAACGCAAAAAAAGCTGCAGAACGCTCATCAATACGAGTATGCACCTGAGTATCCCCCAACTGTGCAGCTTCTAACTCCGCCAAAGCGTAGGCAAACGGAGCAGAACGAGAACCAGGGCAATAAACGAAATGACGAACTCCGCTAGAGTGTAGCAACGCCACCAGCCAGCGTGCATCAGTTACAGAATCACCCGGCAAATAGGAATCAACTAACTCACTGCGCATCCGAAAACCTGCTTACCTCATTTAAGCTTTAAACAACTACCTCTAGTTTAAAGCACCCTACTGTTAAGAAGCTTTCCTTAAATACATCCACCCCCAGGATAGAGATTATAAGTACTCAACCATAGAGTTAAGACGCTGTACCCAGGCAGTAATCCGCTCGCGGTCAAAACCAGATGAGGTGAGTGCACTCACCTGCGGCCAGTCTGGTTCCACGCTGGTAACCGGTAAGAAACCGCCCTCGGGAATTAAAGGAGAAGCCACAACGTCGCCAATGAACATACGCGCTGTACCCAACCCACACGCGTAATCCAACTGCGGAAGGTGCGCTGCCAGTCGCAGGCCCGCAGCAATCCCCACAGAAGAATCTAAGGCAGAAGAAACCACCACCGGCAACTGTGCCTGCTCCGTTACCTGCAGAATTCGGTGGATTCCCGCCATTGGTTGCAACTTTACCACCAGCACATCCGCGGCATCCAACCGAGCTACTCGTAAAGGATCTTCTGCGCGACGCACTGACTCATCAGCTGCCACCGGCACTTCAACTAAACGCCGTACTAAAGCTAAATCTTCTACCGCAGCACACGGTTGCTCAACATACTCTAAACCACCGGCAGCCTTATCTAATTCTCGTAAGGCAGAAACTGCCTCTTCCACCGTCCACGCTGCATTCGCATCCACGCGAATCCGCCCGCACGCCCCTAAGCCAGCGCGCACTGCCTCTAAACGCGCACAATCCGCAGCTAAAGTCACCCCCGGGTCAGCCACCTTAACTTTCGCCGTCACCACTTGGCCCGCTGGAACTGAAACCAAAAACTCTTCTACAATTTCTAACGCTCGCTCAGGCGCAACCACCGGAATAGTTACGTTAATAGGAATCTGCTGGCGGTAAACCGGTAAAGCTAACTTCTCACACGCCAGTTCTAAACCCGCCTGCAGCCAGTGCGCAGACTCACGCGCGTCATAGTCCCAAAACGGTGATACCTCAGCCCAACCAGCCGGCCCCTCAAGTAACAGCCCCTCTCGTTCAGTTACCCGTCGAAACCGATTCTTCAAAGGCAAACGAAAATAGGCGACGCGACTAATCGGCTCTAAAACCCGCTGTGCTAAAGGTGAAAAAGATTCTTTTTCAACAGGTAAAACCACGCTTGCCACTACTTGTTCCTCACTTATCAGGTACTCTGAACACATGGTATTTCTTGCATTCGGTTTCGGTATTCTCTGCGCAATCGGCGCCTTATATCTGCGTCGAGACACCCCGGGTTCCCGCGCTTGGCAGGGACAAAACGGCATGATCGACGAACGCTTTGCTTTCCTATTTCTCCCCGCTTTTGCCATGGCACTGCTGGGATTGGGTTTAGTTTCAGCCGGAGGGCTAAGCCGTTCCATTCCTTGGCTTTTCTGGACACTTACCGTTATTGGGTTGCCTTTTGCCGTAGTTGGTTTAGGCGGCGCTCTGGTTGGATTATTTGGGAAAACTGCGCCAGCTTGGCTGCTTCCCCGCTGGTATAAGAACCAGCGAAAACACTAACCCAAGTTTACGCTGAAAAAGCTTACAGGGGTGTGCACTTACTCGGTGCACACCCCCTGCGCGATTAGTTAGCTACCTGCACGGCAATGCCCGTGCGAGGTGGCAGCATTACGTGCCCGGTTGCCTCACTTTGCGTGAGCAGTTCAAAACCGCTTACACCTGCAAGCTGTACTGCTTTATCGGAGTGGTTCAGATAGAAGCAGACGTTACCGCGCTGGGCTTTCTCTACTCCCGCTGGAAGTTGCTCGGCATCTGTAGAGATCCGCGCATAGGCGCAAACCACTTCTAAGAAAGCTGCTTTGCCGACCTCGTCTAAATCAGTAGCCACATACCAGCCCGCACCCTGTTCGTGACGGCGGCGCGTGATTGCCGGCCAACCCGCCAAATCAGAACCATTATGACCGCTGAACTGGGCAATCACCTCAACTTCATCATTCAGCCAAGTTGACAGGGTAACTTGCGTGGCCGGCTGGGTGGCAATCACGTTTTCACCCCACTGGTGGCCGCGCATCTGCGGGGTTGGCAAGGCGATTTTCTGGAGGGCGCGTTGCAGCGGCGCAAACTCAGTGTCCAACGTGTAGTATTCTTCAGCTCCTGGAGTTCCAATTGCAGAAGTAATACGGGAAACTCGTGGGTCAGGTTGCGCAAACTTAGTCTTATACGCACTCAAGTGATGATCTGTCACCTGCACGCCCAGCAGTTTCTTCAAAGACCCCAGGTAACCACCCAAGATAGCCTTAAGGTTTTCGTCAGTTACACCGGTTTCTTTAGTGACGATGACTTGTGCTCCGCCAGCGGCAGCGGAATCCAACTGCTTTGCAAGCTCAGGATAGTCAATGAAAATATCTGGAACGACAATCAGCTTATAACTATCCAGCTTATTATCGCCACGCAGTAACGAGCGTACGCTCAATACGTCTGCAACTACGCCTTTTTCCCACAGGGCGCGGTGCCACAGGCGAGCTCCTTGGAAATTCGCTTCTACTTCACGAGGACCAATTGCCAGATGCCGGGCGCGGGCACTATCAGAGTCAATCAGCACTACCGCTTCAGAGGAAACCAGTTGCTCAGCTACTGGTTCTAAACGTTGCAAAGCGCGTCCGGTTTCGCAGACTTCTGGCCACCACTTTGAGAATTTACCCGCGTGATTAACCATGCCGTTATGGAAAGTTTCTGCACCGCCAGGGCTTTGCCGCCACTGGAACTGCAAGATGCCATTTGCGCCGTGAGCGACCCGTGATAAGGACCAGAGTTGGTACTGTCCGGGGCGTTTTTGAGTATTTTCTGGACGCCATTGAACTGCGCCTGCTACCTGTTCCATCAGCAGGAATGGCTGTCCTTTAGCGTATCCACGCATCATTGCGGCGTTGAAAACTACCTGGTGGGCAGAGACGGGGTTCGCTGGGTCTGGGTAGTCGTCGTCAGAAATTACGTCGATGTGTTCTGCCCATTTACCGTAGTTGAGGTTAGCGAACTCTCCCATGAAGTTGGTGGTTACGGGACGACCTGGGCTAAGCCGACGCAAAATATTAGCTTCGGTTTTGAAGTTTTCTAGCTGCTGGTCATCACAGTAACGCCAGTAGTCCAGTTCATGGGCGGGGTTAGTGTAGGTAGCGGTTTTCCGCGGTGGATTTACTTCTGAGAAATCTTGGAAAGTGTTGGACCAAAAGGCAGTAACCCAGGCTTGGTTTACGGCTTCGATAGTTCCGTATTTTTCTTTCAACCAGGCGCGGAATCCGGTAGCGCAGTTGTCACAGTAGCAGCGCAGGGTGTGGCAGCCGTATTCATTGTTTACGTGCCACATCACTACTGCTGGGTGGTCACCGAATTCAGTTCCCAGGCGGGTGGCGATTTCGGCAGCTTTGGTTCGGTATTTTTCGGAGGTCGGGCAGTATTCCTGGCGACTTCCGAAGCTCATCTTAATACCATTTTTATCTGTTGCAGCCGTGTTTTCGTAGGCGAGAAGCCAAGCTGGTGGAGCGGCAGTGGGGGTGGCAAGGTCTACGTGGATGCCTTCTGCGTGGCAGCGGTCTAGGATTTCTTTCATCCAGGTGAAGTCGTATTCACCTTCTTTGGGTTCGAGTTTCGCCCAGCTAAAGATTCCCAGGGAAACTAAGTTCACGTTAGTTTCATGCATTAGTTGGAAGTCTTCGTTAAGGGTTTCTGGTGACCACTGTTCTGGGTTCCAGTCGCCCCCGTACGCTAACTGTCCTGGTGTTTTCCAAACCATGGATACTCCTTTGTTCTGGGTGTGGATTTCACTAGTTCTTAATTCTACGGTGTTTACGTGAACATTTTTGGTTTTTAATTAGCACTTACCTCTGGGACTGTTACTGTCAGCACATTTTCTCAAGCCGAATATATAATCTGGGACTTTCTTCCAAGGTGGCAAGTTTTTAGTGATTCACTACATAAATCATCTACAATAATCGATGACGGGGAAAAATAACGACCCAAATGTAAATACTACAAAAGGTCTAAAAATCCCGTAATAGATTCACAACGTGGCGAGTCTATTTTGAACGTACGCAAAAAGCGTTAACAAGAAAAGGAGTCCTCTGATGTGGGCTGATCTAACTCTTGGCCAGGTATTCTTGGCCGAATTTGCAGGTACTGCAATGCTGCTCCTGCTGGGTGGCGGTGTAGTTGCAAACAACATTCTGCCAAAGAACAAGGGTAACGGCACCGGCTTCCTGCACGTAAACTTCGGCTGGGGTATTGCAGTTTGGATGGGTGTTATCGTAGCATTCAAGACCGGTGGTCACCTGAACCCTGCAGTTACCGTTGGTTTGGCTGTTAAGTCCGTTGTTGAAGGAATGGGCGTTAACTGGGCACAGGTAATGGTTGCTATCGTTGCACAGTTCCTGGGTGCATTCCTGGGTGCAGTTCTGACCTGGCTGACCTACCGCAAGCAGTTCGACCTATCCGAAGACAAGGGCGCTAAGCTGGGCGTATTCGCAACCGGTCCAGAAGACCGCGACTACTTCTGGAACTGCGTCACCGAAGCAATGGGCACCTTCGTACTGCTGTTCGTAATCGTGGCAGCTGGTCTCATCGGCGGCAAGCCTGACTTGGGTTGGCTGGCACCAATGGGTGTAGCATTCCTGATCGTAGGTATCGGTGCTTCCCTTGGTGGTCCTACCGGCTACGCAATCAACCCAGCTCGTGACTTGGCTCCACGTATTGCACACGCAGTACTGCCAATCAAGGGTAAGGGCGACTCTGACTGGGGTTACTCTTGGGTTCCAGTAGTTGGCCCAATGATCGGTGGTATCCTCGGTGCAGTTTGCGGTGGCCTGCTGGTAGCTGCTTTCTGAGCCTAACTTCTTAAAAGAAGTTTCCACTTACTACTTAAAGGGGGTGTGGGGTGAGAACCAATGGTTCTCACCCCACACCCCCTTACTTACAGTTATTTACCGCCCTCGAAAACGTGCGAACGCAAGTTCCCGCGCAACCAAAACGCGGGAGTTACGATTCCCACGCAAAGGGAATCAGAAATAGTACGGGAACGGTGACCAGTCAGGCTGACGACGCTCTACGAAAGCATCCCGACCCTCCTGAGCCTCCTCAGTCATATAAGCCATACGCGTAGCTTCACCCGCGAAAACCTGCTGACCAGCCAAACCATCATCAGCCAAATTAAACGCAAACTTCAACATGCGAATCGCCTGCGGAGACTTAGTCGCAATAATCCGCGCATACTCCAACGCCGTATTCTCAAGCTCTGCGTGCGGTACTGCCTCATTAACCACACCCCAACGTTCCGCATCAACAGCAGAATACTCACGCGCCAAAAAGAAAATCTCCCGAGCCCGCTTATCCCCCACCTGGCGCGCCAGCAAAGCCGAACCATAACCAGCATCAAAAGAACCCACATTCGCGTCAGTCTGCATAAAACGCGCATGCTCCAGCGAAGCAATAGAAAGATCACACACCACATTCAAAGAATGACCGCCACCGGCCGCCCAACCAGAAACCGCAGCAATAACCACCTTTGGCATAGTACGAATCAGACGCTGGACTTCCAAAATATGCAAGCGTCCCGCACGAACCGGATCAATAGTTTCCCGTCGCGACTCGACCGCCGCATCCTCACCCAAATCCGTTTCCTCATAACGGTAGCCATCCTTACCACGAATCCGCTGATCGCCACCAGAACAAAAACCATAGCCCCCATCCTTAGGAGAAGGCCCGTTACCCGTAATAATTACCGCGGCAACATCCGAAGTCATCCGCGCATGATCCAGACAGCGGTAGAGTTCATCCACCGTATGAGGGCGGAAAGCATTACGTAAGATTGGGCGATCAAACGCAATACGGACAACCGGCAAGTCTGCACCAACAGGTTTACCGTCTAACTCCATGCCACGCGAAATTCCCCGGTGGTAGGTAATGTCAGTAAGTTCAAAACCGACTACTTCACGCCAACGAGAAGCATCAAAAGTATCGGATACAAAAGGTAATACGCTCATAGCTTCCATTCTACGGAAGTTATGAGCGTATTACCTGTAAGTTTTTATCAGTAGTGAACGACTACTGGGTCACCCATTTGAGACCAGTCGTAAATCCACTTAGCATTACCAGTTGGGGTGTTGATACAACCGTGAGTGCCATTACCGCCGTGACCTAAACCGAATACGCTACGCCATGGAGCACCGTGGATTGCGTAACCACCGTGGAAGTAAGTTACCCAAGGCACGCCCTTAGTTAAGTAAGGAGTACCGTCAAAGTTAGTACCACGCATATCCTGCACGTTGTACTTCAAATAAACCGCGAACTTACCAACTACAGTTGGGGTTTCATTTGCACCCGGAACAATCTGGTCAGTGAAGAACACTGGGGTAGCACCTTCGTAGGCAGTCATCGTGTAGTTAGAAAGGTTAATATCAATCCAACGTTCACCCGGCGCTGCCTGATATGCCAAGTTTTCAGCACCGTCTGCAATTAGACGAGTTTCAACTTTCTGCTGAATCTTGTCGTAGGTGAACTCCCCGCGGAAAGCTTTACCAGCTGCCAAAGAATTCACTGCAGCATCTGCAACTGCGGAAGCGTTATTTACCTTCCAACCTGGCTTACCTTCTTTAGCTACTGCCAGGACTTTTCCAGCACCGTTTACGTTATGTAACGCTGGTTCAGGCTCTTCATTAGTCTGTTCAGCAAGTTTCGCTACAAACTCCCGTACCTTATCAGCATCATACTTTGGTTCGACAGTCTTTCCCGCAGCATCCTTGAAGGAAATCAACCCCACCTTTTGCAGATATTCAATGGTGATATCTTCTTCACCCTCAAAGAAAGTCAGGTCCAGGTTGGCAAGCTCGGTAGCTTTCTGCTGAAATGCGGTTACTTCCGCGTCAGTCAGTTCTGGTTCAAGGGAGACAATCTTAGTGATGATTGGTTCCGAAGTAAGATTCATAACCTGCGCTTCTACCTGAGTGCGTAAGTCTTCCTTATCCACAACTTCACCCATTTTGCCGGGAACTACAGAGAATTCACCGGTTTCAGCATTCACATTCAAAGCCGCGTCTTGACGTGGCTTATCCAAGGTTTTTTCAAGCGTTCCAAGGAAGTCATTGAACTTAGTTTCATTGAACTTAGTGACAACCTGCTGCTTGGTTGGGTTGAAGTAAGCGGTGAAGCGATTCCAGATGCTCTGGTTTGCTTTCAATACGTTCTTAGCGGTTGCTTCAGCGTCAGTTTCTACACCAATTTCAGCGTAGGTAGCGGTAACTTCTTTCTCACCGACTTTAAACTTTAGCTTTTGCTTGCCTGCCTGATCAGTGATCATCTTAGCGATTTCTGCTTCCTTCATTCCGGAAACATCCTGGCCGGCAATAGTTACTGAAGGTAGTGCGCGGTCTTCGAAATACATGCCGTAGGCTACAGAGGATCCACCTAAAGTGATAGCCAGTACCGCTGCGATTCCGGCAGTGATTTTTAGCTTTAGTCCAGTTTTCTTTGCGGCTACTGGTTCTACGCTTTCGACTGCGTCCATGTTTTTCCTTCAGTTTTCATTCAGTTAGCGATTACATCTAACTATGAAAAGTCTTTTAACTACTTCTTATTAAGTATAGAATATGTCATTTATTTTAGGCAGAGCGAGCTTCTGTGCAATACCTCAACTTAAACCCCTTAGAATAGAAGTGTTTCGACGTTAAAAGGACTCTACATGACTATTTCTGACGCTCAGTTAATGCTTGTTCCCGGCGGCACTTCCGCCATGGCGATTACTCGCACGTATTCTGCGGTGCATAAACTGTGGGAATTTTTTGAGCGCGAGGAAGCAACTGGGCAGAAACGTAGTAAGTGGATTGTAGTTGCCCCACGTCCTATTGAAGAGTGTTTCCCACCCATGATTGAGGCTTCTACAGCCGCCCTCGAAAATCACCTAACGCGACTTCCCGCAGAAGTCGACGTGATTGTAGAAACCTCAGGATCCACGTCAGGTCAGCCTCGTTTAGTCGGGCTTTCATACGCGGCTTTAGTGGCTTCTGCCCGCGCCACTCATGAAGCTTTAGGAGGTCCCGGACGCTGGATTGTCGCCTTACCGGTGCATCATATTGCAGGTTTGTTGACATTAGTGCGTTGTTGCGTGGCTGAGGCGTCACCGGTGATTGCTGAGTTGGATGGTGGCTTTGATGCAGATGCGTTGATTCGTGCTTGCCGTTCCATGTTTGAAGGCGGTGGCGTACGAACTGATTTACGGTCTTATTTAGCGTTGGTTCCGAAGCAGCTTCAGGATGCGCTGGATTTCGGTGGTGAACTGGTAGAGTATTTGGCACGTTTGGATGCCATTTTAGTGGGCGGAGCAGCTCTGCCTGTGGCGTTACGAGAACGCGCAGAAACCGCGGGGCTTCGTGTAGTCACCAGTTATGGGATGACTGAAACTGCAGGTGGCGTGGTTTATGATGGGGTGCCGTTGGCAGGTGTGCGTGTCGAAACCGCTGAAAATGGTTGTGCATTGATTCATTCCCCTACTTTGCTGGTGGATTATTTAGATGGGGAGACGGGCGCTGATTTCGTTTCCGTTGATGGCTTGCGTTTTCTCCCCACTGCGGATCAGATTATTTCCGAGGGCGGAAAAGTCCAGGTTCAAGGACGCGCAGATGAGGTAATCATTTCTGGGGGGTTAAATATTTCCCCGCTTCCGGTTGCAAATGCACTGGTTTCAACTACAGTTAGCTCTGAAGCATCGGTAACGGAAGCGGTGGTACTTCCCGCAGCAGATAGCCTGTGGGGGCAGATTGCGGTAGCAGTAGTGACTGTGGCGCAGCCAGTAGTTGATTTACCTGCCACTGCACGGCATTGGCGGGAGTTGGTTGGTAGTGAACTTGGAAAAGAGTTTGCTCCGCGAGCTTTCATTGTTTTAGAAACCTTACCGCGCACTGATTTGGGTAAGCCTGATAAGCACGCCCTCGAAAAAATGGTGCAAGAACTGTTGGAACTACCAGCTGAGTTGCGTCCCGCCAACCTGTGGGTGAAAGAAAATAAGGAGCGTGCATGAGCCAGAAAGCAAAACGCCAAGCGACTTTCAAGGACTGGTTAGAGGGCGCTCGTTTGCGGACTTTACCAGCCGCAGTGGCTCCCGTATTGATTGGGGCAGCCGCCGCCTACCGTCTACAGGGTTTTAACTGGGCTCTTTCTGTAGCTGCTTTACTCGTAGCTTTGGCTTTGCAAATTGGGGTGAATTTTTCCAATGACTATTCTGACGGTATTCGTGGGACTGACGATAAGCGTTCCGGACCGCTGCGCTTAACGGCTTCCGGACTGGTTCCTGCAAAAACCGTGCTAAAGGCAGCACTGGTAAGTTTTGCTTTTGCCGGTGTAGTTGGCTTAGGAATTCTGGTTGTGAGTGGCCAGTGGATCCTTTTATTACCAGGGGTTTTGGCAGTAGTAGCTGCATGGTTTTATACAGGTGGGAAAAATCCTTACGGCTACGCGGGAGTTGGCTTATCTGAGTTGCTAGTCTTTGTTTTCTTTGGGCTTATGGCAACTATCGGCACTACCTGGGTGCAGGTTCAAGAAGCACCCCTTTGGTTGTGGGCAGCGGCCTCTGCCGTTGGTATGCTTTCCGTCGCCTTGCTTTTCATCAATAATATTCGCGATATTCCTACTGATACTAAGGCCGGTAAACGTACTGTTGCAGTCCGTTTGGGGGATGGTCCTTCTCGCATGATTTACTCTGCTTTGATTTGGGTGGCAATGGTACTTGGTTTAGTTACTATCCCTAATCTGT
The DNA here is from genome assembly GCF_000159015.1 of Gleimia coleocanis DSM 15436. Classification (GTDB taxonomy): domain Bacteria; phylum Actinomycetota; class Actinomycetes; order Actinomycetales; family Actinomycetaceae; genus Gleimia; species Gleimia coleocanis. Next base: position 20,936 of record NZ_DS999543.1, on the reverse strand, counting down.
GGGTGCGTTTTGGGTCTCTAATGCTGTTGCTTTCCACCGCGTTTTTGTTGACTTCCCCAGTCATGCAAGGAGCTTCCGGTAAGGAGCTGATTCCGGTCCTGAAGAAACTAGGATTAACGACTTTACTGTTTGGAGTAGTCATTGCCACTGGTTTTGTGATTGGCTAGGTACATGCTTTGGAAAGTTCTTTGGACGCTTGTGCGTCTGAGTTGTTGGTGAGGATCTGGAATGGCTAGAGTACTTTTTCTTATCGTAGGCATTGCGATAACTATTTACGCGGTTGCAGATATTGCGTTATCTAAGTCTGAGCGTTTCCCCAGCGGTGAGTTTCCGGGACGCATTCCAAAGGTCTTTTGGATTTTCATTGCACTGCTTTTCTTTCCACTGGGTGGTATCGCGTGGCTGGTGATTTCACGGGTGCAGATGGCTGACGAGTCGGGGATCTCTATCGGTGAGTTCTTTAAACGTGGTAGAGCTGGCGCTGATTCTGCTCCGCAGCAGGTAGCTCCTGATGATGATCCAGAATTCCTGTGGAAACTTGAGAAAGAAATCTACCAGCAGCGTAAAGCAAAGTCTGCGGAAGCTGATTCTGCTGCCCCTACTACCCCGGAAGGAGATGAAGATGAAAACAACGATTCATCTGATGCGTCACGGTGAGGTTTATAATCCCGATAAAGTTCTTTACGGTCGTAAACCTGGCTTTCGTTTAAGCTCTCTGGGGCAGGAAATGGCAAGTGCTGCCGCTAACGCTTTTGTTGCGGGCGAACATGATTTGGCACTGGTGGTGGCTTCCCCACTTTTGCGCGCACAGCAGACTGCTTTACCTACCGCGCTGGCATTTGATTTGCCGGTGACGGCGGATTCTCGTTTAGTGGAAGCGGGGAATCTTTTCGAGGGCGCTGATATTGCAGCTAACCGCTGGCAGTTAGCCTACCCGTCTAATTGGGCGCGTTACCGTAATCCGTTTGCCCCTTCTTGGGGTGAACCTTATACGCAGATTGTGAAGCGTATGAGCGCAGTAATTGCTGATACTTTAGAGGTAGCTAAGGGACGTGAAGCACTGCTAGTGTCCCACCAGTTGCCGATTTGGACGGTACGTTCTTGGGTTGAGGGCTGGTCTTTAGCTCACTTGCCGTTCCAGCGTGAGTGTTCTTTAGCTTCGGTAACTTCACTGATTTTTGAAGATGATACGTTAGTGGGTTGCTATTACTGGGAACCTGCGGGGCATTTGTTATCTAAGGCTGCTGATATGGTTCCGGGGACTTCGGCGGCTCAGTTACCTCAGTAAGCTTCTGTGTCTCTAATCTTTAAAACGCGCGAATCTTAGTTCGCGCGTTTTCTCTGCGTCCGAACCCACGTTCGCGTATTTTAAAAACAGTATGGATAAAGTTAAAAGCCCCGCATTGCGGGGCTTTTAATCACTTCTTGTTACGACGCTGGTGACGAGTCTTACGAAGCAACTTACGGTGCTTCTTCTTCGCCATACGCTTGCGACGCTTCTTAATAACGGAGCCCATTTTGCCCCTCCTTAACGATGCTTCCTGGACAATTACCAGCCAACTATGCACTTTATAAACTCAAGGCATAGTTTGTCAAAATTTAGCAGTACGAAACTGCGCCGTAAACTATTTTAACGTACTAAGTGATATAAAAGGTAGCTGAGTTCAAACTTTAGTAAGTAACATTAGATAAGCGCCATAATTACCAATTCCAAGCATAAAGCAGAAACCAAACAAAGGACGTACAAGTGAAGCTCAATCTTCCTTTTCAACGCAGCCAAACCGCTGTGTTCCGTCCTGACACTCTGCCCCCGCTAAGATCCACAGACCCCACTGTAAGCGCTACCCACCGCCCTCGGACAGACAACTCCCTAATCGCCAAAATCCGCCAACGCGCCGACTACTTCGCCCGTACCTACCCAGCGCGCGTCGCCGTCGTCATCTTCGCCATGATTATCGCGATCATCTCTGCCCTGCTCAGTCTGCCCATTGCCACCCAAAGCGGCCAACGCGCTCCCTTCGTCGATGTCCTCTTCACCGCCACTTCCGCAGTTTGCGTAACCGGCTTAGTAACCGTAGACACTGCAAGCTACTGGTCAGTCTTTGGCCAAGTCGTTATCGCCATTGGCATTTCCATTGGTGGCCTGGGCGTCATGACCCTCGCATCCGCCCTGGGGCTTGCGGTCTCCCACCACCTGGGACTCACCCAGCGTCTGCTAGCTGCTTCAGAAACCAAAACTTCCTCCCTCGGCCAAATCGGCTCCCTACTAAAAGCGGTTGTAGTCACCGCCCTCACTGCAGATTTCATCCTTTTCCTGGTGTTACTCCCCCGCTTCCTAACCCTCGAAAACGACTTCTCTCACTCCGTGTGGTACGCACTTTTTATGGCGATTGCCATTTTCAACAATGCTGGTTTCATCGTCATGCCAGAAGGCTTAACACCCTTCGTATCCGACCCGTGGATGATTACCCCAATTATTCTGGGCACTTTCATGGGGGCAATCGGCTTCCCAGTAATGCAGGATTTATCTAAAAACTGGCGCACCCCCACCCGTTTAACCCTGCACACAAAACTCACAGTCGTCACCTACTTTGCTCTCTATGTAATTAACGTGATCCTAGTAGCAGCGTCAGAGTGGCAGAATAAACGTACTTACGGGCAACTTTCAGTTTTTGACCGCGTCATGCATTCCCTATTAGCGGGCGCTAACTCACGTACTTCCGGCATTTCCATTATTGACATGGGTGAGATGACGCGCGGCACTTGGTTTATTCAAGATATTTTCATGTTCATTGGTGGTGGCTCTGCATCTACCGCGGGTGGTATGAAAGTTACTACTTTTGCAATTCTGGCGTTAGCAGTTTTAGCTGAAGCGCGAGGCGATCGCGATATTGAAGTATTCGGGCGACGTATTCCACCTTCGACGGTGCGAGTTGCCGTGGCGGTTACGCTAATTGGTGCTTTCATTGTTTCTACAGCAACTTTCATTCTGTTGCTGATTACGCCGTTTTCTTTGGACCAGGTGCTGGTGGAAACTATTTCTGCTTTCGGCACCGTTGGTTTATCCACCGGGATTACTCCACTTCTTCCGGATGGTGGTAAGTATTTGTTGACGTTGTTAATGTTCTTAGGTCGCGTGGGTACGATGACGTTCGCTGCAGCGTTGGCATTGCGTTCACGTCGCCGCGTGATTCGTCTACCTAAAGAGTCACCGATTGTTGGCTAAGATTAGGGTAGTTAGGTTTAGGGGGAATAATGGCGGATTCTGATTGGCAATCATCTTCTGGCACGCTGGTTATTGGCCTGGGTCGGTTTGGTTCTGCAGTGGCATCCACTTTGGACCGTTTGGGTCGAGAAACTTTAGCGGTAGAGAAGGATCCAGGTAAGATTCAGCAGTTCACTGGGCGTATTCCTTTGGTTGAGGCTGATGCTTCTAATGCCGAGGCGTTAGAGCAGTTGGGTGCGCGTGATTTCTCTGCTGCTGTGGTTTCTGTAGGGTCTTCTTTGGAAGCGTCTGTGTTGATTACAGCTAACTTGGTGGACTTAGGAATGCCTTCAATTTGGGCGAAGGCAACGTCGCGTGAGCATGGTCGTATTTTGCGTCGTATTGGCGCTCATCACGTGGTTTATCCAGAGTTCGATGCGGGTCAGCGTACGGCGCACTTGGTTTCTGGCCGTATGCTTGACTACATTGAAATGGATAAGCAGGGTTTCGCGATTATGAAGATGCGTCCGCCGAAAGAGTTCCAGGGTTTCACTTTGGAGGAGTCGGATATTCGGGCGCGTTATGGTGTAAACGTGTTGGGTATTTTGAAGCCTGGTATGGGTTTTGCTTACGCAACTGCGGATACGCGGATTGATAAGGAAGATATCATTATTGTTTCTGGCGACGGTGCGTTGCTGGAGTATTTTGCGAATCGTCCTTAGTTTATTTTTGTTGTCAGTGCCTTAGTTTATTCTGTTTTCATGGCAAAGATTAAGACTGAGTATTTTTGTTCTGAGTGTGGTTGGCAAACCCTTAAGTGGGTAGGTCAGTGTCGCGATTGTGGTGCGTGGGGTTCTATTTCCGAGGGCGCTGCGGCAGCTGTTTCCACTGCCCCACAGGCTATTGCTCCGCGTACTGCGGCAGAACCGATTTCGCAGGTTAATGCTGAGGTAGCGCGGGCTCGTTCGACGGGTGTGTCTGAGCTTGACCGGGTTTTAGGGGGTGGCATTGTCCCCGGCGCGGTGGTACTGTTAGCGGGCGAACCTGGCGTCGGTAAGTCTACTTTGCTGTTGGATGTGGCGTCCCGCGCAGCTGCGGATGCTTTAGCTTCCGGTGCGGGTCCGGTGCTTTATATTTCGGGCGAGGAGTCTGCTTCGCAGATTAAACTTCGCGCCGAACGCATTGGGGCGCTGCATAATCATTTACTTTTGGCGGCGGAAGCGCATTTAGAGACGATTATTGGCCACATTGAGCATCAGAATCCTTCCCTGTTGATTTTGGATTCGATTCAGACGGTTTTTTCTTCTGATACTGAGGGTGCTGCCGGTGGTGTTACTCAAGTTAGGGCGGTTACTTCTAAGCTGATTGCAGCTGTTAAATCTCGTAATCTGCCGGTTATTTTAGTTGGGCATGTGACGAAGGATGGCGGTATTGCTGGCCCGCGTGTTTTAGAGCATCTAGTGGATGTGGTGTGCCAGTTTGAGGGTGATCGACATGCGCGTTTGCGACTGCTGCGTGCGGTTAAGAATCGTTATGGTCCAACTGATGAAGTGGGTTGTTTTGATTTGAATGACACGGGGATTGTGGGTTTACCGGATCCTTCCGGCTTGTTCCTTTCTCCTGCTTCTGCGGATACTCCGGGCACTTGTGTGACAGTGACTTTAGAGGGGCGCCGCCCGATGCCTACGGAAGTTCAAGCTTTAGTGGCAGTTACTAACGCTGGTTCTCCGCGGCGCACTACTTCCGGCATTGATCATTCACGTGTAGCCATGATGTTAGCGGTTATGCAGGCGCGTTTAGGAGTGGATACTTCTTCTACTGACGTCTATGTTTCTACTGTGGGTGGAGCAAAGACTTCAGAACCTGCTGCTGACCTAGCTACTGCGTTGGCGATTATGTCTGCGGCGGCGGACCGCCCAGTTAAGCCTGGTTTAGTGGCTTTCGGCGAGATTGGTTTAACTGGTGAAATTCGCGCTACTGTGGGTGTTCAACGACGCTTAGCAGAGGCAGCCCGGCTGGGATTTAAAGTGGCTTTAGTGCCAGATGCCGGGGCAGATTCTTTAACTCCGGTGAAGGGTATTCATATTTATCCGGTAGCGGACTTAAGTGCGGCTGCGCGCCTCGGGTTACAGCCTGCAAAAAAGTAGTAGATTAGGAATATATGTTTCTTTTCTTTGAGTGAGGACCTCAATGAGCCTTGATGCAGAGATGATGCGAAGCGCTTTGATTGCGCTGGCCCCTGGCACCGAACTTCGTGATGGTTTGGAACGCATTCAGCGTGGCCACACGGGTGCTTTGATTGTGCTTGGAAACACCGAGGCAATCCAATCTCTATGTTCAGGCGGTTTCTCTCTGGATGTGGAGCTAACCGGCGCTCGCTTGCGTGAGCTTGCGAAAATGGATGGCGCGGTCGTTATCTCTGCCGACCACAAGCATATTACGCACGCTAACGTGCAGCTTTTACCGGATTCTTCGATTCATACTTCTGAATCCGGTATGCGTCACCGTACTGCGGAACGTACTGCACGCCAGACTGGTCAGCCAGTTATCACCGTTTCCGCGTCCATGCGTGTGATTACTGTTTTCGTAGGTGACTTGCGTAAGACTCTGATTGAACCTGAAGCATTGCTTTCTCGTGCGAACTTGGCGTTGGATACGTTGGAACGCTACACCCAACGTTTGGATGAGGACCTCTCTACCCTCACTATTTTGGAACAGCGTGATTCTGTAACTTTGCGTGAAGTAGCCACCACATTGCAGCGTATGGAAATGATTCGCCGCATTCATTCTGAAATCTCAGGCTACTTGGAAGAACTGGGTTCCGAAGGTCGATTGATTGCCCTTCAGCTGGATGACCTCGCACGTGGTGCGGCTTCTGAACGCGCGCTAGTAATCCGCGATTACATTCGTTCTGCTGATCATTTAGAACAGGCGGAAAAGGCACTGTCTGACTTGGACGGTGAATCGCTGGTGAATCTGGGAAGCATTTCGGCGATTGTGGGTCATCCGATTGTGGATTCTTCCGATTTGGACCGCACTATTGCTCCACGTGGTATTCGTGTTCTTTCGATGGTTCCGCGCCTACCTTGGTCGATTATTGAAGCAATTTCAAACCAGTGGAGCACGTTAGCTCAGTTGCGCGACTTGTCCATTGAAGACTTACAGCGTATTGAAGGTGTTGGTCCTTACCGTGCCTCAATTATTCGGGATTCCCTGCAGCGTCAGCATTTGGCTGCGTCTCCAGAATCTGTGGGCTGGTAAGTAGTTTTGTTTAAGCAGCAAAATTAGAACTACTAGTTGAGGAAGGCAGGGGTGGCTGGTTCGCCCCTGCTTTTCTTTTAAACGTCGAGGCACAAAACTCATATGCGAACGTTAGTTGCCGTATGACTTTATGGAAAATTAAACCAAAACCTCATATGCGAACTCGCTTTCCCATATGAGGTTTGTCGAAGACGAATCTACTTCCCGACAAACCACTTACGCAGCAAAGCAATGCGCGCTTCGATTTCTTCTACAGTTGCCTGCGGTACTTCCGGCCCCCCACAAATGCGTCGCAACTCCGCGTGGATGGCTGCATGTGACTGATTAGAGCGACGTGACCAGGTGCCTACTAAAGACGATAGTTCTTTACGTTTAGCAGCTCGCTGACGGTGCAATGGCACACCGGCGTTCTCAGCACGAAGTGAAGCTGCCGCAGCTTCTCGCTTTCGAGTTTTCGCCTGCTCAGCATGGCGTGCCCGCAGCAAAGTCGTTACCTGCTCTGGCTCTAAAAGCCCCGGAATACCTAAGTACTCTTGCTCTTCAACTGAGCCTACATCGGCGCCCTCGCCAAAAGAAGCCCCGTTAAAAAGCACGCCGTTAAACTCTGCTTGCGCCCCCAACGCTTCAAAGCCTGGTAATAGCTCAGCGGAAGCCTGCTCTGTCTTATTCGCCTCGCGAATCAAAACCTCTTCCTCTGCCATTTCTTCCTTTGGCAGGTTCAGAGCATGGTCACGTTGAACTTCCATTTGTTCTGCCAGTTCCAGCAAATCCATCACTGATGGAATAAACACGGAAGCCGTTTCACCGCGTTTGCGGACACGTACAAAACGCCCTACAGCCTGGGCAAAGAAAAGCGGGGTGGAAGTATTCGTCGCATACACGCCCACTGATAAGCGTGGCACGTCAACGCCCTCAGAAACCATGCGGACAGCCACCATCCAGCGAGAATCCCCCCGACTAAACTCGTCAATCTTCGCTGACGCGTCATCGTCGTCAGAAATAACGATAGTCGGCATATCGCCAGTAATCATTCGCAGGTGACGGGCGTAAGCTCTCGCAGCATTCTGATCGGTTGCAATCACCAAACCACCCGCGTCATGAATCGTACGACGTACTTCGGAAAGACGCTGATCTGCGGCAGCTAGCACAGCAGCAATCCACTCCCCTTTAGGATCAAGCGCCGTACGCCACGCTTGCTTCATCATGTCTTTTGTAAGTGGCTCACCCAGGCGGGCAGTGACTTCGTCTCCTGCGCGCGTACGCCAATGCATCTGCCCAGAATAAGACATGAACATTACCGGACGCACAACCCCATCTTTCAAGGCTTCCGCATAACCATAAGTGTAATCAGCCCGCGAGCGCATGATGCCATCTGCGTCCTCAGCGTAAGTGACGAATGGAATTTTCGCGGTATCTGAACGGAATGGGGTACCCGTGAGGCAGAGGCGTCGCACAGCATGTCCAAAAGCTTGTTCTACACCGTCACCCCAGGAAAGCGCGTCCCCCGCATGGTGTACTTCATCGAGAATTACCAAGGTTGGGTAGGCGCGAGTACGGGTGGCGTGCACAGCTGGATTTGAGGCAACCTGCGCGTAAGTGACAGCTACCCCGTCAAAGTGTGCGCCTGCCCGCCCTTGGGAATTTGAAAAAGCTGGGTCGATTTGGATGCCAACGCGCCCTGCAGCTTCAGCCCACTGGGATTTCAAATGTTCGGTTGGGCAAACGATCGTCACTTTTTTAACGATTCCTTGCCCCATAAGTTCCACGGCAACACGAAGTGCGAAAGTTGTTTTACCTGCGCCGGGGGTCGCCACGGTGAGGAAGTCGGTGGCACCAGAGTTTAAGTATTTAGCAAGAGCTTCCGCCTGCCAGGCACGCAAAGAGCCCGCAGTACCCCACGCTGCGCGAGCAGGAAAGGCTGGTGAAAGTTGGGAAGCGGCAAAAGCTGATGCCTGCTGCGGATTTTTAGCGGAAGGTTGCTGAGGGTTAAGCCCCTCAAGCATCGTCGCCTCCACTGGAGTACGGCCAGTTCGGGCCAAGTTTACCCATCTCATCCTTAATTGCTAGACATTTTGGACAAACCGGGTATTTTCCTGGGTCCCGTAGTGGCACCCAGATTTTGCCACAGAGGGCTACTACTGGCTGTCCAGAGATGATAGAGCGATCAACACGGTCACGGCGGACAAAGTGCGCAAACCGGTCACGGTCACCATCTGACGGTTCCTCACGGGTTTCCGTACGTTCCAGTACGGAAGTTGAAGTCGAAGTTGCTGGATCGCCCGGGTCGGACGATGCTAACTGCGAGGTGGCGTCGAATGTGGTTTCCATAGTTCCAGTTTAAGACTTTGTCCGCCGCTTCCCTAGTTGAAAACTATGATTTATATCAGCGGGACTTTTCCCACACTTCACGGTAGTAGTCAGATAGTTCCAGTTCGGAAGCTGCTTCTTCATCTACCAGCACCCAAGCATCCTGGTGCATCTGCATGATAGTTGCAGGCCACTTAGCGGAAACTGCGCCTTCTACTAGTTCCTTAATAGCACGTGCTTTGCCCTTACCTTGTGCTACCAGTACCAGACGGCGGGCGTCCATGATAGTGCCCAGACCCTGGGTTACGCAGTGGGTTGGAACCTGGTCAATGTCACCGTCAAAGAAACGAGCGTTGTCGCGGCGAGTCTGTTCGGTGAGTACGCCTACGTGGGTGCGGCAAGTTAGGGATTCGCCTGGTTCGTTGAATGCAATGTGACCGTCAGAGCCAATGCCCAGGATCTGCAGGTCAACGCCGCCAGCGTCCTTGATGGACTGGTCGTATGCGGCGCAAGCTGCGTGGAGGTCTTCAGCGTTACCGTCTGGGCCGTTTACGCAGCCTTCTGGGAAGTCAACGTGAGAGGCGATTTCGGTGTGGATAACGTTGCGGTAGCGTTCTGGGTGGTCGGCTGCGATGCCTACGTATTCGTCCAGCATGAAGGCTTTGCCTTCTTTGAAGCTGAGTTTGCCTGCCTGGTGGCGTTCAATCAGTTCGCGGTAGATCGACAGTGGGGATGAGCCGGTTGCCAGGCCCAGGACCGCGTTTGGCTTTTCGCGGTAGAGTTCTTCAATCAGGTCAGCAGCTACTTTGCCGATGGTGGCGTCGTCTGGAAGAATCGCGATACGCATGGGATCTCCTCAATCATCGTTGGCTAGGAATGTGATTTCCAGTAACTATTATAGGTTTTTTCGAGGGCGGTTATCCAAACTGTTTTATTCTGCAGAATGCTCCCGGCATTTCTACATATGCGAACTCGCTTTCCGATATGAGTTTTGAAAATAGTTGTCCCCCGAGCAGTTCATTTGCTCGGGGGACAACTATTAAGTCTTTATAAAGTTCAGTTGAACTTTAGATTCACTTAGCAACAGCCTTCTTCAGGGTGGAGCCAGCGGAGATCTTTACGCCGAAGCCAGCTGGGATCTGAATCTGTTCGCCGGTCTGTGGGTTACGACCGGTACGTGCTGCGCGTTCTACGCGTTCTACGGAGAACAGGCCGGTAACCTTAACGGTTTCGCCAGCTGCCAGGGATTCGGTCAGTACTTCCTGGAATGCTACGAGTGCTGCGTCTGCCTGCACCTTGGTGATATTTGCCTTGTCAGCGATTGCTGCTACGAGCTGAGTGCGGTTTACGGACATATCCATACCCTTCCTTTTAAAACTTCCTTAGGGGTGATCGATGATCAACTTCCCTACTAAACTTTTGTTGCTTTCAAAGCAAACATTGTTCAGCAGTTCGTATCTGATTATCTTCAGAAAACAGAATAGAGTGTTTTCCGCGAAATTTCAGCTTTTAAGGACAAAAAACACAATTTTCTCCATATTTTTCACATTTTTGGTGGTTTTTTACCTACGTTTGGGTTGTTTTAGTCTTTTCCAGGGTGATTTTCTGGGTTTAGGTTATCCTCTTAATAGTTGTCATTTTCAATGAAAGGAAAACCAAATGAGTCGTGAAATGACTGCTTTGGATAAAATCGCTGAAGACTACGTAGCGAAAGTTACTGAGTTCAGCCCGGGAATGCGGATTGCTTTGGGTTTACGCGCCGGCATCGCTGGCTTTGATGATTTTTCTCCCGAGGGCGCTAAGCGGTACTACCAGTTAGCGAAGGAAACTAAAGCCCTGGTAGAGGCTTGTGAAGTAGCTGACGAAGTTGATCGAGTTACTAAAGCTGCCTTGCTGTTCTCTTTAGAACAAAATATTGAGGGCTTTGAAAATAACGACCACTTAGGCAATTTGAATAATATCGCCAGCCCTGTGCAAGAAATCCGCGATGGTTTCGACCTGATGCCTACCGCCACTGCAGATGACTGGCAGGATGTACTCTACCGTTTAGAAGCTGTTCCCACTGCTTACGCTTCTTACCAGGCTGCTTTAGAAGCTGGTATGGAACTTGGTTTGCTCCCTACTCGGGTACAGGCTCGTGCAGCTAGTGAAGATTTAGCTTCAACTGTTGCTGACGCTAATCCTTTTGCGCGGATGCGCGACGATTACCGTGAATGGGCGACCTCGGAAAACGCTGACTCTGCGAAGCTGGACGCCGCAACCGAAGCCGCCACCAACGCTGCGAAAGCATTCAAAGCCTGGTTTGATGCGGAATTAGCTCCGCTGGCTGTAAACGATGACCGTGTAGGTAAGGAACGCTACGTGCGTGCTTCCCGCTCTTTCTTGGGTGCAACCATCGATACTGACGCCACCTATGAGTGGGCGAAACAGGAACTGGCGCGCATTCACGCTCAGCAGGTAGCGATTGCCGAGGAACTCTTCGGTGCAGGCACCAGCGTATTCGAAGCTATGAAACGTCTGGATGATGACCCTAAGTACCAGGTTTATGGGACTGACGGCCTGAAGAAGTGGATGCAGGAAACCTCTGACCAAGCGATGAATGACCTGGCTGACGTACACTTCACTGTGAAACCTCAAATGCGTGCGTTAGAATGCATGATTTCTACCACTGGGTCTGGTGGTATCTACTACACGGGGCCTTCTGACGATTTTTCGCGCCCAGGTCGCATGTGGTGGGCTTGCCCGCCAGATCAGGAAATCTTCCACACGTGGCAGGAAAAAACCACGGTTTACCATGAGGGTATGCCAGGCCACCACATGCAGGTTTCTTTAGCGACTTCCGCTAAGGAACAGCTGAACTCTTGGCGTCGCAACTTCTGCTGGTACTCTGGCCACGGAGAAGGCTGGGCCCTGTACGCGGAAGACTTAATGGATAAGCTTGGTTACATGCAAGATCCTGCTGATCGCATGGGAATGTTGGACGCACAGCGTCTGCGCGCGGCTCGTGTGATTGTGGACATCGGTGTACACACTAAGAAGCAACTACCAGGCTGGGAATACCTGGAATCTGTTGGTATTACTCGTGAAACTTATGAGGAGTCTTTAGCAAACAGCCCGTTCGTTGACTTGGGTGATACTGATACTGCGGAAGATGAGTGGGATCGTAACCACATGTGGGCGTTTATGAATAATAACGTCGCTATGTCTCATGGTTTCTTAGTATTTGAAGTTACTCGTTACTTGGGTTGGCCAGGCCAAGCTTCCTCTTACAAAGTGGGTCAGAAACAGTGGGAAGAAATCCGTGATGCTTTCACCACAGCTTATCCTGAAAAATCTTTGAAAGAATTTCACGATATGGCACTACTTTTGGGTGGCTTGCCACTGGAAGTTCTACATTTAGCTTTAACTGGAGAGTGATTTTGTGAGCTGGTTGCGTCCCGGCGAAGCGGGTTCTGATTCTGGTCCGGCAGTTTTTACGCGCCCGTTGCCAACAACGGTTTTGCTGTTAGCTTCAGCGTCTACAGGACGTGCGGGCACTTTGCGTCGCGCTGGCATTGAACCTATGATTCGCGTTTCTGACGTGAACGAGGACGCTATTTTAGCGCAGTTTGAGGACATTTCTTCTGCCGAGGACGCGCCAGCAAAAGTCACTGCTTTAGCCGCAGCTAAAGCTACTGCCGTGATTAGTGATTTATCTGGTGAAGAAGTCGTAGACTTCGCTCTTTCTCAGGGTATGCCTGTGCCTACTCGGGTATTGGTAGTTGGCTGTGACTCAATGTTAGACGTAGCTGGTGAGTTAGTGGGAAAACCTCATTCACCAGAGGTCGCGTATCAGCGGATTAAGCAGCTTTCTGGCTCTAAGGTTTGCCTGTTCACTGGGCATGCTATGAGCTTACTAGAAGTAATACCAGTTTCCCTTGATTCTGGGGTGACTTATGAGCTTCGCCAGCTTGGTTTGGAATCTCAAGCTGAGAGTACTGATATTCAGTTTACGGAACTAAACGATTTTGAAATCATTTCTTATATTGCGACGCAAGAACCTTTGTTTGTAGCAGGTGCTTTCACTATTGATGGTTTAGGAGGCCCGTTTATCCGGGGAGTTAAAGGCGATCCTCATTCAGTGGTTGGGATTTCTCTACCACTGTTACGTTCTTTAACTATGAAGTTCGGAGTTGAGTGGCCTACCTTATGGAATAAAGTGGATGTTTAAAAAGCTTGTTCCCGCGCAAGGAAAACACGGGAGTTACGATTCCCACGTAGACAAAACGCCGGAGTTGCGATTCCCACGCAGACAAAACGCGCGAATCGCAGTTCGCACGTTAGGGAGTTTCCCTGAGTCTCCCCCCTGATTATCCCCTGATTAAGACGCCAACCTCTATAACCGCCAACTCACCAAAAATATACTGAAGGTATTCCACTATCTCATCAGTCAGATTTGGTGAAAGGCCTCGTAATGTACCCACAACAAATGCCTGTTTCTTCCCAGCTACCACCTAGCCGAGTAGGAGCTATCGTCACCTTGGTTATGGGCTTAATAGTTATGCTTGTAATCACCCCAATCGTGCTAACAGTCAGCACTGGTCTGTCAGTTTTCACTAACATCTACAATCCCCCATCAGCAGATAACCCAAATCCTATCGTTTCCGCCCCTGTAGAAGTTGGCGAGCCACTTACAGTTCAGCACCGCGAAACGGTTCTTATCGTTTCTACCCCAAACGCTAAAGTTGTCCCCACTGAATGTCAGCTGGATGCTTCAGAAAAAACGATTACGCTTGAGTACCAGAAAACAAACGGTAGTGCGACAGAAGCATTCGTTGGGAATAACGTTCCTGCTGGTGAATACACATTACGTTGCAACCCCGCAGAGTCCGCAGCTGATTTTGAACTCCGCTACGTCAGTACAAGCGAACTAATAGGCGGTGCTGTTAAAGGACTCTTAGTGGGCTTCGGGATAAGCACTATTTTCGGTATTGCTGGGTTAATCCTCACCATTGTCGGTATTGTCTGGCTAGTGAAAATCAATAAACGACGTAAGGCATTCTTTAATCAGTTCCGCTAACGCGCTAATCCGAGTTCCCGCGCAACCAGAACAGATAAACCTAAAATCACCTAGCATAAGGATATGGAAACAGAACTCACAATCCCACCCTTTTATGACTTAGCTTGGATGTTAATCTTAGGTGGCATGGTAACAGCCGCCATTATTGGCGGCTACTACCTCTACAAGCACCTATCTAACAACCGCTAACAACTACAGTTCCCACTGGGCAATCGCTACCCCGTTCGCAAACTCCAGCTGTAGTTCCCCTGCTACGACAGTCACCTGACCTGCCAGTACCTGCGTAGGATTGCCAAACGACAGCAGTTCGTCATTAACCGAAACACCAGCTGTCATGTCACGGCATAAACCTACCAAAAGTCGTTGTGATGCCGTTTCACGCGCAAAAACGATAACATCGTCAGATACGTAAACCCAGCGCAGACCGCCCTCGGTAACAGCAGGCAGAAAACGCAAGGCTGCTAACGAACGCAACCAATCTGCCAAATCCGTTGCACCTGCAAAAGCCTCATCCCACGGCATCGGCACACGACAGTTATCGCCATTCACACTAGGTAACAGCAGTTCCTCGCCGTAAAGTACCATTGGAACGCCCGGCAACGTATAAGCCGCCGCCAAGCCTACAAAAGCCCCATACGGACCCACCAAAGTATCAAAAATACGCGGCGTATCATGTGAAGAAACCAAGTTATAAGAAGCCTGCCGTACTTGCCAGGTAGTTTCCGCCCCAAAAGCATCAATCGTATCTACCACTTCAGAACCAGGTAACGAATGTAAATCCGCTAAGGTTCCTAAGAAACGCGGAACTACAGTTTCTGGACATAACCAGTCCCAAAAAGGTCGCGTAAACCCAGCGTAATTCATAGCTCCCTGCCACGTATTACCCTTAATATCCGGACCAAAATCATGACAGTGCTCTGCAATCAAAACCTTCTGCCCAGCTGGATCCGCAGCCTCTACCGCCTGGCGCGTTAGCAACGAAACTTCAGGATAAAGATTGTCATGCTGATAGCGTCCCGTCATATTAGCCACGTCAATGCGCCAGCCATCCATATTAAACGGAGGCTCTAAATAGCGTCGCACTACCCCACTTTCCCCGAACATACGGCGACGCAACTCAGCACTGTTGTAGTTCAGTTTCGGCAGGTTTTTCACACCCAACCAGCACGCGTAATCTCCGTTTTCATCCCAATAATAGAAGTCACGTTCTATGGAGGTAGGATCGGTGGACGCCTTTTCAAACCACTCGTGGCTCAACCCCGTGTGATTAGTAGTCAAGTCGCCAATAAACTTCATGCCGCGAGCGTGACAGGCTTCAATCAACGCTATTAACGCTTCATCCCCACCTAAGAAAGGATCAACTCTCCAGAAAGTCCGCGCGTCGTAACGGTGGTTAGTGCGGGCTTCAAAAAATGGCGTGAGATAGAGAGTATCGAAGCCGAGTCCTTGAATGTAGTCGAGTTTATCGATGATCCCCCACAGGTCACCACCATAGAGGTTACGTTGGCCAGGTCCTTCTGCGAATTCGCTAATATTGTCAGAAATCCAGCCAGTTGACCACTGTGGTAGGTTCTGGGTAGACAGTGTTTGTCTACGGGCAAAGCGGTCAATAAAAATCTGGTAGATACGTGCTTGGGAATACCATTGGGGTACGGTTCCGCCGACCTGTATTTTAAAATCCGCGTGGTCTGGCGCGGTACGTTTAAATTCTCCCAAAGCATTCAACCATAGAGTGGTTTTATCGGTGAAGCCGATATGCCAACGATAGTGCTGGGTAAGTCCCACTACGGGGATTTCTGCTTCCCACCAGTATTCTCCTGCCACGGTGTTTGGTTTGGTGATGGGGCGAGCTTCAATGTGTTTAGGCTCAGCATCATCTAGGATACGTACTGCCACGGTCTGCACAGGTCGAGGGTTAATTGCCCGCAGCTGAACTTTAATGGTGTTGGTTTCTGCACTGGCGGAGGTATCCGCGTACATTGTGGATGGATCGTGGTAGAAGGTTCTCATGAGGATTAGGATAACTGTTTTAGGGCTTAAACTAAATAGTTATCTCGTTTGGAAAGTAGGTTTCTTTAAAAGCCTTACCCCAAACTGCAAAGTTAATCCCCTCCGGACTATCCAGAGGGGATTTCAGCTCAGTCTTGGTTCTGCGGTGGCAGGGCCGCGATCATTTCATCATCGTGTTCCAACACGCCAGTGCGCTGCGCACCACCTGGGGAACCGATTTCTTTAAAGAAGTCAACGTTCGCACGATAGTAGTCAGACCATTCTTCTGGCAGGTCGTCCTCATAGAAGATTGCTTCAGTTGGGCAAACTGGTTCACAAGCGCCACAGTCCACGCATTCTTCTGGGTGGATATATAGGGAACGCTGGCCTTCGTAAATACAGTCGACTGGGCATTCGTCGACGCAGGCGCGGTCTTTAACATCGACACATGGTTGCGCGATAACGTAAGTCATTTCAAGTCTCCTGAGAGTTTTCTTCTGCGCTTTCTGACCTGCTTAGACAGGTTCAGTTAGCGCCTTGCAATATTCTCTACTATTATCCCACTATGAGCACTGAAACTACACTTGGGAACGCAACCTCTGATAATTCTGATACGCAGACCACGGCAAAACTACCGTGGATGCAGTGGCAGGTGGGACAGCGAGTAGTAGTTCGCTATCGTCTGGCAGATGGTCGCCATGATGCTTTAGGACACTTACTGGAAGTAGAACCTGACTACGTGGTCGTCAATACTCGGCGCGGTGTAGTGAAAGTTCTGGCAGAAACAATGGTAACCGGCAAGCTTGTGCCCGAGTCCCCTTTTCCCTTACACTACCCGGGCACTCCCGCACAATAGATTATTTATTTTCGAGGGCGGATTGCGCACCGTCCTCGAGAAAAGAAAAGTCCCGCCAGCACAACAGCCAGCGGGACTTTTCAAAAATATTCTTAAATCACTTGCTCAACTTCAAAGACTTCAACAAAACTACAAAGAACAATACAAAACCAACTGTCAAAGCAATATGGAATAAGCCAGCAACACCAGAAATAGCTGGGTGTTCGCCCAGGCCCCACAGTTCACGCAAACCCGTAACCACCATGAGAGTAGAAGCACCCACAACACCCAGATTATAAACCCACACGAACGCTTTAAAAAGCTTCTGTTCATTCAAGTGAAAAAGTGCTTCAAGAACCAAAAATAGCAAGCTCATCACCATCCCCAACACCAGAATGTGGGTATGCACAGTAGACAGCTGAATCTTGCCAGCAAGTTCCACACCACGAGTCAGTTCACGATACACAACACCAGAAACTAAACCAGCTACCATATAACCTAACGCCAAATATGCGAAAAGTTTAGTTGCAGAACCAAAATCTTTCATAATTAGCTCCATCCCATCGCCGCAGCTTTTGCCTCGCGACGCGCCCTAGCAGCAATCTTAAAACGTTCCTGCGCAGACAAAATATTCTTACGAATACGGATTGCTTCCGGAGTAACCTCAACACACTCATCATCAGCCGCAAACTCTAAAGATTCTTCCAAAGTCAGCTTACGAGGAGGAATCAAACCTTCAAAGTTATCCGCAGAAGATGCACGCATATTAGTCTGCTTCTTTTCACGCGTAAGGTTAACGTCCATATCCTCATTACGTGGGTTCTCACCCACAATCTGACCTTCGTAAACCTCAGAGCCAGCTTCCACGATGAAAGAACCACGCTCCTGCAAATTAATCATCGCATACGGAGTAGCTGGACCTGGACGGTCAGCCACCAAAGAACCAGTAGTACGAGAAACAATCTGACCCTGCCAAGGTTCGTAGCCGGCGGCCAAAGAAGAAGCAATACCAGTACCACGAGTTTCCGTGAGGAACTTAGAACGGAAACCAATCAAACCACGCGCTGGCACAGTGAACTCAAGACGCACCCAGCCAGTACCATGATTAGTCATGGAATCCATACGCCCCTTACGAGCAGCCAACAACTGAGTTACCTGACCTAAATAATCCTCTGGAACATCAACGGTAAGTTTTTCCATCGGTTCACACTTTACGCCGTCAATATCCTTAGTAACCACCTGTGGCTTACCCACAGTCAATTCAAAACCTTCACGACGCATCTGTTCAACCAAAATAGCCAATGCTAACTCGCCACGCCCTTGAACTTCCCAAGCATCTGGGCGTTCAGTAGGCAGAACCCGCAAAGACACGTTACCAATTAATTCACGATCCAAACGGTCCTTCACCTGACGGGCAGTAACCTTAGAACCACGCACACGACCAGCCATAGGCGAAGTGTTAATACCAATAGTCATGGAAATCGCTGGGTCATCAACAGTAATCAATGGCAACGGACGAGGGTCATCAACGTCTACCAAACTTTCACCGATAGTAATATCAGGGATACCCGCAACCGCCACAATATCACCCGCGTGAGCAACTTCAGCTGGAACACGTTCCAGCCCCTCAGTAACCAGCAGCTCAGTAATCCGCACATTAGACAGCTGTCCATCATGGCGAGACCACGCCACAGTCTGCCCCTTACGAATCTCACCATTATGAATACGCAGCAAAGCGATACGACCCAAGAATGGAGAAGCATCCAGGTTAGTCACATGAGCCTGCAACGGCGCACCTTCTTCATAAGATGGGCCAGGAATACGAGTCAGCAGGGTTTCAAATAAAGGCTCCAGATTCTCAGTCGGAACCTCACCAAAAGGTGGACATTCCAAAGAAGACTTACCCAACTTCGCGGACGCATAAATAACCGGAACATCCAACATAGCGTCAAGATCAACATCTACGCCCTCATTAACCAAATCCTCAGCTAAAGAAAGCAACAAATCAGTGGTTTCAGAAACGACTTCCTCAATACGCTGGTCAGGACGGTCTACCTTATTAACAACTACCACTACCGGCAGTTTCGCGTGCAAAGCCTTACGGAGAACGAAACGAGTCTGCGGAAGCGGACCTTCAGCTGCATCCACCAGCAACAACACGCCATCCACCATTGATAAGCCACGCTCAACTTCACCACCGAAGTCAGCGTGCCCCGGAGTATCAATCACGTTGATCGTAATTCCATCCGCCAGACCCAACTTCTGAGCCGACGGCCCACGGTAATGAACAGCAGTATTCTTCGCCAGAATCGTAATGCCTTTTTCACGTTCCAAGTCACCAGAATCCATCACACGTTCACCGCGTTTTTCTACAGTATCGTGATCCGCAAACACTCCAGACTGCCACAGCATGGCATCCACCAACGTGGTTTTACCATGGTCAACATGGGCTACGATTGCGACGTTTCGAATATCATTACGTTGAGGCATACTACTCCAGACCTATATTTCTTAACTTAATAAGAATAGTCCCCTAAACTATCTCAAGAATAGTTGGATTCATGCGAAATTCACCACGTATTTCCCCGCTATACTTATAACCATGCATCCAACTTTGAAAATCTATTCCGCTTTTTCCCGATTTGGTTTCATAATTTTACTGATTCTAGGTATCTTAGCTGCCGGTCAGTTTATTTACGTCGACGGATGGATTGGTTTCAGTGCTTTACCCGCGATTAGCTTAATCCTATGGATTATTTACATGATGTGGTGGGCACCATTACTGGTAGTCACGGAAAACGTAATCGTAGCTTTTAACGTGTGGCGTCGCGTACGAATCCCTTGGAATGAGTTTCTAAGAGCTAAAGCAAACCTAGGTTTAATTTTAGAAACCACTGCGGGAGATTTTCGTCTCTCAGCTGCACAACCAAAAAATCGCCTACGCGAACTGCGTAACCCAGATGTTGATCCAGTACCACATATTGATTTTTCTAAACCCTCTGTTTCCTTACATTTACACACACAACAGGCAGTTGAGCTACTAAATGATTGGAAACAACTACATAATGATTACGATGCGTTACCTACCACTAATCAGAACGCATCCCCAGAAAAATCCGCTTCCAACAGTAAGAGTTCACAACTACCGAAAGATTCCGTAACCGTTTCTTATATGTGGCACCATATTGGAGTTCTAGCTGGTTTAGTTATTCTAAATCTAACTCTATGGATATTTTAAGGTTCAAATCTTTGTGGGGTGCTTCTTAGAAGCACCCCACAAACTTTTTAACACTACAGCAGGCAAGGCATTAACGCGACTTTAAGTAACCCCCACGCTACTTGAATACCCTATTCCAATCTTGACAAAAGTTTTGGGGGAGCCAAAGACTCCCCCAAAACTGGTTTTCAGCTAGTCGCTAAGTCACTTAGTTTCACGACGTCGCGTAGCAACCGCTAAGGTTCCGACAGCTGCCATAAGCAAAGCGATTACGCTAATGTTAAGCACACCGTTCACACCAGTATTTGCCAATTTAGGCTTCACTGGATCTGCTGGCTTCATAGGCACAACAGTATTTGGTTTAACTGGTTTCTTCGGAGTTACTGTCGGCTGGTACTCACTACGAACTGGGTTCTTCCACTTATCCAGAATCTGAACTTCAACCTTATCTGGAGTACCCACGAAGTCCTTCTTAGGAGTGAAAGTAACTTCACCGGTCAGTGGATTAATCTGATAAGTACCCACTGGTTCGCCATCTTTAAGAGCTGGAATTTCAGTCTTGTCAGTAGGATCACCAGTTTCAGGATCAATAAACTTGGCTGGGTTTTCAGCGGATGGTACCTGTGGAGTACCGTTACCATTCATGAAGGTTGGAGTACCCTTCTGAACCTTATTTACTTCATCCGTTGTAGTAACACGATCACCAGTTGGTTTAGGAGGGATCACCGTCGGAATGTACTTACCGTAAGCTGGGGTACCATTCTTATCCTTCAGCACTACTTCCGCTGGATCTGGAGTGCCAGCGTAATCCTGATTAGGAGTGAAAGTAACCTTACCAGTTTCTGGATTAATCTTATAAGTACCTACTGGCTCGCCATTTTCCAATGCAGGAATTTCAGTCTTATCAGTAGGATCACCAGTTTCAGGATCAATCAACTTAACTGGGTTTTCAGAAGACGGTACCAACGGGGTCCGGTCAGGGAATCCGTTAGTAAAGGTAGGAGTACCTTCCTGATCTTCATTCAGATTACCTACAGTGGTTACAGTTTCACCGGTTGGGGTC
>NZ_DS999544.1 GCF_000159015.1 Gleimia coleocanis DSM 15436 | reverse complement strand
CCACTACCTACCTTTAGTGACGCAGCACACGTACACAACGCCCTCGAAAAACTTCCCTAAATGCACCCAACAGGACTAATATTACTCCGTTAGCAAACGCAAAACCGTTCTCCCCGGAACGCGAGAATGCAAAGCTAGAGAAAATAGAATACTGAAGAGAGGACGCCATGTTTCCCAACAGACAAGGATTCGACCGCAACCGCTACATCGAACTGCAGTCCCAGCATATCGACGAGCGGCGCAAAGCCATCGGCGGGAAGCTCTACCTCGAAATGGGCGGTAAGCTATTCGACGACTTCCACGCCTCCCGTGTCCTCCCCGGTTTCACCCCGGACAACAAAATCGCCATGCTAGAGACTCTCAAGGACGAACTTGAGATCGTCGTCGCCATCAATGCCAAGGATCTGGAACGCAAAAAAGTGCGCGCAGACCTTGGCATTCCTTATGAAGAAGACGCTCTACGGCTAATCGACAGCTACCGTGAACGCGGCTTCCTAGTAGAACACGTAGTCCTCACCCAAATGGAAGACGACAACAAACCAGCCACCGAATTCCGCCACCGCCTGCAAAGACTCGGCTTAAAAGTTTCCCGCCACCGTCTCATTAAGGGCTACCCAACCAACACTGACTTGATTGTTTCCGAAGACGGATTCGGCAAAAACGAGTGGGCTGAAACTACTCGTGACCTCGTCGTTGTTACCGCCCCCGGTCCTGGCTCCGGCAAACTAGCCACCTGCCTCTCTCAGATCTACCACGACCGTAAGCGTGGCATTCCAGCTGGTTACGCGAAGTTTGAAACCTTCCCCATCTGGAATCTGCCACTCGACCACCCAGTGAACCTGGCTTACGAAGCAGCCACCGCGGACCTAGATGACGTAAACCTGATCGACCCACACCACTTAAAGGCTTATGGCGAACAGGTAGTTAACTACAACCGCGACGTGGAAGTATTCCCCCTACTTGCGATTCTGCTAGAACGCGTGGCGGGCTCTTCCCCCTACAAGTCCCCTACTGACATGGGCGTAAATATGGCAGGTAAAGCCATTGTTGACGATGAAGTTTGTCGCGAAGCTGGACGCCAAGAAGTGATTCGTCGCTACTACAAAACTCTTGTAGAAGAAGCTTCAAAGGAACTGGACTCTCACATGTCTGATTCCATTGCCCTCATAATGACGAAACTGGGGATCACTACAGCCAATCGTGCAGTAGTTAAACCAGCCTTAGATTTAGCGGCAGAAACCGATGCGCCAGCAGCAGCGATTCAGCTAAACGATGGCCGCATTGTTACCGGTAAAACCAGTGACCTGCTGGGCTGTTCTGCCGCGGCTCTGCTGAATGCGCTGAAGCTCCTGGCAAATATTGATCCAACCGTAACCCTCCTAGCGGCTTCCTCAATCACTCCGATTCAGACGCTGAAAACCGCTCACTTGGGTTCTCGCAATCCACGTTTACACACTGATGAAGTTCTTATCGCACTGTCTGTTTCAGCTGATTCTGATCCAAATGCGCGTGCCGCACTGGACCAGTTGCAAAACCTACGTGGATGCGAAGTACACACTACTACGATTTTGGGTTCTGTGGATGAGGGTATCTTCCGCAACTTGGGTTGTTTAGTTACTTCTGAACCACAGTTTGCAGCAAAATCCCTTTACCGCAAACGCTGATTTGGGGATTTTCCCCTTAATTTTCCCGAGGGCGGATACTGAAACTTAGCTGCGAAGCCCGGCTTCACAGCTAAGTATCGCTTGGAAAACCTAAAAAATCACCTGCGAACCTTCGTTCGCAGGTGATTTTTTGTTAAGCCTTATTAACTCGCGCTAACTACTGTGCGCGACGTTGTTGTAAAATCTGCTCCAAATCCAGAGCGGCTTCCTTACGCGCTGCAGCTTCTTGTGCCAATTCGGTAGAAGAAGCTGCATCTACTGGCATTGGGCGTGCAGAAACTGGGCGACGTCCGGAAACAGTAGGGGCAGAAACCGAAGTAGTCAAAGGCGTAGCCCGACGACGCACCACCGCTGACTTTCCGCTAACGGTAGTTGTTGGCAGCACGTCTAGCATGGTCTGTGCCTGAGCATTTGGCTGTTCTTTTCGTTGAGCACCCTTAGCTTTATTGCCAACCAGCGCGTTCTGAGCTTCACGGTGAGCCTGCTCCTGTGCTGAAACAACGGTTTCAACCTGGGTTTCAACAATTTCTGCAACCTCAACTGCAACAATAGTTTCTGCTACAGGTAAAGCCACCTGCTGGTCACCGAGGGTAATAGAGCCGGTGGTAACTTCAGTAGAGCGGATGCGCGCCTGCACCTTACGGCGACGTTCCTTTTCAGCGGTTTCACGAATCCGGCGCATTGCAGCGGTTTCATTAGCACTTGCCTGCTGCGACTTTTGATAAGCTGCTCGCCCAGAAATTAAAGTACCTAATAGGACAGAGCTGGGAGCTGTTAACCACCAAGTGTTCAACGAGCCATAAACAGTTGCCACGGTGAAAGCCACCAGGAAAGTTAAAGCGAATGCAGCGATTACGAAACGACGCTGACCTGCAACAGCTTCTGCAGCTAAACGGTTTTTACGCTCAGCCCGCACTTTTGCTAACTGCTTTTCAGTTTCAGCAGTTTTAGCTACCTTACGTCGTTTTAAAGGACGAGCAGTTGCTTCCACCATTGCTTCACTCCAATCGCCATTTACTAAATCTACTTTTGAGTTTGGCAGAAGGAGAGGCTGAGAACGCGCAGACTCGCCGAAAACTCGCGGGCAAACGCGGGAAACATCAACTACAGTGATTCCCTCAGAAAAACGGTCTTCAACCGGATTATCCACCTTATGCTGACGTAGTCTAATTAACGCAGGTGTCACGTATACGGCAATCACAGCCAACACCATCAGAATAATTAAACCAGTGTAAGTCACGGGCTTATTCTCACATATTTTTGCCTGACTCACCGGTATCTCAACGCGTGTTGGCGGAATACCTAAAACCTAATCCGTAAACCCACTAAATCAGTTAAACCAGGATTCTCTTTCCGCCGCATAAACCCGGTGGTCACGCCAAGCTCCATCAACCCACAGGTAGTTGCGTCGCACGCCCTCGGAAACGAATCCCAGGGACTCCACTAAACGCAATGAAGCCTCATTCTCTGGACGAATAAAAACCTCCACGCGATGCAAATGCAAAACGTCTAAAAGAAAATCCGTAACTGCAGCTACCGCAGCACTCATAACGCCCAGGCCGGCGAAACTCTCACTAATCCAATACCCCAAAGTAGCCGACTGTTGCGCGCCTCGCTCCACATTCGTAACCGTAATCAATCCCACCGGCTGCGAATCCAAACAAACTAAATAAGCTAACGCCTGCCCGCAAATTAAACGTAAATCAGATAAACGCCGGTACTGCGAAACTGAAGGAACTTGCACCGGATACCCCTCTGGCACTGAAACTTCCCACGGTTGCAACCACTGTAGGTTTTCAACCCGTAAACGTGCCACCTGCTCATGCCAAGGTCCCACAACAGGTTTCAACCACAACTGCGAAACTGGAAAACCCGGGTCTGCAATTAGCTCTTCAGAAACTGGATCTGGGATGTATAGTTCCAAATCTGCCAGCGGAATCCCGAACCCATGGCGCGGAGAAACCCCTAAATAAACCAGTAGTTTTTCAAGCCACATCAGTGTTCATTTAAGGAAGCTAGTTTTTCTTCTAGATAAGCGCGGAAGTCAGCCTGGTAAACCGGGTGTTCTAACCCTAGCTCCACCTGCGCTTGCAAGTAACCGAACTTATCGCCCGTATCAAAACGACGGCCTTTTACAACCAAACCGTAAACACCGCCGCCTTCGGTAACGGGAACGTCAATTAAGGCTCGGAACGCGTCAGTAAGCTGGATTTCTCCGCCCCGTCCAGCGGGTAGCGTCTCAAGAATTTCAAAAATCTTCGGATCGAAAACGTAACGACCTACTGCCGCGTAATTTGAAAGCACGTCCTCTAAAGCGGGTTTCTCAACCACGTCATTGAGTTTATATACGTCGCCTTCACAAATCCCCGGAATCGTATCTAACTCAAGTTCAGCTAAATCTACTACTGACACGTCGGCGGAACCATATGCTGTTGCCTGTTCCGGAGTTACTTCCAGGAGCGCTACAACTGAGCCACCGAGTTTTTCTTGCACGGCAATCATTTTCTTTAATAATGGATCTTCCGGGTGCATCAAATCATCGGGCAGCATCACTGCGAAGGGGTTATCTCCCACGTGGGTTTTAGCCTGTAATACTGCGTGCCCTAAGCCTTTTGGATGTCCTTGACGAACCGTGTGCATACGCGCCAGCTGCTGGTAGCTATTAATAGCTGCTAGTTCTGCAGTTTTACCGCTATTTACTAGAGCAGTTTCGAGTTCTGGGCAGGCATCGAAATGGTCTTCAATGGCGTGCTTTGAGCTGGAAGTGATGATGAGGAAGTCAGTAATACCTGCATCGGTGGCTTCTTCCGCAACGTATTGAATCGCAGGTTTGTCCACTAGAATCAGCATTTCCTTTGGAATTGCCTTAGTTGCGGGTAGGAAGCGTGTGCCTCTCCCGGCAGCGGGAACAACTGCGCAGGTAACCTTTTTCTTCTCACTCATACTTATTAGGGTATATGAGATAATTCGTTTATGGCGTTAAATCCTGGCAATCCGCTGACAACAGCTCATCTTCCTTTGGAATTTCTTCCCGGTTTACCCAACCGTTTTCCAGATAAGGTGACGGCGCGGTCTTTCTTCCGCCCGTTCCGCGAGGTTGCTGGCAACCGGTATGACGGTTCTGAGTCAGCTACTAATCTGCTTTGGGCACTTGAGGGATCTGCACGTAGTCCTTTTGGTAGGGCTAAGTTTATTAGTTATGAGGCTTTACCGGGTGAGCTTCAGTTAGCAGAGTTTAATAAGCGGTGGGCAAAGCACCTGTATTTTCCGTTTTATTCTTTTACGAACGGCTTGGTTTCTGAGCCGTTGTTTAGGGATGCTGCGGGGAGGGTTTTCCGCCCGGAGGAGATTAATACTAGTTTTATGTTGGTCCCAGCTTTAGCGGTTGCTTTCGATGGGGCTCGTTTGGGTCAGGGGGGCGGCTGGTATGATCGAGCGATTGCGCGCTTGCTGGTGAATAATCCGGATCTGACTATGGTTGGTTGCGCGCCTTCTCCGTTTTTGATTCCGCCGGGAATTTTGCCGATTGAACGTCATGATCAGCGGATGGATATGATTATTACTGAGTCGTCGAGTTTCTTACCGACATTAGACTAGTTTTCCACAGTTGCTTTTCTACTGGCTTGTTTTCCACAATTTTTCGAGGGCGGTATTTCAAAGCATTCTGTATTGTTGCAGTCTTTTTCTATGAAAGACTCCTGGATTTTTGGTTTGCAAGGCTTTTGGGCAAGACACTCTAAGACCGTGTTTGTAACACTGGGTTTTGCTGTCGCGGGATTATTGATTTGGCCACTTTTATTTCCTTCACCGAGTGTTGTATCTGGGGCTGGTTCTACCCCAGTCGTGTCCGTTGGTGAACCTCTCCCACGTTTGGAGTTGGGAAGAAGCCGAATTGCGTTGCCTGTCCCGGTTGGTGTTGCAAATTTGTTTAAGAGTGGAAATCGTATAGATATTTACGTACCGGGAGAGTGTAAAGACTCTCTGAACTGCCCCGCGCGTCGTGTTGCAGCTGATGTTTTGGTGGTCAGTGCTGAGCCAGAATCTGCAGGTTGGTCCGGGAGTACAGAAAGCACCTTAGTGTTAGATGTTACAAATATTGACATTGAATCATTAGCTGGAGTCTCAGAAACCACGATTTTGCGTTATATACTGATTAACGAAAAGTAGGACTTTCCTATTAACAATTCTTATCAAACTACCCAAGATTTTAAGGAGCATCATGCTA
The DNA here is from genome assembly GCF_000159015.1 of Gleimia coleocanis DSM 15436. Classification (GTDB taxonomy): domain Bacteria; phylum Actinomycetota; class Actinomycetes; order Actinomycetales; family Actinomycetaceae; genus Gleimia; species Gleimia coleocanis. The sequence continues at coordinate 130,609 of NZ_DS999544.1, read as the reverse complement.
CAGGGTTTCAAAGACTTCATTACTCGCGGTAACGTAATCGACTTGGCTGTCGGTGTTGTAATCGGCGCTGCTTTCGGTGGTATTACGACCGCACTAGTTGAAAGCGTAATCAACCCATTTATCGCTGGCTTGGTGGGTAAGCCATCCTTCGATAACGTACTGGCATTCCAGTTCGGTTTATTCGGAGACCCAGCTACCATTAAGGTCGGTGTACTGTTGAGCGCAATCGTAAACTTCCTACTGGTTGCAGCGGCAATCTACTTCACCATAGTCCTACCCATGAATAAATTGGCTGAACGTCGCGCAAAGGAAGTTGCAGAAGCTCCCGCTAAAGAACCAACTGCTTCCCCAGAAGCCATCCTACTGGCTGAAATTCGTGACGCACTGCTAGCACAAAAACAGTTGTGATTTCACAGTTAAAACATTACGGTTTAAACCGCTAAAACTTTAAAGGGTTGGGCTCCCCAGATTTCTGGGGAGCCCAACCCTTTACATTTACCCATACGAAAATCCCAATTTTCATATCGGAAAACATTTAATAATGCGGTGGCACGTCACCAGCAATCTGCTTATCACGTGGACTCAGCTTAAGCTCAGCCACTGGAACCATTGAGATTTCACGAACTGAAACCGCATCCCAAGCAACTGCCTCCCCCTCAGCTAATAACTTCTTATCAGCCTCAGAAAGAACCACTACGCGACGACGCTTACGTTTACCCTCCGCAGTCATACTCTCTTAATCCTGTTTCAAGTTACGGCGAACCACATTCCGCAGCACGGACTCTACCTGAGCGTTACTCTCAACTAAGCCCAGTTCAGTCGCCAAAGCACTAACAGCCTCATCTTCTGAACGTTCCAACTGATCAGAATTAATCCAAGCTACCAGCTCATCTAACTGTTCATCCGCATAGGCTGAAAGCGATAAACCTACAGCAATCGCCGGACGTGGCCCACGAGCAACCCCCACAGCAGGTTTCCAGACTTCCTCCGCAGTTTCCTCAACAAACTCAGAGCTTTCAGAAACCTCCGCATCAGAATCAGCCATAGATTCCTCAGTCTCCAACTCAGCTTCCGCCTCATCAGCAATGCCAGAATCAGCCGCTGCTAAGTCAGTTTCTGCGGATTCAGCAGACTCACCGCCCTCGGAAACCGTGCCCAACTCAGCCGCAAACAAAGCAGCCAACTCAGGATCATGCGCAATCCGCTCATCCACCGCATCCAAAACCAACTCAACCACTGCGTCAGCTTCCTTCTGCGGATCAATAAACACAGCCATCGAAAGTTCCGTACGAGTCTTCCAACCATGCGCTTCCAACAATGATGGCCAGTAACGATCACGACGACGCAACGAAGCCTCTTGCACGTAAACCCCATCATCCGTAGAAATCGCCACCAAAAGTTCGCCCGGAATATACGGGTGCCCAACAGCTAACGGAACACGCAAAGCACCCTCGCCACCCAGATTTGGAATCACCTGCAAACCTACGGAATACAAGCGCTCAGCCAAATCAATCAGCAACTGATCCGGAGCCAACTCAACCACAGGCCAATCATCAGAATCAGAAACCGTTGCATCCATAGCCAAAGCCAGCAAATCCAAAAGCATCAGTGGACCCGGCACGCTAAAACGAGAACGATCAAATTCCTCAGGCTTCACAGAGGAAACAATATGCAAGTCATCGCGCGCCACAGAAAGCAAAGACGCCAACTGATTCTCGCCACCCGCATTAGAAATATCCCCAAAGTTATGCAAAACCCGCCCATGTGGAGTCTTAGCGTAACCCAAAGTGAAAATCACCTTATCACGCTGCTGCCCATTCAAAATCTCCGGATAAAGAATAGTGAAAGGCTCAGCCACGTCAGTACGGAAGAAATCCGCCAATGCCGGCGAAGTAGCCATCACCGTCTTCAAACGCTCACGAATCCGCTGCGCGTGAATCCGGTTAGTAGCCACTACAGCCAAAGAACGCTCTGCCGACATTAAGCCGTGTTCCAGTACTAAATCAACAACAGCCTCAACTTCTTCAGCAGTAGATTCGATACAATTAGCGTCAGGCGCAGGCATACCCCGCCCAGCCGCGAAAGAAATCGACAGTTTAGAACCCAAACGTGGAACTGGAACCGGCTGCAACGCATGACGAACTTCGTAACGGCCACACAACTGGCTAACATAACCATTCACACGCAGTGCAGAAGGCAAAATCGTTAGTTGCGTAAGTACCTGCTGTAAAGCCCGCACAGTTTCCGAATCAGCTGAACAATCTGCGGTTACTACTACTTGCTTTGCGCGAGCCAACAGTGGAATAACTTCCGGCAACGGCAAATCAGCTACAGAATCAATCACCAATAAATCGACCTGATCACGCAGAGTATAGTAGGTAGGAACTAACGCAGCCGAAGTCATGGCAATTGGGAACAAGTCGCGAACTAACTGCGAGCCACCAAAAATCTGCGTCACATTTGCTTCAGTAACCAACCCTTCAGAAAGCGCCTTACGTAACTGCGCTTCCTCAGCTGAGTACTTCTGAACAACCTCTCTACGGTTGTCGTGAATCTTATCTGAAGCTAAAGCAGCAAGAGACTCAACCTGTGCGGCATCCAGACGACGGAAGTCCTGCACCCAAGCCTGTAGCTTCGCAGAATCAAAGCCACCCAAACCAGGGATATTTTCAAGCATTACCCCCAGAGCAGACGCCCACCAAGCCAATTCCAGTTCACGCTCAATCATGGTTTTTGGCACGCAACGCGAACGCAAGTCCTTAACAAAGGCTTCCAACCCAAATCCATGTAGTTTCTTAAGAATCTGTAAGCGCTGTGGAATCTGAGCTGCGCCCGCTGGGTCCTGAGCCAGACGCTTCAGCAACAAGGAAAGTTCGGCAACGTCCATGCGAGTGAGGTTACCGTGTGCAGTTCCTAAAGCTGGGTTTAGTTTTTCAAGGATGGTGCGAACTTCCGTGGCTTCCTTCAGCATTTCGTCCAAGTTAGCAGGTACCTTTGGCCAGCCACCCGCATCGCAGTGACGACGCCAGACGTCACGCTGCTTCTGTACTTTCACCAGTTCAGCATGTAGGTCTTCCACATAGCGTCCCGGACGTAGCATGTCTTTAGCTTGCTTAGTCAAGCGAGAACGCTGTGAACGCTTCATTTCTGCACCGTGGTCACGACGCCACTGGCTAGAAGCAGTAGCAATCACCATGTCGGCAACAGAGCGTTCAAAAATAACTGGCTGGAAAACGTCTAGCGCATCACGGATGCCGTCTAGCATGCGTAGCTGTTCTTCCCATTCAACAAAGGAAGATGCTGGAGTTAAACCAGTTTGCGCGGCAGTAGAACTCATATTAACGCGCATTGGGGGAAGCTTTTCCAATACCAGAGCGCGAATCCGTTCCAGAACAGGAGCTACCTGTTCAGGAGCAGAAATTACTGCTCCGAACCAGGCATCAGCTTCCCCGGAGACTTGGAACATCCCCGCTTCTGCAGCTTCCATTAACGCCGTACGAGCAACCTCTTCCGTGTCGTTTGCAAGTTTAGTAAGCGTATCAGCACTTAAACGCACGCGAGTGCTTGGTCCTGGACGGGAGGACATTAAATCAGTGAGCACCTGCAAAGCATCGTAAGCGGAGACACCCCAAACTGGGTAGGGTTCGTGCAGGTTCGCAGTGTAGCTTTCCAAAGAGGAACGGACTTCGCGCAGCTGCGTACGGTTGCGTTGAATTTCCGCAAGATCTGCCCGAGGACGATCGGTTGCAAATACTTCCGTTAAAGACTGCAGTAACGCTGGGGCAGCTTTAGCGGAGGCATCAATACGCGCTACCGCATGCCCTAAACCACGTTCAGTGAAGTATTCCCACAGCTGTACAACACGACGACGGTCAGCGGAAAGATAAAGGGAGGATTTTCCATTCAACGCAGCGGCAGCTAAAACCGAAGCAACTGTTGCTGTTGGGTCAGCTCCACCAGCAGTATCAAGAATAGCGTTCAGACCAGTAGAAATAGCCTCAACGTTGTCGAGCTGTTCGGGAAGCTGATCACCAATACCTGCTTCTGCGTCAGGATCACGGTCAAAGGGGTTAGCTTCTGGAGCGTCCTCGGGAAGAATTTCCAAGGCCTGCTTATCCCCTGCCAAGCCACGAATCACTGGTGACTGCGCGAAAACTTCTGGGTTTGCCAGTTCTGCGACTACTGCTTGAGCTGGGTGCAGGAACTGGGCGACTTCAATAAACTCAGTGTATTTGAAGTTCGGAAGCAAGGACGCCAAAGCGGACTTCAAACTATTCAAAGCTGGCTCTGGGGTAAAACCGGCACGTGACTTAGTGAGAGCCACAATCTGCGATTCATTCAGTTCACGCCCGTTAGCACGGACTGCCTGGTGGATAGCCGGAGCGATCTGAATATCCCCCACCAATTGCAAAGAGGCTTCCCCAGTGTTTTCAAAGCTGAATCGTACGGGACGGTACATGATTGGAGATTCAATGGTTCCGTCTTCGCCTGTCCAAGTAGCCAAGCCCCAGGCCACATGGATTGCTGATACACCACGGCTGGTTGCAGTATCTAAAGAGCCGGTGTAGACACGACGAGCTGACTCTTCAGCGCGAGTAAGACGATGAGAATCACGGATGAGAGAAGCCACGCGGGTATTTCGTTCAGCATACAGCTGCGCCAGTCCAGAAGGGTGGGCGCCAGTTAATACTAGACGCACCGGCAAAGTGGATAAGTCCACTCGAGTGAGTTCGCGCAGTTCGTCCTGCCATTTTTGGATAGCGGCAGCAAAATTCTGCGGATCGAAAGTTGTTTCCTGAGGGGTTTCCACTACCTCAGTGACTTCTTCTGCTACTGGTTCGGGCGCTGATTTAGCGCGTGAGAAAAAACTAGATACCACAAATCAAGCCTATCAATATTTGCGAAATTTCTAGCGTTGGCGCGACCGTTTGCTTTCTAATAGGCTTAAAACATGAAGTTTATGATTAAGTTAATCTCCACGATGGCTGGAGTTTGGGTAACTACCCTTTTAATTTCCGGTATCCGCCTCACTGACGATTCCACCTGGCAGATTACGTTACTCACCCTGGCAGTTTTCTCTCTGGCACTAATCGTTGTAAATAAACTGGTCCGTCCAGTGCTTAAACTGCTCTCACTGCCACTTTTAGTACTCACCCTGGGGCTATTCTCTTTCATCTTAAACGCCCTAATGTTCATGCTGGCAGGTTGGATTTCTGTCCAAACTCATACTGGCATTATGGTGGACTCTTTCTGGGCAGCACTTTTAGGGGCTTTGATTACTTCAGTAATTGCCTCACTAATTTCCAACCTCCTCGACAGTAAAGAAGACTAGGATTTTCAGGGAGTATCCGCCACTCTTTGGGTAGAGAAACGAAACACTTCTGCCCGCGTATTTTCAGTAATGCCCAGTGCCTCAACCCGGTGTTGATTCCACTGGGCAATTACTTTATCTGCGCTATTTTCCAGATTGCGACTGGCACTGATATACCCTTCAATATTGTGATGTAAAGTTGCAGCAGCATCTGCCTTCGCAACAGTTGGGTCACCAGAGACGGAATAGGTAAGCCAGTTTGGTTGAGTTTTATTCAGGCTTCCATCCAGTTGCGCTACGGGGTCGCTGAGGTGCTCAAAGTTAAGTACCTGCACGCTATTGGGAATAGCAATACCTGAAACTGGAGAACCAGCAGTAACTACTTGCGTAACTCGGTATGTTTGGTTGATTTCCGGATTTGCAGCTAAATCCGCAGAAACAATCCCACCCTGTGAGTGTCCCACAAACTCCACAGCATCTCCGGGCTGCGCACCAGCCATTTTTAAAGCTGTGATGGCAGCAGCCTCCTGATCTGAACGAGCCCCCGCGAGCGCAGCAAAATTGGTTTGCATATCATGCGGGGTACTTCCTGTTGGCCCCCACTCTTGGGTGCCTTTAATAATCACGCTCCACGAATGTTGTTGAGTCTGCGGGTTAGTGTAGCGGATGACTTCGATTTCGCCGGCAGGGGTTTGCCCGGTTTTAGTTTGTTTGGCAAGAATTGCCTGCGGGTGATCGCGCACCAATTTAGTACGTTCCAGAAGTGAGCTGGCAGTAAGCAACGGAGAGATTTCAGCAATTGGTTGCGCTTTGGGAAGTGGTTGATTATCTGCTGTTAGTAAGGATTCCACACTTTGCAACGAGTAAGCGATTTTGTCGCGGTTTAGGTCTTTACCCGGTAAGGACAGTCCCGTGCGACTAACTGGTTGAATGCGCAGGGTCGGCAAATAAACTCCACCAGCTTTTTCGAGGGCGGAATAGAGGCGTGAAAGCCTACCGGAGCTACGTTCTAAAGGACTATCCGAATTTCGTAAAAGACGGTTTTGCCGAATTTTAATCGTAGCTGCATCCACAATCAGATACCGAGCTTCACTGGTTAGAAACTTAAAAAGTGGCCAGGTCAGTAGGTTAATAGTAGTTCTAGGGTGAACTTTTGGAAGTTGCAGGGAAATACCAGAGTTCAACCAACGCTTCCAAGCTCCCCGTGGGTATTTTAAGAATAACCTTAGCCCCAGGTCACTGCCAGCAATAATATTTCCCCAGGCTTCTTCCATAATTGGCATCGTCCCACGGGTAAATGCTCCTAGTCTGCCAGAAAATAAAGCAGCAACGCCTGCTTCTGCCTGCGTGTAAAGCTCTGCTCCATGTAACAGGCGAGCGCCTAAACTCTCTAACTTTACGGACGCTTCTTGTAAATTACAACGCAGCAACTCTACTTGCTCATTTATTAACTCTCCGTAGGTAGAAGTAAAACTGCCCGGAATATAAGTTAAAGCCGCGTGAGCTTCATTTAAGCGTTCTAAAAGATGGGCACAAAGAAACCCAGCAGAACGAATCGTTTCAGGATCTACTTTCGGATTAGCTTCCAATTGGATGGCCGTATAAGTTTCGCTACTCATAGGGAACCTCCTAAAGCCGCGACCACTGCTTCAGTTTCTTTCCATTCCCACTCGCGTACCTGCAGGTAGGTAGCAGTAGCATTACCAGCACAAGTCTGTAAGTACTGTTGGGTCTCACTACGCAACTGGTCGGTAACAGTGCCGGCTGCTCCTTGCCATAGCCACTCTAAGCCAGCAAGAGTCAAAATAATGTCGGAAAGCTCATTACTGACGTTAGCAATAAGCCCTGAAGTACGCGGTGCTAAAGAATCCATGAGGACAGCTTAAGAAACGCCCTCGGGAAAGAAAATCCACGGAAAAAGAAACTGTGGATAAACGCCTTGCTGAAAACTGCCTGTGCACACAGCAAAAATAAGGGGGGAGCTGGACTCACGCCCAACACTCCCTGAAAACCTGAAAATCAGTCCTCCAAAGCAGGAAGATTCTCAATCAACTCAGCAGCAATCCCCGTATAAGAAGCTGGAGTCAGCTTCAGCAAACGAGCCTCAAACTCTGCTGGCATCCCCAAAGAAGCCACGAACTCGCGCATCTGCTCACCATTAACACGATTACCGCGAGTCAATTCCTTCAAACGCTCATATGGGTTTTCCATACCCTCAGCACCGGCAATAGCTGCCACGCGCATAGTCTGCTGAATCGCCTCACCCAAAACTTCCCAGTTCTCATCCAAGTCAGCAGCCATACGTGCAGCGTCAAAATCAACGCCCGCTAAGCCCTTACGCAGATTATCCAAAGCCAAGTAAGAATGCCCCAAAGCCGTACCCACATTACGCTGCGTAGAAGAATCCGTCAGGTCACGCTGCAAACGAGAAGTCACCAAAGTAGCTGCCAAAACATCCAGCAAACCACAAGAAATCTCCAAGTTAGCTTCCGCATTCTCGAAACGAATTGGATTCACCTTATGAGGCATCGTAGAAGAACCAGTAGACCCCTGGGCTGCCAGATTCTGGTGGAAGAAGCCCCAAGAAATATAAGTCCACGCATCAGTTGCAAAATTATGCGCAATCCGGTTGAAACGGGCAATATCCGCGTAAAGTTCCGCCTGCCAGTCGTGGGATTCAATCTGCGTAGTCAGTGGGTTCCAATCCAAGCCCAGTACATCCGCTACAAAAGACCGAGAAACCTCACGCCAATCAACCTCAGGCAAAGCCGTTACGTGCGCAGAGAAAGTACCAGTCGCACCGTTAATCTTACCCAAGTACTCAGTATGCTTAATCCGCTTCAGCTGACGACCCAAACGGTGTGCGAAAACAGCTAATTCCTTACCCAAAGTAGTTGGAGTAGCTGGCTGGCCGTGAGTACGAGACAGCATCGGAATTTCCGCTGCCTGCAAAGCACGTTCACGCAAATCATTGACCAAACCAGTCGCCTGTGGAAGCCAAGTATTTTCAACCGCAGACTTAATGATCAGCGCGTAAGAGAGGTTGTTAATATCCTCAGAAGTACAGAAAATATGAACTACTTCGTGGAGCTGTGGCAATACAGTGCCGGGTAGTACGTCCGCAGCTGCATCCAGCTTTGCCTTCAAGTAGTATTCCACGGCCTTAACATCATGGCGAGTCTCAGATTCAATGGCTGCCATAGCAGCCACAGCTTCCCCGTCGAAATCAGTAGTAATCTGACGCAAGTAAGCGCGGTCAGCGTCCGTGAGAGCGGGAGCACCCGGCAGGATTTCCTTATCCAACAGGTGAATCAGCCATTCGACTTCAACAAAAACACGAGCCCGGTTAAGGCTCGCCTCAGAAAGATCATTCACCAGTGGTCCAACTACACCACGGTAACGCCCATCCAGAGCGCCCAGAGCAATCTTAGGTTCAACAGCAGACAGATCAACAGCACCTTTTGGCGGGAAAATTTCACTCATACGGATAGTTTCGCATATTTTTAGGCGCGCGCACCGATTGGCTAGGTATGTGAGACGCCCTCGGGAAATTTTTCTTCCCGAGGGTGCCGCATAATGTTATTTTGACAGGATTATCCCTTAACTGAACCCGCTGCCAAACCGGACTGCCAGTACTTCTGCAACCCTAAGAACAGCACAATCAGTGGGATAACACCCAACAAAGCACCCAGCATAACCGCGCCACGCTGAGGGTTGAAGTAACTCATCATGCCGTACAACCCCAAAGTCACCGGCTTCAAATCAGAAGTAGTGACCATCATCTGCGGAAGCAAGAAGTTATTCCAAGTAGCCACGAAAATGAAAAGGAAAATCGTGACCATAGCAGGAGCCAAAATCCGCAGTACCATCGTGAAGAAGATACGAGCTTCACCCGCACCATCAATCCGAGCTGCTTCAATCAGTTCCGTAGGCACTGAACTCTGCGCGTAAACACGACCCAAGAACACGCCAAATGGGCTGATAGAAGAAGGAATAATGATTGCCCACACAGTGTTCGTCAAACCAATATTATGGAAAATCAGGTACAGCGGAATAGTCAGCAAAGCTGCTGGCATGAGCAAACCAGACATGATTAACGCCAAGGTGAAGCCCTTGCCAGGGAACACGAACTTTGCCATCGCGTAACCAGCTGAAACAGACAGCAACGTACCTAAAACGCCTGCCACAGTGGAATAGAAAACAGAGTTCGCCACCCAGCGCCAGAAGTCACCCTTAGTCCACTCAATCAAAGTGTTATAGTTCGTAACCACATTGATTTCGTCGAATGCTAAACCCGGGGTACCCAACAGCTGGGCATTAGTCTTAGTAGATGCTACTACCAGCCAGTAGATTGGGAACAGGAAGTAAACCAATACCAAAAGCAGTACGCCAACAGTAATCCAACGAGCTGCAGTAGATGGAGCCACTGAGCGAACTGGCATGCCTTCAATAGAAGGAGTGTAAGCGCGTCCGTCTGGGAAATACTTTACTTTAGACATCAGTCGTTCACCTTCTTATCAACCAGTGCGTAGAGGACTGCCAGCGTACCAGCAATCAGTGCAATCATTACGGAAACTGCGGATGCTGGGCCGTCACCACCTGGAGTGAGGTTACCGTACATGGTGTTGTAGGCAATCTGCATTGGAGTGTAGTCAAGTTCCATCCACTTGTTGACGGTTGCCATAACGGTTGGTTCCGAGTACAGCTGGATGGTGCCGATGATGGAGAGCAGAACGGTTAGCAGCACGGCGCCACGAACCATTGGGATTTTAATCTTCGTGACAATCTGGAAACCAGTTGCCCCGTCGATACGGGCTGCTTCAGCAAGTTCAGTTGGAATCGCCTGCAAAGCAGCGAGGAAGATTAGCATGTTGTAGCCGGTGTAAGTCCAGGTGGTCATATTTGCCATTGAGAACAGCACCATGTTCTTACCCAGGAAATCAACTTCGATTCCCAGTGACTGGAAACCTGCCACGATCGGGGAGATTTCTGGAATGTAGAGGTACACCCAAATACCTGCGGCAACTACGCCTGGGATTGCGAAAGGCAAGAAGTAGCCCAAGCGGAAGATGGTTACGCGTCGAACCAAGAATGAGTCCAGTACCAGTGCCAGTACCAGCGCGCTCAGAATCATGAACGGAACCTGGATAGCAGTGTAGAGAACTACACGTCCCATACCAACCCAGAACTTAGAGTTAGTTGCGACGTTCTTGTAGTTTTCAAAAGCAACGAATTCGTTGGTGAGTTCACCGCCACCATACAGGCCACCGCCGGCGGCTACCTGCTGGAAGAATGATGAGTAGATTGAGGAAACGATCGGCAGAAGGAATACCAAGATGAATCCCAGAATAAATGGAAGCATGAAGAGCCACCCGGTGATGGCGTCGTGGCGTTCCCGGTTACGACTGCCTACCTTAGTAGTTTTTGCTGACACGATTATCCTAAGAGGTAAGGGCGTTAAAGCGTATTTTTAGAAAAATTTTGGGGGGCATCCTGGTTTCGAATGCCCCCCCAAAACCTTTTGAAGTTATGACTTCAGGTTATCGATTTCAGTTACTGAATCACTCAGCTACTGGGAGCTTCAGATCCTTCAGAACCTTAACGGATTCGTCCTGAGCTGCCTTGAAGATATCGATTACCTTTGCTTCGCCCTTAGCTGCTGCTTCTGCCTTAGCGGTCATCTGTGCAACTACTGCAGAGTAGCCTGGGATGTAGTTGAAGTCTGGGTTCAGGGTTTCGTTTGCCTTTGCCAGTTCTGCCCAAACGTCCTGTCCACCGAACTGACGCTTTGCCTTTTCTGGGGTAACAACTTCACCCTTAGCTGCAACAATCAGACCCTGGGTAGCCAGATCCTTGGTCTGGGTGTTGAACCAGTTGTTGAATTCCATTGCTTCAGCAACATGTGCACAGCCCTTCATGACTGCAACGCCGGAGCCACCATCTGGGCCGGTCTTTACGCCTTCACCGAAGTCTGGCAGCAGAGCAACCTTCCAGGTGCCTTCCTTGTCTGCTGGAACAACGTTATCCAAGAAGAAGCCTGCTTCCCAAGCTGGGCCGATATTACCAACCAGCTTCTTGTCCTGCAGAGCCTTTTCGTATTCTGGTGCCCAACGACCGGATACGAATGCTGCCTTGGAGTCCAGCATTTCCTGCCAGAAGGATGCTACAACTTCTGCACCGCGGTTTACGGTGTTTACCTTCCACTTGCCGTCTGCTGCGGAGTACCATGCGTCGCCTACAGCTGCAGCCTGTGCGGACAACCAGTAGCCAGCTTCATCTGGTTCGAAACCGATGATGAACTTGCCCTGTTCAGCTGCCTTCTTTGCAGCAGCCTTCAGTTCGTCGATGGTCTTTGGAACTTCGATGCCCAGAGCCTTGAATTCTGCTTCATCGTAGTAGTAAACCAGTGGACCGGTATCCTGTGGCAGACCAACAACGGTGCCACCTACGGACATCTGACCGTAAGCGCCAGAGAAGTTTTCCTTGTACTTTTCTGCTTCTGCGGTTACGTCTTCAACCATGCCCTTAACGAATGCTTCTGGAATTTCGCCGTAGCCCAGCTGTGCTAGACATGGTGCGGTGCCAGCCTTGACATCATTTTCCAGCTTCAGGAACATGTCTGCGGACTTACCATCAAACTTGGTGGTCTTTACCTGTACGTTAGGGTGTTCGTCGTTCCAACGCTTTGCGATTTCTTCAACCTTAACCATGCCTTCACCGTCAGGTAGACGGTGCAGGTATTCAATGGTGATTGCTTCGCCGGATTCAGCTGGCTTGTCAGCTGCCTTATCAGCTGCGCCACCACAAGCTGCCAAAGCGATTGATGCGACGGAAGCAGTAGCCAGCAGTGCTACTGCCTTGTTACGGCGTGAAGTTGCCATGTGCTTTCCTCTCCTTCGAGTGATTCAGAATGAAGAATTCTGATTACTTCTCCATGATAACGCGCAACTTTGATAGTTTCTACCTCGTTTGCTAAGAATTTACCGTAACAATTAGATAACGGGAATGATAGGTCAAAGCCTATAAAACCTAGGAAAAGCAACAGGATAAACCACAAATCCTCAAGAAGACATCTGACTTTTCAAAAGTTCCCTGCCATTAAACCCTAGTCACGAAAAACGATTCGTCTTTCCCTAACCCCAAAGGATGCAACAAAATAGTTCGGGTAACTTTTCTCAAAAAACCTACCCCAAACCCCTAGTTACCTGTGGTGATAAGGTTTCGGGGCATAAACTCTTTAAAACAACTACCCCAAACCTATTTACCAAGTTGGAAGAAGTAAACAACAATCCCCCAAGCGCTTATGTGCTTGGGGGATTGAGCTGAGCCACCTGCGGGAATCGAACCCGCGACCTATTCTTTACGAGGGAATTGCTCTACCGACTGAGCTAAGGTGGCAGTCCTTAAAGATTCTTACCGATGTAATGCACTTTAAGGCACGAATACAACTCTAACTAATACACGCTAGAGTGGCAAATGCTTTTTCTGTGAAATAGCTTTACTCTGCTTTACAGTAGAGGTCCTTTTCAGGAACCTTATCTTCCAGCAGGTAACTATCAATAGTCTTACGCAAACAGTCACCGGCACTGCGTCCGTACTGTCCGTGACTCCAAGTTTCCTGAGTAATCAAACGAGCAGACTTTAACTGCTTCGCCAACGATACGGACCACTGATATGGGGTAGCAGGATCATGGGTACCGCCCACAACCAGGATTGGGGCAGCTCCCTCACCGGTTACCGCCCGGCGAGTATTCTTTGGCTTAATCTTCCAACCTGCAAGTGCCGAAGACGCACCCCCAAATTGATCCCCCACCAGCGGATACTTAGCAGCCAGTTCATCGGCATGCTTCTGCCAGTCAGCCACATCCCCTACCGGTGCGTAATCCAGATTGTTCACCACGTTAAAAGCATCGAAAGAGTTATCCAGGTAAGTTCCGTCAGGAAGACGATCATTAAGCAAGTCAGCAAGGTTAATCAGTTCCGTACCATTTCCATCCTCCAGAGTAATAGTGATGGAACTTGCAACGAACTGGTAGAAGTCCTCAGAGTACAAACCGCCGAGGATACCTGAACGGGCAATAGCTCCGGTAGCTAAACGATCTGGGTCAGAAGTTTCAAGTGGTTTCTTATCGATACCTTTTAGCCACTTTAAGAATTCTTCTTCAGCATTAGCACCGCGGAAGGGGAACTTAGGATCGTCTTCCGCAGACTTTTCTAAGAAGTGCTTCAAAGATTCTTCAAAACCCTCAGCCTGTCCGGCAGCAATTTCGTCAATGTTAAGCGCTGGATCCACCGCACTATCAAGCACCATGTACCCGACGTTCTGTGGGAAAGTATCAGCGTAAAGCGCACCAATATAAGTACCATAAGAGAAACCAAAATAGTTGAGTTTTTCTTGCCCGAGGGCGGCACGCACAATGTCAAAGTCTGCTACGACAGAATCAGTATCTGCATGCTCAGAAATACCCCGGGAATTTTCCAAACACTTCTGAGAGTATTTTTCAGCCTCAGATTTAACAACCTTAAATTCTGGGTCGTCTTCTGGCAATGGCTTACCGTCAAGAGTGTAGCCGGCACGCAAGTTATCAATTTCTTCATCACTCAGACACTTGATCGGAGTAGAAGTTCCCACACCACGCGGGTCAACTGCCACCAGGTCATATTCCTGCTGAACTTCATTAGTAAACACAGCATTAGCCATGTTGGAGAGGCTACCTACTGCAGAACCACCTGGTCCACCTGGGTTAAAGAGAAGCGGGGTTTTTACAGAACCATCTTTAGAGTGGCGCACTAGCTGTAGCTTAATGGTTTCCCCACCTGGGTTCGCGTAGTCCAGGGGCACGTCGATTTCAGCACAAGTATAGGAAGGCAAATCAGTCTCACCTTCACTAATTTCTGAAACTGCTTCATTATCTTTACAGGATTTCCAAGTTACTTCCTGGTCATAGAATTTTTGGAGTGCTGCATCAGGTGCTTTTGATTCGAAGCGTTCTTCAGCGGACTTAACGTCTTTGAGACTACCTCGTTTCACTTCTTGCGCGCCACAGCCCGCCAACAGCAAAACAGCTGCCATGGCGGAGGCCAGTGCTGCACGGCTCACGCTTAGCTTACGGTTTGGGGTAACCATTATTCTCCTATTTTTCTGTTACCTGATTAAGTCTGCAATCAGAGCTTCAAAAACTAAGTTGATGGAAGTATTAGTCTGCAGGCGTTTGCGCGCAGTTTCAATGGCAGTGACTTTCCGATACGTATCAGCAAGCGTGGAACCACGAGCGACATTTTCAAGTAAGTTCACGTACCCTTGGTTAATCGGCGGATGATTCATCCCCGTTTGAATAACCATAACATCTCTGAAGAAGCTCAGCAGATTGACTAAAAGCTGATCCAACGGATCTTTCGTTGCCCGAGTCACCCGACGCTTTTGCTCTTCTTGAAGTTGCGTTAGTTGAGAACGCAAGGCAGGTGGGATACGTTCAGTATCATTCAATCCCAAAGTGCGTTTCAGTTCAGCTTCTTCCCTGGCGTTCCTGGTCGCTAAGTCTTTTTCAACGTTTTCTTTATTCTCTTTTAAGAGTTCTTCCACGTAGAAAACCGCGTCACCAATATTGTCAATATCCAGAATACTTTCAATCTGCGTGTAACGATCGTGGAGTTTTTCTGGGTCAGTAATTAGTTTGCTGGCGATTCCAATATGGGATTGCGCCAGTGCAGCTGCCTGGTAGGCGTCCTCGTAGCTGACACCGTGGCGTCGCATGAGCAGTTGCGCTACTTGCTTAACCGGGGGAATCCGCAGATTTACCTGTCGGCAACGGGATCGAATAGTGGTGATAAGGTCTTCGGGACTGGGCGCGCACAGTACCCACACGGTTCGCGCCGGAGGTTCTTCAATGGCTTTAAGTAGCAGGTTTGAAGTACGTTCCTGCATGCGGTCAGCATCTTCAAGCAGGATAACCCGCCATTTTCCTTGCGACGGCGCGCTTTGCGCATTATGCATGAAAGCGCGGACTTCTTCGATACTGATAATGCTTTTTTCAGTGGCAAAATCCGTTACATCTGGGTGAGTTTTCGCCATTACGTGCCGGCAGCCGTCGCATTCTCCACAGCCGATAACCTGCGGGTGAGTACACTGCAAGGCAGCTACGAAAGCACGAGCGGCAGTGGAACGGCCAGATCCTGGTGGTCCAGTTACCAGCCAGGCGTGAGTCATTGCGCGACTAGCAGTTTCTACACCGTTGAGAGTGGCACGCGCGTGTACGGCGGCTTCTTGCAGGGCGGCAACAGCTTTTTCTTGACCAACTACTTCATCCCAAACGCTCATTGTGCGTCCTCGGATAGGTTATGCGAACCGCCCTCGGAAATATTGTGCAGCAGACCGGTTTTCTTTTCGAGGGCGCCCAACAGAACTTCCCGAATCTGTGCCTGTAATTCCTCAATACTGTCACTGGCGTTAAGAACGTGGAAACGCTGCGGTTCAGCTGCCGCTAAAGCCAAATACTGTTCCCGAACCTTAATGTGAAAAGCTGAAGGTTCTTCTTCGATCCGGTCAGTTGCTCCGGCGCGACGCTGCATGCTGACGCGCGGATCAATATCGAGTAAGAAAGTGATTTCCGGAATCAGTCCTTCTACTGCCCAGAGGTTCAAGTCACGAACTTCCGAAACCCCAAGTTTGCGAGCTGCCCCTTGGTAAGCAACAGCAGAATCAAAGTAGCGGTCTTGGACAACGACCTGTCCGGCTTCTAAAGCTGGACGAATCTTCGTTGCCACATGATAGGCGCGGTCAGCCAGGTAAAGAAGCACCTCACAGCGTGGATCAATATCTTTAGGACCGTGCAGAATCAGGTTCCGCAGTTGCTGCCCCAGTTCCGTACCACCCGGTTCCCGAGAAACCGTCAGCTGGTAGCCTAAGTCTCGTAGCCAGTTCTGGGTTAGTTCAATCTGCGTGGTTTTGCCACACGCTTCCCCACCTTCAAAGGTGATGTAGAGTCCTGGCTGGTTATTCAGCTGCATGCCTCTGCCCTTTCTTTTTAGGTGAGCTGTGAACTTCACTAAGCTTTTTTAGCTGCGGTTTTCTTAGCAGTGGTTTTCTTTGTGGCAGTTTTCTTAGCCGTAGTCTTTTTCGCAGTAGTCTTTTTAGCCGCAGTCTTACGCTTTACCGGACCCTTTGCACGCTTTTCAGCCAACAATTCAAAAGCACGTTCCTGCGTAATAGTTTCTACAGTTTCAGAACGAGGCACAGTAATATTCGTAACCCCATCCGTAATGTAAGGGCCGAAACGACCATCCTTAATAGTGACCTTTTTACCGGACTCAGGATCATCGTCGAACTCACGCAAAGGTGGCTTCGCAGCTGCTCGGCCACGTACCTTCGGCTGCGCCAAAATAGCAACAGCTTCTTCTAAAGTGAGAGTGAAAATCTGCTCTTCAGTTTCTAAAGAACGAGAATCCGTACCATGCTTCAAGTAAGGACCAAAACGACCATTCTGAGTAGTGATTTCCTCCCCAGACTCAGGGTGAGTGCCCACCACACGAGGCAAGTCCAGCAGCTGCAAAGCCTGTTCCAAAGTAATGGTTGCTAAATCCATGGACTTAAACAAAGAACCCGTACGAGGCTTAATCTTCGCAGTCTTCTTCTTAGGCTTTTCAGATTCTTCAGATTCTGCTGGCTCTGGAATAACTTCCGTTACGTAAGGACCGAAACGACCTGCCAAAGCCTGAATCTCATAGCCGGTTGCCGGGTCAGTGCCCAGGATACGACCGTCATTTTCAGCGACTGCAAACAGTTCTTCAGCTTTCGCAAGATCCAGTTCATCAGGAGCGATTTCAAATGGGATATTCGCGCGCTTACCATCCTCGCGTTCCAGGTAAGGGCCGAACTTTCCAACGCGAACAGTAACCCCTTCACCCAACTCCATAGAGTTAACCGCACGAGCATCAATCTCACCCAAGGAATCAACTTTTTCACGCAGACCCTGGTTTTCCCCAACCAGTGGAGCCGCATTTCCTTCACCCAGGTAAAAGGACTGTAGCCACTTAACGCGGTCAGCTTCACCCGTAGCAATACGGTCCAAGTCGGCTTCCATAGTGGCGGTGAAATCATAGTCCACCAAGCGTCCCAGGTTTTCTTCCAGCAGGCGTACTACAGAAAACGCCAGCCAGGTTGGCACCAGAGCCTGTCCGCGCTTATTAACGTAACCGCGATCAACGATTACGGAAATAGTTGCCGCATAGGTAGATGGGCGTCCAATACCGCGGTCTTCCATGGCTTTCACTAAGGAAGCTTCAGTGTAGCGTGGTGGTGGAGTGGTTTGGTGTCCGCTTGCTTGCGCACCGGTTACATCCAAAACGTCGCCCTGTACCAGCTTTGGCAGACGTTGATCTTCACGAGCGTCCTCGTAACGCTTTTCGTCACGGCCTTCCTCATAAGCTGCGAGGAACCCACGGTGCGTGATAACCGTGCCAGAAACAGTAGCGTTTACGTGCAGTTCACCAGAAATTTCTTTCCCGAGGGCGGTGCCGGCAACTTCACTCGCAGGCAAATCCATGCCGATCGTCAAAGTATCGGTAGTACCCGTCGCATCAGTCATCTGGGAAGCAATAGTGCGCTTCCAAATCAAGTCATAAAGTGCCAGCTGAGATGGGTTCAGAGCCGAAGCTACTTGATCCGGAGTCCGGAAGTGGTCACCAGCTGGGCGGATAGCTTCGTGAGCTTCCTGCGCGCCCTTAGCTTTCTTAGCGTAAACACGTGGTTGCGCGGGAACACTATCCGCACCGAAAAGGGACTTCGCCTGCGCACGAGCTGCCTTCGTAGCTTCCGCAGAAAGCGCCGTAGAGTCCGTACGCATGTAAGTGATGTAACCGTTTTCGTACAAGAACTGTGCGGTACGCATGGTATCACGCGCATTCCACTTCAGCTTTCGGCCAGCTTCCTGCTGCAAAGTAGAAGTAGTAAAAGGAGCTGCCGGGCGACGCGTGTAAGGCTTTTGCATAGCACCCTCGACAAACGCACCCGATGCCCCTAAAGCTGCCAGCTTAACTGCCAGCGCCTGCGCAGAATCCTCATCCAAATGCCAAGCTTCAGCAGAAAGCTGACCGTTATCAGAAAAATCTCGGCCGCTGGCGATACGCACCCCATTCAGGTGAGACACTTTCGCCGTGAAATCAGTGCCAGAAACCGTGAAATCAGCATCCAAATCCCAGTAGGACGCGCTCACGTGACGCATACGTTCACGCTCACGATCCACCACCAGGCGAGTAGCCACGGACTGCACGCGACCAGCAGACAAGCCCGGCGCAACCTTACGCCACAAAACTGGGGAAACTTCATAACCAACCAGGCGGTCCAAAATACGACGAGTTTCCTGTGCGTCCACCAAAGCAGCGTCCACGTCGCGAGTATTCTCTAACGCACGACCAATCGCTTCCTTAGTGATTTCATGGAAAACCATGCGCTTAACTGGAACCTTAGGCTTCAAAACCTGCAGCAAATGCCAAGCAATTGCCTCACCCTCGCGGTCCTCATCAGTTGCCAGATAGAGTTCATCAGACTCTTTCAGCAGCTTCTTAAGTTCAGTAACTACCTTCTTCTTATCTGAACTAACCACATAGTAAGCATCGAAATCGTTCTCAACGTCCACAGCGAACTTACCGTACGGACCCTTCTTCATGTCCGCAGGCAGCTCAGATGGCTGCGGGAGGTCACGGATGTGGCCCACCGATGCTTTAACGGTGTAATCCTCCCCCAAATAATTAGCAATCGTCTTTGCCTTAGCTGGGGATTCCACGATCACGAGCTTCTTCGCCACCGCTGCGCCTTCTTTCAATACTTAACTAAATTCAGTTACTAATATAAGGTAGTTTCCGATTTACACAATAACAGTCATTTTGCTCTGGTCAACATTCCCGCCAGCAGAAGCTGCGGAATTTGCCCATACACAGCCTGCTCTACCGTCTGCTTATCAACACCGGTAATCACACTAATCGCCGTGACAATCTGACCAATATTCAGCTCCCCATCACAAGCCCCTAAAGTGGCAGCCATATGCGTGTTTAGCTGGATTCTCTGCCCAAAACCGCCACCCTGCGTGGCAATAATAATCTGCGGATCAGGCTCCCCCGGCAAATAATGGCGTTCCTCGCGGACATCATCTGCACGAATAAAGAAATCAGTGTCGCGAATCTCTAAGTGGTGTTCGCTAACTTCAGTCAGAATCTGCTTAACATATGGACCAGACGCGGAAGTGCCCGTTGAAATCTCACTAAACTCAAAATGAGTCCCACGGTTAGACACAGGTTTCCGTAAAGTGATTACCCCCAGCCCAATCTCAGCTACCCCGCGAGCGATAAAGTCGTTAACCCAATTAATATAGTCACGCTCATAATCAGCCTGAGAACGCATCCACGCGGGAGCATTATCTCTCAACCACATTTCTACATAATGGTGTGGCAGCAGAGTTTCTCGTTGCACTACCCAAGCGTCCACCCCCTGGTTAGCTACCCAGCTTTGCGGGTGGAGTTGCGGGTCAGCGCCCTCGGGAATCTCCCAGTTGCCCAGCATCACGCTCAAACCACCTTCACGCAGATGCGCGGCAGCTCCTGCTACCACCTGCGCCACCAGGCTGTCTCCCGTCTGCCCGCCGTCACGGTACTCTAAAATCCCAGTTTCCCGCAGGCTATCAGGTGTAATCACGAAAGGCGGGTTAGATAAAATCAGGTCAAAATCGCCCTTAATTGGCTCAAATAGCGACCCTTGCACCACCTGCATTTTTACTTCATTCAGGTGGGCATTGAAATCAGCCAGCATAACTGCGCGCGCGGAAATATCCGTAGCCACTACTTCATCTGCATGGAGCGCCGCGTACATGCCGATAATGCCACAGCCCGTGCCTAAATCCAGGACGCGCCCCACTTGGTCACGCGGGGTAGCTTGTAAGAGAGTACGGGTGGCTCCCCCAATACCCAGAACGTGGTCTTTTTCCACCGGTTTACCTGTGACAGAGGACGGAAAATCAGAAGCAATCCACCAGTTGTACTGCTTTTCATTCATTTCGAGGGCGTGCGGTTCCAACTTAACACAAGCGCTCATACGGTTATCTTTTAGATGGACTAAACCCGCCTGCTGCAGTTCTTCTGAACTAACGTGGTTTAACTGTAAGTCTTTTTCATCTACCTCTTCACCTAGCAAAAATAGGCGCGTTAGCAACACTAGATGTGCTTGCTCTGAAGGTTTTTCAGTCAACAGCTGGTTCGTACGAGCCAACAGCAGGGCACGCTGTTCTCGCTGGTAGCTGGTGTAAGCGTCCTCGCCGAAAGCCTCCACCAGGTTCTCTACCGTGTAGTCAGCTAATTCTGCGCGGAGTTTGGTATAAAGCTCATCATCTGCATGTAGTTGCTTAGGTAAATGCGTCATAACTACTAAATGTAGAGCCGGTAGCCCCGAAGTGCAATGGCAGCTCTGACGCTGTGCATATCTTCTGCGCGCGAAACTCAGTTCCCGCGTTTGCCCTGCGCGCGAGTTTAAGTTCCCACGCAGAAGAGTCCCAGAAATAAGTGAAATACACCTATTAATTAAGCGTGGTCACACTATTTTCATTTTTCCGCGCTAAGGTGGAAGAGACGGGACGACAGTCCCACCTGACCACAACCGTAGCTTCTCTTAGAAGCTACATATAAATAGGAGTAACAATGGCTATTTACACCCTGCCAGAACTCGGCTACGACTACGGCGCGCTGGAACCACACATCTCCGCACGCATCATGGAACTGCACCACTCCAAGCACCACGCAGCCTACGTTGCAGGTGCAAACCTAGCACTGGAAAAGCTCGAAGCAGCCCGCGAAGCTGGCGACCACGCAGCTATTAACCTGCACGAAAAGAACCTGGCATTCAACCTGGGT
Source organism: Gleimia coleocanis DSM 15436 (assembly GCF_000159015.1). Taxonomy (GTDB): domain Bacteria; phylum Actinomycetota; class Actinomycetes; order Actinomycetales; family Actinomycetaceae; genus Gleimia; species Gleimia coleocanis. The sequence goes on along the minus strand of NZ_DS999544.1, from coordinate 109,404 downwards.
GGCCACTCTAACCACTCCGTATTCTGGACCAACATGACCGGTGAAGGCGCTTCCCGCCCAGAAGGCGAACTGGCAGCAGCCATCGACGAATTCTTCGGTTCCTTCGAAAAGTTCCAGGCACAGTTCGCAGCTACCGCAATGGGTATTCAGGGCTCCGGCTGGGCAATCCTGGCATGGGACACCCTGGGCCAGCGTCTGGTAACCTTCCAGCTGTTCGACCAGCAAGGCAACATCCCAGTAGGCACCGTGCCACTGCTGATGCTGGACATGTGGGAACACGCATTCTACTTGGACTACGTAAACGTAAAGGCAGACTATGTTTCTGCATGGTGGAACGTAGTTGACTGGGCAAACGTAGCAGCTCGCTTTACCGCTGCACGTTCCACCTTCAGTGGCCTAATCAAGGCTTAAAACTAACACCTTAAACTAATATTTGTCCCCCCGCGAACCATTTATCGCGGGGGGACAAATAGTTACTGCAACTAACCTTAAATTTTCAAGCGCCCTAGAAAACCGCCCTCGAGAAAGTTATCCACAACCCCAAACAAACTCACGCAAAACTTTCTAACCTGGGGAATATGAAAACCACCTGGATCCCCACCCCACCAAACCACACAGGCGAAACCCCACCCACCTACCCGTTAAAACGCGTACAAGTCACCAAAACCCACTGGCTCGAATTCTCCCTCAACACTCCCCCATGGGAAATCCACCGGTCAGTGCTACTATTCCTAGCAAAACTTGCTATACAACGCTCTAAACTTCCCTTATTTCTAAGTGGAATAACTGCCGCACTTCAATACGGTGCGCCAGCATGGAACCAACACAACACCATCTACTTAGGGACAAGCACTGGCACAAACAATCAAAACACCATCGGATGCTACCACGGAGCTTCACCCGAAAAACCCACAATAAAACCTACACTCATAAAACGCCAACACAAAAACTACCCAAAAGATGCAGTCACCTTAATTAACGGAATTCCCACTCTCAACGCGTATCTAACCGTTTTAGAATTACTCTGCCTAACTGATCCCTACGAGGCGTTCGTCTCTGCCGATGGATTAGCTCGTAAAACCCTAAAATTCAACCGATTCAACAAAGTTGCCGGTATAGAACTTTGGAAACGAATTATTAAAGACCTAGAACAGTACGCATCCACCTATTTCGCGAAAAAATATCAGCAACGATTGCAAAGTCGCCTAAAACTATTAGATCCTTTTGCGGAATCAGCTGCCGAATCTGCCGTACGAGTTGCTCTGTACCAGTTAGGGATCACCAACATTGAATCTCAAAAACGTGTAGTTATAAACGGTAAGGAACGTTTTGGGGATCTATATTTACCGGAATACAACACCATCATTGAAATCGACGGTAACGAAAAGTACACTTCTGCTGATTCATATGCAGATGAGAAAGATCGCGAAGTTTCACTTACGGCTGCAGGTTTTGTAGTGGTACGGGTAAATAGTAAAGAGCTTCGCTTACCTGCGTTTGCGCAAATCCTAGCAGCAAAACTACATGTGCCAGTGCCTCGCAAACTGAAAATTGTCTAATATTTTGAAAAACTCACTAAAACGCCTTAGTTTTCCGATGAAACAAGAGCGTTTTAGTATATTTTTCTAAAAAACTTACTAAAATCCCATATTCCGACTGGCACGTAGCAGGCACATGATCCCCAACGATCCTCAGTCCCTCTCGCAAGTCATACAAGAACCCCCGGAGCCTTACTTTTCCGCAAGATTCCGGGGGGTTTGACAGCGGTAGCGGCGGGATTTGAACCCGCGGTGGCTATTCACCACACAACATTTCGAGTGTTGCACCTTCGGCCGCTCGGACACGCTACCAAATACTCATGCAGAAAACCGCACAGTACAAACTCATTTTACACTCAACGCTTAGCTTGGAAAAACTCCAACAACTGTGTTTCACATTCCTTTTCTAAGACCCCGGAAAACACCTCAACCTGGTGATTCACCCGCGGATCACGCACAACATCACGCAACGACCCACAAGCCCCCGCTGCCCGATCCCAAGCTCCAAAGACTACGCGCCCCACGCGCGCAGAAACAATCGCCCCCGCACACATAACACAAGGCTCCAACGTCACCACCAGCGTATAAGACGGAAACCTCCACGTCCCCAACTTCGCAGCCGCCGCCCGTAAAACATTCACCTCCGCATGACCACAAGGATCACACGCAGCCTCACGCGTATTAAAACCGGTGGCAATAACTTCACCGCCCTCGGAAACTAAAAGCGCGCCAACCGGCACATCCCCCGCCCGCTCAGCCTCAGCTGCCAAATTCATCGCCTGACGCATAAACACAGGGAAATCTGCCGGTGTCAATGAAGAAACAAAACCACCCATAGCCACCAGCCTATCGTAAAAACAATAAATAATCCGCCCCGGGAACTCACACCCACACCCCAAAACGCGGTATTTTAGAAGTATGCGTTTACACATTGCTAATCACCCACTCATTGACCACAAGCTGACCGTACTGCGTGACGAACGCACCCCATCAGCTATCTTCCGCCAGCTCGCAGACGAACTGGTCACCCTCCTGGCCTACGAAGCAACCCGCGACGTCCAGGTAGAAGACATCAAAATCAAAACCCCAGTTGCCGAAACCATCGGCAAACGTATCAGTGAGCCACGCCCAATCGTCATCCCAATCCTCCGCGCAGGCCTGGGCATGCTCGAAGGTATGACCCGCATGATCCCAACCGCTGAAGTTGGCTTCCTCGGCATGAAGCGCGACGAACAGACTCTGGCCGTTGAAACCTACGCAAACCGTCTGCCAGATGACCTGTCTGGTCGTCACTGCTTCATCCTCGACCCAATGTTGGCAACCGGACACTCCATGATTGCAGCAATCGAATACCTGCTGGAACGTGGTGCGCGTGAAGTTACCTGCATCTGTTTGCTGGCTGCTCCAGAGGGCCTCAAGACCGTTGAAGAAGCTGTTGGTGAACGCGCGGACGTAAACATCGTTACCGCGTCCGTTGATGAACGCCTCAACGAACACGCTTACATTGTGCCTGGCTTGGGCGATGCAGGCGACCGCTTGTACGGCGTAGTCGACTAAAACGTTCTTCCCGAGAGCGGAAAATAAAACTTAAAGAAAAACTGGGCGGTAGGCACTTCCAAGAAAGTGCCTACCGCCCTTAGTTTTAGATTTTTCTCAGTCTCAGAAAACTGGGATTACGGAACCGTCGGTCCAGGTCTTTTCGATGAATTCGCGTACTTCATCAGAGTGCAGTAGCTGTTCGAGCTTCTGGATCTTTTCTACGCCGTCATCTTCGGTGCGCCATACCAGCAGGTTAGATGCTGGGTTGTTTTCGGTTGGTTCACCTACGATTGCGTCCTTGTTAAAGGATAGGCCGCCTTCTTGAGCGTAGTTGCCGTTGATAACTGCAGCGTCAACGTCTTGCAGGGAGCGTACCAGCTGTGCGCCTTCAACTTCACGCCATTCGAAGTTCTTTAGCTTCTTCACGGTGTGAATGTTTACGTCACCGGACTTTGGAAGTTCCACGAAGCCTTCGGATTCCAGTAGGCGTAGTGCGCGAGCCTGGTTCACGGTGTCAGCAATGATGCCGATTACTGCGCCGTCCTTAAGTTCCTTTACGTCCTTAACTTTTGCAGAGTACAGGCCCAGTGGTTCCAGGTGCACGCCCTTGCCGGCGGTACCCTTTAGACCTAACTTTGGACCCTGTTCTTCCAGGTATGGGAGGGTCTGGAAGAAGTTTGCGTCTACTTCGCCGGATACCAGTACTTCGTTTGGAATAACGTAGTCAGAGTATTCGATGATTTCCAGGTCGATGCCAGCTTCTGCTGCGAGGTTGTCGTCAATGAACTGCAGGATTTCTGCGTGTGGAGATGGGGAGGCAGCTACTTTAACTACCTGTACGCCACCTTCAGTGGTTTCGGCTGCTTTGTCGGCGGTGCCACCACAGGCGGAGAGGGTTAGTGCTGCGACTGCGGTTGCTGCGAAGAAGAACTGGGCGCGAGTGATTTTTACGGACATGATTTTTCCTTTTTCTTTTAAGTCTTTGGTTTTGGCGTTATGCTGTGCGGATTTTGGGCGCGTTAAATACTGTTTTGTTTGTGGTTGCGCTTTTCCGAGGGCGGCCTGCGTGGCCTTGGCGTTTACCCGACTGGTAGTTGCTCAGCGGTGGTCTACCAGTCGGCTGATCATATCGCCGACCATTTGGATGACTTGTACGATGATGACTACGCCGATTACTGATACCAGCATGACGGTTGGCATGAAGCGGTTGTAGCCGTAGTTGATTGCCAGCTGCCCTAAGCCACCGGCGCCGATAGTACCTGCCATGGCGGAGAAACCGAGCAGGCTGATTACTAGAACGGTGATGGATTGTACGAGGGCTGGGAGAGCTTCTCGGATTTGGACGCCGAACATGATGCCTAGGCGGGTAGCGCCCATCATTTGTGCGGCTTCGATTTTTCCTGAGTCTACTGAACGCACTGAGGTTTCTACGAGGCGCGCGAAGAATGGTACGGCACTAATAGTTAGTGGCACCAGGGCTGCTTGCCAACCGATGGTGGTTCCCACGATGAAGCGGGTGAATGGCAGGATTGCGACGATCAGGATGATGAATGGGATGGAGCGTCCGATGTTCACGATGGCAGAGAGAATCTGGTTCGCGAAGCGGTTCGGGGTTAGTCCGTCTTTGCTGGTGGAGACTGCGAGCAGTCCCAGCGGGATTCCTAAAATCACGGTGAGGATTGAGGAAATGAAGGTCATGAGCAGGGTTTCTACTACTGCCCAGCCGAAAGTTTTTTCGAGGACGAGCCATTCCGTGTTGTCTACTGCGAGTGGCAGGATTTGTTCCAGCAGTGCGGTGTTCATGAGCGTACCTCCGCGTGGAAGCCACGGGAGCGGAAAGCTTCGATAACATTCCAGGCGTCACCTTGTTCTACGGTTAGGGCGAGGCGACCGACCTGTACGTTTGGTAGGGATTCGAAGGTGCCTGCTGCTACGTCAGCACCGAATGAGGAGGCGATGGAGAGTAGTTCTGCACCGGTTGGAATGCCTGGGTGTGAGGTGAAAGCAGTGTCGATTACGACGTGTCCCTTTGGAATGTCGTCGCGATTAATGCTTGGGACTGGGACTAGTTCGCGCGCCAGGCGACTATTTGGGTCTGCTACTACGTCTTTGATTTTGCCGGTTTCGATGACTTGTCCGTGTTCTAGGAGGGAAACGGAGTCACAGATGGAGCGGACTACTTCCATTTCGTGGGTGATGATGACGATGGTCACGCCGAAATGGTCGCGAATCTGCTGTAGTAGTGCCAGTACTTGGCGGGTGGTTTCAGAGTCGAGTGCGGAGGTTGGTTCGTCGCAAAGTAGAATGCTTGGCTTGGCGGCGAGGGCGCGGGCGATGCCGACGCGCTGGCGCTGGCCTCCGGAAAGTTGTGATGGGTAGGAGTTTTCGCGTCCACGCAGACCTACTACCTGTAGTAGTTCAGTGGCTTTTGCGCGGGCTTCTTCCTTGGAAACACCGGTGATGCGTAGCGGATAGGCTACGTTTTCTAATGCGGTGCGGGCGTCAAACAGATTTGCAGCTTGGAATACCATGCCGATTTGGCGGCGTTCTAAGCGGAGTTCTTTTTCGGACAGCGCTGAGAGGTTCTGTCCACCTACCAGGATTTCCCCTTCGGTGGGGTGCTCGAGGGCGGTGAGGCAGCGGATCAGAGTGGATTTACCGGCACCTGATTGTCCGACGATGCCGTGGATTGCACCGGCTTCGATTTCTAGGTTTACGTGGTTTAGGGCTACTACATCGGCTCCGCCACGAATGGTGTAACACTTAGTTACGTCGTGTAGCGAGATGGTTGCGCTCATCGGAGCCTCCTTTCGTATTTACCTAACCGGGTTTAGTTCTGCATGTATTTTTTAGTGGGGTTATTTCTTAACCTCGTTAAGTCTACGCTGGGGTTAAAACCCTGTCTAAATCTGTGTCACATTTTAAGACGAAAATATCCAAAACTAACTTCGGGTGGTTTGTCTAAATAAACTACATTCCCTTCATTCTCAAAGAAAACCCCAGGAAGCTAGACTAATAACTATGAGTCCAGAAACCCAACAAACAGACCAGACCAACCGCCCTCGGGAAGAAAAAACACCCCGCAAAGCCGGGCGCTTCGCCCCCAGCCCCTCTGGCGACATGCACATCGGCAACCTCCGCACCGCCACACTCGCCTGGATCTGGGCAAAACAAAGCAACCGCGACTTCGTAGTCCGCGTCGAAGACATCGACCGCGTCAAAAAAGGAGCCGCCCAACGCCAACTCGAAGACCTCACCACCCTCGGACTCACCTGGGACGGCGACGCCCTCTACCAATCCAGCCGGCGCGACGCCCACCTCCAAGCCATCGAAACCCTCAAAGAAAAAGGGCTACTCTTCGAATGCTACTGCTCGCGTAAAGAAATCGCCGAAGCCTCCTCCGCACCCCACGCACGCCCCGGATTCTACCCCAGAACCTGCGCGGAACTCACCGAAAGCCAACGCGAAACCAAACGCGCTGAACTCGCAGCCACAAACCGCGCTCCCGCGCTGCGACTACGCCCCCGCGTCACCGAATGGACCATCCAAGACGAACTCTTCGGAACCGTCACCGAACGCATCGACCAAGTAGTCCTACAGCGCGGCGACGGCATTTTGGCGTACAACTTAGCGGTGGTGGTCGATGACGCCTGGCAAAACGTAGACCAAATCGTACGCGCCGACGACCTCTTAAGCTCTGCACCCGCACAAGCCTATATCGCACACGAACTCGGCTACTCACCATTCACCTACGCGCACGTCCCCCTGGTACTCTCCACCACCGGAGCGCGACTCGCCAAACGAGACGGAGCCGTAACCCTACGCGAATTACTCTCCCACGGCTGGAGCGTAACACGCGTAATCGAAGAAATCGCAGCCTCTCTAGGATTCACCGCCCACACCCTAGAAGAACTCTGCGAAGTCTTTGACGCAACCCAAATGAACCGCGAATCCTGGACCTTCATTCCACCCGAAGCGTAACACTCCCACCTCAACACCAAACAGGCTGTTACCCAGCTTTTAATCGTCGAAGCGTAACACACCCAGATTCCTATCCGCGGCGTGTTACGCTCCGACAATTTAAACGAATAACCAGCTAAAAACTAAGCCCAGCAAGTTACGCTTCGACAATCAGTAACGCTGGCGGCGCGACGCAAAACCAACCGCACCCACACCAACTAAGAAAGTCACAGCCGTAAACCAAAGCAACTGCTGCGAAACACCCGTAACTGCCAGTTGCTTCTCAGCTTTCCCTCCTGACTTACCAGACACATTAGCATCAGACTTACCGGAAACCTGCAGGCCAGACTTTTGCACCCCGCTCACCGACTTCGCAGATTTCACCGCGGGTACCTGCGATTTAGCGGGGACATTAAACTTACCGCCCTCGGAAACAGAACCAGCAGAATTGCCCACCCCATTTTCCGCAACTGCCGAAGATGGCATCTCTTTCGCGCTCAACTCTCCGAAACTGGTTGGCTCGCCAGCTGCTGCAAGCAACGCCGTCTTAATCATCACCGCATCGGCGTCAACAAACTCACGCATTTCACGTCATTTCCACCGATGGTCATTAGTACTATGTCGGTGTTGCGTGGTAGTTGGGGCATTTGTTTCACCAGGACGTCTGAGCTGACGGCTCCGCTGTGGGCGAGGTTGGTGAAGGTGGTGTGGATGCCTTGGTTGTTTAGCCAACTGGTGTAGACGCGTCCCCAGTTTCGGTGGGAGCGGTAGGCTTTTCCGCTGCCGAGTTCCCATTATCCGGTGCCGTTTCCAGAGGAGTAGGAGTCGCCGAGTTGGACGATATTTAGAGTTCGAGGGCGTTGCGTTTGGACTTAGTTTTGGGATTCTAATGCCACCGCGGTTTCGGTCAGGGTGATGGCTTGTGTGGCGAGTACCAGGGTTGCCAGGGTGGTTCCTAGGGTGAAAAGCTTGGTGAGTTTTCGCTTTTGTATAGGGGCCTCCATTTTGAAAACAAGTGTAAGTTACTTAAAAGATTTAAGTAGCTTACATATTAGTACCCTAAAATGAAACACGCGCCCAAAACACATAAAGTTTCAAAAATTTAACTTTTGTGTTTTGGGCGTGTTACGCTCCGCGAAAACCGCCCCAACTTGGCTAATCCGCGTGTTACGCTCCGCTAAATCACAAAGATTTATTCACCGCCCTCCGGAAACAAAGCCGCGCGACGCATATCAAAAACCGCCACCAAAGCCGCTAAAGAAACCACCACAGCCGCCATTGCGAAAACCAACATAATAGCCGGGCCCGCAGCCCACACAGCGGAAACCGTGAAATACAAGCCAGTCATCAAAGCACTACCAATCGAAGTACCAATCCGCTCAGTAGTCTGTTTCAAACCCCCCGCAGTACCACCCGTAGCAGCTGGAACCTCATCCATCGCCAACGTTTGGTTAGTGGAACCAAAAACCCCCTGACCAAAACCAATAATCCCTAAAGTGAGCAGCAGCCACCACACTGAAAGCTTAAAGTAAATAATTCCTGCGAAAACCAGCAGTGACAGCAACGCGCCGAAAACAATCACGCATAAACTCAAGACGACAATCTTACGTCCCTTATTCAGCACATTCAAAGACCCCCAGCGTGAGCCTACCGCCGATAAAACAGCATTCGGCAACCCCAAAACACCTGCCACCAGTGGCGAATACCCCAACTCATTCTGCACAAACATTGCCATCACCACGAACATGGAAGTTGCGCCCATGAAATAGATTGCGGCAGTTGCCATTCCCACAGAGAAAGACTGGATTTTCAGCAAGCTCAAATCAACCATTGGTGCATGCCCGCGTTCTTGACAGGCAGATTCCCACTTAACCCAGGCGATTAGCAATGCGCCTGCCAGGACCAGTAGCATTGGCAACCACCAGTGCCAGGTACGGAAAGTAAATGGTATCAGCAAGGAGACGATAGCTCCCAACAGCAGAGCCGCGCCAACAAAATCTAGACGCAGCCAAATAGGCAGGTCTTGACGGCGTTCTTGTGGGATTGTATTTTCGGCTGGCAGGAACTTAAGTCCGAAAATCACACCGATAATTCCTAGTGGCAGGTTTATGAAGAAAATGTAGCGCCAGCCAGATTCGAAGCCAGCTAAGGAGATAATGGCGCCGGCGAGCACCGGCCCCAAGGCGACTGAGAAAGATACGACCATGCCTAGTAGACCAAAGGCTTTAGCTCGTTCACGTCCTTGGAAGAACTGCTGGATCATGCCCATAATCTGTGGCGAGTACATGCCTGCGCCTACGCCTTGGATTACGCGGGCAGCATTGAGTGACAGTGCTGAGGGCGCTAAGCCGCTGAGGAATGAGCCGGTTACGAAGGCGATTAAACCAAAGATAAACATTGTGCGGCGCGAGTACATATCTCCCAGGCGTCCAGCTGGCACGAGGGTCACGCCAACGACCAGTGTGTAGCCTGAGAGCACCCACTGTAGTTGCGCATCGGTCGTTTGCAGGCCTTTCCCAATTGATGCCAGGGCAACGTTCACGGATGAGACCGCGATTAGCGACATGGCTAGGGGGATTAGCAGGGTGGCAAGAATCCAATTTTTATTCTCGAGGGCGTTCATTTTATCTTTCAATTTTGTCTCCTATCCCCAATTATCTGACACAGTGTCAGAAAATGCTAGTTGGGTCCCGCTTCGGTGACTAAACATACACTCTCCAAAGCCACTTCCACCTCGGAGCGCAACACGCCCACACCACTCTCAGCCCCCGAGCGTAACACCCCCACATGAGCCTCCAACTCAGCTAAAACCCCTAAAGGCGCGGCAACAGAAAACTCCCAGCCACCCGGACCACGCAACGACACTTCAACCTGCGCGCGACCAATCCGCCAACCCAAAACTTCCGCCACAAAACGCGGATTCAGCGAGTTACGCTCCGCCACATCAAACAAGATTCGAGTGTTACACTCCGCGGAAAAAACCCGCAACAACTTAAACGCATGCGGCGCACACGCAAAAAACCGACCATTCGCCGAATCGCTATCAGCACCGCCCTCGGGAACAACAAAACCCCACTCCCCCGCCACCGCGAGCGGCAAAATCAACGGGAACCCCAAAAACTGCGCCACCTCTTTAAACTGCGGATCACGCCAAATCTGCACTCCCGTCGCATCCCGCAAAATCACGCCATCCTGCATCACCAGCACCCGATCAGCAACCGCCAACGCCTCTTCCTGATCATGAGTCACATAAATCGCACTCAACCCCGCAGCCTTCACCACCCGGCGAATCTCCACAGCCAACTGCTCACGCAACCCCCGGTCCAACGCCGAAAGAGGCTCATCCAAAAGCAACAACTGCGGATGCGGAGCCAACGCACGCGCCAACGCCACACGCTGCTGCTGACCACCAGAAAGAGAAGAAATCCGCCGCTTCTCAAACCCCGGCAACCCCACCAACTCAAGCAATTGCGAAGTCCGCAAGTTACGCTCCGCCCGTGGAAGCTGGCGAATCCCAAACTGAATATTACCCGCCACACTCCGATGCCCAAACAACTGCCCATCCTGAAACATCAAACCAAAACCACGTCGATGCACCGGCACCTGCTGCAAATCCACATCCCCGAAGCGTAACTCGCCAACCGCCGCCTCCAAACCCGCAATAGCCCGCAAAAGCGACGACTTACCAGAACCAGAACCACCCAGCAACGCCACAATCTGCCCCGCCGGAACCCGCAAATCAACACTCTTCACAGCCTGGAAAAAACCATAAAAAACACTCACATCACGCAATACTAAATCACTCATCACCACTCACTTCCCCACAGCCGGCGTGTTACGCTTCACCCCACTGCGATCAAACCAAGCCTCCGCAACAACCATTAACAAAGCCGCACAAACCGCCAAAATAACCGACGCAGCCACAGCCATCCCCTGCTCAGCAGCCCCCGGCTTCCCCACCAAACGATAAATAACCACCGGCAAAGTAGGCTCCGCAGGACGCGCTAAAAACGACGTCGCCCCAAACTCGCCCAACGACATAGCCATCGCAAACGCCCCCGCTAACACCATAGAACGCGACGCCAACGGCAACTCCACCGCCCAAAGCACCCGATACCAAGGAGCACCCAACACAGCCGCCGCCTCTAACTGGCGCGGATCAATCTGCTCTAACACCCCCGACACTAAACGCACCACCAAAGGCACAGCCACCATCGCCTGCGCTAACGGAATCAACCACCAAGACTGTCGGAAATCAAGCGGAGGCGCATCCAAAGAAATCAAAAAACCAAAACCCACAGTAACCGCGGAAACACCCAAAGGTAAAGCAAATAAAGCATCCAACCCACTCAAACTCAACTTAGAAAAACGACTAGTTGGCCGGCGCGAAATCACCACGGAAACCAACACGCCAATAACTAAAGCAATCCCCGCCGCATAAACCGCAATCTCAAAAGAACGCAGCAACGCAAACCAAACCGGCTCCTTCAAAACCCGCGCAGCCCGCGGAACAAATAAATCCAAGTAGTTAGAAAACGTCCACTCGCCCCCACGACGCCACGAAGACACCAGCATATTCACCAACGGTAAAACCAATAAAATCACTACCACAGCAAAAGTGAATAACACCGCCGGTAAATCCCGCACTCGCACCGGTGAAGCCACCACATCCGTACGCAACTTCTGCGTGCGCGCCCCAAAATTCTGCGCCCGCTTAGAAACCCACAAAGATAAAGCAATCACCAACAACTGTACAATCGACAATACCGCCGCAGAACGCAAATCCAACAACGCAGTTGTTAAAAAATAAATCTCCGTCTCAACCGTAGACACCGAAGTGCCCGACAAAATCAACACCAAACCAAAAGAAGTCGCACAAAATAAGAAAACCAAAGCCCCCGCAGCACTCAACGCCGGCAACAAACGAGGAAACGTCACCCCAAAAAATACCCGCAAAGGATTAGCCCCCAAAGAAGCTGCAGCTTCCTCCATCCGCGGATCCAACCGCACCCACAAGTTACCAACCGTGCGCACAGCCAACGAAAAGTTAAAAAACACCATACCGACAATAACCGCGGTGGCCGTCCCGTCTAAACCGAAAGCACCCAGCAAACCGCCCTCGGAAAACAGTGAACGAAACGCCACACCCACCACCACGGAAGGCAAAACAAAAGGCACCGCCACCAGCCCCCGCAAAAAAGCCCGCCCCGGGAACCGCAAACGATACAAAGTCCACGCCGCCGGCACACTCAACGTCAAAGAAAAAAACGTTGCCACCGCCGACAACCACAGCGTCTGCCACACCGCACGCCAAACTCGCGCAGACCCCAAAACCGCCGTGAAACCAGAAAAATCCCACTCTCCCGCATCATCAATAAAACCCCGCAAAATCAAACTAAACGTCGGGTAGAGGAAGAAAAGGGAAAGGAAAACGACGGGCACACCCACTGCCACCAAGGTCCCTAAAAACTTAGAAACCCGGTCAGTGAAGAATGCCCGTCGCCCCATTAAAATCACTTAGCGATTAGTTCAGACCACTCAGCCAACCACTGAGCCTGGTTCTCATCAATCTTCATAGGGTCCAAAGTGAAAGGCTTCTCAGACAGCATGCCGAACCTAGCTAAAGCCTCTGGAAGTTTCACATCAGGATTAATTGGGTGCACATAGTTGTTTGCAACGAAAACTTCCTGCGTGGAAGCCTTCTGCATGAACTTCACAAATGCTTCCGCACCCGCAACGTTCTTAGCACCATTCAAAACGCCCACGTATTCAACCTGGTGGAAACAAGTTTCCGGCAAGTTTGCAATAGCGGATTCAGTCAGCGCCTCATTCACTGCGTAAGCTGGGGAGGAAGAATAAGACACCATCAGTGGTCGGTCACCCTTACCTTCACCGGCAGAGAAGTCGGTACCGAATGCATCCGACCAGCCCTTGGTGACTTTCAGACCATTGTCCTTCAACGCCATCCAGTAGTCTTTCCAGCCGTCCTCGTACTTAGCGACGGTAGCCATGAAGAATGCCAGGCCTGGGGAGGATGAGGTTGGGTTCATCGCGACTAGCAGGTCCTTGTACTTAGGATCCTTAAGGTCGTCCAGGGTCTTAGGCATTTCCAGGTTCTTTGCTTTGAACCAGGCTGGGTCAGCATTTACACAGACGTCAGACTGGTTAAATGGGACCAGTGCTGGAGCGTCGGAAATCTGCTGAGCTTTTTCTGCTTCGCTTACTTCTGCGGCTTTTTCAGCGAAAACGCCTTCTTTAACAGCGCGGTAGGCGCTGATGTTGTCCACGCCGAAAGCCACGTCGCCCAGTGGGTTATCTTTGGTGAGGACAAGCTTGTTGGTGAGTTCACCGCCGGAACCAATTTGCTGAATATCTAGTTTGAAGCCAGTTTCTTTTTCGAATTCGGCTTTCAGATCGTCTTCAAATTCGAGGGAATCGTATGCCAGTACGGTTACGGTTTTTGCTTCTGCAGCTGGTTTTTCGGTTTTTTCAGCGTTGTTTGCGCCGGTTCCGCAAGCGGATAGGAAGAGTGCTCCGGCTGCGAGGATTGCCAGGCTGGATACTGCTTTCTTCATTTTTCTCCATGCGTTGGGTTGCGCTTTGCTTAGTTCCCTCTGATTTTCCGGAGGGCGGTCGGTGTCGGTTTCCGTTTAAGCTGGCGCAACAGTTTTCGTTTTATTAACGATAGGTATGTGTTTCCACTTTGAGAGTCGACTTCCTGCGTCGGTGCTAACCGTATCAGGTTCGAGGGTCTGCGCTGTGCGCACTCTCAGCGGTGTTTTTTGCTTCGTCGCTGAAACTTGAGAAACTTGGGGTTTCTGTTTAGTTTCGGCGAGTTACGCTCCGCTCCCCTGTCGCGTAATCTAGTTTACCTGGTTTTTCCTCTAGCTACCTGCTCGCGGGTTAAGCCTGCCTCTTGGCATTTGCGCTTCCGTAAGCCAATTCCTAAGTGCAAAGGCCAAGGCATGTAGATTTCTAATCAAAAAGTTATCCACAGTTTCCGAAAAACATGTTCCTTCCGCCCTCGAAAATGCCACAATCGTCACATGCCAAAACAAGTCCTTCTCCCACCCTGTCCCCGTATAAACGGTCCCCTCTCAGCCGAAACACTCATCCGGAAACCACTATTTCGCGGTACAGAACTCATCCTCACAGAAAATACACCCGCTTGGCATCTCACTCGATACAAACTACTAAAACTAGCAGAACATACACTGAAATTCAGCCGAGCCGAAACTGCTTTAACGGGACAAACCGCCGCCTTGGCATACGTTCTCCCCACGTTCAATCAGCAAATGGTCATCGAAATCTGCTACCTCCAAGTCAACAAATCTGGTAACTCACACGTTGGAACAACCTCCACCAACGCAACCACTAAAGTTAAACGCAAGCAACGCAACTACCCCATCGAAGCAATCGACGAAATAAACGGCCTGCGGGTACTCAGATGGGATTACTTCATAATCGAGCTTTTAAGCCAAACAGACGTGCGAACGGCAATGATCAATGCAAATGCTCTAATCCGAAAAATTTTCCAGGTCGAAAGAGAAACAGCTGCTACACTTAAGCAGAAATTACCCGAAATTCAACAGTATTTACTCAATCTGTGTCAGCAATATGCCCCGAAAAAATATCGCAAACGTATTATGCGCAGACTTAACTGGATAAACCCCCTGTGCGAATCCATTCTTGAATCCTTAACCTTTGTTGCACTCCTGCAACTAAATCTTGAGGTTATTTCGCAAGCCTCGGTGAAATACGGATCAACAACTTATTGGCTTGATTTCTTGTGGATCGATAAGCGCGGTAGAGAAAGGTATGTAGGTATTGAATGCGATGGTTTTGAAAAGCAAGCTGATTCCCAATATTTTTTCCGTGAAGATTACCGTGAGTCTGCGATAAAGGTGCAAGGAATTGATTTAGTTCGATATAACTCAAAGCAAATTATGGACATCAGGTTTGTTGAGGTTCTAGCTTCTGAACTAAGCGTTCCTATAAGAAGATCACTAAAAAACATGTAACCACTGGTATTTGGACTTGGGAAAGGCTGGTCCCAAGTCCAAATCGGTGGGATTAATCCCACCCCTTGGTATTTGCACTTGGGAGAGGCTGCTTCCAAGTGCAAATACCAAGGGGTTAGTTATTTTTCTAATAGTCTTGCGGTTTCAGCGGCGGTGAGTACCAGCATGAGGGCCGCTAAGGCACATAGTACGGCGGCAGCTACTGCTACTAAAATGTTGCCAACTGACATGACTGGTGACGCGAAAGCTACTCCCGCGAGCGTAGCTCCGCCAATGATTATTACCGCTGGGTAGCTTACTTCTGCGCGTCGGGCTCGTACCCAGAAGTCTTTGGAAGCTCCCATACGTAGTAACGCTTGGCGTTGTGAGGCTGAGTCGAGGGCACGGATTGCTTGCTGCACGGCTGTGGAGATTGCCGCCAGCACGGTTGAAATCGCCATGGTAAGAACCAGTCCCAGGGTGAGATCGTGGATGATGATAGTTACTTCTGTATCCGCGGAGCTGGGGTCGCTAAGTACGAACAGCGAGTACATTCCCGGTAGCAGTACGCCCACGAGGAATGCTACTAGTCCTAGGGCGCCAAAAGAGCGCCAGACGGCTTTCGGGTCGGCGGCAAGGCGGCGTCCTGCTAGCATTCCGGAAGCGGAGCGTGACACGCGGGCAATCAGTCGGCCCAGTAGGGTTACGGCTGCCACCCCGATTACGTTCATGAGGGCGATATTTCCGCTTAAAAACACTAGTAGCACGGTTAATCCTGCCGCAACGCTGCCTTGCATTATGAAAGGCGCCACCAGGAACCAGGAAGCGAAGAATACTAGTGTGAGTGTTACGCTCCACTTGTTGATACGGGTGGTTTGGTTTTGTTTAACTACTCCCAGCGGAGTAATCGCTACTTTTTGCATGGCTAATAGGGCTGACAGGGCGGTGAGAATAAGCATTCCCAGTCCGGCGGCAGTTAGCTGCACGACGCCCATCCACATTTCCGAGGACGTTACCTGCACGTCTTGGAAGGAAAGTAGTGTCCAAACAGGCAGGGTGACTACGTAAAGTGCGCTACCGGTAAGGATCCCTTGCAGGGCTTGTAGGAGGGTGTCAGCGACGGCTGCGGTTCTAGCTTCTGCCGGACTGATTCCTACTAAACGCAAGGTTGCTAGGGTTTTAGCTTTTCGTGATAGTCCGAGTCGCGCGGCTGCTGCTCCCATTGACAGTGCCGGAATAATCAGTAAAATCGCTGCGAATACGGCTAACCCCAGGTGTGGCCCGTTTTTCATTAAGTCATTAGTGGGGTGGTCGAAGCGGTATTTAAACATTAGTACTCCCCCGAGTACTGCCAGGAATACCGTATGCGGTAGGGCCAGTGCAATGACTGTGAGGAGGCTAGTGGTCTTGTCACGGCTGCGACGTAGGATAGTTAGGTTTGTGCGGAGGGTTTTCATTTGGCGCCCTCGGAAATTTCTGTATTGGTTTCTGCGGCAGACGCAGTATGGGATTCGGCGTGCGTGCAGCTGGCGCGTGGCACGACGGAAGTTATCTGCCCGTCGCGCATGTGGATGGCGTGTTGTAGCCAGTTCGCTACGTTTTGGTCGTGGGTGACTACCACCAGGGTGGTTCCACTTGCGGCGGTGACTTGGGTGAGGACGCTCATTACTTCCGCGCTGGTGGCTTGGTCTAATGCACCGGTGGGTTCGTCAGCGAAAACGACTTGCGGCCGGGTGATTAGCGCGCGGGCAATGGCGACGCGTTGGGCTTGTCCGCCGGATAGTTGTCCGGGGCGGTAGGCGCCGTAGCCGTCTAAGCCGAGGCTGGCTAGTTGCGCTTGGGCTTGATTGATTGCCGTGTGCTTTGCAACGCCGGAAAGCATGAGGGGTAGTGCTACGTTTTCTTCGTTAGTGAGTTCGGGAAGTAGCTGCCCATCTTGGAATACGAACCCGAAGCGTGTTAGCCGTAGTTTCGATAATGCGGTTTCTTTCATGCCGACTAGTTCTTGTCCTTCGAGGCGGACTGACCCAGAAGTGGGTGGGATAATCCCTGCGAGGGTATGCAAGAGGGTGGTTTTTCCTGATCCTGAGGGGCCCATGATGGCGACTTGTACGCCGCGCGCGAGGTGCAGGGTGACGTTGTTAAGGGCGGGCACGGTTACACCTTCTCGTTGGTAGTGTTTCGTTAGTGCGTTTACGTAGATGCCGGTGTTGATGTCAGGCTGGTAGTTAGTTACGTGTTCATTCATACTTCCAGTCTGCGTGGTTTTTGGTGTGCGTTCTATTGGGTATTGCCCTGGTTTTCCCCTTGGTTTATCCCTGAAACGTTTTAAGGGGATACCCGCAGTGGGCATCCCCTTAAGTTTGGTTTACGCTACTGGTTTCAGGCTTGTAGCGCGCGAGCTTCGCGTTTGGCGATGAATTTGTTGGTTCCGCGTAGTGCGTAGCGGCGAGTGAGGGCAACCACAGCGCCAGAGATAGCTGCGAAGACGAGTACTTCTACGAGTGCTGCGGTATCTTCTTCCTCTTTGCTTGGGGCGGGGCGTCCGGTGACCATTACCCAGCCTTTGTCAACGATTTTATCGGCTACGAATCCGGCGGCGGCGACGGCACCGGCGGTGATTAGTTTTGAAGTGATATCCATACTTCGATGGTAGCGCAGTTGGGTAGGTTTCTGCGGATTTTTATTTTCCCGAGGGCGTTCTGCCCGGTCTTTCCACCGGAGCGTAACACGCTGAGCTTCATTACATCTTCGGAGAGTAACTCTCCGACAGCATCTAAACCTCGAAGCGTAACACGCGGTGGTGGGGTTTCCAGAGTGTTACGCTTCGGGGGTGAACGAGCTTGGTGTGTTACGCTTCGAGAAAATGAGGTATGGAAAATAGTGAGGGGACTCGCCTTAGCGAGTCCCCTCAGTTAGGAAACTGGAAGTGAAGTTTCTTTAAATATCAGCCCTTCACGGAACCACCGGTCAGACCTGCAACAATGTACTTCTGCAGGAATAGGAACAGTGACAGGATTGGCAGGGAAGCAATGATTGCGCCTGCGGTGAACCATTCCCAGTGCTTTTCGTTGCCACCGACCCAGTTGTTCATACCGATTGCTACGGTCCAGTTTTCCTGACCGGTCAGCACAACGGATGCCAAGATGAAGTCGTTGAAGGAAGCAATGAAAGACAACAGCGCAACCACTGCGAGGATTGGGGTTACCAGTGGGAGCACAATGGTCCAGTAAATCTGGGCGTGGGAGGCACCGTCAATACGAGCAGCTTCATCCAGTTCGATTGGAATGGAGTTGAAGGTACCGTACATGAGGAAGGTATTTGCACCCAGTGCGCCACCCAAGTAAACAGCGATCAGCGCATACTTGGAGTTCAAGCCCAGTGCTGGAACGATATCACCCAAGGTGATGAGCAGCAGGAAGACTGCTACGAATGCCAGCAGTTGTGGGAACATTTGGATAACCATCAGACCCAGCAGGGATCCCTTACGTCCTTTGAAACGGTAACGGGAGAATGCGAATGCTGCGGCAGCACCCATCATCACGGTACCGATTGCGGTGATAATACCGATTTCCAGGGTGTTCAGGAACCAGGTCCAGAACATGGTCTTTTCGCCCAGTTCAGTAAAGTTTTCCAACGATACTGCTGCGAAGAGAGTGTTTGAGGAGCTTAGGGTGGTACCAATGTTTGGGTTCAGTGCTGCAGAGAGTACGTACAGGATTGGGAAACCTGAGTACACGATTGCAATGAAGCCAACAACGTGGCGGAAACCAATTTCGCGGAACCAGTTTCCGAAGCTCTTCTTATTCTGCGGTTCAACAGTCTTAGTAGTCATCACTGTGCTCCTTCAATAGACTTAGAACGCTTGAAGCTAATCATAGAGACGGTACCAACGATGATAAAGATCATGATGGACATTGCGGAAGCCAGACCGTAGTCGCGAGCTGCCTTACCGGATAGACCAGCTACCTGGTAGACCATGGAGATCAGAATATCGGTGTGACCGACTGGGACGGAGGCATCAGCGAATGCTGGGCCACCCTTAGTGAGCATGTAAATCAGGTTGAAGTTATTGAAGTTGAATGCGAAGGATGCAATCAACAGTGGGGATACCTGAATCATCAGCTGTGGCAGGGTGATGTGGCGCCAAATCTGGAAGCCGGATGCACCATCGATCTTAGCTGCTTCGTTAAGTTCAGCTGGGATGGACTGCAGTGCACCGGTACAGATGAGGAACATGTATGGGAAGCCCATCCAGAGGTTTACGCCCAGTACAGAAAGCTTAGCCAACCATGGGTCGGTGAGCCATGGGATTTCTGCGCCACCGAAGAATGCCTGGTTAAAGAAGCCGTACTTAGGGTTGAGCATACCGGCGAAGAGGAATGCTGTCATGAACGCTGGGAAAGCGTATGGGAGCAGCATAATCGTACGGTAAACCTTACGACCCTTCATACGGGTATCGTTCATGACGAGCGCCAGAACCATACCTACCAAGAAGGTGGTGATTACAGAGAGGAAGGCGAATGCTACGGTCCAGGCCAGCACTTTGAAGAACGGACCTGCGTAACGAGAATCAGAGAATGCCTTCTTGAAGTTGTCGATGCCAACCCAAACGCGGTAGCCGGTTTCAAGCTTTTCACCGGACTTGGATTCAAAGAAACCAGTTTCGTCATTTGCGGTGTAAACGTCGCCGGTCTTAAGGTCGGTGAGGGTTTCAGCGTTAGCATCCCATTCCATGGTGGTTTCGAATACGTAACCGGTGGATGCGTTCTGAGTACCTACCAGGCCGTCTTCAGGATCGTCAGATAGCGGCACGCGCATTCCCAGAACTTCAGCCTGACGGTCACCGAGTTTACCGATGTTGACTACTTCCCAACCTGGGATTTTACCGATAATGTTACCTGCGCGCTTAACGCCCTCGACTTTTTCGAAAGGTTCTTCTGGGGTACCAACTTTCACGTCATCGCCGTCGATGATCGCAAAACCAAGTGCACCATCCTTTTCCACGACGGTCAGTGGGTATTCTGCGGTGCCTTCTACACGGTCAACACGTTGACGCAGAATGGATTCTGCTGCAGAAGCCTTGTCCAGCAGGTGGCGGTCACCGTAGTTGGTGAACGCTACGTAGCCGGTGTAGCCAATTACGAATACCTGGAAAGTTAGGAGGAATACCAAACCTGGGGTTAGGTACTTCAAAGCTAGGGTGCGTGGAGAGAAGTACACGTAATCAACAGCGATTAACGTGATGAGTGACAATGCGAAAATAGTCCAGGATTGCTTGGTGAATGCAGCCGTTATGATGTAAAGACCCAGGGCATTAACCCCGGCCATCAGGGCTAGTTTTACGAAGAAGCCAGCAGACCACGTGGTGGCAACGGAGCCACTCATCTGCTCTTTCTTCTTTGTGGATCGCTGTGAACGATCAGTCTCTGTTTTCATGAGTCCTCACTTTTGATGGGGATATGACGTGGCGTGTAGTAGCAGTTCTGCTTCCTACACGCCACGTCTATTTTACGCCAGTAGATTACTTAGCGAGCTTATCGATTTCAGCCTGGATGTCAGAAACCATCTTTTCCCAAGCTGCCTTTGGATCTTCACCGTTTACGATTGCTGCTTCGGTCTTGCCCCAGAAGCCCCATACGGTACCCATTGCTGGGATGGATGGCATTGGAACTGCACCTTCAGCAACCTTTGCGAAACCTGCGGTTACTGCGTCGCTGGATGCTTCTTCAGCTGCTGCCTTCAGAGCTGGGGTACGGTTACCAGCCTTATAGATTGCCAGCTGTACGTCCTTGGTGCCAACGAAGTCGGTGAGGAACTGGGATGCTAGCAGAGCGTTCTTGGACTTGGAGGATACGTAGAAGCCCTGTACGCCAACGAATGGCTGTGCTGGCTGACCACCTGCGGATGGGATTGGGTCGATTGCAACCTCAATGCCTGCCTTCTGGAAGTCGCCTACCATCCATGGGCCACCGATGATGAATGGTGCTTCACCGTTCTTGAATGCTTCAACTGCGATGTCGTAGTTGATGGAGGTGTCCAGCAGGCCGGTGCCGGTCTTGCCGTTTGCCTTCAGCCATTCAGCGAACTTAACGCCGTTTTCGCCGCCCAGTGCCAGCTTGTCGGTGTAGCCGTTTTCGTTAGATTCGAATACTGGTGCGCCGAAGGAGGTCTGGAATGCGTATGCGGTGTATGGGTCGCCTTCTTCACCGAGCTGTACCAGGAATGGGTACTTTACGTTAGCTGCCTTGCCCTTTGCAACGAATTCTTCGAAGGTTGCTGGGGTGGAGTCAGCCAGTTTAGCGTTACGAATAACCGCTATGTTTTCAATAGCGTATGGCAGACCATAGCCCTTGCCGTCGTAGGTGAATGCCTTAACTGCAACTTCAGAATAGTCAGCAGCCTTGTCACCCAATTCCAGTGGAGCAACAGTACCGTTTGCTACGAAAGCACCCAACCAGTCGTGTGCGCCAACAGTGATGTCTGGACCTTCACCGTTGGAAACCTGAGTCTGGAAGTCATCCTTAACCTTGACAATGTCCTTAACAACAACAGCAACTTTATTGCCGGTTGCTTCTTCATATGCTTTAGCTGCTTCTTCAATTGCCTCCTTGCGGTTATCATCAACCCAAACAGTCAGGGCTGCGTCGGTTGTTGCTGCTTCGTTTCCTTCAGTCATCTTGTCAGCTGCTTTTTCAGCGGTGCCGCCACAAGCTGCCAGGCCCAGGCCCAGAGTTGCAACAGTTGCAAGTACAATGCCGCGTCGCATTTCTTCTCCTATTAGTTATTTTTTGAGTATTTCATTCATTCAGCTTCCGCGCTGATGGAATGTCGAAAATAGGTTAATAACTTCATCAGTGTTTTGCAACAGCTTTCAAGAAGTTTTTTAGATTAATTCCGTTTACGTTTTCGTTTTCCTTGAATTACCGTCTTTTCTTTTGGATACAATTTGGTAACGACGGTAATTTCCTGAAATTTTACTGTAAAATCTTACAAGGATTTGAGTAGCGTTTTTTGCAAAGAACCTGTCACACAACGCCCTCGGGAAGAAACTAAAAAACCCACCCGAAAATCATCTCCCCACCAGCTCACCCGCAGAATAAGGACATTTCGTAATGACAAATCGGATTAGCCTCGCCAAGCTCGCCGACCAAGCAGGAGTTTCCACCGCGACCGTTTCCCGCGTACTCAACGGAAAAGACGTCGTCGCCCCCGAAACCCGCCAAGCCGTCCTCACTGCCATCGACCTGCTCGGCTACGAACGCCCCGAAAAACTGCGTCGCCGCCCCACCCGCCTCATCGGCCTGGTCATCCCCGAACTATCCAACCCAGTTTTCCCACTCTTCGCACAAAACCTAGAAACTGCCCTCACCTCATTCGGATACACGCCAATTCTTTGCACACAACGCGCCGGTGGTGTCACCGAAGACACCCACGTGCAACTACTCCTTGACCACGGCATCAACGGCATCATTTTCGTCTCCGGCCTACACGCCGACATGGAATCCAACCCGGACCGCTACCACTCTCTCATTGAACAAAAAGTACCGTTCGTAACCATCAACGGCTCAAACCCAACTATTCAAGCCCCCGATTTCTCCCTCGACGACGCGCTCACCATGCGCCAAGCAATCCGCCACCTCCGCACCCTGGGACACTCTGAAATCGGCTTAGCAGTTGGGCCCGCCCGCTTCATTCCCGCTGCCCGCAAAGTTGCCAGCTTCACCAAAGAAATGCAGGCCCTTTACCCAGAACAGCCGGTTCACATTACCCACACCCTTTTTACTCTCGAGGGCGGTCAAGCAGCGACTAAGAAACTCGTCGAAGCTGGTTGCACTGCCATCATCTACGGCTCTGACATGATGGCACTCGGTGGCTTACAATACTGTGAAACCGCCGGAATCTCAGTTCCAGATGACCTGTCAATCATTGGTTTCGACGACACTCCACTAATTAGTTTCACGAACCCACCGCTAACTACTTTCCGCCACCCAGTGCGCGAAATTTCTGAAGTTGCAGTATCCACCCTGCACGATTTAATCACTGGAGTAACTACTGAAAACCACTCCATGACTTTCCGTTCCGAACTTGTTGTTCGTGAATCCACCACTACCCTAGCGTGACCTAAGGAGGGTCTATGACTTCTGCACTCCCCACTAACGCTGTTCTGCTGCATTCTGGCTCCCAGTCCAATGACTGGTGGCGCAGTGCGGTAATCTACCAGATTTATCCGCGTTCTTACGCGGCTTCTAACGCCGGCACTCTACCTGACGTGGGTGATTTGCCTGGTATTACGGCACGCTTGCAGCATATTGCTGACCTTGGTGCGGATGCAGTGTGGTTGTCTCCTTTCTACGCTTCTCCACAAAAGGACGCGGGTTACGATGTTTCTGATTATCGGGCAATTGACCCACTTTTCGGTACTTTAGAGGATGCTGACGCGCTACTTAATCACGCACACTCACTAGGATTACGAGTAATCGTAGACCTAGTTCCAAACCATACTTCTGATCAACACGCCTGGTTCCAAGAAGCCTTAGCTGCCGGCCCAGGTTCCGCGGAACGAGAACGCTACTGGTTCCGCCCTGGTCGTGACGCGGAAGGAAACGAAACTACAGACGGCAAGTTCCCACCCAACGATTGGACTTCAATTTTCGGTTCGATTGCGTGGACACGAGTCTGTGACCGTCCAGATGCCCCAGGTTCCGCATGGAAAAATGATCGTTCCTGGTACCTGCATTTATTTGACTCTTCCCAGCCTGATTTGAACTGGGAGCACCCTGAGGTGCGTGAAGAATTCCATGACATTTTGCGTTTCTGGCTATCACGTGGGGTGGATGGTTTCCGCGTAGATGTGGCGCACGGACTAATGAAAGATGCGGCTTTGCCGGACTGGCAGTTCCACTGGGGCATGGTTGATGGCGGCGACAAGTTAGCTAGTGACGTGCCTCCACCACCAATGTGGAATTTAGATAGTGTGCATGAAATCTACCGCGGTTGGCGCTCGGTCTTAGATGAGTTTGGGCAAGACCGTATTCTGGTAGCTGAAGCCTGGGTGGCTCCGGGTCAGGGGATTGAAAAGTTTGTGCGCGCTGATGAAATGAATCAGTCTTTTAACTTTGATTTCCTCTGTTGTAAGTGGAATGCCGCGGATCTACGTGCGGTGATTAAGGATTCTTTAGCGGCTATGGATTCTGTTGGCGCTACTACTACCTGGGTACTTTCTAACCATGATGTAGTTCGCGCGGCGTCTCGGATGGGCTTGTCTGAGACAGGTAAGGGCCCTAATGGCATCCGCACTTGGGAGGAACAACCTGACGCAGCGTTAGCTTTACGACGTGCTAAGGCCGCGCATATGTTGATGATGGCTTTGCCTGGTTCTGCTTACCTGTATCAGGGTGAGGAGTTAGGCTTGCCAGAGCACACTACTTTGCCTGATTCAGTTCGGCAGGATCCAGCTTTCTTCCGCACTCAGCATGCAGAGGCGGGTCGTGATGGTTGTCGCGTGCCACTTCCTTGGGAGGCATCTGCTGCTGGGTTTGGTTTTAGCCCAACTGGGCAGACTTGGTTGCCACAGCCGGCGGAGTGGGCTGAGTTAGCTGTGGATACGCAGTTAGCTTCTGCTGATTCTCATTTGCATTGGTATCGTTTGCTTTTGCAGTTGCGTCGCGATTTGGGTCTTGCTGAGGGCGATTTGCATGATGTTTCCGGTTTAGAAGATTTTGCTGCATTTGAGCTTGCCTTGGTCAATACGGGTGTACACGCTGAGTCTGGTATGCGTGGCTCGATTGTGGTGGCTACTACTTTTGCTGAGCCGGCGTTGGTTCCAGCTGGTTGGCAGGTTGTTTTCTCTTCTGCTGATTTGCAGCCAGTTGAGGATGCTGAGGGTCAGACTGGTTTGTTAGTGCCTGCTGATACGACTGTGTATTTGCAGCAGTTTGCTTCTTAATCACCTCGAAGCGTAACACGCTGAACTCACAAATAATAGGCATAAATTAGTCGGAGCGTAACACGCCCAGATAAGTATCTTGGGAGTGTTACGCTCCGACTAATTACAGTATTAAATCAACGGGAAAAGGTGGCTTAAGTCAGCTCGTTCCCCAGAAGCATCTAAGATTAAACGCTTTCCTGTAGCAGTATGCGCAACGCCCTCGGATAAATCCGTCCAAGAAACCACGCCACCCGCCAACGCAACGAACGCTTCCATACTCATCTCCACCACAGCCGGTGGAGTCCCCCGCCGGTGAACAGTACCCCCAAGGATTTGGACGGCACCCGCCGGAGGAACCCGCACTTCCACTGCCCGCCCCGGAGCTAAACGCGCAAGCTCCTGCAAACCCCAACGCACCGCTGTTTTCCACTGCGACGGCGTTACCGGTGAAAGCAGGCAATCCGCCCCAGCTTCTTCCCCACTTAAAGCAGGATCAGCGGTTAAAACCGCCAAGCAGGAGCGGATTGCAGTTAAGCCAACTTCAGAACTAATCTGACGCGTAGCCAAAATAGCCTCTTTCAGCCTGGCGGAATCAGATTACACCGTGGTCCAGCATTGCGTCAGCAACGCGAGTGAAGCCAGTAATGTTAGCACCCAACACGTAGTTACCTGGGTCGCCGTATTCTTCAGCGGTTGCCAAGCAATCATCGTGAATGTTCTTCATGATGGCAGTTAGCTCTGCTTCAGCCCGTTCGAAAGTCCACTTTGCGCGGGAAGCGTTCTGCTGCATTTCCAGTGCGGAAGTTGCTACGCCACCTGCGTTAGCTGCCTTACCTGGCGCGTATAGAATCTTAGAGCCCTGGAACAGTTCGATAGCTTCTGGGGTGGAAGGCATGTTCGCACCTTCGGAAACTACCTGGCAGCCGTTAGACAGCAGAGTGCGAGCGTTATCCGCGTTGAGTTCGTTCTGGGTTGCACATGGGAAGGCTACTTCTGCTGGCACGTCCCAGACGGAACCCTTGTCGTGGAAGGTGGAGCCTGGGCGGCGAGCAGCGTAGTCGGATACGCGGCCACGTTCAACTTCCTTAACCTGCTTAAGCAGATCCAGGTCGATGCCTGCTGGGTCGTGTACCCAACCGGAGGAGTCAGAAATGGTGATTGGAACTGCTCCTAGCTGTTGTGCTTTCTGCACTGCGTAGGTTGCTACGTTACCGGAACCAGATACCAGAACGCGCTTGCCTTCTAGGCTTTCTCCGCGGGTTTCCAGCATGGACTGGGCGAAGAGCACGGTGCCGTAACCGGTTGCTTCGGTACGTACCAGGGAACCGCCCCAGCCGAGCTTCTTACCGGTGAGTACGCCGGCTTCAAAACGGTTGGTGAGGCGCTTGTACTGGCCGAAGAGGTAGCCGATTTCGCGGCCGCCTACACCAATGTCACCTGCTGGGACGTCGGTTTCTGCGCCGATGTGGCGGAATAGTTCGGTCATGAAGGATTGGCAGAAGCGCATGATTTCGTTGTCGGACTTGCCGTGTGGGTCGAAGTCGGAGCCGCCTTTACCGCCGCCGATTCCTTGACCGGTGAGGGCATTCTTGAAGATCTGTTCAAAGCCGAGGAATTTGATGATGTTGCGGTTTACGGACTGGTGGAAGCGCAGGCCGCCTTTGTATGGGCCGAGCGCGGAGTTGAATTCGATGCGGTAGCCGCGGTTGACGCGAACGTTGCCGGCGTCGTCGATCCAAGGTACTCGGAAGATGATTTGGCGTTCTGGTTCAACCAGGCGTTCCAGCAGCGCGTAGTCTGCGTAATGTGGGTTCTTTTCCAGTGCCGGAGTCAGAGATTCTAGTACTTCGTGAACTGCCTGATGGAATTCAGGTTCAGCTGGGTTACGCCGTACAACTTCTGCGTAGACCTCTTCAACACGATTAGTCATATTCAGTACTCCTGTATATTCCGTTTTACGCTTACTTTAATAAGCGCATACCTTGGCTTTATGCCACATGGTCCTATATAAGTAAACATCCATCATTACTACTTTGTAAATCTTGTCCAAAAAGTTGGTCTGTTTTTGACCACGGCGGGTTACGCTTCGGCGAGGTGGGCAAGTTACGCTTCGATTATTTCCCGAGGGCGGATAGTCATATGCGAACGTGATTTCCCATGTGATTTTTCAAATCGGGTAAGCAAAAACTCACATGCGAATCTTCGTTCGCATGTGAGTTTTTGCTCTATATGACTAGAAAACCTTAGAAGTACTTAGGTAGCACTGCTGCCAGTTCTTCACGCAGTTCAGATACACGCAGTACCAGTGGACCAAACTCACCTGGTTCACCGAAAGCAGCTCCTGCGTCAGCTTCAACACCCATAAGTTCAGGGTCGAAGTTAGCTACATCACCCAGCGCGTCAGCGCCAGCAATGGACAACAAGGTTCCACCAGTTACACCAATACGGTAGCAAGGTACTTCTTCCGCTGCGGCGGCAGCGACGATTGCTTCGTGTGCGCCTTCCGGAGCAGCGATAATCGCACGGGCCTGAGTTTCAGAGAAGAGGGCTACGAAGTCAGAGATTTCATTGTCCTTCACCAGTGCGGAAATATCCACGGAAGCACCAATACCAGCGCGTGCAGATGCTTCAACCAGTGCCTGAATCAGACCACCGTCAGAAATATCATGCGCTGCTGCCAGCAGTGGCTGACCGTCAGGACCATCCTGGTTGATCAGGGCGCGCAGGACGTTACCTAAAGCAACTTCCTTAGCGAAGTCCACTACAGGTGGGTGTCCACCCAAATGACCGTGGACGTCACGAGCCCAAGCAGAACCGTCAAGTTCATCAGCGGTGCCACCCAAAACGTAAACTGCCAGGCCCTCGTTGAACCAGCCGGATGGGCGAGCGCGACGCACGTCATCCATTACACCCAGAACACCTACAACTGGAGTTGGGTTAATAGAGGAATCAATGTTGCCCTTTTCCTTACCGGAAGAGTTGTAGAGGGAAACGTTACCGCCGGTAACTGGGATTCCCAGAGTCTGGCAGCCATCTGCCAAACCGGTCATGGCGGTAACCAGCTGCCACATGGCGTCTGGGTCTTCTGGGTTACCGAAGTTCAAACAGTCAGTAACTGCGCGTGGTTCCGCACCAGCTACACAAACGTTACGGTAGGCTTCAGCCAAAGCCTGCTGGGCACCTACGTATGGGTCCAGCTTGCAGTACCAGCCGTTAGCGTCAGTTGCGATTGCGACACCCAGGTTAGTGTCCTCGTCAACGCGAACTACGCCAGCGTCATCTGGCTGCGCCAAAGTGGTGTTACCACGCACGTAACGATCATACTGGTCAGTTACCCACTGCTTGCCGGCCTGGTTTGCGCTGGTCAGCATATCAACAGTGTGTTCCTTAATTTCACGACGGTTAGCTGGGCGAGCCAACTTAGAAGAGTCGTGAATCTGCAGTTCATCCAGCCACAGTGGACGTGCGTATGGACGGTCATAAACCGGACCATCATGGGCAACGGTCTTAGGATCAACGTCAACAATACGTTCACCAAAGTGGTCGATAGTCAGACGACCATCACCGGTAACTATACCGATTACAGAGGCTTCCACATCCCACTTCGCCATGATTTCCATGAAGCGATCGAGGTTTTCTGGGGTAACTACTGCCATCATGCGTTCCTGGGATTCAGACATGAGGATTTCACCGGCAGTCAGAGTCTGGTCGCGTAGCAATACGTTTTCCAAATCAACATGCATACCGGAGTTACCGTTAGAAGCCAGTTCGGAAGTTGCACAGGAAATACCTGCTGCACCCAAGTCTTGAATACCTTCTACAACACCTGCAGAGAAGAGTTCCAAACAAGCTTCAATGAGTACCTTTTCCATGAATGGGTCGCCAACCTGTACGGATGGGCGCTTAGTTGGCATGCCGTCCTCGAAAGATTCGGAAGCCAGAATGGAAGCGCCACCGATACCGTCACCGCCGGTGCGCGCACCGAACAGAATCACGTGGTTGCCAACGCCTTCTGCGTTTGCCAAGTGAATGGAGTCGTGGCGCATAACGCCCACGCACAGTGCGTTAACCAGTGGGTTGCCCTGGTAGGAAGGATCAAAGTCGGTTTCGCCACCAATATTTGGCAGGCCCAGGCAGTTACCGTAGCCACCCACGCCGGATACAACACCGTGTACTACGCGAGCAGTGTCAGGATGCTTAGGATCACCAAAACGTAGCTGATCCATCACTGCGATTGGGCGAGCGCCCATGGAAATAATGTCACGGACGATACCGCCAACACCGGTAGCAGCACCCTGGTATGGTTCCACGAAGGAAGGGTGGTTGTGGGATTCTACCTTGAAAGTAGCTGCCCAGCCGTCACCAATATCGACCACACCAGCGTTCTGGCCGATGCCGACCATCAGGTGCTTCTTCATGGCTTCGGTAGTTTTCTTACCGAACTGTTCGGACAGGTGCTTCTTAGAAGACTTGTAGGAGCAGTGTTCGGACCACATTACAGAGTACATGGCCAGTTCTGCGTTGGTTGGGCGACGACCCAGGAGGTTCACGATGGAAGCGTACTCGTCTTCTTTCAGACCGAGTTCCTTCCAAGGCATTTCCTTATCCGGGGTAGCAGCTGCGTCATCAATCGTATCTGGATGTTCGCGCACGTTCATTCCTTATTTTAAGCTATCTTAGTCAGATTACGGTTAGGCTGCTCAGCCCATAATGGAAGCGACAGCGGAAGCAAAAATCTGCAAACCGTCAACGCCACCGTGTGGTTCATCGCCAGCGATTGGGCCGAAGCCCTTTTCAACAGCGTGTTCTGGGTGTGGCATTAAGCCAACTACGTTGCCAGCTGCGTTAGAGATACCCGCAATGTCACGCAAAGAGCCGTTAGGGTTGAAATCAACGTAGCGGAATACTACCTGACCTTCGCCTTCCAGGCGGTTAACCAGTTCTTCTTCAGCTACGAAACAACCTTCACCGTTCTTCAATGGCACGGTGATTTCCTGGCCGACGGTGAATAGCTTAGTCCAAGCAGTATCAGTAGTTTCTACGCGGAGTTTCTGGTCGCGGCAGATGAACTTCTGGTGATTGTTACGAATCAGCGCGCCGGGAAGTAGCTGAGCTTCGCAGAGAATCTGGAAACCGTTACAGATACCGAGGATGGGGAGGCCTTTGTAGGCGCCCTCGATAATGGAATCCATTACTGGAGCGAAACGGGCAATCGCGCCGCAACGCAGGTAGTCGCCGTAAGAGAAGCCGCCGGCGAGTACTACGCCGTCTACGTCATGCAGGTCGCGGTCCTTGTGCCACAGCTGAACTGGTTCTGCACCTGCGAGGCGAACTGCGCGTGAAGCGTCCTGGTCGTCTAGCGTGCCAGGAAAAGTTACTACGCCAATGCGGGTCACTTGTTTTCCTCCGCTGCTTCAACGCGTACTACGGACTCTATATTTGGATTTGCCAAGAGTTCTTCCGCAGCGTGACGTGCCTGAGCCAAGTGCTCTTCAGTTACTGTGCCTTCAACATCAAGGTAGAAGCATTTGCCCTGTCGCACACTAGTAAAGGCCGTGACACCGACGCGCGGTAGCACGCCCATCACGGCCTTTCCCTGTGGATCCAGAATTTCTGGTTTTGGCATAACTTCAACGATGATACGACCCATCATTACTCCTCGTTTTGCGTGCTTTACGCGGGGAACGTTCGAAGTGAAAGTGGCCTTATGACCACACTATCCTAGCCTATGTAATTTCCGCAGTCCGCGCGACATTGTCCATAGGACGGGCGGATTTGTATGATTACTTTGGCATTTTCCGAAGCGTAACACGCCCCCTAGCAATCCTTCTGCCATTATATTCCCGTAACCTCACGCTCAGCGCTGAGGTGCTAACTCATCTTAGAACTGGTTTTGGAATAAAAATTTCCCGAGGGCGTTGCATATATCAACCAGTCGGAATGCTACTATCCGACTTTGCCGTGTCATGCTTCGTCCTCGGGAAACTATTTATTAAATTAATGCAGCTATCCGGCTGCGTTCACTCCTACTTGCGGCGTGAAACTCCACGAGCAGCTAAACCAAACAGCGCTGTTATTCCAGCAACTAGCAGAAGTACGCCAGCAGTCACACCAGTATTAGGTAGCTGTGGTTTAGTTGGAGTAATAGCAGGGGAAGTTGGGGTAACAACCTTTGGAATATCCGTAATCGCAATTTCTGGAAGTGGATCAGCAAATGCTGGCTCACCCTTCTTTACGTACCTTCCTGGTTCCAAAACTATTGCTTTAGAACCTCGACGAATACGTTTTGGCTTCATTTCCACCACTGTATTCCGAGTAACTTGCGGTTCACCTTGCGGCTGGCCGTTCCAAGTTGGTTGTACGGTAGTTACCTCTACTTGTCCTTCTGTCCCGTTATCAATGGTTTCTTCTTTACCTATTTCTAAGGTTGGATCGGTTTCGTAAACAGTTTCGATTGCAACTTTTTCAACTGTTACGACGGTGGTTTCCCCAGCATTTGGCTTAGTGCCTTTACGTATCACGTGAGGCTTCATTTCCACCGTGGTAGTTTCAGAGACCAGCACTGGATCTCCTACTGGCCGACCATCAACATACCGCTGGCGTTTCACAAGCTGCTTTTCACCTGGGATGCCTTGTTGCACTACTACATCCATACCGATGTATAGGGTTGGATCTGCGGTTTCTTCAGTCTCTATTTTAATAACAACAGTCTCTGTAGTATCAACAAAGGTTTCAACTGGTGCGGGTGTCATATATGTGTTGGCGAAGGTAATTTCTTGAGCTACTTTACCGTCTTTCGTGATTTCAACACGTGGCTCTAGCACAATGAATCCGTCGGCACCTGCTTGTTTGTCTGCTGGTTTAACCGCCGGTTTTTCAACGTGTACGGTTACAGTGACAGGTTTGCCATCATAGGTGGTGTTTGCAGCGTTGCCGAGTACCTCCGTAACGGTAAATACGTAGGTTCCTGGTTCTGCGAATGTCCACTTTGCTAGATCTGCAGTACCGTCTGCATTTACAGTTATTTCACCTGTTGGCAGGTTACCTGCCACACCTGGGTTCGTGTCCTTAGCTGTAACTTGTAGCTTAAAGTCTCCGGTTTGGAAACTCTTGGCTTGGCCATTTTCCGTGAAAGTAACGGTTGCCGCTACTGGTAGTTCCCAACGGTATTTTTCTACTGGCTTAACTGTATTTTCAAAACGAATATCAGCTACTGGAGCGTTGTTTTTAGAATAGGAAACCGTTGCCGTTAAAGTAACGTAGCCATCTGCACCTGGTTGTGCACCAGCTCCACTATTTACAGGAGCTTGCGCAACAACTTCCAGCAGCACCGGGGTTGCATCGTAAACGTAGGCTGGATTAGTGGTGTCGGTTTGCAGGATTTCGAAATGGTAGGTTCCTGGTGTGGTTATTTCCCAAGCACCTAGGTTCACTTGCCCCCCGGCTGGTACGCTTACTGGGTTAGTTGGCAGGTTCCCCACGTTTCCAGGATTATTTTCCCGAGGGCGGACAACTAGCTTAAAGTCTCCCGTTTGGAAGTCTTTCGGTGTTCCATTTTCGGTGAGTGTAACTGTCGCTGCTACTGGAAGATTCCACTTATATTTTGCTTCTGGAGTACGGTATGTATTTTCCCACTTTGGTGGCTCAGTTAACGCATTTCCATTTCGTGACCAGGTTGAAGTAGCCAGCAGCTGTGTTGGATCCTGCGGGTTCACTGTTACTACAATGGTTTCTTCCAGTGGTTCAAGGTCGTAGGTTACATTTGGCGTATTTCCCTTGGCCTGTTGGTACACAAACTTATAGGTTCCTGGCTTTGTGAACGTATAGGTAGGTATCACAAACTGACCGTTTACTGCGGTAATTGAGCCTGTTGGCACGCCCGTTACCCCGTTGCTGGGGTTAGCCGCATTGGCTGTTACGGTCATTTGGAAGGTTGCTTCTGCAAGTGTTTTCGGTTGCCCATTTTCAGTGAGGGTAACTTTTATTGGCGTTGTGGTGTGGTCCTTTGACCAGGTTCGCCAGAGGTTGTTGAACTCAATTTTAGATGTAGGTTGATTGTTCTTCAGGTAAGTTACCGTTGGTGAAAGTTTGATAGCACCGTCAGTGTCTTTCATTGCTGAAACCGGTGGAGATTGCGGTGCTTGCGCTACGACCGTGACAGTTACTTCGTTTTCATCGTAGCTAATCAGAGTGTTATCTTTTTTCACCTGAGCTACGGTAAAAGTGTAGGTTCCTGGTTTAGTGAATGTCCAGGTTTCTAGGTTGGTTTCTCCATTTGCGGGTACTTCAATGGAAGCCGTTGGTAAGCCTGTTACGCCATCTGCTGGATTGTTCTTTGCGGGGGTTACCTTTAGTTTGAAGTCTCCTGCTGCGAATGCCGCTGGTTCATTTAAGGTTACCTTTGCTGATACTGGCAGCTCCCATTTGTATTTTTCTTTATAAATGGTGTCGCGGAAGTCATCCGTGCTGTTTAGGTAAGAGTTTAGAATACGCATTTTTAGGTTGCGTACTGCGTTTGCACCGTATGTTGGGTCCAGACCTTGACGCCCTTGATTTGCTTTGATAGTTGCCAAGTCTTGTGCCACCGCAGCTTTCATGGCTGCTTGCATTTCCGTGGCGGTTGCATAACCCGCTGCGGGTTTCATTTGATCGAATTTTTCAATTCGACGTTGGTACATCTCTTTCTTAAAGGTTCGAATATTTCCGCTATGACGTGTCAGGATTCCCTGCAGCGCGGCCTGTTCATTCTGGTATTTCCCAGAAAGGTAGGCGATGAAACCCTCGTCCCATCCGTATTCGCTGAGAATATCGTATGCGTAGCGACGGAACATTACTGAACCGGTACCTTCATTTGTTGGTTCTAATCCCGCGTAGATTGGTTCAAATAGTGGGATAACTACGTACTGGTTTACACCGATTTCTACTTCTGAGGACGCAATTCCTTTTGGTAGGTACTTTGCTGACAAAATTTGGTTGTCAACTAAGCTATCTACGGTGGTTAATTTTTCTGCTTCCGCTGGGGTTAGTTTTGTAAAGACGTCTTTCCAGGAATCTTGGTAGTAAGTGAACCAGGTTTCTTTCCAGGTTTCTCGGGTGTTACGTTTTACTTCAACTTTGTTGAATAGTAACGCTTTGTCTGTAGCTGGAAGCTTCAACGATTCTAACGCTTCCATTGCGTCTAGACTGTTGATTACATCCATTAGACCGTTTGCGTACTGGTGTACATCCTCGCGAGTCGCAAAGCGTTCCGGAGTCCGGTTTTGAATACGGTTGTCGCCCAGTGTAAACGCCAGATTCAGGTTGAACATTGGCGGGTAAGGATTAGCTGGGGTAGTTCCCTGCGTATTGTCGTCCGTTTCAAATAAGCCTCGTGCGTAGTCTTCTACGCGCATGGTCGCACGTCGCCCTTGTTCATTGAACCAGACTTTACCATCATAAATATGGGTCATTTCGTGCGCGTAAGTTGAAACGCCTTCTTCTCCAAGTGCTTTGATTAAGTAGTAGTTTATGTGTGATCCAGCTGCTACTGCACCGACCTGCTGAGCTCCTAACCGCACCTGCATGTTATAGAACAAGTCGAGTAGAGCTGCGTCCGCGCCAGTAGCGTAGGGACGAGCCCAGCGGCTGTTGATATTACCTGATAGGTTCTGCTGATCCGCCCACGTGTCATTAACAATAACATGACCTTTATAGTCCATTCCCTGTGGATTATGAGTCATGCGCATCCAAAAGTCTGTAAACCTTTGGTTGTTGTCTATGGTGGTTTTTAGCAGTGGCTTGAGCTGTGGGTTCTGAGCACCACCGTATGTTGAGGTTAAACCAAACTGAATGGAAAATTCAGAGTTGCCTACGTAAAGACTGTTATCTGAAAGATTTAGGAGTAGTAGCAGGTAGTCACGCATGATTTCGTCTTCTTTGAACTTTGTCCAAAGGGAACGTTTTTCCGTGTCATAGATAACTGCTTTTGAGTTTTCCATAAGCCATTCTTGCGCAGTTTTTCCAGGTAGATTCTTAGCAAGCTTAGCTTCAATGAAATCAGTGACTGTTGGGTAACCGGTATATCGAGCAATTTTAGCTGCGTACTGTTCGGTGGTTTGTACACCAACAGTTAAAAACCCGTTTATTTCACGAATTTTCAGTACGCGATCATAGGCACTAACAGTAGGGTTCGCTGGGGCTGTCTTGTCGAAAAGGATCGCGTCAATCGCTCGTTCTTCACCGATTTTAAAGTCATAGTAGCGGTACAGGTATGCTAATCCACCTAAAATATCAAGCTTTTTTGCACGCAGGTTAGCTGGTGTTTTCTCGGTGGCGTTCATTGAATCGATCAAAAGTGGCATTAACCGATCGAAATCTGCCTTAGCTTTAGGTAGGCTCTTGTCGTAGCCTACTACTTTTACAGCAAATTCCAGCAGTTGGGCTTGAATCTGCTGTTCCGAAGGTTGCTGGTTATTATTATTTTCTTTAAAGACTTTAATAGCTTCTAGACGTTCAGTTGCACGTGTACGAATCCCCACGTACTCACCAACTTCGGAAGCAGTTACTGCATTATATTCATCTTTAACTTGATTCCAAAGGGCGACAGCTTCCGCGCTAGCTGTTGGCGTAGCAGCGTGACTAGCTGTCTGTATCATTCCCGTTAGCATAAATACTACTAATAAAAATGCAGTGAGAGAGCGAGTTAAAAATCGTGCTGTTACGCGGTTAAACCCCATTAGATTCCCCATAACTATGAAAACCATTGACTTTACATACAATAAACTAAATTAATAGTATCAAATTTCTAAGTTTAAACGCTCTCCCATTTTTCTTTACTTGAGTGATTTTCCACTAATTTTAAACAGAAAATCCGCCCTCAGAATATCCTTTTGGGATTTCCGAGGGCGGACTATAGCAACTATTTAACTAATAGTTAAATCACTTTGCTTCTGCAATGCGAGCACGGAACTTAGCGAGTTCTTCGGTGATTTCTGCAGGTAGCTTATCGCCAAACTGCTTGAAGTACTCTTCGGTTTCGTTCATTTCTGCTGCCCATGCTTCTGGATCAATGTGGAACAGCTTCTTCCAGGTGTCTTCAGAGAAGTCCAAGCCAGCCAAGTTGAAGTCTTCAAACTTAGGGTAACGACCGGTTACACCGTCGATTGCTTCAACTTCACCTGCTGCGCGGCGAACGATCCAGTCCAGAACACGGGAGTTGTCGCCGTAGCCTGGCCACAACCAGTTGCCTTCGTCATCCTTGCGGAACCAGTTAACCTGGTAGATCTTAGGGAACTTGTCGCCCAGCTTTTCAGCCATTTCGATCCAGTGGCCCCAGTAGTCAGCCATGTGGTAACCACAGAATGGCAGCATTGCGAATGGGTCGTGACGCAGGGAGCCTGCCTTCACGTCGGTTGCTGCAGCGGTAACTTCGGATGCTACGGATGCGCCGATGAATACACCGTGGTTTGCGGAGTATGCTTCAGCTACCAGTGGAACGTTGGTAGCGCGGCGGCCACCGAACAGGATTGCGTCAACTGCAACACCCTGTGGTGCTTCCCAGTCCTCGCAGATGATTGGACACTGGGATGCTGGAACGGTGAAGCGGGAGTTTGGATGTGCTGCCTTTTCGCCGGATTCTGGGGTCCAGTCGTTGCCGTGCCAGTCAATCAGGTGTGCTGGGGTTTCACCGTCGATGCCTTCCCACCATACGTCACCGTCGTCGGTCAGTGCGACGTTGGTGAAGATGGAGTTAGCCTTCATGGTCTCCATTGCCATTGGGTTGGTGGAGTAAGAGGTACCTGGTGCAACGCCGAAGAAGCCTGCTTCTGGGTTGATTGCGTACAGGCGGCCATCTGGGCCTGGGCGCATCCAAGCGATGTCGTCACCAACGGTTTCAACCTTGTAGCCTGGGATGGTTGGTTCCAGCATAGCCAGGTTGGTCTTACCACATGCGGATGGGAATGCAGCGGTTACGTGGAACTGCTTGCCGGTCTTTTCTTCGGTTAGACGCAGGATCAGCATGTGTTCTGCCATCCAGCCGTCGCGGCGTGCCATGGTGGAAGCGATACGCAGAGCGAAGCACTTCTTGCCCAGCAGTGCGTTGCCGCCGTAGCCGGAGCCGTAGGACCAGATTTCGTTGGTTTCTGGGAAGTGGGTGATGTACTTTTCATCGTTGCATGGCCAGTTGTCGTCAACTTCGCCTTCTGCCAATGGAACACCAACGGAGTGAACTGCTGGAACCCAAACAGCACCTTCGTTGATCAGGTCCATAGCTGCAGAGCCCATGCGGGTCATGATGCGCATGTTACATACAACGTATGGGGAGTCAGAGATTTCGATACCCAGCTGGGAGATTGGACCACCCAGAGGACCCATGGAGAAAGGAATAACGTACATGGTACGACCCTTCATACAACCGGTGAATACGCGGTTCAGGGTTTCCTTCATTTCCTTTGGATCTGCCCAGTGGTTGGTTGGGCCAGCATCTTCTTCCTTTTCAGAGCAGATGAAGGTACGGGATTCAACACGTGCAACGTCGGATGGCTTGGAGCGAGCCAGGAAGGAGTTTGGACGCTTTTCTTCGTTCAGCTTGGTGAACATGCCGTTCTCAACCATGAGGTTGGTGAGGCGGTCCCATTCTTCCTGTGAACCATCGGAGAATTCAACGCGATCTGGGGTGGTTAGTTCTGCAACCTTTGCAACCCATTCGATTACGTCTGCTGGTGCGTTGGACGGAGCAACTGCTTTGATGTCCTCGAGCGTTACGGTCATACTTTCGCCTCCTGCGGCATTTGTACTTCCTGGATGCCATCTTTAACATCCACTGGTCATTATCTTGTGACGCGCGTTTGCGCCATAAGTCACGTTATTAATTATCGCTCATGGTCAGGCAAAATTTCCAGGCGGGAAGTCCCACGATTACGTTTCATTCTGAAATTTTTCGGTTTACCGAAGTTTTCCCTTGAGTTTCTAAGGACGGAGCGTAACACTCCCCGCAGAAACCCTATACCTTCCGCCCTCGAAAATCCCACAAGCCACCGAAGTGTTACGCTTCGACCATTTCACGACGGCTATGCAACCAAACCACAATCCCCTGCTTCGGAGAAAGCAACCAAGCCACAAAGAAAACTCCCGTCACAACCATCACAATCATCGCCCCTGTTGGCACATCCAACGACCACGACAAATACAAGCCAAAGAACGAAGAAACGCCACCAATCAACGCTGAAAGCGCCATCATCACGCCCATCCGGTCCGTCAACATACGCGCCGCCGCCGCCGGAGTAACCAACAGCGCCAAAACCAAAATATTGCCAATCGTGCGCACCGAAATCACCACGGCAGCTGTCACCAGCAGATAAAGCACCAAATCCAACCACAGCACTGGCAGACGCTGTGCTCGTGCGGTTTCCCGGTCCAAAGAAACCGTTACCAGCTCCTTATGCAACACCAAAAGCATTGCAATCACAACGAAACCAACTACCGCAACCAACACCATGTCAGAATCTGGCACGCCTGTAATCGACCCGAATAAGAAAGACGAAAGCGAAGCAGTATACCCGCGGGTTTGGCTAATAATAATCAACCCCAACGCGAAAGCAAACGCAAAGAAAATACCAATCACCGTATCTTCTTTAACGCGCCGATTCTGCGAAAACAACGTCACCAGCACGGCAATCACCACGCCCGCCACGGCACCGCCCAGCAGCATAGACCCCTGCAGTACGAAAGCAATTGCAATACCTGGGAAAACCGCGTGCGCCACCGCGTCCCCAATGAACGCCATGCCACGCAACACCACGTGCGTACCCACCACGCCACAAACGGTAGCGCTCATAACCGCAATCAGCAACGCCTTCGGCAAGAAAGCCAACGCTGGGTTCGTAAGATCTTGGAAAAACTCCCAAAGTGAAATCATGAGCGGACTCCTACCGTGCGTAGTAGTGGCGAGTTAGCTTTAACTGAAAAAGTTCGCATCCACAGTTCCGGATCTGCGAGTTCCGCAGCCGTTCCCTGCGCCACCACAGTTTTGTTAAGCAAAATCATTTCGTGGCAAACGTCCGCAGCTGACCCCAAGTCGTGCGTGGACATTAGCAGTGAAGTTCCACTGGCAGCAAGGTCTTGGAATAGTTCCAAAAGCAGTTCCTGGCTGGGCATATCCAGACCGGTGAATGGTTCGTCAAGCAGCAAAATATCGGGGTTAGTTACCAGCGCGCGCGCCATCAGCACGCGTTGGCGTTGCCCGCCAGAGAGTTCCCCGACGGGACGCTTGGCTAGGTCCACCATTTTTACTTTCTCGAGGGCGGCGTGCACAGCCTGATAGTCAGCAGCCTTCGGTTGCCTTAACCACCCGATGCGACGCGTCCGCCCAGTCATGACTACCCCTTTAACGTCAATGGGGAAATCCCAAGCAAACTCGTGTCGTTGCGGAACATAGCCAATTAAGTCACGAGCTTTGTTACCAGTTAAACCAGAAACCTTAACTTCACCCTGGCGGGTAGGGATCAGTCCCAAAATGGAACGCAGTAGCGTGGTTTTACCGGCCCCGTTGGGTCCAATCAAACCCACGAACTTGCCGCTTCCCACGGTGAGGTTCACGTCTGTGAGGACGCGCCTGCGCCCTAAGTCGGTGCAGAGGTTTGTCACTTCAAGAGGGTGATTCATCAGTTAAGTTTCCTTACTGGTTACGTCAATTTTGTAAGTTTTTCCCGAAGCGTAACTCGCCGACTTCCCTATCCTTGGCGTGTTACGCTCCGCTGGTTTGTAGCTAAACACGCGAGTTCGGAGTGTTACGCTTCGGTTTTAGAAAGGGAAAATCTGGGAATCAGCGTGTTACGCTTCGGCAGAAAAGATTAAGAATCCTGAGATTCAGAAAAAACAGCGGCCTGTGCTTTACGCCCTCGGAAGAAAAGGAATCCCAAAACTGCCAACAGGACAACTGCCCCCACACTCAGGCCAAGCGTAACTCGCCCAACCGTAGAAAAAGTATCAGCCACAGTCACAGCAGACTCGCTGCTTGCACCATCGCCAGCAGTTGCTGACTCAGCCGCACTCCCCTGCCACTGCGCACTAAAAGCCTCATCTGCTTTCACATTTCCAACCGCGAAGCGTAACACGCCCTCTGCAGAAACTTCCTTACCATCCTGCAAAGCCGCCTTCACCCGCAACTTCACCAAATGCACACCCGGCTTAGTGAAAACCCAGTTAGCATGCGTATGCGTCAGAGCATCCACCCAAATCGACTGCGCCTCAGACTTAGCGGAAGTCCACAACACCTGCGGTTCACCAAAACCACCCGCCTGCAAGAAAACCGTGAAATCACCATCCCCCTGATGACCCAAAAACTCAAAAGTAACCCCACGATCAACTGCCTGCGCCAACTGCGGATGCTGCGTATTCCAGCCCAGCCAAGGAACGCCAGCTACCTGCGTCTGCGGAAGCGCCCAAACAGTTTCCCCAGCGGCAGCACCCGTGAAATCATA
Source organism: Gleimia coleocanis DSM 15436 (assembly GCF_000159015.1). Taxonomy (GTDB): domain Bacteria; phylum Actinomycetota; class Actinomycetes; order Actinomycetales; family Actinomycetaceae; genus Gleimia; species Gleimia coleocanis. The sequence continues at coordinate 68,975 of NZ_DS999544.1, read as the reverse complement.
GGTATCCCCCTCAGGAAGTACCTGCTGCGCCACATCACCCACGTTGAAAACCACGTCATTAACATCGCGCCACACCGGGGTTTCCGCCGTGTCATCACGAGCCAACAAAGATAAAACGCCAGACTCAGAACTATAAACCGGACCCAAATCAACGTGCCCATCAGTCAGCACCCGCTGTTCACCCGCCGGAGCGTAACTCTCCGAATCCGAAACCGTCTGCTCCAAATTCGGATCCTTAACCTCCGCATTCGCTGGCGCCAAGCCACCAACAGCCAGCAAAGCTGCCACCACAACAACGGTCGCTACCTTACGCAACTTCATCTACTTCCCTTTCCCCAGTAAACAATCATGCAAACTATCGGCGTTAAACCGCATCAACTTAATGTAAGAATCCACTTTCTCATCGAAAGTATCGCCGTAAATCCGACAAACCCGTACATCCAAACGGTCCGCAATCTGCGTTAAACTATTCGCCCGCAATGCCAAATTTGGCTCTAAGAAAACTGCTTTAACCTGCAGGTTCTGCAAAGTTCGGGTAAGCGCAATCAAATCTCGCGCAGATGGTTCAATGGCAGGATTCGGCGTCACAAACCCGGCAATATTCAGCCCATACGCCTCACCTAAGTACCCGTAGCCATCATGAGTTGTCACTAAATGCCGTGATTTCGCTGGAATTGCTTGGATTTGAGTGCGGACGTAAGCATCTGTTTCAGCCAATTCCGCCAGGTACTTATCCGCATTTTCCGCGTAGATTTTCGCTCCCGCGGGGTCTTTTTGGATGAGCGTGTCTCGAATCGTCTGCACGTACGCGCTTACATTCGCAACGTCATGCCACAAGTGCGGATCGATTTCGCCGTGTACGTGTTTACCTAACACGGCTTGCGGTAGCAGGTAGGTTTCTTCCCCTGCCCGCCCTAGGAAACGAAACGCTGGTTCGGAAGGAATCTGTTGCAACGCCTTATTTGGTACGGCAATTACAGTAGTTGCCGGGTCGTATGTGACGGCAGTGGATTTTGGCTGGGTTTTATCGTCGGCCAGGGAGTCGCCTTCAAGGACGATTTTCCCCTGGTCTAGATTCACTGCGATGTCTTGATGTCCGTGATCTAAAACCGTGGTTTTTCCTGGCAGATCATGCGAATTCACGCCCACCGCAAAAGTGATTTTTTGGTTATCAATTACTTTTTCGGTGTTCGCGGTGTCGTTTATTTTCAGGATTGCTTGCACGTCCAGCTCGTAGATGCCGGGTTTGGTGAAGGCCCAGCTCATGTGCGTGTGGGCGTCGACGGGCAGAGTGGCGGTGTCATTTTCGAAGCCGTCTTTTGAGTTAATGTAGATTTCTGGTTGCCCGAAGGTTGTGGTTAGGAATCCGGCGAGTTCACCAGGGCCATTAAGGTTTGTGGCGCTTAGTTTTACGTCTGAGTTGCGGGTGGCGCCGTAGTTTACGCCGGTTCCACGCACGCGCAGTCCCAACCAGATGGTGTCGAGGCTGAGGTTTTCGATGAGCGGAATGTGGTGGGTGCCGTATTGGCTGGAGTCTTCTGCGAGGTGGATTATTTGGGTTCCGGGGCGCGTGTTGGTTTCGATGGTGCGAATGAAGGCGTTGTCTTCGAGTAGTAGCCCGTTTGTGAAGGCTACGTCGGCGTTGGCGATGTTGCGGACATCGCGCAGGGTGGGTTCGTATGAGTGCGGGTCAGCTCCGGCGGGCATGAGGCTGGTGACGCGAGCGCGGTTTCCGGCGACGTTTTGCGTGATATCAGCGAGGACTGCGGTGGAGGTGACAATGTCCAGCACGTTGTCGTCGCGCTGTGGGAGCGCAGTTTGGGTGCATGCTCCGGTGAGCGTAGCGGTGGTGGCGAGGATTGCCGCGAGGCTTGCTTTCCCGAGGGCGTTGGTGAAGTGTTTTAGTTTTGTCATTAAGGTTTTGGTGGGTGCTGGACGTGTTTGTTTTTCTCCCCTACAACCTTAATGAAAATGATTCCCAAAATCAATCTGTAGCTTCGTCCCCGAAGAGTAACACTCCGCCCCCAAGTATTTCCCACAAAAAACGGAGCATAACACACACAAGTAATAACTTCGGCGAGTTACGCTCCGATAAATATTTATAAGCTCAGCGTGTTACGCTTCGCAGAAAACGTTAAAAATCACTTCAAAAACTCGTGACGAACAATAGAAGCCTCACGGCCAGGACCAACGCCAATCACAGAAACCCGAACCTTAGAAATTTCCTCTAAGAATTCAATGTAACGCTGCGCATTTTCAGGCAAATCCTCAAACTTACGCACCTGAGTAATATCCTCAGTCCAACCAGGCAAGTATTCAAAAATAGGCTTCGCATGGTGGAAAGAAGTCTGATCCGCAGGCATTTCATCAAAACGCACGCCATCAACATCGTAAGCAACACAAACAGGAATCTGTTCGTAGCCAGTGAGCACATCCAGCTTAGTAACCACCAGGTCAGTCAAGCCATTAACGCGAGTAGCGTAACGACCAACCACTGCGTCAAACCAGCCGGTACGACGAGGACGACCAGTAGTTACACCATATTCACCACCGCGAGCACGCAGATCTTCACCTTCTTCACCGAAGAGTTCAGTTGGGAACGGACCTTCACCCACGCGAGTAGCGTAAGCCTTAGTAACACCAACAACAGCGTCAATGCGGGTTGGACCCACACCAGCACCAGTACACGCACCACCGGAAGTAGCGTTAGAGGAAGTTACGAATGGGTAAGTGCCGTGGTCAATGTCGAGCATGGTTGCCTGACCAGCTTCAAATAGAACAGTCTTACCCGCATCCAAAGCGTTGTTAACTTCCAGGGAGCAGTCAACTACCATTGGGCGTACGCGGTCAGCGAATGCCAGTAGCTCCTGTACTACTTCTTCAACTTCGACAGCTGGCTTGTTGAAAACCTTAGTGAAGAGGTGGTTCTTGTTGGAGAGAGCTCCTTCAACCTTCTGACGCAGAATGGATTCGTCGAACAGATCCTGCACGCGAATACCAATACGGTTCATCTTATCTGCGTAGGTTGGGCCGATACCACGGCCAGTGGTACCCAGCTGGCGCTTACCGAGGAACTTTTCAGTTACGCGGTCCATAGCGCGGTTGTAGGAAGGAATTACGTGTGCGTTAGCGGAAATGCGGAGCTTAGAAGTGTCGCGTCCACGCGCTTCCAGAGCTTCGATTTCTTGGAAAAGGACTTCCAGGTCTACTACTACGCCGTTACCGATAATTGGGGTAACACCCTCAGAAAGGATGCCTGCTGGCAGTAGGTGCAGTGCGTACTTTTCACCGTTTACAACTACGGTGTGGCCTGCATTGTTACCGCCGTTGAACTTTACCACCAGGTCAACGTCTGCACCGATTTGGTCGGTTGCTTTACCTTTACCTTCGTCGCCCCACTGGGTGCCTACGACAATCACGGCTGGCATATTCGATTCCTCCAATTGGCATTTCAGCCAAAACTAGACTTCCGCGTTTGCATTTTGAACGCGGTGCAGAAAATGGAGCTTCTACTTCCCAGATTTTACCTGTTATTTAAACGGGACGCTATGGGTGCTCCACCTATTGGAGCGTAACTCACCAAAGTGGTGTTTTGTGCGCCGCCCTCCAGAAACAAAAGCCACGTTCTATAAAACAATCCGGAGCGCAACACGCTGCAGAAAATCTCCGCGGCGTGTTACGCTCCGTTGAATATTTAGGGTTTTAACGACTTCGGCGTGTTACGCTCTGAAGCTGGAACCCCGTTTAGTCGGCGATTAGCACCTGCTCTGACAGAGGAGTGCGGTTACCGAAACGATGGTTCGTAATCGACACAGCCTGCTCATGCACGAAAGGCAGAATCTCAATCCGAGAAGCATCCGTAACCGGACCATCCCAAATCGCAATATCAATGGACCCACCTACGGCGCGACGCAGCTCGTCACCATCTTCAGCGACCAAACGCACGCGTTCACCCAAACCGTGCTCTTCCAACAGGCGCCGCTGGAACTGTATCTGGTTTTCTACAATCACTGGAATTCCGTACTTAGAAAGCAGCGCGGAAAGGTTGATTGGCAGGTAGTCGCAAGCAGATACGACCAGACCAATCTCAGTCAGGCCACCGCCGTTAACAACGCGAGCGAAGGCTTCCTCTTCTTCCGCGAAGAACGCAAAACCACCGACTGCCATGGCAGCTGAGAGAGCACGCAGAATCTGATACATATCCGCTTCCTTACCCAAGCGCAGCGTGGTTTCAGCTGGCAGGTAACGCAGAATGTTACGCTCCACTGGGATATCGCTTGGGTCGTGCAGCGCGTCGAATACTTCCGCAGTCACGGCAGCGTCGTGCTTAACTACGTTCACAAATTTCTCGAGGGCGTCCTTATCCAAGTATTCTTCCGCCACTGCAAGTAATTCAGTGAACTGTTCTTTGAGCTCTACTTCTGCAAAAACTGGTTTCAGCTCGGTGGCGGTAAATTCGCCGAAACCGAATAGGTAGTTTGGACCCCCAGCTTTCGCGCCTTCACCGACTACTGAGCGCTTCCAGCCACCGAATGGCTGGCGTTGCACGATTGCGCCAGTAATACCGCGGTTTACGTAGACGTTACCGGCTTCCACGTTATTTAGCCACAGGTTAATTTCTTCAGCGTCTAAAGAGTGCAAGCCTGCAGTTAGACCGTAGTGAGTGAGGTTTTGCGCCATGATGGCTTCTTCCAGGGTGTCTACCCGCATGATGCCCAGCAGTGGACCGAAGTATTCAGTCATGTGGTATTCAGAGCCGACTTCTACGCCTGCGCGCACACCTGGACTCCAGAGGCGACCGGTTTCATCCAGTTGCTTTGGTTCAACCACCCAACGCTGACCTGGTTCCAGTTTCGTCAAACCACGCATCAGTTTTTCACCTGGTTCAACTGAAAGTGGCCCCATCTGTACGGAAAGGTCATCTGCCCAGCCGATGTTAAGAGACTTCACGGCATCGACAATCTGGTTACGGACGCGTTTTGAGAAACCGGCTGAGCCCACGAGGATTGCGTATGAACAGGCGGAGCATTTCTGTCCAGCGTGTCCGAAGGCAGAGTTCACAATGTCTTTAACTGCCAGGTCCAGGTCGGCAGATGGCGTGACGATGATGGAGTTCTTACCTGAGGTTTCTGCCATCAGTTTCAAAGTTGGGTCCCAGGAGCGGAAAAGTTCCGCGGTTTCTGCACCGCCGGTGAGAACTACGCGTCCGATTCGCTTATCGGTTACCAGTTCCTTACCTAGCTCCTTTTCGCCGACGTTCACTAAACCGAATACGTCAGCTGGTACGCCGGCAGCCCACAGACATTCAGCAATGATGGCGCCACAACGCTTGGAAACTGAGGCGGGCTTCAGAATCGCACCGGAACCAGCGGCGAGGGCGGCGAGGACACCACCCGCAGGGATTGCCAGAGGGAAGTTCCATGGTGGGGTAACTAAGGTTACGTCCACTGGGCTAAATTCTGCGCCATTAACTTTTTCAAGTTCCAGGGCCTGCTGGGCGTAATAGTGCGCGAAGTCAGCTGCTTCGGATACTTCTACGTCAGCCTGGTCTAGTCCCTTGCCCAGTTCAGCACCAGCTACTTCAATCAAATCTGCGCGACGGCGAGTGATTTCTACACCGACTTTATGCAAAATATCAGCACGTTCTGCTGCTGGTTTAGCAGCCCAAGCGCGAGCCCCCAGCTTAATCTTCTGAATGAACTTATCCAGCTCAGCGTGGTCAGTGATTTCTGCTTCTGCAGCGGTTTTCACGCCCAACTTTGAAGTTGGGATACGCTCTGCAATGGCTTTTGCCCACTCTAGGTTTGCCCGCATAGCCGGGTCAGAATCCGCGGTATTAGTGAACTTCCAAGCACCATCGGCGTGTTGCGCTTCAGCGGAAAGAGACTCAGTAGTTTCAGTCTGGCGATTCTGCTGGCGGTTAGAGCCCACGCGGCTAGTACCCTCTACCTGCATTTGTTCAACTGCATCCAAGAAACGCTGCTTTTCCTTATCAAAGGAAGCCACGTTAGTGCCAATGTCAAAAATAGAGGCCATGAAGTTAGCGTCAGCAGAGTTTTCTTCCAAACGACGGACCAGGTAAGCGATGGCCACATCGTATTCTGCCGGGTGAACCACTGGCACGTACAGCAGCAGGTTGCCGACATCTTCTCGGACGGCGGAAGCCTGCTGAGTGGCCATACCGGAAAGCATTTCAATTTCAACACCCTCGGTAACGCCCCGCTCCAATGCCAATTCCCAAGCCGCAGCCACAGTGAAAAGATTATGACCAGCCACGCCCAAACGAATATTTTCAATCCGCTCTGGTTGCATTGCCCAGTCGAGGATACGCAAGTAGTTCGCGTCAGTTGCCTGTTTGGAATCCCAAGTAGTCATTTCCCACCCGTGCATGAGGGCGTCCACGCGTTCCATCGCCAAGTTAGCGCCCTTTACAACACGCACCTTAATACGCGCCCCACCGCGAGCGCGGCGAGCTGCCGCCCACTCCTGCAAATCCTGCATGCAAAGCAACGTATCTGGCAGGTACGCCTGCAATACGATGCCGGCTTCTAATCCCAGCAGTTCTGGGCGGTCAAGGATGCGTTTAAAAACGTCGATAGTGAGGTTCAGGTCACGATATTCTTCCATATCCAAGTTAATGAACTTGTCTTTACCGGAAGCAGCCACGTACTGGTATAGAGGAAGTAACTGTTCAACCGCGTGATTAACCACCTGGTCGTAGCCCCAAGCATTATGTGGGCCAGTTACTGCAGAAACCTTCAGGGAAACATAGTCTACGTCGTCTCGTTGCAGCAACTGCATAGTATCTTCCAGACGGCGGGAAGCTTCTTTGTCGCCCAACACAGCTTCACCCAGTAGGTTCATGTTCAGGCGAGCGCCGTTTGCTTTCAGACGCTGAATGGCTGGTCCTAGCTTCGCGTCGGTTACGTCTACGACCAGGTCACCTACTAGCCGAGCGAAGACTTTACGGGCAGCTGGTACGGAAAGTGCTGGCACGTGTTTGCCGACAGTTCCGCCTACCAGGGCTGGTGTACGCAGGTACCAAGGTAGGAAGCCAGGATTTTGAGCGCCGATTTTAGCGAGGTGCCCGGCGGCAACTTCCTTGTCTTCTGGGCGCACTACCCCATCTACGAAAGCTACCGTGTAGTCCAGGCCATCTGGGTCATCGAGGACGTTGGCCAGCAGTTTCGCCGCGGATTCCATTGGGTATTTGGTGGACGCGTCTGCCCAGCGGCGAGCACGCTCTAAAGCTCGTTGGGCGATTTCTTCGAAAGTTGTAAGCGTCTTCGTTGGCTCGCTCATAATGTTCCTTTCGGTTATTGGGTTTGCCCCGCTGGTTTACGCGGATTGTATATCTTTTATCTTATGCGGTTTTCTGTTATTTTCCGAGGGTTATTCCACGGATTCTTTTCCGTTTTCCCCCGAAGCGTAACACGCTGATAAGGCAGTAAAACTGCCCTGAAATTACCGGAGCGTAACACGCCTGACTCAACGTTTACGGCGTGTTACGCTCCGAAAAATTATTGGGTGAGAAGCCTTTCAGCCTCAGCAAATTCAGCTTCAATCTCGGGGTTCTTCTTAGCAGTTGCATAGGAAACAATCACTGCCACTAAGACGTTTACGATGAACCCCGGGAGGATTTCATACATTTCGAAAATTCCGCCCTTAAGGTTTCCCCACACGCCAACGGTAACAGCGCCGGAAACCATACCAGCTACAGCACCCCAAGCAGTGAACTTACGCCAGTAAAGAGCCAACAAAACAGTTGGGCCAAAAGATGCACCGAAACCAGCCCAAGCAAAAGCCACCAGCCCCAAGATCGTGTCATTACGCACCCACGCCAGGGCTGCAGCTAGCACCGACACAATACCTACTGCGATACGACCGTAGAGAATCCCATCATTAGAAGAAATTTCTTCCTTTGTGAAAGCGCGGTAAATATCTTCCACAATTGCAGAGGAAGTCACCAGCAGCTGGGAAGAAATCGTAGACATAATCGCTGCGAGAATCGCTGCGAGCATCAGCCCCGCAATCAGAGGGTGGAACAGCATTTGTCCCAGGCTAATGAACACAGCCTCGTGGTTTGGCAGCTGTCCTTTATCGTGGTGGTAGACGGCGACGCCAACGAGGGCGGTCATTCCGGCGCCAATGATGGAAAGCAACATCCAGCCGATGCCAATACGTCGCGCTGCTTCGGCTTCCGCTGGAGACTTTAACGCCATGAAGCGCACGATAATGTGTGGTTGACCGAAGTATCCCAGACCCCATGCCATCGCAGAGATGATACCGAATAAGGTGGCACCGGTCAGAACGCCCTTGGATCCTAAAAGGGAAAGCAAACCAGGCTGCACCGCGTTAATTTCATGGTAAAGCTGAACTGGCCCGCCCACGTGCATGATGCCCACGACTGGGACCATGACCAGCGCGATTAGCATCATCAGCCCCTGTACTACGTCGGTCCATGACACTGCGAGGAAGCCGCCGATGAGGGTGTACATAACTGTAATCGCTGCGACTAACACCATTCCCAGGTGGTAGTTCATTCCGAAGGAGGATTCAAAGAATACGCCACCGGAAACCATGCCTGAGGACACGTAGAAGGTGAAGAACACCATGATGATAATGCCCGCGATGATGCGGATAATGTTGGTTTCGTCTTTTAGGCGTGATCCTAGGAAGGATGGGATAGTGATGGAGTTTCCGGAAACTTGGGAGTAGGCGCGTAGGCGGGGGGCGACGACTTTCCAGTTGAGCCAGGCGCCGATGGTGAGACCTACTGCGATCCAGGCTTCAATCAGGCCGTTTAGGTAGATTGCGCCTGGTAGTCCCAGGAGTAGCCAGCCGGACATGTCGGAGGCGCCGGCGGAAAGCGCTGCGACTGCGGGGCCAAGTTGGCGGCCTCCCAGCATGTAGTCATCCAAGTCGTTGGTGCGGTTGTATGCGAGCAACCCGATCATGATCATGGCTACGAGGTAGATGATCATGGCAATTGCTTGGAATGTAGTTGCTTCCATGTTGCCTCCTTTTCGTTTTTCGCTGTTTTACTAGTGTATGTTTTAACGCGATTTTTGTTCCGTTTAGGGCTTCACTTCCTATGTGATACGAAACTGTTCTTGGTGTGAGAGTAGCGAGATTCTTTCCGAGGGCGCTACAGATATCTCACAAATCACACCTGATGTTATTTAATCGTTATACATTTTAGGACTTTAATCTGGATTCAAGCTGAAAATTAGCTCTTATTTGACTCTATTTTACTAAAACTTTACCTTATGAGGAAGTGTTACAGCACCAAAGCCGCAACCCAACCAGCCAACAGCAACGGCAAATTAAAATGCAGGAACGTCGGAATCACAGAATCACGAATATGATCATGCTGCCCATCCGCATTCAAACCACTCGTCGGACCCAAAGTAGAATCAGACGCCGGAGAACCCGCATCCCCCAACGCCCCAGCCGTACCAATCAAAGCCACCGTCGCCAACGGAGAAAACCCAAGCGCAACACACAAAGGCACATAAATCGCTGCAATAATCGGCAAAGTTGAAAACGACGAACCAATCCCCATCGTCACCACCAAACCAACCAGCAACATCACCAGCGCAGCCACAGCCTTATTACCAGCAAACAACGCCGTCGCATTATGCACCAACGGCTCAATCTGACCAGTCGCATTCATAACCGACGCAAACCCCTGCGCCGAAATCATAATGAAACCAATCATCGCCATCATCCGCATACCCTGCGTAAACACTGAATCCGCACGCCGCCAATTAACCGCGCCCGAAACCAAGAAAATACCCAAGCCAACCAGCGCACCCACCAGCAACGCATCCGCCTTAGAACCCAGCAGCCCCATGACCACCTGAATCACGAAAACCGCAACAATCGCAACCACCGCCCAAGTAATCCGATACTTCGAAATCTCGGGCTCGTTCGCAACCCCCTCAATTGGCAGATTTGCATATTCCCGAGGGCGGCGATAAGAAACGAAAACCGCCAGCAAAAGCCCCACCAGCATACCCGCAGCCGGAATAGCCATAGCCAACATAACGTTCACGCCAGACACATCCAAACCAGCATCACTAATATTGCCCAGCAAAATATTCTGCAAGAAAATCTGGCCAAAACCCACCGGCAAAAACATGTAGGTCGTAACTAAACCAAAAGTTAAAACGCTAGCAATCAAACGACGATCCAACCGCAACTGATTCATCACACTCAACAAAGGCGGAACCAACAACGGAATAAACGCAATATGCACAGGAATCAGGTTCTGACTAAAAATCGCCATCAGTAAGATGCCGCCAATCATCAACCACTTAGTTTCCGTCACCGCGTGTTGCGCTTCAGTATGGGAAACAGTTGAACGACCGCCCTCGGAAATCCCCGAAGCGTAACTCGCTGCACCCATCCGGCGAATCAAAGTACCCGCCAACAAATTCGGCACCCCCGACTCAGCCACAGCCATCGCAAACGCACCCAAAAGCGCATAAGAAAGCGCAATCTTAGCGCCCCCAGCCAAACCATCCTGGAACGCCAACATAGTGCCATCAAAGCCCAAGCCCCCCAGCAAACCGCCAACTAACGCACCAATAAAAAGCGCCAGCACCACGTGCACGCGAGCCAAAGCCAACAGCAGCATCAAAATCACAGCAACTAAAACAGCATTCATAAAAGCACACAATACGGTGATAAAATCCGCAAAGCCGGTCCTGTCCAACATAAGGACGCAACAGAACTGTAGAATAAACCCAGAATCGATATTTATACGCAAAATCAGAAAGAACCCACAAAAATGGCTGGAAATGACGCTAATCGCCGTTCCGTAAAAAAGAAAAAAGGACCACTCAAAGGCACCGGCGGACACTCTCGTCGCGCACTGAAACCAAAAGGACCAACTCCGAAAGCTGAAGACCGCGTCTACCACGCAGCCCACAAACGCAAGGTAGAAAAAGAAATCGCTGAAAAAAAGAAGGCACAGGCGGAAGCACACCGCACGCGCACTTCCATTAAAATTGCTGCCGGCAACGAACTCATCGTCGGTCGCAACGCCGTATTCGAAGCCGTCGACGCCGGTATCGATATTATCCGCGTATTCCTTGCTGGAAATGCCCTCGACGAACGCATCGGCAAAGTCGTACGCACCGCAACTGCCCTGGGTGCGCCAGTCCTCGAAGTCACCAAAATGGACTTGGAAAACGCATCCGGCGAATCCGCTCACCAATCCATCGGCATTGAAGTACCTGAATACGACTACTGCAGCGCACAAGACCTACTGGAACGCACCAAAGAAAACGCTCAAATTCCGCTGATCGTAGCCCTAGATCAAGTAACCGACCCACACAACCTCGGTGCAGTTTTACGATCCGGTGGTGCTTTCGGAATCACCGGCGTACTCATTTCAGAACGCCGTTCCGCATCCGTAAACGCTGCTGCTTGGAAGGTTTCTGCTGGTGCAGCTGCTCGCGTACCAGTCGCTCGGGAAACCAACCTAGTCCGCGCATTAGGCGAACTCAAAGAAGCTGGCTGTTTCGTAGTTGGTCTTGACGGTGGCGGAGACGTTTCCCTCCGCGACCTGGACTTAGCAACCGGTCCGCTGGTAGTAGTTACCGGCGCAGAAGGTAAGGGCTTGTCTCGCCTGGTACGTGAAACCTGCGATCAGATTGTTTCCATTCCAATTTCTTCCGCAGTAGAGTCTCTTAACGCTGCTGTAGCAACCGGTATTGCACTATACGAAGTTGCTTCTAAGCGCGCCGAAGCGTAACACGCCGACACCACTACAAATGGCTTAAGCCGCGACTTTTCAAAGCGTAACTCGCCAAGATGATTCATCTTGGCGAGTTACGCTTTTAGTTTAGTGTTCCGCTACAGAGTGTTACGCTGCGAATGGCGTGTACACAGGACACTACACCCCATATAGTTATCCACAGTTTTTATCCCACCTCATGTCCTTAAATCCCCGTAACTGCCAGGATTTAGACATGAGAACCCGCAACTTTGACCTCGATAAACCCCACCAGCCATCACTCCTACACTCTCCCAGCCGAGTACTTCAGCTCGCCAAAGAAGTGTTGCACCGAACGCCCTCGAAAGTAGCACTCACTCTCTATGTAGCAGCACAAATATACGGGCTGCCAATTTGGAGCATCCCCCAAGAAATCCAACTCGTCTATTTCCGCCAACGCACGTTTTCAACCACCGTAGTTGGAAAAGACAAGTTCGGAAACGGAGTCACCGTCCGCCGCAAATTCCGCGATTTCCCACCCCACGCTGTAATTTTCATCGACAAGCAGCCACTACTGTCACTCCCATTTCTGCTTCTTGATTTCCTAACTCTACGCAACTCGTTTGCAGCTTTCGTAACTGCGGAAGCTATTTTCCGATGCCTTGTAGAAGCCCGTCGCACCCCGGATGAAGCCCAAGAAATCCGCGAAGCATACGTGCGCGGAATATTGGAGTACTACACGCGAACCTACATTTCTGACTATTATCAGGCACGGGTTTTACGTCGGATTAGGCTACTTTCTGCTGGTTCGGAGTCGCCGTTGGAATCCGTATTACATGTGGTAATGCGTCAGCTACGCCAGACTTCATATACCCAGCAGTTTCCGATTAATACAGGTCGAACCACATACTATACGGATGGTGCGCTACCGCGCTTAGGTACGGTTTTGGAAGCGGACGGCCAGGGAAAGTATGTTGCTGATCCGTTTAAGTTGAAGGAAAAGTATCGCGCGAAGCAGATTCGCCGTTTAGGTTGGCAAGTGGTGCGGTTTTGTACGGATGAGTTTTGGGATCCGCAGTTAGTGGATTTGGTTTGTGCGCGGCTGGGCATTGCTCGCCCACGTTGGTTACGCAAAGTTTAAGCCTTTTGGGTTAAAGGATTTTCCCGAGGGAGCTACCTCTCATGTAAAAGCGGAGCGTAACACGCCGAAGTCACGCAGTTACACTGCTTCTTCGGCGGGTTACGCTCCCCTAAAACTATTAGTTAATCAGGCCAAGTGCCAGCGAGCTCCGTCAGCTGAGTCTTCAACTACGATTCCCGCAACTGTTAAGCGGTCTCGCAGTGCGTCTGCTCGACCCCAGTCTTTATCAGCGCGTGCTTGCGCACGTTCCTCAATAACTGCGGATACGAGGGTGTCCAGGGCGTGTTGCGCTCCATTATTAGAAGAACCGTTACCGAAAACGAACGGCGCCCACTGCGTGGAGGCTGGGTCTAAACCGAGGATTGATAGCATTGCGCGCACATCGCATAAAGCTACGCGCACAGTTTCTGTATCGCCAGCAGTTAATGCTGAGTTACCGGCTTTTAAGCGCTCGTATACTGATGCTAGTGCACCAGCTACGTTCAAGTCGTCATTCATTGCAGCTGCGAAAGCCTCTGGCAATGGGTGTTGTGCCAGTTCGCCCTCGGAAATTTCTGCCACCTGGTTTTCTGCCAGTAGTTGGGTTGCGCGGACTACGAAACCTGCCAAACGATCCCAAGCTGCCTGTGCTGCTGCGAGGGTTTCCTCACCGTATTCAACAGTGGAACGGTGATGTACGGTTCCCAACGCGAAGCGTAACACGGGGGCTGGAACAGTTTCTAAAATATCTGCCACTACCAGAGAATTCCCCAGTGATTTAGACATTTTTTCACCTTTGAGGGTAACCCAAGCGTTGTGTACCCATAGGTTTGCGAATCCCCAGCCAGCTCCGTGAGATTGTGCTTGCTCATTTTCGTGGTGTGGGAAGCGCAGGTCGATGCCGCCACCGTGAATATCGAATGTTTCACCCAGGTAGCGTTCGGACATGGCGGAGCATTCTAGGTGCCAGCCGGGGCGGCCGCGTCCCCATGGGGAATCCCAGGCTGCGGTAGTTGGTTCGGTTGGTTTTGCAGATTTCCAGAGGGCGAAGTCCCGCGTGTCACGCTTCCCTGCTTCGGTGGCGGAGTCAATCTGGGATTCGTCTTCGGTGGTGCGCATATTCGCCAGGTCTTGGCGGGTTAGTGAACCGTAATCGTCCAGGGAATGTACGTCAAAGTAGACGTTTCCTTGTCCGTCGGCGTAGGCGTGGCCGCGTTCAATTAGACGGTTGATGAGGTTCAGCTGGTCGGTGATGTGCGCGGTTGCGCGTGGTTCGAAGGTTGCTGGGAGTAGTCCTAAAGCATCGTAGGCGGCACTGAATTCGCGTTCAAATTTCGCTGCCCATGCCCACCATGGTTCGCCAACTTCAGCTGATTTACGGAGAATTTTGTCGTCGATGTCGGTGATATTGCGGACGTAGGTGACCTTCATTCCGTTGCGCTTGAGCCAGCGGATGAGGGTGTCAAAGGCGACGGCTGAGCGCATGTGTCCGATGTGTGGGCTTCCTTGAACTGTTGCTCCACATAGGTAGATGCCGACGTGGCCTTCCTGTACGGGGGTCAGTGGTTCTACGGTACGGGTTTTTGAGTTGTATAAATGAAGATTCACGTTTCTAGGGTAACGGTTTTTGCTGGTGTTCTTCTACCGCCGAAGCGTAACACGCCGATTCTTCTTCCCCATTTGTTTGGGTTTTCGGAGCGTAACACGCTGTGGTGGGTGAGATTGGCGTGTTACGCTCCGGTGTTTGGCTGATTGTTGGTGGAAGAGTCATTTAGAATTAGGGTTATGACTGATTTTCCTGAGATTCGTACTGGTATTGGCACTGATGTGCATGCTTTTACTGCTCCTGATTCTGGGCGCCCAATGTGGTTGGCGTGTTTAGAGTGGCCCGGTGAGGTGGGTTTGGAGGGGCATTCTGATGCGGATGTTGCTGCCCATGCTTGTTGTGACGCGCTTTTAGCGGCGGCCGGTTTGGGTGATTTGGGTACTCATTTTGGTACTTCTCGCCCGGAGTGGACGGGGGCGTCGGGTGAGGCGCTTTTGAAGGAGACGTTGCGTTTGATTTCCGAGGGCGGCTGGCGGGTTCTTTCCGTTTCGGTGCAGGTTTTAGGGAATCGTCCTCGGATTGGGGCTCGTCGTCAGGAGGCGCAGGATCGTTTGTCTGAGGTTATTGGGGCGCCGGTTAATTTGGGTGCTTCAACGACGGATCATTTGGGTTTTGCGGGTCGTGGCGAAGGTGTTATGGGGATTGCTTCTGCTTTGATTGCGCGTTGAGGTTTTGTGTGTAAAGCCGGAGTGTAACACGCTTGTTTTCCTAAAACGGCGTGTTACACTCCGGCTTTAGTTGTTTTTCTATGTGTTTCACCTGTGCGGAGTGTTACGCTCCGTGTGGGGTTTTATTTTCCGTCGAAGGAATCTAGGTATGCGTGTTCTTCTTTAACTGGAATGAGGATGAGTAGGCCTAGGAGCAGGATGGAGATGATGCCGAGAATACCGAAGTGGGTGGCGGATTCTCCGTCTGCTACGAAGTTTTGTCCGATGGTTACGCTTAGACCGTACATGGCTGGCGCGAGGAAGGATACTGCGCGTCCGGTGGTGGCGTAGAGTCCGAATACTTCACCTTCGCGTCCTTCTGGAATGACTCGTCCGAGGAAGGAACGGGATGCGGATTGTGCTGGGCCAACGAAGCCAGCGAGGGTTAGGCCAGCGATCCAGAAGACGATTTTTCCTTGGTCGTGGAAGAAGAATACGACTAGCCCCATAGCGACCATGACGGAGAGTGAGAACATGATGGTGCGTTTTGGTCCCCAGAAGTCATCTACCCAGCCGAAGGCGATGGTGACGACGCCGGCTACGACGTTGGAGGCGACACCGAAGATGATGATTTCGCCGGGGGTGAAGCCGAAGGTTACGGCTGCGAGGATAGCGCCGTAGGTGAATACGCCTGCGAGGCCGTCACGGAATACTGCGGATGCGCCGAGGAAGGAGAGAGTGTGGGGTGCTTCTGCGTAGAGGCGTTTCACGGTTTTCCAGAGGCGCTTGTAGGAGTCGCGGAGGGTTTCTTTTTCGTCGTTTTCGTGTCCTTCAACGGCGCGTCCTGGTAGAGCGAAGAGGACTGGGAGGGCGGAGAGTCCGAACCAGAAGGCGGCTACGAGCATGGCGAGGCGGACTGGGAGCCCGTCTTCACCGGATACTGCTACTACTGGGTTGTCGCCGAGGAAGAAGATGAGTAGTACGAAGAGTAGGATGATGCCGCCGAGGTAGCCGGATGCCCAGCCGATGCCGGAGATGCGTCCCATGGTTTCTGGGGTGGAGATGCGTGAGAGCATCGCGTTGTAGTTTACGGAGGCGAATTCGAAGAAGATGTTGCCTACGGAGATGAGGAAGATGCCGAGCCAGAGTGCGCCTTCGGTGCCGAGGGTGGATTGTGGTCGGACGAAGAACATGCCGAGCAGGGCGAGGAAGACTACGAAGGAGTTGGCGCCTAGCCAGAAGGTGCCGCGGCCTTTACGGTCTGCGCGTTGTCCGCTGATTGGTGCGGTGAGGGCAATGATGATGCCGGCGATGGTGAGGCCCCAGGATAGTTTTAGGGATGAGGCGTCGTGGTCGCCGAAGAGTTTGGAAACCAGGTAGGTGGAGAATACGAAAGTGGTGGCTACAGCGTTGAATGCGGCTGAGCCCCAGTCCCAGATTGCCCAGGAGATTACTTTCTTGTTCAGCAGTTTGGCTGTACCTGCTGGTTTGTTGTTTAATGCACTCACAAAATCTTCCTTAAAGATTTGAACTTATTTGTGTTTTCTACTTTATCGAAAACTAAGCAAAGTTCCTACTCTAAACCCCTTGATCCGCCAGCAGCGCCGCGGCTACTCGCAAATCAAACGGCGTGGTCACTTTCAGACTCAACTCACTTCCGCGGACCATCAGCACCGGCTCCCCAGTAAGCCGCATTAGCGAAGCATCATCCGTAAACTCTTCTTCCGTACTCTTTTCTTTCCCGAGGGCGTGCCCCTCCATGATCACGTCATAGTGGAATCCCTGCGGTGTCTGTACGGCACGCAACTTTGCGCGGTCAACAGTTTCACCAGAGAATTCTAAGCCCTCAGTTTCCAAGACTTTAAATTCACTTAAAGTATCCACCACCGGTAGCGCCGGAATAACCGCTTTAGCTTCAGATTCCAACCCCATAACAACGCGTTCAACTACTTCCACCGGAGTTAAACAACGAGCCGCATCATGAATCAACACCAAAGTCTCTGCAGACACAAAGTCCTGCTCCAACTGCTGCGCTAACCCCGGTACCGCCTGTAAGCCCCGGTAAACACTTTCTTGTCGACTACCCCCACCAGGAACCACGAGAATACGCGCATCGCCCTCCAAAATCTTTTGAAAATCCGCGAAATAATGCCCATCATCCAAAGCCGTCACTACCACGCCCGCCACCCGCGGGTGAGCCAAGAACCGCTCCACCGCATGCTCCACGATAGTTTTATCACCCAACGGAACCAGCGCCTTCGGCTGATTGTAACCCAGGCGCGTACCCGTTCCAGCTGCTGTAATAACAGCGTAAACTCGTTTCCCCATAGCTATTCCTGCGGCTGATGCGCGCCAGCAACCTCTTCTAAAATCTCATCTAAACAAATATGCGCTGCAGCTTCATCAATACCCCGCGCCAACGCCACTTCAGAAGTAAGAATCTGCCGAGCTTTCGAAAGCATGCATTTTTCTCCCGCGGAAAGCCCCTTCACCGCGTCACGGCGAGTTAAATCGCGGACTACTTCCGCGACACTGCGGATACTCCCGGAAGCGATTTTTTCTTGATTCTGCTTGTATCGACGCGACCAAATAGCCGGCTCATCCGTGGAATCTTCATGCAAAATGTCAACGACTTCTTGGAAGCCACCCTCATCTACTACGTCGCGACCGCCCACCATTTCCACGTTATCAGCAGGCACCTGAATCGTTAGGTCCCCCTGTGCCACTCGCAAAGTTAAATACGTGCGCTTTTCCCCTTTGAATTCGCGAACGTTAATTTCTTCAATAGTGGCTGCCCCGTGATGTGGGTACACGATAGTTTCACCAATGTGAAAGGTCATTACGGTCTCCTGTCAATGGACAAAACCACTTCTATTTTACCAGTTGCGCCCTTCAATCAAGGGGAATTCACCCAAGCGTAACTCGCCGACACTACCACAACGTAACACTCTACAACCTGCTCCCCGCGTGTTACGCTCCGAGTTCTATGACCAGCTCAGCGTGTTACGCTCCGCGGAAAAGCAACCAAAAAACCGCCCTCCGGAAAAGAAAACCCAATAAAAACATAAAAGTGAGGCCCCGCCAAAGCGGAAGCCTCACTTAATAAGGATTTATTAAATCACTTACCCTGGTTTGCTACAGCATCAATCTTCGCCTGTGCATCTGGATCCAGGTAGGTGCCACCCTTCTTCAGTGGAACCAGGTTTTCATCCAATTCGTACAGCAATGGAATACCAGTTGGGATGTTTACTTCTGCGATATCTTCGTCAGAAATACCATCCAAGTGCTTCACGATTGCACGCAGGGAGTTACCGTGCGCAGCGATCATAACGGTCTTGCCGGTCTTGATTACTGGAACAATGGTTTCTTCCCAGTATGGGAGCATACGTTCCAAAACGTCCTTCAGACATTCGGTTGCTGGGATTGGTTCGCCAGCGTAACGTGGGTCAGTATCCTGAGAGAATTCGGAGCCCAGTTCGATTGCTGGTGGTGGGGTGTCGTAGGAACGACGCCACAGCATGAACTGGTCGTCACCGTATTCGTCGCGGATTTCCTTCTTGTTCTTGCCCTGCAGAGCGCCGTAGTGGCGTTCGTTCAGGCGCCAGTCGCGCTGTACTGGAATCCAGTGGCGGTCACAAGCGTCCAGAGCCAGATTTGCGGTCATGATTGCGCGCCGCAGCATGGAGGTGAAGAGTACGTCTGGCAGAATGCCTTCCTTCTTCAGCAGTTCGCCGCCGTGTGCTGCTTCTTCCTTGCCCAGGTCGGACAGTGGAACGTCTACCCAACCGGTGAACAGGTTCAGGGCGTTCCATTCGGACTGGCCGTGACGCAGCAGTACGAGCTTGTAAGTCATGAGGTTTCCTCTCACAGTTGTTTGCAAACAGTGGGTCATCCGCTGACCCGACTGTTTCCATTGTAAGGGAATTTTTGGTGCGAGTGGCGGGACAATTGGCCACCTCGGCGAGTTACGCTTCGGTTATCCACACGTCCCAAAATGCGTTAAACCAAAAAGTTGCTAAAGTTGTATGCATGACGCATTCTCACAGCCACGGACCTTTAGAATTATCGCAGCAGCGCCTGCGGAAGATCCGTATTTTCCTTACCGCAGTGGTCGCCCCCCTGGCGTTGGCGACTGTACTGGGAATGCTACTTTTATGGCCGTCCTCGGGAAATTCTGTAGTTGGTTCTATTGACCCTTATGCGTCGGGAACGTCCACCGCGAGCGCCCGCGTCATTGGCTTCGACTTGGATAAGTGCGCGCCGGTCGGTGGGATTCCGGAAGCACCCGTACCCCAGGCAGGCGAGAATAATCGCGCTTTTGAGTTGGGAAATTTGTGCGCGGAAATCTTGGATGGGAAGTCGGCTGGTTTAGTCGTTTTGCTTCAGATTCCGCCGGAAAAATTCCCGATTATTTCCGAGGGCGATACTTTAACTGTTCTCCGTACTGAAACTGGTGACTCAGGTGGGGTTATCCACGCGTATTGGGATATTCAGCGTACTTCTCCCCTGTGGATTCTACTTACCTTGTATTTAGTCATGGTTGTGGTGGTAGCCCGGCTGCGTGGTTTAGCTGCGATTGCTGGTTTAACCGCGTCTATCCTCGTGTTGGTTTATTTTGTGATGCCGGCACTAATGGTGGGTAAGCCCGCGTTGTTGGTGACGTTGTGCGGTGTTTCTGCGATGCTGTTTGCTTCCGTTTATTTCGCGCATGGGATTTCGATTCGCACTACGACAGCGCTACTGGGTACTTTCGGTGGCATGGCTTTGACGGTGGTGATGGCTTTATGGCAGGTGCAGTCAGTGCATTTGTCTGGTGCTGCTTCCGAAGAAGGTCGTTTGATTTTTGGTTATCTTCCTGAAGTATCTTTGCAGGCTCTTCTGGTTTGCGGCATTGTGATTGCAGCTTTGGGTGCGTTAAATGACGTGACTATTACGCAGGCTTCTACCGTGTGGGAACTTCATGCTGCTAACCCGCAGATGTCGCAGATGCAGATTTTTGCGCATGCCATGCGAGTTGGCCGGGATCATATTGCGTCAACGGTTTACACTTTGGCTTTCGCTTATTCTGGTACGGCTTTACCGGCGTTACTTTTAGCGATGATGATTGACCGCCCTCTGTATGAGATTGCGGTAACGGAAGAGATTGCGGAAGAAATCGTACGCACGTTGATTGCGTCGATTGGTTTGATTATTTCGATTCCTCTGACAACTTTGATTGCGGCAGTGCTAGTGAAAGTTACGCAGACGCGCCAAGATACAGCGGAGCGTAACACGCCGCACTCGCATGGCGGGTTAAATGAAGCGCCCTCGGAAGCAGGAAAAATTCTCGGAGCGTAACACGCCGCACCCAAATATTTTCCCCCTAAATGAAAGGAACTAAATATGAGCACCTACCAGCTAGAAATTCGCGGCCTCACCTGCGGACACTGCGTTGCTTCTGTAACTGAGGAAATCTCTGAAATCGCTGGCGTTACCACGGTGAATGTGGAACTAAATGCCGGTAAAGAAGCAGTTTCCGTAGCCACCGTTGAAGCAGACGCAGAAGTAAGTGAAGCAGCTTTTGCTGATGCAGTTGATGAAGCCGGATACGAACTGGTTTCCGTTTCTGCTTGATAATCATCGGAGCGTAACACGTCGAACAGGTTTTCCGCGGCGAGTTACGCTCCGCTAGTTTTAAGGAGTCGTCATGTCGCACCAATCCACCCGCATCAGCCAGCTACGCATTCGACTACTGGTTTCTGCGGTTTTAACACTGCCAGTGATGCTGATTTCTATGATTCCAGCATTGCAGTTTCCTGGCTGGCAGTGGATTATGGCGGGTCTAGCTCTGCCCGTAGTGTCGTGGGGAGCGTGGCCATTTCATAAGGCGGCTTTCCAAGCAGGGCGGCATGGTGGTTCCACTATGGATACGCTAGTTTCCCTGGGCGTTATCGCGGCAATGGGCTGGTCTTTGTGGGCGTTATTTTTCACGGAAGCTGGCACCTGGGGTCACGTCATGCATATGACTTTTCTGCCCCAGCACGCGTCGGATGCGCACCCGGAGCTATATTTTGAAACCGCAGCGGTGGTCACGACTTTCCTACTGGCGGGCCGTTTTGCAGAGGCGCATACGAAGGCGCAGGCGGGTGACGCTCTGCGTTCATTGTTAGAGCTGGGTGCAAAACAGGCTTTACGCGTTGATTCTGCAGGTAATGTGACGCAGGTAAGTGCAGAGTCTCTGCTGGTTGATGACGTGGTTTTAGTAAAAGCTGGTGAGAAGATTCCCGCAGATGGCGTGGTGATTGAGGGCTCCGCAGCGGTTGATACTTCCCTTTTAACAGGCGAATCTGTGCCGGTTTTCATGAGTGCAGGTGACGCGGTTACGGGTGGGACGATTAATACTGATGGTCTTTTGCAGGTGCGTTTGACTCGCGTGGGGGCTGAGACGACTTTGGCGCGGATTGGCGCGATGGTTACTGCAGCGCAACTGGGGAAGGCTCCGGTGCAGCGGTTGGCAGATAAGGTTTCAGGCGTTTTTGTGCCTGTGGTTTTAGGGATTTCTGCTTTAACTTTGCTTGGCTGGTTGCTGGCGGGCGCGTCTACGCAGGCGGCGTTTACTGCTGCGGTGGCGGTTTTGGTGATTGCTTGTCCGTGCGCGTTGGGTTTGGCTACTCCAACTGCGTTGCTGGTAGGTTCTGGCCGGGCGGCGCAGCTGGGGATTGTGATTAAGGGTCCGGAGATTTTGGAGTCGACCCGCCAGATTGACACGATTTTGTTGGATAAGACGGGCACGATTACGGCGGGCGAGATGCGCGTGACGGGCGGGTTCTTGGTTTCTGCGTCTGGTGCAGTTAGCGGGGATCTTGGGGAGTTGGCTTTTTCCGAGGGCGTTGCGTTAGCTGCTTCCGTTGAAGCTCATTCTTCTCATCCGATTGCAGCTGCGGTGGTTGATTTTGCTTCTCTTACCGCGGAGCATAACACGCCGGATGCTGCTGAGTGGCTTTCCCAATCTTCGGAGCGTAACACGCCGTCCAGTGTCTTCCCCACTAGTGTTGATTTCGTAAACCATGCTGGTTTCGGAGCGTCTGCCACTGTTGGTAGCAACCGTGTTTTTGTTGGCAGTCCGCAGTTTTTACAGGATTTAGGGTTTGATTTTTCCGCTGTTGCACAAAACCTGTCTGCAGGGTTGTCTTCTGGTGCAACGGTGATTGCGGTCGGTACTGTACCTCTAAGCGTTTTCCCTGCGGATAAGCTTGATACGCCGGAGCGTAACACGCCGCATCTAAAGCAGAACCCTGAAAAACTCCCAGTTGAAACCACGGAATCTACCAGTGCGGAGAGTTACGCTCCGCAGCAGGTGTTTGAACTTTCCCTCCAAGGGATGACTTGTGCTTCTTGCGTTCGCCGAGTGGAACGTAAACTTGGGAAACTTCCCGGAGTTAAAGCTGAAGTTAACCTAGCTACGGAAACTGCGCGTGTTACGCTTCCAGCTGCAGAGTATTCTGCAGATGGAAGCGAGCTAGTAGAAACCATCGTAAAAGCTGGATATTCTGCGCAGGTGCTGTCTAGCACCGCCCTCGAAAATGTAGAAAACACGCCGAAACCAGTTTCCCGCGCCCACGATTTTTGGGTGGAGGCACCTACGATTCTGGCAGCGCAGCAACCTGAAAACTGCCAGTTACGTGCTGTTTTGTTTATTGCTGACCAGGTGAAGCCGACGAGCGCGCAGGCGATTAGTCAGCTACGTGAGCTTCAGATTGAGCCGATTATGATTACGGGGGATAATCCGCAAAGTGCTCGTCGGGTTGCAACTGAAGTGGGAATTGAAACCGTTTTTGCGCAGGTTTTGCCTGAGCAAAAGCGTGATCGGATTGCTGATTTGCAGGCGCAGGATAGGGTCGTAGCAATGGTTGGCGACGGCGTTAATGATGCGGCTGCACTGGCACAGGCAGGCGTGCAGGGTTTGGGAATCGCAATGGGGTCGGGCACGGACACAGCGATTGAGGCGGCTGATATTACGCTGATTGGTTCTGATTTGGCGAGTGCGCCAACTGCTATTCGGATTTCGCGGGCGACGCTGCGGGTGATTAAGCAGAATCTGTTTTGGGCGTTTGCTTATAACGTGGCTGCGATTCCGCTGGCGGTGGCGGGTTTGTTGAACCCGATGATTGCGGGGGCGGCGATGGCTTGTTCTTCGGTGCTGGTGGTGTCGAATTCCTTGCGTTTGCGTCGTTTTAAGTAGTCTAGTTATTTTTCCCGAGGGCGCCCAGTGACTGTTTTTGTTTTCACTGGGCGTTTTCGTGTGTCTAAATTACTTCGGAGCGTAACACGCTGACTTGGTGAGTCAGGCGTGTTACGCTCCGGTTGTTTTAGTAGGTTTTGCGCGTGGTCGGCGTGTTACGCTTCAGGGTTTTTCGCGTTGCGACGTTTATGCAGGAAGTATTCGATAACCATTGGTAGGAGGGATACGAATACGATTACAAGGATGATAGCTGAGAGATTATCATGAATGAAAGAGACGCCACCTAATAGTGATCCCAGTAGCGTTAGGCCGCCACCCCAAGCGACTGCTCCGACCAGGTTCCACAGTAGGAAAGAGGCATGGTTGTAACCGGCGATTCCTGCTGCGATTGGCACGAAAGTGCGTACAAATGGAACGAAACGACCCATTACTAGTGAGCGACCACCGTAGCGGGCGAAGAAGTTTTCGGCTTGCACTAGGTGTTCGGTTTTGAGTATGCGAGCGTCATCTGAAAAGAGGTTGCGACCAAATTTTGCGCCAATCCAGTAGCCAACTTCAGAGCCGGCCAGGGCGCAGACAACAATGGTTGCGACGAGGACGATGAGGCTGAGTCCTAACTGCGTGTGGAGCAAACCGGCAGAAAATACTAGGGAGTCGCCGGGGAGGACTGGGAATAGGACGCCAGATTCGATGAAGACGATGGCCGCTACGCCAGCGAGTACCCATTGTCCTAAGGCTAGGAGCAGGGTTTCTGGGTTTTTGAACCATTCAAGGATGGTTTCAAACCAGATTGGGTCGGCTGCTGCCGCGTCCATAATCTGTGCTAACACTTTTTCTCTTTTCTTTTATTACAGTTCTCAAATCAGCCTACTTGGTCGTTGCCAGGGTTTCCACCTTTTTCGAGGGCGAGCCGGTGTCGGTTTCCTCTCAGGAGTGTTACGCTTCGCGGATTTGGCGTGTTACGCTTCGGCAAAATCCGGGTGCGCGTGTTACGGTACGCCGGTGCGGCGTGTTACGCTTCGGGTTCAGAATCTCCCTAGGGCGCGCCGATAGTAGATTCTCTACCTGTAACCCTAAACTAATTACTATGCCGTTTCCTTTCACCAACCCGCCCAGCTGGTCCCAGGCTTTATCTAAGTCCGGGACCTTCGTTAAGTCTCTTAA
Source organism: Gleimia coleocanis DSM 15436 (assembly GCF_000159015.1). Lineage (GTDB taxonomy): Bacteria > Actinomycetota > Actinomycetes > Actinomycetales > Actinomycetaceae > Gleimia > Gleimia coleocanis. The sequence goes on along the minus strand of NZ_DS999544.1, from coordinate 44,492 downwards.
CGTAGCCCGGGTTAAAACCGCTATCATGCTGGTTTTCGCGGTTGGCATCGGCATTTACCTCTACGTTTCTTTGGACTTCGAGATTTTGCAAACCGCCCTCGAGAATGCCAATCCCCTCTGGCTACTCGCCGCCTTCGGATTCGCCCTCTTAAGCTACGTGGGTGCCGCAATTCCGCTGGTCGCATTTTCTAACCAAAAATTGCACCTGTGGGACGTGATTTTAACGCAGGTGGCAGCGTCAGTAGTCACGCTGGTGGCGCCTGCAGGAATCGGCCCAGCTGCCCTTAACCTGCGTTTCCTCACGAAGCAACGAATCTCAGCGGTCACAGCAGCAGCTACCGTAACAATCGTGCAGGTCACGCAGTTTATTTCCACAGTGGTTTTACTGGCAGTAATTATTTTCATCACCGACTATTCCACAGGGGTTTCTTTCCCAGGTAAAGCGGTGGCAATTAGTGTTGTTGTTATAGCTATTTTTGCCGGTGTTTTAGGGGTTTTCCCACGTTTACGCCAGTGGGTTTGGGTGCGTATTGAGCCAACTTGGACGCAGTCAGTGACGCATTTTCGTTGGGTTTTGACTTCCCCGAAGCGCTTGGTTTTAGGCGTGTTCGGCAATATTTTAACGACAGTTTCCTACGTGGCAGCTTTTGGTGCGACCCTGTTGGCTTTTAATCAGCGGCTTACTTTAACCACTTTGGCAGTGACATATTTGGTAGCGACTTCCGTGGGTTCAGCGGTGCCGGCTCCGGGTGGGATTGGCCCAGTCGAGGGCGCTTTAGTAGCAGGTTTACGGATTGCCCATATCTCCGCATCTATCGCAATTTCAGCGACTTTAACTTTCCGGTTAGTAACTTTTTATGTACGCGCCCCGCTAGGTTGGTTTGCACTTAATAATCTGCAAAAACGTGACTTAGTCTAAATTTTGGTCGTCCGGGTGCGTGCACGCGGATTCTGTGAAAATATGCTTTTTATGGAAACTAATAAGCGTTTACAACTGATTTTGGTAGCTGTAGCTGCCGTTTTAGCTATTATTATTGCCTTTTACATGGGTATGCATTTTGGTAAATCTTCTGCTGAAATGACTTCTCAGAAGCCCCCTAGCACTGCCGCTATGACTGCTGAAAAGACTGAAATGTCTGCCGAATCTAAGGATGCTCCTGTGGCTGACCCTAACTTAGTTGCTGGCCAGGATTATTCTCCAAGCCAGACTGACCCTGAAGTTTTGAAGCTCATGGCAGCTGAGATTCACCGCGATAAGGACGACCTGCGTTCCCTGGGCTCCCCAGACGCTCCAGTTGTACTGGTTTCCTACGAAGATTTCTCTTGCCCAATGTGTGGAGTTTTCAATACGAACACTCACCCTGCGCTGAAGAAACTAGTTGATGAAGGTAAGCTACGCCTGGAATTCCGCGATATGGTTATCTTCCCTAACTACAATTCTCAGCTGGCTCACCAGGGGGCGCGTGCTGCCGCTCAGCAGGGTAAGTTCTGGGAGTTCGTTGATAAGGCTTTCGCTCAAACTGCTAACGGCAACCACCCTAACTACACTAAGGAACTAGTTCTGGATATCGCTAAGCAGGCGGGTGTAGAAAACCTGTCCGCTTTCGAAAAGGCTTTAGAATCTGACGAAATCGTTCAGGCTGTGCAGGCTGAAACTCAGCATGCGCGTGAAAAGCTGGGTCTGACTGGTACGCCATTCTTCATCATTAACAACGCAGTTGTTTCTGGCGCGTACCCTACCGAGTACTTCATTAACACCATTAACCAGCAGGCAGTGGAAGCTAAGTAATAATGCAAGTTTCAGCTCTGATTGCCTTTCTAGGCGGGGCATTAACCCTTTTCGCACCCTGTGCGGCTATGTTGCTCCCCTCCTTCTTTGCGTACGCTTTCTCTTCCAGTCGCGTACTGTTGGCTCGTACCGCGGTTTTTGCGGTGGGCGTGATTTTAGCGCTACTGCCTTTCGGAGCTTTTGCTGGTTCATTCGGTGTTTTCCTCCGCACTAACTCCACTACTTTCTCTGTAGTTGCCGGGGCTTTAGTTCTCATCCTGGGTGTGATGCAGATTTTCTCACTGGCTTTCCCAGTGCCTAAGTTTGCTTCCTCCTTGATGACTCGTACAACTTCTGCTCCTGCGGTGGCAGCTAGCGACCCGTCCTCGGAAACTGAATCTGCCAACTCTGCTCCTTCCGCACTGGCTGTTTTTCTGCTGGGCTTGGGGTACGCGCTGGCTGGGGTTGGCTGTTCCGGCCCGATCCTTGGCGCGGTTTTAGCCTATGGTTCTTTGAATGGCTCCGTATTCGGCGGAATCATGCTGATGGTCTGGTACGGCTTAGGCATGGCATTCCCCGTAGCTTTACTGGCTCTGTTGTGGGATTCTTTGGGTGGCAACCAGCGTGTTTGGCTGCGTCCACGCCCACTGCAGATTTTCGGCCGTTGGACCACGGTTATGAACGTGGTTTCGGGTACGATTTTCATAATCCTTGGCCTGATTTTGATGGTATTCAACGGTCACGTAGGCTTGCCATCCATCCTGTCCGGCGAACAGCAGATTCAGTTGGAAAGTTCCGTCGCAGGAGCTTTCGCCGCTGTTCCGGGTTGGTTATTTGTCGCTCTCTTTGGGGTTATCCTAGCTTTAGTAGTATTAAAGTTTAAGTCCTCAAAGTGAGGTAGGAAATGATCCCCACTCCGCAACGTAATGGTATTTTCCGTGTCGCGGCAGAATTTTTTCTGGTGTACGCGGTAACCATTTTGTGTGCTGGAGTGGGGCTTTTTCTTTCTGTCTGGTTCACGGACCAGGATGTTCCCGCACTTTCTAAACTGCATGATCCGATTACTTCGATTACGCAGGTGGCTATCCCGGCACTGGTTTGTATTCTGCTGACGCGTTTTCTAATTCACCGGCGAGGTTTAGAGTACGTGGTGTGGCAAGAACCTGAGTATGTTTCCCCGCGTTTGGGTGGGAAAGCTCCGATTGTGGCACCACCTTTGGATACGTACGATGACTTGTTTTTTGCTTCGGCGCTTTCACATGAGCCTGAGCCCATGTTTGAGATTAATATTCAGCCGCGGGTTTCCCGTTTGTGGTGGCTAGCTGGCATGCTGGTGATTTTCGCGGTGGCGATGGTCTTTATTGTTTCGCTTTCGAATTTGGAGATTACTCTGGAGGGCGTCCTAGCAGGTACTTTCGCAGCGTGGATGTTAGCGTTGGCGCAGGAGTATTTGTTACGTGGTTTAGTGGTTGCTGAGGTGCGGCGGTTTACTAAGCGTCAACGTTGGCCGCTGCTGGCGTCAGCGATTTTGACTTTCTTTTGGATGATTCCAATTGCAGCTACTGCTGATTCTTCTTCTAATGCGCTTTTCATGCTGTTAGCGGGGGTTTTCTTAACTTTCCCAGCTTTTGGATTGCGTCGAATGTTTGCGTCTTTGTGGGCAGCTGTTTTAGCGCAGTTCCTTTTTTTCACTGCTTTTTTGGTGATTCTTTAAGCGGAGCGTAACACGCCCAGATACTCATCTGCGGCGTGTTACGCTCCGCTTTATTAATTAGTTTTTCGACGCTGAAACCTGTCTTGCGTGTTACGCTTCAACGGTTTTCCAATCTCAGCGTGGTACCTTTCAGGTTTTGCGGCGTGTTACGCTTCGCGTTTGGAAAGCCGGTGGTCTACAAAAACCCCCACTGCTAAACCAACAAGTGCCGGAGCAATCCAAGGCAAATGCAGCGGCCCCGCAGGTAGGTAATCCAACCAATCACGGAAACCCGCAAAGACTGCAAACTGCGTTGACCACAGGGCTTCAAATAAGGCCACTGACGCTGCTAAACCCGCAGTAGTCCGGTAAGACCAGTTGAATGGGAAGTCAAAGAATGCTTCCAAAAGGGTAACCACTACGATGGCTATAACCACCGGGTAAATCAACTGGTTCAGTGGTGCTACGAACCCCAAGATTGCGCTTAAACCCAGATTTGCCAAGATGTAAGAAACCAGCAGGTGTACCACCAGTACCTGAGTTTCACTAACGTGTGGAATCAGCTGAGAGAAGTACTTTACCGAAGCAGAAAGCAAACCAACCGTAGTGGTGAGGCAGGCTAGCAGCACAATAAAGCCAAACAGCACCTGACCGTAAGAACCAAAAATAGCGGTGGCAGCATTCGCTAGAACTTGAGCACCATTGGTTTCGCCCTCGATAACTGCGCGCTGCCCGACTTCTGCCAGGCCCACGTAAACCAGCGCCAATGCCAACCCAGCAACCACACCAGAAAGTGCTACCCCACCAAAAATCTGCTGGTCGTTAGTGTAGCCGCGACGGCGGAAAGCGTCGATCACAATCGCTCCGAAAACCAGGGAAGCAATCGCGTCCATCGTGAAATAGCCCTGCACCAAACCGGATGCTAGTGGCGCGGTTGCGAAATCTCCCGCCGGTTCAACGTTTACTACCGGTTGCACCCAGATAACGCCGATGATGAGAATGGTGAGCAGTGCTAGTAAAGCTGGGGTGAGCCACCCGCCGATAACCTGTGTCATTTTACCGGGGCGAATCGTCAGAATCGTTGCGAGGGTTAGGAAGAACAGCATGTACAGGGGAACCGTTACTACGGAATCCGCCATTGGCTTATTGATGAGCGTGAGTACTGGTTTCACTGCCATTTCGAAGCTGACGGTGGCTACACGAGGAATTGCGTAGAGCATACCGGTAGAGAGGAAAATGACGGAGGTAAATAGCAGTCCGGGGATTTTTCCGATGCGGCTGGCGATGCCGGTGATGCCTCCACTGGCGGTTGCTAACGCTAGTAGGGAAAGGACTGGCAGGACTACGGCGGTGAAGATTAGCCCGATCATGGCGGGAGTGAGGCTGTTTCCTGCTTCCGCGCCTAGCATGACTGGGAAGATGAGGTTGCCGGCTCCGAAGTAGAGGGCAAATAGTGCCAGCCCGATGACTAGGATTACCCGTGGGTTATGTTTTGGCATGCTCTTCCGATCTTATGTAAACCCGTTATAGAGCTCATTCTTAATATTTATTACGATTTTTGAGCATACCAAAGCTAACCGTAGTTTTCAGCGAACGTTCGCCATCCAAGTCAGAGTGTAATACGGGATACTGATTGTTTCCCCCGGCTGGTATCCCAAGTGTTCATACAGGTACCAGCGCAGGTTTTCCTGCATTTTTTCGCGGTTTTTCGCGGTTGATTTAAGGTAGGATGAACGGGTCCGCCCTAGTCCCAGCACCTGCTGTGGCGCCATTTCAACGCTGAAACGCGCTTGGTGGAGGCTGAATTCTGTAAACAGATTCACTGATTCGCCGGTTGGATATCCGGTTTTCGGATCATGGTAGGTGGTGGTCATGCGCGGGGGTTTGTCGTGCGAGTGAATATCTCCTGAACGCATGATGCGGCTGAGTCGTTGCACCCACGGTATTGTCACGTCCATTTGGTTGTAGAGGATTGCGATGTGGCCGCCGGGTTTGAGGATGCGTTTGGCTTCTTTAGCGGCGGCTTCGGGTTCTACCCAGTGCCAGCATTGCGCGTAGGTGATGACGTCTTGCGACTGGTTTGGCAGCCCGGTTTTTTCTGCGGTTCCGTCAAGGATTTCCCAGTTTTTCGGGTTGTTTGGGTGGGTTTGGGCGCGTAGGTAGGTGTCACATTGGGTGCGCATGGCGTGCGCGGGTTCCACGGCGGTTAGGTTTTTCACGAGGGCGGTCAGCTGTGCACTAAGTTTCCCGGTTCCAGCCCCAATATCTGCGACGGTAAGGGTTTGTGTGGTTAGAAGGTTTTGGTTTGGTCCTTGTAGTGCTGCTAGGACTGATTCGTATGGGTAGTCGGGACGCAGTGCCGAGTATTCGGCGGTGGCTTTTTCAAAAGCGTTTTCTGGTGCGTTTTCATCCCATACTGTTTCATTCATATTGTTGAGTTTACCGGTTTCGTCCTCCAGAAATTCGTTTTCTTTTCCCGAAGCGTAACTCTCCGATTCCTTTTTCTTTCCCCTGTTTTCTTTGAAGCGTAACTCACCTCAGGAAGTCCAGCTTCTTGAAAGCGTATGCAAAATAGCGGAGCGTAACACGCTGACTTGAGTGAGTCAGGAGTGTTACGCTCCGCTATTTTGGGGTTGTTCCCGGCGTGTTACGCTTCGGGGGTTAGGGTACTAGCGTCCGCGCCTTATGAGCGCTGGCGACGCTGGCGAATCGCAACCGCACCAGCCAAAGCTAGTAGAGTTGCTACGCCCATTACGCTAAGCGCATCCGCACCAGTGTTCGCTAGTCCCTTGGCACTGCCAGTTTCTTTGCCTGGGGTCTTAGGTTTAACCGGAACTACCGTATTTGGCTTCTGTTGGCCTGGGTTTTGCGTACCTGGTTCAGACTTTCCTGGTACTGGTTCGCCTGGCTTTTGGTCGTTTTTGCCGTCATCACCAGTGCCTGGCTGGTTGTCGCCAGAACCATTGTCTTCACCGGTTCCGTTGCCTTCTCCAGTACCTTCACCGGTTCCGGTGTTGTCTCCGGTTCCTGGGCTTGGTTGTGGGTTGGTGTCCGGAGGAGTTGGCTGCCCATTGCCGTCGTCTACCTGTGGCTTCGCGACTGCGCTTACTTCGAAGCGAGTTACGTCGGTGGTGCCGTCTGGGTAGGTGTAGGCAACATCGAAGATGCTGGTTTCACCGGTGGCTGCATTTGCTGGCGCGGTCACGGTTACGGCACCGAATTCTGGGTCGTTGGCTTCCACGGTGGCCATGCGGAAACGGAATCCGCTGGCGGTGAGGGCTGGTTGCACGCCGGCTGGCGCGTCCTGCCCAGCTACGGTTACGGTCCAGTTTTCTTTGATTTCCGAGGGCGCTACTACCGTCACTTTCGTTCCAACTGGAAGTAGTCCTGGTTCACGCTTTAGAGTCCAGGTGCTGTCTGCTTGCAGTTCGTGTTTTACGACTGGCTGGGTGGCACCTGTTTCCAGGGTTTCACCGGGATATGCTACCGGGTACTTCTGTTTGTGTGGTTGTGGTTTTGGTGGTTGTGGCGTTGGGTTATCTGGTGGGTTTGGACCTACCGGTGGTTCTGGATTAACGGGTGGGTTCGGGTCTACTGGTGGTTCCGGTGCTTTTTCCTTAGCTGGAACAGTTACCGTTACTTCACGTACCGCGGTGGAGCCATCTGGGAAAGTCCAGGTGACGGTTGCGGTAGTAGTCTTTTCTTCACCATTTCCTGTTGCGTCTACGCCTGGTTCCGTTGCGTTTACGGTGAGTGCACCGGTTGCAGCATCAGCAGTAACAGTCAATCCGGCTACTTCTGGCGCGCCGGTTACAGTAACTTGGGTTCCCGCTGGGATTTCAGTGGTTACCGTTGGGTTAGCAGGAACTGCTTCGCCGACAGTTGCCTTGACTGGCTGGTACTGTGGGTTGGTTTTCTCTGCTTGGTTTTCTGCTACTTTAACTACCGCGTTCAGAACGTCCTGGGACTTATCTGGGTAGGTTGCTTTCACTGGGACCTGTACGTCACCAGCTGGCACGTCTGCACCGGGGAATACGGTAATCACACCAGTTTCTGGGTTTACGTGCGCCCAGGTTGGGGCATCTTCACCCAGGGTGTAAACGATTCCCTTCGGCAGTGGATCAGTATCAGCTGCAGCGCTTGGAGCTTGTCCAGCTGCACCTGCTTTAGTCACGGTTCCGGCTGGGATTTCAGTGTTTCCCAGGGTTTCTGGGTAGACTCCGCGTGTTACGCTTTGGTCTGCGTAGACTGGCTGATGTTTCTCAGCCATGGTCTTTTGCTCTGCGTAAAGCACAGCGACGGTAAGTGCTGGGATAGTGACTTTACCGGATTCAGCTTCCCACTTAGTTTCCTTAACGCGTTCATCTGCGGTGGAGTTCTTTTGAATGTCATTGAGTTTGAACTCAATGCCCCGCAGGTTTTCGAAAGACCAGGAGGCGGTCTTAGTGTCAGCGTTAATGACTACCAGTACGTGGTCAAGTTTCTTATCCACGTCTTTACCTACGGTGTCATCAATGTGCATGGCAATCATGCCACCGTAGAAGTGAGCACCCTGGTTAGGGAACTTAACTTTTTCTTTGATGAGTTCGGTGCTTCCCAAGCGCATCAGCTCAGTATTCTTACGAAGCTTCAGCAGGTCTAGTGCCATGAAGTGGGATTTATCCAAGTCAGCTGGGGATGCTTTTAGTGCGGTGTTACGCAGCAGTGGTCGCATCTTGTTCCAGTTGTGGTTATCCTTTTCATTCTTCTCGTAGGAAGGTAGGCCCACACCAAAGTTGTGTTTTTGGCGTCCCCAGTCAATAGCGTTGAAGTGGTCACCCGCGTTGTAGGAGTCGCGGTCCAGCGACTTGGAACGCAGCAGGTCAGTACCCCCATGCCAGAAGGATGGAGACTGTCCCAGGGTAACGGTGGCTAACTGCAGGGTATTGTAGCGGACGCGGTCTGCCATGCTGGTGTTGACTGGGAGTTTTGCAACAGCCAGGTCGTACAGCGTGGAGTTGTCGTGAGCGTCAATGTAGTTGACGTTTTCTCCTGGCTCCAACGCGTAACCTGCCGCCCTACCGCCCTGTTTAATGTCCTTGCCGGTACGGTAGCCGTCAGTAGTTTCCCAACCGTATTCACGCAGATTGCCGGCCATACCAAGGCGGACCAGGTCAGCATTGCGTGAGAGTGCCCAGTAGTCAGCGTTGTTGCCTCCGTCTGGGTTCGGGTTGGTGAACTGTCCGGAGCCAAAACCCTGGCTGGTGTCAAAACCGTTGTGGTGTCCACCCATGACACCGTCACGCAGGCGGTCGTTGAAGGTACCAATATCGGTGCCATCCAACTGTCCTTGGGTTGCCTGAATGAAACGAGCATTGTCAGCGATTTCACCGAAGTTCCAACCTTCACCGTACATGTGGATGTTGGCACCGTTGATGCCGTCCTTTTCTAGGGTGAGTTCAGCTAATCCAGCCTTAATGGCTTTCATATTGTCGGCGGAGTGGTGGCCCATCAGGTCAAAACGGAAGCCACTGACCTTGTAGTCTCGCGCCCACATTTTCACGGTGTCTACCATGACTTTTTCCATCATGGCGTGTTCGGTTGCCAGGTTTTCACAGCAGGTGGAGGTTTCTACGCGCCCGTCATTGTTGAGACGGTGGTAGTAGCCTGGTACGACCTTGTCAAAGACGGCTTTCGCACTTTGACCTGATTCTGCCAGGTGGTTAAAGACTTGGTCGGCAACGAGTCGCAAACCGTTGTCCCCAGTGTTTGCCAGGGCAGCTACCATTTCACGGTATTCGAGGACTCGTCCGCGAGCGCTTGGATCGACTGCGTAGGAGCCTTCTGGTGCCTGGTAGTGGTATGGGTCGTAGCCCCAGTTGAACCCGTCTTCTCCGGCTACGGCGGCGACTGCTGCCTGTGGCTGTTCGGAAGCCGGGTCAGCGATTGGCTTTGTAATCTGTGGGATACTCTGCGTTTCGCGTGGTTCTGGGATGGTGGCAATGTCAAAGGTTGGCAGCAGGTGGATGCTGTTAATTCCAGCGTCCGCCAGGCGCTGCAGGTGTTGCATGCCGTTGGAGTTCTTTACGGTGAATGCCTTGTAGGTACCGCGAAACTTTTCTGGTACGGACTTGTCGGTGATTGAGAAGTCGCGCACGTGGAGTTCGTAGATGGTTTGGTCTACTGCTCGTGGTACTTCTGGGATGCGGAGGCTATCCCAGCCGGCTGGTTTTAACTCTGGGTCTTGGAGGTTGAGGATTACCGAGTGGGTGGATCCTGGGGTGAGACCGGTTGAGTATGGGTCAGTGGTGTAGTTCATTTCGACGCGGTCGAGGTTTGGTACAAATACTTCCACGGCGTACTTGTAGGCGCGGTTCTTCCAGTCTGCCTGGCCGGTGACTTCCCAGATGCCGGTGGCATCTGCGCGGGTCATGGCCAGTTCAGTTGGGTTTCCGGTGCCGGCTTCGTTGTCCCACAGCTGAAGTTTCACGTTTTTAGCGGTGGGTGCCCAGAGTTTCAGCGTTGGGTTTTCTCCGTTCCAAGAGACACCTAGGTGTTCTGGTTTTGCGGCGTTGGCGTAGAGGGTGTCCAGTACGCCGGGGATTTGCACGCGGGTGAGGCCAATGGCTTCGCCTCCGGCGCTGGTGAGGACTTTGAGGGAGCCACGCAGAACGGTGGCGCGGTCAAGTTCCGTTCCGGCTGGGATGCGGTAGATGGCGTGGCCGCGCAGGTGTGGCCATTTTTGGGCTTGGGCATTATCGAGGGCGCTTGGCTCTAGCTTCACCGTTTTAGTGGTGTGTTGTGGCTGTGAGCCGACTACGTTAATGCCGCCTGCGTCGTTAATGAGCAGGGTTGCTTCTACGTCAACGAGGCTGCGTCCGTCTAGCTGGTTGTAGGTGATTGCGAAGGTGTCTGCGTCAATCCATTGTGCGCGGGCTTCTTTTTCGCCGAGCAGGACTTTATTTACCTGTTCGACGTTGATGACGCCGTCTTTGAAGGTGATGCGCACGGTCTTATTTGGTTCGACGCGGACGAATCGGTTTCCGTCTGGACCGTGTGGGTCACCGTAGTTGGTGCCATTCCAGTCAAGGTTGTCTGCGATCTTGAACTGGTAGTCACCAGCTGGAATCTTGTCGGTTTCAAATACGTAGGTGCCGTCTGCTTCCTTCCGCATGAGGGTGACTAAACATTCTGGTTTCCAGTTTCCACAGCCGAGGGCGTCCCCGAAGTTACCTGGAATCGTGAATTCTGGGTGTTGCAGGTTGTTGAAGAAGTACTTGGTCTTTGGATCGAAGTAGAACTTCACTTTTTGTGGGCTGCCGGTCACGGTGAACTTAGAGTTATCTCCATTTAAGCCACCGACACCGTAGTTTTCTTTCCAGGTTCCAGCGAGGGCGATCTTGTATTGGTGGTCGCCTACTGGGATTTCTAGTTCTTTTACATACCAGCCAGAGACTGGGTCTTTATCCATTTGGATGGCGCGGCAGGCTGGGTCCCAGTCGCCGGAGGCTCCACCAGTACAGCCTAGTTCAGAGTTGAAGGTACCTGGGAGGGTTACGAAGTTGTTGTCTAATGCGTTTGGATCTACTTCTGAAGAAAGATCAACGCCAACTACGCCGAACCCGGAGTCTGCGACCTTCTTTCCGGCAGCGTCAACGGTTACTGCCCGGTATTCCAGCACTGTACCGGCTGGGTAGGAGGCTGGAATATCGTGGAATACGCGTGCATTGTCGCCGGTGTCTACGCCCAGGTGTTCCCATTCGGAAGTTCCCAGTTCGCGTACTGCGAAAGAGGTTTCGCTCCAGTGAGTGCCTGGAGTATTGGCGGTAATTTCAGCGGTTCCAGTTAGTTTCCCACCATTTGGCGTTACCTTAATTTCTGGTAGTTCACCTGCTGTGATTGGCTTAGTTGCCTGGTAGACCACTGCCCCGTAGGCGGGAATGGTGAGGGAAACTTGACCGTCATTGCGAGAGTTGACAGTTGGTGCAACGCCCTCGGAAGAAGAATAAATCTTGTTGAACTGTGCGTCACCTGTTAATGCAAACGGGGTAATAGTACGTGCTTCGCCCGCGTTGTTAAGCGCAACCAGGTATTCGACTTTCTGGTCACGGTCCACGCGAGAAAATGCGTAAACGCCCGTGCTGGTTTCATTCCAACGTTCCAGCTGCGCACCATTTCGTAACCCTGGGTGGGCGGCGCGGAGCTTACCAAGTTCGGCAATGTGACGGTACATGTAGGAGTTTTCATCAAACTGGTCGGTGGCGGCAATCTGTTTGCCATCTACCTTAACTTCACCTAGGAAGTCCGCAGTTTGTGTAGCGAACATGTCTTGGCGACTGTCCTTATCGCCGCCTTCACCTGCGAAGCCTTGTTCGTCACCATAGTAGACAACTGGCTGGCCGCGGGTCAGGTACATGAGGGAGTGCGCGAGCTGGGCTTTCGCTCCGGCGTTCGCGTCCTTACCGGCACCTACGAAGTAGCCGATACGCCCCATGTCGTGGTTGCCAAGGAAGGTTGGCAGGAATCCCGCGTTAGAGGTTGGGGTAGTGTAAAGGTCATCGGCGCGGTACATGGCGGAAAGATTTCTGCCACTAAAGTCAGCTCCATTTACCCACTCACGAGCTTTTGCTTGGAAGTCGAAGTCCAAAACGGCACTCATGTCGGTTTCACGTAAATATGGGGCCAGCAGACCTGCGTCAGCGTCATATACTTCACCGAAAGTGAAGAAATCTGACTTCCCCTTTGCCTGGGCGTAGTCGTTGATTTGCTTCGACCATTCCACCCAGAATTCTTTATTCACGTGTTTAACAGTGTCGATGCGGAAACCGTCCAGGCCGGTGTCTACCCACTTCTTGTAGATATCTACCATGCCTTTAACGACGTCTGGGTGTTCGGTCATTAAGTCATCGAGGCTGGCAAAGTCACCGTAGGTTACGGATTCGCCTTTCCAGAGGTTATCACCGCGGTGGTGGTAAAGGGTGAGGTCATTTAACCAAGCTGGTTTAAGGGTGTCTTTTTCGCTTTCCTTAATCCACTTTGGGGTGTATGGGAAGGATTTATTGACGTCCAGGGTTGGCCACTGCGACTTTGGTTTTCCAGCTAGTTTAGCCAGGTCGATGGGGGTTCCGTTAGCATCCTTATACGGGTAGTTTTCCAGAGGGCGGTAGGTCCGGTTGCCTTCCTTATAGTCCACCATGTCTGCCGTGTGGTTAACGATGATGTCGAAGTAGACTTTCATGCCGCGTGCGTGGGCTGCGTCAATGAGTGCTTTCAGGTCTTCGTTAGTGCCCAGGTGTGGGTCGATTTGTTCAAAGTCGGTAATCCAGTAGCCGTGGTAGCCTGCGGTTGCCTGGTCGCCTTCACCTTGTACTGGCTTGTTCTTCAGGGATGGAGACAGCCATACAGCGGTGATGCCCAGGTTTTGTAGGTAGTCGAGTTTTTCGGTGATGCCTTTAATATCGCCGCCGTGGTAGAAGGCTTTGTCGGTTGGGTCGTAGCCGTGTTCCAGCTTCGTTCCGGTTAAACCACCTTGGTTGTTGTCTTTGTCAGAGTCGTTGAAGCGGTCGGTGAGGACGAAGTAGAACTGTTGTCCGGCGCCGTTGTGGGTGGCGGGTTTCTGGATTAGTACTTGGTCGGTTGCTTCATCGTAGGCTCCGCCGAGGTCTGGTAGTTGGATACCGACTTTGCCGGTGCCTTCATCCAGGGTGAAGAGAATCTTCGTGTCTGCTTTGAGGACCAGGGGGATGTCTTTGCCTTCGTTTCCGAAGCTCTTATCCCAGGTGCCGTTGAGTGCTACCTTAAAGTTCCATTTACCTGCAGGGACATTTACTTCCAGCTGGTGTTTCGTTGCATTTGCTTGCATTCGGGTGTTGGTACAAGCTGGGTCCCAGTCTTTGGAGCAGCCGAATTCTTGCTGGAAGTCTCCGACCAGGAAGGCAGCGTTTCCAGCTGCGTGAACTGGCGTAATTCCGGGGGTTACGCTGAGTGTGAGGGTGATTAAACCTGCCAGGGTGGCTCCGCCGAGTCGGCGTCCCAGGGGTGCAGGTGGGGTGGTTTTATTTTTCATCGTGACCTAACTTTCCGATCATCATCGAGGGGAAAATCTAAACGAAAATTCGATTGAGTATAGCCCGCGTCACTAGTTCTTGGGAGGGGTTTAATCGAATCGTTATCTTCTTTTCTGAAAGCCACTTTTTGAGTCGAGTTTTTACTGCAGTTACTGAAAAGTTTTTGGGGTTTTTAAGTTGTTTCTTCGGGTTTTTTCGCGACCTCAGCGAGTTACGCTTCGGTTAAAAACGGGTCTAGGGTCCCGTTTTCTTCTAGTGCTTTCATCCTATTTTTTTACATCCGTTCATTTAGAAAACAGCCGTGTGCATAAAAACCCAGACGCTAGGCACCTACTTTTCCTTGCAAACACTGGCATGCTCTACAAAATTTGGACTCTCTGGTAGTTTTTAGCCATCCAAAATCACTTTCCCTGCATTTAACGGCAGAAGAGTGAGTAAAAAATCGTATATAAAAGGAAGTATCTTGCTAGCAACAATGACGTTTACGGCAGGTAGCCACCTGCTCGGTGGCTCCCTTTTCCTCTCCGCCATGGCGGGTCTGTTGCCTCTCCTAGTTTTCTTCGTACTGCTAGGCGCATTCGGCGTTAAGACCCACTGGTGTGCAATCATCTCCCTGGGTGTTTCCCTGCTGGTAGCTGTTCTTGGTTTCAAGATGCCAGTAACCTACGCTCTGCTGGCAGGTACCGAAGGTATCGCCCTGGGTCTGATGCCTATCCTCTACATCATCATCGCCGCAGTTTGGCTCTACAACCTGACTGAACGCTCCGGTCGTTCCGCAGACGTTCGTATGGCATTCAACCTAGTTGGTAAAGGCGACCAGCGTGTTCTGGCACTGCTGATCGGCTTCTCCTTCTGTGGTCTGCTGGAAGGTCTGGCTGGCTTCGGTGCTCCGGTTGCTATCGTGGCAGCTATCTTGGTTACCGTCGGCTTCGACCCTATCAAGGCAGCTATCCTCACCATCGTTGGTAACGCCATCAACGTGGGCTTCGGTGCAATCGCTATCCCAGTTACCACCCCAGCAACCTCCGTTGGTTTGGAACCAGCTACCGTAGCAGCTCAGATGGGTCACATTACCCCATTCATTGCGGCTTTCGTGCCAATGATTCTGCTGGTTATTGCTGACGGCATGCGTGGTCTGAAGCAGCTGTGGCCAGCAGCTCTGCTGGTTGGTGCAGTAACCGCTGGTTCTCACTACTGGGTAACTAACTTCTTCACCTACGAACTCACTGCCGTTATCGCTTCCCTGCTGGGCTTGGCTTCCATCGCCATCCTCATGCAGTTCTGGACCCCAACTACCCCAGACGACGTTAAGGCTGACAAGGCTGAGGGCCTCACCGCTTCTCGCGCAGCTTTAGGTCTGATGCCTTACTGGCTGGTGGTTATCGTCTTCGGTGTCGCCAAGCTGTGGAAGATTGGTGTTGACCTCCCAGCTCTGCTGAAGTCCACTGACTACAAGTTCGGCTGGCCAGGCTTGGACGGCAACCTGCTGACTGCCGCAGGCGAACCAGTTAAGGCAACCACCTTCACCCTGTCCACCCTGAATTCTCCTGGCACTCTGATTATTCTCACTGCCATCATCGTTTCCATTGTTTACGGAGCAACTTCTTCCGGTGGCAAGTACCCATTCTCCTTCGGTCAAGGTATGAAGCTGCTGCCAACCACTATCTACAACCTGCGTATCGCAATCCTGACGATTTCCACCATCATGGCACTGGCATTCGTAATGAACCTGTCCGGCCAGACTGGCGCAATCGGCCTGTGGATGGCTGGCGCGGGTACCGCATTCGTCTTCATCTCCCCAGTTCTGGGTTGGATTGGTACTGCGGTTACCGGTTCGGCAACTTCCGCTGGCGCACTGTTCGCTGGCCTGCAGAACACTGCGGCTATGCAGATTGGTGCTGACCCTAACCTGCTGGTTGGCGCTAACGCTATTGGTGGCGGTATCGGTAAGATCGTTTCCCCTCAGAACTTGGCTATCGCTTCCGGCGCTATCGGCAAGGAAGGCGCTGAACCTGAACTGTTGCGCAAGGCAGCTCCAATCTCCGCTGCTCTGCTGGTAGTTCTGTGTCTGATTGTGGGCCTGACCTCTACCCTGTCCTGATTTTTCCCGAGGGCGGTGCGGAAACCTTCACAATCCGCCCTCGGTCATATTCCTCTAAACCCAAAACAAACAGAAAGGAAAACGACTCGTGAAAATCGCACTTTTCGCAACGTGTATCTCCGACGTCATGTTTCCACAGGCTCCGCAGGCAACCGTACACTTGCTGCGTCGCCTCGGCCATGAAGTAGTCTTCCCAGAACAGCAAGGATGCTGTGGGCAGATGCACATCAACACCGGTTACTACCCAGAAGCAATGCCGCTGATCGAAAACCACGTACGTACTTTCGAACCAGTTCTGGATGGCGAATGGGATGCAATCGTTGTTCCATCCGGTTCTTGCACCGGCTCCCTGCGCCACCAGCAGGAAATCGTTGCTAAGCATGAAGGCAACGAACCACTGGCTCGTCGCGCTAAGGAAATCGCTGCTAAGACCTACGAACTCTCTGAGTTCCTGGTTAACGTGCTGGGCACCGACGATGTGGGCGCATATTTCCCACACCGCGTAACCTACCACCCAACCTGCCACTCCATGCGTATTGCTAAGGTGGGCGACGCTCCTTACCGTCTACTGAAGAACGTTGGCGGTATCGACTTCGTAGAACTCCCTGAAGAAGAATCCTGCTGCGGCTTCGGTGGTACCTTCTCTTTGAAGAACCCAGATGTTTCCACCGCAATGCTGGCTCAGAAGATGGCTAACGTAATCTCTACCAAGGCTGAAATCCTAGTTGCTGGCGATTACTCTTGTTTGATGCACATTGGTGGCGGCCTGTCCCGTAACCGTTCCGGCGTTCGCGTCATGCACCTCGCTGAAGTGCTGGCTCCAACCCAGGACGACCCATGGTTCCCACCAGAACACACTACTAAGGTAGGTGCCTAATGCTAAAGAATCCTTTTGCAAAGTCTGCATCCAAGCCAGTTCGCACTGAAGCTGAACTGGGCTGGTCTCCTGGCGCAGAAATCCCAGAAGATCCATTGCGTTGGGGTAAGTTCTTCACTGAGTCTGCTCGTGAACAGCTTCCTAAGACTCAGTTGCGTCGTAACATTCGCCGTGCAACCACTGCGATTCGTAACAAGCGCGCACTGCGTGTAGCGGAAATGCCAGACTGGGAGAACCTGCGTGAATCTGCTTCTGCAATTAAGCAGAAGGTGCAGGCAAATATGCCAGAGTTGCTGGAACAGCTGGAAAAGAACATCACCGAACGTGGTGGTATTGTCCACTGGGCTCGCGACGCTAAGGAAGCCTGTGAAATCGTTCACGAACTGCTAGTTGAAAAGGGCGTAGACGAAGCCGTTAAGGTTAAATCTATGGTTACCCAGGAAATCAACTTGAACGAATACCTGCTGAAGCGCGGTATCTCCCTGTGGGAAACTGACTTGGCAGAACTTATTGTTCAGCTCGGTGAAGATATGCCTTCCCACATCGTGGTTCCTGCACTGCACCGTAACCGCGCCGAAGTTCGTGCTATTTTCCAGGCTAAGATGCCTTCAGTACCAGAGAACCTGACTACTGAACCACGTACCCTCACCATGGCTGCTCGCGCCCACCTGCGTAAGAAGTTCCTGACTTCTCCAGTAGCTATTTCCGGTGCAAACATGGCGGTAGCTGAATCCGGTACCCTGTATGTTTACGAATCTGAAGGTAATGGTCGTATGTGTCTGACCCTGCCTCAGACTCTGATTACCATCATGGGTATCGAAAAGCTGATTCCTACCTACCAAGATTTGGAAGTCTTCGCACAGTTGCTGGGTCGTTCCGCAACTGGTGAACGTATGAACCCATACACTTCTGGCTGGACTGGTGTTACCCCTGGTGACGGCCCACAGGAATTCCACTTGATTTTGCTGGATAACGGCCGTACTAAGGTTTTGGCTGACCCAGTTGGTCACGAAGCTCTGTCCTGTATCCGCTGTGGTGCTTGCTTGAACATCTGTCCTGTTTACGAACAGGTCGGTGGCCACGCTTACAACTCTGTTTACCCAGGTCCAATCGGTATCTGTTTGACTCCTCAGCTGAAGGAAGCAACTGACCACCACGACCCAGATTCCACCCTACCATTCGCATGTTCTCTGTGTAATGCTTGTGCAGATGCCTGCCCTGCTCACATTGACCTGCCAGGTATTATCGTGGACCGTCGTCGTGCTTACCAGGACGCTAACCGTGGTGGCATTCCAAACCTGTGGGATGTTTCCATGAAGGCTGCTTCCGTGGTGATGAGCTCCGGTAAGAATATGGAGTTGGCTGGTAAGGCTGCTACCAAGGGTCGTTTCTTGGGTGGTAAGTCTAAGCGCATTGGTCATATTCCACTGCCTATCGCAAGCATTTGGACTGCTGCACACGATGTTCCTGCTCCACCAGCTAAGACCTTCCGTCAGTGGTGGCAGGAAGAAGGTAAGGATCTTGGAAAGGAAGCACACTGATGTCTAACCGTAGTGTTAAGGACGCACAGGCCAAGGCAGAGATCCTTCGCCGCGTGAAGCATGCTTTGAACCAGAGCAAGGTTGAAGATATTGAAGTTCCTCGCGAATACATTTCTTCTTCTGAACATGCTGCTGGCTCTGACCATGTGCTGGATGTTTTTGAAGGCGCTTTGGTTGATTACAAGGCACACGTACTGCGCACCAAGGCTGATGGTATTCCAGCTGCCGTTAAGGAAGCTTTGGAAGGTTGCTCTTCCGTAGTTGTTCCTGAGGGCTTGGATAAGGAGTGGCTGTCTGCTCTGAAAGGTGTTGACGTTCGCGTTGACCTGCCAGACGCACAGCTGACTCACGAAGAGTTGGATAACACTGACGCTGTTGTTACTTACTCTCGTTGTTCTGTCAGCCATACCGGCACCATCATTTTGGATGGTGAACCAGATCAGGGTCGCCGTGCGATTACTTTGGTTCCAGACCGTCACGTGGTAGTGGTGGATGCGGACACCGTTTATCCTACTGTTCCTCAAGCGGTAGAGATTTTGAAGTCAAACCCGCAGCGTCCAACTACTTGGATTGCGGGTCCGTCTGCGACTTCTGACATCGAGCTGATTCGTGTTGATGGGGTCCACGGACCACGTACTCTGTGGGTTATTATCGTCACCAAGTAATATAGTGTAAATAAAATGTGTCTGGTGAGAGTCGTAAGACTTTCGCCAGACACATTTTATATTTGCCTGGTGCGTGAGCTTTAGACTTTCGAAGCGTAACACTCTGTTTTGACTACATTTACACTGTTATCGCTTTCCCTCTTACTGTCATTGCTGGGCATACTGCTGCAGTGGTATTACAAAAGTAACCAGAATGTACTCAATACAAAGTCATGGTGATTTCACCGAACCTAACCTGGAACCAGGTTCCTTCAAAAATTTGGATGGTATTTGCTCGAACTCGCGTAATTTCTAAACCACACACAACTAAGAACGGCACACTGTTAGTGCCTGTTCCTCCTCACACGGGCAGCCTTTTGGTTTGAATGTATTGAATGGTTCTGCTGCCATATTTATGTGGCGTTTTATTCCGAGATTGCTTATTCGTTTTGGTTTATTAACTTACGTACGATGAATATCGTTCGTTTGTCTGAAAAGTAGTTTGTTTTCCCGAGGGCGTTTGATCTGGTCTTTTAGACTGGTGAAAACGCCCTCGGGTATTTTTATGCCCTGGTTTTTCGGTTTTTTAAGTTAATCTGTTGTTATGGATCTTGATGCTTTTGTTGCTACTCACCAGTCAACTTGGGAAGAGTTGGATTATCTGTCGCGCCAGCATTCTTTGACGGCTGCTGAAGCTGACCGTTTGGTGAAGTTGTATCAGCAGACGGCGACGCATTTGTCGACGTTGCGTTCACAGGCTCCTGATCCTACTTTGGTGATGTCACTGTCGTCGATTGTGGCTCGGTCGCGGCGGCGTTTGGGGACTTCTTCGGAGTCTTTTTTCGCGTCGATTAAGTATTTCTTTGTTTCGTCTTTCCCAGCTGAATTATATTTGATGCGTAAGTGGTGGCTGGGCACTATGGCTGTTTCTTACCTATTTGCGTTCATCGTGGCTTTGTGGATTTATTTCCATCCGGAGTTACATGATTTGATTGGCTCTCCAGCGCAGATTAAGCAGCTGGTGAATCATGATTTTGAGGCTTACTATTCTGAGTACGCGCATTCTCATTTTGCGGCTTCTGTGTGGGTGAATAATGCTTGGGTTTCGGCACAGGCGATTGTTTTTGGTGTCTCTGGCGTGCATGTTGTTTACGTTTTGTTTAACAATATGTTGAGTTTGGGCGTAAATGCTGCTTTGATGACTTACTACGGTAAGGGAACTTTGTTCTGGGGTTTGATTTTGCCTCATGGTTTGTTAGAGCTGACTGCTGTATTCGTTGCTTGTGGAGCAGGTTTCCGATTGTTCTGGTCGTGGGTTTCTCCGGGGCCGATGCGCCCCTTTGAGAATTTTGCGCGAGTGGGGCGTTCAGTTATGACGATTGTTTTAGGTTTGATCGCGGTTTTAGCGGTGGCTGGGTTTATTGAGGGTTTTGTGACTCCGTCTGGTTTACCTACTTTTGTGCGCGTCGGTATTGGCGTTTTGGCTTTAACTGGTTTCCTTTTGTATTCACTGGTGTTAGGCCGACAGCAGGCGTTGGCTGGGGCTGATGGTGATGTATTGGATTGGCAGAAGGCTGAGCAGAGTATTGCGGTTGAGTAGCTTTTAGTTTTGTTGGGGCTATCAGGGTTTTCCCTGATAGCCCCTTTTAAGTGTTACAGGTTACACTTAGGTTAGTCTTACTGTATTCAAGTTAGGAAACCTCATGAAACCGCATACTACTCGTAATACTGTTTTCCAGGTATTAAAGCTGATTTTTTGGGCGATTATTGCTGCTTCTATGGTGAAGTTTGCTTTCTTCCCGACGCAGGAAACTGCTGAGGAACTACACCCGCAGGGGGTTTTCGAGCTGCCGACTGTAACTGCAGAGATTGGCGATATTGAGAACTCGATTGATTTGAATGCGACGATTCTGCGGGATGAATCTAAGCCGGTTAAGTCTACTGAGTCTGGTGAGATTGAAACGATTTACGTAGCTGATGGTACTGCTGTGCAGCAGGGGGCACCGATTCTGCAGGTCGTTAAGAAGACGATGAAGGAAGTCCAGGGCCAGCCTACTAAGGATGAGGAAGGCAATGTTGTTCCCGGTGAAGCAGAGCAGGTTGAGGTGAAGTCTTGGCATGATATTTATGCGCCGGCTTCTGGCACTTTGCGTTTGGATGCTTTGGTTGGTCAGCAGGTTGAGATTGGTTCTTCGGTGGGTTCGATTGTGCCAGCGACTTTCCATGCGCAGGTTTCAGTTAATCCTGAACAGTTGTATTCTCTGGAGGGCATTCCGAATGTAGCGACTGTTTCCATTAAGGATGGTCCCGCTCCGTTTGAGTGTACTGGCTTGCAGACGATTACTTCTTCTGCTTCTGCTCCAGCTAAGGAGGGTGAGCAGGCGAGTGCTTCGGGTCCGCAGTTGCGTTGCGCGATTCCTGCTAACCAGAAGGTTTTTGATGGTGTGAAGGCGAGCCTGCGGATTGCGGGTAGTTCTGCGACGGGTGTTTTGACGGTGCCGACTTCCGCGGTTGAGGGTCGTTTCCGTGAGGGTTTCGTTTATTTCCCTTCCGAGGACGGTAAGTCGAAGCCTAAGAAGCAGACTGTGAAGCTGGGTATTACTGATGGTAAGTTCATTCAGATTCTGGAGGGCTTGCAGGAAGGCGATACTGTCCTTGAGTTTGCTCCGTCTAATAAAGATGATCAGAATAAGCAGGGTTCTGATGAAGGTTTCGGAAAATGAGCAGTTTGCTTGAGCTTAAGGATGTTACGCGCACCGTTGCACTTCCCAATGGATCTTTTCTAGAGATCTTAAAAGGTGTAAATTTATCGGTTTCTGAGGGCGAGCGCGTAGCAATTGTCGGTCAGTCTGGTACTGGTAAGTCTACTTTGCTTAATATCATTGGGATGCTGGATTTACCTGATTCTGGTAGTTATTTTTTCAACGGTCAGGATGTGGCATCTACTTCTGAGAGTTCTCGCGCAACTTTGCGCGGTGATTCTTTCGGTTTCGTTTTCCAGCAATTCAATTTGTTTATGACGCGCTCAGCTCTGAGTAACGTTGAGGTGCCTTTGCTTTATGCTAGTGATTTACGCTTGTTGAAACGCCATGCGTTAGCGGCAGAAATGCTAGATCGAGTGGGGCTGGGGGATCGTTTAGATTCTATGCCAAGCGAGTTTTCTGGCGGTGAACAGCAGCGCGTAGCAATCGCACGCGCGTTGGTACGTAGGCCTAAAGTAATTCTTGCGGACGAACCTACGGGTGCGTTGGATTTAAATACTGGCAAGCTAGTTATGGAGTTACTAGAAGAGGTTGCTGCTGAACAGAATGCTGCTCTAATAGTGATTACTCACGATATGAGTGTAGCTGCCCGCGCTAACACAGTGTATGAGATTATCGACGGACGTTTACATAGGGTTACTGCTGAGTCTGCGTTAAACCAGTTGGAATCTTCTCAACTATCTGAGGTAGTTGATGAGGCAGACAATGTTGCTCCTGTAGCTGCAGTTATTGAGGGGGTCGCTGATGCAGAAGCCTAACTTTAAGTCTTTTAACCCACTTTCCGTGTGGGGAGCGATTATTGAGGCTTGGGAAGAGCTGATTATCAATAAGGGACGCGTGATACTGTCTCTTACTGGCGTAGCTGCAGCTGTTTGGGCGATGGCTACTGTTATTGCTTTAGGTGGCATTATTTCTGATGTGCAGGAAAAAACTTTTGCTCAGTGGAATGGCCGTTCGGGCACGGTTCGCGTGTTCGCACAGCCGGGTGGTTCAGAGGAAACATCTGGACCCGAGGGCGGCGGTGTTTTTGCTGATGAGTTTTCGGAACCGTCTTTCTCTGAGCCTACTTCAGAGCTTACGAATTTGCGTGATATTAATGGGCAGGTGATTGATCCTTTCGCTGACGCGGCTTTACGTACTGTCGATTTATTGAAGTCTAACTACTGGAGCAGAGAAGTTAATGTTTGGGGCGTGAGGATTCAGGCTCCGAATATGCTTGAGTGTGTTGAGCGCCATGGCGAATGCGCCGAACAGAGTCCAAGTTTTTATGGAATCGACCCTGGTTATGTGAAGATTTTTTCACATGAACTTTTACTAGGTCGTTTTTTAAATGAGCGGGACGCTCAGCTTCAGATGAATCCAGTGGTTGTGAATGAAATTGTTTGGGAGCTTATGAATAAGCCCGATTTAAATTCTTTCCCTCGTTTTCGTTTAGGTGCGGACCAGAACATTTCCTACACGGTAGTTGGTGTAATTAAGTCTAAAACTGAGTGGGATCAACCAATGATCTACACAAACTATGAGACTTTCATGGCTTCTTTGCCGGATGAATTACTAGCCCAAACTGCGGGTCGAACTCTTCTTGTGGTTGCTCCTGAGGGTAAACAGAAGCAAGCTACTGAAGCGATTGTTGCGACTTTAAAGGGGCAGCTAGGGCCAAAGTGGACTATTAATGACCAGGATAATGGTTTCGATGGTCTTGGAAATTTGGAAAATGCAGTCACAGGCATTATCGCTGCTATCGGTGGTGTTGTGATTGCTTTGGGTGCACTGGGGTTACTCACTGTTTCTATCGTTACAGTGCGTTTTCGCGTTCGTGAAATCGGTATTCGCCGTGCGATGGGCGCGTCAGCTAAACGTATTTTCCTCTCAGTTTTCATGGAATCTGTGGTGGCAACTACGGTGGCTGGTTTCATCGGTGTGATTTTGTCGATTCTCACTATCCGCATTTCTCCACTGATTTCTTGGATGCAGGTTCCGGTGGATATTAATTCTCTGGCGTATCCTATGCAGGCTGCGTTACTGGGTGTGTTAATCGCTGCAGGTGTGGGTGCGTTGGCAGGTATTATTCCCGCAACTATCGCAGTTCGTGTTAAACCGATTGATGCGATTCGTTTCTAGGTTCATGGTCTGAGAGATAGAAGATGGGTGGAACTTCGCGTAGACGATTCCTGCAGCTGTTGGGTACGGGGATTGTGGCTGGCACGATTGGGGGTGGCGCTTCCTACTGGTATCACTTAAAAAACCAGGTGCCTCCTGTCGCGAAGCGTAACACACCGAAACTATTTACACCTACGCCAGCGCCCTCCCCTGCTCCATCACCTGTAGCTCCAGTTAGTAACGTGAATGCTGAACTGGTTCAACAAGTGATTTCTAACCACGCCGGCAGAGTCCCTGTAGCGTTTGGTCTTGACTTACCGGGGATTTTGCAGCGTAAGGAAAGTTCACATGCGTTCCTTACCTTGGACTTATGCGGTGGTCCAAATGGGGCGAATCTGGATACTGATTTAATTGCGTTCTTACGTGAAAAGCAGGTGCCGGCGACTATTTTTGTGAATAACCGGTGGTTGCAGGCTAACCCAGAGCTTTTTATGGATTTAACCGCTGATAGCTTGTTTCTGATTGCTAATCACGGTACGGCTCATGCACCGGTTACAGTGAATGGTCGAGACGCGTATGGCATTGCGGGAACCGCTGATGCTTCTGCAGCGGCGCATGAGGTTGCTGATAATCATTTGGCATTATTTGCTTTAACCGGTCACGATCCGCAGTTTTTCCGTTCTGGAACGGCACATTATGACGAGGTCGGTATTTCTATTGTTACTGCACTGCAGGAAGTCCCTGTGGGATTCAGTGTGAATGCTGACGGTGGAGCAACTTTTAACGTGGAGCAGATTGTTTTGGAAATGAGCACAGTTGTAGCTGGCGATATTATTATTGCTCACGCTAATCAGCCGGGTGGTTCTACCGCTGAAGGGCTGCGAATTGGGGTAACTGAAGCACTTTCTCGCGGAGTGTCTTTCGCTCGTTTGGATGAAGCGTAACTCTCCGCCCTCGGAAAAATAATCTTTGTAAAGTAAGGTACTTCTATGCCAGGGACAGGTAATGGCTACTAATTCCTCCGAATCATATGACTCTCCGATTTCGCATAACGAGTCACGCAGCTGGTTTTGGCGTGGCAACAGTCGTTCAAGAGTTTCTAACGGCTCTGCAATTTCTGGCCCTGCCATCCGAAACGACCAGACTTTAGATGACATTTACCAGCCAGCTCCCTCAACGTCAGTTCTCCCTGCACCTAGTGATCTAAAGACACCTGTTCCAACTAAACCTGCTACCACTGATGTAAAAACTTCAAAACCGGCAATTTCTTTGGGGCGACGACTTTTCTTTAAAACTATCATCGTACTTGCGGGGGCAACTTACGGTGGCGTAAAAATCTATAAAAACGCTACGCCACCTGATTATGATTTGTCTTACGGGCAAGTAAAGTCCCCGAGTTTTTTCAAAAAGTTACCGCTTGATTCACGATTAGATGAAGCGGTCATTGAGGAAGCTTTAGAAAAAGCCGCTCAGATTGAAGTTCATAGTTTTAACCAAAATCTTGACTACGTTTTTAACCATCAGGGTAAGAAAAGCACCTACCTAACTTTTGATTTAGGTGCGCACACGGGCTTTGAAGTTGACTGGAGTTTGCTTGATTTCCTCAGCGAACAGCTTATTCCGGCTACGGTTTTCGTTTCTTTAGAAGTTTCGTCGAATCACCCGGATACTCTCGATTTGTTAAACACGTATCCTAATATCACGCTTGGTAATGGTTGCGGGTTTGTTCCCCGTCCTTTGGCAACTGAAGGACAGCAGTTCAACGGGGTGGCTGCGGCTACGTCCGCAGAGCAATTAGTTAAAGAAGATATTGTTCCGAACTACAACAAGCTCTATGAACTTACCCTTTTTGCGCCGCGTTTCCTGCGTCCTGCAATTCCAGTGTTTGACGAGCGAGCAACGAATCTTGTTTACTACCTGCGTTCCATTCCAATTGGGTACTCGGTGGATATACTTCACAGCTCATCTAATGAAGTTCATGAAGTATTTAAGACTATTGGAGCGCGCGATATTGTCCGCGCCAGCCTCACTCACGGCAGAGAGTATTCTGAAGAGCTAAAGCGTGAACTTTTGGCTTCTATGGGCCGCGGAATACTGTGGTCGCGCTTATTCGCTCAGGAATAAGCAAGCTACTGATTTTAGGCTTCGCGAATAAACGATTTCGGGTATTTTATGCCAGTACCTGCTTTAGCCATTCGATTTGCTTGAGGAAGTGGTGGTAGGTGCCGCCCTCGTGCCCGTTAAATGGGTAGAGGACCATTTCAGCTTCCCCCTGGTATTCGTTGAATGCGCCAAAGGTGGTGGATGGTGGTACGCAGTCGTCCATAAGTGCCACGCTGAAAAGGGCTTTCGCGTGGGAGTGGCGGGCAAAGTTTACGCCGTCCACGTACGCGAGATTCCCGAGGGCGGTGTTTACACGTTCCGGATATGACATGAGGTAGCGGCGTAGTTCTCGATAAGGGGGAACGTCGATGAGGGTCGCTCCGCGGTGGTAGTCGCATAGCCATGCTACGTCTGGCAGAATCGCTTTCACTTGTGGGTGGAGTGTGCCTGCTGTGAGTGCCAGACCGCCTCCTTGGCTGATGCCAGTTAGTACGACCTTTTTAGGATCAATGCAGGGTAGTTCTAGTACTTCGTCGATGGCTCGTACCGCATCGGCAATTAGGCGACGGTAGTAGAGGGTTTCAGGGTTTTCAATACCGTTCGTTAAGTGTCCTAATGCTGCTGGTGAAGTGGGGTGTGGGTCGAATGTATCGCCTCCTACGCCCCAATCACCACCTTGTCCACGGGTATCCATGTGGAAGTGGACGTATCCTGCGGATGGCCACTTAATTTGGTGTCCGGCTTTGCCTCGTCCACCTCCGTAGCCGATGTATTCAACGACTACTGGCAGGTTATGTGCTTTCATGAAATCTTTTGGGCCGCTGAGCCAGGCTTTTATTTCGTCTCCGTTGAAGCCGCTAAAAGTCACGTCGTAGAAGTCTAGTTGTGGGAAGGGGGTTTCTACTTTTTCGAGGCGCAGTGGTTGCGCTTGTTCGCGTGCTTTTGTTAGGGTGTCATTCCAGAATTCTAGGAAGTCTGCGGGTTCTTTTACGTCCGAACGGTACTGGTAGAGTTCTGCGGGGGTTAAATCTGTGTAAGCCATATTTTCAGTCTACCTGGTTCACGTTCTTTCACATGAGCAATCGCTTTTTCGTATTGGTATCTGTTTACCGTTTACGTTTACCAATACGAAAACTTAGGTTTTCATGTGCGTAAACGTAAAGAGTCGGGTGTTTTAGAAACATCCCGACTCTTTACCTATTTTTCCGAGGGCGTCCTTATTAACTCCTCATTTTAGTTAGTACTCAGATGGCGTCAGCGAACCAACGAGTAATCGTCGTTGGGTGCGTAATCGCCGTGCCCACACAAGCAGCGTGGATTGGGCGTTCAAATACCTGACGAACATGCTCAACCGTGTGAATACGACCTTCCACTACGATTGGCTTAGTGATTCGTTCACAAACCTGGTCGATCAACTCAAAGTCGGGACCAGCGGTCTTAGGACGATCACCGGTGTAACCTGCCAGAGTGGTGCCAATCAGGTCAGCGCCAGCGTCTTCTGCGCGCAAAGCGTCTTCTAAGGAACCACAGTCAGCCATTACGGCTACGCCTGGGAACTCATCGTGAATAGCTTTGCATGCGGAAGCGAAGCTACCAGAGAGGCGTTCACGACCAGTTGCGTCGATTGCCACGATAGACGCTCCTGCCATTGCGCAAGCGCGAGCATGCGCTTCAGAAGGAGTGATGTAAACGCCGTCGTGACCGTACTTAATCAAGCCTAAGACCGGCACGGTAACAGCCTGACGGGCTGCTGCAATATCCACCACGCCTTGAACGCGAACAGCTACTGCTCCACCTTCAACTACTGCCTGGCACATGCGAGCAGTAACTTCTGGGGTGCGCAGTGGCTCACCTGGGTAAGCCTGGCATGAAACAATCAGGCCTTTAGAAGCGGCGATAATGCCGTCAATGGTGATATCTACTTGATCTGCCATGATTTTCCTTAATTTCTTAATCTTTTAGCCCGCGCGCTTAGCCACGTGCGCGAAAGCTAGCTGTGCTGCGCCAGCCTGTGGAGCTGCTCCACCCAGAGAAGCTACTACCATTGGTACTTTCTTCAACGCTGGCATGAGCTGTTCACCGTAGGCGCTAACCAGAGCATTCCAGTACAGTTCATTTTCTGCATTAGCGATACCGCCCCCCAAAATCACGATTTCTGGGTCAAAACAGTTCACTAAGCCAGCAATGATTTCACCGGTTGCGGTGGCAGCGTCAGTAATGGTCTGCATGCAGATTTCGTTACCAGCAGTTGCTTGGGCTACCAGGTCGTAACCGTCAGTTACGGTTGCTCCGCGGTGGTTTGCGAGGCGTACCATGCCGGGTCCGGAAGCGATTGCCTCAAGGTGGCCATCAACTCCACAAGAGCATTCGAAGCCCCGCCCTACGGAAGTTACCAGGTGTCCAACGTGTCCTGCCAAGCCAGCTGCGCCGCGCACGATTTCCCCATCGACGATGAAAGCTCCGCCAATCCCCGTGCCTACTGCGACCATGAGAACTGACTTGTGGCCTTTTCCGGCTCCCAGCCAGGCTTCGCCACGGGCGTGTGCGTGCACGTCATTTTCAATGATGGTGGTCAGACCGGTTTCGGCTTCCACAATGTCAGCAAGCTGCGTGCCCGTCCATCCGGGGATGGCTTCGGTAGCTGAAGCGATGAAGCGTCCGCTCGGGTCGATTACGCCAGCACTTCCAATTCCGCAGGCGACGGGTGCGTATCCCAGTTCCTGCGCTTTTTCATTCACGAGGGCGACAATTTTAGCTACTGCTTTAGCTACATCGTTACCGCCGATACGGGGTGTGGGGCAAGTCCACTGGGCGTGGTCTTTGTGGTTAGCTACGACGTTGCCGTCGCTATCAACCAGGGCACCGGCAATTTTGGTGCCACCAATGTCGATTGCGACGGCAACAGTGAGGTGATTGCTCACAGCAGACCAGCCTGCTTCAGAACTTCTGCGATTCCAGCGATTTCTTCTTCATTCAGAGTGCGTACTGGTTCTGGCATGCGGTTGGATTCGAATACGCCCAGTGCCTTGAGAGCGCCCTTGAATGCGCCTACGCCAGCGCCGTAGCCCTGGATGCCCTGTGGTACGAATACGATGCGCATCAGGTCAGACAGGCGATCCTGTTCCTTGCGTACGGTTTCCCAGTCGCCTTCCTGGAATGCACGCCACTGGCGAACGTAGCCAGCTGGGTCAATGTTACCCAGGCCTGGAACACAGCCGTCAGCACCGGACATGTATGCACCGTCTACGACTACTTCGTGGCCGGTGAGGATGGTCAGTGGGTGGCCAGCACGTTCGTTGTCCTGGCAGAGGAAACGGAAAGATACGTCGTCGCCGGAAGAGTCCTTAACACCTGCAAGTACGCCGTCTACGCCCAGGCGGATCAGCATGTTGCGGTCTAGCTTGGTGTGTACGCAAACTGGGATGTCGTATGCGAACAGTGGCAAGTCAACTGCTTCGTGGATGAGGCGGAAGTGGCGTTCGATTTCTGCCTGGCCCTGCAGTGCGTAGAAAGGTGCGGTGGCTACCAGTGCGTCTGCACCGAGTTCCTTAGCTACCTTTGCGTGTTCGATTACGCGAGCAGTTTCGGTGTCGATGATACCTACCAGTACTGGTACGCGACCGGCTGCGATTTCGACTGCTGCAGAGATGATTTCGCGGCGGCGAGCGTCGGTGGAGAATACTACTTCACCGGAGGAGCCTAGTACGAACAGGCCGTCTACGCCTGCGTCAACCATGCGGTTGATGTTGTTTGCGAAGGATGCGTAGTCGAACTCGCCTTCTGCGGTGAGAGCGGTTACTACTGGTGGGACGACGCCACGGAACTTGTTAGTCATTTAAATCTCCAGATTTTGGTTGTGAATCTCAGAATTCTTGTACGAGGGATGGCACTGCAGAAAGCAGCATCTTGGTGTACGGATCCTGCGGAGTGTGGAAGATATCGTACGTTGGCTGTTCTTCAACAACAGAGCCCTTGTACATAACCGCGATCTTGTCGGAGATGTAGCGGACGGTGTTGATGTCGTGGGAGATGAATACCAGACCCAGACCCAGCTGTGCCTTTAGGTCGGTCAGCAGGTTCAGTACCTGTGCGCGCACGGATACGTCGAGTGCTGAGGTTGGTTCATCCGCGATGATTACGTCTGGTTCCAGTACCAGCGCACGTGCGATTGCGACACGCTGACGCTGACCACCGGAAATCTGACGTGGGAGTACTTCGAGGGCGGACTGTGGCAGACCTACCAGGGCGAGAAGTTCCTTAACGCGTGCCAGGCGGGATTCTGCGTTACCGATGCCGTGGACCTTAAGTGGGTCGATGAGGGCGTCGCGCACAATCATACGTGGGTTCAGCGCGGTGGCTGGGTCCTGGAAGACGACGGAGATGGAGCGGCCCATTTCCATACGTGACTTTGCGTCAAACTTCGCTGGGTTGCCTTTGAAAAGAACTTCACCGGAGGTTGGCTTCTGTAGGCCGACCATTACGCGTGCGGTGGTGGACTTACCACAACCGGATTCACCTACGATACCCAGGGTTTCGCCGCGGGAAACGGTGAGGGAGACATCGTTTACTGCGTGTACCTTGTCTGGGCGGAAGAGTTTGCCGGTACGGGAGGTGTGAATTACGTGTACGTTACGTAGTTCGATTACTGGAGCTTCAGTGCTCATTTGCCTGCCTCCTCGGTCATATGGTTGTTGAGTTTAGCCAGGGCATCTTCACGGTCAGGGTGCTGTCCGTAGACGTGTTCGGTGCCTGGGATGTGTACCATTTCGGAACGGGTATCCAGACCAACGGTTGGCTGGGAGGAACGTGGTGCGAAACGGTCACCGACAACGAATTCGCGTGGGGATGGCACGGTACCTGGAACCTGGTGCAGACGTCCTGCACCGGATTCGATGGAGAGAACTGCACCGAGCAGCCCCTGGGTGTATTCGTGTACTGGCTGACCCAGAAGTTCCTGAGTGCGACCCTGTTCTACTACCTGACCCGCGTACATTACGGTGATGCGGTGAGATACAGAAGCAACTAGTGCCAGGTCGTGGCTTACGAAGACCATTGCGAAGCCAAGCTTTTCACGGAGTTCGTTGAGCAGGTCGATAACCTGCTTCTGAACGGTTACGTCCAGTGCGGTGGTTGGTTCGTCAGCGATGATCAGGGATGGGTCGCGGGTGAGTGCCATTGCGATTAGAACACGCTGACGCTGACCGCCGGAAAGTTCGTGTGGGTAGGACTTCAGAGTACGTACTGGGTCCAGACCTACCAGTTCCAGCAGTTCTTCTGCGGTACGGGTGCCACCACGCTTGGTGAGCTGAGCCATCTGGGAGCGGATCAGCATGGATGGGTTCAGGGAGGAGAGTGCGTCCTGGTAGATCATGGACAGTTTGTGTCCACGCAGGGCATTGTGTTCCTTAGGATCCATACCGACCAGGTTCTTTCCTTCGAAGAGGATTTCACCTTCGATCTTGGCGGTTTCTGGAAGCAGACCCATGATTGCCATGGAGGTAATGGACTTACCACAACCGGATTCACCTACCAAACCCATGGTTTCGCCTGGACGTACGGAGAAGGAGACGTTGTCGACGATGCGAACGTCACCGTGTGCTGCTGGGAAGGAGATGGAAAGGTTCTTTACCTCCAGCAGTGGTGCCTGTGTGGCCTGTTCTGCAGAGAGGACCAGGCGGTCACCGCGGTGGGATTCGGATACTACCAGTGCGTCGAGGCGTTCGCGTAGGGTTGCTTCCTGAGAGAGGTGTGCTTCAACCATTTCCTGGTTGCGTGCTTCGAGTTCTTCAGGGGTGAGGGCGCCCTTCTTGGTGTTTACGCGAGCGCGTGGAGCTGCCAGTGCGTCGGTCAGGCCTTCAGCTAGAACGTTGAGGGACAGGGTGGTGATGAGGATCATCAGACCTGGGAAGAGGGTTGGCCACCAGTAACCGGAATTTACCAGTGCCTTACCGTCTGCCAGGATGTTACCCCAGGATGGTTCTGGTGGCTGCACGCCTGCCTGGATGAAGGATAGGGATGCTTCCAATACGATTGCGTCTGCTACCAGAACGGTTGCGAACACCATGATTGGAGCAATACAGTTACGAGCTACGTGCTTGAAGAGGATCCAAGAGGTGCGTGCGCCCATAACGCGGGAGGCTGCTACGTAGTCTTCACCGAACTGTGCCAGCACGTTTGCGCGGACGATACGGGATAGCTGTGGAACGTAGAGGAAGCCGATGGAGAAGACGATAACGCCGATTGACTTGCCAAGGGATGCAACGAATACGGCTACCAGTGCGATACCTGGGAAGGACATGATGATGTCCAGGATACGCATCAGAACTTCAGAGACTGCTTTGTGTGCGGTTGCTGCGATGGAACCGAGGACTGCTGCTACTGCCAGTGCCATGGCAGTGGAGAGCAGACCGATTACCAGGGAGTAGCGTGCACCGTACATTACGCGGGCGAAGATGTCGCGACCGGTTGCGTCGGTGCCGAACCAGAAGACAGAGTTTGGTGCAACTACTGGGCTGGTTGCTTCCGATGCGGCTGCTTTACCAACGATGGCTTCTTCGAATGGCAGGGAGGTTGCCAGTGGGGAAAACTGGGAGATTACTGGTGCGAAGACTGCCAGGAATACTACTACTAGCAGTGCGCCCACAGCGATGCGGGAGCCAAGAGGCATGCGGGACTTATTGAATTTCAGTCCTGGTACGCTAAGACGTTCAGTTAGTTTACGACGCATTATCAGACGCTCCTAATGCGTGGGTTGACCAGTACGTAAAGCATGTCAACGATGATGTTAATGATGATGAAGGCGAGTGCCACGGTGAGGGTTACGCCCTGTACCAGGAAGACGTCGTTACGGGTAACGCCGTCGAGGATCAGCTGACCCATTGCCTGGATGTTGAAGATGATTTCAATGATGACTGCACCACCCATCAGGTAGCCGACGCGCAGGCCGATTACGGTGATTGGGGTGATGAGGGCGTTACGCAAAACGTTACGTCCAATAACTACGTGCTTTGGAATACCAGCGCCGATTGCGGTACGTACGTAGTCCTTGTCGAGTTCTTCAACCATTGCGGTACGAACTACACGGGTGAGGGAGCCAGCCACTGGCACTGCCAATGCGAATGCTGGCAGAGCGATATTATTTAGGTAGGTTGCTGGATCTTCAAAGAATGGTACCCATTCACCAACCAGGGCTGGGAAGGTACCGGTACCACCTGGTACGGTACCGAATGCCTGAATCAGCAGGATTGCGAGCCAGAAGGATGGGGTTGCCAACGCTGCGATAGAGAATACACGGATTAGCTGATCTGGCCAGCGATCGCGGTAGAGTGCCGCGATAACGCCAAATACGAAGGAGATAACCAGTGCAATGCCAAGACCGATGAAGGTCAGCTGCAGGGTGATTGGGAAGGCGTTTGCCACGATGGTGGTTACTGCGGTGTTACCCTTTGAGGTTCCCAAGTCAAATGCGGTGATCAGACCGTAGAGGAAGTAACCGTAACGAACCAACAGCGGGTCGTTCAGGCCATGTTCTACACGGTACTGTTCGAGTGCTTCCAGTGATGCGGATTCACCAAGTGCCAGCTGCGCTGGATCTGCTGGTGAGAATGACATTACGAAGAAGACTAGGAAAGTTACACCTAATACCATGATTGGTAGGGCAACTAGTCGTCTTCCAATAAGACGGATGAGGTTTGACACGCTGCGTTACTCCCTTGCACTTGCTGCGCTTATTCCCAACTAGATTGTCGGGATCTGATGTTACATTCGTGTTAAATGTCGATTTTAGTGAAGACTGTGGGGGCCGGATTTAATGATCCGACCCCCACATTTCTTCAATAGTTGGAGGCTTTATTAAGCCTGCACTGATTTATCAGGCCTTGGTGGTTGCTACGTCCACGAAGGAAAGACCGGTCAGTGAGATTGGCTTGAATCCTGGCAGGGATGCTGCATCCCATGCGGATGGGCTCTTGCGGTGGAACAGTGGGTACAGTGGTACTTCTTCAGAGATTACGTCGAAGATTTCGTGCCATGCCTTCAGCTGTTCATCGCCGGTAGTCTGTGCAGCAGCAGACATCAGGGACTGTACCTTGGTGTAGGATTCGGTACCCTTCCAGTGCATACGGGTATCGGTCCAGATGTCACCGCCGTACCACCAGCTCAGTAGCAGGTCAGCGTCGTCACCGAATACGGATGGGTCGCCAGGTGCTACTACGATATCCCAGTCAGCAGACTGACCGATGGTGTTGTACAGGTCAGAAGACTTGAATTCGGTGAACTCTACCTGCAGACCTGCTGCTTCCAAAGATTCCTTCAGAATTGGGGTGCAGAGCTTTACCCAGTCATGGTTGGTAACCAGCATACGTACCTTGGTTAGACCGGTTTCAGCAAAGGTCTTCTTTGCCTTTTCTGCATCCAGGGTGTAAACGTTCTTTGCCTTCTTGTATGCACGGTGGTTTTCCTGTACGAAACAGGTTGCTGGAGTTGCTTGGTTCAGCAGAGCGGTCTTTACAACCTTTTCCATGTCCAGTGCGTACAGTGCTGCTTGACGGTTCTTAACGTCCTTCATTGGGGAGTTATCGCCGTTGTTGAACATCATGAACAGCAAGCCGAAGCCCTGTACGGATTCAACAGAAGCGGAGCCCTTAACCTGATCGATGGACAGGTATGGAACGGAGTCGATTGCCTGAACATCTTTAGAGGTGATCGCGTTGGTGCGGGTTGCTGCGTCTGGCAGAATCTTCCATTCCATCTTGTCAGCGTTTGCTGGCTTTGGACCGTTGTAGTCAGCGAACTTTTCAAAGACTACCTTTGCGGATGCTGCGCCATTATCAGTCATCTTGAATGGGCCGGTACCTACTGGGTTAGCGTCGAATGCCTTTGGATCGGCTTCAACTACTGCCTTTGGTACAACCTTAACTACAGACAAGCGTTCCTTTACCAGGGAGAATGGGTACTTTAGCTTCAGGGTAACGGTCTTGTCGTCCTTCTTGGTTACGGATTCCAAGAAGCCAAGGAAGGAAGCGTACAGGGACTTGTTTTCTGGGTTCAAAACGCGTTCGAAGGAGAATACTACATCTTCTACAGTTACGTCAGCACCGTTGTGGAACTTTGCACCGTCACGTAGGGTTACTTCGTAGGTAGTGTCATCTACCTTAACTGGTTCTGCATCCTTAGACAGCGCTGCGTAGCAAGTGCGGTCTTCGGTTGGCATGATTTCGAAGAGGCCTTCGAGGGTGTGCCAGTTAGCTGCAATGGTTAGTGCAGAAGTGGTGGTCATTGGGTCGTAACCGTTTGTACCCAATTCGTAAGAGATACCAGCGGTGATGGTGCCACCCTTTGGTAGTTCTTCAGCTGGCTTTTCTGCTGCCTTGCCCTTTTCTTCTGCCTTGTTTCCACATGCTGCCAAAGTAGCTGCAATGCCCGCTGCTGCGGTGATGGTGCCAGCCAGTTTCAAGAATCCACGGCGGTCGGTGGTTCCGATTGATTTCGTCATTGAAGTCTCCTATTTTAAGGTCGGACGTCTGATGTCTATTTAATACGACAGTGTCCAGTGTACTATATGTGAGTACACCCAACAACATCAATTATGGTACCTGCCCGTATTTTATTAAACTTCAAATAGATAACAATTCGACTACTAAATTTTGAAAGACAAAGATGTCTAGCCTGAAAACTACCATCACTGAGCTAAAAAACTTGATTTTACAGCGCCATTTACAGCCCGGAGATGCTATCCCAACCGAATCTGAGCTCTGTGAAATCTTAAATGTTTCTCGATCATCAGTTCGTGAAGCAGTCCGCACCTTAACTGCTTTAGACATTCTTGATGTACGACATGGACGGGGAACTTTCGTAGGTCAGATGTCTTTACAGCCCCTGGTGGACGCTTTAGTTTTCCGAGCCGCGATGTCAGCAACGGACGATCTAAAAACCCTTAGAGAAATCGTTGAGATTCGTCGTTCTATTGACAAGAACGCCGGTCCGGAGCTTATCTCAAGCTTCAAAAATACTTCTAATCCAGAATTGAAAAAACTGGTTGAAAAAATGGTTTCCTATGCTGCGACAGGTCGAGATATTTCAGCCTTCGACCAGGAATTTCACAATTCTTTAGCTCGCCGCATAGACAACACCATGCAAGCCCAGTTTATTGAGGCGTTTTGGAAAATTCATTCAGTAATTAACCCGCTTTTAGAAATTTCCACTCCTGATAACTTAGAAGTTACTGCGCAGGCACACGGAGATATTCTCACCGCCCTCGAAAAAGGAGATTTAGAGGAATATATCGCTGCGGTAAATAAGCATTACCAACCCATTTTAGATAATCTGGAACGCACGAATCGCAACTTACAAGAAAAGCTTTAAACCCTATTAAACAAGCGCAAATTCGACTTCCACTTCCACAGAAGCGTTCAACGGCAAAGCTGCTACCCCCACGGCAGAGCGGATGTGCTGGTCGCCAAAAATTTCTCCTAGAATTTCCGAAGCACCGTTCACAACTGCTGGTTGCGCATAAAAATCAGGTTCGGAAGCCACAAAGCCAGTAACCTTCAACACGCCTCCCAGCTTATCTACACCACCAGCTACTGCTGCCGCTGCAGCCACCGCATTCAAGGCACATTGACGAGCCGCGGCATAACCATCCTCAACGGAAACTACCCCTAAACGACCGGTTGCAATCAGTTCTCCGGCCCGCATAGGTAACTGACCGGACGTGCGCACAGTATTACCAATAACTCGCGCCGGAACATAGGCTGCAACTGGGGGCACAACTTCAGGAAGCTCAATACCTAACTCAACTAGGCGTTCACTAACTAGCATTTCCAACTCCTTTTTTGTTCTGGTTTACAGCTCTATCTTAACCATTTCTTGAGTTTGTGGATCTTTAAACTCAAGTCTGCATGCTTCTAAATGCAATTCTTGATAACCAGCGGGCACTTTTTCGAGCCCAAATGGTGCAGCGTTGAAACCGCCATAGAGTGGATCTCCCACCAGGGGAGCTCCTAAGCTAGCAAAGTGTAGTCGAATCTGGTGGGTTTTACCAGTTTGCGGTTGCACTTCGTACTCAACAAACTGTTGTCCCTCTATGGTGACAGTTTTTACTGGTCGCAGGTAAGTGACGGCATTTATTTTTCCGAAGGCATGTTGCGCTCCCGGGTCGCCTGGGCGTTTTTCAATCCGGCTTTCGATTTTTACCCAGCCGGGTTGTTCTTCTGGGTCTACGGTGATTTTTACCAGCGCAGAGCTTTTGATGTAGTTAAAGTCAATGGCTTTCGCGGTGGCTCGGTAGGTTTTCGTAACCTGCCGATTTTGGAAGAGGTCTTGGTACATGCCTCGCAGTTCGGGGCGTTCGGTAAAAAGTAGTAGCCCGGAGGTGGCGCGGTCGAGGCGGTGTGCGGGGGTGAGGTCTGCATTTCCTTCTTGGCGACGTAGCGCAATGGTGGCAGTTCGCACGATGTAGGATCCACGCGGAGTGCTGGCTATATCTTTCGGCTTGTTTATGACGAGCCAACCGTTTCCGCGGTGAACGATTGGAATGTGAATGTGTTCTGCGATTTCGTCGGTGGCGGGTCGGTAAATATAGATGGGGTTTTCGAGGGCGGTGGCTGGGGTGTCCCAGGTTTGCGGATTCCCCCACCAGTCAACTACTTCTCCGATTTCAAAGTATTTGCGTAGTTCTTCTGGGTCGATAGTGGGAACGTTTTTAATAATCCAGTCCCCAAGGCTGCCTTTGAGGGCACGTGCTTCTTTACTGTTTATGCGTTTTCCTAGGCGTACGGGGTGCAGTCCGTCGCGGGCAGGCAGTTTCGGAGGGCGGATTTTCTGGCGACTTTTTTCCTGCATTACTCCTCCTTGTTTCCACCTCACATATGGCAACAGCGGTTGCCATATGAGTTTTTGTTTTGGTGGAACAAAACTCATATGCGAACGCGCTTTCTCATGTGATTTTAGCAGTATTACCGGGTGTTGTTAT
Organism: Gleimia coleocanis DSM 15436; assembly: GCF_000159015.1. GTDB lineage: Bacteria > Actinomycetota > Actinomycetes > Actinomycetales > Actinomycetaceae > Gleimia > Gleimia coleocanis. Next base: position 6,886 of record NZ_DS999544.1, on the reverse strand, counting down.
TTGCGTTTCGTTTCCCTCTCCAGTAAATTGAAACTGATAATCATTCTCAATAAATGGAGAGTTTACCGTGCTGCTCCCAACCTTAAAACAAACCCTAACTTCACTGACCGCAATTTCATTCCTTGCAACTACCCTCGGAATCAGTAGTTACACAATCTCCGCGAGCGCTTCCGAAAACCCAACAAACCGCATAATAAACCAGCAAGGGCACGTAGATTCACCAAAAATCTTCTGGGATCAACAGGCACAAAACTTTACCTTAAAAGCCAAAGGTGACACACTTGACCCACTTCACCACACTATTAACTACCTAGATAAAGTGGTATCCCGCTCCACTCAAGAGTTTTACTACACTATTCCCTCTGACCCACGCCAAGCATTCCTCGGGAAAGTTGGAACACAGGTATTCTGGGCACCCAACACTGTAGTTCCACGTTCCAAGCAACTCTGGATTGGTTTTGGTGCTGACACAGAGATCCCGATAGAAGCATTCCGCGACCAATCATTCACACTTGACTTAGTAGGTTTTTCTGGCCCTGGACGCATGGACCTGTTTGTATCCACACTAGACCCTGCTTTCATGCTAGAAAATCCGGTTACGCGCTTACTTTCCAGCCATGAACCTGGATTACGTTCCACCTGGATTAAGCCTGGTCTACATACCCACAATCACACTACTTTCAGTCAGCCAGGTCGCTACGAAGTCACCTACCGCGCTTCCGCACGAGACAAACAGGGACGCCTGGTAGCCTCAGCCCCCAAACCGTTTACTGGCAAGTCGGTGGCATTAATCCAGAAAACTCTGACCCCATCAACCTAGCGACTGCCTACAACAATGCGCCAGCCACTACCGACTCCACAGACTTCTCTCCAACTTTCACAGTTAAACCCGCTGCGGACACCAGTGACTATGCAGAAGCTAAACTTAGCGAGTTACGCTTCACCACAGGTGATGCTAAAGATTCCGGTACCGCCGTTTTCTTCATTAACGGTCATTACCTCACGGAAACTCCAGTTTCTAAGGGACAGGCAAAATGGCAAGAACTCTTAGGTGCTGACCCAGCAAATCTGCAAGTAGTATTCATTCCTGCGCACGGCACCCCAAGCCCACGTTGGGTTTCCACCCCAGTGTCTTACGCGCAGGGGCAGGCTGAATTTTCTACCCAGACCACCGGAACCTATCCGGTTCCTCAAGTCGATTCCACTCTGCCGGCTTTTGACTTCAATGACCGCGTGATTACCGATAAGCAGGTGACTGTTAGCGTTGCCGCGACGGACTCTCACTACACTCTTAACGTCAGCCCGGCACAAGCATATTTGCCACTACACGTTTCGGGTGGCTTCTATGCTGACCCTGCTGACGAGTACCCCACCTGCGAAGTAAACTTCATTTCTTTCCCAGGAGTGCGTTCATTTAACTTCTCTACCGATGACTGTTATGACATTACTACGCTGAAACTAAAGGTAGTTCCGGATTCACGTTCTCCCTACGGCGGCGCGGAACTAACAGTTAATACTCCAGCTACAGGTGAATCTGCGACTCATCCCCTGCAGCTTACCGACACACCTTTCGTTTCTGGAGCTACTAATTCTGACGACGCTGAAGAAGAAACTCCAACTGTTCCAGCTGACCCGCAAACTCCAGGCAGCACTGATGGTTCTGCAGAAACTGATACCCCAGAGGTAACGCCCTCGGAACCTGCCGTGTTGAAACTAATCCAGGATAAGGTGACGATTTCTGATGGTCATTTAGATATTGGTCCACATTTTAGTGGGGATAAACTGGTGATTGCAGTTAAGGATGATTCTCGTCAACACGCTACTAGTACGGTTTTGCGTGACCCTGCGGCTGTTTCTATTGCGGTTCCGGATGCCGCTCAGGTGAAGCGTAGCTCGCGTATTTTTGGCGATAAGTCCTTTGATTTTTTAGGCGAAGAGAGCACTCCCCTGTTTGTTTTAGGGGCAACTCAGCAGGCGGGCCGCGCGTGGCCAGGTTTTTCAACTGAGGATTTTGATTACCAGCGTTTCCCCGCGGGAGTTGATTTAGAGCTTTCCGCGTTGGAAACTCCTGCGGGCGCAAACTGGTGGGGTTTCACTTCTGCTCCTTTGGGGGGCTTAGGGGAAGTTGTTTTTGATTCTCAGAAGCCTCTGGTTCTTAAGAACCCGCAGCGTACGCACATGCATTTGCATTGGGCTTTTACAACTCCGGGCACGTATCGTCTGCAGGTTCGCGCGGTGGTTCCAGAATCCCAGCCGGTTGGTTTCTTCCGTTCTGTTGCGCATTCTTTGGGGTTGTCTGCTCCGCTTGTGTCTGAGCCTGCTACGCTGACTTTTGTGGTGGGCAAGCCGGGCGAGGTTTCTACTGATCAGGTTACGCCTTTGATTCCACAGGTTGGTTCTGATTCCGCTTCGGGTGACGCTGCAGAGTCTGCTGATTCTTTGGTTGGGAATACTGTTCCCGAGGGCGGTTCTGTTACCTCACCTACCCCGGAGCGTAACACTCCTGGGTTAGTTTCTGAGCAGCCTCAGTCTCCGGCGGAGCGTAACACGCCACCTTCTCTTCCTAATACTGGTGTGAGCGGTTTAGCGTGGATGATTTTCGTGGCTGGTTCGCTATTTTTATTGGGTGCTTTGCTTTTGCCGGGTGGCTCTTTGCGATTCTTGAGGGCGGGCAGCAAAACCACCCAAAAGTAAAATTAAAGTAAAAGGTATTTATTTAGTTCTCAAAGTGTGGAATATTCATAAGGATTTTTGCACATAACTAACTAAGAGTGTAGTTTCACTATCACGTATTAATTCCCAAACTTCAGAAGGAGCGTGATAATGAGCGACATTCAAGCAGAACTGAACTCTGCACCTAACCACCCAGAAGGAAGCAACCTGAAGCGTCGCTTAAGCGCACGCCACCTCAACATGATTGCCATCGGAGGGGCTATCGGCACTGGATTGCTGGTAGCCTCCGGTGGCTCCATCTCCCAAGCCGGACCCGGAGGCGCCCTCGTCGCCTACGCCACTATCGGCGTCATGGTTTACCTACTCATGCAATCCCTGGGCGAAATGTCCACCTGGCTGCCAGCATCAGGCTCATTTGAAACCTGGGCAAGCCGCTGGGTATCTCCCTCTTTCGGCTTTGCTTCTGGCTGGAACTACTGGTTTAACTGGGCAATCACACTCGCCGCAGAACTCGTTGCCGTAGCTATCGTGATGCGCTACTGGTTTCCATCAGTACCAGCATTCATCTGGTCGGGGCTATTCCTCCTAATTCTTTTCGCAATCAACGCTTTCACAGTACTCGGTTTCGGGGAAACCGAATTCTGGTTTGCCTCCATTAAGGTAGTAACCGTTATTGTCTTCCTTGCCACTGGCGTGCTCATGATTTTCGGCATCCTGGCGGGACCCTCCCCTGGTTTTTCAAATTGGACCAGCGGTGAAGCTCCTTTCGTAAACGGCTGGTTCGGCACTTTCTCAATCATGATGATTGCCGGTTTCTCTTTCCAAGGCACAGAGCTTTTAGCGGTTGCCGCCGGCGAAGCTAAGAACCCTGAGGTAAGTATCCCTCGTGCTGTGCGCACCGTATTCTTCCGCATCACGCTATTCTACATCGGAGCAATCGCTGTTATCGGCTTCCTCTTTGCCATATACCGACCCGCACCTTTTGGCAGTCGAAATCGAAGAAGTGAGCGTTTCCCCTTTCACGCTCATCTTTGAAAAGGCGGGCATTCTTGGTGCCGCCTCCGTAATGAACGCAGTAATTCTTACCGCGATTCTTTCCGCTGGCAACTCTGGCCTTTATGCCTCTTCACGCATGCTTTACTCCATGGCAGTCTCTGGTAAAGCACCAAAGATTTTCGCCAAAGTAAATAGCCGTGGCGTACCTATGCCAGCTTTACTCGCTACTACTGCAATTGGCGGATTCGCTTTCCTAACTTCCCTAATTGGTGACGGCACTGCTTACGTTTGGCTAATCACGGTATCCGGTTTAGCGGGGTTCATTGTTTGGGCTGGTATTGCATGGAGCCACTACCGCTTCCGTCGCGCTTTTAAACTACAGGGACACGACGTGTCTGAACTGCCGTTTAGGTCTAAACTCTATCCGTTAGGTCCAATCGTCGCCCTCGTAATGGTTCTGGTGGTAATCGCCGGACAGAACCTGGAAGTCTGGCAGGGGCGCGCCGACTGGCTCACTGTTTTCTCTACTTACGTGGGTTTGTTAGCGTTCCTGGCTCTTTGGGTGGGCCATAAGCTCATCACTAAGTCTCCGGGCGTGAAACTAACTGATGCGGATCTTTCCCGCACTATCGACTGACAGCTTCCCATTAATCACATATGATTTTCATATGAGTACCAACGGTTACAGCACTGATCAATCGCAAACTTTCAGCACTTTGTCCGCTGATTGCGTGCCAGTTTTAGTGATTACTCCTCCAAAAGACCAGCTAATTGTGCTTCCACCTGAGGAAGACTAAGGAATTTCGGGCTTTTTAGTCCCCTGACTCACCGGCGTGCACAGGCGTGCAGTTGTTTTCCAGAAAACTGTTAGCCTTGCACGCCGGTCTGTCCATTCACAGTCAACTGAATTGGATTGCCCAAAGGTCCCAGACCGCGTACTAATTGAAGTATCAAACGATAAGCACAACGGTCCGTGCGGAAGCACAGATCGAGGGCTCCCGCATCATCAACGGATTGAGATATTGAGGAGCAAACATGATTATCACCCCGATTACTTCTTCTGAAAACTCTATGGAAATGTTCTACGCCCGCGTTTTTGCTTTCGCCCTGGCGGTTTCCTTTGTTTTCATCCTCAGCGGCGTTTTCACCGCTTCTTCCTCTGTCGCAATGGGTGGTTTGATTGCTGCTTTCGTACTGGCAACCGGTTTCGTAACCTACCAGGTACGCGCCACTTTGGGCATTACCCGCTGAACTTAAACTTAGATAGCAAATCCCCCGTAGTTTTTCTACGGGGGATTAGTTTATTACAGTTACAGTTGCGCGTGTTCCTGGAATGGAATCTGATGCTTTGGCAGGTCTGCTGCAGCTTTACGTACGGCTTTTTGTACTGCGTGGACTACGCGGTCATCGAATACACCTGGAATGATGTAGTGGCTGGACAGTTCCGCTTCACTGATTACTTCAGCAATAGCAACTGCGGTGACGCGCAGGATTTCCGTAGTGATGGTGGTTGCGTGGGCGTCTAAGAGCCCACGGAATAGCCCGGGGAACGCCAATACGTTATTGATTTGGTTCGGGAAGTCTGAGCGGCCAGTTGCTACGACAGTTGCGTACTTGGCAGCGGCGATTGGATCAACTTCGGGAGTTGGGTTTGCCAGAGCGAACACGATTGCGTCATCTGCCATGGTGGCGATGTCTGCTGCGGTGAGAATATTCCCCTGGGAGACGCCAATGAATACGTCAGCATCTTTTAGACCACTCTTGAGGTCACCATGCACTAGGCGTGGGTTGGTGATTTCGGCGAGTTCTTTTCGTGCTGGGTTCATGCCTTCGGTTTCGTCTGCGGCGAGTGCGCCGGTGCGCCCGTATCCGACAATATCTTTCGCCCCCTGTGCGAGCAGCAGTTTAATGATTGCTGTGCCGGCAGCACCAACGCCAGAGACGACAATGCGAACGTCCTCGATCCGCTTATTTACGACTTTAAGGGCGTTCATGAGGGCGGCCAGTACAACTACTGCGGTTCCGTGCTGGTCGTCGTGGAATACTGGAATATCTAGTTCTGCTTTCAGGCGCGCTTCAATTTCAAAGCAACGTGGAGCAGAGATGTCTTCGAGGTTGATGCCGCCGTATCCTGGGGCGATAGCTTTGACGATGTTGACGATTTCGTCTACGTCTTTGGTTGCTAATACTACTGGCCAGGCGTCTACGTTGCCGAACTGTTTGAAGAGGGCTGCTTTACCTTCCATTACCGGCAGGGCAGCTTCTGGGCCGATATCACCTAAGCCCAGCACTGCGGTACCGTCTGAGACGACTGCGACGGTGTTTGCGCGTTGGGTGAAGTAGAAGGACTTCGCTGGGTTGTCGTGGATTGCGGTACATACGCGGGCAACGCCGGGGGTGTAGACGCGCGAGAGGTCTGCGCGGTTACGGATTGGCGTCTTTGGTTCGACTGAGAGTTTACCGCCTACGTGCGCCAGGAAGGTCGCATCTTGCACGGATACAACCGTTACACCGTGTAGTTCTTGCAGTAGTTCGAGGATTTCACGACGATGTGCAGAGTCTTTAGTGTTACAGGTGAGGTCGAAGCTGAGTTCGCCGTTGTCTGAGTCGATTACGTCCAGACCGGTAATGGAGGCTTCGGTGCCGGTGACTACGTTTACTACGTCGGCTAGTTTGGCTTGGGTTTCATCTACTTCTACGCGGTAGGTTGCTGAGTATTGTGGTGATACGCGCATGCTTACTCCTTAATATCTTTAGTCTTATTTTACTCTTCTTTGACGTAAATCCTGCATGCGCTTATCTGCTCCCCTATTCCAGAGTGTGAAAACTTTGCTACACTAGCACACAGAAGGATGTGTTTATATGTATTTTTAAAGAAAATACCGAAGGAAATTACTATGTGTCGTCCAGTTCAATGTAAGATTTGTGGCAAGACTACGTGGGCAGGCTGCGGCCAGCATGTTGCCCAGGTGAAGCGTGGTGTTCCCCGTAGCGAGTGGTGCGATAAGCAGCATACGCCGGAAGAAATTAAGGCTGCTCAGGGTCCGGGCTTGTTCGCGCGGATTGCTTCCCTTTTCAAGTCCTAATATGATCGCCCTCGGATTTTTCCGAGGGCGGTTCATTTCATGTAGACAGAGATTTAATCTCACACTGTGTAACACTACCCCCTGCGTGGGAGTTCGTGTTGGCGTGTGTTTTGTGTGTTTGTTGTTTGTTT
>NZ_DS999545.1 GCF_000159015.1 Gleimia coleocanis DSM 15436 | reverse complement strand
TCAACCAACCCAGTAAAGGTGCCAGCGCCACAGCACCTCAGTGCCGCGCAACAAAATACAACTTTACCCACCCAACCCCACCGAACACAAATTCAAACCACGTGAACCCCACCACACAACTTCTAGAGCCTACGACATCCCCTCATAAAACACTTCTGGGGTAGAAGCTAACTCGCTTCTACCCCAGAAATCATGCTTGAACTCAGATACGTTCCATAATCAGTTCACGCACGCGACCAGCATCAGCCTGACCACGCGTAGCCTTCATGATTGGACCCATCAGAGCGCCAATAGCAGCCATCTTGCCGCCCTTAATCTTTTCAACTACATCAGGGTTATCTGCCATTGCCTGTTCGATCGCAGCAATCAGTGGACCGTCATCAGAAACAACTTCCAGGCCGCGACCAGCGATTACCTCTTCTAATGAGCCTTCGCCAGCCAATACGCCCTCGAGAGCAGAACGTGCCAACTTATCATTCAGCTTGCCCGCGTCCACCAAAGACTGTAGCTGTGCAACCAGCGCAGGGGTAACTGCCAACTCCCCCAAGGAAAGCTCAGCTTCCTTAGCCAAACGAGACAACTCACCCATCCACCACTTACGTGCAGCTGCTGGAGTAGCACCTGCTTCAACGGTCTCAAAGATCAACTCCAACGCATCTGCTGCAACCACGTCACGCATTTCCAAATCAGAGAAGCCCCACTCGCCACGCAGGCGACGGCGACGCGCACCTGGCAGTTCAGGCATAGTCGCGCGCAGTTCTTCAACCCACTCACGGCTAGGCTGCACTGGCACCAAATCTGGTTCTGGGAAGTAACGGTAATCTTCCGCATCAGACTTTTCGCGACCAGAAGAAGTAGAACCATCCTCAGAGTGGAAGTGGCGGGTCTCCTGAATTACCTTTTCACCAGCTGACAGAATCGCTGCCTGACGAGAAATCTCGTAGCGGACCGCCTTATCGATCGCGCGGAAAGAGTTCACGTTCTTAGTTTCAGTACGAGTACCGAAAGGAGCATCCACAGAAGGACGCAAAGAAACGTTAACGTCAGCACGAACGTTACCACGCTCCATACGAGCCTCAGAAACACCCAGTGCGCGGAAAATGTCACGCAAAGTCTGCACGTACTTTGCAGCTACTTCCGGAGCTCGTTCCCCTGCCCCCTCAATAGGGCGGGTAACGATTTCTACCAGTGGCACGCCTGCACGGTTGTAGTCACACAAAGAGTATTCAGCGCCGTGAATACGACCGGAAGCCCCACCCACGTGCGTGTTCTTACCAGCATCCTCTTCCATGTGTGCACGTTCAACCTGCACGCGGAAGATTTCACCGTCATCAAGCTCAACATCAACCCAACCATCATGAGCAATTGGCTCATCATACTGAGAAGTCTGGAATGCCTTAGTTAAGTCCGGATAGAAATAGTTCTTACGTGCGAAACGGCAGTATTCTGCAATCTCACAGTTCAGAGCCAAACCAATCTTAATCGCATATTCAACTGCAGTGCGGTTAACAACTGGCAAAGAACCAGGCAGTCCTAAAGAAGTTGGGGTTACGAAAGTATTTGGTTCACCACCGAACTCATTTGGGGCCGCGTCAAACATCTTAGTTACAGTACCCAGTTCAACGTGAACTTCCAGACCTAAAACTGGATCAAACTTGGCTACTGCATCTTCATACTTCATTAACTTAGCCATTTTCACGCATCCTCTTCCCAAGTCTTAGCTGGGCAGTTGCCCGCTACATCTACTGCGTCTTCAACAAAACGGGCTACGCGGTACATTACGTCATCCTTACGAGCTGGCGCGATTACCTGGAAGCCAACTGGCAAACCATCTTCAGCAACACCGGAAGGAATAGACATCGCTGCTACACCTGCCAAGTTAGCTGGGATGGTGGCAATGTCATTGAGGTACATCGCCATTGGATCATCGCTCTTTTCACCGAACTTAAATGCGGTGGTTGGAGCAGTTGGGGAAACCAGCACATCACACTTTTCAAAAGCAGCTTTGAAGTCATCCTGGATTAAAGTACGAACCTTCAAAGCAGCACCGTAGAACTGATCGTAGTAGCCAGAGGACAGCACGTAAGTACCCAAGATAATGCGGCGCTTAACTTCTGCGCCGAAACCAGCTCCACGGGTAGCTGCCATAACTCGCTGTGCAGTAACTGGACCTTCAGTTGGTTCCACGCGAATACCGTAACGCATACCGTCAAAACGCGCCAGGTTAGAGGAAACTTCCGCAGGCATAATCAAATAGTAAGCTGCCAACGCATAATCGAAGTTAGGACAGGATACTTCTACAACTTCAGCGCCACGAGCTACCAGGTTTGCAACTGCTTCATTGAAGGAAGCCAAAACCCCAGGCTGATAGCCTTCACCGGAAAGTTCCTTAACGACACCAATCTTTACACCAGTCAGGTCGCCCTCGGAACGAGCCGCATCCAGCAGACCAGTCGCAACGTCAGTGAGGGAAGTGGAATCCATTGGGTCATGCCCACCAATAAGTTCCTGCAAAGCCGCTGCGTCAGCAACCGTACGGGTAACTGGGCCAATCTGATCCAAAGAGGAAGCCATCGCAATAGCACCGTAGCGAGAAACCGCACCGTAAGTTGGCTTCACGCCAACGGTGCCAGTGACTGCGCCAGGCTGACGGATGGAACCACCCGTGTCGGTACCCAGTGCCAGTGGAGCCATGTATGCGGAAACCGCTGCTGCGGAACCACCGCCGGAACCGCCAGGAATACATTCCAGATTCCAGGGGTTGCGGGTTACTCCGAAAGCAGAGTGTTCAGTGGAAGAACCCATTGCGAATTCGTCAAGGTTCGTCTTACCCAAAATAGGGAGCTTCGCTGCCTTAATCTTCTTTACAACGAAAGCATCGTAAGGAGGAATCCACCCCTCCAGAATCTTAGACGAACAGGTGGTAGGAATACCGCGGGTAACCAGGTTGTCTTTTAACGCGATTGGCACGCCAGCCAGCGCGTGCAGTTCTTCACCCGCTGCACGCGCAGCATCAACTTCTCGAGCTGTTTCCAGTGCACCCTCAGCATTCACGTAGAGGAAAGCGTTGACTTTTCCGTCTACTTTTGTGATTCGGTCCAGGCAAGCCTGAGTAAGTTCAACGGAGGTGAGTTCTCCGTCGCGAAGCATTTGTGCCAGTTCCAATGCTGACTTAGTTAGAAATTCCTGCATATCAGTCTTCTCCTAGAATCTGTGGCACCATGAACTGACCATATTCAGCTACTGGCGCGGATGCCAGTACTTCGTCACGGTCAAGGAGTTCTCCAACCACGTCGTCACGCATGACGTTTACCAATGGGATTGGGTGTGATGTGGAGGGGGTTTCAGCAGTTACGATTGAAGCTACTTTTGCTACTGAGTCGGTGATTACACCGAGTTCGGAGGCAAATCGAGCAACTTCTTCATCAGTTAAAGCAATGTGCGCCAGCTCTGCTAGGCGGCGGACCTCTTCGTTAGTAAAAATCGACATACTTATTAGTATAGGAGTATTCGTGACGTTTAGTTAGCTACGGTTAGAAAAACGAACGCACATTCTTGGACGCGGTTAGTTATCGATGTCACTAATTGCTTAAACTCGTATGCATGGGTAAGAAATTTCATTTTCATTCGTTGTCGCAGAAAGCGTGGAAGGGCATCAAGATAGCTGCTTTAACCACTGGCTTAGCGCAGGCTACTGCCATTACTGCATTAATCACGATTGATGAGATTCGTAAGCGTCGCGCTCCGGCATCGAGTGGTTTTCCTGCTTTAGCACCGGCACGTAATTATGTTGCGGGGAATGCGGTTACTTCTTACTCTGAGGGCAATAGTCTGTATCGCGACATGCTAATGGCGATTGATGGGGCTGAGCATTTCATTTATTTTGAGACTTTTATTTGGAAGTCGGACCGGGTTGGTAAGGATTTCAAGAAGGCACTTTACCGGGCGGCTGAGCGCGGGGTGAAGGTTTACTGCATTTACGATGGTTTCGCGAATATTGTGGTTTCGCCGGCGTTTAAGCATTTCCGTAAGCACCCGAATTTGTTTGTGAAGAAGATTCCGGAGGTACGTTTAGGCGCGTTGACATTGAATATGCGTCATACGGGCCGTGATCACCGTAAGATTTTGGTGGTGGATGGGCATACCGGTTTCATTGGCGGATATAACATTGGCAAGTTATATGCAGATGAGTGGCGGGATACCCACGTGCGTTTGGAGGGTGAGGCCGTTTGGGAATTGGAAAATGGCTTCATTGATCAGTGGAATTATTTCCGAGGGCGGTCTTTGCCAGCTCTTCCGCGCAAGGGCGTGCGTAAGTGGGAGTCGCAGATTAATGCTGCGCATAATCGCCCCTCGGCTCGTTTGTATCCGATTCGGGGTACTTATTTAGATGCGTTTGAACGAGCTAACTCGCATATTTATTTAACTTCTGCGTATTTTTTGCCTGATCGTGAGATTTTAGGTGCTTTATTAGCTGCTTCTAATCGTGGTGTAGATGTCAAGATTTTGATTCCGCGAAATTCTAATCACGTGGTGGTTGACTGGATTTCAGCTGCTTTCTTTGATGTGCTGTTAGAAAATGGTGTGGAGATTTGGCTTTATAAGGATGCGATGATTCACGCGAAGACGGCTACAGTAGACGGCCGTTGGTCGACGGTGGGTACAGCTAATATTGACCGCCTGTCGATGGCAGGTAATTTTGAGGTTAATATGCAGTTCCAGTCCACTGAGTTTGCACAGCGGATGGAAGATATTTTCTTAAATGATTTAACTTCTGCAGAGAAGCTAACTCATGATAGTTGGCGTAAGCGTCCAGCTGTGCAGTGGGCGGTGGAACTGTTATTGAAGCCCTTGGGACCTCTTTTCTGAGTCACTTTTTAGGAATTATTTTGGGGGACGTAGTTTTACTACGTCCCCCAAAATATTGTGCTCTTTATCAGATGTTACAGGCCACGGCGTACGCGGGCGCTGCGTCGCTTTAGGGCGCGACGTTCATCTTCACTCATACCGCCCCAAACACCGGAATCCTGGTTATTTTCGAGCGCCCATTGCAGGCAGGTTTCCTGGACGGAGCAAGTAGCACAAACAGCTTTAGCTTCAGCAGCCTGTGCGATAGCTGGACCAGTATTCCCGATTGGGAAGAAGAGTTCTGGGTCCACGCTTAAACACGCTGCGCGACTACGCCAATCCATAGTTCTGTGCTCCTCGCGATTACTATTTGTTTTCTGATTACGCGCCTGCAACCGGTTGTGGCTCAAACGCTCGTAGATAACAAGTGTGTATCATTCGCGGCAGGTTTGACAAGAGATAGCACCACGTTTCACATTATGAAATACTGTGCAACTCATCACCTTGATTTTTTTAACCGGTATACCGTAGCCACATTCCCCCATTTTTAAGCCATACTCCCCGATCTGCCACTAAAAGCAACTTTAGATATTTAGGCAGTTTTAACCATTGTAATTGCCCAGCCAGAAGGCGAGTATACCCAGTAATGCAACATGCATTTTGCTTAATATCTGCACACTCCATACCAGCGGGCTTAGGACTTTCTACCCGAACCACCATTCCTGCAGCACGCAATAAAGCAATTTCTGTACTTTCAGAAATATTATCCGTATATATAAGAAGCTCAGTTGTAGATACCTTTTGCCTACAAACAGCAAGCAGATCCCCCTCCGCAATATCGACTAGTTCTGCCGACGAATTTCTCTTAGCAGAGCCTGCCTGCAGACCTACAGTTAATGTAACCGCACCCGCTAATGTCTCAAGACCTTCCCAACGCAACACTATCGCCTCAACAAAAGCTTCAGAATTAGCAGTTAGCACAGGTAAAAGCTCCAACCCCTTAAGTATTTCTCTACTCAATCCCAAGCTTTTACCCGTACTAACACCTAGTCGAAGTAATACTTTGTCGACTCCCTTACAAAGATTCAGCTCACCCGGAGCAACACCCACTAAAACTCGTTGTCCACCACGTATTACCTCATCCCAAAGTTCCCGGCCACTCCCCAATCCGAACTCAGCATCAACCCTTTGTACAAAACCGTATAAATCCGCAATCAACACTGGAATCCCTAAAATCCGCGCGTTATTTAACAAAACCCACCAAAGTGAAATATCCGCCTCATCCAAAGAAATACAAGCCGACGCCCCACACTGCTGTAATAAACGCTCACGCACCGTCCCTTCAGCTGCTACTACTAAAACTCCCGTTTTCCAAACTAAGGGCATAAAATCACGCTGCTGAGGCAAATCAACCCATCCCAGGAAACAATCCGCATCGTCAACAGGTATGCTAAGCCTCCCTGACTCAAAGGCCTCTCCTAAGCTCGGCTGCCATAAAGTTGGCGCCTTCTTCCGTCCATACTCCACCTGCGCCGTAGAACTAGTTATTGCCCAACGCCCTCGAGAAAGCTCAGGCTGCCCCGCCACCGAAATGAAAGAAACCCCCGGTTCAGAAACCTCAAAAGCCTGCGCAGACCCCAAAACGTCCAAAGAATCCGCGAGCGTAGCCGTACGAAATGCAATCCGCAAACTCACGTTAGCGCGCAACTGCGCAGGAATCACCCCGCCGGCCGACTGCGTTGCCAAAACCAAGTGCATCCCTAAAGAACGCCCTCTGCCAGCCAAATCCAACAAAGTTTCTAAATCCTGAGCATGTGTTTGTTGCATCACTCGGAACTCATCTACCACACAAAGAATCCGCGGCGGAGCAGTATCCGCGTCAGCTTCCTCCCACTCAGCTAAATCTGCGAAACCAGCTCTCAATAAATCTCTTTCACGAGATTTCAACTCAGCAGCCAAGCCCAGCAAAATCCGCTGAGTTAAGCCCGCCTCTAAATCCGTAACCAGCCCTTCCGTATGCGGGTAATTCTGCAACCCCTGCAAAGTCGCCCCACCCTTATAGTCAAATAACACCAAACGCAGTTGCTGCGCCGTATAGTAACGGCAAAGCTGTTGCAGCCAAGTACGTAACGCCACCGATTTACCCGACCCCGTAGTGCCAGTAATCAGCGCATGCGGCCCCTGCGTAACCAAATCAATCCAAAGTGGGTTGCCCTCTGTATCGATCCCCACCGGGACCCGCAACCCGCCCACACGCGGACTATCAGGTAAGAGCTTTTCCTCAGAGACTGCCACCAGGCGGTCTAAAGCCTCTAAATCTAAAGTCTCTTGGATTAAAGCAATGCCCACATAATGCCTCTTTACTTGATTTAACGCTGCACCACGTAAAACCGGTGCTAGAGCTAACCGCAAACGTAAATCAACAATTTCTAAACCAGCACCAGCAGAAAAAAGCCAAGTTTGCTCGCCCGACTTCACCTGCACGTCACCGCTTTTGCGCACAGTTAAAGAAGCAGTCAATCCCGCCTGTTTTAGTTTCAAAAGCGTCAGCAACCCCAGAGTAAGGCAATGTGATTCCAAATCAGTGCCTTCAACTTCTACTAACCCCGCTGGCAGCCGGCAAGCACTACCCGGACCTTGAGTAAACCAAGCCACATTAAAAGTCTTACACCAACGTACGCGCACAGCATCTGGCAGCGTAAACGAAACCTCAGCCGGCACCTGTTTAGAACCCACTACAACCGGCAGATGGGGAATATATGCCGGTGAAAACTTCCCAACCTGTTGCTTTACAAACCACCATCGCAACGCCATAAATACCCCGGTTGTTACCAGTATCATCCCCAAGTATTTAAGAAGATTCAAAGGCAACCAACGGCTAAGCAACATGGTTATAGAAACCAACGGGAAAATGAAAAACCAACTACGTCGGTTAAGAAAAGTTCGTCTACTTGCTTCAGCACACGCAAAGTCAGCTTCAGTGAGTTTAAAAGACTCATCAGGTGTACTCAGCTGCCAGTAGTTATCCCCGATTTTAAGCACTTCCCCCGGATGTACTACCGTAGTTCCAACAACTGGTTTAAAGCGAGTGAAAGACCGCGGGAATCCCGGTAATAAGCGCCGAAAAGAACCTTTAAACACCCCGTTCAGGGAATGTAAGTCAGTTACTTGTACCAAGTAATTTACTGAACTATAAGTAAGACAAGCGTGTAGCTGGGAAGTTTCCAAATCAGTTAGTTCTACACCTGAGCTTGACCATTGGACGCCCCGCCCTAGGATGAAACTCCCCTCCTCTAAAGGAAGTAAAGTACCCGAGTCTGGTCCTGCCAAGCAATGCAAATGCAAAGGGAAAGATTGAATGGTACGCATAAGTCGATTCCAACACTTCCCCACTAGTATTTTCCAGAAGGCATAGAAAACCTGGGGATAACTCCCCGCCTCAAACTACCCTGGGGAAAACTATGAGAAACTTAGTTTATGAGTGACATTTTTGATCCCCAGCTTGATTTATTCGCTACAGCGGAAGAACCCTCCACTGAAAAAACTCCAGTGGATACTCCCGTTCCGGCAGAAGCCACTGCGAAATGGCGTGACCTGGTTACCGAAATCAACCAAATGCGGTTCGACTACTACAATCTGGACGCGCCAACCGCATCAGACGCTGAATACGATGTCCTCTTTGAAGAACTAAAAGACTTAGAAGCCAAGTGGCCTATGCTGGTCACTCCAGACTCCCCCACCCAGACCGTGGGTGGTAGCGCCGTAAACACTTTCGCCCCCGTCGCACACCGCATTCCAATGCTGAGTTTAGACGACGTTTTCAGTGTGGAAGCCACCCACCAGTGGTTAGACCGGTGCCTCACAGGACTGGGAATGAACCAAGTGGAAATCCTCGCGGAAGTCAAAGTTGATGGCCTGGCAGTTTCCATTCTGTACGAAAATGGTTTACTAACCCGCGCAGCAACCCGCGGTGATGGGCGCGTAGGTGAAGACGTCACTGCGAACGTGCTGACCATCAGTAACGTACCGCGGCAGCTAACCGGAGATTTCCCCGCGAGCGTAGAAGTGCGCGGCGAAATCTACTTCCCCATCGCAGATTTCCTTGATTTTAACGAGCAGCGTGCGTTACGCGGCGAAAAAACCTTTGTGAATGCGCGTAACGCGGCCGCGGGTTCACTGCGGCAAAAAGACCCTGCCGAAACTGCTAAACGTCCGCTGGCAATGGTCTGCCACGGCATTGGCATTTACGAGGGCGGTCAGTCTCAACCCGATTCCCAGCATGCTTGGTATGAGCAGTTAAAAGCTTGGGGACTACCAGTTTCTGAATACACACGTCTGATTTCCACACACGCTGAAATTGATGAAGTAATCGAATACTTCGGAAAGCACCGCGCTGACCTTTCACATGAGATTGACGGCATGGTATTTAAAGTAGATTCCCGCCAATATCAAGCCGCTTTGGGAACTACCTCGCGTGCTCCTCGCTGGGCAGCTGCCTACAAATTCCCACCCACTGAAGTACACACTCGCCTGCTGGACATCCGCACCCAAGTGGGCCGCACCGGCCGAGTCACCCCCTACGGTGTCATGGAAAAAGTCCTCGTAGCTGGCTCCCACGTTTCCTCAGCCACCCTACACAACCAAGATGAAGTGAAACGTAAAGGCGTTCTCATTGGCGACATGGTAATCCTCCGTAAAGCCGGCGACGTTATCCCCGAAATCCTCGGACCAGTCGAATCACTACGTGACGGAAGTGAAAGAGCCTTCGTCATGCCCAGCCACTGCCCGTCCTGTGGCGCACCCCTTGCCCCAGCAAAAGAAGGCGACGTAGACCTACGCTGTCCAAACCAAGCATCCTGCCCCGCACAGATCACCCAGCGCATCAGTTTCATGGGCGGACGCTCAGCTTTCGACATTGAAGGTTTAGGTGACGAATCCGCACTGGCACTCACCCAGCCAGAAGTAAACCGTTTCGAAGTCATCTCCGCACTAGCAGCCGGAGAACCCGTACTACTAGCAGAAACCGACACCAGCGAAGATAAAACCATACAGTTAGACAGCTTCACCCGCGAAAACCTACACCACGGCGAGCTCATCACGCAAGCAGAACAGCTACTGCCCCGCCCTAGTGAAACCGTCCTCACCTCAGAAGCCGACATTTTCAACCTCACTGCCAACGCCGTAAAAGACGTCTACGTATGGAAGTATGGAAAATTCCCCCGCAACGTTGCCGACGAAACCGGGTACGAGGAAGGATGGCGACAAATCCGCGCCTTCTGGTCAACCGGGCGTCGCCTCAAATCAGGAGAATGGGCAAAAGGTCAAGAACCAAAACCCACCCAGGATCTAACAAAAATGCTTGACCAGCTTGAAAAAGCTAAACAACAACCACTCTGGCGAGTCCTCAACGCCCTATCCATCCGCCACGTTGGGCCCACAGCGTCACAAGCCCTCGCCGACCATTTCCGCAGTCTAGATGCCCTGCAACAAGCCAGCGTAGCAGAACTCGCCGCCGTGGAAGGCGTAGGACAAATCATTGCCGAAGCCGTAGTTGCCTGGTTCCAAGTAGACTGGCATAAACACATCGTAAACACGTGGGCTGCTTCCGGCGTACGCATGGAAGACGAAGCCACCGAAGAACTCCCCCAAACCCTAGCGGGACTCACCATCGTAGTCTCTGGAACTATGCCCGGTTACGACCGCGAAAGCGCCAAAGCCGCCATTATCGCTCGCGGTGCGAAAGCCTCTTCTTCAGTTTCAAAGAAAACTTCGCTGGTAGTTGCTGGCCCAGGAGCAGGATCCAAAGCCACTAAAGCAGAAACTCTGGGAGTACCACTGGTGGATGAGACTAAGTTCCAGCTGCTTCTAGATGAAGGCTTAGAAGCTGTACTTGCCTGAGGCTTCCGAAAATCAGTCAAGTTCCAGGTGGAGCACTACGCGTGTGCCCGGACCATCCTCGCGACGCAACCAGTCGATTGAACCATCCAGCTCACCCGCCACCACTGTAGAAACAATCTGCGTTCCCAAACCAGAACAAGCCCGCCCCGGCTCAATCCCAATCCCATCATCAACTACAGTAACCTCAAGATTCTTACCATCGCGGGCAGCTTCAATAACCACAGTGCCTTCCTTATCTGGATAGCCGTGTTCAACCGCGTTAGTGACTAACTCAGTCAAAACCGTAGCCAAAGCCTGGGCATTATCAGCAGACACGATTCCGAAGTCGCCACGAATCTCTAACCCTACCGTATGTTGAGTTTTCGCCAGCACCACCGCCAGCTGCAGAACCTGCTTCGCCACCTCATTAAAATCCACGTGCTCATCAACTGTCTGCGACAAGGCCGCATGCACCGTTGCAATAGTCGTCACACGACGTTCCGCTTCAGCCAGTGCAGCTTTCACTTCCTCAGACTCAGAACGACGCCCCTGCAAACGAATCAAAGCTGAAACTGTCTGCAAATTATTCTTCACACGATGGTGGATTTCGCGAATCGTCGCGTCCTTCGTCATCAGTTCCAATTCGCGGCGACGCATTTCCGAAACGTCACGGGTAAGCAAAACAGCTCCCAAACGTTTAGAACCATTAATTAAAGGCACCGCACGTAACGTAACCGTCGCCTGAGCTGACTCTAACTCTGCCCGCCAAGATGCTTTACCCATCACCACAACCGCCAGGGTTTCATCAATGCGATTATTGTTCTGCGCAATCTGAGTGACATCTTCAATTAGTAACCGGCCAATCAGATTATCTTTAATACCCAGACGACGCAGACAAGAAATAGCATTTGGTGTAATCTCTTGCACAACGCCATCGGAATCTAAAAATATTGCCCCATCCATAACGCGTGGTTGCCCATGCTGCACGGCTGCCGGAGTTGCGTCATAAGGGTACTCGCCGCGCGTAATCATATCCGCCAAAATCCGCGCTGCCCCCATCGTCCAAGAAGCATCCCGCCCCGTCGAACGTGGTGCAGAGAGGTTCGACTCCGCCGTAATAATCGCAATAGTGCGATTACTACACACTACTGGGATGAACTGTTCTTTCAAAGAATACGCGCCCGCAAACTTAGCGGCGTCTTCCTGAATTACCGTCTGACTAGCAAAGGCTACTTCCAACATGGATGCGCGCGTGGAAGCCGCGTACATTCCCACTACGTCTTCGAAGTGGACGGTAGAAGTCGTTGCCGGACGAGCATGTGCAACCGCCACAAAACGCTGATCGCGGGTTGGCAGCCACATCACTAAATCAGCAGCCGCTAAGTCAGAAATAACCTGCCAGTCCGCCAGGATTAACTGGAGCCAGTCAATGTCTTCAGGTAACAGGGTTTCATCAGCGACGCTGCGTGCGAATTCAGTCAAACTTTGCATACTTCTACTTTACGGTTTAAGAAGTGATTTTGTTACTTTACCCGTAAAGTAGGAAGTAACTGTGAAAGGAAATAATGAAAACTTCTTTTGAAATCGCCTACCCTGCTTCTTTAGAAAAAGTTTGGGAAGTTCTTTCTACCCCAGAGTTTCTAACTACCCGCGTGACTGATCAGGCGCAGTTAGATTGTGCTGCTTCGGTAAATGAAACTGACCGTGGCTTCGTTGCCTCTACCAATGTGCAGGCAGATCCGGCAGAGTTGAAGCTCCCCCCGATTGCAAAAAAGTTCATTCCGGAAGCTGGCATTAAAGTGCAGGTTCGTGAGGATTGGGATAGGACTGCAGGCACCTCCACTTTGGAAGTGGATGCGGGTGGTCTGCCAGTGAGCGTTTCGGGGTTCTCTCGTTTAGTTTCCGAGGGCGCTCAAACAAAACGTATCACTGAAGTTGAGGTAAAGGTCTCTATTCCACTTTTTGGGAAGAAAATTGAACAGGTAGCGGTTGAGAATATTGAGTCTCTAATTACCGCTGAAACTCAAACTTTTAAAAAGTTCATCTAGTATTTGAGGAGTCAAAAATGGCTAAGTCACTGTGGTTAGAACGAGTAGGTACCGGTTCCTTCGTTGGTCATTCTTCTGAGGGCCCGTCTGTGAAGATTGGTCACGCTCCGGATGAATTTACCCCGGGTGACTTGCTGAAGCTAGCTTTAGCTGGTTGTAACGCGACTTCCTCTGACGCGCGTTTTGCAGCGGTTTTAGGTGATGATTACAAGTCTACTATCGGTGTTTCCGGCGACTGGGATGCGGAAACTGACCGTTTCACTCACATGGATATTGAGATTGTTACTGACCTGACGAATCTCTCTGACGAAGAACTAGCTACTTTAGAACGCCGAGTACGAGCAGCTATTGAGCGTCGTTGCACTATCTCTCACACTCTTAACCAGGGAATGACTGACAGTTTGGTCATTACTTCTGAAGGCTAATCAGACTAAGTTTAAGGAGCTGAAATGTCTGTTACCGCTGTGATTAAATCTGTCCCACAAAAGATTGCTTCAGGGGCTTCGACAGTGGCGTCTGCGGTCGGAGAACTCCGTAACGTTACTGATTTCGCTTCTGCTATTGACGTAATGGTAGAAGCCCCTCAAGGTTACATTGAAAGAAGCGTAAACCAGCTGCGGATTGAGAATCCTACGGCTTCCCCAGCGGAAATCATTGGTATTTTGTCTCGTCGTTTCCATAAGACAGCTTCTTTGTCTTCAAGTGCTACTGGTGTAGCTGCTTCCGTTCCAGGTTTAGGTACGGTTGCTAGCCTGGGGGTTTCTTCAGTACAGTTTGCGACTTTCTTAGCTCAGGCAGGCATTTACGTGCTCTCTGTGGCGCATGTTTATGGGATTCCTACTGAAGACCGCGAGATGCGTCGCATGCTGGTAATGTCTTCTATTTTGGGTGAAGATGCTACTGATTTAGTAACTGCGAAGCTCGGCTTTTCTTCAATTAACATGATGCGGGCATCTTTTGCCCAGCTGGGTTCTAATGCGACTGCAAAGGTTAATGGTTTCTTAGCGAAGCGTTTGAAGAAGATGGTGGTTCGCAAGGGTACTACCAGTATTTTGGGTAAGGCAATGCCATTTGGGATTGGTGCGGGTATTGGCTACTACGTGGGTCATACCATGGCACACCAGGTGATTAAGGGGACGTCCCAGTTCTTGGGTCCGATTCCAACTCAGTTTGCTTTCCCAGTTACTCTGGAAGCTAAAGTTACCCCGGTATCTGCAGAGGAAAAGTGAGTTTATGGCTGAGCTGAACACTGTTTATGAAGACCTGTTGCGTGAGGTTTTAGAAACCGGCGCGGTGAAAGAAGACCGGACGGGTACTGGGACTGTGTCAGTTTTCGGCCGTCAGTTGCGCTATGACCTGTCCCAAGGCTTTCCGTTGATTACTACGAAGCGCGTGCATTTGAAATCTGTTGTGGGTGAACTGATTTGGTTCCTTAATGGTTCTTCTAATGTGAAGTGGCTGCAGGACAATGGGATTCGCATTTGGAATGAGTGGGCGGATGAGAATGGCGACTTGGGCCCGGTTTACGGTGTGCAGTGGCGTTCTTGGCCAACTCCTGATGGGGAACATATTGATCAGCTAACGCAGATTTTAGAAACGGTTCGTAGTAATCCGGATTCTCGTCGCATGCTGGTTTCTGCATGGAATGTTGCTGAGTTAGACAAGATGGCATTGGCTCCTTGCCATTCTTTCTTCCAGTTGTACGTGGTAGATGGGAAACTGTCATTGCAGATTTACCAGCGAAGTGCGGATCTGTTCTTGGGCGTGCCTTTTAATATTGCTTCCTATGCTCTGCTTACTCATATGATTGCGCAGCAGTGCGATTTGCAGGTGGGTGACTTGGTGTGGACGGGCGGTGACTGCCATATTTACAGCAACCATTTTGAGCAGGTACAAGAGCAGCTTTCTCGTAAGGCTTACCCGTTCCCAACTTTAGAGTTGCGTAAAGCGGAGTCTCTTTTCGACTATCAGATTGAAGATGTAGCTGTGCATGATTACCAGCATCATCCAACTATTAAGGCTCCGGTTGCGGTCTGAGGTTTAACTATGGCTGTAGTTAAGATGATTTGGGCACAGGATGCGGAAGGCAAGCTGGGTTCTGGTTCTGAAATGCTTTGGCACGTGCCGGCTGATTTTAGGCATTTCAAGCAGTCTACGGTTGGGTTTCCCCTCATTATGGGCCGTAAATCGTGGGATGCTTTGGGGCGTTTTGCGCCTCTGCCGCAACGCCGTAACATTGTGGTCACCCGGAATCGGGATTTTATTCCGGAGGGCGGTGAGGTAGCTTTCAGCATTGAGGAAGCTATTTCTTTGGCTAGTGCCGACTCTGAGTTAGTGTGGATTGCTGGTGGCGCACATATTTACGAGCAGGCGATGCCTTTTGCTGATGAGCTTGTGGTAACTTACCTGGATCTTAATGTTTCGACAGCTGGTCCAGTGGTTTACGCTCCGCAGATTGACCCGGCAGTTTGGGAAGTTGTTAAAGCTGAGTCTGATGCGGATTGGCGTGAGAAATCTGGCGATGCCCGTTGGAAAGTTGTGGTTTACCGCCGCAGGTGATTAGTCTGCTCTATAACTCATATGCGAACTCGCGTTGCCATATGAGTTTTCGGGGATTAAAAGTAAAAAACGCATATGCGAACCGCCGTTCGCATATGCGTTTTTACTATCTAAGATTCTTACAGGTTATTTGCAATCCAGTCAGCTGCGATTTGTTCAGCCGCCTGCTGGTCAATCACAGACTTAGAGTTAATGCCTAAGATAGCTGCCTGATCTAGCTTAGCCAAGACCATATTTACAGCTTCTCCAACTTCCGCTGGAACTCGGTCAGAAGCAATCGCAGTGATATTCTGAGTCACAATTAGGTGCTTTGGATCCATCAGTGGAACCAAGCCTTCCTTATCGATCTGTGGGTCAGCAGAGAAGATATTAGCAATATCTACAGTGCCGTCCTTCAGCGCCTTCACAGTCAGAGGGCCACCACCATCTTCAACTGGGACTAGCTCTACATCCAGACCGTACTTTTCCTTCAAGCCCTTTGGACCGTATGGGCGGTCAGCCAGCTCAGAGTTACCTGCCAGGCGGATTGGGCGTCCCAGCTTAGCCAGGTCTTCCAAAGAACCGATACCGTTGTTGATAGAGAACATATCGGTTACGCAGTAGGAGTCCTGGTCAGTTGCTTCAGCCAAATCTAAAACGCGAATACCCTTAGGTAGAGCTCCTGGCAATGCTGCCTTAATTTCCTCAGTGGAAACAGCTGGATCATCAGCCTTGTAGTACTGCAAGAGGTTACCAGCATATTCTGGCATCAAGTCAATCTTGCCGTCCTCGAATTCCTTCAAGAATACTGCGCGCGCACCAATGTTGAACTGACGGTCAACTGCAATGCCTTTGCTTTCCAGAACCTGCGCGAAGATTTCTGCAATGATGCCGGAAGAGTAGTACTTAGAAGAACCGATTACCAATGGACGGTTCTTGTCATCTGCCATTGGCTTCTTTTTGTTTGGATCTGCCAGTGGGTTAGAGTTGCCACACGCAGCCAGGCCGGTTGCGAGAATAACCAGGCCGGAAACGCCTAGCATTTTACGACGAGTAATTTCCATTATTATCTACCCCTATGAGTTGTAGCTCTTATCAAATATGAATCTTACGCTTATTCACACGCTGAAGCTGAGCGAAAACGCCCTCGAAGAAAATCGCGATAACAATCACCAGCAGTGAAGCCACCAGCATCAACGAATAATTCTGCGTACCCAAGCCGCGGAAGAGATAGCGACCCAAACCGCCACCCCCCAAATAGGCAACCAAAGTAACCGTAGAAACCAACTGCAGCATTGCCGAACGCAAACTGCCTAAAATCAAACCCGACGCCAGCGGGAACTGCACCTTCCACAAAACCTGCCAGCTAGTCATTCCCTGCGCGTAAGCAGCATCCACCGTCTGCGGATTAACCGACTCAACCCCAGCATAAGTACCCGCCAAAATAGTTGGCGTAGCCAAAACCACCAGAGCTAACAAAGGTGCCTGCGCCCCAATGCCCAACAGCAAGCCAAACAAAGACAGCAAACCCAAAGTCGGAATCGCCCGCAAACTTCCCGTAGACAAAATCACCAAGGAACGCAACCTACCCGTGTGCCCAATATAAAGACCCAAAGGAATCGCCAGCAAAGAAGCAGCCAAAAGGCACAGCAAGGAATAACCAGCATGCTCTAAAACGCGAGTAAAAACCCCGTCGCTCCCCCACCAGTTCGCAGAATCAGCTAACCACATAAAAGCTTCCACAAAGAAGTTCATACCTGCATCACCAACTTAGCGTTCTGCTTCTGCTTGCTACGCATAACTTTTTGGAAAGGCATCACTAAACGCCCCAACAAAACCAACAGGAAATCAACCGAGACAGCTAGTAAAACCGTAGCCACAATACCAGTGATAACTTCAGCAACAATAGAACGCATCAAACCATCAGTAAACAATGAGCCTAAAGATGAAATCCCCAACAACGCCCCGATAGTCGTCAAAGCAATCGTAGAAACCGCAACAACCCTCAAACCCGCTAAAATAGCTGGACCAGCTAACGGTAAATGCACCTTCCAAAAACACTGCAACGGGCTCATCCCACAAGCCAAAGAAGCCTGTAAAACCTTAGAATCCACCTGGTCAAACGCATCCGCAGCCGCGCGAATCAACAGCGAACAACCGTAAATCGTTAACGCCACCTGCACATTCAAGTTAGAACGTAGGGGAATCCCCAAAATCAACGGAAGCACAATCAACAACGGTAGTGACGGAATAGAATACAACAGCCCCGAAGCCGTCAAAACCCACTCCCGAATCCGCGGTAATTTCGTCACCCCATACGCCACCGACACAGAAATCAACAGCGTAGCCACAATCGCCGGAACCACCAACTGTAAGTGCATTAACAGCAGGTGCAACACCCGATCGAAATTATCAAATACCCACATCATGATTAGATGCCTGCTTCAGCGTCAGTAACACTGCCAGCAACGCCCTCGGGAAAAGAAAGGTGACCCAGCGGACGACCATCCGGGTTAAACACCAGGTTCTGCGCCCCCAACTCAAGTGGAAGCTCCCGATTAATCCCCAGGAAATCAGCCACAAACTGGTCAGCCGGCTGAGACAAAAGCTCACGCGCTGTACCCGCCTGGCGAATCTGGGCGCGTTCCGAAAGCACAATAATCTTATCTGCCAAACGCACAGCCTCATCCACGTCGTGCGTAACGAACAAAATCGTAGTTTTCAACTCACGTTGCAAATCACGAACCAAATCCTGCAACTGGGTACGGACCAGCGGATCAACCGCAGCGAACGGCTCATCCATCAAAACCACACGCGGATTCGGAGCCAAAGCACGAGCAACGCCCACACGCTGAGCCTGTCCACCCGACAACTGAGCCGGATAACGAGAAGCCAACTGCGGATCCAAACCAACCAGCTCAAGCATTTCCAAACCCCGCGAGCGAATCTGCTCCTTAGACAGTTTCGCTTCCCCATTACGCAAACGCAGAACGGTAGTGACGTTATCTAAAACCGTGCGGTGCGGCATCAAACCAGCAGACTGCATAACGTACCCAATAGAGCGGCGCAGTTCCACAGGGTTAAGCTCGGCAACGTCTTGATCATCCCATAAGATTTGCCCAGAAGTAGGAATTTCCATGCGGTTCACGCAACGCAACAACGTGGTTTTACCACAACCAGAAGAACCCAAGAACACGTGGATTTCCCGGGAGGGAATCACATAGGAAAAGTCATCGACGGCTTTCTGTGAAGAGTTCGGGAACTGCTTAGAAACGTTTTTAAATTCAATCATGGGGTTGAATTCCTCAAGATACGACACTATTCACCTAATTTTATGCCCCTTTTTTCCCGAGGGCGCGCGGAAAGAGTTTTTGTGTGAAGATATACATCCCGTGGGCTGAATCCGAGTTTTAAGTGGCGTTAACGTATCCTGGTTCTATCACTAATTTCTTATGTTCTGAAAGCTACGCGCATGCCCGAAACTCCGAGTTTAACCACGCAGCAAGCGAACCGAATCATCCGTACCCTAGTGATAATGGTGTTCTTCACCTACATCGGACAATTCCTGCTGAATGCGGTACTTGCGCCACTGTCGCGCACACTCGGGATGAAAGACTGGCAAATGGGAGCCACCGTCTCTCTCGCAGCTTTCATGGTGACAATACTTTCACAGTTCTGGGGGCGTCTCTCAATATCATGGGGCCGCAAACCAGTTCTGGTAACAGCACTAGTATTCGCAACCATTGCAGGCTCACTCTTTGCTTTCACCACCTACGCACGAGTTTCCGGTTGGATCAGCGCCACTATCGCAGCAGTGGGAATCATTGCTGCACGCGGTGGTTTCTTTGGCGCTGCAGTAGCCGCAGTACCACCCACTGGGCAGGCATTGATTGCAGAAATTACTCCGGATGAGTATTCGCGAGTAAAAGGTATGGCGTCTTTTGGCGCAGCTTTTAACATTGCGACTATTACTGGTTCCTTGCTTTCCGCGTTTTTGGCAGCCTGGTGGCTACTGGCACCCGTCTACGCGACCCCCATTTTTGTAACCCTCGCGCTGCTGATAGCCATTATTTTCCTGCCATCTTCGAAAACCGCAGTGAAACCGAAGAACCCTCCGAAAGTATCATTCCTAGATAAACGAATCCTGCCTTACATTGTGGCAGGCTTTGGCATGTTCTTTACGAACGGCATTATTCAGATTTGTATTGGGTTCATTCTGCAAGACCGCTATGGTTACGAACCGTCTAAAGCAGTGTTCTACACGGGAATCGCCATGGTTCTCACGGCAGCAGGCTCCATGTTTTCCCAGTTGATTTTGATTCCACGTTTAAACTGGCGTCCACAACGCCTGCTACGCACCGGCTTATTCCTGGTCTTTGTGGCAATTCTTTCCCTCATGTTCCACCTGCCACTGTTCGTACTGCTAATTTTTGCTTTCATTCAAGGCATGGGAGGCGGCATCGGTGGCCCCGGTTATAACGCTGGAGCTTCCTTACAGTTCTCTGCTGAAGAGCAGGGCTCAGTCGCCGGATTGTTGAATGCCACCGGCGGTTTAACCTGGATTTTCGCGCCATTCCTGGGGACTTGGGCGTATGGTTATTCCCCACTATTGGCCATCGGTTTAGGAGTCTTACTGGCAGGTTTATCCCTGCTATCAGCGTGGATTAACCCCGTGTTTCGCCCAGTGAAATTACTGCGTAACTAAAACTCAGCTTTCGCATTGCGGGGAAGTTTTATTCAACGCCCTCGGGCAGTGCGGATTCGCAACCACAATGCTGCTCCCAGGGCCAGCAGTGAACCGACCGCAATATAGGGTTGCAGAGGCGCCCAAGTACCCAATGCTCCGGCAGTTCCCATGAGTAACAAAATAATCTTATTGCAGACTGGGCAAGCTACCGCGAAGAGAGCCAAAGTTACGCCCCAGATGAGGCGACCGTTCTGTTTATCTGCTGTCTTTGCAACCTCTGGGGGAATCTGAATAGCAAACCACGCAAAAGTTAAAGCTACGGTAGCGAAAACCACTGGGTATTCCCACCAGCGAATTGGCACTTCCCGCGCAAAGATTGGGTTAGGAATGATATCAGTAGGCAAAGCCAGGAAAAGCAAAGTAAATAACGCCCAGCCGAATGCGACTTTAAGCTGCTGTTGTTTTGTGCGCTGGTTTATCGCGGAAGCTTTCACGTAGCCGGTTCCCATACCTTTTGGCTGGGGGCGGCTGAGAATGGCGAGGGTTTTATCGGTTGATTGCGCTAAGTTTGCCGGAGGGTTTTCCTCTGAAGTGTTTTGCGTTTCCTGCGAGTTAAGCATTAGGCTCCTTTACGAAAGGCTCATTTGCTCTGATTCTACGCATATAAACAAATAACCTCAACACGAAATCGTGTTGAGGTTAGTAGAAGTGGTAGCGGGGACAGGATTTGAACCTGCGACCTCCGGGTTATGAGCCCGGCGAGCTACCGAACTGCTCCACCCCGCGTCGGTAATATCTACCTTACGTCAGTTTTTGAGGGGTATGCAAATCCTAAGCGGGTGTGCTTAGTCACGTTAGGGTGAGTGTGTAGGATAAGGGTATGTCTAGTTTGCTTTGTCCTTGTGGCACTTCCCTACCGTTTATTTCATGTTGCGGACGCTTTCATGCCGGCGAGCCCCCAGAAACTGCAGAGCAGCTAATGCGTTCTCGCTATTGCGCGTTCGTCTTACGTGATGCGGCTTATTTACTGCGCACCTGGGATCCACGGACGCGCCCAGCAACTTTAGATTTTGATGATTCTTTGGTTTGGCAGGGTTTGGAGATTGTGCGCACGGTGCGCGGCCAGGCTGAGGATACTTTGGGGATGGTGCATTTCCGCGCTCACTATCGTTTCCCGACTGAGACAGGTTTTTCCGCGGACGTTCAGGAAGAGCGTTCTAAATTTACTCGCGAATCCACGGATTCGCAGTGGTTGTACTTAGACTGACTTAGTTCCTGCGCGCGAAATCGCATTCCCACGCAGGCAAAACGCGGGAACTCAAACTCGCACGCAAGTAAAACGCGAGAGTTTGATTTCGCACGCAGGATTAGCCTGAACTAAATGGGTTGGGGACTTGCTCACAAGAGTAAGTCCCCAACCCATTATTTAGACTTATTTGTCTTTATCAATGCTGACGCCTACGTAGTGCCAAGAGTGCGATACCCGCTACCAGCAGGATGGCTGAGAGCAGCAGGGTTCCGGAACTGTTGGTTCCAGTATTGGTCAGAGTATCTTTTACTGGGGTCTTAGCAGACTTACCATTTGCGACTCCATCGGTTATTGGGACTCCTACTGGTGGAAGGTTGGTATCAACCTTTGGCCCACTGTTGTTAGACCCTACGCTTGGGTTTGTTCCCCTGTTAGCAGTGATTACACGAATCACAGCGTTGGAAGGCGCGGTGAAGGTGTACTTTCCGTCGGTTTTCACTAACTTTGGGGTTTCGATGGTGCCGTCTGGCAGGATGTATTCTACGGTCCCTAGTTCGGAGCTGAGTACCAGAGCGTAGTTAACTGGGAATACCATGTCAGCCTTAGGCATGAAGGTATTTACGTTACCTTCTGCCGTTGCTTCAATGGTGAGCTTAACACCTTCTGGTACGGTTGCTTCACCGGTAAGGGTTGCTGTGAGGGTCTTACCTTTGGCAGTTACCTTTACTTCTGCTGGGACAGCCGTTGCTTCTTCTACCTTGAACGCCACAGTAGTTGCATTAACGTTGCCAGCTTTGTCGCCAGCTTCAACTATTAGGGTATTGTCGCCGATTGGAGCTTCTACCTCAACGGTTACTGCCAGTTCAGTTTCTGGGGTTTCAGCCGCTACTACGTTGCCAGTTGCGTCAGCTGCAGCGACTACAGCTGCACGTTCTGAAACTGCATCTGCTACGGCAGTTGCATTCGGCGCGGTTGCTTCATCGACAGTAGTTTCTGCGGTTACGGAAACCTCTGCGATAGGTTCTTCCAGGTTGCTAGCACGACCTGGATCCAGTGGTGTGCTACCGTCACCCAATCGTTTGCCGGTTGCGTCGTCACCTTCCTGCACAAAGGATGCCTTTGGATGTGGAACTGCCTTAACAACCTTGGTAGCTACCTTTTCACCGTTGAGGGTAACGTTAAGACCCTTGAGGTGAGCGTCATTAGCGGTCACGGTTACCTGCTTGGTAAGTGTTTTCTGACCGAATGGTACCTTATAGGTAGCACCGTCTTCGATTCCAGAGACAGTCGCGGTTGGCAGCGTTGCGTCTACAACGATTGGGATTTGACGTTCAGTGTAGTTTCCGAACTGGTCGTAGAGACCAAGCAGGAAGATGTCTCCGTCTTCGCCGGTTTCTAGTCGATCAAATGTACGGGTGGTTGCTTCGACGGTAGGGTCGAAAATGCTGAGCACATTTTCGATGATATTGCCATTGAGCGCCATCGCGTATCCGAAAGCGTTATCCGCAACAGTCCCCTTAAATTGAATTTCCCCAGCTTCCTTTAGGTAGATAGCACCATCTGGATTTATCGCTGGTTTGCCTTCTTCCAGGGTGTACACCGGCAGTACGGAGTCGAATAGGATCCGCAGAGAAGTATCGTGAATGACATTTCCCTTAGTATCAATGAGTTTCAGGTTCACTGGGGTGATCCCCTGGGCTAATTCAATCTCGTACACGAACTCGCCGGTAGTTGCACTGAATTCCACGTCATTCCCCTGAATCTGCAGAGTCTGTGGAATAGCACTGAGAATCCCTTCCCAGTTGTAGAAGTATTTTCCGTCGCGCTGCGTTACATTTGCATCATCCTTGGTGACGATATTTATATCCGCGGTCTTAAGATCCCCAAAAATTAGAGTGCTTTCTGGGTTAAACACACCATTTGAAATACGTATCAGTTCACTAGTGCTGTTTACTCCGTCTGTTACTTCTAGCAGAACCAGGGAAGCGTGTTCAGGAACTTCTGCCTGATAGGTGAATTCTTCGTTTATCACCGGCAGTTCTTCCTCGTCGCTGACTCCTACGACCGTTAGATAGACTTCCGGTTCTGCGAGGTTGTCAGTGACACGTCCACGCAGATGAATTTCCATATTTTCATCGCGGGTAATCGTGTAGAGGCCAGAGGCATCATCACGCTGAGCGTCAAATAGTTCTACGGTTGGATCTGCGGCGTCGTAAGTGAATGTAAAGGTCTTTACTTCCGGTTGGCTACCGCCATATCCACGTACTACTACGGTATTTTCATCATTTTCTGTAACTGCAACGCTAGTATCGAACCTACCGTCAACCAGTGTAACTTCTTGACCGTTCACGGTTATACGATTAACTGGTTCAGTTACTTCACCTGAAATCCGGCGTACCCCGTCTTTAACTATAAGTTCATCGTAGAAACCAGATTTAGCCTTCGGGCCTATCGCTTCCAGCTCCCATTCTTCTTCAGCATCAATATCCAGGTGACCTGGGGTTACCTTAATCTTTTGCGCATATTCGTTTCCTGCAAGGTCTGTAACATAAAGCTCCGCAGTGCGAATATTTGAAAGTAGGTGTGCTGGAAGTTGCAGTTCAAGTTTGTTCTCTGCATTTAACTCAGCTGGGATAGATTGCAAACCGTTTAGGGTGATACCAGTAAATCCTAAACCTGAACCAGAATCAGATGCGGTGAACGTAACGGTTACGTCCTTCGTTACTTCGTCAACCTTGATTTCGTCTAACTGGACAGTTGGTTTTACGGTATCAACCTTGAACTTCATTTCGGTGAGCTGTGGCGCGAAACTGTCATCCAGTTTCGCTGCAAGCCGATAAGTGTATTCGCCATCTGCTAAGTATTCAAAGTCGCCAATCTTTTTGTTGTAGATACGACCGTCGAAACTAATTTGTGCCAGATCGTGCATTACGTTTGGCTGTTGCTCCTGGTATTCGGTTACGGAGTGACGAGATACGAAACTTTCCTTACCGAGTTCACGCAAAACCTTTCCAGTGGAATCAACGATAGATCCTCTGATTTCTTTTGCGTTACGTAGCAGAACAACTTTTGCGAGCAAATTGTCGCGGTTTTGGTCACCGTTTGGTGAAATCCAGAAGTCACTGCCGTCTTTATACGCTACTTCGTTCCCGGTAATACTACGGGTAGTTAACTGGGTACGGTAACGGTTATCATCTGGATTTTCGAATAACACGTCGAATACCGATGGGTTACCAAGAGGCGCGTCGATAATCCGTTCAGCATTCCAGTCACCAGCGAATCCGAGGACGGGCACTGAAAGTGTCGGAACTTTAGGATCTGTAGAGGTGAACTGTGACCACGCACCCAACCAGTGCGCTTCAGTAGCATCTGGGGTCAGAGTGTAGGTCACAGATGCGGTGCCACCGGCTGGAACAGTAACAGTATTTGCATCTGCAGTTAGGGTTTCAGCTGGATTGCATTCAGTCTGGGTTTTCTCACCCTCTAGGTTAGTTTCATTTACTACACAGGTAGCACCAACTTGATATTCGCGGTCTACAAGGCCTTTGTTCTGCAGTTTAACGGTGAAGGATTCAGCAGACTGTACTTCTTTTAACGCCACCCATGGGGAGTTATCTACAGTTGCAAATACGTCAGTTTCGATCGCTGCTTTCGTGTTAACTAACCCTGCCCCCATTTGGCGTGGCGAGAATGGCACGCCCGCATCATTTTTCAAAACTTGCGCGGTATTAGCCAAAGCAATGCGGTTGAGCTCATTGAGTTCATTTGGAGTTAATCCCGCGTACTTTTCTTTTGCTTTCTGCAGAACCAGTGCAGTTACACCCGCAACGTGAGGTGCAGCCATAGAAGTACCGGAGCTGTTTTCGTACTCATTGTCGTTGAAAGTGGACCAAACTTCCCCGCCGATACCAGCGATCTGTGGTTTAAAGTCTAAGCTCGAGGTAGAACCCCAAGAGCTGAAATCAGATGGGGTTTTCGCAGAAGAGACAGGATTTGGCTCCAAATCATCAGTGAAAACTAATGTGGTTTCTCCCTTTTCGATCATTGCTTTGAGGCGCTCACCAGCAGAGTGTGTCATCCCCACACCGACAATGTCGAATCCATCGATGCCAGCCATCCCCGGGATTGTTTCACCGCCGCTTGCGTGGTTGTAAACAATAACACCGATTGCACCTTTTTTGACTGCTTCCTGGAACTTCTTAGAGAACGCAATTTCACCACGTTCAATAAGTACGTAAGCTCCACGCGCATTATCTGGTACTTCACCCGGCTTTCCAAGTCCCCCGTATACAACCCGGTGTGGATTACCATCTAGGACACCGGTTTGTAAGCTATAAGAGAAACTTGCCTGCGTGTCTGCCTGCACTGCTCGAGCAGCGCGGGAAACGGAGGAAACATTGTCTACTGAGGCAACAGCAAGAGCTGTAGTTGCAGTTGCAGGGCTACCTACCGTGCCATCATCCAATAAACCAAGAACGTCATCGGTTACGCCAGAGGCTGAGAAGTTAAGCCCCTCATTTCCCGCTGCAACAATAACTTCAACGCCAGCATCGGTAGCTACTTTAACTGCACGCTGTTCGCCCTCTGTGGTTCCTGAAAAACCATTAGGAGAACCCAAAGACATATTAATAATGTCAGCTTTATGTTTAACAGAGTCTTCCAGAGCGGCAATAATGTCTTCTGTAGAAGCACTAACTCCCTTAGATGACTCATTTGGGAAAACTTTCATTGCCAACAGCTGAGCGTTTGGTGCTACACCGTTAATACGCCCATTGGTGTATGGGCTGGCGTCTGCTGCGCCACCGTTTGCCGCGACAATACCAGCTACGTGCATGCCATGTTGGGAAGAAGTAAG
The DNA here is from genome assembly GCF_000159015.1 of Gleimia coleocanis DSM 15436. Taxonomy (GTDB): domain Bacteria; phylum Actinomycetota; class Actinomycetes; order Actinomycetales; family Actinomycetaceae; genus Gleimia; species Gleimia coleocanis. The sequence continues at coordinate 471,757 of NZ_DS999545.1, read as the reverse complement.
GTCCTTTACCTCATTATTATCGTCGGCATAGTTGTAGCCCCACGGAACTTTAGTGGTGAAGCCAGCTGCTGCAGTCAGCTTAGTCTTTGCACCAGAATCAAGAATCATGTCCTGGTGGTGTATGTCAATACCAGTGTCAATAATAGAAACAACGATTCCTTGACCGTCAACGCCATGTTCTTTACGAGCGTCGGTTGAAAAAGTCAGATCACCCGCAGTTCCCATCAGCGGCTTATATTCACGGGTACGTTCTACGGATGCTACATCTGGTTCAGCTGCGATTTCTGCCAATTTGTCTTCTGGAACCATCGCCGCCAGGCCCTTAACGAGGTAGCCGAAAGAGCGGTCTGGTTTAATGCCGTATTTTGCTACCAGATGATCGCGAAGTTTATTTACTGCGCGTAGGTTTACCAGTTCCGAACCTGGTCGGGTTGGCTGGTTGTGGGTAAGAATCATTACCTTCACGTACTGGGTTTGCTCAGTAGTGTTGGCATTCTGACTTACTGCGGGAGCTGGTTCAGTTTCTGTCGCGAACGCGACAGCAGGGGTGAATAGCAACCAGGCAGCGGTTACGCCAGCAATAACACGCTTTGAGCGTTTCATGGTTTTCCTTCCTGATCGACGCATTTACATTCAGAATTGCAAATATTTATTCAGGAAACAAACCAGTTTCAAGTAATTAAATAAACTTAAAATAGTAAAAGGAACGTAAAATAAGGGAAAAGAATCGTTTATAACAATTGCGTATCAGAATGACTTTTCTCACCTGCTGGACGCAACCTAAAACCACGAAAATAAAAAGAAAACTAAAACCTTAAAAGACCGCCCTCGGAAAACTAATTATCCGCATGCTCCTTCTCCTCAGCCGGACGATCCGTAGTCAAACGATCCTCATAAGTGCCATGAGACGGCCGCAACTCAGAAACAATCATCGCCAACAAAATCAACGCGCCACCCAACACCATGCGCAAAGTCAAAGACTCGCCACCAAACTGAATCGCAAAAGCAGCCGCAAAAACAGGTTCCGTAGCCATCACCACACCAGTCCGAGTTGGACTCACTTTAGACTGCGCCCAAGTCTGAATAAACAATGCCAAAACAGACGCGAACACAATCAAGTAAATCAGCGCAACCCAACCGGCAGTGGACTTAGGAAGCTCTACCCCACCAGGAACCGCAGTCACCACAGACACCAAAGTCAACCCGAAAATCTGAATAATCGTCAACTGGAAAGAAGTCCGCTCAGTAGACCAACGCCCCAACAAAATCATATGCAAAGCAAAAAAACCCGCAGAAGCTAAAACAATCAGCTCACCCCAGCCAATATGCCAGCCATTCAAACTTAAAATCCCCATACCCAGCAACGCCAAAAATGTCGAAATCAAAACATAACGACTAGGAATCACCCCATACATCACCAACATTAAAAGCGGAATAATAATGATGTACATCCCCGTAATAAAACCAGCCGTAGACGCCGGAGTCATCGAAATACCAACAGTCTGAAAAACCTGGCCCACACCAAAAATCAGGCCAACAACCATCCCGTGTTTCCAAGTATCACGGTCAGCCTTACGTAAAGTTGGGAAGAAAATCGCAGCCATAATCACAGAAGTAATCACATAACGCACACCCAACATGTCGTAAGGAGAAATCTCAGCAACCAGATCCTTAATGACAATGAAGGTCGAACCCCAAATCGCGGATGCAACTAACAGAGCCAGAACCGGCATAAACTCTTTACGCGTTTTCACAGCGTGCGCCTCATGACTTTCTTCAGACATTTTCCAACTTAACTAGTTTATTGATTTTAGCTTTCACCCGCGAACTAAAAACCTGTGATTTAGCAGGCGAAACCCCGCGAGCGCTTTACGTTCTATTGACAATCCAGGAATACCTACAGGGCTTTCTCAATTGGTTGTTCATTCACTACTGCTGATTTTGTCAGAGCGCATCGCTAAACTAATTAGTAATAGGTATAAACGTCGAAGGAGATGTCGTGAACTTCCTACTTGATCTGTTACTAGACATAGTAACTTTGATTCTCGCACCGGGTGGAGAACGCTCTAAGAAAAAGGGCTCAAAGAAAGAAAAACCGCAACCATCCGACCCCCACAGCGATGCTCCCGTCCCCCACGACTCATATTTCCTTCCCGAAAACATGCCCCTACCAGATTTTGAATACCGTCCTTCACAAGATGGCAACGCAGACCCCGGCGAAGTAGTCTGGGCATGGGTTCCCTATGAAGATAACCCCACACAAGGCAAAGACCGGCCCGTGCTAGTACTAGCAGAAATACAAAACGGGTTCGTCTGCGCACAAATGACTTCCAAAAATCATAAGGATTTTAAAGAAACTCGCTGGGGGCGTCGCTGGATGGACATCGGCACCGGCAGCTGGGACAGACAGCACCGTAATTCGGAAGTCCGCTTAGACCGTTTCGTTTTCGTCCCCGCGCACGCAGTCCGTCGCGAGGGCGGACGCGTCAATGAAACCACATATAAGAAAGTAGTAACCGCGATTAAAGCGTTGCGGTAGACGTATAGAGGTATCTTTGTGAGCATTCACAACTACTCAGAACTTTGCCCTGGCTTATATGAAAACCTCGTAGATGAAGTTCTTGAAGCCCAGATTGCAGAGCAAAAACTTGATGAGGTAGCTGTATTTGGAAAACTAGACGAGAACGAACTTCCAAAGGCTTTTAGCCAATATTTTTCGACCCGATTAGAATACCTACTTTCAACTGTTTCGAAGAAAGAATGGCCATCTATCATCGCTTCCGTTCTGTCTTCAGTTTCTCATGTGTCTTCTAGCGATGCGCACAAAGAGGTTTCCCTCAAAATTTCAGCTAAAAACCAACTCGAGTATTTGGCTGAGATTAAAGAACGTCCTGATTCAGCAAAAACACGACGCCCTGCCACGAACCTTTCCAACGCAAACCTAATCACAAATGCGCCAAACGATCCGTCGTTAGAACAGGAACTTACCTCAGAGTTTGATTCTGCTGACCAAGTAGATGCAGTTATTGCTTTTATCCGCGCTTCATCTATGCATACGCTCTATCAACAGTTCCAAAAACTACGTGACCGCGGTATTCCAGTACGCATTATTACCTCGACCTACACAGGTTCTACTGAACGTCGTGTATTAGATAAATTAGTGCGCGAGTACGGTGTTCAAGTAAAAGTTTCATATAACTCTGAGCGCACCCGCTTACACGCGAAATCATGGTTAATCCACCGTAAAACTGGTTTTAGTACCGCATATATTGGTTCTTCTAATCTCTCCAAAGCAGCGATGCAGAGCGGAGCCGAATGGAATGTGCGGCTAACTGAAGCTAATGTTCCCGAAGTGTTTTCTAAGTTCCGTTCTATGTTTGACTCTTATTGGAACAGCCCTGAATACGAGCTTTATGAGCCTGACAAAGACGCGGAGAAATTTGACGAAGCGATTAGGCGCGCAAAGGGATACAATACGGCTACAGCGCTGAATGACAGGTCTTTTATTGAAGAGTTCTCTCTCCTTGAAGTAACTCCATTTGAGCACCAAAAAATCATGCTGAGTGAATTAGAAGCTGAGCGCGAAAATGGACATCATCGAAACTTACTTGTCGCAGCAACCGGGACTGGCAAAACAGTAATTGCTGCTTTAGATTACAAACGCCTACGTGAGAGGTTCATGAAGAACACGGGGCGCTCCCCTCGTACTCTCTTTGTTGCGCATCGCCAAGAAATCCTTAAACAAGCCCGGAAAACGTTCATCGACGTTGTAAAAGTATCTAATCTTGGGATTTCTACGACGGATAACTTCGCGTTGAATTCACTCGACTCAAGATTACTTGCAGAACATGGCAATCTAGTCTTTGCTTCCATTCAGTCTCTGCACTCAAAAACTCTTGAAGGGTTTCCAAATGACTTCTTCGATCTGATCATAATCGACGAATTCCACCACGCAAGTGCACCGACTTATAAGAAGTTGATTGAACACTTCGCGCCACAAGAATTACTTGGACTTACCGCCACCCCTGAACGTGGTGATGGCACGAATGTTGCTGTGGAGTTCTTCTCAGGGCGTATTGCTTCCGAACTACGTCTTTGGGATGCTCTGAATGCTGACCTTCTTGTCCCATTCCATTACTTTGTGAATTCTGATGATACTGACCTTTCTAAGGTTCGCCTTTCTAAAGGCGAATATGATGTCAAATCGTTGAATGACTTGTATGTCGGAAATGAACATCGTGCTGATATCATTATGCGGGCTATCCGCGATAAAGTTCCTTCCCCAGATACGATGCGCGCAATCTGTTTCTGCGCTTCCGTTGAACATGCTAACTACATGGCAGATTGTTTTAACCGTGTGAATCTTCCTGCAGCAGCTGTGACTGCAAAAACTGAAAACCGCGATACTCACATTACCGCGCTGCGCGAGGGAACACTACGTGTCATCTGCGCTGTAGATATTTTCAACGAGGGTGTTGATATTCCTGAAGTAGACACTCTATTGATGTTGCGCCCCACTCAGTCTTCTACTATTTTCTTACAGCAACTCGGCCGAGGTTTGCGTCGCTCGTTTGGCAAAGACCTCCTAACAGTGCTTGATTTTGTAGGGAACCAGAATAAAGATTTCAAGTTCGACGCAAAGTTTAAAGTCCTTTCAGGAAATTCTCGTGGGCGTTTAATTAAATCCATTGAGGAAGGTTTTACTTCGCTTCCTCCTGGTGTCTACGTTGAGTTCGATAAGGTTTCGCAAGATATTGTTTTGAAATCTTTAAAGCGTACTCTTAAACCTACAATGAAGAATCTCTCGCAAGAACTCCGAGAACTCGCACAATCTACTGACCTTGAGGTACTACGTAGATTTTCCCTCGCAGAGTTTCTTGAGTTCTCTAACCGAGAACTTTGGGATATTTATAGCCTGGGTGTGAAGCACTCAGTAACTGACAAAACTGTTCGGCTCACTTTTGACCGACTGCGTGAGTACGCTACAACTCAAAAAGTTACTGATCGTGAGGGAGCTGAAATCTCTGCTCGTATCCGGTCTTTCACACATGTGGATGACGCAGAGAGGTTAGCTGCATACAAGTTCTTGTTAGTTGGCGACTACACTTCGTACGCGCACCTAAGTGAACGTATGAAGTTGTATGCTCATATGCTGATTTTCAACGTGTGGCCGAGCGGAAAAACAAATGGTTTACGGTTTACATCACCAGATGAAGCTATTACTCTGCTAAGAAAATTTCCGCGTATTGCTTCGGAAATCGTAGAGGTAATGGAATACAGGGTAGATAAGAGCCGCGAAGTTCATCGCGCACCAATCGGGCATCTAGCAAAATATCCTCTATTTTTAGATGCTAAATACACTCGCAATGAGCTTTTAGCGGCATTCAAACTTGGCTTTGAATTTAAAGAAAGCAAAACCGGAGCTTTCCCTTGCCCTGAGACTATCCGGGAAGGCGTATGGTCGTCTCCTACCGAGAACGTTGATACGTTGTTAGTAACCTTACAGAAGGGTGAAAGCGACATTGCATATGAGGACTACGCTATCACTGAAAATCTCTTCCATTGGCAATCTCAAAATATTACTTCTCCACAGTCTCCAACCGGACAACGTTACATGCGGCATGATGAGTTGGGATGGAGTATCGCTCTCTTTGTACGAAACAGCAAGAAAGACGAAATCAGTGATGGCGCACCCTATACATTCTGCGGACCAACGCGATTTGTATCCTCTGAAGGCTCGAAGCCTATGTCTGTAACCTGGGCTTTAGAAAACCCATTGTCCCCGCAGATTTACAAACAAGCGCGAGCAGTGGCTTCCTGAGCTTTTAGTTAGCGCCCACCGCCCTTGGGAATGCAAAAAGTGCCCGCTCAGTTGGTATGCAAGTTATCCAAGTGCGGACCCAGATACCCGATGTACGCGGTGAAATGCTGATTCGTGTCCAGCTCGAAGTACATGCGCGGAGCCACCGAGTTTCCCACCCCCAACGCGAAATGCCGTTTCATTTCGTAAACGCCGTCAGAGGATAACTCCTGTGGCACTTTGAAACGCCGTTGCGCCCGGAACTTCCCTGCCTTACGCACAGTATCGCTTTCCTGCGCGCGAAACTGCTTCGCAGGCACTTTCACGCCCTGTACCTTGTCCGAGTCCAAGTATTGTTTAAAACCACCTTGGAACCGCCCTTCTTCCAACGCATTCAAATAACACGCCAAAGACTGTAGCTGCTCCCAACAGATTCGCGCGGTGGCATTGCCGCGCCGGCTCCTATCCACCACTGCCGCTGACTTAGCCACGCCATCAAGGTCACAGAACTTCACATACTTATAAATACCGTGCTCGCAATGCTGATTGCGGCGGAAACGCTCCACTACCTCAAACAAAGTCTGCGGAGCCGATTCAGCCTCAATACGCCACCGCTCACCTGCCGCCCCCTCACCCGGCCCGAGCTGTGCGAGATGCGCTACGTCGCTTCCCTTCTTCTGATTCTTCTTTTTCTTCATAAAATCAGCATAAAACCGTGCACTGACAGAATAATTTTCATTATTTTCCCGAGGGCGGTCAGCAAATGTAACCATACGATAAAACTTATCCACAGGTTTTTAAATCTGGTTTCACTTTATGCCTACGCGTAATATCCTTAAAGTAATAGGTAACAACATGTACTCAAGGAAGATGACATGCATAAAAACCCTCTCCCCGCATTAATAACGCTACTACTCCTAACCACAACAGCCTCCCTAACAGCCTGCAGTGAAACCAATCCCACCAACAGCGCCACGGAAATAAAACACCAGCAGGTTCAAAACAAAACCGAAACAGTAAAACCCGTAGAAGTAATTGAAAACGCCACCGTTGATGAGCAGATTCAAGCGTGGAAAGACACGGGAGTCCTTAAACCCACCAATGACCCTAACGTGTGGAAAGCTACGAAACCACTGCCACGACCAACTGCGAACCTGAAGTACCCTAAACCTGAATACCCTGCCAAAGGCTACGAACACACCCAAGAAGGCGCCGAAGCAGTAGCAATCTACCTGGAACATTTGCTTGCATACGCATACGTTTCAGGTGATACCGCTGACCTAGAAAAATACTGTTCATCAGAATCTAAATTTTGTAGTGGAATCGCACAATCGATTAAGACAAATGAAACCAATGAAGAATGGATAGCTGATTATCACGTCAACTCCGTTCAAATTATTGGAGTGGGTATCCCTGATGGCAAAGAAAGCAAAGGTGAGGTCTCTTTTAGAGTCGAATATAACTCAACCGCGCATTTTGGTTTCTCAAAAACCGCTAGTACTGTCACTCGATTTTCAGCTGATCAGGATGTAGCACGTATCAACCTGAGTTTCGTTGACAACCATTGGCTAGTAGTTGCTGGATCCGTCGAGGAATAAAATGTTCCACAAACTAATTAAGAGCATATTTTTAGCGATGACGTTTATCGTTTTTCTTTCCTCGGCTGCGCAAGCTCTCGAAACCCCAGGAACAGACGAAAAGAACCATAAAGATAACAACCAAGGAATCGTTTATACGGGTCGTTCTGATCAGTTTCATGGTTACTCACCCGACGGATACGAACTCCACCTACTCAACAACGCCCCCGCAGAAATCGACCTCATCCAACTAAACTGCCTCCCCAACACCTACAGCAAAAACTCCCAATACATCTGCAAACGCCCCAACAAAACCACCCCACCACCAACCAACGCTGAAACCAACACACCCACAACCCCAAACCCCATCGACACCGCCATCACCACCCTCTTCACCACCACCCCCACACCACAAACCCTCAACACCCAACCCTCCCAAGGCTGGGCAATCATCAACATCCCCAGCATCTTCTACACCACCAACACCCCACAAACCCAAACCCTAGACTCCGAACTCGGCAACGTAAACATCAAATGGATCCCCCAATCCTACACCTACAACTTCGGAGACGGCACCCAACTACAAACCCAAGACCCCGGCAGCCCCTACCCCAACCAGACCGTAACCCACCCCTACAACAAAACCGGCATCTACTACCCAACACTCACCACCACCTGGGACGCAGAAGTAACCTTAAACAACATAACCCTACGCTTCAACGGAACCCACCAAACCCAAAGCCCACCACTAAAACTCGAAATCCTCAAAGCCCACCAAGACCTCACCGCCCCAGAAAACTAACATTCGCACGTCACCTGCCAAGCCTTCACTGCTATCGCGGCAAACCTTGGCTACGACTGTGTACACAGGTGGCTTCACGAGCAAGGGTTTTCCACAGTTCTGTAAGCGACACTTACCGCCCTCGGGAAAGAAAACTAAAGTAGGGACATGGAAAACTCTCCCCTGCTCCGCATCAGCCGCTGCGCATACGTCCCCACTCATCCAGATCAGTACGTACTGGCACGTGAAATTCACCGCGCAAAAATCAGCGATATTATCACCCACACGACAAACCCAAATACATACATCACTGGCGTATCTGCTGCAGTGCTCAGAAATGTTCCAGTCTATAGCGTGCCGAAGACAGTTTCACTCCACCTAAATGGCACCACACGGGGAACGCGCAAACATGGCCAAATATACTCGACAAACGGACAGTACGATGTCCGCTATCACCGTTACATTCTTCCACATTCAGCTTTTGAGATTTACGAGGGCGTCCCAACCCTGACAATTCCAGCGTTGCTAATAGTCCTGCTCAAAGAAACCAATGTTACAAGTGCCATAGCGAATGCGGAATCTCTACTTCGCGTCGTGTTGAAGCCAGATGCTCGCCAAAGGGACCTTTATAACGCTAAATTCGCAGTTCTACTTAAAGAAACTAAAGATTTATTAACGCAATGCAATTTTCGTGCGAAACCTCGAGTCTATCGGCGTTTAGAACTAATCTCTCCATGGAGTGAATCTATCGGCGAATCAGTGTGCAAAGTAGCTTTCTTGAAAGCCGGTCTGCCGTTGCCAATACAACAATTTGAAGTTCGCTTGCCGAACCAAACTGTCCGCGTAGACTTTTACTTCCCCGAAGCTGACCTATTTTTAGAATTCGACGGCAATATCAAATACCAAAGTGGCAACGCAGAGATTCTTATTAAAGAGAAGCAACGTGAAGATTACCTACGGCAAATCGCAAAACACTTCATGCGGTTAAATTGGCAGCAGGCAAACTCAACCTCAGCCGTCCATAACTTAAGGTTTCTCTTTCCACGTGACACGTTAAAAGTTCCCCCACGCAGGCTTTAAAAACGCGTTTAGTGTAAATGCGGGCACTAAGTGCTATCTTCACGCTGACGAAGGAAGCGTTTAGTGTCGAAAATCGAGTTAAAGGTGGCAGTTAGTGCAGGGAGGACGCGTGTAACGCACAGGAAGCGCGCTTAGTGCGGGAAGGACGCGTTTAGCACTACACACATGCCTCAAGCCTCCATAAACACCCCAAGCACGCTGTAACGCAACATAAAAAATCCCCGCCGGCTCAAAAGAGCCGACGGGGATTTTTAAACCTTACATCGCAAAAGATGCGGGTTTAGTTTTAAGATTCTCAGATGCCCTTGAGAACTGCCTTGCCGAGCTGGCGGTTCAGGGTAGAGATTACGTCCAGTGGGATTTCCTTTGGACATACAGCAGCACATTCACCGATGTTGGTACAGGTACCGAAACCTTCAGCGTCGTGCTGAGCCAACATGTTGGTTACACGAGTGAGGTTTTCTGGCTGACCCTGTGGGAGCAGGTTCAGGTGGGTTACCTTTGCAGAGGTGAACAGCATTGCAGATGCGTTTGGACATGCAGCCACACATGCGCCACAGCCGATACATGCAGCTGCTTCGAATGCGCGGTCTGCCTTGTCCTTTGGAACTGGGGTTGCGTGTGCGTCTGGAGCTGCACCGGTGTTTACGGAAACGTAGCCACCAGCCTGGATGATACGGTCCAGAGCGCCGCGGTCAACTACCAAGTCCTTGATCACTGGGAACGCGGTTGCGCGCCAAGGTTCAATGGTGATGGTGTCGCCGTCCTTGAAGGTACGCATGTGCAACTGACAGGTGGTGGTAACTTCTGGGCCGTGTGCTACGCCGTTTACGACGACGCCACACATACCACAGATGCCTTCACGACAGTCAGAGTCGAATGCGATTGGTTCTTCACCACGCAGGAATAGTTCTTCGTTCAGGATGTCGAGCATTTCCAAGAAAGAGGAATCTTCAGAGACACCGGCAACCTTGTACTCGTGCATTGCGCCACGGTCTTCTGGACCGTTCTGACGCCAGATCTTGAGGGTAATGTTCACTTGTAGCTCCGCTGCTTCAGCTCGATGTTGTTGTAAACCAGGTCTTCCTTGTGCAGAGTTGGAACGCCATCAGCGCCAAACTCCCACGCGGCGACGTAGAGGAAACGATCGTCCTGACGCTTAGCTTCGCCTTCTTCAGTCTGAGATTCAGCACGGAAGTGGCCACCACAAGATTCTTCGCGGTGCAATGCGTCAATACACATCAGTTCGCCCAGTTCCAGGAAGTCAACCAAACGACCAGCCTTTTCGAGGGACTGGTTCATTTCGCCAACAGACTTACCTGGGATACGTACGTTCTTCCAGAACTCTTCACGCAGTTCGCGAATCATACCGATAGCCTTCTTCAGACCTGGTTCGGTACGTTCCATACCACAGTATTCCCACATGATGTTGCCCAGTTCCTTGTGGATGGAGTCCACGGAACGAGTGCCGTTAATAGCCATCATCTTGTCAATGCGAGCCTGGGTTTCTTCCAGAGCTGCCTTAACTTCTGGGGTGTTCTCATCAACCTTGTCGAAGCCGAATGCGCCAGCCAAGTAATCGTTGATGGTGTTTGGCAGAACGAAGTAACCATCGGACAGCCCCTGCATCAGAGCGGAAGCGCCCAGACGGTTTGCACCGTGGTCAGAGAAGTTAGCTTCACCAGCTACGTACAGACCTGGCAGGTTGGACTGCAGATCGTAGTCTACCCACAGACCACCCATGGTGTAGTGAACTGCTGGGTAAATACGCATTGGGAATTCGTATGGGTTGTCGCCAGTGATGCGTTCGTACATGTCGAACAGGTTGCCGTACTTAGCGGAAACGGTGTCACGACCCATACGGTTGATTGCATCTGCGAAGTCCAAGTAAACGCCACGTGCTACGCCGTCGATTTCTGGACCTACACCACGGCCCTCGTCACACATGTTCTTTGCCTGACGGGATGCGATGTCACGTGGAACCAGGTTACCGAATGCAGGGTAGATGCGTTCCAAGTAGTAATCGCGATCTTCTTCAGGAATGTCGCGTGGATCCTTCTTGCAGTCTTCCTTGCGCTTTGGAACCCAAATACGACCGTCGTTACGCAGGGATTCTGACATCAGGGTCAGCTTGGACTGCTGGTCGCCGTGCTGTGGAATACAGGTTGGGTGAATCTGGGTGTAGCAAGGGTTGCCGAAGTAAGCGCCCTTACGGTGTGCACGCCATATTGCCGTGCCGTTACAGCCCATTGCGTTGGTGGACAGGAAGAATACGTTACCGTAACCACCGGTTGCCAGTACGACTGCGTCAGCGGTGTGGGTTTCCAGTTCACCGGTAACCATGTCACGAGCGATGATGCCGCGTGCACGACCATCCACAACGATCAGTTCTATCATTTCGTGGCGTGGGAACTCGGTGACGGTGCCAGCCTTAACCTGGCGTTCCAGTGCCTGGTAAGCACCAATCAAAAGCTGCTGACCTGTCTGACCGCGTGCGTAGAAGGTACGGGATACCTGTACGCCACCGAAGGAACGGTTGTCGAGCAGACCGCCGTATTCGCGTGCGAATGGAACACCCTGTGCTACACACTGGTCAATGATCGCTGCGGATACTTCAGCCAGACGGTAAACGTTGGTTTCACGTGCACGGTAGTCGCCGCCCTTTACGGTGTCGTAGAAGAGGCGGTAAACAGAGTCGTTGTCGTTGCGGTAGTTCTTCGCAGCGTTGATACCACCCTGTGCAGCGATGGAGTGTGCACGACGAGCGGAGTCCTGGTAGAAAAATGCAGATACCTGGTAACCCATTTCACCCAGGGAAGCAGCTGCCGCGCCACCTGCCAGGCCGGTACCTACGATAATTACCTTCAGCTTACGACGGTTAGCTGGGTTAACCAGCTTAGCGTTGAACTTACGGGTCTCCCAGCACTGTGACAGTGGCACATCGAGAGGAGCCTTGGTGTCCGCGATTTTTTCGCCTTCGCGGTAGAGGCCGTGGATCAGTTCAGACATATCACGTTACCTCAGGAAATAAAACCAACAGCGATTGCTACTGGTGGAGCCATGAACAGTACGAATACCAGAGCTGCAACAGCGCCGCCGGCTACAGTTGCTACGTGCTGGGTGTTACGACGCAGCCAACCGATGGACTGGAATGCAGACCAAATGCCGTGGCCGATGTGCAGTGCCAGTGCGCCAACGAAGATTGCGTAGAGAACTACCAGGCCTGGGTTCTGGAATGCGCCAACCATTCGCATGTATGGGGACATTTCAGTAGCTGCGAAGCCAGCTGGAATGTGTGCGGTGGTGAAGTGCAGGATGTGGAATACTACCATCGCCAGCAGGATTACTGCGGTCATGCGCATGGTACGTGCGGCGTAAGAGTCAGCTACGTTCTTCTTTACGGTGTAGCGGTCTTTACGAGCACGGTTAGAAATAATCCAGGTATGGAAAGCTGCGCCGATGTGTAGCAATGCCATAGAAATCATGGCGAGTCGGAAAATGATGATGAGGCCGCCGTGTGGTAGCAGTGGGTAGAAGGCTTCGCCCTTCAACCAGTGTGCATAGTGATCATATGCTTCCTGGCCCAGGAACATCTTCAGGTTTCCGTATGCGTGAACAATTACGAACATTACGAAGAAGAGGCCGGAAATTGCCATGAGCTGCTTAACGAATACGTTAGTGCTCCAAGCCCGACGCTTCTTCGGGGTGACAGTTTTATTTGACATGTGTCCAGATTACCGAACCCATAAAGTGCCTTAATACGTCTTGGGTCCTAATGGCCCCGCCACCCTATTTAGGAAACACATAGAAACCGCAGTATAGAAGTGAAAACTTAAAGTTTGCTAGATTTTCGCAAATCCTATTTTTCCCGCCCTCGGGAAAGAAAAACCGCTTAAAAAAACGTTCTTTTCGCAAGCCCTGTTTTTCTAAATAAAAATCCACCTACGAAACCGGCGCAGATTTCGTTAATTCCATGATCATCACCAATGCATCTTCCACCGGGTGACGATAGTATTTCTTAATATGCCCTTCGGTTTCAAACCCCAACGAACTATACAGGTTAATCGCCGCCAAGTTCGATTCCCGTACCTCCAAAATCACACGTTCCACTCTGCGCACCGGTCGCGCAATATGACCTGGGGATACAAAATCAACCTCGGGAGCCAACGGATCCTGAATAAAAATCGAATGATCAGGTGCAAAACGCACGCTGGCAACGCGACGTAATAATTCTTTCACGAGGGCGCGCCCCACACCTCTGCCCCGCTGCAACGGCAAAACCCCCACCGTCATCAAGTCAGTATCCCAACCCAAACGCACACCAGCATAGCCAAGCAAATCCTCACCCTGGTAAGCGCCAATATACAAACGGTCAGGCAACGTCAGCTCATCCATCAGCATGGATTCACTCCACGCTTCCGCACCAAAAATCACCTGCTCAAGTTCAATCAACAAAAACAGGTCAGCTTCCGTTAAAACCTCGAAAGAAAGCATCAGCTCAAGCGTTTTTACCAGGATGCACGTCAGGGCGTCGCAAATACAGAGGCTCAGTATTAAAATCCGTCTCCCCTGCCTGCAAACGCGCCTTCACCAACCGGTACGCCACCTCAAAACGCAGCGGCTGCAGTGGAATCGCACTAGAGAAAACCTCACTATAAACCTGCGTACCGGCACCCGCATACTTAACCGGACGAGCCATAAACTGGTTCGCTACATCAGCTGCAGAAGCCACCTGTGGACCATCCAAACGCAACACATCATCCGGACCATTCTCACGGTAATGACCGAAATACACTTCCTTACGACGCGCATCAGTCACCACTACCAGCTCCTGATCAGAAGGAAAACTATCCAAATACTGGCGGGCAATCACGTCTAAAGAACACACGCCCCGCACCGGCACGCCACAAACCTTACCTAAAACTCGCGCAGTCACCAGCCCCGCACGCAAACCAGTGAAAGGAGCAGGACCAGTACCCACAATAACCTGAGTTAAACCAGCCTGCTTTGCTTGCGCCGGTAAACCAGCTTTCTCTAAAGCCTCACACACCAACAAAGACAAACGCTCAGCATGGGCTTTAGAAGACTCTTCCGAAACCACCGAAAGCACCTGACCGGATTCAGAAACCACCGCCACAGTTGCGCCGAAAGAAGTATCAATACACAAAGTAGTCATCAGTTTTCCTCAACTTCCGCAGCCTGCGCTGCCTCCAAAGCCTGCTGTAAAGCCAGTTGCAAGTCACATTCCTGCCAACGCGAACCCACCGGGTTAAAACGAATCACCCGATGACCAGAATCCATACCCTCTAAATCCGTAGAAAGCTCCTCAAGATTCAAAGCATCACCGTGCAAAGTGATCTCCAAACGCTCTTCAGACAATGCTTCAGTCTTACCTTCGCCCCATTCCACAACCACAACAGCTTCGCGAAGTGCCGTATCCAAGTCCAAAGTTTCCAAATCATCTAAGTCCGTAATACGGTAAGCATCCACATGCACTAAATCAGGAGATTTAACGCCCTCGGCTGAAATCTTCCCACGATGCGTACGAGAAATAATGAAAGTCGGAGAAGCCACGCGCCCCTCCACATTCATGCCACGCCCCAAACCCTGCGTAAAAGTAGTCTTCCCCGTGCCCAAGTCGCCCGTCAGCATCAGCAAATCGCCCCCGCGAACCAAAGCACCCAAAGCCTCACCCAAAGCCTGCGTCTGCGCAGCCGAGGCAACATTAAACTCAAACATCACATAAATCCTTAAAAACCAGTCACTACTTATACGCTACACGTACTCGCGGGGAACACGCGAACCTAAGCGCGTCACAATCTCATAATTAATCGTGTCACACGCCTGCGCCCAGTCATCCACCGACGGACACCCCGGAAAACGCTCCGGATTACCAAACAAAACCGCGGTATCCCCCGCCACTGCCGGAGCCGGCAAATCCACGCCCTGCGCATCCACAGCAGGGCCCAAATCAATCATGAACTGATCCATACACACGCGCCCCACCACCGGACAGCGCATAACGCGACCACCCGCGTAAACTGAAACCTCCGCATGGTTAGAAGCATGACGAGGCACCCCATCACCATACCCCAATGGCACCAACCCCAACCAACGATCAGTCTCAGCTACCCAAGTCCCCCCATAGGAAACCTTCGCTCCCTGCTTAATACGCTTAACCTGCATCAAATTCGCACTCAAATTCATCACCGGCATCAGCCCAAGTTCCTCAGAACTAGCCGTCTCCGGATTAGGAGTCAAACCATAAATGCCAATCCCATCGCGCACCATGTCATACTGCAGCTGCGGATGCCACAAAGTAACTGAAGTAGCACCTAAATGACGGGTGAAATCCCGCACCCCATAGTCACTCAGCATCTGACAAGCCCGGTCAAAAACATCCTTCTGCGCATTAGTCGCAGCCATACCGTCCTCGGTCAGCTCATCCGCGCAAGCCAAATGCGACCATACGCCCACAATCTTGATATTCGGAGCTGCCAAGGCATCCTCAATCAGCTGCGCAAACTCATCTAAAGTAGCTCCCGCGCGACTCATCCCCGTATCGATTTTCAAATGCAACCGAGCAGGATTACGCAACATCGCACAGTCATTAAGCATGGCCACCTGCACAGGCGTCGATGCGGCAACCTCAATGCCACGTTCAATCGCCTCACTTGCCACCAGTGTGCCATCCGCTGGAATCACCCACGAAAACAGCATGACATCATAAAAACCAGCAATATCCAAAGCATCCCGCACCGCGAGCGCCTCTTCGATTTGCGCCACCCCAATAGCCCGGTAACCAGCACGCGCTAAAGCCACCGCCACAGAAGCATGCCCATGCCCGTAAGCGTCAGCCTTAACAACCCCTAAGTGCTGCGTATTCGGAGCCTTCGCTAACAGTAACTTCGCATTATGCGTAATCGCGGCAATATCAATCAGTGCGCGCGCAGGATACGAATAAACCACTGGTGCTCCTATACTAAAAGCCCTAGAAAGAACAGAACTTAACCCATTTTATAACTTTCTGCGCCATTTCTGCGTCCGAGGAAGTCGCATTTTCAGTTTCCCTCAGGCACAATTACAGGCGTGACTTATAGCTTCAGCTTAGAAAGAAATCCCGCAAAGCCAGGGATTTTCCAACATTTTTCAAGGCAAACCTGGCGACGTTTAGCAGAGGCAACTCCCCTGCCACTCACCAGTGATGACATTACGACCCTCACTTCTTTAGGTGACCGGTTAGATATTTCTGAAGCTGACACAATCTACCGTCCTCTCTCAGCACTGTTAGAAATGCATGTTGAAAATAAACGACGGTTAGATGCCGAGCGGAAACTCTTTCTACATAACTATGAGTCGCCTTCTACCCCATTCATTATTGGCATCGGTGGTTCTGTAGCAGTTGGTAAGTCCACGATTTCTCGTTTGCTATTAGAACTGCTGCGGCGCTGGCCGAATACTCCGCGAGTACAGTTAATCACCACTGACGGTTTCCTCTACCCTAATGCGGTTTTGGAAGAGCGAGGATTGATGACTCGCAAAGGGTTCCCAGAGTCCTATAATCGTGCGCGTTTAATTGATTTCCTGGCTCAGGTAAAAGCTGGGGTTGAACGCGTAACTGCCCCGGTCTATGACCATGTCACCTATGACATTACTGCGGAAGAAGCAGTAATCACCCGGCCCGATATTCTTATCGTCGAAGGTCTCAACGTGCTGCAGCCAGCTCGTTCTGGTCCGGATTCGATTGGTACAACCGCGGTTTCTGACTACTTTGATTTCACGATTTATGTGGATGCAGATCCGTCTGATATTGAAGCTTGGTA
This sequence comes from Gleimia coleocanis DSM 15436, assembly GCF_000159015.1. Classification (GTDB taxonomy): domain Bacteria; phylum Actinomycetota; class Actinomycetes; order Actinomycetales; family Actinomycetaceae; genus Gleimia; species Gleimia coleocanis. Next base: position 454,696 of record NZ_DS999545.1, on the reverse strand, counting down.
TATTTCGCGGTTTAAGTCCCTGCGGCAAACGGCGTTTAGCCGTAAGGATTCCTATTTCCGCAACTACGCATCTTTAACTGACGAGGAAGCTGTTACGCGAGCACGCCAGATTTGGCGCACTATCAACTTAGTGAATTTAGAGGAAAACATTCTTCCTACCCGCGACCGCGCTTCCCTGATTATCCGCAAGGGCTGTGACCATAAGGTGGAAGGGCTTTACCTGCGCAAACTCTGAACTTACGTTTGCGGATTATTAATTCTCGAGGGCGGACCCTTACTGTAACAGTAAAATCCGCCCCCGAAAATATTAAACTTTACGAACGAACGCTCAGATGCTTAAGCGCTCACGCACCACTTCAGCCAAAGCAGCGGCCTCAGAATCAGCGATTTCCTGAGTAGCTGCCTCAATCATTACGCGCACCAAAGGTTCCGTACCAGAAGAACGCAACAGAACTCGACCGGTACCGCCCAAGCGTTCTTCACAAGCCGCTACCGCTGCCTGCACGCCCTCGTCAGTTGCTGCGCGAATCTTATCCACATTTGGTACATTCACCAAAGTCTGAGGCAAACGCTGAATGAACTCAGTCAGCTCAGCCAAAGACTTGCCGGATTCCTTCACCATACGGGCAATCAGCAAGGAAGTGAGCACGCCATCACCCGTAGTTGCGTGGTTAGCGAAAATCATGTGACCAGACTGCTCACCACCCAGGGTGTAGCCGTGTTCCTTCATGCTTTCCAGAACATAACGGTCACCTACCGCGGTCTGCACCGTGTTAATGCCCTTTTCAGACATAGCCAGTAGCAGCCCCAGGTTAGACATTACAGTGACTACCAAAGTGTCCTGTGCCAGCTCACCACGTGCCTGCAAATCAAGTGCCAAAGCACCCATAATCTTATCGCCGTCAATCAGGTTACCCGCGTGATCAACTGCCAAACAACGATCAGCGTCACCATCATAGGCAACCCCAAAATCAGCGCCTGCAGCGACAGTTGCAGACTGCAGCTGTTCGGGATGGGTAGACCCACAAGCATCGTTGATGTTGCGGCCGTCTGGGCTGGCGTTAATTACAACAACGTCCACACCCGCTTCACGTAGTGCTTCTGGACCCAGCTTTGAAGCAGCACCATTAGCGCAGTCCACTACCACGCGCAGACCTGACAAGTCGCAGTTAGTAGCAGAAACCAGGTGCTCAATGTAGGACTGAGCAGCATGGGTGTCATTGAACTCAATCTCACCAACTGCAGCGCCGATTGGGCGTTCCCACTCAGTGGCTAGCAAAGCTTCAATCTGGTCTTCCACAGCATCTTCGAGCTTAAAACCACCATGAGCGAAGAACTTAATGCCGTTATCTGGCATAGCGTTATGGGATGCAGAAATCATTACGCCCAGGGCAACATCATCATCGGTAGCACTCAGGTGTGCAACAGTTGGGGTGGTAACCACGCCAATACGCACTACGTCCATGCCAGCGGCTGCAATACCTGCTGCCAGGGCGTGTTCGAGGAATTCACCGGAAATACGGGTGTCGCGTCCGATGATTGCTTTTAACTTGCCATGCTTTGGGGCAGGTTCATGGTTGATGATGTAACGTGCGGCAGCTTCACCAAGTTCCAGCGCTAGAGCTGGAGTAATCTGACGGTTTGCAAGACCGCGTACGCCGTCAGTGCCGAATAGACGTGCCATGAATTACCTCCTGTTTGATTCACATACAGGAACTATTTTACGGGTTGCATTTGCGGATGCGAGGACGGCGCGGTGGTTTCCGAAAGGTCAGATGTCGTAGTGTATCTGGAGATAAACCCGACTTGCCACATAATGGTGGTGCTTGCACGTCAGATTCAGAAACGTAGATAAAAGAAATGCCCCCACACCGTAGTGCGAGGGCATTTATTAAAGTCCGAAAGTCGGAAGGCGAATCAGCGCTTGGAGTACTGAGAAGCCTTACGTGCCTTCTTAAGACCGGCCTTCTTACGTTCGATTGCACGAGCGTCACGAGTGAGGAAACCAGCCTTCTTAAGAGCAGGACGGTTTGCGTCACGGTCGATAACGTTCAGCGCACGGGAAATACCCAAACGCAGAGCGCCTGCCTGGCCGGAGATGCCGCCGCCGTCAATGCGTGCAACAACATCGAAACGACCTTCAATGTCAAGCAGAACAAACGGAGCCTTAACCAGCTGCTGGTGCAACTTGTTTGGGAAGTAATCTTCCAGAGTGCGTCCGTTGATCTTCCATTCGCCGGTGCCCGGAACCAAACGTACGCGAGCAACTGCACGCTTACGACGGCCCAGACCTGCACCTGGAGCGGTGATGGACTGACCTGCACCCGCTGGAGCGGATTCGGTCTCAGTTACATACGTGCTAGGGGTTGCTTCCTCTTCAAGCACGTCGAATTCGGTGGTATCAGCCACAGTTCTCCTCAGCTTTTCTCACTGGCGTCCATAGCGCTGGGCGCTTACTGGGCGACCTGGGTGATCTGGTATGGAATCGGATTCTGTGCTACGTGTGGGTGCTCAGAGCCACGGTAGACCTTGAGCTTACGCATCTGTGCACGTCCGAGGGTGTTCTTAGGGAGCATGCCACGAACTGCCTTTTCAATGGCGCGTTCTGGGTACTTTGCCATGAGTTCACGGTAAGAAACTGCCTTCAGACCACCTGGGAAACCAGAGTGGTGGTAAGCGAACTTCTTATCAAGCTTGTCGCCAGTCAGAGCAACCTTGTCAGCGTTAATAACGATAACGAAGTCACCCATGTCCATGTGAGGGGCGAAAGTTGGCTTATGCTTCCCACGGAGTAGTTTGGCAGCTGCTGCTGCCAGGCGGCCGAGGACGAGGTCGGTAGCGTCAATGACGTACCACTGCTTGTTAGCGTCCCCTGGCTTTGGGCTGTAAGTGCGCACGGGCGTGGCCTTTTCTTCTAGTAATTCAGGGCATTCCTTGGACAACATATCCGTGTCTACAAGAAACGCTCACTTTATAGGATTTGCTCGCGTCATTGCGTCCGGGCTGAAGACCAGTGAGTGGGAATAAATAACTGGTCAGCGCACACTAGACGCACAACATGTTCAATATTAGCGACTCCGAACCTAAATCGCAAAGACTGTTAAAAATTAGTGGCAGAAACCTCATTCACCACAACAGCCAGAATCCGCAGCAAGATCAACTAATCCGCCCTCGGAAAAATCTGCAACCGAACGCAACCGACGCGTCTTCTGCTGCTGCGCCGCCCACTGCTCTGCCGGCGGATAATCCACCGCTCGCAACGTCAAACCATGCGGCGGCGCCAACGGAGCAGCCTGCTCCCGAGACGGGAACGCCACTAAATCAGCAATCCAAGTCACTGGCTTACGTCCGCGCCCCACTTCCACCAGCGCCCCCACTATTGAACGCACCATCGAATGACAAAACGCATCCGCACTCAACCGCACTTCCAAACCCGTATCCGTCTCAACTAAATCCACGGCTTCTAAAGTACGAATCGTAGAAGCACCCTCGCGTGGCTTACAGAAGGACAAGAAATCATGCTCCCCCACTAAAGCCCGCGCCGCCTCACGCATAAGGTGAATCTGCAATGGCTCCTCCACCCACCAGACACTCTCCGCATAAAGAGGATTACGCCCGGCCACGTCAGCTACCCGATACACGTAGTGGCGTCGTAAAGCAGCAAATCGCGCGTCAAAAACATCTGCCACCGGCTCAATAGAATACACCACTACATCAGGTAAACCCGAAGCATTACTATCCGCGCGTCTAATCAACCGATTCAGCCGACGCGTCAGCGCCTCACACGCATGCACGACTTCCGCCTGTTTCGTCACCTGCATCAACCGGTCAGCACACACATCAAAATGTGCCGTCTGCGCAGAAGCATGCACCCCCGCATCTGTGCGACCCGCGACCGTAAGCTCCACCGGCTCACGCAACACCAACGCCAACGCCTCTTCTAAAGTACCCTGAACTGTCCGCAACCCCGGTTGCTTCGCCCAGCCCCTAAAGAATGTCCCCCTGTACGCGCATTCTAAACGAAACCGCATCACATCCCCATTCCTTTAGAAGGCTGCTGTCCACGCCCCAAGATCTCTAGCTCCCAAGCGCGCGCTCCCCCGCGGATACCGGCATCATTAGGCACAATCACCACATCGTCTCCTAACTTTGCCCGGATACTTGGAGTAATCCGCGCAGAGTTTCCGCCGCCGAGGTACAGTCGATCCCACATGTACATGGGGCGTAGACCCGCAATCACGCGGCGAATACGACGCGACCAATGTGCATCCCCTAACCGCAAACGCTCATGCTCTCCCACATAGTCGTCGTAGGTTAGCCCCCAGCGCACCGGCCCCTGCGAGATTTCCACATGTGGCGCCAAACAACCGCCATCGAAGACTGCGTTCCCCAAGCCAGTTCCCAGGGTGATAATCATTTCTAGTCCCGTGCCCGTTACTGCACCAGCACCGGCAACTTCCGCATCATTAAGAACCAGTGTGGGTTTCCCGAGGGCGTCCTGCACAGCTTTACGCATATCAAACAGCTGCCACTGGGGAACTAATTCGGGTAATACTTTAGAACGTGGGCCGTCTTTCGTAATGTAGTGTGGCGTTGCGACCACTACGCCGTGGCGTATCATGCCCGGCATACCTACGGTAATACGATCAAAATCAGGTAACTGGCTGGCAAGATACTTAATAGTCTCGACCAGCAGTTCCGGTGGAAGGGGGTATGGGCTGGGTGTCCGCACTGCCGGAGTCACCATCATTCCATGTGCGTCAAGCACTGAAGCTTTAATACCGCCACCACCGCAGTCCACGGCTAAAGTTAGTTGATTACTCACAGCTTCATCATACCGTTAGGATTAGTTTTCTAAACGCCGGAACTGCGATTCGCACGCAGAATATTAAAAAGTGTGGGTGGATCCTTAAGGACCCACCCACACTTTGTAGCTATTAGCGTTGATTAGCTAACACTGAATCACTTGTCTTCAGATTCAACAACTTCTTCAGTAGCTTCTGCTTCAACTACTGCTTCTTCAACTGCTGGGGTTTCTTCAACTTCAACAGCCTTTGCAGCGGTTTCTTCAGCCTTAGCAACAACAGCTTTCTTTTCTACCTTTTCGGTAACCAAAGAAATAACGCACATTGGAGCGTTGTCACCACGACGTGGGCCAACGTTCACAATACGGGTGTAGCCACCCTGGCGTTCTGCGTCAATCGCTGGAGCGATAACGTCGAACAGGCGGTACAGTACGTCCTTGTTGCGGATGGTTTTAGCAGCGGTACGGCGGGCGTGTAGGTCGCCGCGGCGAGCCTTGGTGATCAGCTTTTCAGCCAGTGGCTGCAAGCGGCGTGCCTTAGCAACGGTGGTCTTAACCTGACCGTGCTGGAACAGATCCTGCGCAAGGTTCGCAATCATTAGGTTCTCGTGTGCGGCGGAAGAGCCGAGACGAGCGCCCTTGGTGGGCTTAGGCATGATATCTCCTAGTAAAAACTCTCGAATGAGGGACGGTAAGATCCGTCAGGACGATTATTCGTCGCTGAACTGTAGTGAGCCGGAGGACTCAGCGCCACCTACTGGCAGTACAGAATCCTTCAGGGTCATACCCAAGCCAGCCAGCTTCTCCTTGATTTCTTCGATGGACTTCAAACCGAAGTTACGGATGTCCAGCAAATCAGCTTCGGAGTGAGCAACCAGTTCGCCTACGGACAGGATGCCGCGGCGGCGCAGTGCATTGTAAGAACGGGACTGCAGGCCAAGGTTCTCAATTGGCAGGGCCAGGTCTGCTGCGAGGGTTTCGTCAGTTGCGGAAGGACCAATTTCGATGCCTTCTGCTTCAACGTTTAGTTCGCGTGCCAGACCAAACAGCTCTACTAGGGTCTTACCAGCGGATGCAAGCGCGTCGCGAGGGGTAATCGCAGGCTTCGTCTCAACGTCTACAATCAGACGATCGAAGTCGGTACGCTGCTCAACACGAGTAGCTTCCACCTTGTAGGTAACCTTCAGCACTGGGCTGTAAATCGAGTCGATCGGAATGCGAGAAATTTCTGCATTTGGATCCTTATTCTGCATCGCAGAAACGTAGCCGCGGCCACGTTCTACGGTGAGCTCGATTTCAACCTTGCCCTTTTCGGACAGGGTTGCGAGTTCCAGTTCTGGGTTATGGATTTCCACGCCTGCTGGAGGGGTGATGTCACCAGCGGTAACAACGCCCGCACCGGTCTTGCGCAGGTACATAACTACAGGTTCATCATTTTCGGATGAAAGTACGATGTTCTTGATGTTGAGAATAATCTCAGCAACGTCTTCCTTCACTCCCGGCACGGTAGAGAATTCGTGCTGGACACCGTCGATGCGGATAGAAGTAACCGCAGCGCCTGGAATCGAAGATAGCAGGGTACGACGGAGGGAATTACCCAGAGTGTAGCCAAATCCTGGTTCGAGTGGTTCGAGAATGAAGCGTGAGCGATTATCGCTAACCTTCTCTTCTGTCAGAGTGGGTCGCTGTGCAATGAGCACGTCTTTTCCTTTCTTCCCGGCATCCGCCATATGACGCCGGTTTATTCTCCAGAGTATCTGGAACAGGTGTTTATGTTACGAGCATAGGACTCGTAACTCGACGTGGAGACTACGAGGTCTCGTTGAATACGCTCAGACGCGGCGGCGCTTGGGCGGACGGCAACCGTTGTGTGGCTGAGGGGTAACATCCTGGATGGAACCAACCTCAATACCGGTAGCCTGCAGGGAACGAATCGCGGTCTCACGGCCGGAGCCTGGACCCTTAACGAAAACGTCAACCTTCTTTACGCCGTGTTCCTGTGCGCGACGAGCAGCAGCTTCAGCAGCAAGCTGTGCAGCGAAAGGAGTGGACTTACGAGAGCCCTTGAAGCCAACCTGACCGGAGGATGCCCATGAAATAACAGCACCAGTTGGGTCGGTGATAGAAACGATCGTGTTATTGAACGTTGACTTAATGTATGCGTGGCCGTGGGTAACATTACGGCGTTCCTTACGCCGTCCCTTACGGGCCACCGTTGAGCGTGACTTAGCAGCCATTCTTTATCTCCTACGAGTTTAGTGGTGAACCCTGAGGGTTACTTCTTCTTACCGGCAACCGTACGCTTTGGACCCTTACGGGTACGAGCGTTGGTCTTCGTACGCTGGCCACGAACAGGCAGACCACGACGGTGGCGCAGACCCTGGTAACAGCCAATTTCAATCTTACGGCGAATGTCAGCCTGAACCTCACGGCGCAGGTCACCTTCAACCTTGTAGTTACCTTCGATAAACTCGCGGAGCTTTACGAGGTCTTCTTCAGTCGCGTCCTTAACACGCAGGTCTGGAGAGACGCCGGTTGCTTCCAGCGTTTCAGCGGCGCGGGTGCGTCCAACGCCGTAAATGTAAGTAAGCGCAATCTCCATTCGCTTTTCGCGAGGGAGGTCAACGCCGGCAATACGTGCCATAATTCACTCCATTGGTGAGGGAGGTGGTCACTTCATCATCCGATAACCTTTGCTACCAGCCCCGGCCTCCTGTCCGAGGGTCCCGTTAGAAATCTAACGACCGATGAAATGCTTATTCAGTTAGCTAAACGTTCAGGTCTCAGCGACCCTGACGCTGCTTGTGTCGCGGATTGTCACAGATAATCATGACTTTGCCGTGGCGACGAATCACCTTGCAGTTGTCACAAATCTTCTTGACACTTGGCTGTACCTTCATGGCTTATCCTCCGCCGGAAATCCGGCTAGTGTCTGATCACTTGTAGCGGTAGATGATGCGGCCACGAGACAGGTCGTATGGGCTAAGCTCCACAACAACACGGTCTTCAGGCAGGATACGAATGTAGTGCTGACGCATCTTCCCGGAAATGTGCGCAAGCACGACATGGCCATTTGCCAACTCCACGTTGAACTTTCCATCGCGAAGGGCTTCTACGACCGTGCCTTCCATTTCAATGACGCCGTCTTTTTTCGCCATATTCCTTGATCATTCCCCTACAGTTAACTACATGCCCCACCGCATTTTGCGAGAGGCCAAGTTTGCTTCAAGGCATAGATATGCCTATAAACCAAACCCGAATTACTACTTTAGTCAAAACACCCCCCTGAACTAAAGCCCAGGAGGGTGTTAAATCACTCACTATTACAAATCCAGTGGGCGAAAACAATTGCAAAACGCCCTCGGGAACGTAATAAAACTTAAGAAAGCGGCGTCGGTTTAATCCCAAACGGAGCCAAACCAGCCACGCCCCCATCCGGAGCCGTCAAAACCCAAATCCCACGCGTAGTAATCGCCACCGTATGCTCCCACTGCGCCGCCAAAGAACCATCGGTAGTAACAACCGTCCACTCATCTTCCAGAATGTCCGTATCCGCCCCACCCGCGCTAATAATCGGCTCAACTGCCAACACCATGCCGGGCTTTAAACGTGGCTGCAAACCACGCGCAGAATAGTTAATCACCTCAGGTTCCATGTGCATCCGCGTGCCAATGCCATGCCCGGTGTACTCTTCCACAATGTCACCGGTAAAACCGCGGTCACGATAGTCCGCAAGAGTTGCCTCAACCGCATCCCCCACACAAGAAACCCGCTTGCCATCATGTAACGACGCAACCGCAGCCCACATTGCCTCATGAGTGAACTCATTCAACAAACGTGCCTCATCTGAACCATGCTCATCACCACCCACAATCATCGTGAATGCCGCGTCAGCATGCCACTGCTGTCCCTCGCGCTCAACGTAGGCACCACAGTCAAAGGTCACTAAGTCACCCAGTTCCAGTTTCTGCGAAGTCGGAATCCCATGTACCACAACTTCGTTAACAGAAATACAAACAGTCGCTGGGAAACCGTGATAACCCAAGAAATTCGATTTAGCACCATGCGCCTTAATGGTCGCCGCGCTAACCTTATCAAGCTCCAGCAGGGTCACCCCCGGCTGCGCAGCCTCACGTAGCGCCTTATGCATGGCAGCTACTACCAGACCTGCTTCACGCATATAACGGAGCTGTTGGGGAGTTTTCAGTTCAATACGAGCCATATTAGTTTCTCTTTACAGACTTTCGCCAGGCCGGCAGGCTGGCTGGAAAATACCTGACGGGCGCCCTGTGCGAGCACCCGTCAGTTTTGTTTTATTTTCGAGGGCGGATCATACTACTTACCGCCACCCACAAACTCAGTTTCGTGCGAAACCAGCGTCAAGCAATGCCTTTTCAATGCGTGCCCAAACTTCATCAATGGTGCCCATACCATCAACCTGTACCAGCTTATCCTGGTCAGCATAGTAGGTTGCCATTGGTTCAGTCATCTCACGGTAGACTTCCATGCGGTGACGAATTACTTCCTCGTTGTCATCCGCACGGTGTTCGATTTCCGCACGCTTCAGCAGGCGAGCAATAACTTCTTCCTGGTTAGTTACGATTTCCAGGACCAGGTCGATTTCCTTACCCTTAGATGCCAGTGCATCACGCAGGTAGTGAGCCTGTTCCACGGTACGTGGGTAGCCATCCAACAGGCAGCCGTTATCTACGTCTGGTGCTTCCAGGCGGGCAGCTACCATTGGGTTGGTAACTGAGTCTGGCACGAACTCACCCTTGGAGATGAATTCGTTAGCGCGCTTACCCAGCTCGGTTTCTTCCTTAATGTTCTGACGGAAGATAGCGCCGGTAGAGATGGATGGAACGTTCAGGAACTGAGCGATCCTTTCAGCCTGAGTACCTTTACCAGCTCCCGGAGCGCCTAGAATCAGGACGAGAGGAGCCTTCTTTTCAGTTGCGATCATACCAAGAATCCTTCGTAAGAATGCTTCTGCAGCTGGGAGTTAATTTCCTTAACGGTCTGCAAACCAACACCCACGATGATCAGCAAGGTGGTGCCACCGAATGGCAGACGCCCCTGGCCGAGGTTTAGTGGAATCATTGCGATTGCTGGCAGGATTGCCACAATCAGCAGGTAGATTGCACCTGCAGTGGTGATACGGGTGATTACGTATCGCAGGTATTCAGCGGTTGGACGACCAGCGCGGATACCTGGGATGAAGCCACCGTAGCGCTTCATGTTATCTGCAACTTCATCAGGGTTGAAAGTGATGGAGGTGTAGAAGAAGGTGAAGAAGAGGATCAGCAGGCCGTCGAGTAGCAAGTAAACCCAAGAGGTCTGTCGCATATTAGCCTGAATCCACTGTGCCCAGCTGCCGTGTGGATTTGCGAAGTTCGCAAACAGGGCTGGCATAGCCAGGATGGAGGTGGAGAAGATTACTGGGATAACACCAGACATGTTGATCTTCAATGGGATATAGGTGGAGGAACCACCCATTACGCGACGACCAACCATGCGCTTTGCGTAGTGGACTGCAATACGGCGTTGTGCCTGTTCTACGTAAACGACAGCCATGGTGATGATAATGATGATGGCTACAATTGCCACTACCTTACCCCAACCGGTGGAGATACCGATGTTGTACAGCTGTGCTGGCAGGGTGGCGGTAATGGAGGTAAAGATAAGCAAGGACATGCCGTTACCAATGCCGCGTTCGGTGATAAGTTCGCCCAGCCACATGATGACGCCGGTACCAGCGGTCATTACCAAAACCATGGTAATGAAGGTGAATGGAGAGGCGTGTGGTACAACTGGCAGGCCACATCCTGGGAATAGCGCGTTAGAGAATGCCAGGGAAACGATGCCAGAGGACTGCAGGACACCTAGGAAGATAGTTAGGTAACGGGTGTACTGAGTTAGCTTCGCCTGGCCAGCTTGGCCTTCCTTGTGCAGGTCTTCGAAGCGTGGTACTGCTACGCGCAGCAGCTGGATGATGATGGAGGCCGTAATGTATGGCATGATGCCCAACGCGAAGATAGAGAGCTGGAGCAACGCGCCACCGGAGAACAGGTTTGCGAGGTCAAGTAATGAGGTGTTGCCTTGGTTTGCTAGACACTGCTGTACGTTGACGGTGGACACACCCGGCGCTGGGATGAATGAGCCCAAGCGGAAGAGCGCCATAATCAGCAAGCTGAACAGCAGCTTGGAGCGCAAGTCTGGGGTGCGGAATGCTTGAGCGAATGCTGCGAACAAGCTTCCTCCTAAAACTAAGTCGAAAATAAAACAATAATCCAGAACAAGGTTACACGATTTACGCTATTTATTCGAGGTCGTCTTACGTGAGCAATTAGGCAAAACCCTCTGTCCTGTAGTTTTCTTTCCGCTTTTATTTTCCCGAGGGCGGATATTCTTTGTTTTCTTATGTCGGTAAATGTAAAAAAGTAGGCTTCTCAGCCTAAGCTGAGAAGCCTACTTTAATGTTTTATGATCAGCGAGCAGTCAGGGAACCGCCTGCAGCGGTAACCTTTGCTTCTGCGGAAGCGGACCACTTGTCAACTACGAGGTTGAACTTAGCGGTTACTTCGCCCTGACCCAGGACCTTAACCAGCTGACGTGGGCGAACAGCACCAGCAGCTACCAGATCCTCAACGGTGATGTCTCCACCCTCTGGGAAGAGTACCTGCAGCAACTCAAGGTTTACTACCTGGTATTCCACACGGAATGGGTTCTTGAAACCGCGGAGCTTTGGCAGGCGCATATGCATTGGCATCTGGCCGCCTTCAAAGCCGACTGCTACCTGGTAACGAGCCTTGGTACCCTTGGTACCACGACCAGCGGTCTTACCCTTAGAACCTTCACCACGACCAACGCGGGTCTTAGCCTTCTTAGAGCCTGGTGCTGGCTTCAGGTCATGGAGACGGAGAATGGTGTTTTCAGCCATGGTCAGTTGACCTCCTCTACCGTAACCAAGTGGCGAACAGCGAGAATCATGCCACGCAGTGCCTTGTTGTCTTCGCGTACTACGGACTGACCGATCTTACGCAGACCCAGGGCGCGCATGGTGCGACGCTGTTCCTGTGGACGGCCGATGTCAGAACGGACGCGGGTAATCTTCAGGTTTGCCATTACTTGCTCACTCCTGCCGCTGCCGCTTCGTTTTCAGCCTTTTCAGCTTCAGCACGTGCTTCTGCAATGCCTTCTGCGCGTGCACGCAACATGGATGCAGGAGCTACGCGCTCCAGTGGAAGTCCACGACGTGCTGCTACTGCTTCAGGCTGTTCCAGCTGCTTCAGAGCGGCAATAGTTGCGTGGACAATGTTGATTGCGTTCGAAGAACCGAGGGACTTCGAAAGTACGTCGTGGACACCGGCGCATTCCAGAACGGCGCGGACCGGACCACCGGCGATAACACCAGTACCAGGAGCTGCTGGACGAAGCAGAACAACGCCTGCTGCGTCTTCGCCCTGTACGAGGTGGGTGATGGTACGACGAATCATTGGAACGCGGATGAAGCTCTTCTTTGCTTCTTCAACGCCCTTTGCAATAGCCTGTGGAACTTCCTTAGCCTTGCCGTAACCTACACCTACGGTGCCTTCGCCATCGCCAACGACTACAAGTGCGGTGAAGCTGAAGCGACGACCGCCCTTAACTACCTTGGACACGCGGTTAATGGTAACCACACGTTCGATGTACTGGTTCTTTTCTTCGTTGCGACGGTTGTCGCGACGTTCGGACTGACGTCCTCCGCGGCGTTCACGACGTTCGGTGTCGCGGCCTTCAGAGGTGCCCTGACCTTTGTTTCGCTGCGCTGCAGCCATCAGTATGCCTTCTTCCTTCTGGTCGCTCAGAGCGCCAGGCCACCCTCGCGGGCGCCTTCTGCTACAGCTGCGACACGGCCGTGGTACTTGTTGCCACCGCGGTCGAAGACCACAGCGGTGATGCCAGCTTCCTGCGCACGAGCTGCAATCAGTTCGCCTACGCGGCGAGCTGCTTCAACCTTGGTGGAGGAACCGTCGAATGCTGCTTCCATGGTGGAGGCAGATACCAGAGTGTGACCCTTGTAGTCATCGATAACCTGTGCAACCATGTGGCGGTTAGAACGGGTTACAACCAGACGTGGACGCTCTGCAGTACCGTTTACGTTCTTACGAACACGCTGGTGGCGGCGCTTACGAGCAACTACCTTGCCCTTGCCCTTAACGGTGTAAGACATTACTTACCAGCCTTTCCGACCTTGCGACGTACGTTTTCGCCTGCGTAGCGAATACCCTTACCCTTGTAAGGTTCAGGCTTACGGATCTTGCGAATGTTCGCAGCGACCTCGCCAACAAGCTGCTTATCAATGCCGTTAACCGAGAACTTAACCTGGTTATCAACCTTGAATTCGATGCCTTCTGGAGCCTTAACCACAACTGGGTGGGAGAAACCAAGAGCGAATTCCAGATCAGCGCCCTTCGCTGCTACACGGTAACCGGTACCAACGATTTCCAGACCCTTGGAGTAACCCTGGGTTACGCCAATGATCATGTTGTTGATCAGAGTACGAGTCAGACCGTGACGTGCACGAGAATCGCGGTGATCGTCTGGGCGAGTGACCAGAATCTGGCCTTCTTCGATGGAAGCGGTGATTGGGGAAACGATTACGTGTTCCAGGGTGCCCTTTGGACCCTTAACGGTAACGTTTGCGCCGTCAATCTTAACCTCAACGCCAGCAGGGATTTCGATAGGAGCTTTACCAATACGAGACATGGGTTTCCTCCTTACCAGATGTAGGCGAGGACTTCCCCACCTACTCCCCTGTTAGCTGCTTCGCGGTCGGTGAGCAGACCGGAGGAAGTTGACAGAATAGCAACTCCCAGGCCGCCACGAACGCTTGGCAGGTTGGTGGACTTTGCGTAAACGCGCAGACCTGGCTTGGAAACACGCTTCACGTCAGTGATAGCTGGTTCACGGTGCGCGTTGTACTTCAGTACGAGAGTGAGGGTCTTACCCACACGTGCATCCTCAACGGAAACGGAAGATACGTAACCTTCAGTTACCAGGATGTCGGCAATAGCTGCCTTCAACTTGGAGTGTGGCATGGACACCGTATCGTGGTGTGCCGCACTCGCGTTACGCAGACGCGTAAGCATATCTGCGATTGGATCAGTCATAGTCATTTGGGGGATATCCCCTTCCTCATCGGGGTTTCCTATCAGCGCTTATCGCTGACGGACCTACGATGTAGTCGTTACCAGCTGCTCTTAGTCACGCCTGGGAGCTCGCCCGCGTGAGCGAGTTCGCGAAGGCAGACACGGCACAATCCGAACTTGCGGTAAACCGAACGTGGACGGCCACAACGGTTACAGCGAGTGTAAGCACGCACCGCAAACTTAGGCTTGCGAGCTGCCTTTACTTTCAGAGAAGTCTTCGCCATGTGCTCAGTCCTCCTTGAATGGGAAGCCCAGTGCACGCAACAGCGCACGGCCTTCTTCATCGGTCTTTGCGGAAGTGACGATGGTGATATCCATGCCACGTACACGGTCAATGCTATCCTGGTCGATCTCGTGGAACATAGACTGTTCAGTCAGACCGAAGGTGTAGTTGCCGTTACCGTCAAACTGCTTTGGGGACAGACCACGGAAGTCGCGGATTCGTGGCAGAGCCAGAGAAATCAAGCGATCCATGAATTCCCACATGCGGTCGCCACGCATGGTTACGTGTGCACCAATTGGCTGACCTTCACGCAGCTTGAACTGTGCGATAGACTTACGAGCTTTAGTGACAACTGGCTTCTGACCGGTGATTACGGTCAGGTCGCGCAGTGCGCCGTCCAGTGCCTTGGAATCACGTGCTGCTTCACCAACACCCATGTTGACAACGACCTTGGTCAAGCCGCCAACCTGCATTGGGTTAGAGTGTGCGAATTCCTTGATCAGCTGTGGACGAATTTCGTCAACATACTTCTGCTTCAGGCGAGGGGTCATGCTCCGATTTCCTTTCCAGTTTCGAGGTTACGCTTAGCGCCACCACGAACTACGCGGATCGGGTTACGGTTAACGCGCTTGCCGTTTTCATCAACGTCAACACGGAAACCAACACGCACACGCTGCTTGGTTTCTGGATCTACCAGAGCAACCTTAGAGATGGAGATTGGGGCTTCAATCAGCTGAATGCCGCCGGTTACCTGTCCCTGTGCGGACTGACCTTCGCGTACGTGACGCGTCTTGAAGTTCACGCCTTCAACGAGAACCTTCTGTTCCTTAGGGAACACCTTGATGACGCGACCCTGCTTGCCCTTGTCGCCTGGCTTGAGTGGTTCCAAGCCTTCAGCTACACGACGTGCGTTGCGTTCATCAATCTTCTTCTGGTCTGCGGTACGACCAGCAATGACCTCTACCAGGTCACCCTTCTTAATTTTAGCGGCCATCAGATTACCTCCGGAGCGAGGGAAACGATCTTCATGAACTTCTTATCACGAAGTTCGCGGCCAACTGGGCCGAAGATACGGGTTCCACGTGGTTCGCCATCGTTCTTCAAGATGACAGCTGCGTTTTCATCAAAGCGGATGTATGAACCGTCTGGGCGGCGGCGTTCCTTACGGGTACGCACTACCACAGCCTTAACGACATCACCCTTCTTTACGTTGCCGCCGGGAATAGCGTCTTTTACGGTTGCGACGATAGTATCGCCAACGCCCGCGTAGCGCCGACCCGAGCCACCGAGAACGCGAATGCAGAGGATTTCCTTTGCACCCGTGTTGTCAGCAACCTTTAGTCGCGACTCCTGCTGGATCATTCGTTTTCTCCTGTCGTCGAGCTGGTTCTCTTGACGGAACCTCCGCCAGAGCCTAGCCGAACGTATACGGACTTTTGTGCAACGATTGCTACACAAACGGACATTCTTTTGTGCAGACGCGAGTTCACTGTTCAACGACCCAAGAACTTGTGTGCTAACAGGAACTTGGTCTCTGCACTTGGAAGGCTGCAGATTACTTTCAGGAAAGTATGTGGACATACTCATCCTGCTAAATAAACTACAACTTATACAGATTACGTCATTTGCACTCAAATTGGGAAGTCTTATTCTTAACTCGCCCTGTGCATTGCCTCACCCTCGTTCAATAAAAGGGAAATCCCTCGCAAGTTGCTTTGCGGGGGATTTCCCTTTGGTTAGCTTCTCTAAAAGATGGCTTCGATCACTTAGCGCGTTCGATAACCTCAACCACGCGCCAGCGCTTGGTTGCGGACAGCGGACGGGTTTCCATGATCAGAACGTAGTCGCCTTCGTGCACATCGTTGAGTTCATCGTGTGCCTTGACCTTGTTCTTACGGGTCATAACCTTGCCGTAGAGAGGGTGCTTTACGCGGTCCTCGAGTTCTACAACAACGGTCTTGTCCATCTTGTCAGATACTACGTAGCCGCGACGGACCTTACGGTCGTTGCGAACTGCTGCGGTGGTATCGCTCACTTGGCTCACTCCTTGGTGTTAGGGGCGGTGCGGATGCCAAGCTCACGCTCACGCGCCACGGTGTAGATACGTGCGATGTCGCCACGCACGGCGCGCATGCGGCCGTGGTCTTCCAGCTGGCCCAGAGCCTTGGAGAAACGCAGGTTAAATAGTTCAGCCTTTGCGGTTTCCAGTGCCTTTGCAAGCTGTGCGTCGTCCATCTTATCCAGCGCGGCGGTGGTCAGAGTCTTCTTATCAGCCATCAGTTGTCACCACCCTCTCGGACTACGAATCGTGTCTTCATTGGGAGCTTGTGCTGTGCACGGCGCATAGCTTCGCGAGCTACGTCTACTGGCACACCCTTAAGCTCGAACATAATACGACCCGGCTTAACATTTGCGATCCAGAATTCTGGAGCACCCTTACCAGCACCCATACGAGTTTCTGCTGGCTTCTTGGTCAGTGGGTGGTCTGGGAAGATGTTAATCCAAACCTTACCACCACGACGGATGTAACGGGTCATTGCAATACGTGCAGCTTCAATCTGACGGTTGGTGATGTAAGCATGTTCCAGAGCCTGGATACCGTAATCACCGAAGTTGATTTCGAAGCCACCCTTAGCCATACCACTACGGGTAGGACGGTGCGGTTTGCGGTACTTAGTCCGCCTTGGGATAAGCACGGCTCAGGCCTCCGTTCCGTTGGACTCAGCTGGAGCAGCAGCTTCTTCAGCTACTGGTGCTTCAGCTGCAGTGTTCTTCTGCTGTTCGTTGCGACGACTACCGCGACGTGCGCCACCACGGCGTTCGCCACGACGTCCACCGCGGTTGCCAGCTTCTAGCTGCTGCTGTGCGAATTCACGATCGGTTACGTCACCCTTGTAGATCCAAACCTTAACGCCGATGCGGCCGAAGGTGGTCTTAGCTTCGAAGGTGCCGTAGTCGATGTTTGCACGCAGGGTGTGCAAAGGCACGCGACCTTCACGGTAGAACTCTGCGCGGGACATTTCTGCGCCGCCCAGACGACCGGAACACTGTACACGGATACCCTTTGCGCCAGCACGCATTGCAGACTGCATAGCCTTACGCATTGCGCGACGGAAGGATACACGAGCACCCAGCTGTTCTGCGATGCCCTGTGCAACCAGCTTAGCGTCCAGTTCAGGGTTCTTAACTTCGATAATCTTCAGCTGAACCTGCTTGCCGGTCAGCTTTTCCAGCTGAACGCGCAGACGGTCTGCTTCAGCGCCGCGGCGACCGATAACGATACCTGGGCGAGCTGCGTAGAGATCAACGCGAACACGGTCGGTGGTGCGTTCGATCTGAATGCGAGCTACACCAGCGCGTTCGAGGGTTTCGTTCAGAAGCTTGCGGATTGCAACGTCTTCTGCAACGTAGTCGCTGTAACGCTGTCCCTTAGTAGTGGAGTCAGCGAACCAGCGGGAGCGGTGCTCGGTAGTGATACCAAGCCTAAATCCGGTGGGGTTTACCTTCTGACCCATTTACCGGCCTTCCTTCCCATTGTCCTTCGTGCCTACCACCAGGGTGATGTGGCTCGTACGTTTGAGAATCTGGGATGCGCGGCCCTGTGCACGTGGGCGGAAACGCTTCATGGTTGGGCCTTCGTTTACGAAAGCTTCAACTACGAAGAGGTCTTCTTCGCGAAGAGTTTCACCTGCGTTAGCGGCCTTCACCTTTGCATTGGCGATTGCGCTCATCAGAATCTTACGGACGTCGGCGGCGACTGCCTGCGGTGCGAACTGCAGCAAGTCGGCTGCCTCAAGAGCGCGCAGGTTGCGAACTTCGTTCACAACGCGGCGCGCCTTCATTGGCGTGACGCGGATGTAACGCGCCTGTGCCTTGGCTTCCATTTTTTCCTGCCTTACTTCTATAGCCTCGTAAGTGCTGCGCCTCAGCGGCGACGGCCCTTACGGTCTTCTTTCACGTGGCTACGGAAGTTGCGGGTCGGAGCAAACTCGCCGAGCTTGTGGCCAACCATTGATTCCGTAACGAAGACTGGTACGTGCTTGCGTCCGTCGTGCACCGCGAAGGTGTGCCCCAGGAATTCTGGGGTAATGACGGAGCGGCGAGACCAAGTCTTGATGACATTCTTGGTACCCTGTTCGTTCTGAGCGTCCACCTTCTTCATGAGGTGGTCGTCTACGAAGGGGCCCTTCTTCAGACTGCGTGGCATTTTCTAGCTCCTCTATCAGCGCTTCTTGCCGGTCCGGCGACGACGCACAATGAACTTGTCGCTTGCCTTGTTTGGACGACGGGTACGGCCTTCAGGCTTACCCCATGGTGATACTGGGTGACGACCACCAGAAGTACGGCCTTCACCGCCACCGTGTGGGTGGTCAACAGGGTTCATTGCAACACCACGTACGTGTGGGCGACGGCCCTTCCAACGCATACGGCCTGCTTTACCCCAGTTGATGTTGGACTGTTCTGCGTTGCCAACTTCACCTACGGTTGCGCGGCAGGTAACTTCAACGTTGCGGATTTCGCCGGATGGCATACGCAACTGCGCGAAGCGACCTTCACGAGCTACCAGCTGCACAGAAGTACCTGCGGAGCGAGCAATCTTTGCACCGCCACCTGGCTTCAGTTCAACTGCGTGCACAACGGTACCAACTGGAATGTTGCGCAGAGGCAGGTTGTTGCCTGGCTTGATGTCTGCTGCTGGACCGGATTCAACGAGGTCGCCCTGGTTCAGCTTAGATGGTGCCAAGATGTAACGCTTGGTACCGTCTGCGAAATGCAGCAGAGCGATACGTGCGGTACGGTTTGGATCGTATTCGATGTGCGCGACCTTTGCTGGTACGCCATCTTTGTCGTTACGACGGAAGTCGATTACACGGTATGCGCGCTTGTGACCGCCACCGCGGTGACGAGCAGTAACGCGACCGTTTGAGTTACGACCACCGGTCTTGGTCAGCGGGCGAACCAGAGACTTCTCAGGAGTAGAGCGAGTAATCTCTACGAAGTCCGCAACGCTGGAACCACGACGACCTGGGGTCGTTGGCTTATATTTACGGATACCCATTGTTTTCCTCTAACTCTCCGGTTCTCAGGCGAGATCGCCGAAGATGTCGATGGTGCCTTCGCTGACAGTGACAATGGCGCGCTTGGTAGCCTTACGCTGACCAATTCCGTCACGGGTACGGTAACGCTTACCCTGTCGGTTCTGCGTCGCAACGTGAGAAACCTTTACACCAAAGATTGCTTCGATTGCGAGGCGGATTTCGGTCTTGTTGGAGCGTGGATCAACCAGGAAGGTGTACTTGCCCAGGTCCATCAGTCCAGAAGACTTTTCGGTGATAACCGGTGCGAGGATAATGTCGCGAGGGTTCTTTGACTTTTCGAGACTCACTTGTCGTCCTCCTTCGCTGCGAGGAAGGTTTCCAGAGCGACCTGGGTGAAGACTACGTTTTCAGAGCGCATTACGTCGTAGGTGTTGAGCTGGTCAACGAACAGTACGTGTACCTGTGGCAGGTTACGTACGGACAGTACTGCGGTTACATCTTCACGGGATACGACAACCAGAGTGTTGCGCAGACCGCATAGGCCTTCAAGCAGAGTGCGTGCTGCCTTGGTGGATGGCTTTTCGCCTTCTACCACAGCAGTAACTACGTGGATACGGCCGTTGCGTGCACGGTCAGACAGAGCACCGTAAAGAGCGCCTGCCTTCATCTTCTTAGGGGTACGCTGGCTGTAGTCACGTGGCTGTGGGCCGTGTACTACGCCACCACCGGTGAAGTGTGGTGCACGGATGGAACCCTGACGAGCACGACCGGTGCCCTTCTGGCGGTAAGGCTTCTTACCACCACCAGCAACCTGACCGCGGGTCTTGGTTGCGTGGGTACCCTGGCGTGCAGCTGCAAGCTGAGCTACAACAACCTGGTGAATCAGGGGAACATTGGTTTCGGCATCGAAGATTGCTGCTGGCAGTTCGATGGTGCCTGCAGACTTGCCGTTAACTCCGGTGATTTCAACTTTAGCGGACATAATCACGCACCCTTCACGGAGTTACGAACCAGTACAACTGCGTTCTTTGGACCAGGGATTGCGCCGTGGATCAGCAGCAGACCCTTTTCAACGTCCACTGCGTGGATGTCCAGGTTCTGTACGGTGCGACGTACGTTGCCCATACGACCAGCCATACGAACGCCCTTGAATACGCGACCTGGGGTCGCACAAGCGCCGATGGAGCCTGGCTTACGGTGATTACGGTGTGCACCGTGGGATGCTGGAGCACCACGGAAGCCGTGACGCTTCATAGCGCCAGCGAAGCCCTTACCCTTGGACTTGCCGGAGACGTCAACCTTATCGCCAGCTTCGAAAACAGAAGCCAGCAGTTCCTGGCCCAGTTCGAATGCGTCAACATCGGAAGTGCGAACTTCAACGAGGTGACGGCGTGGCGCAACGCCTGCCTTTTCAAAGTGTCCAGCCAAAGGCTTGGTAATGCGGCGAGCGTCTACCTCGCCAAAACCGATCTGTGCGGCAGTGTAGCCGTCTACTTCTTCAGTGCGCACCTGCGTTACGACGTTGGTGCCCACCTGCACAACCGTTACAGGAACGACGCGACCGTCGTTGTCCCATACCTGGGTCATGCCGAGCTTGCGACCGAGAAGCGCCTTTACTGGCGCTACCGCATGCTTGGTGTCTTTAGTCATTTTTACAGGTTTCCTCAGAGTTTGATATCGATTTTTACGTCCGCTGGAAGGTCCAGTCGCATCAGGGAGTCAACTGCCTTCGGAGTCGGGTCGATAATGTCGATGAGGCGCTTGTGGGTGCGCATCTCAAAATGTTCGCGGCTGTCCTTGTACTTGTGTGGCGAACGGATAACAACGAAAACGTTCTTTTCCGTTGGCAGTGGCACTGGGCCAACTACGGTTGCGCCTGCACGCTGTACAGTCTCGACGATCTTACGTGCCGAGCTGTCAATGACCTCGTGGTCATAAGACTTCAGCCGGATGCGGATCTTCTGTCCCGCCATACCGTCTTACCTCTCTAGTTTGACCGATACCCGCACTCGGGCGTGTCGCATTATGATTTACACAAAATGCCGACTATTCCTTGGCGAATATTCGATCATGTGATTAACAACTTGGAGCATGATACCCCTTTAACATCATCCAACCTCTGGATGAGTCATTATTCTTAGTAGATATAGCTCTTCTAAGACAACTACTCTAGTTTGCCATGTTTACGCAGCTTTGCCAAGTGGGATTGAGTGAGACTTAGCGCGCATTTAATTTACAGCGCACACAATCCCAAGTTTTGGTAGTACAGATCGAGTGCTACTAGCCAAGCATAAAGTTATCCCCCGAAGGAGTCCTTCGGGGGATAACTTTAAGTGTTTAACTTAAAAGTTAGATCACTTGATAACTTCGGTCACACGACCGGAACCAACGGTGCGGCCACCTTCACGGATAGCGAAGCCGAGGCCTGCTTCCATTGCGATTGGCTGAATCAGCTCAACAGTGATTTCGGTGGTGTCACCTGGCATAACCATTTCGGTGCCTTCTGGCAGTTCGATGATGCCGGTTACGTCGGTGGTACGGAAGTAGAACTGTGGGCGGTAGTTGGAGAAGAATGGCTTGTGACGGCCACCTTCTTCCTTCTTCAGGATGTAAACCTGGCCCTTGAAGTTGGTGTGTGGGGTGATGGAGCCTGGAACAGCTACAACCTGACCACGTTCAACTTCGTCACGCTTGGTGCCACGCAGCAACAGACCACAGTTTTCGCCTGCCTGTGCGTAGTCCATCTGCTTGTGGAACATTTCAATACCGGTAACGGTGGTCTTCTGTGGTTCACGGATACCCAGAATTTCAACTTCAGAGTTGAGGTTCAGGATGCCACGTTCTGCACGACCGGTAACAACGGTACCACGACCGGTGATGGTGAATACGTCTTCGATTGGCATCAAGAATGGCTTGTCCAGATCGCGTTCTGGGGTAGGAATGTAGGAGTCAACATTGTCCATCAGTTCCTTAACCTTTGCGCCCCATTCTGCGTCACCTTCCAGTGCCTGCAGAGCGGAAACGCGAACGATTGGAGCGTCTTCGTCGAAGCCCTGGGAAACCAGCAGTTCGCGAATTTCTTCTTCAACCAGTTCCAGCATGTCTTCGTCGTCAACTGCGTCAGACTTGTTCAGTGCAACGAGGATCTTTGGAACGCCAACCTGGCGAGCCAACAGAACGTGTTCACGGGTCTGTGCCATTGGGCCGTCAGTTGCAGCAACAACCAGGATTGCGCCGTCCATCTGTGCAGCACCGGTGATCATGTTCTTAACGTAGTCAGCGTGACCTGGAGCGTCGATGTGTGCGTAGTGACGTTCTTCGGTCTGGTATTCAACGTGGGAAACGTTGATGGTAATACCACGTTCACGTTCTTCTGGAGCGTTGTCAACCTGATCGAATGGGGTGTATTCGTTCAGTTCTGGGTAGGTGTCGTGCAGAACCTTGGTGATTGCTGCAGTCAGGGTGGTCTTACCGTGGTCAACGTGACCGATGGTACCGATGTTTACGTGTGGTTTGGTACGTTCGAACTTGGCCTTAGCCACTTGTGTCCTCCTGGACTAGGGTAGATGATTTTCAGCCTATGGCTACTTATAGAGTAACACTAGGAAAAAAACCACGCTACAGGGTTTTACTTGTTGTGTGCGTATTAACGCTTAGATATTTCCGAGGGCGGAATCCTCAACCTTCCGCCAGCAAGATAATCTTACAGCTTCAAGCTGCAGAATCCGCCCTCGAGAATATTAAAACTCTGTTTGGAAGCCGCCTGGCCCCCGCGCAGAAAACGGGATCAGGCGCCCGTTGCCTTGCCGATTACCTCGTCAGCAACTGCACGAGGAACTTCAGCGTAGCTGTCGAACTGCATGGAGTACACAGCGCGACCCTGGGTCTTGGAACGCAGGTCGCCCACGTAACCGAACATTTCGGACAGTGGAACCTGGGCACGTACAACCTTAATGCCGTGAGCGTCATCCATAGACTGGATCATGCCACGACGAGAGTTCAAGTCGCCGATAACGTCGCCCATGTATTCTTCTGGGGTACGTACTTCAACAGCCATGATTGGTTCCAGAAGAACTGGGTTAGCCTTCTTTGCACCTTCACGGAATACCATTGCACCAGCAATCTTGAACGCCATTTCAGAAGAGTCAACATCGTGGTAAGCGCCATCCATCAGCGTTGCCTTGATGCCAACCATTGGGTAACCAGCCAGAACACCGTTCTGCATAGCTTCCTGGATACCTGCGTCAACAGATGGAATGTATTCACGAGGAACACGACCACCGGTAACTTCGTTTGCGAATTCGTAGGTGTTTTCACCCTCTACTTCCAGAGGCTCAAACTTACACAGAACCTTCGCGAACTGACCGGAACCACCGGTCTGCTTCTTGTGCGTGTATTCGACCTTATCCACAGTCTTGCGGATGGTTTCACGGTAAGCAACCTGTGGCTTACCAACGTTAGCTTCAACCTTGAATTCGCGACGCATACGGTCAACCAAAACGTCAAGGTGAAGTTCGCCCATACCACCAATAACGGTCTGACCGGTTTCTTCATCCAGCTTCACAGAGAAGGTTGGGTCTTCTTCTGCCAGCTTCTGAATAGCGGTAGACAGCTTTTCCTGGTCAGCCTTGGACTTAGGTTCAATAGCAACGTGGATAACTGGATCTGGGAAGGTCATGGATTCCAAAATCACAGGTGCGTCCGGAGCACAAAGGGTATCACCGGTGGTAACATCCTTCAGGCCAATGAATGCATAAATGTGACCAGCGTGTGCAACATCAACAGGGTTTTCCTTGTTGGAGTGCATCTGGAACATCTTACCGATACGTTCTTTCTTGCCCTTAGTGGAGTTAATCACCTGAGCGCCAGATTCGACAGAACCAGAGTAAACGCGGATGTAGGTCAGCTTGCCGAAGAATGGGTGTACTGCAATCTTGAATGCCAGTGCAGAGAATGGAGCATCCTCAGAAGCTTCACGAGTGGTGATTTCTTCTTCCTTGTTTGGCAGGTGACCTTCAACTGCAGGAACGTCCAATGGGGATGGCAGGTAAGCAATAACGCCATCCAGCATTGGCTGTACGCCCTTGTTCTTAAATGCAGAACCACAGAATACAGGGTAGATTTCGGAAGCGATAGTACGCTTACGGATACCAGCCTGAATCTGTTCGATGCTCAGCTCACCGTTTTCCAGGTATGCTTCCATCAGTTCTTCAGTAGCTTCAGCTGCTGCTTCAACCAGTTCTTCACGGTAAGCTTCAGCCTGATCCTGCAGTTCAGCTGGGATTTCAGCATATTCCAGGATTGCACCGTTGGTTGCCTTGCCGTTTTCGTCTACTTCTGGGAAGTAAACTGCACGCTGGTTCAGGATATCTACAACACCCTTGAAGGTATCTTCAGCACCGATTGGCATAACCATAACAACTGGGGTTGCGTGCAGACGTTCACGAATGGTCTTTACAGAGAATTCGAAGTCAGCGCCCAGCTTGTCCATCTTGTTGATAAAGCAGATACGTGGAACGTTATACTTGTCAGCCTGACGCCAAACGGTTTCGGACTGTGGTTCAACACCTTCCTTACCGTCGAACACTGCTACAGCACCGTCAAGAACGCGCAGAGAGCGTTCAACTTCAACGGTGAAGTCAACGTGTCCAGGGGTGTCAATGATGTTGATCTGATTGTCACTCCAGTAACAGGTGGTTGCTGCGGAGGTAATGGTAATACCGCGTTCCTTTTCCTGTTCCATCCAGTCCATGGTGCCTGCACCATCGTGGGTTTCACCGATCTTGTAGTTAATACCGGTGTAGAACAGAATACGTTCAGACACAGTGGTCTTACCAGCATCGATGTGAGCCATGATGCCGATGTTGCGGACCTTCTTGAGGTCGGTAAGCACTTCAAGTGCCACGTTAGTTTCCTTCGCTGTTGAGCTTGCTTAGGACCGTGGTTGATTACCAGCGGTAGTGAGCGAAAGCCTTGTTGGATTCCGCCATCTTGTGCATGTCTTCACGACGCTTGCATGCTGCACCCAAACCGTTGGATGCGTCGATGATTTCGTTCATGAGACGTTCAGTCATGGTGTGTTCGCGACGCTGACGAGAGTAGTCAACCAACCAACGCAGAGCCAGGGTGGTCGCACGTGCTGGGCGAACTTCAACTGGAACCTGGTAGGTTGCGCCACCAACGCGGCGGGAACGAACTTCGAGGTGTGGGCGGATGTTTTCCAGAGCGCGCTTCAGCACGGTTACTGGATCCTGCTCTGTCTTTGCTGCTACACCTTCAAGTGCGCCGTAAACGATGCGTTCTGCAACGGACTTCTTGCCGTCCAACAGCACGCGGTTAACGAGCTGAGAAACAACCTTGGAGCCGTATACTGGATCGTCTACCAGTGGGCGCTTTGGAGCTGGGCCTTTACGTGGCATTACTTCTTCTCCTTCTTAGCACCGTAGTGGGAACGTCCCTGCTGGCGACCACGAACACCCTGGGTATCGAGTGCGCCACGGATAATACGGTAACGAACACCTGGGAGGTCCTTCACACGACCACCGCGCACCAGCACGATGGAGTGTTCCTGAAGGTTGTGACCTTCACCTGGGATGTATGCGGTTACTTCAACACCGGAAGAAAGGCGCACACGGGCTACCTTACGAAGTGCTGAGTTTGGCTTCTTAGGGGTGGTGGTGTACACACGAGTACATACACCGCGGCGCTGAGGGGAGCCCTTCAACGCTGGGGTGGCTGCCTTCGCGCGCTTGGTGCTGCGTCCTTTACGCACCAACTGCTGGATGGTAGGCACTACTTCTCCGTCTTTCGTTTTCTTCTTTTCAGTCTTCGCGACGCCGGTTTGAGAAAGTTACTTTTACAAGCTTTCTCCCCCATTCGGACATACTTGTTTCCGTCAGGGGCCGGCTCGCCATGACGATCCGCTTACTGCGTAAATACGCGCGGCTCGGAGAATGACGCCCGGAGCTCCGACGGTTACATCAAGGAGCCCGATCGAGGTACTACTAGAGTCTCGAGATACCCGGCGACGCGGGTACCGAATTAAAGTCTACAGATTTTCACGCTTTTTAACAATATGGGGTGGCTCGGCTGGCAGGTTAGTTAAGCCACACTTCCCTCCCCTATTTTTCCCGAGGGCGTTCCATACACCGCCCTCGGAAAAGAAAACCGGCGCACCCACCCGCAGGTGAATGCGCCGGCTAATGCCTAATCAGCTAACGGTTCTCTCAGAACTCGCCGCCGAAGAAAGCAGAGCTGAAATCAATGCTTTCCAGAGAAGCCAAGAAATCTTCATCAACTTCACCGGTTACAAAATCAGCCTCAGAGTAGTTGGATGCTGCCATTGCCTCAGCGGTAGGCTCAACGCGAATATCGGTGTAACGAGCCAAACCGGTACCTGCAGGAATGAGCTTACCCAAGATAACGTTTTCCTTCAGACCAATCAGAGGATCAGACTTGCCGCTCATCGCAGCCTCAGTCAGAATCTTCGTGGTTTCCTGGAAGGAAGCCGCAGCCAACCAAGAATCGGTTGCCAAAGATGCCTTGGTAATACCCATCAACTCTGGACGACCAGCTGCAGGACGACCGCCTTCAGCAACGGTCGCACGGTTAACGCGCTTGAATTCAATCTCGTCAACCAGCTGGCCAGGCAACAGGTTAGTGTCGCCTGGATCGTCCAAAACAGTTACGCGACGTAGCATTTGACGAACAATCACTTCAATGTGCTTGGAGTGAATGTCTACGCCCTGGGAACGGTACACTTCCTGTACTTCGTTCACCAGCTGACGCTGAGTTTCAGACTTGTTGCGGATACGCAGCATCTTCTTAGGATCAATACGACCAGCAGTCAATGCAGTACCGACCGCAACATGCTCACCATCTGCCACCAGCAGTTCCTGACGGCGGGAAACTTCCAGAACCAAATCAGCTTCAGCATCGTCACGAACAATCACAATCTTACGGTGAGTAGGATCAGAATCGTCGATCTTAACGCGGCCAGCTGCTTCAGCCATCAAAGCCTCACCCTTAGGGGTACGAGCTTCAAAGAGTTCCTGAACACGAGGCAGACCCTGGGTAATGTCAGCTGCAGAAGCTGCGCCACCAGTGTGGAAGGTACGCATGGTCAGCTGGGTACCTGGTTCACCAATGGACTGTGCCGCAATAATACCTACTGCTTCACCAATGTCCACACGCTTACCAGTCGCCAACGAACGACCGTAACAAGCCGCACAAGTACCAACTGCTGATTCACAAGACAGTACAGAGCGAACCTTAATTTCGGTAACACCCGCTGCAACTAGCTCGCGAATCAAAACGTCACCAACATCTGCACCAGCAGTTGCTACTACTTCACCCGTAGCATTCTTAGCATCGGTAGCCAAAGTACGAGCGTAAGCAGTGGTCTCTACAGTGTCCAGCTGAACAGCCTCACCGTTAGCGTCCAGTTCTGCAATCTGCATTACCAGACCACGGCGGGTACCACAGTCAGCTTCGTGAACGATAACGTCCTGAGAAACGTCAACCAGACGACGGGTCAAGTAACCGGAGTCAGCGGTACGCAGTGCGGTATCCGCCAGACCCTTACGAGCACCGTGGGTCGCGATGAAGTATTCCAGAACGGAAAGGCCTTCACGGTAGTTGGACTTAATAGGACGTTCAATCAGCTTCTGCTTAGGGTCAGACACCAGACCACGCATACCAGCAACCTGACGAATCTGATCCCAGTTACCACGTGCACCAGAAGAAACCATACGGTACAGGGTGTTACGTGCAGGGAAAGCAGATTCCATGGTCTTTGCAACTTCCTGAGTTGCAGCAGTCCAGGTTTCAACCAGGCCGTTGTAGCGTTCATCAGCGGTAATCATACCAATTTCGTAGTCACGCTGAATCTTCGCAGCCTTTTCTTCGTACTTAGCCAAGATTTCTGGCTTAGAAGCTGGGCTGACGATGTCAGGGAATGCGATGGTGATACCGGACCAAGTGGACCAGTAGAAGCCAGCGGACTTCAATGCATCCAGGGATTCTGCAACCAGAACCTTAGGGTACAGTTCAGCCAAATCGTTAACGATCTTACCCAGCTTCTTCTTGTCAACTACAGCTTCCACGTATGGGTATTCAACTGGCAACTGTTCGTTGAAGATAGCGCGACCCAGAGAGGTCTCCAGTTCAATCGCATCGCCTGGCTGCCAACCTTCTGGAGCAACCCAGCCAGCTGGTGGCTCAATACCGTACAGACGGATACGAGCGCGAGCATTCAAGTGCAGGTGACCGCGGTCAAATGCCATGATTGCTTCAGCCATGGAGGTGTAGCGTGGAACGATTTCGTTACCGTCAGCGTCCTTGGCAACTTCCAGGTTTGGATCTGGTTCAGAAGTCAGGTGGAACAAACCAATAATCATGTCCTGAGAAGGCATGGTTACTGGACGACCATCGGATGGCTTCAAAATGTTGTTAGAGGACAGCATCAGAATACGAGCTTCAGCCTGTGCTTCCGCCCCCAGTGGCAAGTGAACTGCCATCTGGTCACCGTCAAAGTCAGCGTTGAACGCACCGCAAACCAGTGGGTGTAGCTGAATAGCCTTACCTTCAATCAGCTGAGGTTCGAATGCCTGGATGCCCAGGCGGTGCAGGGTTGGTGCACGGTTAAGCAGAACTGGGTGTTCGCGAATAACCTCATCGAGAACGTCCCAAACCTCTGGGCGGGAACGATCAACCTTACGCTGTGCAGCCTTGATGTTCTGAGCGTGCTTCTTTTCGATCAGACGCTTCATCACAAAGGGCTTGAACAGTTCCAGTGCCATCTGCTTTGGCAGACCACACTGGTGCAGCTTCAGCTGTGGACCAACCACGATAACCGAACGACCTGAGTAGTCAACACGCTTACCCAGCAGGTTCTGACGGAAACGACCCTGCTTACCCTTTAGCATGTCAGAAATCGACTTCAACGGACGGTTACCTGGGCCAGCAACTGGGCGACCACGGCGACCGTTGTCGAAGAGCGCGTCTACAGATTCCTGCAGCATACGCTTTTCGTTGTTAACGATGATTTCTGGAGCGTTCAGGTCAAGCAGACGCTTCAGGCGGTTGTTACGGTTGATTACACGACGGTACAGGTCGTTAAGGTCAGAGGTTGCAAAGCGGCCACCATCGAGCTGAACCATTGGGCGCAAGTCTGGTGGAATCACTGGAATTGCATCCAGAACCATTGCTTCTGGCACGTTGTCGGTGGTCAGGAAGGCGTTTACTACCTTCAGACGCTTCAAAGCACGAGTCTTACGCTGACCGGTACCGGTGTTAATGATTTCGCGAAGGGCTTCAGCTTCTGCTTCCAGATCAAAGTTCTGAAGGCGCTTCTGAATTGCCGCTGCGCCCATGGAACCTTTGAAGTAGATGCCGTAGCGAGCCTGAAGTTCACGGAAGATTAGTTCGTCACCTTCTAGGTCGCCGACCTTAAGGTTAAGGAACTTGTCCCACACCTGTTCCAGGCGCTCCAACTTGATTTCGTAGTTCTTACGAATCTGGTTCATATCACGTTCAGCGTTACGACGTTCGCGTTCACGGGTTTCAGTTTTGTTACCCTTAGCTTCCATCTCTGCTAAACGTGCTTCCAAAGCTTCCGCGTAAGCGTTAATTTCAGCTTCGCGACGTGCTTCCAGACGCTTACGTTCTACTTCCAGTTCGTTACGTAGGGTTGGCAAGTCCTCGTGGCGAGCTTCTTCATCTACCTCAGTAATCATGTAGGCAGCAAAGTAGATAACCTTTTCGAGGTCCTTTGGAGCCAGGTCCAGCAGGTACCCCAGACGGGAAGGGACACCCTTGAAGTACCAGATGTGGGTAACTGGGGTTGCCAGTTCGATGTGACCCATGCGTTCACGACGAACGTCAGCACGAGCTACTTCAACCCCACAGCGTTCACAAACGATGCCCTTGTAACGGACACGTTTGTACTTACCACAGCCACATTCCCAGTCGCGGGTTGGGCCAAAGATTCGTTCACAGAACAAACCTTCTTTTTCTGGCTTCAGGGTACGGTAGTTAATGGTTTCCGGCTTCTTTACCTCGCCGTGGCTCCATGCCCGGACATCGTCGGCAGTTGCCAGTCCGATGTGGAGCTTGTCAAAGGCATTAGCATCAATCACAGTTATTGCTCCTTATCAGATTTCGTCCAGGGTTGCGCCTGCGTTCGGACGGGTATCCAGGGTAATTCCTAGTTCCTCAGATGCCGAACGACCGGTGTCGCGAGAAGTGGTTAGGTCGATTGCGTTACCTTCCTTGTCCAGTGCTTCAACATCCAGACACAGGGAACGCATTTCGTACATGAGGACTCGGAAGGATTCTGGAATACCAGCTTCTGGAATGTCTTCACCCTTAACGATGGAGTTAACGACGGAGACACGGCCCTTCATGTCGTCAGACTTGACGGTTAGAAGTTCCTGTAGCGCGTAGGCAGCACCGTATGCTTCCAGCGCCCAAACTTCCATTTCACCGAAGCGCTGGCCACCGAACTGTGCCTTACCACCCAGAGGCTGCTGGGTAATCATGGAGTAAGGACCGGTTGAACGAGCATGAATCTTGTCGTCAACCAGGTGGTGTAGCTTCAGCATGTAGGTGTAGCCAACTGCGATTGGGTAAGGGAATGGTTCGCCGGAACGACCGTCGAACAACTGTGCCTTACCGTCTTCGTTAATCAGGCGCATGCCGTCACGGTTTGGCAGGGTGTTTCGCAGCAGACCCATCAGAGTATCCTGTTCAACACCATCGAATACTGGGGTTGCAACGTTGGTACGTGCAGGTGCAGACAGACCTTCTTCAGGAATGTACTTAGCCCAGTTTTCACCGTTCTTAACAGCTTCGCGGACATCCCAACCCATAGCTGCGATCCAGCCTAGGTGGTATTCCAGAACCTGACCTACGTTCATACGACCTGGAACACCCAGTGGGTTCAGGATGATATCGACTGGAGTACCGTCTTCCAAGAATGGCATATCTTCAATAGGTAGAACCTTAGATACAACACCCTTGTTACCGTGACGGCCAGCTAGCTTGTCACCAATGGTGATCTTACGACGCTGAGCCACGTAGACACGAACCTTACGGATCACGCCTGGCTGCAGGTCATCATCATCATTGTTAGCTTCACGAACGCCGATTACGATACCAGATTCGCCGTGTGGAACACGCAGGGAGGTGTCGCGAACTTCGCGAGCCTTTTCACCGAAGATAGCACGCAGCAGACGTTCTTCAGCGGTAAGTTCGGTTTCACCCTTAGGGGTAACCTTACCTACCAGAATGTCGCCGGATTCAACTTCTGCACCAATACGGATGATGCCGCGTTCGTCCAAGTCTGCCAGGGCATCTTCTGATACGTTTGGCAGGTCACGGGTGATTTCTTCGTCACCCAGCTTGGTTTCACGGGAAGCAACTTCGTATTCTTCGATGTGAATAGAGGTAAGTAGGTCTTCTTCAACTACGCGACGGGACAGAATAATCGCGTCTTCGTAGTTCAGACCTTCCCAAGACATGTAGGCAACCAGCAGGTTCTTACCCAGTGCCAGTTCGCCAAGGTCAGTTGCTGGACCGTCTGCAATTAGGTCGCCAGCTTCAACGCGGTCACCTTCAACTACTACTACGCGCTGGTTGGTGCAGTTACCAGAGTTGGAACGCTGGAACTTTTCCAGGCGGTAGGAGTCGTAGGAACCTGCGTCGGTAGCCACGGTTACCAGGTCAGCGGAAACTTCGGTTACTACACCTGCGTTGCGAGCGAGAATCATTTCGCCAGCGTCGGATGCAGCACGACGTTCAATGCCGGTACCTACCAGTGGAGCTTCGGTGCGTAGCAATGGAACTGCCTGACGCTGCATGTTCGCACCCATAAGTGCACGGTTAGCATCGTCGTGTTCCAGGAATGGAATCATTGCAGTTGCCACGGAAACCATCTGGCGTGCGGAAACGTCCATCAGGTCGATTTCTTCGACTGGAACCAGTGCAGGGTCTTCGCCGGAGATACGGCACAGAACCTGATCTTCTACGAAGTGTCCGTCTGCAGTAAGTTCAGCGGAAGCCTGTGCGATTGGGTGGCCGTCTTCTTCGTCTGCAGTTAGGTAGTGCAGTTCGTTAGTAACCTGGCCGTTGCGTACCACACGGAATGGGGTTTCAACGAAGCCGAATGGGTTAATACGAGCGAAGGTAGCCAAGGAACCGATCAGACCAATGTTTGGACCTTCAGGGGTTTCAATTGGACACATACGACCGTAGTGGGATGGGTGAACGTCTCGAACTTCCATGCCTGCACGGTCACGAGACAGACCACCTGGGCCCAGCGCGGACAGACGACGCTTGTGGGTCAAGCCTGCCAGCGGGTTGTTCTGGTCCATGAACTGGGACAGCTGGGAGGTTCCGAAGAATTCCTTAATAGCTGCGGTTACTGGGCGGATGTTAATCAGGGAGGTAGGCGTAATTGCTTCCGCATCCTGAGTGGTCATACGTTCACGGATGGTGCGTTCCATACGTGCCATACCGGTACGTACCTGTGCCTGAATCAGTTCACCTACTGCACGGATACGACGGTTACCAAAGTGGTCGATATCGTCGGTTTCCAGTGGCAGTTCTACTGGTTCGCCGTTGCGTACGCCAGCAAACTTCATACCGTCACGGTCACGACCGGTTGCCAGGCCACGCTTGTGTAGGCTCAGCAGGTATTTGACGGTGGTGACGATGTCTTCTATACGCAGTACGGACTCGGTGAGCGGAGTATCCAGACCGAGCTTCTTGTTCAGCTTGTAGCGGCCGACCTTTGCCAGGTCGTAACGCTTGCCGTTGAAGTAGAAGTTTTCCAGCAGGTTACGAGCTGCTTCTGCGGATACCTGTTCGCCTGGGCGAATCTTACGGTAAATATCGGTAAGTGCTTCTTCTTCAGTCTTTGCGGTGTCTTTTTCCAGGGTTTCCAACAGGACTGGGAAGTCAGCAAATTCCTTACGCAGGTCAGCTTCAGACATCCCCAGTGCCTTCAGGAAGTGGGTTACTGGCTGCTTACGCTTACGGTCGATACGTACGCCGACCGAGTCGCGTTTGTCGATTTCAAATTCCAACCAGGCACCGCGTGATGGAATGATTTTTGCGGAGTAGATGGTTCGGTCAGAGGTCTTGTCAGACGTTGCTTCGAAGTACACGCCTGGGGAACGGACCAGCTGGGATACGACAACACGTTCGGTGCCGTTGATGATGAAGGTACCACGTTCGGTCATTAGTGGGAAGTCGCCAAGGAAGACGGTCTGTCCCTTGATTTCACCGGTGGTGTGGTTCATGAAGTCAGCCTGTACGTATAGTGGCGCTTCATAGGTCTTATCTTTTTCGCGACATTCTTCGACCGAGTATTTTGGTGGTTCGAAGTGGAAGTCACGGAAGACGAGGGACATGGTTTGTCCCATATCTTCGATTGGGGAGATCTCAGCAAAGATATCTTCCAAACCGGAGGTGGTTGGTAAGAGGTTATTGCCGGATGCGTTGGCAGCTTCCACACGCTTACGCCATTCTTCAGTGCCGAGTAGCCATTCGAAGCTTTCAGTCTGAAGACTTAGTAGGTTTGGAGCCTGCATTGGTTCGCGGAGTTTCGCGAACGAGATACGTTCTTTAGTATGCTTTGCGGCAGAGTTGCTCTGTGCAGCCAAAGGAAATCCTTCCCTGCTTTCACGGGGTGGCGCGCAGCACCTGTGGCCCCTATCTGACTCCATTCGTGGACATGCGTAGCGCTTTATAGCATGTGGATATGGGTCACCTCGGACACAACAGGCGCAAATATACATATTACGCTTATATTTTGTTGTGCGCTATAGCTTTTAGAGGTGGAGTGTTGCAACTCACTTTACTTTGTGCTTGGATTTACTGTTGCGGAGGGGGATTAGGTGGGGCGAGTTCTTTCTTTTTTCGAGGGCGGATGGTGCAGGGTAAGGGAAAACCCCCGTTTCTGACGAAACGGGGGTTTCAAAAGACTAAGTGAAGTGTAATCACTTAACGGTAACGGTACCGCCAGCTGCTTCCAGTTCACCCTTTGCCTTTTCAGCGTCTTCCTTGGAAACGCCGGACAGGATTACAGAAGGTGCACCTTCTACCTTTGCCTTTGCTTCGCCCAGGGAGTCACCGGTCAGGCCCTTAACTGCCTTGATAACTGCAACCTTCTTGTCGCCTGCGGATTCCAGAACAACATCGAATTCGGTCTGTGCTTCGCCAGCTTCTTCAGCAGCAGCTGGTGCAGCAGCTGCAACTGCAACTGGAGCAGCAGCTTCTACGTCGAATTCTTCTTCGAACTTCTTGATGAAGTCGGACAGTTCAACCAGGGTCAGTTCCTTGAACGCGTCGATTAGTTCTTCAGCGGTCAGCTTTGCCATTTTGGCACTTCCTTCCATTAGGTCCTGCTATAAGCAGATTTTGGTTTATTGGCGGCCAGTGTTTTTTAACTAGCCATTCGTTTGGTGTTGCTAGTTTCAGCAAACCAGATGGGGCCGAATCAGGCCGCCTTTTCCTGCTTTTCGCGCAGGGCGTCGATGGTGCGAACTGCCTTGGAAGCAGGCGCAGCGAAGAGGAACGCAGCCTTGGACAGACCAGCTTTGAGTACGCCAGCGGTCTTGGCCAGCAGAACTTCGCGGGATTCCAGGTCAGCGAGCTTCTTAACATCGTCAGCAGAGAGAGCAGCGCCCTCCATTGCACCGGCTTTCAGAACCAGTGCTGGGTTTTCCTTAGCGAAATCACGCAGTGCCTTAGCAGCGTCAACTACTTCGCCGTTTACGAATGCGATAGCGGTTGGGCCATTCAGGTTTTCTGCCAGGAAATCCAGACCGGCTTCCTTTGCAGCAATCTTTGCCAGCGTGTTCTTCGCCACGGTGTACTGAGCGTTACCAGCGAGTGCGCGACGCAGTTGAGTAATCTGCGCTACGGACAGGCCACGGTATTCGGTCAGCACAACAGCGCCAGAGGAGCGGAACAGTTCCACTAGCTCTGCTACTGCAGCTTCTTTGTCAGGCCTTGCCATGGGCCCTCCTTCCGTGATCATCCATCGGTGCCACTTGTTGGCTACGTCGCGGGTCTTACCGTATTCTCGTGGGGTAATAAAAAATCCCTTGCACGCCACACTGGTAGGCATACAAGGGTCTACTCTTAGAGAAGTCTCATGTTAGAGTTTCGTTTGCATCACCTACGCAGGTTCGGTTTCCCGGATTACACCTCGAAGAGGTACCGACGGTCTTTGGCTCCTTTAAGCCTACCGTTTTGATCTGCAAATTCCAATTCTTTTAAACGTGGAACAGCTCACGTATCGTCTGCACTGCCGTCATTTATGGACAATTTTTACGAAATTACCCATAAACCCCACTTTCAGTTCATTCGCCGACACCTAAGGATTCAAGAAATACAAAAATCCCGGCACTTTCAAGCTTATAGAAAGCTAGTGCCGGGATTTTCAGAATCCAGAGTTAGGATCAAGCAGGCTGATCGGTGTCCAGAAGACGAGTCTTGGTGACATCCAGTGGAATACCAGGACCCATGGTAGTGGATACGGTGCCCTTCTTCAAGTAACGACCCTTAGCTGCGGATGGCTTCAAACGCAGTACTTCTTCCAGAACTGCTGCGTAGTTTTGAGCCAACTGTTCAGCGGTGAAGGAGGTCTTACCAACGATGAATGCCAAGTTAGCGTGCTTGTCAACACGGAACTCGATACGACCACCCTTGATTTCCTTAACTGCCTTAGCAACATCCATGGTGACGGTGCCGGTCTTTGGGTTTGGCATCAGACCACGAGGACCCAATACGCGACCCAGACGACCAACCTTACCCATTAGATCTGGGGTAGCAACTGCAACGTCGAAATCAGTGTAGCCCTTAGCTACCTTTTCGATCAGTTCGTCGCCACCAACTTCGTCAGCACCTGCATCAAGTGCTGCCTGTGCGCGATCGCCCACAGCGAAGACCAGGACCCGAGCGGTCTTACCGGTGCCGTGAGGAAGAGTTACGGTGCCACGAACCATCTGATCTGCTTTACGCGGATCGACGGATAGACGGAACATAACTTCAACAGTTGCGTCGAACTTGGTGGTGGAAGTTGCCTTTGCCAGCTCCATTGCCTGGAGCGGGTTGTAAATTTCGCCTGCGTGTACCTTTTCGGCTGCAGCGCGGTAGTTCTTTGAGCGCTTCATAATCTGCTTTCTCCTTGCAGTCGTGGTTGCTGGGCGAAGCTTGCCCTGCCACTAAAAGTTTTCTAAGTTATCAGGCTTCTACGGTAATACCCATGGAACGCGCGGTACCAGCAATAATCTTCATTGCGGCTTCCACGTCGTTTGCGTTTAGGTCCTGCATCTTTGCTTCAGCAACTTCACGTAGCTGAGCTTCGGTTAGGGAACCTACCTTCTGGGTGTGTGGAACGCCAGATCCCTTTGGAACGCCTGCGGCCTTCTTAATCATCTGGGACGCTGGTGGCGTCTTGGTGATGAAGGTGAAGGTACGGTCTTCATACACGGTGATTTCAACTGGAATGATGTTTCCACGCTGAGATTCGGTAGCCGCGTTGTAGGCCTTACAGAATTCCATAATGTTAACGCCGTGCTGGCCCAGAGCGGGACCAACCGGAGGTGCTGGGTTAGCAGCACCAGCCTGGATCTGAAGTTTGATCAGGCCGACAACCTTCTTCTTAGGTGCCATAGTATTTCGGGTCCTTTTACTTTATCGGTACGCACTTCCCTTACGGAGAGTGCCTTACGGATTGTGCCCATCTGCTTACATTCCTGAAATCAGACAGTACACAGTCTTTTATCTTAACGCGCTTTGAGGACGCAATCAATCTGGTTAGGACAGTTTCTTAACCTGATCGAAGTTAAGTTCAATTGGGGTTTCACGTTCGAAGATAAGGATGGAAACCGTGAGTTTACGGTGCGCAGCGTCAATTTCGGTGACGGTTGCTTCCATAGATTCGAATGGCCCATCAACAACTGTGACGGATTCGCCAATTTCGAAAGTGATTGCTGGAGCAGTAATAATTTCGGTTGCTGCTGCCTTTTTGAGCGCAGATGCTTCCCACATTGGCGCTAGCAGAGAGACTACTTCGTCAATGGAAAGTGGCACTGGATTCTGAGCGTCACCTACGAAGCCGAGTACTGCTGGGGTGTCTTTAACTACGCGCCAGGAAGCTTCGGTCATGATGGTGCGGACGATTACGTAACCGGGAATGCGTGGACGTTCAACGGTTTTTTTACCTGACTTGGTGAGTTCGGTAACGGTTTCCATTGGCACTTCAGCTTCGAAGATGAAGTTTTCCATATTCTGGGTTTGAATTCGCTGTTCGAGGTTTGCTTTAACGCGTCGTTCGTGGCCGGAGTAGGTGTGGATTACGTACCAGTCGCCAAGCTGTTCCATGAGTTCAGCGCGTTTGGTTGCAACGATATCCATTTCAGCTGGTTCTGGGATGATTTCTGCTGCGGTTTCTGCTTCTGCTAGGGTTTGCGCCGCGGTTTCTTCCACGAGGGCGGTCTCTGCTACTTCTTCTGTAGGGACAAAGGTTTCTTCAGCGTCAAACTCGTTGCTCACGTGAATCTCCTGCCATTAGTTTTCGGGCTAAAAAGTAACACACCCTAGTATTTCTTTACTGGGTGTGCAAATCATTCTTTTTAAGTGTAAAACAAAACCGCTGGTTTTACTACCAGCGGTACTTGTTTAAAAGTGTGATTTAGCCAAAAACTAATACTGATAACCAGCTAAAGAGAAGGTCCAATAGGCCGGTGAACGCCATGATTGCGCCAACGAATACCAGCACTACAAGGAAGTAAGTCTTCCACTCGTCAACGGTTGGCCAAACTACCTTCTTTAGTTCGCCAATAACCTGCTTTACGAATAGAACGATGCGGGCAAAGAAACTTTCAGTTTCCTGCTGCTTCTTAACTTTTCCTGCCACAGCATCCTCCTTTTCGATAAAAGCCTGTATATAGCATTAGCAGGGCAGGAGGGACTCGAACCCACAACCGCCGGTTTTGGAGACCGGTGCGCTACCAATTGCGCCACTACCCTACGCATTCAGTTCTATGTTTTATAAAACTGCGTGCTAGATAACTCTAAATGATTTTCACTCAAAAGTACAACTCGACACCAAATAACGTGATGCGCGCAACTTAGGTGTCTTAGTTTACCTAATGATTTCAAACTTCTTCGAATACTCAAAATATGAACTGTAGTGACAAAGCTAACCGCCCTCGGGCAAACTGAAAACGTGAGTACATTAAATAATCATCCCCGTGTTTCTCTTCGCCTAGGTGCCATTGCGCCTTCCGCAACTCTTGCTGTCACGAAACGTGCTAAAGAGCTGGCGGCCGCTGGTAAAAACGTCATTGGCTTTGGTGCTGGCGAACCAGATTTCGCTACCCCAAATTACATCGTTGAGGCCGCAATTAAGGCTGCTCGCACCCCAGCCATGCACAAGTACACCCCAAATGACGGGCTTCCAGCCCTGCGTGAAGCAATTGCCGCAAAGACACTACGTGATTCCGGCTATGCTATAAACCCCACTGATGTTTTAGTTACGAACGGTGGCAAACAGGCAGTTTTCCAGGCTTTTGCAGCAGTAGTCTCTGCCGGTGATGAAGTCCTCCTTCCCTCTCCCTACTGGACCACCTATCCAGAAGCTATCGCACTAGCCGGAGGTGTAACTGTAGAAGTTTTTGCTGACGCTGCTGCAGAATACAAAGTAACTGTCGAACAGCTTGAAGCTGCTCGCACGGAAAAAACTAAAGCGCTATTATTCTGTTCCCCGTCTAATCCCACCGGTTCTGTCTACACTCCCGACGAAGTTAAAGCGATTGGCGAGTGGGCGCTCAAACACGGCATCTGGGTACTAACCGACGAAATCTACGAGCATTTGCTTTATGAAGATGCTCAGCCGGCGCATATCGTGAAACTAGTTCCAGAACTAGCAGACGCCTGCATTGTCATGAACGGCGTCGCAAAGACTTATGCTATGACCGGCTGGCGAGTAGGCTGGATGTTCGGTCCCTCTGACGTAATCAAGGCAGCTTCTAATTTCCAATCTCACCTGACTTCTAATGTCAATAACATGGCACAGGTAGCTGCTTTAGAAGCAGTTTCAGGTCCACTGGATGCCGTATATGAAATGCGGGAGGCCTTTGATCGTCGCCGTCGCCTGATGGTTTCCATGCTTTCTGAAATCCCTGGGTTTAAGGTTCCTAATCCTAAAGGCGCTTTCTACGCCTACCCTTCCGTTGAAGAACTGATTGGCCAGGAAATCGGTGGCACGTTGATTACATCTTCCGCTGTGTTATCCGATGTTATTTTGGAAAAAGCTGAGGTTGCGGTTGTCCCTGGAGAAGCATTCGGTCCTTCTGGCTTCATTCGCTTATCTTACGCATTATCCGACGCGGAACTAATTGAAGGCGTAGAGCGTATCCACAAGCTAATCGCGAGCTGACGTTCACCGATACGAAAACCCGATTTTTCATATCGATAAACGTTCCTAAGCTACATTTACCCCCATGATAACCCTACTTCTCATGGGGGTAAACACTATGCTCAACACCTAATAAAAACTAAAACTCCTACTTACGAAGAGCTACCTACGTTCACAAATGCTGCTGTAACCACTCAACCGTAAGCGCCCGTAACTGCGGGGCTTGATCCCCGTTGAAAACCTCATGCTTTTCGCCCTCGACTATTAAATGAGTAGCGTCGCACCCAGCAGCCACCGCCTGCTCCACCAAAAAAGCCGAACCCGCAGGATCAGTCAACGTATCATGCTCACCATGCAAAACCAACAAAGGCACTGCCCACCTGGACGCGTTAGCGTGTACGAAATTCGCCCACCCCGTAATCGTCACTCCAATGAGTAACGGAACTGGTCCCGTATAATTCAACGGATCCTCCAAATAAGCGTCTACAACCTCAGGACGCAACGCAACTTCATCAGCGGCTAACCGTAAAGTCCTCAACCCGGGGAAATATTTAGCAACCACAGAAGCCACTGGAACCAGCCACTGAGGAAGCTTGGATGAAACTGCTGGCCCAGACAGCACAACCCCCAGCAACCCCGCTGGATTCTTTAACGCCGACGCGGCAGTTACCAAACCGCCCATGGAATGTCCGAAAAGAAACAGCTTCCCTGTCCGCGAGCGCACACTAATCAATTCACGGATTCGCAGGTGATCTGAAACTAAACGCGCTACATCTACTTGCGCGCGGGGGCCGGGAGTTTCCCCATGGGACCGTTGATCGTAGGAATAAACGTCAAAACCCGCCTCATTTAACGCCTGGATGAAGGGGAAATAGCGGCGGTGGTGCTCAGCTAAACCGTGTGTAACCAGCACATCTGCAAGCGGAATACCTACCGTAGCGTAGTGGTAAATTTTCATGGTTTGAATCCGCCACCTTTCAAGTTAGTGCATTAGCTGACGTTTCCCTGCTGAAGTGCACTGTTAGTTACGGGGTGTTCTACAATAAATACTAGCTTCCTACCCGACTTTTAGCTGTTTGAATCATTTTGAAAGAAACCGTGAGAGATTTAGCGAAACTTCCGAAAGCCCATCTGCACCTGCATTTCACGGGGGCAATGCGCCCGTCAACGCTTGTTGATTTAGCCCAGCAACAAGGAGTGCGGCTTCCTGCACATCTCCTGGAAAATGATCCGTTGACTGTGCCAGCGAACTCGCGGGGCTGGTTTAGGTTCCAACGTTCTTATGATGCGGCACGCGCGTTAGTGCGATCTGAAGCAGTCATGCGACGTCTAATTGATGAGGCGATTGAGGATGATGTCCGGGAAGGCTCGGTCCGTTTAGAAATTCAGGTGGATCCGACGTCTTATGCTCCGTGGGTGGGAGGTTTAACTCCGGCTTTAGAGATTATTTTGGATCAGGTTAAGGCTTCGTCAGTTAAGCATGGTCTTTCTGTTGGTGTGATTGTGGCTGCTTCGCGTATCCGCCACCCTCTGGATGCGCGTACTCTGGCTCGTTTGGCAGCCCAGTATGCGGGTACAGGTGATGGTGAAGTAGTGGCGTTTGGGCTTTCTAACGATGAGGCTGCGGGCGTTACTTCTGAGTTTGCGCCTGCTTTCCGTTTGGCTCGTAAGGCGGGGTTGCCGGGGGTGCCGCATGGGGGTGAGTTGTTGGGTCCAGACCACGTGCGTCAGGTGGTTTCTCATTTAGACCCGCGTCGTTTGGGCCATGGTGTGCGTACTGTTGAGGATCCCCGTTTGTTGGATGAGCTAATTGAAGCTGGGATTGGGTTTGAGCTTTGTCCTGCTTCGAATGTTTCACTTGGAGTTTTCGCTGATCTTTCTAGGGTTCCTTTGCGGGATTTATTTACTGCGGGTGGTTTAATCGCTTTAGGTGCGGATGATCCACTTTTGTTCCGGTCTCGGTTGTTGACTCAGTATGAGTATGCTCGGGAAGCGGGTTTCAGTGACGTGGAGGTGGCGCAGTTGGCGGCTTCTTCGATTGAGATTTCTTTAGCGTCTGCGGAGCAGAAAAGAATTTGGCAGGCTCAGGTGGATGCGTGGCTGGCAAATACCATGT
Organism: Gleimia coleocanis DSM 15436; assembly: GCF_000159015.1. Taxonomy (GTDB): domain Bacteria; phylum Actinomycetota; class Actinomycetes; order Actinomycetales; family Actinomycetaceae; genus Gleimia; species Gleimia coleocanis. Next base: position 412,889 of record NZ_DS999545.1, on the reverse strand, counting down.
GATTAAAGGTGTTTTTAATGCGGGTGGCGTGCGCGTGCGGGTCACCCAGTTGCGTCGTGATTTTGTGGACGAGGGCGATCCGACTTTTGTTTTAGTACATGGGATTGGGGTTAATTCTCAGTACTTCCAGGATTTAGCTGAGCTTTTAGTTCCTTTTGGGGATGTTCTCATGTTGGATTTGCCTGGGTTTGGGAAAACCCCCCGTCCGGCTTTCCCGTTATCTATTGCGGGTTTCGCAGCGGTTGTGCACCAGGTAATGCTTTATGAAAAAGTTACTAATCCGGTGGTTTTGGGTCATTCGATGGGTGCGCAGATTGTGACTGAGTTGGCGTGCCGGGATCCTAAGTGGATCCGTAAGATTATGTTGGTGGGGCCACCGATAAATGTTTTGGAACGTGCTTTCCCTCTGGTTGTGTGGCGGTTCGTGCAGTCCTCGTGGTATGAGGCTTCTAAGGTTACTTCTTTTGCGATTAAAGCGTACTTGCAGTCGGGGTTAGTTTGGTTTGCTAAGACTATTCCAGCGATGTTTCAGTATCCGATTGCTTGTCGCTTGGCTGAAACCGACGCGCGGGTAGTGTTGATGCGTGGGGAGTTTGATTTTATTGCTTCCAGAACTTGGATGCAGGATTTACTGTTAGCGACTGAGCATAATAATCCGCATCCGTCTAAAGTGCTTGAGGTTAAAGGTGGGGCTCATTCAGTTATTGTGCGTTTCCGTAACCAGGTAGCTCAGGCTCTTTTAGATTTAGCTGCAGAGCCTGCGTTTCCTTCTAAAAATTCACTTGGGGTTTTATTTTCTGTGTCTGAGGCTAATGCTGTAGCGGAGCAGAGTGTAGTTATTCCTAATGCGGTTCTTAAACCTTTAACTGTCCCGCAGGCTTACGCGCGTGACTACTTGGTGGCGGCTAAGCAAAGCCTGTCAGCAGTGAAACAGAATGTTTTAACTAATTTTGGTGTTGGAGATTGTCCTTCCGTTTACCGTAATCCCGGTGGGCTGCCGGTTGTCTTAGTTCCTGGTGTCTATGAGTCTTGGTATCAGATGCGTGGTTTAGCGTCGTATTTGAAGGAGCGTGGTTTTGACCCGCATTTGTTACCGCAGTTGGGTAATACTTTAGGTCCTGTCGATTTATTAGCGCGCCGGGTCTTAGCGTATTTGCATGAAAATAATCTGCGTGATGTCTTTTTGGTTGGTCATTCTAAAGGTGGTTTGGTTTCCCGTTGTGTGCAACTTGAGGCTGATTTAGGCGTAGTACGTGGGATTGTTACTTTGGGAACCCCGCACCGGGGAGCACGTTTAGCTGCCTATACTCTGCCGTCTTCTGGGGTGCGTGATTTAGTTCCTACTAACCCTTTGATTCAGAAAATGTTTGCTGATACACGGTTTAGTGACCGGGTGGTGTGTTTGCAGGCGCGCTGGGATCAGCATGTTCCCGAGGGCGCTTCTTTACTACTTGCCCGTTTGGAAATTGTTGACGTGGTAGGTCATAATCGGTTGATCACTGAAGAGGTAGCTTTTGAGGCGTGTGTCCGGGCGTTAGATTTTTTACGGTAGTCCACCTTTTGCTGGCTTGTGTTCACGTCACGTAGACTGACTTGGTATTGAGCCGGTTATTTCACATTACATACGTTCGCCAATAGTTTGTCGTAGTTATGTTGCTCCATGTTTTTCAAAATGTGGTCAGTAATTTTATCCGCGTCGATTGTGATTATCTCTATCTGTGTTGATTGATGGAGATTATCTGATCCGCACAGGCAGTTTCTCAGCGCTCATTTGGGGTTGTTTTTTAGATAGCTTAATATGGCACCAGACACGCCCAGTGTTGCCAGTACTACCGCAACTATTACAGTTATTCTCAGCCTTCGCATTCTACGTTACTACTTGCAGTAAATATGGTTAGAACAACGGTTAAATGCGCTTAGCCTACTAGAGTATTCGGTTCGGACTACCCGCCCACTAGCTAGTACATCTTTTTAATACGATAAGTAAACCTGTTTCCCTTACCGATTTAGTATGTAACCCCAGGCGTACCTGCATTGACCACAGCCGCAGTTAAACCTTTATTAGTATGCACTAATATCTTCCTGAATAATGGTTACAAAGATTCCGAAACACATATTTTATGTTTTGATAGTAAAGCTTCAACCCACAAAAACCGGCTCCGGAACTAAATCTACGCCGAACCTATCTTTAACTCCTGCCTGCACGGCAGCAGCCAATTCAAAAACTTCCGCAGAAGTTGCTCCCCCGCGGTTAGTTAAAGCCAACACATGCGCCGTAGATAAAGACACGTTAGCATCCTCACGTACTTTAAAGCCCTTGGGGAAACCAGCATGCGAAATCAGCCAGGCAGCGGAAGTTTTAATCTGCTCACCGGAAACAAATTTTGGAGCGCCCTCGGGAAGTAAATCCGCTGCCTCTGCAGATAGCAGTGGATTCGTAAAGAACGAGCCCGCCGAATAAGTATTCCGGTTCGCATCATCCAAAACCATTGATTTCCCCTGACGCAATTCCAAAACCGCTGCCCGTACGTCACGAATATGCGGACGCTCCCCCAGTTTCACACCTAACTTATCTGCCAGCTCCTGGTAGGCAATCGGCGCTGCCAAAGACGCTGCCCGCGTCGCAAACTCAACTGAAAGAATAATCCAACGGCCAGACGCCCCCCAGGAACGCCCCTGTGACAGTGCCGGATCATGAGCAGAACGCTTAAAAATAGAAGTCCGGTACCCAGCCTGCATGTCGGAAGCAAAAATCGTCTTAGTGCGTTGCTCCAAACGGTCATAAACACGAATAGAGGCAATCATTGAGGCTACTTCCTGGCCGTAAGCACCAATATTCTGCATCGGAGCAGCTCCCACAGTGCCAGGAATCCCTGAAAGAGACTCGAAACCTCCACCCCACTCGTTTTCAACGGCTGCAGAGACTAAATCATCCCAGCTCATGCCAGCAGTCGCTACGAAACTCACACCACCGCAAGCTGAATCATGCGTGAGCTTTAGTTCAGAACGCAGGTCTCTTACAACTACCCCGTCAAAACCCGTGTCAGAAACCACCAGGTTAGATCCCCCACCGATCATCAACACTGGTTCGCCAACGGCATCAGCCTGCTTCACCGTGTCAATAATCTCTGCCTCAGACTCAGCTAACACCATGCGTGTAGCTGGACCTCCCACACCGAATGTTGTCCAGTCTGCCAGTAGTTTAGAATCCCGTTGATACTGACGGTGGGAAGGTACTCGCTCAACCGGCGTTACATCAGTGACTGTATAACGCAAGTTGCATGCTTGGTCTTCTAAGAAACCACTCATTCTAGGTCCTTAACTTTTAGGTTCGTTGCTTTCAGCTTAGCGTAGGTTCAGTGTCGGGTTTGTGTGTCTTCACGTAGTTGCGTAGTTAAAAGCAGTGAAATCAGCCCTGGTATGATGATGACTCCCAATGCTAGTTTGTAACCAACATATTCCGCCAGGTAACCAATCACTGCTGGTCCGGCTATGGATGATCCGAAAGAAATTGTGCTCATCACTGACAAGCGGGAGGCGCTGCGTAGCGGGTCAGTTGCAAGCACCGAGGCGCTCAGCGGGTAGCCGAGTGCCACACCAATCCCCCATAGCACTGCACCGATTAAGGCAATTGGATAGTGTCCTGTGAAAGCTACCAAGGCAACGCCTGCTAATCCAACAGCAATCAGGCGACGCAGTAAACGATCCGGCGAGTATTTTCCCTGCATGCGTGGTGAAAATAGGCGTGTCGTAGTCAGTGCAGTCAGATAAATAGCTAAAGTCATCGTGCCGTACCAGGCTGGTTTTTCAAAACCATCTACAACTGCCAAAGACATCCAATCTGAGGCACTTCCTTCCATCAGCCCGGTACCAAATACCATTACGCCGATTAAGAGAGTGCGTTTTTCTTTCCATGTGTCCCACACGCTTGGTTTGGGCGAATTGGGATCAGCTTGGGCGGCTGCGTGGTCCTGTAGTTTTTTAATTACCGAGGGCGGCAAGTAAAACTTTAATGCCACGAACATAGCTACCACGTTGAACACCATAATGGCCGTTAGGTGAGTGATAGTGTGTACACCATACTTTGTGCTGCCTACACCTATGAGGGCGCCTGTTACTGTGCCGATTGAGAATGCCGCGTGGTACCAAGCCATGCGTGGTGTTTTAGCGGCGACTTCTACGAATCCGCCTTCAACGTTGATGGAGGCGTTGATTAGGAATGCGCCTACATTCGCGGTGATGTATGAGCATATGAGTAACCATCCGGCAATGCTGTGGTAGGCCAAAAGCATCCCGCTGATACCTGTGGCCCAGAGGGTTATTCCAATGAAGCCGACTACGCGGGGTCCGTGTTTTGCAACTAGAGATCCTGAGATTGGTAGTACGAAAAACGCTCCGAAGGCTGCTGATAGTAGCAGGTTTCCCATTTGTGCTGGAGTGTATCCAAAATTATCGCGAATTGCGGGTATCTCTGATAGGAAACTAGAGATGCCTAGTCCAAGGATGAAAAAACTTAGGAGAGTGGCTTTAGAAGCGTTGCTGACAGTTTTAGACGGCATAGCAATCTCTCAAGGTAGATTGGATTTATTTCTAGAATAAGGGATTTTAGGTAAAACAAAACCCCCACTTTTAAGTGGGGGCCGTTCAAGATTAAACTCAGCGAGTCTCGCGGTGAGCCACGGAGCGGCGGCAGCGCGGGCAGTACTTCATGAGTTCCAGACGATCCGGCGTGTTACGACGGTTCTTCTTGGTGATGTAGTTGCGCTCCTTGCACTCCGAGCAGGCCAGAGTAATCTTTGGGCGAACGTCAGATGCCTTGCTAGCCATGATGTTTTCCTTTTTTAAGACTAAAACTTACTGCTCGGCGGTTCCCCTTGCGTCTACCCGTTTTGGGTTTCCTTTAAGGGTTTGAGCCGGTAGCGGGAGCGGGGTTCGAACCCGCGACCTCACGATTATGAGTCGTGCGCTCTCACCAACTGAGCTACCCCGCCGCATGAGGTTTGCACTTAGACAAGATTACTTGTTTTTAAGCACAAACAGAGCCCCGAAAGGGAATCGAACCCTTGACCTTCTCCTTACCATGGAGATGCTCTGCCGACTGAGCTATCGGGGCAACATAGACAATCTTAACGGTTCGATTTTATTACTGTCAAATCGTTTTCCGTGATGATTGCCACTTTGGTTTTTCAAGCTATATCAGCCTTTTAAACCAGTGGTGGAGGAGGGATTTGAACCCCCGAAGCTTTCGCATCTGATTTACAGTCAGGTCCCTTTGGCCGCTCAGGAACTCCACCAGCGCATCCTCTATTTCATTTCTGAAACGTTCGGTGCTTCATTAGCTTAACAGAAAACTAATTAAAAATGCCAACTCAATTTTCCCAATTTCCACATTTAGTGATGCACCTCCCAGACTACCGCACGCAAACGTCGCATTTTAAACGCAGATTGATTACCCTGGTAAAGAAGACTTTCCCTGAAATCTTAATGATTTCAGCTAATCATTAAGGAGGCCTCATGGCAGATTCCTCATTCGACGTAGTATCTGAAGTAGACCGTCAAGAAGTAGATAACGCTGTAAACCAAGCAGCTAAAGAAGTGAACCAGCGCTACGACTTCCGCGGTGTAGACGCACTACTCACTTTCAAAAGCGACGTCATCACCATGGAAGCTAACTCCCCCGAACGAGTCCTGGCAATCCTCGACGTACTGCAATCAAAACTCATTAAACGCGGCGTTTCCCTCAAAGCCCTCGACTTGGGCGACGGCGAACCAAAAGCCTCTGGCAAAATCTACCGTTTAGCAGCTCCACTTAAAGAAGGTCTCTCCACCGAAAACGCAAAGAAAATCTCTAAGATTATTCGCGATGAAGGCCCAAAGGGTGTAAAGGCCACTATCCAAGGTGATTCCGTGCGTGTTTCTTCTAAGTCTCGTGACGACCTGCAAGAAGTTATTGCCATCCTAAAGAAAGCAGATATTGACGCTGCCCTGCAGTTCACCAACTATCGCTGATTCTATATATCAACTTCTAAAAACTAGTGGGTCAGGATCCTTGTAAAGGCTCCTGACCCACTAGTTTTGTATTTTACCTGCGTCGTAACACACGCCCACGTTTAATCAGCACATGAGCTCAAACTGCCACATAGGAAAATCATAGTTTCAGTATCCCGCCAACTTCTCAAGACGCGCAATCCGCTCTCCCATCGGAGGATGCGTAGAAAATAAGCTACGCACTAACCCGCGGAAAGGATTCGCAATCATCATCGCCGCCACATTTGTATGATTCGGCGTCCGCTGTAGGGGCACTTCACTAACTCCTCGTTCAATCTTACGTAAAGCCGACGCTAGCGCTAGCGGATCCTGAGTCAATAACGCCCCATCATGATCCGCCTCATATTCGCGGGTACGCGAAATCCCCATCTGCAAAATCGTAGACGCCAACGGAGCTAAGAAAACTAACAAAACCATCGCCAACACGTTAAAACCACTACGCTCACGCTGGTTTCCACCCATCAGTGAGCCATAACCCATGATCTGTGCCAATGCCGTAATCGAACTAGCCATACCCGCAGCCAACGTGGAAGTCAAAATATCGCGGTTATACACGTGCATCAGCTCATGTCCTAAAACTCCACGCATTTCACGTTCATTCAACAAATGAATAATCCCCTGCGTACAGCAAACCGCAGCATTACGTGGATTTCGGCCAGTAGCAAACGCGTTCGGAGTCATCGACGGAGAAATATACAAACGTGGCATTGGCTGCCCCGCACGTTCAGCTAATTCCCCCACCATCGCATACATCCACGGAGCTTCCTCTAAAGTAACCTCACGCGCATTCATCGAACGCAAAGCCAAGTTAGCCGAATTCCAATAGGCGTAAAAATTCATTCCCATGCCCACTAAAACAGATAGGTACAGCGGAGCATAACTACGTGTCCCCACAGACATCAAAGCACCGACCGCCACAATCAAACCCCACATTGTTGCGAACAACATCATGGTTTTGAAAGTATTTTTACCCATCTGAAACTCCGCTTTACTAAACCATTTAACTTTAAGGATCCAACCTCAGGATAACCCGTGAACCTAAAAGTTTCCTGTAAAAGTTCAGCACCCCCACTGGAAACTCACATAGATACACTTCGAGGGCGAAGTTTCGCACTCCGCCCTCGAAAATAAAAGCTACTCGCCAGGCTGGCCAATCAAATCTAAGCCTTCAACGCTCTCCCCCAAAGAAATCGCTGTCATAGCTTTACGAGAAACCACCTTAATTCGCTCACGTGGACCACGCCCACCTTCAACCTCACCGTAGGCTGCGCCAAGCTGCTCCTCATAAGCATTAAGCAACTCCCACCCTTCCCAAGTGGTAAATGGCACACCTCGTTCTGTCAATAGCTGCACTATCGCTTCATGCCCTACTGCATCAGAAGTTGCGTGTAATTTACCTGCCTGTGCATCCGCAACCAAGTTACCAATAGTTTCTTGCGCATCAGACTTAGTGGAACCAATCAAGCCCACTGGACCACGCTTCACCCAACCGGTGGCGTAAATACCTGTCAAAGGCTCGCCATCTTCACCCAGTACGCGTCCACCCGCATTTGGAATCACACCGCGCTTAAAGTCAAATGGAACACCTTCAATAGGGGAAGAGAAATAGCCAATCGCGCGGTAAACAGCCTGCACCGGAGTCTCCACAAACTGTCCAGTGCCCTCAACTGAGCCGTCTCCAACCAGACGAGTACGTTCAGTCTTCAACGCACGCACATTCCCAGACTCATCCGCCAAAATCTCAACAGGAGAGTGGAACATGTGAATGTGAATACGACGGCTAGCAGTATGCTCATCCTGCATCGCATAGTTAGTGAGTGCCTTCACAACCTGCTTAGTCTGGTTCGATGAAGCAATCGCTTTTTCAGAGCCTTCATCAAAATCAAAGTCTTCTTCATACACGATTACATCAACGTCAGGTTGATGTCCCAGTTCACGCAATTCTAATGGGCTAAACTTCACCTGCGCCGGCCCGCGCCGACCAAAGACATGCACGTCAGTAACTGGGTTCTTCCGAAGCCCTGCCGCAACGTTTTCTGGAATCTCTGTTACCAAAAGGTCCTCAACGTGTTTAGCAAGCACGCGAGCAACATCCAAAGCCACGTTGCCTACGCCCAATACTGCGATTTCTTTTGCTTCCAACGGCCATTCACGCGGATAGTTAGGGTGTCCGTCATACCAGGACACGAAATCTGCCGCCCCATAGGACTGTGGCAGGTCAGCGCCTGGAATGTTAAGTGGAGCGTCCTTGTCTGAGCCGGTTGCAAAGATGACTGCATCATAGTGTGCATGTAGGTCTTCTACCGTAATGTCTGTGCCTACGTTTACGTTTCCAAGTAAGCGAATGTCACCGCGTTGCAAAATTTTATAAAGAGCGACGATGATCTGCTTGATCCGAGGGTGGTCTGGGGCTACACCGTAGCGAACCAAACCATAGGGAGCTGGGAGACGCTCGAACAAGTCGATATCTACATCTAGTTCTGACTTTGAAAGGATATCGGAAGCGTAGATGCCTGCTGGTCCTGCACCAATGACGGCTACTGAGAGTGGTCGAGTTTGGGTCACGTTTCCCCCATTTTGTTTCGTTGGCTGGTGTGATTTTATTTTCCCGAGGGCGGTATTTTAGCCCTCACACCAGATATTAAGTCACCCCTAGTTTACGTAAAATTTATACTGTTTTGCATTTGGGGTTTGTTTTGTGGCATTTACCAAGATTTTCTTAAAAGAATGTTCGGTTTGCAGATGTCATCTACAATAAATAGCATTACAATTAACAACTGAATAATTATTTTGTTTTATTCAAGAAGTATTCAACGTGTTTAATTCACGCAAAACGTCACGGGCAACACACTGGAATGTGCTCACCTGTGTACTTATGGCGCTGGTAGGGGAAGTCTTTTTGCCCCTACTTGCAATGGCGCCGCGGCCTCTGCCGCAGAAACCGCGAAAGCTGACCTAGTTGTCAACTTTGTTAATACGCCAACTACCGGCGCTGTTGGTGAGGCTTTTTCTTACGAAGTCTCTCTCCGCAACTTAGGTCCTAACGCAGCCGATAGCTCTCAGATTCGTTTTGACCTGGGTGAAGGCGTAACCGAAGGGACTGTTATTTGTAAGGAAGCACAGTCTGGCGCAGAATGTCCTGTTGACCTAAGCAACATGGAAGCAACAATTACTAAGCTTCCTGCACAGTCAAACATAATCTTCACTGTTTCAGGTAAATTCCCCTGGCAGCACCTCAGTTACCCCGATTGTGACTGCTGAACTACCTGCTGGAATCACCGATGTAGATAATGCTACTAACACAGTGGATCAGCAGATTGCTTTACGTCGCCCAGATAGCTCAATCCTGAGCGTAACTAAAGTACAAGATAAAGAAACAGTAGCTTCTGGTGAGACTCGTACTTATACGGTGACTTATCGAAATACTGGGGATAAGGCTTACACGGTTGACTTAACAGATGCTTATTACGGAGTTGCAGCATCAAGAAAAGATGTTGTGCGTCCAGGGACTTATTCTGTTTCTTGTGGTGCTAATACTGTTGGGGTTGAGTGTCCTGCTGAGTTTGATGGCTCCGAAAAACAGATTAAAAAGGTGATTATACACTTTTAGTTGAGAAACGTGATTTTGTTTTGCCGGCTAATTCGGTGTTGGAGTTAAAGATTCCGGTTACTGAATACCCTTCATGTACTCCGGTCGGATACTATGAGGTAAATAATACCGCTGCAATCGACTATAAACAGACTAAGCATAGTGTTAGAAAGCAAGTCTACGGTCGGATTAAGTGTGTTGATGTTTCGTCTTCTGTTAATGCGTTGGTGAATGGTTTTGCTGCTGATAGTAGTGAGGTTATTGCGGTTGTTAATGGTGATCGGGTTGTTTTGACTTCTCGTTTGGAGAATTCTATTGGTGAGGCTACGAATGTTCCTTGGACTATTAATCTTCCTAGTACTTTGAGTATGGTTGATGCTTCGGGTCTTCGTTGTTCTTCGCCTTCGGGTGTTGGTTGTCCTGTTGATTTGCGTTATAACGCTGATTCTCATACGGTGACTGGTACGGTTGCGCGTCTTCCTGAGAGCGGGTTTGTTGAGGTTTCTTTCGATACTAGTGTTGTGTTGAGTGAAGGTGCTTTTAAGTCGGATAAGGTGAGTGTTACTGCTCCGACTGAGGGTGATATTTTGCCTGAGCCTAGTACTTCGAATCCGTCTAGTTTTACGTTTGGTTATAATCCGAAGGTTATTCCGTTACCTGTGAAGCCTGGGGTTAATGATTCTTGTGGTGTTGGTAATGCTGCGTGGGTTAAGCCTGCTGATACTGATCAGGTTGTTTGGGAGTTAACTGATGCTGTGCACCTGGTGGCTCACACTACCCTAGCTCACGCTTTCCAAGATCCTAAGACCTCCGACTTAATTCGCAGCTACGACTTCGGTGTGGCAGAAGAAACTAACACCGAAGCCTGTGTAGTAAATCCACCAGATGGTAACACTACCCCACCAGGTGGAGACACTAAGCCACCAGTAAAGACTCCGTCAGTTCCACCTACCGTGAAGCAACCAACACCGAAACTAGCTAACACTGGTTTCACTGGTAACTCACTCTTAGGTACAACCGCGGCACTACTCGTCGCAGGTATCGCAATGACCACCTACCGACGTAAAAACAAACAAACTAACTGAATAAGTTAATAAATCTTGTGGGGGATTGGCTAGTGCCAATCCCCCACAAGATTTATAACACCAACAAAGCTCCAACAATACCGCAAACAAACCAAAACCCAAACAACACCATATTTCTACTATCCTGAACGCATCTCCAGCGCGCCAATACCACGCGGCACTCTCCCCGCGCCCCAAGCACACATTAAACGCCCTGCTAAAACAAAAAATGAGCGCCTTCGGAAAATCCGAAGGCGCTCAACTCAAAAGTGAAAATTAATTCATACGATCAACCATCATTTGCGCTAAATCAACCAAAGCCTGCTTAGCAACAGAATCCTCTAACGGAGCCAAAGCATCAACTGCAGCACCCGCCCAATCCTGAGCAATCTGACGGGTTTCAGCGACAACTTCAGAATCACGCAAACGCGCAACAACTGAAGCTAGCTTCGCAGAATCACTCAAATCTGAATCAATATCAGCAAGCAAACGCTGTCCCTCCGCGTCCAAAGTGCCTGCACTCAAACGCTCACGCAGCAACAAAATAGGCAAAGTAGTTACCCCCTCAACCAAATCAGTACCCGGAGTCTTACCAGAAACCGAACCATCCGAAGTTAAATCGATAACATCATCCGCCAATTGGAAAGCCACGCCAATACGTTCGCCGTACACGCCAACAGCCTCTGCAACTTCATCCGTAGCACCACCATGCCAAGCTCCAAAAACAGCTGCCGTATTAATCAAAGAACCAGTCTTATCAGAAAGCACCTTGATATAAAACTCAACTGGATCAAAATCAGTCTCAGGACCAAATGTCTCATTCAACTGACCGATACAGAGACGCTCGAAAGTCTGCGCATGGTAATCAATCGTACGCTGCCCCAAGCGCGCAACCAAGCGAGAAGCACGTGCAAACAACACGTCACCAGCCAAAATTGCGCGATTGTTACCCCACTGATGTTGTGCTGCGGGAACACCTCGACGCTGCGGAGCAGAATCCATCACATCATCATGGTACAAAGTAGCCAAGTGAGTTAGCTCAACTGCAGTAGCAGCATCAATAACATCCTGCGAAGCAACCTGAGAAGGTGAACCTAACTGTGCACAAATCAAAACCAAAAGCGGACGCATCCGCTTACCACCCGCATTAGACAAGTGGGAAGTCAATTCATCAACCAGTGCACCAGAGCCAGTCACTGACTTATACAGCAGGTCTTCAACCCGCTCCATGTCAGCACCTAAAAGGGCTTCCAACTGTTCCTGAGTCATTTTCATACCGCGCTTACGGGAGTAAAACAACAACGTTTGACAGTAACTCTAACACCGGGCCAGGGAATACGCCCAACAGTACCGTCACTGCAGCAGCTAAAACTACCGCCACGTAACTGTAACCTTCAGAACGAACAACCGCAGTATTCTCACAAGGTTCAGTAAAGAACATGAGCACAACCAGACGGAAGTAGTAGAAAGCAGTCACAGCAGAGCAAGCTAGACCCAAAACAACGAGCCAAAGCAAACCGCCCTCGATACCATCTGCAAAGACTAAGAACTTACCAACGAATCCACCGGTCAAAGGAATACCAGCAAACGAAAGCAAGAAAATCAGCATCGCAACAGCCAGCCCCGGAGCCTTACGACCCAAGCCCGCCCAGTTAGCCAAAGCAGTTGCTTCACCATAAACGTTTCCAGCCGTATCCACCTGGCGCACCAAAGCAATAGCACCAAAAGCACCAATAGTAGAAACACCGTAAACCAACAGGTAGAACAATACTGACGCGGAAGAAGTCGCAGTCACCGCAAACAAACCAATCAACACGAACCCAGCGTGCGCGATCGAAGAATAAGCGAAAAGACGCTTAATATCAGACTGAACCAGACCAACAAAAGTACCCACCAATAAAGTCAGCACAACAACCGCCACCAAAACAGGAGACAAATCCCATTCAAGTGGAGCAATCAAAGTCAAGTACAGACGAACCATCGCAGCAAAAGCAGCTACCTTAACAGCGGCTGCCATGAAACCAGTGATAGGGGTTGGAGCACCCTGATAAACATCAGGAGTCCAAGCATGGAATGGAGCTGCACCAACCTTAAACAGCAAGCCAACCAGCACCAGCAAGCACCCTACCAGGCCAAACAGCAAAGCTGGCGACTGTGGCAGTACCCGAGCCATCATAGACAAAGATAAAGTACCCGTAGCACCATATAGCAAAGCGCCACCCATCAGCAGGAATGCTGAAGCAAAAGCACCCAAAATAAAGTACTTTAATGCGCCTTCCTGAGACAGCTGACGGCGACGACGAGCAGTCGCAACCATTACGTACAAAGGCAATGACATTACTTCCAAAGCAATGAATAAAGCTACCAGAGAGTTAGCTGCTGGAAATACCATCATGCCACCCAAACTGAAAAGAATCAGCGTGAAAATTTCCGTACGCTGGTAACCCTTCTCATTAGAAAGGTCCTCATCGACAGAACCTGGACGATCAGCTGGCTGAGCAGCGAAAGCACCATCACCCAGTTCAGAACGATCAGCAACAACCAGTACAGCAAGCAGGCCGATAATCAACAAAATCCCCTGTGTAGTAACAGTCAAAGGATCCTCAATGTATTCAGGAAGGGACATTGGATATTCCAAAACCTCAGTGAGGCGGAATGTGACCATCACAATAGCTGCCACAATAGTTATCAGTGACAGAATCAACTGTACTGGGCGACGTCCCTTAGCAGGTACGAAGGCTTCAACCAATACTGAGACTACTGCACCACCGAACACTACCAGGATTGGTAGCAGTGACAGCCAAGGAACTTCAGGTGCCTGCAGAATGTGAGTATTTTCCAGAACGTTCACTTTGCGTTCCTTTCGGTTTCAGTAACCGTAATCATCCCGGACTTAAAGAATTCTACTGAATCATCGGAAACTGGGTTCAGAGCATTTACAAGAGGTGCAGCCCAGATACCCAGGACTGCCATTGCCACTAGAAGCGGAGCAACAACAACCTTTTCTCGCAAGTTCAAGTCAGTGTACTTATCCTTATCGGCAGGTACAGGACCAGTGAACATACGCTGGTATGGCATAAGCAGGTAGAGAGCCGCTAACACCACACCGAAAACCGCTACTGCAGCTGCAGCTGGAGATACCTTATAGGTGCCGATCAACACTAGGTATTCAGGGACGAAACCGGACAAACCTGGCAGAGCTACAGAAGCCAAGCCAGAAACCAGCCAGGTACCTGCCAGCACTGGGGTTACGCGTTGCATACCGCGGTAAGCTGAGATTTCCTGAGTGTGACCGCGGTCAGAGAGGAAACCAGAGATGAGGAACATAGCGGCAATGGAAACACCGTGCGCAACCATATAGAACATAGCGCCAGTTAAAGCCACTGTAGAACCGATGTAGATACCCAGTACCATGAAACCAAAGTGGGATACGGAGGTGAAGGATACCAGTCGCATTATGTCCTTTTGACCGATAGCTGCCAGAGCACCGTAGATAACGGAAATCAATGCAAAAATAATGATTACCGTAGCTGCTTCAACTGAAGCGTGAGGGAACAGTGGCAAACATAGAGCAATCATCCCGTAGGTACCGATTTTATCCAGTACACCAACCAGCAGAACGGATGTTCCTGGTCGCGCTGCGGCCGCGGTATCTGGTAACCAAGTGTGCACTGGAACCATGGGAGCTTTGATTGCGAATGCAATGAAGAAGGTTACGAATACTCCCATTTCAACTGCAGCGGGGAGCTGGAGTTGTGCTAGGTTTTCGATGAGGAAAGTTCCTGCTTGACGGTCAGCGTAAACGTAGAGGGTGATTACACCCACCAGCATCACCAAACCACCTGCCAAGGAGTAGAGCAAAAACTTAACTGCAGCTGCCTTGGCGTTGTTACGCCCGAAGTTGCCGATCATGAAGTACAGCGGAATTAGCATGGCTTCAAAAGCAAAATAGAAAACTGCTACGTCACGGGCTGAGAAAATCAGCACCATGAATGCTTCCAGAATGAGGATTAGTGCAGCGTACTTACCAGCTTTTCCTTCGCGTGCATTTTCAGCGTCTTCATTCCAAGCTGCCAGGAGGACGATTGGCACTAGGGCGACTGCCAGCAGAATCATTGCCAGGGAAAGTTGAGTTACGCCTAGCGCCCAGCTAATACCAAGCTGTGGAATCCAAGTGTAGGTTTCTGCTAGCTGGTAAGTTGCTTTGGCGGACCAATCAATCATGAAAGCTGCAGAAAGCGCCAAAACAATTTCCAAGGTGGATACGGAAAGGGCGATCCAACGACCGGCTATACGTAATGGCTTTACAGCTAGTACCAGGACACCTGCCAGGGCTGGCAAGGCGATTAAGAGTGAAAGCACTGGGAACGTGCCGTTTAGAATTTCAAACATATCTTTTCTCCTTGGTCCTTAGTACTGAAGTGCCAGAACTGTAATCAGGGCCAGAGCTACGCCTGCCAGAATATACCCGGCGTAGGCGCGTACGTAACCGGTTTGCGTGCGGCTTACCAGACTTCCGAGTTTTGCAGAGGCCTTGGCAATGCCGTGAACGCTACCGTCGACCACGTGTTTGTCGGTTGCGACCACCCCATTCATAAGGGCGGTACCTGGGAGCATGAACAGGTTTTCGTTCAGGCTGTCCTGGAAGAGATCGTTACGAGCAGCGTGTACGAGGGCGTTACCTGCAGGTACTGCCACCGGCACATCTGCTACGTGGTACATCTTGTATGCCAGGCCGGCACCTACAACTACGGACACCAGGGTGAGAACCTGAATCGCGATGATTGGGATTACTGGTTCGTGGTGTTCGCCGTGTCCCAGCACTGGCGCCAACCAGTCTACGAAAAGGTTGTTCCAGGTGAGAATGCCACCCAGGACTGCTGCGCCGGCCGCCAGAATAATCATAGGGACGGTCATCAGTGCGGAGCCTTCGTGAGGATGGTATTCGGATTCAGACCAGCGTTGTTTACCGTGGAAAGTCATGAAGAACAGGCGGGACATGTAGAACGCGGTAATACCAGCGCCTACCAACGCAACCATGCCGAATACCCAACCAGCCCAGACAGCGTCGAGGTTTCCGAAGTGGTTAGCAGTGAAAGCGTGTTCAATGAGCTTATCCTTTGACCAGAAGCCAGAGAAGGGTGGAACACCTAGGATAGCGAGCCAACCAAAGGCAAAAGTAATCCAAGTTACCTTCATTACTTTGTTGAGAGCACCGAAGTTACGCATATTTACTTCGTCGTTCATCGCATGCATGACTGAGCCAGCGCCGAGGAACATGAGGGCTTTAAAGAACCCGTGGGTGAAGAGATGGAAGATTGCGAATGCCCAGCCGATTGGTCCCAGACCAGCACCCAGCATCATGTAGCCAATCTGGCTCATGGTGGAAGCTGCCAGTACCTTCTTCATATCGTCCTTAGCGGTACCCACGATTGCCCCGAAGAGCAGGGTGATTGCACCGATTACAGCTACTGCAGTAGCAGCGATTGGAGCTTCCAAGTAGATTGCGCCAGAGCGGACTACCAGATACACGCCAGCGGTAACCATAGTTGCTGCGTGAATCAGTGCGGATACTGGGGTTGGACCTGCCATTGCGTCGCCAAGCCATGCTTGCAGTGGGAACTGCGCGGACTTACCACAGGCTGCAACCAACAGGAAGATACCGATTACGGTAGCTACCTGCGCTCCCATTTCTGGAGCTTCGTGCGCAACTACTTCGAAATCTACGGAACCGTAGGAAGCGAACATTGCCATCATGGCAAGTAGCAGGCCCATGTCACCGACACGGTTCATCACGAAGGCTTTCTTAGCTGCAGTTGCGTATTCAGGAACGTAGTTCCAGAAGCCAATCAGCAGGTAGGATGCCAAACCTACACCTTCCCAACCGACGAAGAGAACGGCATAGGAGTTTCCTAGAACCAGCGTCAGCATAGCTGCGATAAAGAGGTTCAGGTAGGCGAAGAAACGACGGCGGTCAGTGTCGTGTTCCATGTATGCTACTGCGTAAACGTGGATGAGAGAACCCACGAAGGTTACTAGCATCACGAAAGTCAATGACAGTGGGTCCAGAAGCAAACCAAAGTTTACGCTGAAGTCTCCCGCTGGAATCCAACTAAATAGATCCAAGCTCAAACGGCGGTGGTCTGGGTTTAATGCCAGTAACTGGAACAGGATTGCTAGTCCAATACCGAAGGAGGTCCAGGACGCTAATACTGCTACCCAGTGGCCCCACTTGTCAGTGCAACGCCCTGCGATTAAAAGGCAAAGGGAAACTGTTAGTGGAACTGCGATCATCAGCCAAGCGTAGGAAGCGATTCCAGTGGCTGCGATTGTCTCTACAGCTCCTTCAGCATGCAGAGGAAGATGCATTAGTTGAGTCATGTTTCCTTCCTCAGTTCTTCAGTAGGTTAGATTCGTCAACCGAAGTGGTTCGACGGGATCGGAAAATAGTCACTACGATTGCCAGACCAACTACAACTTCAGCGGCAGCAACGACCATTACGAAGAATGCCATAACCTGTCCGTTAAAGTCACCGAAGATACGAGCAAAAGTTACGAATACCAAGTTAGTGGCATTCAGCATGAGTTCCACACCCATCAGAGAGATGATGGCAGAACGACGTACCAGCACGGTTGCAGCCCCAATCGCGAAAAGGGCGAGTGCCAGGAATAGGTAATAGTAGAGGCTCATCGGTTTTGTTCCTCTCCTTCAGTAACTTCAACAGTTGCTGGGTTTTCTTCGTACTGCACCAACCCAGTTGGTGCTTCCTTACCACTCATACCCCAGGCTTCAGATTGGCCTACTCGAGAAACTGCGTAAGTCCCATGGATTGCATGGGTGCTATCTCCTTGCTGAGCATCGCGTAAACGAGTTGCCAGTTGTGGATCTAGGTTGCCGATAGAGCGGTCCAGCCCACGTACTCGCAGTACACGCGGAATAGATTCAGTGACTACGGTCTGGGTTTCACCAGAGAGCGCGCCCACATCAACGGAGGTTGACTGCGCGTAAACACCTGGAGCAGTGTGCTGGCCAACGTGGCGGCCCCGCGCTGCGTATGCTGCCATCTTTGCTTCCACAACTGAACGCTGTGTGTGTCGCTTTGTCAGACGGTCACCGTTTGTGAGGAGGACTGCTCCGATTACTGCGACAATCAGCAGGGTGCCAGCAAGTTCCATGGAAAACCAGTAGTTTGCGAACAGGGTTTTTGCAAGTTCTTCGACGGGGGCGTCAGAAAATGCATCTACCTTGAACTCTTGGGTTTCACCCATCGCAGTGTAGGCAACTGTAATACCGAAACCTGCAAGCAGTACGGTCGCTAGAGTTACTGCCATGGTGATGTAAGTGCGGTTTTGCGACTGGTATTCGTCAGATGCGTTCAAACCAATCATCATGAGGACAAACAGGAACAGCATCATAATCGCGCCGGTGTAAACCACTATCTGTACGATGCCCATGAATGGGGCACCGTGTAGCAGGTAGAGAACTGCCAGCCCAACCATCACTACTACCATAGAGATTGCTGCGTAGGCCGCTTTCTTTAAGAAAAGCACACCCAGTGCACCAGCAATCATGGCGGTAGCTACGAAGAAGAATAGTACTGCTTCGCTGGAGCTAGCCATTTGTGGGGTATTTTCTAAGAACGCTGGCATCATTTTGCCGCCTCCTGAGTTTTATCTACAACTGCTTTGGCAGCTGCCTGCAGAGTGGGATCTTCTGGACGGTGTTCACGTACCCAGTCAACCTGTGCTTGCGTTGGCCCAGTTACTTCACCGCGGTAGTAGTCACCGTCAGTAAGACCTTCAACCATTGGGTGTGGTGCAGCAAGCATTCCCTCTTCGAGTGGAGCCAGAATTTGTGGCTTTTCGAAGATAAGGTCCGCACGCTTGTAGTCTGCCAGTTCGAAGTCGGTAGACATAGTGAGCGCACGGGTTGGGCATGCTTCCATGCAAAGACCACAGAAAATACAACGCAGGTAGTTCACCTGGTAGACACGACCGTAGCGTTCGCCCGGTGCGTACTGTGCTTCAGGAGTGTTATTAGCTGCTTCAACTAAGATAGCGTCCGCTGGACAAGCCCAAGCACAGAGCTCACAGCCGATACACTTTTCCAGACCGTCAGCGTAACGGTTTAACTGGTGACGCCCATGGAAGCGTGGCATTACATACGGACCCTCGAAAGGATACTGTTCTGTAACGGTTGGGCGGAAAAATGAGGTGATGGTGACCCCGTAGCCAGCAACCGGTGCGAATAGTTCTCCCAAGAATCCTTTCGGATCATGCTCATAAAGCATTTCGTCTGCTGGTTTCTGCTCAGTCATCTTCACCCTCCTTTACAGCAGTTACGGAAGCAGTTTCGTTCTTTTCCGAGGACGTCTTTACACGACCTGCGCGAGGAGAGGCAGGTAGTACCTGTCCTGGCAGTGGCGGAACTGGATAACCACCGGCAAATGCGTCAAATTCAACTGTCGCAGGCTTCGTCTTTGTTTCTTCTTTATCCCCTACCAGGTAAGAAACTACGAGGACTGCGGTGAGTAGACCAAAAATGCTACCAAAGAAGTAGTTGTTTGCTTCTGGAGCCCAGTTGTTGATTGCACGCATGATTGCTACTAGTACCAACCACACTAGGGAAACTGGAATGAGAATCTTCCATCCCAATGCCATGAACTGGTCGTATCGGAAACGGAGCAACGTACCACGAGTCCAAACCATGAAGAAGAATACTGCCCATAGTTTCACGGTGAACCACAGCATGCCCCACCAGCCCGCATTAAAGTCAATGAATGGGATGTAGGACAGGAAGAACGGTGCGTGCCAACCACCTAGGAATACGGTGGTTGCAACAGCGGAAACGTTAAACATGTTGATGTATTCGCTCAAGAAATACCAGGCGAACTTCATGGAGGAGTATTCGGTCATGTGTCCTGCCACGATTTCACCTTCTGCTTCTGGAAGGTCGAATGGCAGTCGGTTCACTTCACCAATCATAGAAATGATGTAAATAATGAAGGCTGGTGCCAACGCAAAAGCCCACCAAACGCGGTCCTGAGAGGCAACGATCTGAGAGGTGGACATGGACCCTGCCACAATAAACACCGATACCAGGGACATGGACATTGCTAGTTCATAAGAAATTACCTGTGCCGCAGAACGGACGGACCCCAGCAACGGTAGCGTGGACTGAGAAGACCAACCGCCCAGCACAATGCCATACAGCCCTAAAGAAGCAATCGCCAGAATGTAGAGGATTGCTACTGGCATATCGGTGAGCTGCAGTGGAGTAGAGTGACCGAAGATGTTTACGTTTGGTCCGAATGGGATTACCGCAAACACCATGAATGCAGAAAACGCTGAGATTGCTGGCGCAGCAAAGTAGATTAACTTGTCTGCTTTATCAGTCCAGATGTCTTCCTTGAAAAGCAGTTTAATTGCGTCAGCAAAGGCTTGGAACAACCCCAGTGGCCCAGCCACGTTTGGTCCTGGACGAGTCTGCATACGTGCCAAGCCACGACGTTCCACCCACAGTGCCATAATCACGGATGCAATCAGGAACACTACGATGAAAAGTGCCTTGATTAAGGTCAGCCACCAGGTTTCTTCAGAGAAATCTGCTGGTGTAGTAGTTGGTGGCGCAAATGGGAACGCCAGTACAGCCAGAAGTTCTAAACTCATCGAGTCACCTCCGCGTTAGCTGCGATTGTTACTACAGAGCCGTTCTTAGCTCCAAGAGTGTCATGTACGAAGGATCCAGTAGAACATTCTGGTACCCAAACTACTGACGCAGGTAAGTCTGCGATTACCAGTGGCAACGTGATAGTGCCCTTGTCGGTGGAAACATTCAGTATAGCGCCCTCTGAAATTCCCAGAGTCCCAGCGGTTTCCGCACTCAGGCGGGCAACTGGCTTACGAGCCGTACCTGCCAGCTCAGTTGCACCTGCCTGTAGTAGACCCGCATCAAGCATTGGCTTGTGGGTAGCCAAAATTGCCTGCCCCGCACCAACTTCAACAGCTGTGCTTGCATCAACTGCTGGCTGTTGTAAACGTGCTCCTCGGTAGCCCATCAGCTGATTAATCTCAGCGTGAGTGGCCTTAAGAGTTTCCAGCCCCATTTCGTAGCCGAGTTCCAAAGCTAAACGGTTCAAAACGTCGCGGTCAGTGAGCGCGCGACTTGCCAGTGCCTGTCCGAATGGACGCAGACGACCCTCCCAGTTAATGAATGTGCCGTTCTTTTCAGCTACCGGAGCAACCGGCAAAACTACGTCAGCAAGCTCGGTAACAGCAGTACGATTCACCTCCAAAGCAACAACGAATTCAGCCTTATGCAGGGCTTCGGTGAGTTCTGCAGAGGATGGGAAGTCGCGAGTGTCAATACCACCGGTGATGATGGCATCGTAAGATTCAGTTGCCGCTTTAGCAACGATGTTTCGAGTGCAGTGTGCGTGTGCTTCTGGCACCTTCACACCCCAAATAGCTTCGACTTCTGCACGAGCAACAGCATCGGCAACTGGTCGTCCGAATGGCAGCAAGACTGGGTTAAGACCTGCGTCCAGACCACCTCGTTCACCTGCACGACGAGGAATCCAAGCCAGGCGAGCACCGGTACGCTGCGCTAGGCTCGCCACTGCAGTGTAGAGTCCAGGGGTTTCGCCAGCGCGTTCACCTACCAGAATAATTCCGTTGGCAAGTTCTTCCACGAGGGCGGAATCCAAGTTGTTTAGTACTGAAACTTCAGTACCCGGGGTGGCTTGCAAGAGCTGCGCGGACAGCTTCTTAGTGGAGTTAGAAGTAAATGGTGCAAGCACCGTTACTTTAACTGCCCCAGCTAAAACTCCCTTACGGAGACGTAGAAATACGGAACCGATTTCGTCTTCAGCTTCCAAACCTACCATTAGTACACGACCAGCAGTTTCTAAGTCACTGTAGGTTACGTCCAAGCCTTTACCAGCAACGAAGCAACCGAGGAACTGAGATTCTTCACCGGAAGTGTAGCGAACACGCTGGTCAATCTGGTTAGTTCCCAACGCTACGCGAGCGAACTTAGACCAAGCGTAAGCATCTTCAACAGTTAGACGACCACCTGGCAACAGTACAGAACGTCGAGTTTCCTGCGCTTTGCGTAGACCTGCTGCTGCTACCTGCAGTGCTTCA
Organism: Gleimia coleocanis DSM 15436; assembly: GCF_000159015.1. Taxonomy (GTDB): domain Bacteria; phylum Actinomycetota; class Actinomycetes; order Actinomycetales; family Actinomycetaceae; genus Gleimia; species Gleimia coleocanis. The sequence continues at coordinate 391,043 of NZ_DS999545.1, read as the reverse complement.
GACCAGGAGGTTTCAACCAATTCGCCGTCTTTACGTACCAGAGGCTTGTTGAGACGGTTTTCAGTGGTTGACCACTGGTAGGCAAAACGATCCTTATCAGTAATCCATTCTTCGTTTACCTGTCCGTCTTCACCAGCTAGGCGACGCACCACTTCACCTCGCCGAATATCAACGCGAATAGCGGAGCCAGACGCATCATGTTCGGAAACTGACGGAGTGGATACCAGGTCGAATGGACGACCACGGAAACGGTAAGATGCTGCCGTCAGTGCGCCTACTGGACAAATCTGGATGGTATTGCCAGAGAAGTAGGAAGCGAATGGACGACCAGTTTCATCGAGTTCAGCATCACCGGTTGGGCCAGCAGTGAGGCTACCAGCAACACCGGGTTTTCCGTATGGGCCAGCATATTCGTCAGCTGGAGTTAAATCATGCCCGGTCGGGTTCAATTCTGGGTTGTAGAAACCCAGCACCTGAGTATCAAAGGTACCAATCTGTTCACCCATGAAGTAGTGATGATCAGTTGGTGCAGTACCTGCGCCACGTCCCTGCAGATCGATGAACGCGTCTCCTGCGATCTGCTTTGAGAAACGGACACAACGCTGACACAGAATGCAGCGTTCCCGGTCAAGCATAATCTGTGTAGAGAGTTTGATTGGCTTTGCGAAAGAACGCTTAGCATCAATGAAACGGCTCTTTTCACGACCGTCACTCATAGCCTGATTCTGCAGTGGACATTCGCCACCCTTGTCACAAATTGGACAATCGAGTGGGTGGTTAATAAGCAGAAACTCCATGATGCCCTTCTGTGCTTTTTCAGCTACTTCAGAAGTGCGCTGGGTCTTAACTTCCATTCCTTCCATTACCGTCATAGTGCAGGAAGTCTGCGGCTTAGGCATTGGTCGAACTACGCCTTCGCGGTCAGGCATTGCTACTTCAACCAAACACTGACGGCAAGCTCCAGCTGGCTTCAACAGTGGATGGTCACAGAAGCGCGGAATACGAATCCCGATCTTTTCGGCGGCACGGATAATCAGAGTTCCCTGTGGGACGCTGACTGGGGTGCCGTCGATGGTTAGATTAACCATGTTAGGTGCGCTCATCGAGTGCCTCCCTGGTTGAATACGGCGGATGCTTCATATGGGAATAGTTCCCGAGCTGGGGTCGTAAGGCCAGCTTCGAACTCTTCACGGAACTTAGCGATACCACTGCGAACTGGCGTTGCAGCTGCATCACCTAGGGCGCAGAAGGACTTGCCCGCAATGTTGCCTGCAATTTCGTCCAGCAGATCAATATCGCCTGGCTTACCACGCCCGGCTTCCAGGCGCAGCATAATTTGCTTCATCCAGTAGGTGCCTTCTCGACATGGAGTACACTTACCGCAAGATTCATGCTGATAAAACTCAGTCCAACGGGTAATAACACGAACTACAGAAGTAGTTTCATCAAATACCTGTAGCGCACGGGTTGCCAGCATAGATCCAGCTGCTCCAACTGATTCGTAGTCCAACGGCACGTCCAGTTCAGCTTCAGTAAAGATTGGGGTTGAGGAACCACCGGGAGTCCAAAACTTTAACTGGTGTCCGTCGCGAATACCACCCGCCATTTCAATGAGTTCACGCATAGTGATACCGAAGGGTGCTTCGAACTGACCTGGGTTATTTACGTGTCCAGACACTGAGAAGAAACCGTGACCGGTGGACTTTTCAGTACCCATAGCAGCAAACCAGCCTTCAGGGTTAGCGAAAATGCCTGGCACCTGGGAGATGGATTCCACGTTGTTCACAACGGTAGGACGTGCGTAAAGACCCGCAACCGCTGGGAATGGAGGCTTCAATCGTGGGTGTCCACGGCGTCCTTCTAAGGAATCTAACAGCGCGGTTTCTTCACCACAGATGTATGCACCTGCACCTGCGTGGGCGGTGATACGCAGGTTAAAGTCACCGTTTGGTCCCAGTCCTTGACCGATTAGACCTGCTTCTTCAGCTTCACGGACTGCTGCCAGCAGACGGCGGTAAACGTGAGCTACTTCGCCACGCAGGTAGATGAAAGCGTGTTCACAGCGGATTGCGCGGGCAGTAATCGCCATGCCTTCAATCAGTGCATGTGGGTTTGCCATTAGCAGTGGAATATCTTTACACGTACCTGGTTCAGATTCATCTGCGTTTACTACCAAGTAACGGGGCTTTCCGTCATCTGGTGGTAGGAATGACCACTTTAGACCGGTTGGGAAGCCCGCGCCACCACGACCGCGGAGGCCGGATGCTTTTACCATGTCGGTAATTTGCGTTGGTTCCAGGGTGAGTGCTTTTTCCAGCCCTCGGTAGCCACCGCGAGCGCGGTAGGAATCTAATGTCCAAGAACGGTCGTGGTCCCAACCGTGTGAGAGGATTGGGGTCAGGGTGCCTGGCTTAGTAAAAGTTACTTCACTCATCAGTTCTGCCCTTCCTGTACCTGTGGAGCAGTCCAGCCCTTTTCCTGTGCAATTTTTAGACCGCGGAGGGAGGCTTCACCGGCACCTGGGCCTTCGTCTACCAGTCCATCTTCGAATCCTGCTAGTAGGTGTGAGATTTCTTTGAAGGTGCGAATCTGGTTTGGGCCTCGCGTTGGTGCTACTGGGCGACCTGCTACTAGGTCATCAACCAAAGCGATGGTAGATTCTGGGGTCTGGTTATCAAAGAATTCCCAGTTCACCATTACGACTGGCGCGTAGTCGCAAGCTGCATTACATTCCAGGCGTTCTAGGGTAATTTTTCCATCTGCTGTGGTTTCGTCATGTCCGATTCCCAGGTGGCCTTCAACAGTTTCCCAAATTTGGTCGCCACCCATGACAGCGCAGAGGGAGTTGGTGCACACCCCTACGTTGTAGTCTCCGTTAGGGTGACGTTTGTACTGTGAATAGAAGGTAGCTACTGCAGAGACTTCTGGGCGGGTAAGGCCCAGAACATCTGCGCAGAGGGCGATGCCGTCTGCAGAGACGTAGCCGTCTTCAGACTGTACTAGGTGCAGCATTGGCAATAGGGCGGAACGTTCATGTCCCTGTGGATAACGTGCCACAATCTGCGCGGCTTCGGCGCGTAAGCGGTTTTCGGTTTCTGCATTGTACATTAGCGGTCTACACCTCCCAGTACTGGGTCGATTGAAGCGAGGGATACAACCACATCCGCTAGCTGGCCACCTTCAGTCATCATTGCGAAAGACTGTAGGTTAGAGAAGGATGGGTCACGGAAGTGTACGCGGTAAGGACGGGTGCCGCCCTCAGATACTGCATGACAGCCGATGATGCCCTTTGCGTGTTCGACGGTTTCATATACCTGCCCAGCAGGTACCTTGAAACCTTCAGTTACCAGCTTAAAGTGGTGAATCAACGATTCCATGGAGTGTCCCATGATTTCACGAATGTGTTCCAAGGAGTTGCCTTGCCCGTCGGTGGAGACGGACAGTTGGGCTGGCCACTTGATTGCTGGGTCTTGCACCATCACTGGTTCACCTTCGGTTTCATCCAGGTGTGCCAGACACTGGTTGATGATGCGAAGTGACTGGTAGCATTCGTCAAAACGTACCTGGACACGGTTGTAGGCATCCGACTGGTCACGTACTGGCACGTCAAATTCCAGCTGGTCGTAGCCCCAGTATGGCTGGGTTTTGCGTAAATCCAGTGGCAGGCCGGCAGCGCGCAGACATGGCCCGGTCATACCTAGCGCCATCATTGCTGGCAACGACATGTAACCGACGTTTACGTGGCGTAGCTTAAAGATTGGGTTTTCCTGAGTGAGGTCCTGTAGTTCGCCAATCCCCTTACGGATCTTTGGGAGTAGTTCTCGGATGTAGGCGGTAGTTCCTTCTGGAATGTCCTGTGCCACACCCCCTGGACGCATATACGCGTGGTTCATACGCAAACCAGTGATGCGTTCGAGGATTCGCAGGATTTCTTCACGTTCACGGAAAGCGATGGTCATCATGGTGGTAGCGCCAAGTTCGTTACCGCCGGAACCGATTGCAACTAGATGAGAGGCAATGCGGTTGAGTTCCATCAGCAGAATACGGATCCAGTTTGCCCGCTGTGGCACCTGGTCAGTAATATTCAGGAGTTTTTCAACTGCTTTCACATAGACGGCTTCGTTGAACAGTGGGGCTACATAGTCCATACGAGTACAGAAGGTTACGCCCTGTGTCCAGGTGCGGTATTCCATATTCTTTTCAATACCGGTGTGGAGGTAGCCGGTGTTCAGCCGAGACTCACGAACGGTTTCACCGTCAATTTCGAGGATTACACGTAGAACCCCGTGAGTTGATGGGTGTACTGGCCCCAAGTTAAGCACAATGCGTTCGTTTGAGATCTTTTCGATTTCTGAGAGGACGTCTTCCCAGTCACCACCCATGGCGAGTACTTCTGGAAGTTCCTCTACGTCCAGTGCCGCTGCGGTGGCACGGAATGCTGGAGTTTCGTTAATCATTAGTTGTACGACCTCCGGGTGTCTGGTGGTGGAACGGTAGCGCCCTTGTATTCAACTGGAACGCCGCCCAGTGGGTAGTCTTTACGCTGCGGGTGTCCTACCCAGTCATCTGGCATTGCGGTTCGGGTTAGCCCTGGGTGGCCGGTGAAGATAATCCCCATCAAATCCCAGGTTTCACGTTCGTGCCAGTCATTGCCTGGGTAAATGGAAACAACGGAAGGAATCCGGCAATCCATATCGGGGCAGGTTACTTCCAAACGCAAGTTGCGGTTGTGGGTTACGGACATGAGTGCATAAACTGCGTGGAATTCACGTCCTTTATCGCCTGGATAGTGAACACCCGAAACGCCCAGGCAAAGTTCAAAACGCAAGTCCTGGTCATCACGCAGCCATTGACATACCTGTAGAAGGTGTTGACGGCTGATGAAAATGGTGAGTTCGTCACGGTCAACTACAACGCGTTCAATCACGTCTTTTACTGCCAGGCCTTCTGCTTCGATAAGCTCTTCGAGAATATCTACTACCGAATCGAACCACCCGCCGTATGGACGGGCAGATTCGGAAGGTAGCGTAATCTCGCGGATAAGACCGCCGAAACCGGTGGTGTCACCAGAGCCATGAACTCCCCACATACCGTGGCGGACGCCGATAGTTTCGCCTTGTGGAGCGCTACGTTCAACCTGCTGGTTGAGTCCCATTACTTCTTCAGAGGGGACGATTTCACTCATGCTAGGAGTCCCTTCATTGCTGCGGTCGGAGTAGCAGCCAAAGCTGCTTCTTCTGCACGACGGGCAATTTCTGCACGGTGTGCGCCAATCGGTTCTTTACTGATTTGTTCACGCAGAACCAGGATGGAGTTGATGAGTGCTTCTGGGCGTGGCGGACAGCCTGGAAGGTAAACATCAACTGGTACAATGTGGTCTGCTCCCTGAACCAAAGCGTAGTTATTGAACATGCCACCACTGGATGCGCAAGCGCCCATAGCGATTACCCACTTGGGTTCTGGCATGGAGTCGTAGACACGACGTACAATCGGCGCCATTTTATGTGACATGCGCCCAGCAATAATCATCAGGTCAGCGTGACGTGGCGATGCGCGGAACACTTCCAGACCAAAACGTGCCATGTCGAAACGTGGCGTACCTGCTGACATCATTTCGATGGAGCAGCATGCCAAACCCATGGTCACTGGCCACTGAGAGTGCTTGCGTGCCAGGTCCAGAACTGCCTCAATTGAGGTCAGTGCAACGCCTGATGGCAAGCTTTCTTCAATACCCATTTGTTTCTTCTCCTATCAGTCCCATTCCAGGCCGCCCCGACGCCATTCGTAAATGAATGGGACGGTGACCAGGGTGATGAACGTGAGCATTGCGGTTAGCCCAAATAACCCGAGCTGGTCGAATGCGACTGCCCATGGGTAGAGGAAAACAACCTCAATATCGAACACAATGAATGCCATAGCAACCAGATAGTACTTAACTGGGAATCGGCCCATTTCTGCGTCTGCGTGGATTGGGTCAACACCACATTCGTAGTTGCTGTACTTAACGGTATTCTTCTTGGTTGGACCAAGAATTGCCGATGCTGCCAGACCGCCCAACGCTACTAAAAGCGCCGTTCCTGCCATAATCAGCAGCGGGAAATATGGGTTATTCATGTGTTTCCGCCTTTTTCTTTACTTTAGTTTTATCTACTTACGCAGATAGTGCCTTATACCTTTGGAACCATGCGGGAGAGCGTGTTGATAAGGTAATCATCGATGTCGCCTCCCTTCCGTTCAAAGGAATCAGACAAAAGCTTGTGGACCAGTTTCATTAAGCGTGGTCGAGGCAGACCATACTTAGTACAGATCTGCATGATTTTAGGATTTTCAATCAATCGCACGAATACACGTCCCAACTGGTAGTAGCCACCCCAGTCAGCTTGCAGCGCTTCAGTGTAGCGTTGCATTGCCAGGTCGAATCCTGCATCACTTTGACGTGCCAGCGCTGAAACCATTGCTTCTGCAGCGTAACGCCCTGCCCGCATTGCTGGTGCAATACCTTCTCCGTCAAATGGGGATACCATACCGCCAGCGTCACCAACTATTACTAAGCCGTTTGCATAGTGCGGTTTGCGGTTGAATGACATTGGCAGAGCTGCAGAACGCAACGGACCAAGCATGGTTTCTTCAGTCATTTCCCATTCTTCAGGGAGGTTAGCAATCCAGGTTTTAAAAATATCCTTGTATGGCAGGGTAGTGGCTTTCGCTGTTGAGGATACAGAGCCCAGACCGACGTTTACAATGCCGTCTCCTAGGGGGAATACCCAACCGTAACCTGGTAGCAGGTCAGATTCGCCCGGTTTTCCACTCCAGAGTTCCAAGTGGGAGTCCATCCACTCGTCGTTACCACGAGGGGATTTGAAGTAGGCGCGTGCGGCCACACCCAGTGGGCGCTTCGGATGTTTTTCAACACCTTCAGAGGTCGCCAGTCGAGCTGCAACACCGCCAGCTTCAACCACTACCTTGGCGTGTACTTTAATTTCGCGGGTTTCTTTGCCTTTACCAATTTTGACAACTACCCCGTTTACGCGACCACTTGCACTGTGTAACGCTCCGGTGACGTTGTAACCTTCGTAGAGTCGCACGCCAGCCGATTGGGCACGTCGTGCCAGGGATTCATCCAGATCCATGCGGGCGCGACACATACCGTAGTCGGGGGTGGATTTCTGTTCTGGCCAAGGCAGATAGATGGAGTGTCCGCCACCAATTACATTTAGCCCCTTGTTACGAGCCCAACCGGTGGTATCAACACCCATGAGGTGGATTTCAGCTACGGCAGCTGGGGTTAGACCGTCACCACAGATTTTATCGCGTGGGAATTCTGATTTTTCGAGGAGTGCTACGTCTACGCCAGCGCGCGCCAAGTAGTAGGCGGTTGAAGACCCTGCTGGTCCGGCACCTACGACTACGACGTCAGCGTACAGGTCAGTTTCCTGCTGTTCTGCGACCGCCTGGCTTTCGAGCGTTTCGTCGTTCATTTTTCCCTCTCGCTTCTGGGTTGCATTCCAATGCACGCTAGCTGATTTTGCGCATAGTGCACCCAAGTCATACATATCTACACTACAGATTTCTCAGGTTACACTCAGGAAAACGGGGTTTTTCGTTGAAATATTAAGGTTTATCTGCGGACACCCTCAGAAAACATATAGGATATTTAGCAACACCGACGTTACGTATTTCCGTCATAAAATCAAATCGTGAAACAAGGCACACAAAAAGACGAGATGGACCTCATTTTAGTGAGAATCCACCCCGCCCTCGTGAAAAAATCCGAAAAGCCGCCCAGCAAAACCCAAACGCCCTGCCAAGCACTCAACTCACCGACGCAAAGCGCGATGAATCGCCACCACTCCTCCAATGAAGTTACGATACTTCACATGCTTAAAACCAGCACCCTTTATCAACACACCAAGTTCCTCTTGATCATGCCAATCCAAAACTGACTCCAAGAAATACTCATAAGCATCCTCATCAGAAGAGAACCAACTCGCTGCCGGAAGCATCACCTTACCCAAGTAAAAACGATACCCCTTCGCCAAAGTCGGATTAACCAACTGCGAGCTCTCCAGAATCACCAAGCGACCACCCGGCTTCAAAACACGCGCCAACTCAGACAAAACCTTCTCCGTATCTGGAATGTTACGAATCCCAAAGGAAATTGTCACCGCATCAAAACTCTCATCAGAAAACGGTAAATCCAACGCATTACCGTGCACAAACTCAATCTCTGGGTGACGCTGACGGCCAACCTCAATCATGCCTTCAGACAAATCACATGCCACCAACTCAGCCCCAGTTTCCAACAAAGCTGCCGTCGAAGCACCCGTTCCCGCTGCCAAATCCAAAACGCGCTGCCCCGGACCAACATCCAACGCCTCACGTACAGCTTTACGCCAGGTACGCAGCTGTCCCACAGTCATAATTTCATTCATTAAGTCATAGCGTTTCGCCACTTTATTGAACATTCCCGCGATCTCTTCCGGACGTTTTTCTAAAGTCGCCCGAGACACGTCAGCTGCCTTAAAACCTTTATTCGTCATGGGTCTAGTGTCGCACGCACCCGAAAAAGTCGCCAACCAGGCTACACACTTTCCGCTCAACCGACTCCCCCCTCCCTCAGTAAATTATGGGAAAATAAAACTAGTTTTAGCAATGAGAAGGCAGATTCTAAATGAAACTTCGCATCCAACCAACAACTACGGTAAATGGTTTAGCCCACGCCCTTACCACCCATTTCCCTACTCCCCCAGGCACTCAGCTGGATTCGTCGCAGCTATCCATCTGGCACGGCCCAGCGCTAATGGATGCCAATCAACCACTTTTAATCGGCTACGGTAACAGCATCCAGTTCCCAGCTACTCTGCAAACAGCAAACACCACCTGGACCACAGCCCGCGACACACTTTCACCTACCGACGATTCACTTTCTTTTGAAGAGTTCTTTTCCCAATCCCACCTGCAGGCTCCCATCGGGTTCTTTTCCTTTGGCTTCAACCAAGAAACACCCGGAATCATACAAATCCAACAGCGTACATTTGTACAGACCAGTGCAGGGGCATGGCTCCTAGAAATAGAAGGCGATACTCCCCTAACTTTTGTTCCAATCCCTGGCGTGGATCCCGTTTTCAACCTGATTGATGACACGCAAGCAAGCTGGCTTACTTCAGTTACCGGTTTGGTGCAGGATCTGCAGGCAGGTGTAGCACAAAAAACTGTGCTGGCAAGAGATGTGATTATTCAATCTTCCACCCCGATTGACCTATCCCTAGTTTTACGCAAGCTAGCGGATGCTTACCCAACTTGCTGGCAGTTCGCGGTTGCAGGTTTGGCAGGGGCGACGCCTGAAATGCTTGCTGATGTGCGTTTAGGCTTGGTTCGCTCTCGCGTGCTCGCAGGCACCTGCACACCCGGCAATGAAGCTGACTTAGTTGATTCTATTAAGGATTTAACGGAACATCGTTTTGCTGCTGATTCAGTAAAAGATGCGTTGGCTCCGTTGTGTACGCAGCTCAGTGCAAATCAAAAGCCTTTTATTTTACAGCTTCCAAACGTTAGTCATTTAGCGACGGACGTGCAGGGCGAGTTGGCAGAAACTACTGTTTCCGAGGGCGCCCCACTCATCTCAGTTTTACAAAAACTGCATCCCACTGCAGCTGTTTGTGGAACTCCGCGGGAGGTTGCGTTTGAACTTATCGCTAAACATGAGACAACTCTGCGTGGGCGATATGCAGGACCTGTTGGGTGGATGGACGCCGCTGGTAACGGAGCGGCTGGTTTAGCTTTGCGCTGTGGCCAGCTACAGGCAGACAAGCAGTCTATGCAGCTTCTAGCCGGATGCGGAATCATGCCTGATTCAAACCCGGAAGCTGAGTTAGCTGAGACGCGCGCTAAACTCCGGCCAATGCTGAGTGTGTTTGGTTTAGTCAGCTAGTTCGTGGGCTTTTCCGTCGGAGCTGGTTCTTTAGTTGGTTTCGCCACGATGGTAAGTACCTGCGGGGTTCCCACTGGTTTATCACCATTTAGCAGTGTTGCCACGTAAGTACCAGGTTGCGCTTCCTTAGTTGGGTTGCAATCTACCCAAACTTTCCCGTCCCAGGGGAGTTCCATATCCCAGGATTTACCGCGCCCTAATAGTAGCGGAATCTGCGAGTCTGTGGCTGCACATTTCAGGCTATTAAAGACTTCAACTTCTCCTGATTTGATTTGGAAACCGTAGCGGTTTGGGCCGCCTTCGGTGTAGCAGCTGCGGATTCCTTGGTTTTGTAGCGTAATTTTCGCATCCCACAGGCTGCCACTTTCTAAAGTAAGGGCGTTGGAACTGATATTCACCTGTAAGTCACTTGGTTGGCAGTTTGCAATTACCTCTGGTTTATCAGTGCTGGCTTCAATCTTGGCTGCTTTACGTGCTTCGTTTGCGGTTTTAACGTAAGAGACTGTGAACCAGGTGGCTACGATAGCTACAATTATCGATATTATTATTAAACTGATTTTCATCAGAATACGGTAATTCACTTGTGCTTTAGCAGTTGGTTGCTTACGCTTTCGACGTTTCACAGAGCTACTTCCATCAGTACGGCTTGCTGTGTGCGCTATGGGCCGTCGGTGTCCAGAGTTTTTTGGTGTGCCATGGGAAGCAGGCTTAGTATGTGGGTTGGGTTCAGTACGTCGGCTGGCTTTTTGTGAGGATGCAGATGTGGAACGAGGGCGACGTGGTTTAACTACACTTGAGCGAATATCGTCCCAGGATTCACGGACTAAGAATGAGGCGTCGCTACCTTGACGAGGTTTTTCTGAACCGCGTGCTTCCGAACGTTTTGAGGCGGAGGCTCCACGCGACTGTGGTAAAGAACGTTTAGCGGGGTCTTGCGGGCGACGTGTCAGACGCCGTGGCTGATTACGATCATTCATGCTGTTCCCCTTTATATGAAACTCAGTGTCGGAATGATTCTACCTTTGTGTTTTAAGGAATTGTCGTAGCACCCGCGGACTGCGGGTCCTCGTCATCATCTAAACGACACCAGGATTCAACGATAATACTGATTCCCCACACGGTAATTGAAGCAATCACACATAATATGTTCACGATTGTAACTTCGTTAAGTTCAAACTGCGGCATGTCAAGATACCAAGGGAGCGTAATGCCGATATACCAGCCAGTAAGTAACGCTCCTGTCCAGGCACTTGCATGCGCCAGCAAAGTTACAAAATAGGCAGTTAACCCCTTAAACTTTGGTGGTTTATTAGCATTACGACGAATTCCCCAGCCGAAGTATAAGAGAACTACAGCAAGAACTGTGAAAGTGACGATGAATGAAGTTCCACCACGTGGTAAGCCATAGGCATTTACCAGCAAAATATGAGTAAAAATGTAGCCCACTACCGTGGAAGCCACTGCCAAAAGAGACGTGTACTTCCACTTTAATGGCTGCAGTTTATTATTCATGGTTCCGCGGAATCACCGGGATAGAGCCAGTGGGGTCTGGACGTAAAATCTGGCGACGCCGCAACCCCTGATAGGTAGTTGGAATCTGCGCAGTATCAGTACAAGGTTCAACTAGAGAAGTAGTTTTCTCTGCTGATTCTGAAACTTGTTCTGTTGAAGTACCTGCAGGTTTATCTGAAACAGTCACAGCCGTCGGCTCATCAACAATACGAGGTTCTACAGGGGTAACAACCCGCTTCCAAGAAGGCATCCGCAAAACAGGTGCCTCTGACTGCGTAGTTTTAATACCGAAAACAATCTTCTCAAAGTCACTGTACTGTTCCGGCTCCGACTGCTTCACCGGTTGTAACTCAGTTGCCAAAGTATCTAACGCAGAAGAAACCTCTGCTTCTTCTACCATTTCAACTGGCACAGACTGCAAGGGAGGAAGTTTCGTTGGAACAGGAATATCTAAAGAAGGTAAACCCTCTACCCGACGGCGCTCCTGAGCTGCCGTAGCTTCCTGCGCAGCTTTTTCTTCCGCAGCCTTTAAAGCCTGAGACATTTCCCAGTCACGGTCAATCTGATGCTTCGTTAGAATCCACTCAGTCTGCAAAGCCGCACGCTTAGCAGCAAACTGAGCAAAAATAGGTGACTCCGTTTCCTCCGCATTTGCCAAACGGTAAGTCTGACGAATCGAACCCGTCGCCACAGCTGGCTCCACCTCAGAAGCTACTGGTTCTACACCAGTTTCCGCAGTAAACGGCTCAGGCACGTGAACAAACTGGGTTTCAACTACTGGCTCAACCACAGAAACAACTGGCTCAACTGAAACTGCCGGCGAAGCTTCAACTACCTCTGGGACAGCGGAAACAGCAGACACAACGCCCTCGGAAAAATGCCCAGCTAAAGCATCCTCAACCCACAGCTCAGCCAGCAACTCAACGCTCTGATCCTGCACCTGCTGAACCAAAACTTCCACGCGGCCACGCGCACCCACACATGCCTGCGGATTAATCTGCAACCACGGTTGCAGCACAAAAGCTCGCTCATGCGCACGCGGATGAGGCAAAACTAAACGCACATCATCACTATGTAAATCGCCATAAGTCAAAATATCCAAATCCAGCGGACGAGCTTCCCACTTTTCCTTACGCACCCGCCCCGCCGAGGCTTCTAACTCATGTAGCGTGTCCAGCAGCGCCAACGGACTAAGAACCGTCTCAGCCTCAATAACCGCATTGAAATAATCAGGTTGTGGAGCCTGCTCAGGCAATAAAATCGGAGCCGTACGGAATAAACCAGAAACCGCAGTAACATTCACTCCTGGGCACTCATCCAAAGACACAATCGCCTGCGCTAAAGTAGCCGGAGCATCCCCCAGGTTAGCACCCAAAGCCACTGTCGCTGTCACCGGGCGCACCGGAACAGCAGTTAAATCAGCCACTGCAACTACCGGAGTAACTTCAGAAAGGCTACTGCGGTCACGGAAAATACTTAAGGTTAAATCTGAAAAAGCCACGTTCAAAGGTGCTTCCGGCTTATGCACCTGCACTTCAACTGCGTGCACCTGCGGGAAAGACAAAACCCGGCGAGCAATCGTATCCGCTAAAGTTTCAAGCAGATTAACTGGAGTTCCCTCAAGGATTTTCGCAACTTCCACCGCGACCTGAGAATAGTCCACCGTATAAGAAAGATCGTCCGTAACCGCTGCGGTGCGCGTATCCACGGTCATCTTAATATCGACTTTGAATTCCTGACCCGCGCGACGCTCCAACGGATAGACCCCATGCAAACCGCGAGCAGTGATCCCTTCAATATTGATCACATCAAAAACAGATTCTGTCACTGTTTTCCTCTTTCGCGGTAAGGTCCGATTGCTAAGTCTTAATTCTATACTACTTTTAGGCGGAATTTCAGATTTTTTATGGCTGGTGGCGGTAAGTTACGCCATGCGTTGCGCCACCCGAATCGCAGCTAAGTTCGCAGCCGGCTCATGTACGCGCACACCCCATACTCCAGCCTGAGCAGCCACTAGGGATGTTGCCGCTGTAAGCTGGTCAGTATCAACTGCCCCACCAGCTAATTCCTTAACCATACGTTTACGAGAAGTCCCCACTAAAAGTGGTAAATCCAAGGTTTTTTGAATATAAGGCAAGGATTTGAGAATTTCCCACGAACCCTGCGTATCTTTCGCAAACCCAAAACCTGGGTCTAGAATCACACGTTCTTTTTTGACGCCAGCAGCTAAAACTGTAGCCACTTGGGACTGCAGTTCAGCAATCAAAGTGGGAATAACATTTTCTGTAAGTAGGCGCTCTGAACCAGTGCCGGGGAAACCTCGCCAGTGTTGAATGATCACTACTGCGTCAGTTTTCGCCATTACTTCAGCCATTCGCGGGTCATGACACCCCCCGGAGACGTCATTAATTATCGTAGCGCCTGCTTCTGCGGCAAGTTCAGCAGTGGTTGCATTAACCGTATCTACCGAAATAACGTATCCGTGCTGCGCTAGGTGCTCCACTACCTGCAAGACGCGTTCTTGCTCATCGAGGGCGGTAATACGACTACTTCCCGGGCGAGTAGACTCTCCACCCACGTCAATGATGTCTGCACCATTTTGCACCAGGTATTCAGCACGCTGTACTGCTCTTTGCGGGTCGTTCCAACGCCCTCCGTCAGAAAATGAATCCGGGGTGACATTAAGAACCCCCATCACCAGGGTGCGGTCAGTTGGTAAAGAAACTGGTCCTTTGAAAACTGGTAGCCACTGCATTAACGGTTGCCACCCATAACTAAAGTCATCATTTCCTGGCGAGTAGCGGAATTATTCATTACCCCACAGAGTTTTGACGTAACAGTGGTGGCACCGGTTTTACGAATACCGCGCATAGTCATGCACAGGTGCTCAGCTTCCATGATTACGCACACTCCCTGCGGGTTAAGCTTTTCAACTAGGGCTTGAGCAATCTGAGTAGTGAGGCGTTCCTGCACCTGCGGGCGACGCGCATATCCTTCAACCACGCGTGCTAGTTTCGACAGTCCCGTAACTTTGTTGTCGCGAGGAATGTAGGCTACGTGAGCGCGCCCGTGAAATGGTAGCAGGTGATGTTCACAAACAGAGTGAAACTCAATGTCGCGCACCAATACCATTTCATCAGTTTCAACTGTGAAGTGCTTTTCCAAATGCTTTGCGGGATCTTCATCTAAACCAGAAAGTAACTCTTTCCACGCCCGCGCTACTCGAGCAGGGGTTTCTAAAAGACCTTCGCGTTCCGGGTCTTCACCGACTGCAATTAGCAAGTCTCTAACTGCAGCTTCAGCTGCCCGTTGGTTAAAACTCATTTTCCGTTCCCTCAGCAGAAGTCTCTGCACTGTCAGGTTCTGAAACTGGTTCAACAGGCAAGGCTGGAACAGTAGTTGATTTAGGAAGCTCCCCGAAGAAAGCTCCTTCTACTGCGGCATCAGCCTGGTAGTTCCACACTGGGCGTTCTTCCTGCTTCACCAAGTCCTTGAAGATTTCTTCCAAGTCGTGTTCGAGCAGCGTTTCTTCATCCAGCAGACGCATTGCCAAAGTGTCTAGGACAGCACGGTTCCTAGAGAGAATCTGCCACGCTTCACGCATAGCGTTATCCAACAGAGCGCGAACTTCACGGTCAACTGCGGCCGCAGTTTCTGCAGACATTGGGTGATTTTTACCTGGACCACCCGCTGGACCAAATGGATTACCGTCTGCCTTACCCAGCTTTGCTAAGCCCAGCTGGCTAGTCATACCGTAGTCAGTTACCAAAGAGTAGGCAGTGGAGGTTACCTTCTCAATGTCATTAGACGCCCCAGTTGAGGGGTCGCGGAAGACTAGTTCTTCTGCAACACGCCCACCTAAACCATAGACCAGGTCGTCAAGTAGTTGGTTTCGAGTCTTTGAGTAACGATCTTCAGTTGGCATTACCATGGTATATCCCAAAGCACGACCACGAGGCAGAATCGTCACCTTAGTTACTGGCGAAGAGTAGCGTCCTGCGGCCGCGCAAAGAGCGTGACCAGCTTCGTGATAGGCGGTGACTGCACGATCGTGATCATTCATAACGCGAGTACGTTTTTGTGGTCCAGCCAGTACTCGGTCAATCGCTTCATCTATTGCGCGCATGTCAATCAAGTCAGCATTTGAACGGGCTGTCAGCAACGCAGCCTCGTTAAGCACGTTAGCTAAATCTGCACCCGTGAAACCAGGGGTACGTTTAGCGATTAGACGCAGGTTCACGTCGTTTGTCAGTGGCTTACCGTTGGCATGTACTTTCAGGATTGCCTCACGGCCCTTCATGTCAGGCGCTTCCACTGAAATCTGACGGTCAAAACGACCCGGACGTAGTAACGCAGAGTCCAGTACGTCTGGACGGTTCGTTGCTGCAATGACTAGTAGGTTAGTGGTGGCGTCAAAGCCATCCATTTCTACGAGCATCTGGTTCAGTGTTTGGTCACGTTCGTCAGAACCACCTCCATAACCACTGCCACGCTGACGACCGACTGCGTCAATTTCGTCGATAAAAATTATGGCGGGGGCAGCTTTCTTAGCTTTGTCAAAAAGTTCCCGCACGCGTGAAGCACCCACACCTACGTAAAGTTCCATGAATTCTGAACCAGAGATGGAGAAGAATGGTACTTCGGCTTCACCCGCTACAGCTTTAGCGAGCAATGTCTTACCCGTACCTGGAGGACCGTAGAGTAAAACACCGCGAGGAACTTTCGCCCCTACCTTTTGATAGCGTTCAGCATTCGCTAGGAAGTTCTTGATTTCTTCTAGTTCTTCTACAGCTTCGTCTGCACCTGCTACGTCAGAGAAACGTACCTGTGGGCGTTCCTTATTAAAGTCACGCTTCTTGCCACCCAGTGGCCCGCCCATACCACCGGCGCCACTGAACTTAGTGGCGAAGAAATAGAACAGCGCCCCCAGTAACACCAGTGGTAACAGTAGGTTAAGGATACTTACCAGCACGGAAGGCTGTGGGTTGATTACGTCATAGCCACGCTTTAACTTTGTTTCCGCAATCAGTGTGAGAACTTCTGGACCCTGATCTTGGGAGAAAGTGAAAGCTACACTCTTACCATGATCTTTTTCACGGTCGCCAATACCAGTTGATTTGTGAACAAAAGGTTCTTTAAGAGTCAGTGTGACATAACGGGTCGAGTCATTTACCAGCACGTATTCTGCTTTATTTTCTTTTAGCAGATTAAGTGCTTCAGAAGTTTGGATCAAGGATGGCTGGAACAGGGACCACAACATCCACAGGACTAGGGAGAACGCCAGCAAGGGCACAGCAATGAACCCGAACTTACGGTATTTTTGCATGCCGGTTTTTTCTTGTGGAGCTCCAGAGTTGTGTGGGTCTGGTTGTGGGGTTGGTTTATGCTTAGCCACCTAATCTTTACCTTTCAGTTTTAGGCGTAAACGTGTGGTGCCAGGGTACCTACGAACGGCAGGTTACGGTACTTTTCTGCATAGTCCAGACCGTAGCCAACTACGAATTCGTTAGCGATATCAAAGCCCACGTACTTAACGTCGATGTCTACGCGTACTGCTTCTGGCTTACGCAGGAATGTTGCGATTTCAACGGACGCTGGGCCGCGGGAGCTCAGATTTTCCTTCAGCCAGGACAGGGTGAGACCAGAGTCAATGATATCTTCTACGATTAGGACATGGCGACCGGAAATGTCGGTGTCCAAGTCCTTTAGGATACGTACTACGCCGGAGCTCTTGGTACCCGAACCATAGGAGGAAACTGCCATCCAGTCCATGTGCAGTGGGTTTTTCAGAGCGCGAGACAGGTCTGCCATCACCATGATAGCGCCACGCAGTACACCTACCAGAAGCAGGTCTTTGCCCGCGTAGTCGCGGTCAATTTCAGCAGCCATTTCCTGAATACGAGCACGAATCTGTTCCTCAGTGAGGAAAATTTCTTGCAGGTCAGTTCCCATGTCTTCAGCGTTCATTCCAACCTCCACTTGGAATTAAAGTTTTGTTACCAGTATTTAGTGTTCCACAAATCAGTTTTTTTGTTCTACCAGAATGCGTTTGTGGACAGTTTTGTACCACTTTTCACCCTGTTTTGTTTTTTCTTCCCACCTGATTCGTCTTGCCTGCCAGTTTCCGGGCAGGCTCACAGCTTTCTGCCCTTGCCAGTCCGTGATTAACCGGTCGAGTTCCTGCAGTTGTCTGGAGGTGAGTTGAATGTGGCTATGCTGGGCAAAAATGAGTTTCCAGATTCGCATTCGCACGGCTTTTGCTTCTTTTTCGAGAGCGTCAACCCTCACTCCCCACTGATCTTGAAGCTCTCCACTTTCCCAGCGTTTCAACGCGAAGTTGAAGATAAAGTCCTCATCCTCGCGGGCTTGTGACGCAACCCGATTTAAAGCTGGTATTGGATCCTGACCTAGCGCGGTTTTTAACTGTGGCAAGACTTGATGGCGGAGAGCTACGCGTGGCAGAGCCTGACCGGCTTGGGTTTTCCACGGGCCATCAAGGAAATTTGTTGGGTCCTGGACATACTCTAACCCCAGGCAGTTACAGAATTCTTCAGTTTGTCTGCGGCGAATCTCAGCTAGAAATGGGCGGTGAAACTTAATACCCTGCGGATTACGCCACTGCTGCGGCATTCCTGCTAAAGCTTTCATTCCAGCTCCGCGAGCGAGTTTTAACAGTACTGTCTCAGCTTGATCGTCTTGAGTGTGCCCCACTAGCACCGCTGTAGGCTGGTTAAGTGTATTACAGAAATCAACAAGCGCTTGGTAGCGAGCTTCCCGTGCCTGCGCTTCAATCCCCTGCCCCGCACGAACTTGGGCTTTAACCACTACTGCCGGGATCTTATTGGCTATTAAGTCAGCTGCTACACTGGCAGCTTCCGCAGCTGATTCAGATCGTAATTGGTGATCTACAATAACTGCGGTGAAGTCTTTATTCAGCCGGTGACACCAATCTGCGGTAGCAACTGTTAATGCTAAAGAATCAGCTCCGCCTGAGCACGCCACCACCCAGTGGTCTACACTAGGTTCGCTACACAACAAGTTCCCCACGCAGAGGGAAACTTCCCGTAAAACTCCCCGCGGTTTCGCACCGATCATCTCAGAAGCCCGAACTCCCGGAATCATCAGCGATTAACCAACGCTTCCATGAACTTGTCTAAATCAAGACGGGTT
Source organism: Gleimia coleocanis DSM 15436 (assembly GCF_000159015.1). Classification (GTDB taxonomy): domain Bacteria; phylum Actinomycetota; class Actinomycetes; order Actinomycetales; family Actinomycetaceae; genus Gleimia; species Gleimia coleocanis. Next base: position 372,430 of record NZ_DS999545.1, on the reverse strand, counting down.
GCTGCAGCGCCCTCGGGAACTTCTGTGGTCTGCACGTGGAAAATCAATGGACGCCCACTTTTCGTAACTGCCACGCCCGCCAGCGCCGCCGCAGAATCTAACAAACCAGATTTAGCCTGTACGCGCCCAGCCGCCACTGAATCGGTCATCCGGTTCGCTAACGTACCGGAATAAGCAGAAACCGGATTCATACGCAGTATCTGCTTCTGCTGAGGTGTTCCCAGGCGCCATAGGTAATAGAAAAACTCCGCGGTTGTCTGCGGTGAAATCCGATTCGCCTCAGTTAAACCCGAACACGCTGTCACTGAAAAACCCTCCGTCGGAATCGGAAGCTCACTAATCCGTCTCATTAAATTTGCCGAAGCCGACTCCGGAGACGAATTTCCCGTCTGTTTCTGCGCTGCCAGGCGACACAAATGCTCAGCTAAAGTATTATCCGAACGTTCCAGCATTAGCCTGGTTATCTCCAAAATAGAAGCCGAAGAAACCTGCGCCACCGGTTTATCTCCCTGATATGGGTCATCAGAATAAGAGACTTCTACCGGAGCTCCCAGAGAGGCAAAATGCTCGGCTAAAGTGTCGCCCACCAGCTGGATCGGAGCCTGATTATTACCACCCTGACCGTAGCCAGCATTAATCGCTACCGAACCCTGCGGACTAATCCAATTCAACAAATCCTTCTCAATCCGGGGATCTACCAGCGGACCGTCGTGGAGTTTCTGGTGAATCACTAGTCGCTGCGGACCTGTCCCAACTTTAGCCACCGCTTGGCGAGCCAAATCCCCCAAGCCAGCGCGTCCACTCACTTTCTGCGGGTCTCCTTCATCTGCCCCCAACAGTAAGTCCCCCTCACCCACCAGGTGCAGTGTGTTCCCCTCCAGATAGATTCGAGTTTCCAAAGTATCCTGTGGATCAAGTGCGTCTAAAGCCACAAAAGCAGCAAAAACTTTAGTTGTAGAAGCAGGCACCACTGGTTTCATTTCATTCTGTGCAAAAACTACGTTACCGGTAACAGCATCGATCACATAGGCTCCCGCACCCCATTTACCTTGCGTAGAGTTATTTAACTCATCCCATACGGGTTGCAAATCGCTTTTCTTCAGTGGCTGCAAATCTTGCCGAATCTCACGAGGCAAAATCGTATCAAACTGACCTTGTGGAATCTCAGGTGCAGATTCACCCACAACAGGGGCTTTTTCCGTAAAATACCCGGGAGCCACATCTTTAATATCTGCCACAACATAGCCGGAAACCCCCGCTAGTAAAGTGGTGACTGCCAACACTGAAAAAAGTGAGCGTTTTGCCATGTGGACTCCAAGAAATGTAAAAAATGTTCTATTCCTAGTGTAGACTGCCAAAACGTCATTACTAATGCGGTATCCTGGAATTCACAATACTTGAAGGAAGGGAACACTACCGTGGAATTCGACGTAACCATTGAAATCCCTAAAGGAAACCGCAATAAGTACGAAGTGGACCATGAAACCGGTCGCATTCGCTTAGACCGTATGCTGTTCACCTCCACTCGCTACCCAGATGACTATGGTTTCATCGACAACACCCTAGGTGAAGACGGCGACCCACTTGACGCTTTGGTACTGCTGGAAGAACCAACTTTCCCTGGTTGTGTAATCCGTTGCCGCGCACTGGGTATGTTCCGCATGCGTGACGAAATGGGTGGCGACGATAAAGTCGTGTGTATCCCCGCAGCTGACCAGCGCGCCTCTTGGCGCACTGATATTGATGACGTATCTGAATTCCACCGTTTGGAAATCCAGCACTTCTTCGAAGTTTACAAGGATCTGGAACCAGGCAAGTCTGTTGAAGGCGCGCACTGGGTGGGTCGCGAAGAAGCCGAAGCTGAAATCTTAGCTTCTTTCAAGCGTGCCGAGGAAGCTGGCTACAATCACCACTGAGGTGAAGCTGTCAGCGCATTAGAAACTTAATAATATGGTGTGGGGCTTTAGAGATAATCCCCACACCATATTTGTTTAAGTTCTGTTGCTTGTCGACTTCTCTAGGTCGGGGCATTCAGTTTCTGATGCGACCGTCTAACTCCTATCCCTACTCTGCATACGATAGTCTCTTTTCCCTGTGAGTTTTAAAAGCAAATGTGCCTACACCGCAAAACTGTTCACCATATATGCTTTTCGTTGATAATCTGCGTCGCAGGACAGAACTTACCCTGTGTAGAGTGAAAACACGCTAGGCTGGAAGAATGAGTGAAGTTTTTGAGCTAACTGATGCATTTGGAGATACTTTAGTGCCTCGCCCTGGTTTTTGGAGTGAGGATATTCTAGGTCCAGGTTTTGAAGCCCAAGCGATTCAGCTACTTCCCGATGAGGAAGGTGAGGTGGTTGCCACTGTTGTCCGCCACGTTCCAGCTAAAGACCCTTTAGTTTTTGAAGGCACACCTGAAACTCCTGTGTTTCGCACTCTTTACATTCACGGTTGGAATGATTACTTCTATCAGCCGGAACTTGCACGCCATATTGCTTTAGCTGGCGGTCAGTTCCACGCATTAGATTTGCGTAAGTATGGGCGTTCCCTACGTCCCGGACAAACCTTCGGCTGGGTGCAGAATTTAAATGAATATGATGAGGAAATTTCTGAGGCGCTGGAACTAATTGGCGATGATTTGCCGGTAGTGATGATGGCTCATTCAACGGGTGGTTTGACGGCTACTTTGTATGTGGCGCATCATCCGGGTCGTTTTGCGGGTCTTTGGTTGAATTCTCCTTGGTTAGAGTTACATCCTTCTCCTTTGATGCGTTATGCAACTGAACAGCTTGTGGATGTTGTTGCTCCGCGTAATCCGCGGCGGGTTATTCCCACAGGCGGTAATAATTTCTTCGGTGATTCCCTGCAGGGTTGGAATGTGGAACGAGAGGGCGAGTTACCTGAAGAATTGTTGCCTTTTGCTGATGATCCTTCGGTGTCTGGATGGTTTCCGAATCCAGTGTGGAAGAATGATACGCGGGTTAGTTTCGCGGGCTGGCTGGCTGCAGTGTCGAATGGGCATCGTGAGATAGCTGCTGGTTTAGATATTGATTGTCCGATTTTGTGTATGTCTGCGGCAGAGTCTTTTGTTGAGACTGAGTGGTCTGCGGAGGTACGCTTCCGCGATTGTGTTTTAGATGTGGATTCGTTAATGTATCGGGCGACGATGATTGGTAAAGATGTAACTTTACGTAGATTCCGTGGAGTTCATGATTTGACGCTATCTTTCCCAAATGTGCGCCAACAGGTGTGGGAGGCTACGCATCGTTGGCTTTCTGCAGTGTTCCCGGGGCGCGCGGATACTATGCGGGGTGTGGCTGCAGTTGAGCTTCCGTTAGCTCCTCGCTGATTATTTCCCGAGGGCGTTAAGCTAATCTTTCCATCCTCTTAAAACATCTTAAAAAGTATAGTAAATAGGGGGCGTAACCTATCCGGTTACGCCCCCAAAAAACTAGGCTTTACGCGCTCGTTTACCCCGATATTGTGACTTAGACGCAGCTACAATCTCACGGTTTATCTCAGCTAATGCTTCCCGCAAAGTTGGTCCCGAGTCAGACCCTAAACGCCAAACTTCCCAGCCATCAAAATCACTAATAGCTCCAACTGAACGAACCGCCCAATGCGGATCATCCGTAGTGAAAGAATCAATTACAATCACGCCTTCAGGCTTCAACTTAGCGAAATAGCGTTCCCGCTCAGTCAGCTTCCACACTAGCTCAATCTCACTACCCACAATTTGTGCAATAGCGTAAAGGCCAGTCGCATCCTCACCTAAAGTTTCGGCCTGCACACCAGAAGTAGATGATTCTTGCGTAACAACCGGTGGCACTGCTGCAGCTGGCGTCGGTTCACGTAAAAACTCAGGCTTAACTACTTCCGCAGTATGACTTAAAACCGTTGAACGGCGCAGACGCCGAGAACTACGTTTCGGCAAACTTGACCTTTCAACCATGGCAACACCTGCTACAGACGGTTGTGCAAACACTGGTTTTTCAACTCTTTTCGGAGCCTCAACCAATGCAGGTTCAACTAATGGCGCGGGAACAGATTCTGCAACGCCCTCGGGAATCTCCACCGATTCCTCAGCTAACACTTCCGTACCCGGTAAATTCAACTGCCCCGTGCCCTGCAGTAAAAGATTCGGATTATGCCCGTAAAGACGCGGACCAACCGCCTGAACTTCCACAAAACGACGCCCATTACTCATCTCACGCAACGCCAACTCGTGCACTTCAACACCAGAAGTAGCTAACACATCCAAAACCGGACGCACCGCATCAGCAATCTGCGCAACCACCAGAATCAAACGTGGCCCCGGAGCCGGAGAAGGAGGCATCATATTGCGAAACTCTGCCCACCCAAAACGGAAACTCTGCACTCCCCCAGGATAAGCAGTCGCCAGCTCATTCCACCCCATATTCGCAGTCTCAGCTAAACGAGACAAACACTCAATAATCGTCGCAGAATCCAGTAGTGACAAAACCTCTACAGAAACCACTTGTCCCGAAGGGTCCAACGCAGTTAAGCGAGGCTGATTAACGGAATCTTCCCAAACAATCGGAAACAAAGGGCGGCCAATAATTTCTAGAACCTGGTCGCGAACACTACCTAAAATATCCTGGTCAATGCCAGCTGCTACGGTACGACCGAACTGGGCAGGAATCAACACCCCACCGTCAAGTTCAAATAATGGCATTACCGCACCTCTCCTTCACAAACACAGTTACTTCTATTGTCTCATGCTTGAGCAGGGTTTTGTACCACTGAAAACGTACCACACCCCATAGTTTCCAAACACACCCTGCCCGCGCTTTTCCTAAAATCCTGCGGTAAACTGAAAGTGAACTCCGGAGCGAAACACACCGGAATCTAAAAATTCAAAACCACCAGCTAAGGAGACACCATGACCGACCACGGTCCAAATCCATACGTAGTAAACATTGAAAAAGAAACCCTGCAGAACACCAACTACCGCACCACTATCTGGACCGGCCAGGAACTGCAGCTAACCGTTATGTCCATTGAACCAGGTCACGACATCGGCTTGGAAAAGCACGATGACCACGATCAGTTCATCCGCATAGAATCCGGCACCTGCTTAGTACAGATGGGCCCAGCAGAAGATGACCTTAACTTTGAAGTTACCGCTGGTGATGACGACGCTATCTTCATTCCTGTAGGTAAGTTCCACAACGTAACTAACACCGGTGACGAAGCTCTGAAGTTGTACTCCATCTACGCACCAGCTGAACACGAACACGGTACTGTTCACGTTACCTACGAAGAAGCTATGGAAGCTGAAGCTCACCACCACCACTGAGTTTTAACATAGCTACTTGGGGACGATTCTGTGAATCGTCCCCAAGTTAATTTCTAAGTAGTATGATTATATGAATCCCTCTCCCGCAGTTTACTTTAATGCTACTTTCAAATAATTTTGGGGCTGGTAGGAGAACCTACCAGCCCCAAAATTTTAGGGTTCTACAGCTCAGTCAGCTAGCACTGCTGCACGACCTGCTTCCAGACGTGCGATTGGCACGCGGAATGGAGAGCAAGAAACGTAGTTCAAACCTACTTCATGGAAGAAGTGGATGGACTCTGGATCACCACCGTGCTCGCCACAAACGCCCAGTTTAATATCTGGCTTAGTGGAGCGAGCACGCTCAACACCCTCACGAACCACGCGACCAACACCATGCTGATCAATAGTTTCAAACGGGGATACGCCGAATACTGCTTCCTCAATGTACTTAGGGATAAAGACACCTTCAACGTCATCACGTGAGAAGCCCCAAACAGTTTGGGTCAGGTCATTAGTTCCGAAGGAGAAGAAGTCTGCTTCCTGAGCCAAGTCCTCAGCGGTCATTGCAGCACGTGGAAGTTCAATCATACAACCAACGTGAATGTCGAGCTCAACACCGGCCTTTGCTGCTTCTTCAGCAATAATCTGTTCTGCGTTGTGGCGGATGATGGCAAGTTCGCGGATGGAACCAACCAGTGGAACCATGATTTCTGGACGGGGGTCCAGACCTTCCTTCTTCAGTTCTGCTGCTGCCTGGGTGAGAGCACGAATCTGGAGGTCGAACAGGCCTGGCAGGTAGATGCCCAGACGGACGCCACGCAGACCTAGCATTGGGTTAGATTCATGCATACGACGAACAGCTTCGAGCATCTTTTCATCTGCAGGATCAGCCTTACCTTCCACTGCCTTCGCGACAGCGACCTTAACTTCGAGGCTAGTGAGGTCTGGCAGGAACTCGTGCAGTGGTGGGTCAATGAGACGAACAGTCATTGGCTTTGCATCAAGTACGCGCAACATCTGCAGGAAGTCGCCCTTCTGCAGTTCTTCGAGGGCGTCGAAACCAGCTTGACGGTCAGCAGAGCCTTCTTCAGCGAGGATGACTCGTTCAATCAGTACGCGACGGTCACCGAGGAACATGTGTTCGGTACGGCACAGACCGATCCCTTCCGCACCGAATTCGATTGCACGTTCGGAGTCTTCAGGGGTATCAGCGTTTGCACGTACTTTCATGGTGCGAACTGCGTCTGCGTGAGTGAGCAAGCGGTGAACAGAGTTTACTAGGTCAGCCATCTGCTCGTCAGCCCCAGCTGCTTCCAGGCCGGCCTCCAGACCGTGTGCCAAATAGGTGGTAACTACAGAGTCTACTACTGGAACGTCACCAGCGAATACTTCACCAGTAGTACCGTCAATAGCGATGATATCGCCTGCCTTAAGGATGCGATCACCGACTGCGAGAGTCTTTTCTTCTGCGTCTACACGCAGGGCTTCCGCACCACAAATACAGGTTTTACCCATACCACGGGCGACAACAGCTGCGTGAGAAGTCTTACCACCGCGAGCAGTGAGGATACCTTCAGCTGCAACCATACCTGGAAGATCTTCTGGGTTTGTTTCGCGACGTACAAGAATACACTTACGGCCTGCGCGGGCTGCAGCTTCGGCGTCATCATTATTGAAAACAATTTCACCCACCGCTGCACCTGGGGAAGCAGCCATTGCGCGAGTCAGCAGTTCCTTTGGAGCCTTATCGTCGAACTGTGGGAACATAAGCTGGGTAAGCTGTGCACCAGTTACGCGGGTAAGAGCTTCATCCATGGTGATGAGCTTTTCATCTACCAGCTGGGTAGCTACCCGGAATGCAGCTGCAGCTGTACGCTTACCTACACGGGTCTGTAGCATCCACAGCTTGCCACGTTCAATGGTGAATTCAATGTCACAGAGATCCTGGTAGTGGGTTTCCAGCTTACGCATGATACCCAGCAGTTCCTGGTAGGACTTTGGATCATGATCACCTAGGGTGGACAGTGGTTCAGTGTTACGGATACCTGCTACGACGTCTTCACCCTGTGCGTTCATCAGGTAGTCACCGTAAACTCCAGAGTGCCCGGTGGATGGGTCACGGGTAAAGCAAACGCCCGTGCCGGAGGTTTCACCCATATTACCGAATACCATGGTCTGCACGTTTACTGCGGTGCCCAGTGATTCAGAGATACGTTCGCGACGACGGTAGATCTTTGCGCGTTCAGTGTTCCAGGACTGGAAGACTGCTTCGATACCCATGTCGAGCTGTTCACGTGGGTCCTGTGGGAAGTCACGACCGGTTTCTGCTTTAAAAATTTCCTTAAAGGTTGCTACCAAACCCTTGAGGTCCTCTGCAGAAAGTTCGTGGTCGTAGTGTACTCCACGATCTTCCTTAAGCTTATCCAAAGCGTCAGAGAATCCATCGCCTTCAATGTGCATAACGGTCTTACCGAACATCTGGATCAGACGACGGTAGGAATCCCAAGCAAAGCGTTCATCAGATGCAAATTCTGCCAAGCCAACTACGGACTGATCATTCAAACCGATATTCAAAACGGTTTCCATCATGCCTGGCATAGAGAACTTTGCGCCGGAACGAACGGACATCAAGAGTGGGCCGGTTGGCTCACCTAGGCGACGACCAATTTCGTCTTCAACCTTACGGAGGTTTTTGGTGACTTCGGTAGCGAGTTCTGCTGGAACTTCGCCTCGTTTTAGGTATTCACGGCAGGCGTCAGTGGAAATAGTGAAGCCTGGAGGTACTGGCAGACCCAGTTTCGTCATTTCTGCTAGGTTGGCACCTTTACCACCTAACAGGTCCTTCATGTCTTTGTCGCCTTCAGAGAAGTTGTAGACGTACTTGACCATGCTTGGTCCCACTTTCTGTTATTTATTGTTCATATGCTTCGGCGCATAGCTTTTCGCGCAACGTAGACAGTCTACCAAAAAAATGGGACTAAAGTTGAATTTTTAATGACCTAACGCACATTTTCACAGGTTTTCACAAAGATCCGCACTGATTCTCTAAACACGGGTATTGAAAAGTGCTATAAGCATGATTATTTAAGCCCTTGCCAGTTTCCGGGTTCTGTTATGTAACGTGTGTTTAAAACAAATTTATGCTTACACTGCAGGTTGGTACTGTTAATAGTTTGCACCCAACACACCAGCATTAAAAACAGGGGGCTACTGGAAAACCCAGTAGCCCCCCTTAGTTCAAATCCTCACGGAAAGAATCAGAATCCGCCTTCGACAGAAGAAGGATCATCAGTAGATGCAGTTTCCTGCCCAGAATCAACAGTGCCTTCAGCCTCTGAAGTATCCTCTCCGTGTTCTAAAGAAGCTAGCTCCCAACCCGCAGTAGGCGCAACTTCAACAGATGCTTTCGCTGCAGAATCTCCCTCTTCTTCAACTACACGACGCACTGGAGTAAAAGTGAAGACCTGCTCCCCCTCTGCACCAGCAACATCAACTACCACAGTGTGGCCAGTCTTAACCTCTCCGAAAAGAATCTTCTCAGACAAGACATCCTCAACCTCACGCTGAATCGCCCGACGCAGCGGACGTGCTCCCAGCACTGGATCGAAACCTTTATCAGCCAACAAGCTACGCGCTGCCGCAGTCATCTCAAGGAACATCCCCTGGTCAACCATGCGAATAGCCAGCTTCGCAACCATCAGATCAACAATCTGCACAATCTGTTCCTTCTGCAATGGCGGGAACACGATAGTGGAATCAACGCGGTTCAAGAACTCAGGGCGGAAATGCTGCTTCAGCTCCTCATTCACCTTTTGACGCATACGTTCATAATCGTTCACCATCTCACCAGCAGCCTGGAAACCAGTCAATACACCCTTATTGATATCGCGAGTACCCAAGTTAGTGGTCATGATAATAATAGTATTCTTAAAGTCCACTACTCGCCCCTGAGAGTCAGTCAGACGACCTTCTTCCAGAATCTGCAACAAGGAATTAAAGATATCAGCATGCGCCTTTTCAACTTCGTCAAAGAGGACTACAGAGAATGGTCGACGACGCACCTTTTCAGTGAGCTGGCCGCCCTCATCATAACCGACATATCCAGGAGGGGCACCGAAAAGACGAGATGCAGTATGCTTCTCAGAGAACTCCGACATATCCAAAGTAATCAGAGCATCTTCATCATCAAATAAAAACTCAGCTAAAGCCTTAGCTAACTCGGTCTTACCTACACCGGTTGGACCCGCAAAGATGAAAGAACCACCAGGTCGCTTTGGATCTTTCAAACCAGAACGAGTACGGCGTATCGACTGAGAAATAGCCTTAACTGCGTCTTCCTGACCAACTACACGCTGATGTAATGCTTCTTCCATATTCAACAGCTTGTGGGATTCAGCTTCAGTTAGTTTCAATACTGGAATACCCGTAGACATTGCCAGAACTTCCGCGATTTCTGCTTCCCCCAACTCACTGATCACATCAGCATCGCCTTCACGCCAGGCTTTTTCTTTAGCTACGCGTTCTTCGGTAAGACGCTTTTCTTCATCTCGCAACGCAGCTGCACGTTCAAAGTCCTGGTCATCAATAGCAGATTCTTTCTGACGACGCAGGTCAGCTACCTTATCATCCAATTCATGTAGTTCAACCGGAGCAGTCATGCGACGGATACGCATACGCGCGCCTGCTTCGTCTACCAGGTCGATTGCCTTATCCGGCAAGAAACGATCCATAATGTAGCGGTCTGCCATTTGCGCTGCAGCAATAATCGCAGCGTCGGTGATGATGATGCGATGGTGTGCTTCGTAGCGGTCACGTAAACCTTTGAGAATCTCAATGGTTTCATCAACGGAAGGTTCTTCTACCTTCACTGGCTGGAAGCGCCGTTCCAAAGCCGCATCTTTTTCAATGTACTTACGGTATTCTTCCAAGGTGGTAGCGCCAATGGTCTGCAGTTCACCACGAGCAAGCATTGGCTTTAACATTTGCGCTGCGTCTATCGCACCTTCAGCAGCTCCAGCTCCAACCAAAGTGTGGATTTCGTCAATGAAGATAATGATATCCCCACGCGTCTTGATTTCTTTAAGAATCTTCTTCAAACGTTCTTCAAAGTCACCACGGTAACGGGAACCCGCAATCAAAGAGCCCATGTCAAGGCTGTAAATCTGCTTATCACGCAGGGTTTCAGGTACTTCATTACGAATAATCGCCTGTGCAAGCCCTTCAACTACCGCGGTCTTACCTACGCCCGGTTCACCAATCAGTACTGGATTGTTCTTAGAACGGCGAGACAGAATTTGCATGACGCGTTCCATTTCAGGGTGGCGTCCGACAACTGGGTCGAGCTGACCTTCGCGTGCAGCTTGCGTGAGGGAACGACCGAACTGCTCCAATAGAGCCGAGTTAGCTGGCTGTGGGTCAGGAGTAGATGCGCCAACTCCAACTGCTTCACGCCCACCGGTACGCTGGTAACCCTGCAAAAGTTGAATTACGCTTTGACGTAGTTCAGCCAAGTCTGCGCCGAGCTTCACGAGAACCTTTGAGGCAACGCCCTCACCTTCACGAATTAGTCCCAGCAGAATGTGCTCGGTACCGATGTAGTTATGCCCCAACTGCAGTGCTTCACGCAGGGATAGTTCCAGAACTTTCTTTGCACGTGGGGTAAACGGAATGTGCCCTGTAGGTGCGTTTTTACCTTCACCAATCATTTCAATGATGGATTCACGTACCTGTTCTCCATCTACGTTGGCCATTTCCAAGGCTTTAGCGGCAACACCTTCGCCTTCTTGGATTAAACCGAGCAACAGGTGTTCAGTACCAATGTAGTTGTGGTTGAGGGAGCGGGCTTCGTTCTGTGCCAGCACTACCACGCGGCGGGCGCGGTCAGTAAACCGTTCAAACATTTTTCCTCCTAAGTATCTACTTTCGATATTAGGGGGAGGGACTGACACTTTCCTGTTTGTTCACCATTAGGGGAATTTCTAGAGGGCGGTACCCCCATGTAAACTTTGGAACTTAAACACCCCTGTGAATAACTCTGCGAGCACCAAATAGCAGCTTTAGTTAGCGTCGAGAGTTTTTAAATGTTTTAGGAATTTTCTCATGCTGACTAATTGCTAAACAGATGATGGTACGATCATTTGCTCTTGTCCAGGATTCTTCTGTAGGTGAAAGTGGCACCAGATCCAAGATAGAGTCTTTAGCCTCTTTTCCAATATAGTTAGCAAAAGCTGTAGGACAGAATTCCTCAGCCCTTACGGTAAGGGTTTCCATTCCGGGGAAGTCTTTTTCAGGGAGACGAAGTACGCCTACGACTTCTGCATTATGTGGCTGAGAGCATGAGATAGCGGAGAGCCCTTCATATTCGAATTGCCCGTTAGTGAGCATTCCTTCCGCTAGGTCCAGGCAGTCACCTTGATCAAGTTCTACCACAGCGTCTGCACAGCTACTGAGGGCGAAACTAGCGACAATCAGTAGGCTAAGAACTTGCGTGGTTTTTAACTGCATGGATTTTCCTGTTTTTGAATGCTTTTGTTTTATTTTAGCTATAAACAATAGTGGGTTCCCAGTTTCTCTGGAAACCCACTATATGAGCTTTTAGTTTATGGAATCACCAGGTGTAGCAGTAGGTATATGATTGCTGCTACTGCCCCGGCTGCCGGGAGGGTGAGGAACCAGGCAATCACGATGTTACCAGCTACACCCCAGCGAACTGCAGAAAGTCGCTTGGTTGCACCTACACCCATGATGGCGGAGGTAACAGTGTGTGTTGTAGAAATCGGTGCGTGGAATACGAATGCAGTCAGGTAGAGTACGCCTGCTGCGACGGATTCAGCAACGAACCCTCGGGCTGGATCTAGTTCGATTACCTTACGTCCCAGGGTACGCATGATGCGCCAGCCACCGGAGTATGTTCCCAGAGTGATTGCACCTGCTGCGGCGAGCTTAACCCAGGTTGGCACTACCCAGTCGCCAGTGATTGGATCAACGATCTGGTGTGTTTCTCCGTAGCCACCTGCCATTAGTGCCATCACGATAATACCCATGGTTTTCTGCGCGTCTTGCAGGCCGTGTCCGAGTGCCATTGCCGCTGCGGAAGCAGTCTGGGCGTAGCGGAAGCGACGCATGGTGCGATGGTATGGGAGGGACTTCACCAGTGCGAGGACGAGCTTCATTAGCACGAAACCAAGGATGAAACCTACCATCGGTGAGAGGAACATAGGAATGACAACCTGCGCTAGGATTCCTCCCCAGAGCACGTCGGTTGCAGATGCCATGCCTGCACCTACCAGACCGCCAATAAGGGCGTGGGAAGATGAGGATGGCAGGCCAAACCACCAGGTGATTAAGTTCCAGGTGATTGCACCTACCAGCGCTGCGAGAATGATCCCCAGACCATGTAGCTGGGCTGTGTGGTCTGTGGATTGCGTGAATTGGTTGATGTCGATGATGCCTTTACCGATGGTCTTTGCAACTTCGGTACCCAGTAATGCACCGATAAAATTCATTACTGCTGCCATGCCTAGTGCAACTCGTGGGGTTAATGCACGAGTTGACACGGAGGTTGCAATAGCGTTTGCGGCATCGTGGAAACCGTTAGTGTAGTCAAAGCCCAGGGCAATGGCAATAACGACGATTACCAGGAATAGGGTGAGATCCACCGGTCAGGACTCCTTGATTGCGATGGTTTCTACGCCGTTTGCCAGGCTTTCGAAGCTGTCCACAGCCTTTTCCAGGCAAGCAATGATATCTTTCAGCTTGATTACCTGCAGTGGCTCCATGTCAGAGTCGAACAGCTGGGATAAGGTGTGGCGGTATGCCTTATCACCTTCATTTTCTAGGCGGTTGATTTCTACCCAGTAGTCGCGCATGGACTCTAGGGTTTCCAGGCGTGGCATTGCTTCTGCAGTTAGATCACAGCAACGCTGGATTACATTCAGCTGCTGGTAGATACCTGCTGGGAGGTCTTCAACCTTGTACAGTACGATCAGATCGCCAGCTTCGTCCATGTAGTCCATGCAGTCGTCCAGGCGACCCGCAATGTAGGCAATGTCGTCGCGGTCGAATGGGGTCACGAACGTCTGGTTAAGCTTGTTAATTACCGCGTGCGTAGCTTCGTCACAGGCGTGTTCTACGTCGTGCAATTCATTTCGTAGCGCGACGCGAGTTTCATAGTTTTCACCTGGGATACGGGCGAGCAGTTCTGCACCGCGTACCATCAGTTTCGCCTGCGTTGCCAGCAGGTCGAAGAAGCTTTCACTGTTTTCAGATTTCTTAAAACGCACTTCCATACTCCGTTTAGATTGATGGGCACATGCACTTCCAGACTAATAGAGTTTTCCGCTAAAGCATATGCGAGAATACCCAACTTTCTGCCACATTTTTTTGTTTAAACGGTTTTTAGGCGGAATTTCAGGGTTTTTTCAGAAACCAATCCAAAGGAGTGTGAGACGGATCACGATCACTTTCTGAATGACACGCGGAACACAATAAAGAAAAAGACATTGAGTTAAAAAGCGCCTGTCGGCGCGAAGGCCACTCGTAGTGGCAAAAGTTGGAGCCCGGGGCTTTATTAACTCAATGTCAGTTCCAATCTTAAAACTATTCGCCCTAACTGTCACATTATGGGAACATCTAAGTGTGAGTGAAGAATCTAAAACCCCCACCCCACTGCCAAAGCGCAGCAAAAAACTACACGCCTCCCATCCGGCAAATAAATCGCAGACAAATCGTTTCTTCTTTGACGTACTCAACCGAAACGACCAGTTCGGAAACTTAATTAAGCTCCCCCTCAGCTACCTATCAGCGTCTACCGTCGTGGTACTTTTATTTCTCACCACGGTACTTTTCGCCCTTACCCGCATACCTGATATCATCACTTTCACAGTAGTAATTGCCATTGTGATTTTGGCTTACGGGTGGAAAGACTTGGTCGAAGCCCCTTCAGAACATGGTGGCTTAATCACTATCCTAAGCGTCGGTATTCCAAATCTTTTAGTTATTCGTCTCACCGGTGACCTCGCCTGGGCAGGGATATCTTTGGGAATCACAGTTCTCGTGGCAGCTCTTTACGAAATGTCACGTCCACTACCTCGCGAAAACTTAGTTGAATCCCTGGCTTCTTCAGTTTTTGGTGGTATCGTCGCCATCGTTGGCTCCGCCTGGGTAGCGTTAGAATCTTCACAACTATGGGCAACAATTCTGCTAGCTTGCACAGTGATGGTAGCTGCAGCAGTAGTTGGCAATCAGTTCGGCTCTACACTGCGTGCAAATGCTATCGGCGCAATTTTGGGTGGGGCATTTTCCGGCGTAGTACTTGGTTTCATTGCGGTTGCCATAGATACTCACCAGCGTTTCCTACATTTAGCACTAAACTCTTTTCTAATGAAAGTCTCCCCCACTATTGGAATTCTGCTACTTACAATTTCTCTTGGCTTAGCCCTCGGTGCCGTAATCACCGCAATTGACGCATTATTCGGTGAACACAACCGCAAGTGTAGTGAAAAAGGTGCTTTCGCCCGGGGGGCGATGAAGTTCCTCTTAGCGGTACTCCCAATCTATGTGCTGGTGCGAACCGGTGCTTTCTGAGCGATAATTTAGGCAACTGTTAGTTTTGAAGAAAGCCTAGTGATGATTAACATTCCAGATAACCTGCCTTTAGCTGTTGCCCCCCTTACTTTCCTACTAGGTACGTGGCAGGGTTGGGGCGTCTTCACCGATACGCCCTCGGAAACTAATGAAAATGTCAATTCTGCAAACGTGCCGGTAAATGTCAGCCACTGCCTGTTGGAATATGACGCACAGGTGATCGATGATTGTCTGCGCGTGACTCGCACAGTTTGGAACACCCAAGATGGTGTGACTCTAGACAACGAAACACCTGTGTGGGAGGGTGTTAATGCCCTGCGCCGAACTTCTATCGCATGGCAGTCTACCGCATATTGGACGATTATTAAGCACCCTAACTATCCAGATGGCGTAGTAATCCAGGCTTTCGCTACTGCTAATACCGGTAATGTAACCCTGTGGAATGGTACTGCGAAGGGTCCGCGCGTACAGCTCACTTTAGATACTTCCGCCGCTGTTGCTTCGGCACGCACGTTGGAATACGGTCAGCAAATGCTAGGTATGGCTGAGAGCGATTTATTCTTGGTAGAGACTTTACAGTTTACCGATTCTGAACTGACCCTTTCTGGGCGTTTAACTAAAGTCGCTGAGGCTGATCCAATTGAGTTACTTTCTGATGGGCCGGCTTTAGCTGGCTACGCTGAGTTTACGGGAGAATAATTTTGACTGCTTTCACTGCAAGCGTGCACGGGGCGGTAGCTGACCCTGATTCTGGAGTAGTAGCTCATTACGGGGATTTTTCTGGTGAGCAGTGGGCGTTGGAATCTGCGCGCGCCCTGTGTGAGTTTAATGATTTAGGGCTGGTGCGCGTTGCTGGCCCGGATTGTTTTTCTTGGCTGACGACGTTATCGTCGCAGATTTTGACTGGCATGACCGCGGGTGAGTCGCGTGAAATGCTGTTATTGGATCCGCAGGGGCGGATTCAGTTTGCGTGCGGTGTGGTTGCTGGCGAGGGGGAAGTTTATTTACTTCTCGAGGGCGGGAAAGTCCCCGCTCTGGTAGATTTTTTAACTAAAATGCAGTTCATGTTGCGCGTGGAAGTCACGGATGTCTCTGCTGATTTTGCTGTTTTCGCAACGATTGTTCCCCAGGGGAAATTTTCTACAGTAATTAACAACCTCGCTACGTTACCTGGGGTCTTCGGACAGTGGGAAGATCCTTGGCCGGGAGTAGTCGAAGGCGGTACTACTTATACCCCTGTAGGATTTAAACATCCTGCTTTGGAACGTAAACGCGTTTTTGTTTTAGTCTCTGCAGGTGAGGCAGAATCTTTTACGCACGCTTGGGTTAGTTCTGTTTTTTCTGCTGGAGATTGTCCTTGGGCGGGTCGTAATGCTTGGGAGGCTTTGCGTATTGAGGATATGCGCCCCGATTATTTACATGAGGTAGATGATAAGTCACTTCCCCATGAGTTGGATTGGTTGCGCACTGCCGTGCATCTTAATAAGGGGTGCTACTGCGGACAGGAAGCTGTGGCTCGCATTGTGAATTTAGGCAAGCCCCCACGTCGCTTAGTGGTGTTGCAGTTGGATGGTTCTAACTCAGTACAAATTAAGGTTGGCGCACCGGTTCTGGCTGGGAAGCGTAGTGTTGGTGCAGTTACTTCAATTGCCCGTCATGCTGATTTAGGGCCGGTAGCTTTAGCTGTGGTGCGTCGTGGTTTAGCTTTGGAGGCTCCTCTAACGGTAGTGCAGGGTGAGGATGAAGTACCTGCTCTGCAGGAAGTAGTAGTTGATCTGGAAGGTAAGTCTTCAGCATCTCCGGCTCAACGTCCTGGCGCAGAGTTGCGTGGTTTGAATCTGCGTGAGCGCCAGGTTTAGGAGGGTATTTCTGGATGCGAGCATTGATTCAGAGAGTTAATGGAGCTTCTGTCTCTGTAGATGGTGAAATTGTTGGTTCTGTAAAGGGTAGCGGCTTGTGTGTCCTCTTGGGGGTAACACATACTGACACGCAGGCGGAGGTAGTTAAAGTTGCCTCAAAAATAGCGGGTTTACGTATTATGGAGGGCGAGCTTTCTGTTGCCGATACCGGTGGTGAGGTTTTAGTTATCAGCCAGTTCACACTCTATGGGGATTCCCGTAAGGGACGGCGTCCTTCCTGGGTCGCTGCCGCACCTGGTGAGGTAGCGGCCCCGCTGGTTGATGCGGTAGTTAAAGAACTTAGGGAAGTGCATGGTTTGACTGTGGCTACTGGAGTTTTCGGAGCAAACATGCAGGTTTCTTTAACTAATGATGGTCCAGTAACCCTGTGGGTGGAAGCCTAGCGCTGTAAGACCCACCGCACAAGTCGCTCCCGCACCTCTAAATGTTACCGAGAGCGCTTGAGTGCATCCTCATGTGCGGAACGAGCAATCTGGTCTACCTCAGTCAAAGGTAAAAGCCCAGTTTCTGCACTGTAGCCTTCCAGCTCATCTAAATCCCCCGTAACTGCGCGACGTTCTAAGGCTTTAGAAAGCAGATAATCAGCTACCTGTGGGTTACGTGGCAGCAAAGCTCCGTGCAAATATGTACCGATTAAGTTTTTTACCCAGGCTCCTTCCACACCGTCTGCGTCATTATTACCCGCACCTAGCTTTACAGTTCCGAAAGGTTTTACGCCAGCATCTAGGAAAGTTTGCCCACTGTGATTCTCATAGCCTACAATTGTGCCAAATTCAGCGTTTTCTAACGTGATATTGCCAATCAGTCGAGCTTCCATTGCCCGCGTTTCTGCTGGAATCACACCGATACCACGAATTTCCGTGCCTTCTCCTGTAAGGAAACGCCGTCCAAACATTTGGTAGAGCCCACAAATCATCAACATTGGCATACCATCAGCTACCAGTTCTCTCAGTATTTCTGAGTGAGCAAGTAAATCAGCTTGGATCGCAGCCTGCCCAGCGTCTTGACCTCCGCCACCAAGGATGATGTCAGCTGCGCGAAAATCAGTGCTATCACCTGGATTATGATCAACAACTTCTACTGGGATACCTCGCCATTCAAGGCGTTTTTGCAGGGTTAAAGTATTTCCCCAGTCACCGTAAAGATTCATGTCCTTTGGGTACAGCTGCAGAATCTGAATTGGTTTCATGAAATGTCCTCTACTTCAGTTTTTTCACTCAGCAGCTTTCGTAACGTTAGCATCGCCGTGTATGAGCAGAAAATCTGCTTATCTTTTCCAGGTTCACTATTTAGGAAGTCTTCTAACGCAACTTTCAAATCTGGCTGCACCTGGCCAATTTCTACCCCGTCATAGTGCAAGCGTAAAGCCATGTCAGCAGCACGTGCGCCGGTAACTGAGTGGATTCCTGACAGCAGGGTAAAGTCTACGTCCCAAAGCCAACTTAGGTCACGTCCATCAGCGTAGTTGTCATTGATAGCGATCATAGTTTGACGGTCACGTTTACCGAATGAGAGCAGGCTAAGGCGGAAACCTGAGGGGTTTTTCACCAGCAGTAAGTCAATCGCTGTGCCCTTGTAGTTAATGGATTCACCACGACCGAATGCTGGCTTCACTAACGCTACAGCATCAATGAAAGTCTGCGTTGGTGTTTGAGGCAGGATAGTTTTTGCCAAACTAAGCGCTGCAGCAGCGTTGAGCAAGTTATAAACACCGTTCACTGCTACTTCTGTCTGATAGTTGTCTGCTCCGATTTGGAAGGTCGCTACTTGGTCTCCTACTTCGGTGAGGAGCACTTCACAAGCTACTGCGTCATTTGCTTGGGCGTCCCCTGTTTTGAGGGAGTCATCTGAGGGCATTAGTTTTATTAGTTCTGTGGTTAAACCGAAGTATTTTGCCTGCGCGCGCGTGTGCTGGTGGATAGCGTAGACACGAGAGTCATCACGGTTAAGTACCACAGTTTCTTGCGTGGCTTCCGCAATCTTTTGCAAAAATCCGGCGGTGGTGTCGATTTCTCCGAAGCGGTCCAGTTGGTCACGCATAACATTTAACAGCAGCGAATACCGAGGGCGGACGGTTTTAACAAAGTGCACCGCCCAAGCTTCATCTAATTCGAGTACCGCAATATCTGCGTCGAGTTTGCCCATCCCATTGATCTCGCCTAGTAGTGACGCCACTACACCGCGAGAAAAGTTACTACCTGTACGGTTAGTAAAGACTTTTAAACCCGCAGCTTCCAGGAGTTCCACGACCATTTTTGTGGTGGTAGTTTTACCGTTAGTACCTGAAACTACCACTACTCCGCGGGGCAGGGTTTCCAGAGTGCGCGCCATGAATTGGGGGTCGATTTTTTCGACTATTAGACCGGGTAATGCGGATCCGCCGCCACGCAGACGCATAGCTGCGCGAATGGTTTTACCTATAGCTGTGGTGAGAACTTGTCGCATCATAATACTGAAAGTATATACCTCTGAGTGGGTTTCTAACCGCGTTCGGTGGCGCGGTGTACTTCTACGGCGACTACCTCTGGTTTATTTTCGTTACCGTGCGGGTAGGCTACGTGTACTACCGTCAGCTGTGCGGTGTGGTCATAGGCATCACCCTCTGGAAATTGTCGCGCTACGTTAATAGAAGCGGCTTCTACCAGGGGCTTGAGCATATATTCCACCAGCTCTGGGTGCGCGCTAACTGCCAGCGGTGTCCCCGGATGCGCGACTAGTTTTGCCACTACTTCGCGGGCACTTTCCAATTTCACTGCGGTGAACGGAATCTCAGGCTTAGCGACTGGTGCTTGAGGTTCTTCAACTTGCGTCGAAACTGCTGGAACTTTCAATTGCCCGGCGACGCGGGTAGCAAACATCGCTGGTGATGGAACGAGCCTCTTAGTGGCGGATGCTGGTTTAGGCGCTGGTACGTAGCTGTATTCTGGGGAGAGTTTAAGTTCGTCAGCGACGCTAAGAGTGGCTCCGGAAACCGTGGCATAAGGTTCTAAAGTACCTCGACAACGCTTTGCTGGGCTGGTGAGTAAGCGAGTTACTCCCAAAGCGGAAAGCATGTCGATGAGCTCAATTGCCTGACGAGTTCCTACGCGTGAGAGTGTACGTTCTGCTTCTACCCGGTGTTTTCCTACGCATTGGGCGTGAGACACAAAGGCGAGGGTAGCAGTAAATAAAGAGCCATTTTCGGCGCGCGCCACCAAGTCGTCTAAGAGACGGCGATCGCCACGTCGAGTCAACATTTCGCGAGCTTGCTCAGGCTTAACCCAGCGCGCCTCATCAATTTCTTTTTTCGGAGCGGGAGTTACCGGTGGGCGAGATATTGCGACTCCGGTTTCTGATACGGGAATGCCTACCCAGTAGTAGACTTCCTTAGTCTGTCCCATTCCTAGTCGGTATCGTTGCGCGGTGAGTGGCGCGTGAAGGCTGACTAGGATTCCTGTTTCTTCTTCTACTTCGCGTACACCGGCAGCTAGAAGAGGTTCGTTAAGTTCTGCTTTACCTTTTGGCCAGGACCAGTCATCGTAGCGAGGACGGTGTACTAAGAGAACTTCGATTTCGTCAGCTTTATATTGTTTTCCAACCTGCGGTGGCTGGGCGCTGTCTGCTGGACGCCAAACGAGCGCACCGGCGGAACGCACGATGCGTGAGGGAATAGGGCTGGGTCGGGTGAGGGAACCTCGACGCGCAATGGGTTTAGCATTACTGCCCGTAGTTTGTGGCCCGGATTTTTCTTTCGGACCGGGAACAGGATGAGCAGAGGACACGGCATATCTACTTATGTTTGTACTTGAACCCTCGGGTGCAAGATTTTACGAATAGGACAAATCTACTATCGATTCTACCGTGTTTATTCTGCTGGTACGAGGGCAGTGTTATTTTCCCATAAAACAACAGTTCAGAAGAGATTGCCAGAGGCGTCACGATCTGCCGCGAGTTTTAACTCTTCCGCGGTGGTGGAAAGCGCCTTCGCGCGGCGAGTTACTTCAGTAGCTAGTTCGTCGGCATCTGATTCAATCCAAGTATTTCCGTAGGTAGCACCGGTTGCGAGCACCCACATGGCAACGGCAACGCGTTCCAGAAGTGGGGTGAGGCGTCCCCATTCAGTTTGAGAAATACGGATTTCTCCGTTAAATAGTGCGTCAATTTCTTTCCCAAGGGCGCCAAGGTTGAGCTTTTCAACTGCGCCTGCATGTCCACTTGCCTGTAGCGTGAAAATACCTTCCGCAAAGCGGTTTTCAACAGTTTCTTTGTCGCGCTGATACCACTGGTGAAAGAGGAAGATGCGCCAGAAAGCTCCAGGAAGTGTGTAAGGTGGCTGGTTTTCCCAAAGGTCGGCGACTACGTCAATACCGTGTTCTTTAATGGTTTGCACCAGGTTTTGGGCAGCTTCTTCGGTAAATTCTTCGTCGGTGAGACCAATTAGTGAACGAGCTGCGGTTTGTGCCAGATGGAGAGTTACGGCTGGGTTTTCAGCGCCGATGATATTTTCTGCTTGTTCTGAGCTGAGCATGGCTGGGCGACGAAAACGAGTCATTTTTACGTTCCTTTGTTTTCCTGGCTAAGCGTTTTAGGAATGCAGTTTTAGCTGAACACTATTTTTACGGTAGATACAGAAAAACCCTCGCATCTTGCGAGGGGATTTGTGGCGACCCCGACCGGGCTCGAACCGGCGACCTCCGCCGTGACAGGGCGGCGCGCTAACCGACTGCGCTACGGGGCCAAAAATAAAAATAGTACCCCCAACGGGATTCGAACCCGTGCCGCCGCCGTGAAAGGGCGGTGTCCTAGGCCGCTAGACGATGGGGGCCTATTGTTCTTCCTGGTAGGCGACCCGGCTGATTCCTCATCCGGTTTCACTTTCCCGCTTGGAACTATTTAAGTCTATGCAATCTGCGTACCACAATGCAAATCAATAAGCCGTGACCCTGGTCACAAGCCTTTTGCACCTCTAAAAACCCCCAGAAAACTAAGGTAAAACCCAGATTTTGTAACAGCTATTTTTAGTTGCAACCGGTATTCTAAAAAGTATGGAAACCACTGAAACCGCAGTAGATGAAGCTGTAGATATCCTGCATTTTGTACTGAGTGCTGCCGTGGGCGCCCTCGTAACATTCCTAATCGGAGTTATCTGCTGGGCGATAATCCGCGTGATCGCCAAACGAAGCGAAGCCATCCGCATCCTCAATAAACGCATCCGCACCCCCTTCCTACTTCTCTTCCCCACCCTAGGAACCTGGCTCGGCATAAAATTTGCCCGCGAACAACTGCCCGCAGACGAAATATGGACTAAACCCATCCACCACATATCCCTAATCCTCACCATCGCCTGCGTAGGTTGGCTGTGCTACGCTGCTGCCAACACCATCCACGACGTCGCCCAAGCACGCTCCATGCAAAACGCTTCCCGACGCCTCACCACGCAAGCCCAGATGATTAGCCGCATCCTACAAGCAGTAATCGTCATCCTCACAACCGTTTCCATCGTGCTTACCTTCCCGGAAGCGCGCGTCCTAATGGGATCCTTACTTGCCTCTGCAGGCGTAATCTCCCTTGTTGCCGGCCTGGCCGCACAAGACTCCCTCTCAAACACCTTCGCAGGCCTACAACTAACCTTCACCGACGCTATCCGCGTAGGCGACCAACTCAGCGTCGATGGCTTAAACGGCACTGTAGAAGAAATCACCCTCACCTACGTAGTGCTTCGCGTCTGGGATGATCGCCGCATCATTCTGCCCTCAACCACTTTCACAAAAAACAAATTTGAAAACTGGACCCGCGTCCACGCCAAACTACTAGGCACCGTCGAACTCAAACTAGACTGGCGCGCCCCCGTAAACCTCATTCGCCAAGAAGTAGACCGTCTGCTAGCACACACTGACCTCTGGGATAAACGCACCGTAAACGTACAAGTTACAGACTCAAACGAACAATGGATTATTGTGCGCGTCGTCATCTCTGCAGATAACTCTGGCAAGCTCTGGGACCTCAAATGCTACCTAAGAGAAAACCTGGTGAACTGGATTATCCAAAATGCTCCTTATGCACTGGCACGCCACCGCTACCAGCAAGAAGAAATCACCGAAATCTTCTACGACCGCACAGAAGAAGAAATCGTAAAACTAGCACAAGAACTTGTCGCCCTCGAAAATGCCGAAGAAACCCAAGTTACCAAAGCCCATTCAGAAAACTCCCACAGCCCTGCTAAAACCGCGCAAGAAGCCCGCGTCCAAGCCTCAAAGAAACGCGCAGTCAAAGTACGTCGCAAAAGACTTAAAGACCGCGTCAGTGAGCTGCGCACAAATCCGGAAACAGAACCCATAAACTCCCCTACTTCCAACGCAGAACCTAAAGACGAAAACCCCACTCTGGTCATGTCTCACACAGAAGTTGGCAAACTCACCGCCAACCTCCATAACACCCAAGCACACGGACTCTACTCTGGCAGTGAAGACGCAGAAGCGCGCCAAAAACTCACCCAAGGCCCAGGCGCAGAAGCCTTCCGCCACAGAGAAGAATCCACCGTTATGCGCGCAATTCGCGATGGCGAAATGACCATTCAAGAAGCCTTAGACCGCACCACGGAGTATCCTGAACTACAGCAGAAAATCAAAGACACCTTCGCAGAAAAGAGAGAATCATGAGCGATTTTAAGATTGATATTGAAGCTGCCAAGCGCACCAACGAACAGTGGAAAGAAATCCTCACCCCGATGGAATACCACGTTCTGCGTGAAGCCGGCACAGAACGTCCCGGCACAGGCGCTCTGCTACACGAAAATCGGGAAGGCACTTACCGCTGTCGCGCCTGCAATGCGATCCTCTTTAAATCCGACGCAAAATTCGACTCCCACTGCGGGTGGCCATCATTCTACGCAGCCGAAGACACCGCAGTGCGACTGCTTGAAGACACTTCCCACGGAATGATACGTACCGAAGTTCGCTGCGCAAACTGCGACTCACACCTGGGACACATCTTTAACGACGCCCCACAAACCCCAACTGGACAGCGATACTGCATGAACTCCGTCAGCCTCTCATTCGAAGAAGCAGATGACGAAAACTAAAACCCTACTGAGCTGGAACATCCAATTCGGAAAAACTAACACACGGCAAAACGGATACACTCCAAGCACCCGTTTAGAAACCGAATTAGACAACCTGCTACAAGCAACCAGTCTGCAAAACCTGACAGCACTTGCCTGCCAGGAAGTAGACCGCTACCAAAAACGCTCCCAACTAAATAACCAGCCCACTGAAATCTGGAACACCCTACGTAAATACGGATTTCAGTGGGCAAGTTATGCCCCCACCTACCTGGGTTTAAATATAGGCATCCGGCTTCGCCCAGCCACATTCTTTCCCCTCACTTGGCAACGACTAATGCCCGCCAGCGGAGTGTTTCTAGCCCTCAAAGAAAAACCCCTGCAAGCACAATTCCTTCCACTGCAAAAATCCCCAGTTCGGTGGCATAATTTCCACACAAAAGCCCTGAAAAACCTAGCCTGGTGGCATCCTTTCAAACTCACTAAAGGCAAACCGATCTTCGGCGAATCCAGAGTTGCCCTCATAGCTGAAACTAACTCAACTATCTACGCCACCACCCACTTAGAAATTCACCCCGAAACTGCAGAAAAACAATTAGTAACCCTGCTTACCTACCTGCAAAAACTCTGCGACGAAACCAGAAAAGACACCTATCTTTTAGGCGACTTCAACTTAGAAGCCAAAACAGTCACCCGCATTATCACCCAACTCAAAAATGAAAATATGCACATAGCCACCACCCCAAGTTTTCCCGTGGTAGCGCCGAAAAAATCTATCGACTACTGCGTATACATTCGCCCTTGGGGAAAAATAGATAGCCCCACAACAACCGCATTTACACCCCAAATGCACGCAACCTCACTAAAATCTCCCATCTCAGACCACAGCCCAGTCCTAATTACCCTGGAAAAATGAATCAAATCCTGGCGAAAATCCTTAAGCCCATACCCGCACCAATACTCTTCATCGTCTCAGGCACCACCCAATATATGGGAGCTGCCGTAGCCGTCGGCGTATTCACCAAACTCGCCCCCACCGCCACCGCCTGGTGGCGCTTCGCACTGGCATCAATCATCCTCATGCTCTGGCAACAACCTTGGAAAGCTGGACTCACCAGCCGCCAAGTAAAAACCGCTGCAATCTTCGGCATCGTCATGGCCGGTATGAATATGATTTTCTACGAAGCTGTTTCGCGCATCGACTTAGGGCTTGTAGTCTCCCTAGAATTCCTGGGTCCCATTAGCCTCGCCGTCTATTTAAATCGCACCTGGCAAGCCCGCATCGCTGCCTTACTTGCATTAGGTGGAGTCATCTGCATTTCCGGCTTCGCCTTAGATTTCACCAACCCCAACGTAGAAGCCGGCATTATATTCTCTTTACTGGGTGGCACTGCGTGGGCCGGATACATTATGCTCGGCAAAAAAGTATCTGCAACCGGTGGGCTTCACTCCCTCGCAATCGGCTGTTTCACCGCCACCATCATTTATTCTCCGGTGGCTTTCAGTTCCTTCACTACCGTGGCACAAGACTTAAATCTCTTTAAGTCTCTCCTCATAGTTGCCACTATGTCTACTCTGGTGCCATACTCCCTAGACCAAGTCATCATGCGCCGCCTCGATGCTTCTACCTTTGCCCTGTTAAAAGCCCTGCTCCCCACAACTTCTCTGCTGATAGGTATCATCTTCCTGGGACAAATCCCCGGATGGATTGCGGTAGTCGGCCTGGTGCTGGTATCAGTATCAGTATGGTTAACCACCTCAAACAGTCGCATCTAGGAGCATCATGGGCACAGGAATCACGGGGTTCATCATCGTCGGATCTCTCTTCGGAGCAATCGCGCGACTGTTCATGCGGGGCACTTCCTCACTCATTTTAGTGTGGACGGTAGTACTCGGAGCTTTAGGAGCATTCCTGGGTGGCTGGATTGCCGGATTAGTACACACTCGCCCCGGTGGATTAGCCTCCTGGTTCTTCGCCGTCCTCGTCTCTATAAGCCTTTTAAGTATCTACGGTTTCTTTAACACCAAGGAGTAACAAACCCTACGTTTGGAGGTTTAGCAAAAAACCGCTAAACTAGACTTCGTGATGGGCCTATAGCTCAATTGGCAGAGCAACGGACTTTTAATCCGTGGGTTCAGGGTTCGATTCCCTGTGGGCCCACCATCTAACCCCGGTTTTCAGCAGAAAATCGGGGTTTTATTATACACATTTGCCACATAATAGAACCCCTCATACAAATCTTTAACCGTCACGTGACGCGTCCACACCACGTAGTTTCTTACTCCATTCACCGAAACAACGTCACCGCACCACAAAAACAGTCAGAGATAAGGGTCACACTCTAAACTAATAATCTGAATTTGCATTCACACGCTAAAACCAGATAGACTTATCAAGTCTTAAGGCCCCGTAGCGCAGTCGGTTAGCGCGCCGCCCTGTCACGGCGGAGGTCGCCGGTTCGAGCCCGGTCGGGGTCGCTGGATTGCCAGCGATACTTATAACTTAATATCGTGACAATCTTGCCTCTGTAGCTCAGTTGGTAGAGCGTTCGACTGAAAATCGAAAGGTCACCGGATCGACGCCGGTCGGAGGCACAAGAAAGTCCCGCTTCCTTGGAAGTGGGACTTTTTAGTTTTAAAGAACCAGATTGGGGCTTATTGGGTTATAGGACAGGATCGGTTAATAGAACACGGATTTTGTACTGATTTTATGCAGGAAAGTCTATATAAAAATACGTGCATAGTAGGTGTATGGTTACACATGCTAAAACCTACCCAACCTGTGGTTTTCCAATGGCTCATAATGAGCATGCTACTAACGGAACTCAAAGATGAGTTTGTCACCAGTGTAAGGTTTCGCTCAGGTAACACAACAACACTCAAGCTCGTGACCTAGCTTATTTCCCAGATACAAGCCGCACCTATCGTGAGCTTCTAGCGAAGAATCCACCACAACTTGTAGTAGCCGATAGGAAAAGCAGCTTCACCTCAGTATGCGCTGCTGCCTGACCTAACACACGTATCCAACGGTTAATGAAAGCTCATAACCACATTAAAGGAAACCTTAACAGTCAACTACTCACAATACTTAAACACCACCGTGGAATGAACGCCAACCATCAACCAAATTTGTCCTATGACCTCAGATTGGCTTGGAAAAAACCCGGCACTCAGACACAATTACAAGTATGAGTGTGAAAAAATCCCTGCCCCCAACCGCAGCCCCCATTCTCAAAGTAGAGAAACTAGCGGATACAAAACTCACATGCTTAATCAGCCCACAGCATAGCGTATGTATCCTCACTGATACTGACCACGAAGCCACCCAACTATTAAACGAACTTTTTCTCACGGGCAAAGCAAACGCTACCTACACTACTGAAGCAGGGCAACTACATACCCCATCTGAGAACGTTCGCGCAACCCAGAAAAACCTCTGTAAATGGCGTCAAACAAACCTCAGTATCTGGACAGAAAACTCCGCCTTACCTAAAGGACTTAAGGTACACGATCTGCTCTCCCGCGCACACCGAAAATCCTCTACCCCGCTTAGTTACAGTGAGTACGAGCAAATTATTTCGCTCCTGAATCTCGCCAGCTTAAAATCCCAGCAGTTTAAAAACCTCAACGAAGCTGCACAAACCCGAGTAGCTTTAGGGGTCGCCCTCGTGAAAAAAACTCCCCTGCTGGTTGTTGCAAACCCCGCTGCGAAGCTTCCCTACGAACAAGCCCATGAACTGGTATTCACACTGCTGCGTGGAGCAAAACAAACGGGCAGCGCCGTCCTCTACACAACCACTGACCCTGCGCTCGCCAGCTACGCAAGCCAAACTTTCTTTTATTCCGAGGGCGGATTCCACGATGTATCCACGCACACAGCTAGCGAACTTCAGGCCCTCACCGCGCACCTGCAAGTAACTCAGGCAACGAAACTACATGCCAAACAACCCCTTGCCCCTGCTCCTGAACCAACCTGGCATCCACGCCCAGTCCCACTACCAACACAGCCACAAGTAGTAGCGGAGACCCCCGTATCTGCCACTATCGAAGAACGCATTAACCTCGACCTCCTCGGCACTTTAAAAACCCTGCCCCCTGCTGAACCCGACACAGAGATTCAGCCACTCCCCGGAGAAACTCTGGAAGAAACCTTGCAACGCCTGGCACCAGCACGCGACTTTGACCCTGACGCCGCGCACCTGCTCGATGAAGCTCAAAAAATTCTACAATCCTTACCAGGGGCAATCGCACCAGACTTCCCGCCCCAAATAGACGGAGGAAAATAATGAAAGTCTACCTAGCCCAAACTAAAACAGATTTCCTCTGGCTATCCTCTACCCTAGTGATCAACCTGTTGCTCGGACTTCAACTTACACAAATCCTCAACAGCGCGTACCACTCGCCGGCAATCCCCATTGCCCTGCTTGCACTGATCAACCTAGGAATCTGCGTCGGCTACGCAAAACATAATTTTCCGCAAGCCAACTACGCGTACATTACAGGTGAAAGTTGCCTTAAAATCTCCCGCAAAACTTGGATTCCTCTGGTAATCAGTGGTGGGCTGGGATACTACCTGCCTCTCGGCTTTATTATTTTCCTGCTTGAGCACTACCAAGCACCGTATGGGCGCCCAGACTTTTACTCTTATTTCATCTTCGGAACTGAACTGTCCTACTGGGTAGTTGCGGCTTTCATCGGCGTAGTCTGCTTTGGCGTGACTATCCCTACAGTAGCTAATCTCCTTACCAGAGCCAAACTCTACAAGGACGGTTCGTTTTAAACGCAATCAGTATAGTTCCAAGGAAAAATCTAAGAATTTGTGAAAAACTAGAAGCAGACAGAGTTTACTCTTAGGAGAAAAGAAAATGGCAACTGAAACCCCCAAGCCAGTTGAACCAGTGACTATTGTGGAAACCACGCAGTCACGCGGTAATACTTCCGTTGGTCAACTGTTCGCAGAAATGACCGCGCAGGTTAGCACCCTGATTCGCAACGAAATCGAACTAACCAAAGTTAAAGCTGCTTCCATGCTGAAGAAGCTCGGCATCGGCGCTATTTTGCTCGTTGTAGCTGCGGTTTTCGCACTGTATCTGCTGGGTTGGATTTTCCACACCATTGAGCTAGCTTTCGCACTAATTGTGCCAGCTTGGGCAGCTTCTTTGATTACCACCAGCATCTTACTGCTTATCGTCTTAGTGTTGGCAGGTGTCGGACTTGTGCTAGTGAAAAAGAGCCAAGCGGACAAACCAAATCCGCAGGAAAACATTAACCTCAGCATCGCTGCAGTGAAGAAAGGTCTTGGAAAATGAGCGAAGCACGCACTGTTGAAGAAATCGAAGCAGAAATTGCGCGTACTCGCATCGCTTTACAGTCAACCATAGACGAACTAACTCACCGCGTAGATCCTCGCGCACAGGTTGCTGATTTAAAAGAACGCGCTACTGAATACGGTGAAAAGGCAAAAGAATACGCCTTGGATACTGTTGAAAAGGCTAAGGCTGGTTCTTTGAAAGAAATCGGCATCTTAACAGGTGTTGCCTGCGCAACCCTGCTGTGTTTAGGTTTGCTTTTTAAGCGCTAAATTTTTTGTAACGATACGCAGTTTTTAAGGTTTATTTGCGTGCCAGATAGAGAAAATCTGTTTAATTCGTTACAATAAGCTAGATAGGTTAGTGAAAGTTTAGGAACCTTTGGTTCCGTTCTACAGTGGAGGGGGTCGACGCCTATGGGGCGCGGCCGTCAGAAGGCCAAGCAAACGAAGGTCGCTCGCAAGCTGAAGTACTTCAGCCCTGAGACAGACTACGACGCTTTGCAAAAAGAACTCGCAGCAGCTCGTGGAGAAGATGATTCACCATATGGTGAGATTCCTCCAGCTACTGACGATGATGACTGGGATGACTATCGCTAAAATATAGTCAGATTGAAAGGTACTTGTTCGCGCAACAGGTACC
Source organism: Gleimia coleocanis DSM 15436 (assembly GCF_000159015.1). GTDB lineage: Bacteria > Actinomycetota > Actinomycetes > Actinomycetales > Actinomycetaceae > Gleimia > Gleimia coleocanis. The sequence continues at coordinate 342,634 of NZ_DS999545.1, read as the reverse complement.
TTTCTTTTTATTTCTAATCTGTACCTGCATTACCTCGCTCAGTACAGGCTTCTACTATTCCGCTTTTCGCACCCTAAATTCAGAATATTCTTACCGGCTAAAAACCCTCAGCAACTACCGTGTTTAGCTTGAGGTAAAGCACTAAACTGCAAGGAACACGTTTTGTGTCAGATGGTTTTATCTTTAGGGAACTTTCCATCCTGTTTCTGGAGTCCATTTCCATTTGTAACCAGTGCTGGAAGTACACTCTACTGACGTAAATCCTTCTACCGCCCAGTGGTTAGGAGGAAGCTGCATCATTTCTGTTTTTATTTGATAGGGACCGGCTGCGGTAAGTGGGTTTTCGATAGAAGAAGTAGTGTTTTTTCCTATCCTGGTTGTCGAGTATCGGTAAATGAAGTAGCGTCCTGGAACAACCACAGGAATAACGATTTCATAGTGACAGATGGTTTTATCTGGTTTTTGAGACCAAAATTTTAGAACGTAGTTACTGAAGGTAAGTTGTTCGGTCTGCGGGAAATCTAAAAGTACACCCCAATATTTATTATCACTTGAGTAGTATCCATCTGGAACTGGCAGATTCGCTTCTTCCGCCAGTCCACCAAATCGTGGCTGCAACCGAGGCAAGTAGGTTTTATCTTTTTCTTGCCGTTCCTTTTTTATGCGCAGGGTTGAGTAGAGAGTGGCTCCCCCACCGAAAAACAAACCAAACGCGGCGACTGTTGTACCAGCCCATTCTGCTAGTGACCCTAGTTCCATTTGTTCCCACCCGACTTCATTACCAATGCTTACTTTATTTATTCTACTGAATAAGTTTTTCAAAAAACTCTGTGGGAACACCGTTATTTACAGTGAAAATCATTTTGCCGCCACGTGCATTTTAATTCTTCAGATATGAACAGCGAGTGAAAATACTCACAGATATGCCCCTAATGTGCATTTAATAGCTATCCATAACACTAAGCACTGTCCATTTTCCGAATCTTCCGCTTCTCACAAAGCAAAATATGAGATTCTAAAGTGATTTATGAAAGGAGTAAACATGCGTTCTCTGCATAGCAAAACAGCTTTATCACTAACTGCTGTACTTGCACTGGGGTTCAGTACACTGATTACACCCCCAGCTTTAGCAACTTCAGAACACACCAATGAAGATGCCCTCACTCTGGTCCAATCAGCTCCTAAAGACCAGCGTGTTAAGGTAATGGTTCTACTTCAATCACAGCCTGAAGATGGCCCAGCCTTCGCTAACCAGCTCGTGAATCTGCGACAAGTCCAGCAGCTTCAAGACCAGCTAGCACAAAAATTTGATATCACTCCGGATCGTGAATTCGGTCTGCTTCTAAAAGGCTTTTCCGCCTGGGTAAATGAGTCTGATATCCCAGAAATTCAAACTTTCCCAAAGGTCGGTAAGGTAGCAAAAGTACGTACCTACCGTCAGCTGGCAGTAAACCCAGCTCATTACCAGTCGATTCTGCCAGCTATGCACACGGCAGCTGATCTAACCCGATCTGAAACAGCACGTCAGCAACATCAGCTAGATGGTCGCGGGCTGGTTGTTTCTATTATTGACTCTGGTTTAGATATTAACCACCAAGATATGCAGCTCAGTGACGGGGTAGTCCCTAAACTGCAACCAGCAGCAGGTTTCAATGCAAAAGTCCCGTTTGGATACAACTATGCTGATGAAAACCAAGATGTCATTGACTCAACAGCTAGCCAGCATGGTCAGCACGTAGCAGGTATTGTTGCCGCAAACGCGGGCAATGACCTAAAAGGCATTAAAAACTTCACTCGAGTTACTGGCATTGCTCCCAACGCACAGCTACTAGCAATGAAAGTATTTTCTAATGATGTTGAGCGTGGCAAGGCTGCAGCAGCAGATGACATCATTGCAGCTATTGAAGACTCGGTAAAGCATGACGCTGACATTATTAATATGTCTCTGGGACAAACCAATGGATCTGCTGATGAAGATTCCGGCGAACGCTTAGCAGTTGCAAACGCACGTAAGGCCGGGGTCGAAGTTATCGTTGCTGCTGGTAACGAAGGCAAGAACTCTTCTTTCGCTGGCGCAACTGAAGATGACTTAGGGTTTGCCGATGACGGCACAGTTGGCACTCCCGCTACAGCTCCTTCTGCATGGGCGGTCGCCAGCTATGAAAACTCCACGATTGTGCGTTCGCTAGCTAAGTTTAGAGCTTTCGAAAAAATTGGTACTGTAGCTTCTGCAGGCACTGGAACTAACACTGGAAATCTTCCAAATATCCCCCCACCGCCTGCTCTGCCTAAAAATAGGTTAATTACTCGGGATGTACCTCCTCCGCCACCGTTGCCACCTGGTCCACCACCGGCACCAGCATTGCCTCCGGTACCTCCCCCACCACCATTACCACCGGCACCAGGATTACCTGATTTACCACCGCCGCCACCACTACCTCTGCCACCTGCACCAACCCCTGGTGCGGGTACCGTGGAAAATCCACGTGATGCGCAGATTGGAGCGCTCGTAACCGAAGGTGAATTCATTTACGACCTGCAAACTGGATCACTCGATGGAAAAACCTACCGTTTGGTCTATGGTGGTAAAGGTAAAGTTGGGGAAGTTCCTGCCAGCGCGAAAGGTAACTTCGTGCTTATTGAACGTGGTGAAGTAACCTTCCACGATAAGTTCTTCCAAGCTCAACTCAATGGAGCTGCCGGCGTAATCCTTTATAACCACGCTGACGGTGGAGACGATCTACCAGGAATGGGAGGAATCGAATCCTTCACATTCCCAGGTGTCGCTATCGGCCACCAGGCTGGTGAAGAATTACGTAAGCAACTAGAAAACGGGAAAATCGTTGAGCTAACCCTCACTGAAAAACGTCAGGCGCAAGCTAACCCAGCTTCCCTGCGTCCTTCAGACTTTACTTCCTGGGGTACTCCAGCAGATCTGTCATTCAAACCAGAAATCGCTGGTATCGGTGGTAACGTTTACTCTACTATTAACCACAACAAGTACAAAGTATCATCCGGTACTTCCATGGCTACGCCACACGTGTCTGGCGTAATGGCATTGATGCTCCAAGACGCTACGAAACGTTTCCCGCACCTTTCTGCAAATGAACGCATTGAACGCTCCCGCAAGGTGCTGTCTAACACCGCGCAGGTGCTAGCTGACACTAATGGAGTCCCTTTCGCTCCACGCCAAATTGGAGCGGGTCTGGTAGACACTCTTGCAGCATTAGAGGCTACCACTATCGCAACTGTAGCGGGTAAGCCAGTAGCCGAACTTAAAGAAGTTAAGGGATCTGAAACCTTCACAGTGACATTGCGTAACGATGGTAATGAATCACAATCGTTCAATGTTTCGCCAACCTGTGTGATCAATGAGGAAGAAACTGACGCGACTACGACTGTATGTGGTGTCGGTGAATCAGTAGTCGCCTCTGTAGCTACAGTTGTTGTCCCAGCTGGTGGCACTGCTGACGTAACTTTCACTGTGAACGTTCGAACAGGTGAAAACCACTGGGTTCAAGGCTGGGTCCAATTCACTCCGGTTACCGCCGGTGCTCACCCGGTACTTTCCCTACCTTTCTTAGGTTTCGCTGGTGACTGGAATGCTGAACCTATCATTGACGTTCCACTCTACGAATCAGCTACCCCTATCTTAGGTAAAGAAGGGGCCACTCCTCCGATGCGTACTGCACTGTACACCACCATCAACGGTGGTGAACTCACCCTTTCTAAGGATGCGGCGTTTATTTCTCCTAACGGCGACAACTACTCTGACAGCGTGTACGCAAAGGTAGCGTTACTGCGTAACACGGAAGAGATTTCCGTTTCCGTCCTGGATAAGGACGGTAAGGTGTTGCGTGAACTAGGTAAGGTTGAGGACGCTACCCGCCCATCTTTGAAGGAACTCGCAGAAGCTCCTCGTGGGTCGCTAACTCAAGATCTGTCGGGAATCTCCTTCAATGGACGTATCTACAATCCAAAGACTGCTAAGTTCGATACTCTTCCAGACGGAAAGTACACCCTGCGTGTAGCAGCTTCCTTAGGGAAAGACTGGCCAGCGCAGAATACCGACATGCAGTTCGGTATCGATACGGTTGCACCAACCGTTGAAATTCTCAGTGTGGAATACAACGAGGACGGACACGCAGTTGTAACAGTTAAAGCAACTGACGATAACTCCGGTGTGAATGCCGTACAAGGTTTCCCAGGCTACGGCTCAATGATTCCATCTGAAGAGCTTGGCAACGACACTTACCGTATTACCGTGCCAGCCCCACAGCTGTTCGAATACGTTGAAGTCTACGTATCAGACTACGCTACCAACGTAGTTCGCAAAGTTAAGTTCTTCAAAGACTCTGAACTCTTCTTCGACTCCGAACCATCCATTAAAGATGAGCATCTGGGAATTAATGCTATCTCCGATCAGACTGACAACGCCCTGTTCGTAGATGGCGAGCTGGCCCTCACCGGTCGTGTTGGTAAGGACGTAGCAAAAGTCCGCGTCAACGGTGTAGAAACCGAAATCGGCAAGGACCAGCGTTTCATCTTGCACGTCCCAGTTGTAGCTGGGCAGAACAACTTGGTTGTCGAAGCCCTTTCAGCAACCGGGGAAGTACTCTACAGTCGCCCGCTGTCTTTCTCACACGACCCTCAGCCACCACAGATTACGCTGACTGCACCAGCTGGTGCCCCTGAAGTGCCAGCACAGCTGAATGCTGACGGTACGCTCACCATTACCGGTACAATTACCGACGACATGGCGAAGGTAAAGCAAGTTGAAATCGACGGACAAAAAGTTACGGTAGCTGAAGATGGTTCCTTCACCTACACGTTCACTCCGTCCTCGAAAGACACGTTCGTAACTGTGCGTGCACTCGACGGTGCGAATATGGGTCAGGTGCTGATTCCACTAGCGCGCCCAGCTGACACTTCGGAAGCTCTGCGTCTACGAGCCAACGCCACCATTGAACGCGCGATTAACTTCGTGCAGGTAGGTGACGACTCCGTCACCGGAGATACCGGAGACCATACCTTCACCTGGGCGGGTATCCTTTCAAGGCTGCCTAAAACCTTCCAGGTAGACGGCAAGGACGTCACCGTTGAACCGGATGGACGTTTCAAGATTGAACTGCCACTGGCTGAAGGCATCAACTCTTACAACGTGGTTATCATCGACCACGATGACGAGATTGTGAAGGATACTGCCCTGCGCGTCTACTTCGACACCCACGCTCCTGGCATGGTTTTGGACGAGCCAAAGATTGACGCTGACGGTGCCCTCTACGTAAAGAACCTTGACCCAGTGAAGTTCGCGGGTGAGGTTTGGGATAACGCTTTCGGATATTCCTTAACTTTGAATGGCGATGCCGTTGAGAGTTTCTCTTCTCGTTTCGAAGCTAACCCAAATGTGAACCGCCGTCCTTTCTCTAAGGATGTGGAAATCGCTGCGGGTGACACAATTCTGCTGGGCTTGTACGACCAGGCGGGTAACTCCTTCCTGCAGTTAATTCCAGTGGTACATGATCCGATTGCTCCGGAAGTTAAAATTTCTGGAGTTAGCGCGGGTCAGCGTATTCCAGCTGATCGAGTAATCAAGGTGGTTGCCTCCGATGAGAATCTTGCGTCCCTGCGCGTGCAGTTGGACGGTCAGGAACTCGCCTTGGTAGAGACTAAGTCTGTAAAGGCTAAGGGTGCTGATTTCCACTTGGTTGGGGATAGGGACACTGGTTTACGGACTCCGGCTCTCTTATCTGGTAAAGAGGATGCGCCAGCAGAGCTTTCTGGTTCAGCTGTAGTGTCTGAAGCTGGCGCACAAACGCGTTCTGCGGGATCTGAAGCTCTGGCAGTTTCCCAGCCTTTGGAAGTTTCCGAGGGCGGCACAGCAGATAATCTTGTCACTGACGCAGCTTCTGCCGCAGCAGACCCTGCGGTGACTGCTGAGGATGAACCTAAACCAACTGGTGATGGTTACACAGAACTGACTTTCGCAGTGCCTACCCCACTTGCAGTAGGTAACCACAATCTGAATGTCACTGCAGTTGATAAGGCGGGCAACACCACCTTGCGGGCAGTTCCATTCATTGTCGGCACCCCTCAGGTTAAGGGCGATGGTCTGCCAACTGAACCAGTTAAGCCAGGTAAGGTTGTTAAACCTAAGCACCAGGGTTCCCCAGATGGCTCCCCGCTGGGTAACGGTAATGCTGGTCTGAGCGTCACTCACAACCAGGCAGGTAAAACTGCTGGCGACCTCGCTAACACAGGGGCTTCAACGCAGCTAGCTTTGTCTCTAATGACTTTAGCTGCCTTAGTTGGAACTGGTTTGCTGGCTTGGCGCCGGAAGATAACTAAATGAGCTAGTTACAACTAATAGATAACTGTTGGGGTTGGGAAGTTTAAACTTCCCAACCCCAACAGTTTTTAATACTCCCGTTTTGTCATCTGTCATACAGAATCCTCAGCACCGTAAATCATAGGGACAAAACTTAACCTGTCACCTAGAAGCATGTATGGTTGCTCATTAATAGCTTTCATAAAATGAAACGGAGGCTCACAATACTGTGAGCCTCCGTTAGTTACTGAATCTATTACAGCTGATACTTGTGAACCAACAACGCTGCACCGCCGTCAACGCCCTTAGCTCCCTGCACTAAACGACCTTCAGGTAAACCAGCTTCATCAGAAGCAACTACGCGCCCCAAAACCCACGCTGACATACCGGCAGCAGCTAAAACGGAAACAGCTTGGGCTGCGCCCTCGGCAGAAACCACAGCAACCATACCAACCCCCAGGTTCAACGTCTCTTCTAACGCTGCCCAAGGAACTGCCCCTAAACGACGCATCACGTCAAAAACCGGCGGAATAGTCCAAGAATCGCGTTCCACAATCGCAGTTAGCCCCTGCGGAATCACACGAGAGATATTCGCTCCTAAACCGCCACCAGTAATATGCGAAAGCGCATGCACCTGTCCGGGCAAAGCATCAATCAGAGCCAAACAGTCGCGCGTGTATAAGCGAGTTGGTTCCAAAACTTCCTCACCTAATGTGCGACCAAATTCATCCACGTGACGATCCCACTCCCAACCAGCATCAGCAATAATGCGACGCACGAGTGAATAACCATTGGAATGTAAACCGGAAGCCGCCATGCCAATCAGTACGTCGCCAGCCTGCACTCGGTGCGCGCCAAGCAGATTAGGCTCATCAACCACGCCAGTAGCTGCCCCCGCAATATCGTATTCGTCCTCAGCCATCAACCCCGGATGCTCCGCAGTTTCGCCGCCAATCAGCGGGCAATCCACCATCGCGCAGGCCTGCGCAACACCTCTCACAATATCCGCGATCTTTTCAGGAACTACCTTGCCAGTAGCAATGTAGTCGGTCATCAACAGTGGCTTAGCGCCCATCACAACCAAATCATCCACGACCATGCCGACCAGATCCTGACCGATAGTGTCATGAATATCCATAGCCTGTGCGATAGCTACCTTCGTGCCTACACCGTCAGTGGATGACGCTAAAAGCGGGCGCTTCATTCCAACCAACGCAGATGCGTCGATTAAACCTGCAAACCCTCCAGCGCCTGCCAAAACCGTGTTGTTATGAGAGGCATTAACCGCGGCTTTCATGAGTTCAACCGTGCGGTCTCCGGCTTCGATATCCACTCCCGCAGTAGCGTAGTCAACCATTTCTGGCTCCTTAGTTTCTTTATCGAGGGCGGATTCCACACCCACCCGTCACTTCTACAGTTTCAGCAGGTGGTGGCACCTGGGGTTCCCGGAACTGGCGTTCCCGGTGGGATAGGCATCGGGTATTCGCCGGTGAAACATGCAAGACAGAGCCGGTCTTTTGTTTGCCCAGTGGCTTCAACAAGTGCTTCCAACGTTAAGTATCCCAGTGAGTCAGCACCAATGGAGCGACAAACAGCGGCTTCGTCCATTGCAGATGAGATGAGTTCCGCGCGGGTGGGGAAGTCAATGCCGAAGAAGCACGGCCACATAACTGGCGGTGCAGAAATGCGCACGTGGACTTCTTTCGCGCCGGCAGCCCTAAGCATGGCAACTAAGGCGCGTTGCGTGTTACCGCGGACAATCGAGTCATCTACTACCACCAGGCGTTTACCTTCAATGATTTCCCGCAGTGGGTTTAGTTTCAAACGAATACCTAGCTGACGTAGGGACTGAGTAGGTTGAATGAAGGTGCGTCCTACGTAAGCATTTTTTACTAAACCCTGAGCGTACGGAATACCAGATGCTTGCGCGTAACCTATAGCCGCGGGCGTGCCAGATTCGGGGGTGGCGATCACCAGGTCAGCGTCCACTGGGAATTCTTTCGCCAGAGCAGCTCCCATAGCTTGTCGTGCAACAATAATGGATTTCCCAGCGATCTTCGTATCCGGACGTGACAAGTACAAGTATTCAAAAGCACAACCATGTGGAGTGGGCTCAGCAAATTTATATGAGCGAACTCCATCTGAATCAATAGCGATTAGCTCGCCGGGTTCAATTTCGCGAACAAAGTCAGCGCCCACAATATCAAGAGCAGCCGTTTCAGAGGCAAGCACCCAACCAGAGGTGAGGCGCCCTAACACCAGCGGGCGAATACCGTGAGCATCCCGAGCCCCATAAAGAGTCCGTTCATCCATGAAGCAAAGCGAAAACGCGCCAGTAACTGCAGGTAGCACGTTCAGAGCTGCTTCAATAAGTGAACCACGCACAGTTTGCGGAACTTCTACTTTAGTTCCTACATCTGCACGGTTAGCTTTTTCTTTTGCAGACCCATAAGCACCCAGCAGTGCAGTTAAAACCATAGTGTCCGTGGATTCAGAAGAAATCTCTCGTTCTGAAACTTCTTTAACTTTTCCACGTAGTTCTTGCGTATTAGTAAGGTTGCCGTTATGTGCTAACGCAATCGTTCCAGTCGGGGTGGGACCTAAGGCAGGTTGAGCATTTTCCCATATATCCGCCCCTGTAGTTGCGTAGCGAACATGTCCTACAGCAAGATGTCCTTTTAAACCGGTGAGTGCCTGATCATCGAAAACTTGCGACACCAGACCCATGTCTTTATAAATACGGATTGAGCGACCATCTGATACGGCGATACCAGCAGACTGCTGGCCGCGATGTTGCAGGGCGAATAGACCAAAGTAAGTGAATCGGGATACCTCTTCACCAGGGGCCCAAACTCCGAATACCCCACATTCATCACGAACAGGGGTGTCGGAAGGCGATAAATCTAAGGATAATTTTCCATCTCCACGCACAGTTTCATTCTAGTAGGCAAGCTGATTACGAAGTTAAGTTGTGTCAATAAATGGGCAACTCAAAATTAATCTTTCGTATTAAGTTCCGAAGACCGCGAAGCAGAACGCCCCAACAAATGAGAACCCACCGGAGCAGACAAGGTTTGGAATAAAACAATCAGCATAGAAACATAAAACCACTGCCAAGTTTGATGGGTACAAACCAGCCCCAAAGCAATTAAAAAAACACCCAGCCACTGTGGTTTCGCCGCCGCATGCATACGCGTAAAAATATCGTTAAATAACAAAACCCCCACAGATGCCACTAAAAGAACCAGCGCCGCGCCTACAAAACACACAGCCCCAACGTAAAGTAAAACCGTGTTCACTGTAACTCTCCCTCAACTACGGAGTCGATCAGTTTAACGCCCTCGTGAGAATCCCGTACCGCCACGAAACGACTCACAATCACCGCACTAAAGAAACCCGTCAAAGCCAACAACACTAAGAAAACCATAGTCTCTTCCCGTGGTGAATAAACGGTCGCTAACCCTCCACCTGCCAAAGCCACCACAGTCAGCACATCCACTGCCACAGCCCGATCCAAAATCGTTGGACCCAACGTTAAACGTACTAGCGTCAGCAACGCTGCCAACAATACTAAAACCCCCGCAAACACGTACAACCAAAATAGCATCGCTACTTCCCCTCACTGGTTTCCTGTGATCTCACATTCAACCCCGTAGAACAACGCATAATCCGCGCTTCCTGCGCTTGCGTAGCCGCAACCACTCCAGCTTCAAAACCGGAAGCTTCTAAATCAAACACGTGCAACGTCAACTCAGCTGCCTGCGCATCAACTTCCAACACAATCGTTCCCGGAACCAAGTTAATCAATCCCGCTGTCATCGCCAAGACAATATCCTGCGCGCATTTCAGAGGCACTACTACCACAGCCCCCTCCCCTACCGGAGCTGGTAAACCGCGTAACCGAGCTAACAAAGTAGCCAAAACTGCTTTCGTCACCAGCCAGGTAGCTAAAACCACATCACGTAAAAACATCAGCATCAAAAACAGAAACGGTAGCACACGTAAACGCCTGAAAAACCCACTATGCGGTAGTGGTAAAAATATCTGCACCGCGAGCGCTATGAAAACTCCACCAATAATAGTTAGTGGGTCAAAACTTGCGAAGAGGAGCATCCAAATTCCGAAAAGCCAACCGGTTATGAAAAGCGATACACGGTTTAATAAGGTTTTCACTTCCGTTGGCCTTTCTCATACCAGTTTATTGACCACTCCTGCAGATACTGTGGAGCTTCCTCACGTAAAGTTTTAGATTCACCAATACCACGCCTATCTTCACCTAGCACTGCGTGAATGTAGGTGTAACGGGTGAGCTGATCAAAAGCAGCAGCCTGCGCGTACTTATAAACGAACCCTGCAAAACCACTCATTGCTAGCATGACTACTAACAGTCCACCAGCGGCAACATACATTAAATGATTAGTACCTGTGGCTGATTTTTCAGCTTCAGTACGGGAGCAGTCTTGAAGCAGATCAGATTTATCTGCAAGTTGCCGTTGGCGTTGAATACGGATTTCATACGCGGCTTGCTGTCGAGCCGACATTTCTTCACCGAGTTCTCGGTCAATAACATAATGGTCATCAGCTGGCTGCCAAAAAGCGTAGTTCCAGACTTTCACCACTACATAAAGAGTGAGGAATGAAGTCACTAAACCTGCACCTAGCAACGCCCACGCCAGTAGCGAATTTCCTGAGTTCACAGACGCCTGTGCTAAGCCAAGTTTCCCTACAAAGCCGGTTAGCGGGGGAATGCCAATGAGGTTTAATGCCGCTACTAGGAACATTCCTGACAGCAGTGGGTATCCTTTGAACATTCCGCCGAGTTCTCGTAGAGAAGCAGTCCCTCGGTAGCGTTCAATCAAACCAACGATGAGGAATAAGGTGGCTTGTACCAGAATATGGTGGGCGGCGTAGAAAATCGTGGCTGCTACCCCATTTAGGGAATGTAATGCTAACCCCCAAATCATAAAGCCAATGTGGGATACCAGCGTAAATGAGAGGATACGGCGAATATCATCTTGGGCGACTGCTCCAAGGATACCGACTATCATGGTGGCCACCCCCACTACTCCTAGCAGCAGGTCTGTTTCACGCCCGGGGAATAGTAGGACTTCCAAACGAATCAGCGCGTAAATCCCAACTTTGGTGAGTAGACCGGCGAATACTGCGGTGACGGGAGCGGGTGCGGTGGGATATGAGTCTGGTAGCCAGGCAGCCAGGGGAAATACCGCGGCTTTGATTCCGAATGCGACCAGTAGGGTGAGTTCGATTATCATTCCCGAGGGCGCCTCTAACTCTCGCAGTCGGAGTGCTAACTCCGCTAAGTTAATGGTGCCTGTAGCCGCGTAAGCATAGGCAATGCCGATTAAGAAAATTAAGGATGACACTAGGGAGATCACTACATAAATGGTGCCTGCGCGAGTACGCCCCTCTGTGCCTCCAAGCGTAATCAGCACAAATGAGGCCCCCAGCAGCATTTCGAATCCTACGTAGAGATTAAATAAATCTCCCGTTAAAAAGGCGTTAGAAACTCCCGCAACCAAAATCAAATAAGTAGGGTGAAAGATTGCTACCGGCACATCCGGATCGTCATCAGTTAGGTTTTGTGCGACTGAATAAGAAAGAACCGCGAGGGTTACCAGCTGAGATACCACTAGCATCAAAGATGCTAACCTGTCGGCAACTAAAGTCACCCCGATTGGCGCCGCCCAGTTACCCATATCCAAAACTACAGGAGACTCATTAGCAGCAATTGCTAAAGAAATCCCCACGCCTAGAACAATCACTAAAGTGAGTATTGACATGAGCTGTTGCAAACGCGGACGGCGACTAGCTAGCAACGCTAAACCAGCTGCAAAAAGCGGTAATAGTACGGGGATTGGAAGTAGCCAGTTCACTTTACTTCACCGTCCTTTATTGCGCCCTCAAATTTTGAAGAATCTGTAGTTTTACCAACCAACTCATCTAAAATATGTGCGGGCTCCGCTGTTTCTATATCTTCTGCATCATAATCAACTGCCGGATCCTCATCACCCGTCGAAGCCTCAGCTAAAGACTGGGCAAACTCTGCACGCTTTGCGAGTAAACGATCCTCTACGTCGTCAATGACTTCATCGTGACCAACCTGCACCCACGAACGATACGCCAACGCCATTCCAAACGCCGTGGTGCCTAAACCAATCACAATCGCCGTAAGCATCATTGCCTGTGGGAGCGGATCCACCACACCAGGCAAACCAGTTTCAGCTACCCTATTATGTCCCAGTAAGGCAGGTAAACCAGCTGCACCTCCCGACGCTAAAATCAGCAGATTTACTCCATGAGTAAGTAACGCTAAACCAATCACAATCCGCGTCAAAGCCCGGTCAGTCACCAAATACGCGCCGCAGGCAATAAGAACCCCAGCTAACGCCACTAAAGTTACTGAAGCCATCACCCCTCCTGCTTCACTTCATCTAAATGAGCGCCCAGCGCCATCACAATGTCCAAAACCAATGCGACCACCAAAATATAAACACCCACATCCAATAACAATGCAGAAGTGAAATGTAAATGCCCGAAAGCCTGCCAACCCGTCAAAGCAGCTAAATCCCAATCGAACTCTGCGGTTTGCAAAACCGATCCCCCAAAAAGCAGCGGCAATATACCACTTAAAGTTGCTAAGAAAAGCCCCAGCCCCAGCAATCGCCCCGGATTAAGTGGCAACGCGAGTTTCAGCTCATGACGACCACCCGCCAAATACCGCAAAATTAAAGCAATACCCGCGACCATTCCGCCAACGAATCCACCCCCCGGCGCATTATGCCCCGTAAGAAGTAGCCAAATCGAAGCCACGACTAAGGTTGGGAACAATAACCGCGCACTAACTTCCAACATCAACGATCGCTGCTGCAAATTCAAAAACTGTACGCCGGGAAGCCACTTCCCACGCTTCAACATCGGGCGAACCCGAATCTGCTGCGAACGCCGCGTCAAATAAATCAGTGAAGCCACCCCCGTAGCAGTCACCAGCAGAACTGAAAGTTCCCCAACTGTATCCCACGCGCGTACGTCCACCAAAATAACATTCACAATATTTTTACCGGCGCCAAATACGTAGGCTTCCGCTGGAATCAAAACAGAATTCGGAACTGCCGTGCGCACCTGTGCAATGACGAGGCTCCCCACGGAAACCACCAACCCTAAACTGACCGCTACCGCTAAACGCACCCACCGGGAAGAAACCAGTGGACGGTCGGAAAAATACTTAGGCAACTTACGTAAAACCAGCACGAATACCAGTAGGGAAACTACTTCTACTACCAGTTGCGTAAGCGCTAAATCCGGCGCCCCGTAGTCAACGAAAATAATGGCCACGCTTAAACCAACAACTCCTAAAGCTAAAACAGCTTTCAATCGCTTCCGAGAACGCACTGTAATAATAGCTGCCAATACAGCGACAATAGCGGCTCCCACCTGTAACCCAGAATCAGCCAGCGGAACCGAATACTTAAACACTCCTTCAGCAGAAAATCTGCTAAACACTGAAACCAGACTGAACCCCAGCATACTAATCAGCACCAGCATAATAGTCATAACGTCCAGCGGTAATGAGCCCCGCTGTACCGCAGCCGTTACTTTTGCCGAACCCTGCTCCAAAAGCACCAGGGTCCACCGGTACAACGACGTAGCTTTTAAACCAGGTACCTCTAGTTTCGCTTGGAGTTGCTCAACCCGCCCTCTAAATAGGAAAAGTAGCCCACCGCCAACAAAAATCGCCAACGTAACCAGCGCCGGAGCCCACCCCGACCAGTACGCTACGTGCGCATGCCCCGGTAAAGTTTGGAATGTTCCCTGATGTAAAATCGCGTCAGCTAAAGACACCACCGGTAGGTAAAATGATAAGGCTGCCAAAACTGCCAAAGGAAAAGCTGCTAAACCAGGCAAAGGCTTACATTCACACCACGCAACCCCCGGTTTCACTCCAAAAGCCCCCCACCAAAAACGCAGGGAGTACGCGGCCGTCATAACCGAACCAGCTACCAAAATAAGTAAAAATACGCTCTGCATAGAATCTGAAATCCAAGTTGCATCAGTTCCAAATAACCCCGCAGAAACCGCAGACTCCTTACCTAAATACCCTAAAAATGGTGGGAAGCCCGCCATCGAAGCTGAAGTTACTAAAGCTAACGCGGCTAGTAACGGCTGGCGAAACAACAATCCCGAAATCTTACGCAGATCTCGTGTCCCTGTGAGTTTTTCAATCAAACCTACCGTCATAAACAGGGTGGATTTGAAAAGAGAGTGTGCGACTAGCATTACCACGCCCGTTGCCAGCAATGTTTGCGACCCAAATCCCACGGCAGCTGCGATCAGCCCCAGCTGTGAAACCGTTCCATAGGCTAAAACTAGTTTCAAGTCTGTCTGGCGTAACGCACGATAGCCACCTACCAGCATCGTTGCCAAACCGAATCCCACAACCGTCGCAGACCAACCTGGAATTAGTGACAATCCGGGAACTAAACGCGCCAGCAAATACACACCTGCTTTAACCATTGCTGCGGAATGTAGGAAAGAAGACACTGGGGTAGGTGCTGCCATTGCGCCGGGAAGCCAGAAATGATTTGGCACGAGGGCGGATTTTGAAGCGGCTCCGGCAAAGATTAATAGGCTCGCAATTATCGTCTGTAGTGAATCAACTGGATAATCTCCTCTTGCCATCGCTTGCAGTAGGTTTGAAATGATGAAGTAGTTTTTCGTCGTTGAATGAGGCAGGGCAATCATTACGAAGCCCGCGAACATCGCTAAAGATCCTAGGGAAGTAACGTGAATTGCCTGACGGGCGGCTGCTCTGGCCGCGCGGCGGTCATAATGATGGCCGATTAAGAGGAATGATAGGATTGTCGTCAGTTCCCAAAATAGATACACCATCATCAAGTGGTTGGCGGTTACCAGCCCGTACATGGCGGCTGCGAAAGCAGAAAAAACAGCAGTAAACAGGGGTAATCCAGCAGCGTTTTCAGGGAAGTAACGGCTGGCGTAAATCATCACGAGCGCACCAACTCCGGTGACAATTAAGCTCATCAGCCACGATAACCCATCGAGTTGAAAAGTTAAGGACAAGTCAAGGTTATTTACCCATATGTAGGACTGTTGTAGGGGGGTTTCAGAAAACGCTTGCTTGTATTGGGTTGCAGTCCAAATGAAGGTTACTAGCAGTGGTAGTGCCAGGATAAGCAGAGCGTTTCGTTTGAACCGGCGAGTCAGTGCAGGCGCAAATAGTGAGGCAGCGAATAAGAAGGTGACGAGGTAAAACACAGTTAGAGTCCTTGGCGCTGTTTGGGATGCTCTTTCCAACTTAACAGTGTGAGCTCGCTCGCGCGACATTTATTGCCGTTGTATGTCTTAGCAGAGTTGATATCTTCTTGCGACTGGGCTCCGCTTTACCTGTTGCGCGGAAAGTTAGATAATTAAGGGGACTATGCGTTCTACTTTAACTTGCTTGATTTTTTCGGAATGCACCCAGTATTAAAGGAGCTTTGGTTGAACCCGTCTACTGTGCGCCTCGTGAGCTTACTTCTCGCTGTAATTATTTCCGGGATTGGTTTAGCCGCGTTTCTTCGCGCGATTCTCGTACTGGTTTCACGTATTAAGCAGGGGCGTCCGCAACCTAGCCGGTTTAATCACCCGTGGCAGCGGTTAAAAATGCTGCTGTTAAACCTGCTGTCACATAAGGAATTTAAAGGTCGCCCGGCTGTGCGGATTGCGCACTGGCTGGTGATGGTTTCTTTCCCAGTTTTATTTTTAACCTTAGTAACCGGCTACGGGCAGCTTTTTAACCCGGCTTTCCAGCTGCCTCTCTTGGGGCATTTTTTCCTGTTTGAGTGGCTGGTAGAGTTTTTTGCTTGGGCTGGTTTAGCGGGCATTATTTGGCTGATTTTTGTGCGCGTGCGGGCTACGCATGGTTCAGTTGAAGAAGCCGAGGGCGGCACACTACGTGTTTCTGCTAAGCACGAGCCTAACAGCCCTTATCCTCAAGGAGCTTCACGTTTCTTAGGGTCTACCCGCTGGGAGGCTCGCTTTGTTGAAGCGATTATCCTTTTAGTGGTTGTAGCAGTGATTGGTCTACGAGCTTTAGAATTCGCCCTTGGGAAAACGAGAGCTACGAATGAGTTCGGGACTCTTATTCTGAATCCTGAGTACGCAACTGCCTGGCATTTCCCCCTAACTGCGTGGCTGGGGACTTTACTGGCTAAGCTACCAGTAAATGCTCTGCTGAGCGCCTTGTATGTTCTGGCTTTCCTTAAAATCGCAGTTTCTATGATCTGGATGGCTGTAGTTGGCGTAGTCACCACGATGGGCGTTGCCTGGCACCGTTTCTTAGCGTTGGTGAATGTTTATGCGCGTCGGAATGCAGATGGGTCTAAGTCTTTAGGAGCTTTGCCGCCTCTGTTGGTGGATGGTAAACCGGTTCGTTCTGATGAGGACTTAGAGTCTTTGGATGAGGATGCGGTACTGGGCTATGGTTCTGTGGCGGACTTGACATGGAAGGCTCGTTTAGATTTTTCGACTTGTACTGAGTGTGGTCGTTGTCAGGAGCTTTGCCCCGCATGGAATACGGGTAAGCCACTTTCTCCGAAGCTGTTGGTGTTGTCATTGCGTGACCATGTGGCGGCAGTGGAAGTTACGAAGGCTCTGCCATCTCCTGAGGGGAATGAGGTTGATCCAAATTGGCCACAGTCTGCACATTCTGTGGATGTTTTAGCTGCTTTGCGGGCGTCTGGTAATACGGGCGACTCTGGGGTTTCTTTGGTTTCTGCATCCCTGGTTGGTGAAGTGGTTTCTGAGGATGCCCTGTGGGATTGTACGACTTGTGGGGCTTGTGTAGATCAGTGTCCGGTGGATATTGAGCATGTAGATCATATTATTAATTTGCGTCGCCACCAGGTTTTGATGGAGTCTGCGTTTCCGCGGGATTTGGCGAAGCCTTTCCGCTCGTTGGAAACGAAGGGGAATCCGTATGGTCAGGCTGCGCGTAAACGTATGGATTGGGCAAAGAACCTTGATTTTGATGTCCCGGTAATCGGTGAGGACGTTGAGGATGCGTCTGAGTTAGATTGGGTTTTCTGGGTTGGTTGTGCTGGCGCGTTTGATGATCGGGCTAAAAAGACTTCTGCGGCAGTGGCTGAGTTGTTGTGGCGAGCTGAAGTACGTTTTGGCGTGTTGGGTTCAGGTGAGTCTTGTACGGGTGATCCGGCTCGTCGTGCGGGTAATGAGCTTTTGTTCCAGATGTTGGCAGAGCAGGCTATTTCCACTTTGCATGAGGCTTCGGTAAAGCGGATTGTAGTGTCGTGTGCGCATTGTTTTAATACGATTGCAAATGAGTACCCTGAGTTGGGTGGTACTTTTGAGGTGATTCACCATACGCAGTTGTTGAATCGGCTGGTGCGTGAGGGGCGTTTGCGGTTGGCGGCTCCTCCTGTTTCTACTTCCGAGGGCGACGCTGTTTCTTCCAGTATTTTGAAAACTAAGATTACGTTCCATGATCCTTGTTATTTGGGGCGTCATAATCAGATTTTTGAGGCTCCGCGTGAGTTATTGTCGGCGGATTCTCAGTTGGAGCTGGTGGAGATGCCACGATCACAGGACCGTGCTATGTGTTGTGGAGCGGGTGGCTCTCGCGCTTGGATGGAAGAGTCTCGCGGGCAGCGGATTGCTCAGGTACGTGCTGATGAGGCAGCTGAAACTGGGGCTACTGTGGTGGCTACGGGTTGTCCGTTCTGTACGCAGATGTTGTCTTCTACAAGTGCTTCGGTTGAGGTTAAGGACGTGTCGTTGTTGATGTTAGACGCGGTGCGTCGCGGGGATGTTGAGTAGTTTTTACGTTTCCCCAACATGAAAACCCGGGTTTTCGTAGTGGTGAATGTTATTTTCGAATACCTGCTAGCGCGGTACTTTCCCTGACGATTAGTTGTGTGGGGATGAGTGTTGCAAATTCGCCTGCGATTACCCCCTGGTTTATTTGTTGTATTACTAGGTCCACCATGGTTCGTCCGGTTTTTGCGAAGTCTTGACGTACGGTGGTGAGTGGAGTGGGTAAGAATTCCCCTAGTTCGATTCCATCGAAACCGATGACTGAGACCTCTGAGGGGACGTTTACTCCGGCTTCGGAGAGGGCACGCATGACTCCGACTGCGATTTCATCGTTGGCACACATAACTGCGGTGATTCGCTTATCGGCGGCAATCTGTTTTCCAGCTTGGTAGCCTGATGCGGCTGTCCAGTCGCCGGGGAAAGCGGGGATTATTGGCAGTTGTGCTTCTTGGAGGGCTTTTTCCCATTCTTCTTTACGTAACAGTGCAGATTGGGAGTTACGTGGTCCGGTTACGTGGGCAATGTATTTATGCCCTAGTCCGATGAGGTGCGCCATGGCTTGACGCATTCCGGCGCGTTGGTCGGCATTCACTGAGGGGAAAAGGTGGGTGAGGGCAGAATCGGCGACGACTACTGGAAGGCCTGATGGTAGGGATAGTTGTTCGTTAGTTGAGGTACCGGCTTGAACGATGATTAGTCCGTCGATGGCTTGTTCAGAAAGGCGTCGGACAAGTTTTCTACCGTCGCCTTTTTCTGGTTCGTGGGTCTGCACGAGCGCAATCGTATATCCCGCTTCGAGGGCGGCTTCTACTACTCCGCCCGCTGTGAGAGATTCACCAGTGCGTTCAATTCTTTGAGTGAGTACGCCTATGACTTTAAATTTTCCGGAGCGCAGGGCGCGAGCTGCGCGGTTTGGAGAGTAGCCGAGTTCCGCCATAGCTGCAAGGACTTTTTCCCTGGTTTTGGGGCTTACCTGCTGGGCTCCGGTGGAGATGCGGGAGACTGTTTGCGAGGATACCCCCGCTAGTTTTGCAACATCAGCAATTGAGGGGCCCACTCGCTTCTTTGCGCGTCGGGTTGTTACCATGACTCCTACTTTATCACCTGATTTCCACTCTGTTACCAAAGTGTTATTTAAGAATCTGGAAAATGTTTACGTAAACACGATACCATGTTTACGTAAACATCGAAGCGGTCACCGAAGACCGAATCAGTTACACATTCACAGAAGAAAGAGGCTCAAAGATGAGGAAACTCCGCAACTCAGTAATTGCCGTTGCAGCAGCAACCACCCTACTCTTGTCTGCATGTGGCGGCGGCGCTGCCGACAACAAGGCAGCTGATAAAGACGACAACACCCTCACCGTCTGGACCTGGGATCCAGCATTCAACATCTACGCGATGAAGGAAGCAGAAAAGGTCTACCAGGAAACCCACCCAGACTTTAAGCTCAATATCGTAGAAACCCCATGGGATGACGTACAGTCCAAGATCATCACCCTGGCACAGTCCGGTCAGACCGACCAGCTACCAGACATCTTCCTAATGCAGAACTACGCATTCCAGAAGAACGCTATCAACTACCCAGACCTGTTCACCGACCTAACCGACTCCGGCATCAACTTCAAAGACTTCCCTAAGTCAGTAGTTGACTACTCCACTGTTGACGGCATGAACTACGGCGTTCCATTCGACTCCGGCACCGCTATTTTGGCACTGCGCACCGACGTCCTGAAGGAAGCCGGCTTCACCGTAGCTGACTTCACCGACATCACCTGGAACGAATTCATCGAAAAGGGCAAAGTTGTTAAGGAAAAGACCGGCCGCCCAATGATCTCCACCACCGCTGGCCAGTCTGACATCGTTAAGATCATGATGCAGTCCGCAGGCGCATCCTTCTTCAACGAAAAGGGTGAACCAACTATCGCTGACAACGAAGTTCTGCTGAAGGTCACCAAGACCTACAAGGACCTGGTTGACTCTGGCGTACTGCTCGAAGTTAACTCCTGGGACGAATTCATTTCCTCCTTCGTTAACGACCAGGTAACTGGCGTAATGCAGGGCGCCTGGATTTCCGGTTCCATCCAGACCGCAAAAGACCAGTCCGGCAAGTGGGCAGTAACCTCCATCCCAGCACTCGATGGTGTTGCCGCCGCCACCCACTACTCTGCAAACGGTGGTTCCTCTTGGGCAGTTTCCGCTAACGCAAACGTAGAACTAGCAACCGACTTCCTGAAGTCCACTTTCGCTGGCTCCACCAAGCTCTACGACACCATCCTCCCAGCATCCGGCGCAATCGCTAACTACATCCCAGCTGGTGATTCCTCCGTCTACGCAGAACCACTGGAATTCTTCGGCGGCCAGGCAATCTACGCTGACATCGTGGGCTACGGCAAGCACGTACCATCCGATAACACCGGCGTTTACTACTACGAAGGACTGGCAGCAGTATCCGCAGCTATGACTAAGATCGTTCAAGGCCAAGATCCAAAGACCGCTCTGAAGGAAGCACAGGAAACCGTCGAATTCGAAATGAAGTAAGGTTTCCAACCTAAAACTAAGGTGGGGGCGCAGTCAACCTCTCCGACCGCGCCCCCACCTTCACACTTACACTCTTCTTCCGCCCTCGGGAAAATCCACGCACCCAAGCAACGCAGCCTACAAACACAACGAAACATCCCGATATAAAACCGAATTCGTCCGAGTCCACCCCATCAAAGGAGATGACCGGTGTCTAAAGAACGACGCTCATTGACGCAAGGACAACGCTACAACCTCATCGGCTGGTGGTTCCTGCTACCTGCCGCAGCGTTAATCTTTGTAATGAACTTCTACCCCATGTTCAAAGCGTTTCTGCTCTCACTGCAAACGGGACGCGGACGCAATCTAAAATACGCAGAACCACTCTGGTCCAACTACCAGCGTCTTTTGGAAGACGAAATCTTCCTCAAGACCATGAAAAACACCTTCATCTACTTGATTATCCAGGTGCCAATCATGCTGATTCTGGCACTACTACTTGCTGTACTACTGAATAATCCAAACTTAAAATTCAAAGGACTTTGGCGTACCGCTATCTTCCTTCCCTGTGCAGTTTCCCTAGTATCCTACTCCCTGGTTTTCCGCACACTCTTCGCCACTGATGGCTTCTTTAACGACGCCCTACTGGGTATGGGGATTATCAGCACTCCTATCAACTGGCTGGGACAAACCCACACTGCTCAGTTCGCCATCATCTTAGGCCTACTCTGGCGCTGGACCGGCTTCAACATGATTTTCTTCCTCGCTGGATTGCAAAACATTGACCGTTATACTCTCGAAGCAGCCAAACTTGACGGCGCTAACGCTTGGCAAACTTTCTGGTACGTTACCGTCCCACAGCTAAAACCAATGATTCTACTAACCGCCATCATGTCCACTAACGGCACCCTGCAGCTGTTCGACGAATCTTGGAACCTCACTAAGGGCGGTCCAGCCTACTCCACCATGACCATGTCCCACTATCTCTTTGATGTTTCCTTCTTAAAGAGCCCTAACTTTGGCTACGCAGCAGCGATTTCCTACGTAATCCTAATCCTGGTAGCAGTCCTCGCATTTATCCAAATGAAGGTAGGTGATAAGCGTGACTAAGAAACTTCGTAACGCACCCGCATACATTTTCCTCACGATTTTCGCAGTTTTCTCAGTCTTCCCGCTGTACTTCATGATGGTTTCCGCAACCAACACCTCCCAGGAAGTACTCGGCTCAAAGCTCCTACCAGGCACAAACCTGCTAGAAAACTTCAATAACCTAGTAGCCCAGCAGGATTTGGGTTCAGCCCTCTACCACTCTGCTGTAAACGCGATTCTCACTACCGTCCTGTCTCTCATATTCTGCTCTTTCGCAGGATACGGCTTCGAAATCTACCATTCTAAAGGAAAAGACCGCCTCATGGCAGTACTGCTATTAGCAATGATGATTCCATTCGCAGCCACCATGATTCCACTGTTCCAGCTGTTTGCACAGAATGGTCTTATCAACTCCACTGCCGCAGTTATCCTGCCAACTATTTCTACGCCATTCCTGATTCTGCTTTTCCGTCAGGCCTCCCGTAACTTCCCACATGAAATCTTAGAAGCCGCCCGACTGGATGGCCTGTCTGAAATCGCAATTTTCGCCCGCATTTACCTGCCCACTATGCGCGCTACCTACGCGGCAGCAGCGGTTATTACTTTCATGGCTGCGTGGAATAACTTCCTCTGGCCAAAAGTTATCCTGGTAGACTCTGCCTACCAGACTATGCCGATGTTGATTTCCAACTTTTCTTCCGGCTACGTCACTGACTACGGCGCTTTAATGCTGGCAGTTTTGATTGCTTCTTTGCCAGCTATGGTTATCTTCCTAGTATTGCAGCGTGCTTTCGCCGAAGGTATTACGGGGGCAATCAAATGACCTTTACTTTAGATTGGTTACGCGAACCTACGCGTATTTTCGACAACCGTTTAGAAGCACACAGCGATCACCGTTGGTTTGTTTCTGAGGCAGAATCCCACACCAAAGTTTCTAGCTTTGACCATGACCTGAGTGGAACTTGGGATTTCCGCTACTACCCTACTTTCACGGCTTTGCCTCACCCAGAAGACTTGTCACAACTAGCCACCCTTACTGAATGGGAGCAGATTCCAGTTCCAGGTCATCTGCAGATGCACGGCTACGACCGTAATCGTTATGTGAATACCCAGTATCCGTGGGATGGTTGGGAAAACTTAGAAGTTGGGGATTTACCTTCCTTACATAACCCGGTGGGCGTTTACCGACGTCGTTTTACTCGCCCTGAACAGGTGGCGACGGATAGTCGTTTCCGCTTAGTTTTCGAGGGCGCTGAATCTGCTGTTGCTGTTTGGTTAAACGGTAAGTGGGTAGGTTATGCGACGGATGGTTTCACTCCGTCTGCTTTTGATGTCACTGACTTGCTGGTGGATGGTCAGAACACTCTGTTGGCTGTGGTGTTCATGTGGCATTCAGGATCTTGGCTGGAAGACCAGGATTTTTTCCGCTTTGCTGGTTTACACCGTCCGGTGTGGCTGCTAGAAGTTCCCGCCACACATGTTGAACACCTTACTATCCGCGCAGATTTAAACGATGATTTCACCCACGCAACAGTCAGGGTTCGTGTCGAAGGTGTCGCAGCGGAATCCATTACCGCGGTTTTGCGTAGCTCCGATACTGATTTAGAGCTTAGTTTTAATACTGACGAAAAAGTTTTCGAGGGCGCCCTCGATAATCCTCGTCTGTGGAGTGCGGAAGACCCGTTCCTTTACGACCTAACGCTAACCGTACGTAACGTAAATGGGGAAATCACTGAGGTTATCCCCCAAAAGCTAGGCGTGCGACGCTTTGAAATTAAAGACAGTCTGTTGCTGATTAACGGTCAGCGTTTAGTCTTTAAAGGCGTAAACCGCCATGAATTCGGACCTAACGGGCGGGTAGTTTCTGATGACATGACTACTCGGGATTTGCTGGCGCTAAAGAATATCGGCTGTAATGCGGTACGTACCAGCCACTACCCTAACTCGTCGCATTTATACGCTGAATGTGACCGCCTGGGCTTGTACGTCATCGACGAAATGAATTTAGAAAGCCACGGGGTTTGGGATAAGCTACGTTTCTACGGGCTACCTGATACTGAGGCAGTACCGGGCGACTTCCCCCAGTGGCTACCCACCCTGCTTGACCGTGCGAAGTCAATGCTACGCCGCGATTTGAACCATCCATCAATCATCATGTGGTCTTGTGGCAACGAATCTTACGGCGGCACTAACCTACTGGAAGTTTCTAACTACTTCCGCAGCGCTGACGATCGCCCAGTCCACTATGAGGGCACCTACTGGGACCCACGCTACACCGATACCACCGATGTACTGACTTCCATGTACGTGCCAGCAGCGGAAATCGAAGATTACTTACGTGAAAACCGTGAAAAGCCTTATATCGTCTGCGAATACGCACATGCAATGGGTAACTCTTTCGGGGCGGTAGATAAGTACTTAGATTTAGCACGACGCGAACCACTGTTCCACGGTGGTTTCATCTGGGACTTCGCCGATCAGGCGGTTTTGCTGACCGATCCGCAGGGTAAGCCTTACTGGGGTTATGGCGGTGACAGTGGCGAAGCTCCCCATGATGCTGAATTCTGTGGGAATGGTATTTTCTATGCGGATCATTCAGAGTCTACAAAGATTCCAGAAGTCCGCGCGGTTTATGCACCTTTCCACTTTGTAGTTTCTGATACGGCAGTTGAGATTTCTTCTGACCTGTTGTTTACCGCGTCAGACCAGTTTGTTTTCCGTGTTACGCTGTCAGCTGATGGCGTTGAAGTTGCTTCCGCAACTTTTGATACTGCAGTTCCTGCCTTGGGTAAGGAAACTTATCCTTTGCCTGAATCTGTACAGATTCCTGCATTTGCGCCCGAATCTGTGGAGGTAGAGTACACGCTGACAGTTTCTGCGCTTACGATCAGAGCGACTGAGTGGGCACCAGCTGGTCATGAGGTGGCTTTTGGACAGTCCTCTTTCCGTTACCTTTCAGAGGTGCTTACGTTAGTGCCAAAGCCTGGTTCAGCACCGGCACGTCAGTTGATTGTTGATTCTGCTTCAGCAGAGCGTACCAAGCTTTCTACTGCTCCGATCCAGGTTACGGGGCTGAGAGTAGTGGATGGGATTCATAATATTGGTATTCATGGGGAACGGTTCTCAATCCTGTTCTCTAAGATTTATGGTGGGCCGATTTCTTACCGTTTTGGGGAAGTTGGTCGCGGTCCGGATGATGGTCGCCAGCTGTTAGCGGTACCTCCACGTCCATGTTTTTGGCATGCCCAGACTTCTAATGAGCGTGGCTGGCAGTCTACTTTCGTTGACGGCCAGTGGTTGCTTGCCAGCCGATACGCTCGCACGCTACCTGATGCCATGCCGACTTTGACTTACTCAGATAATGCCGCGGTGGTTACTTATGTTTATGAGCTACCTACTGTGCCTGTTTCTCAAGCTGAGGTTGCTTACGCGGTTTCTGCTACTGGCCGCATAGAGGTAACCGTTGAGGTAACTCCAGGTGATGGTTTAACTGATATGCCAGAGTTTGGTGTGCTTTTGGCAGCGCCAAAGGAGCTGCAGCAAATGCACTGGTATGGTGAAGGTCCAGTTGAATGTTATGTGGATCGTCGTTTAGGTACTCGTCTGGGTATTCATGATGCGCTTGTAGCTGATCAGCAGGTACCTTATCTGCGGCCACAGGAATCCGGTAATCGTACTGGCGTGCGTTGGGTTGAAGTTGTTGATGAGAGCGGTTCTGGGTTGCGTTTTGATTGTGCTGGTAGTCTCTTTGGCATGGAGTTTGCGGCACAGCCTTATAGCCCATATGAGGTTGAGAACGCGCGACATAGCTTCGAGCTTCCTCCGGTTTCTTATACTTGGTTGCGTCCGGCGTTAATGCGTCGCGGTGTGGGTGGGGATAACTCGTGGGGTGCTCGCACGCATCCTGAGTTCTGTCTGCCAGTTGGAGTGCCGTTGCGTTTTACTTTTGCTTTCCAAGGTATTTAAAACGTTTGTCGATATGAGAATTTCGATTTTCATATCGACAAACGTTCTTTTGCTGCGCTTATGCATATGAAATCGTGCGTTGGCATGTGATTATTTATTTTCCCGAGGACGGAAAATTATGTCCTCACACGTGCGCGGATGAGTTTCGAGTTTTAAGAGGCGACTAAAAATCCGTCCTCGTCTAAAATCTGACCAGCAGTAGCTTTGGAAATCAGGTACGCGATTTTCTCTATCTCATCGCGTACCCGCGAGCGTTCTAACCGCATTGTGCGCGTGAGTGGAACATTAAAATCGCTTACGTTAAAACCGTAGCTGGTGTGTCCAGCTGGAATCCATTGAATCCCGTATTCTACGGCTTTACCATCTGGCCAGGGCTGGTGGCGGATAGCCATTGGTAGGAAATCAGTTACCTGCACGGTGACGTGCACCCGTGAGCGGTTCCCCGCGGAAGCAAGTAAAGAGTATGATTCGGGCATAGTTGTTCCAGCGTAGGCTTTTTGCACAGCTGAGCTACTTACTTCGGCGACTCTTTCGTAGAGGTTCGCTGTGATGTCCCTGGCTAAAGCTAGTTCTTCTCGGTTTTGTGTAAGCTGGGCTTCTACCGTGTCAGTGGCGTTTCCTGACGGCACTATATCTGGGAAAAGTCCTTCTAGCAGGTAGGTTAAGTCTGCGGAATCTAGCCAGCGGTTTGAGTAGACTCGCAGGTTTACCGCACTTTCAGGGTCAGGTTGTACTAGTTTCACCTGTCCGGCAACTCGAATGGCTCCTGCGAGGCGTTTTGCTATGCGACGTACTGCGTTTAATGCGCCCAGTTCATTTCCTGCTGGGTGCTCACCTGAGAATACTTGTGACCAGGTATCTTGGACACCGATGAAAACACCCGTGTCGGGCACTCTTTCAGGCGTGACGTCTAGAATCCAGGCTTGTGGTAGCTCTGCGGGTACTTCCAGGGTGGCGGTGTCATTGGCGGTGAATTTAAATGGTCCTTTTAGAGAAGCACCTTCAAATAAGAAAAGCTGTCCGGGTCCTGCCCAATGTGCGGTTGCCCAGATTGAAACTGCCAGGGCTTCCAACTCGCGTGGGTCTACGTCATCTCCTAGAAGTAGCAGGTGTGCTCCCTGCGCTTTCTCAGCCGGCAGGTATACGGCGTCTTCCCAGCGTACTTGGAAGAGGTCTACTGCAGCTACTACGTCAGTTGCTTGTAGTTCCCCTGCTTGAGTAACTGTTAGGACTGGTTCGGCATAAAAATCTGTACCGAAAAGTGAAGCGTGTAGCATCGTGGAGGTAAGTGTGTATTCAGCGCTGATGTTGGTTTCCAGGATTGGGTCTGGGACGTTTACTCCGACGGGTGCTTCTGCCGAGGGATTTTTCGCTGATTCTAGTTGCTTGATGCGTTGCGCGATAGATACACGTTGTGCTACTCGTGGCAGACTTCCAGTTTTAGGGTTCTCAATTGTCACGCCGGTTGTCCTCAGAGGCGCTGGATGGAATCGTGGTCAGTGGATTCTGGAACGTAAACGCGGTGGAAGTTCAGGTGGGAGCGGGAGGCAGTTGGGCCACGCTGCCCTTGGTAGCGGGAGCCACTTGCTCCGGAGCCGTATGGTTTTTCAGCGTCGGAGGACAGTTGGAAGAAGCATAGTTGGCCAATTTTCATGCCTGGGTAAAGCAGGATTGGCATTGTCGCGGTGTTAGATAGTTCCAGGGTGACGTGTCCGGTGAAGCCTGGGTCGATGAACCCTGCAGTAGAGTGTGTGAGCAGTCCCAAACGTCCGAGGGAGGATTTTCCTTCCAGACGAGCGGCAATTCCGTTTCCAAGAGTAACTTTTTCATAGGTTGCTCCGAGTACGAATTCTCCGGGGTGTAGTACGAATGGGCGATCGCCGGTGTCCACTAATGCGGTGAGGTCACTTTGGTCTGCTGCGGGGTCGATAACTGAGTATTTGTGGTTGTTGAAGAGTCGGAAATAGCGGTCCAAGCGCACGTCGACGCTGGCTGGCTGGATCATTTGTGGGTCCCAGGGGTCCAGCCCAATCTGGCCGTTTTCAATGTTTGCCAAAATGTCGTGGTCGCTGAGAAGCATTTTCCTGTTCCTTCTAGTTTTAGTTCTATTTTTCGGATTATTTTTGGTTTTTTCCGCGGGCAACTTTTTCACGCTCTAATTCGGTTGAGCCTTCACGGTAGGCGAATAGGTGGAGGTTTGCTCCAGAGCGTGAGGCTTTTTTACCGGCGGCTGGAACTTGCCGAACGATTACGTATTTTTCAGGAATTTTTGAAGAGAAACCTTCATTTACTCCTAGGAATCTTCCACTGCCTTGTTCGGTGAATTCAAATTGTTCAAATCCGGCTTCTATTAGGGTTTCGCGTGCTTCGATAAGTGTCATCCAAGAAACGTCGGGGACGACTCGTTGGTCTGCTTGGGTAGTTTGGTTTCCGAAATATACCCAGCCGAGCAGGGAAAGTGCGATACTACCTGAGATGATCATGAATAGGTAGTCTGCCCAATTGTGGGTTTTTATTTTCACGCAGTCTCCTTCCTTTTCGGCGGGATAGTTATGAATAGAATACCAGTCCGGCGGTTAAGTAGCTTTCCAGTATCGGAGGGCGGTTTGTCCTCGCTTTTACATCTTTGTTGTAACCGCAGGTGTGTTACCTTTTGGACGTGTCAGTAGCTTCCGCGGACTAAATATGATGTAGATACAGGCTGCTGCCATGAGCCCAGCTAAAAAGAACTTCATGACGCTGTAGTTGAGGAAATGCAGAGTATTTTCGCTGGGGTTTTCAGGATTGTAAATTACTTTGATTTCTTTACCTATTTGCGGGCAGGTGAACTGAAATTCTGTATTTTCTTGTCCTTTGGGTCCCACATAGTGTTGGTTACCTACTTTGAACTCATACTGGAGCTGACAGGTGTACTTAGAAAGCCTCTTGTAATGGTGTACTACGCGTTTCTCAGCTACGGTCACAGTGGCGTTGGTGGTTACTGTGTGAGTAGTGAAGCTTTGGTAAATCGCGTTACCCCCATTGAGGTACATAAATATGAGGGAGGCAACTAGCATACCAACCGCAGCCAGTTTAAAGAGAAAAGCTTTAGATTTCTTTGTGTTACCTGTTTGTGGATTTTCCATGTCGGTTTATTTCCTGGTCTTTATACAATATATTTCTCTTTATCGCATACTACTCTCTTCCAGTCGTATAAGAGAGCGCTGGTGCAGCCGAGTGTAAATGTCGCTAATCCTGCGCACCAAATCGCTCTCAGGAGAGAGCCATAACTGTAATAGCTCATTGTCATTTGGATTATCAGGGTTATAAACGATTTTTAAGTTTTCCTCAATGGTATTACAAGGGTTATTAATTTTTTCTTTTGAAAGTTCTCCTGACCCCTTGTAAACTCGCCCTTTTAGTTCAAACTTGTACTTTAAAACACAGTTGTATGTAGTACGTTTGCTGGTATAGATTTTTTCTGTTTTTTGAATAACTTGCGCCTGAGTGGTTTCAGAAAAAGTAAAAGACCTTACCCAAAGGTCTGTTCCTCCAGTGTAGGAAGCCCAGTATAAAAAGACAGTAGCTACTCCACAGACTAAAACCATCACCACGTAGGTTAGTAGTTCTCTAAAGTAACTTTTTTCATATCAATAGGTTACTACTGGACTATTAAAAATAAACTGCAACTTCTTTTACGTCGTTTTTTGAAGCCTGTTGATAATAACTGCGGTGAGACTTACAGCTGGAAGCATTGCGATTCCCACAACGCACGGGGATATCATCATTCTTGGTGGTTGTGTTTCCGCGGATGGTTTTCCCGTTTACTTGATACTCATATTCCACTGAACAAAAATAGATTCCTTTTCCGAGTCTTAAATAGAATAAGCTTCTATACTCATAGGATCTGATAACGACGGCTTCGGTTGCACCACTATAATGAGCTGTGTCATTGGTTTTAAAAATACCCAGATACCAGGCACTCAGAACTACAAACAGAGCTAATAGTATCGCCAAGGTGGAACTGTATATAAAGCTTTCCCGTATCTTTTTTAAGTAAGGATTACGAACCTACTTATCAACTGCGGTCCTGGAATCTGAAACCATGAATTCGCTTTCGTGTCTACGCAAGGTCTAAGCTGTTTTCCAATATAGCAACCGCCCGCAACAAGTGTGCTTCGTCTTTACCAAAAACACTTGCCTGCACGCCAATCGGTATTCCTGTAGCTGTGCATCCAAGCGGAAGGTTAATGGCCGCATCTCCAGTAACATTTGCCAGACCAGTGAAAACCACCATTGGCATTGCACGAATTAGTCCGGTGATCGCATTGCAGTTTCCCAGAACCTCTTGTTTAGGAAGTTGACAAGCAATTGTCGGGCTGAGAATCAGGTCATAGTTACGATATTTGTTAGCTAGTTTCAGGGCAAGTTTCTTTCCTTTTGCTTCTGCTTTCAGCAGCTTCCCTCGGGAAATAAAACTGCCTATCCGCACGCTCTGTCGGGAACGCTTCTCCATATACTGCGGCGAGTCTACGCGTTGAGCTTCCGCATGCAATGCAGCGAAGAATTGTGGTAAGAACGCTGGCGTGGCGTCTGGCCAAGCCCCTAAGTTCTCCACCTGATGCCCAGCTTTTTGCAGTTTTTGTTGGGTTTTTTGGAGTACTTTTTGAACTTCAGGATCAACTTTCACCAGTGGGTTGGTGAGTTTTCCGATTATTCCAATACGCAGTTGGCGTAGGTTTACTTGTTGGTAAGCGTGTGTGAGGGATTCTGAAAGCGGTTTCGCTTTCCACAAGTCAGTTTCCAAGTATCCGCTGATCACGTCATATAGTAATGCCGTGTCAGCAGTAGTTTTTGTAAGTACACCAAGAGTTCCTAAGGCTCCCCACAGGTCCGTTTCGGGAGCGACGGAAACTCGTCCACGTTGGGGTTTAAGACCTACGAGCCCACAAGCTGCGGAGGGGATACGGAGGGAGCCACCTCCGTCACCACCGACGGCTGCGGCTACGATTCCAGCGGCGACGGCCGCAGCGGAACCTCCGGAGCTCCCTCCGGTAGTGTGTCCGGGAGCTACTGGGTTACCTACGCTGCCCCAGTTGGGTGATTCCGTATAGGGGTATTGCCCAAATTCGGGCATGCGCGTAGTACCGATGATGAGTGCGCCGGCGTCTTTTAACCGTTTTACGATTTCACTGTCGATGGGACTTGGGGATTTTTGCGCACTTCCGCCGTAGGTGGTGGGCAGTCCGGCGATAGCATTTTCTGCTTTGATAGCGATGGGCACACCCGCTAAGGGCAGTTTGTGTTTTTCGTTTTTACTGAGGGAATCCAAGTGATTTGCTTGGTCGCACGCAAGTTCTGGGGTGAGTTTTTCAAATGCGTTTAGAGTACTTTTTTGAGCGTTTTCGAGGGCGGTTTCGGCAATTTCTTTCGCGGTAATTTGACCACGTTGGATTAGTTCAACGATTTCAACTACCGTCAGCGAAGCTATTTCAAACTTTTTAACACTCATGGGCTTAGTGTATCTCAAATAAAATGAGGGCGTACACCTAAATGCACGCCCAATCAATCAGACCAAAGGTTGTCACGATGGATACAAAGGCTGGGGTGGATGCAGTCCGAGCCCAGGTGGGTGCATCTTCATATGTGGGTGGGTGCATCTTTGGGCGCAGGTGGGTGCAAAGCCGAGCCGGGTGGGTGCGCCTCTAGGTGCGGACGGGTTTACATTTCGCGCGAAAACGATTCAGAGGTGCAACGGACCGGATGTCAAATTGGTGAGGTGTCATGAGAAATTATGGAGTCGGCTTGCCGACTCCAAAGGAACTCATTTATGAGGTAGTAACCGTCAACAAGTATGGAATCACCGTACGAGGTGTCCCTCGGGACTCGTCTTTTCTGGGCCTCCAGGTGCCATTTTATCCCGGAGCCCCTTCGCAACACGAAAGTTTGTGCTGGAACACGTGCCTTGGGATCGGAGCACATCACCTGCAGTAAGGTCCGAGTGGATGCAACCAATGGTTGCGGGAGAAATTTGGTTGCTTTGTAGATCGCAACCGCTGGGTGGTGGATATGCCGCGTCCTCACTGGCAAAGTGGAGAATGAACCACCGCAGGGGAATGCGATGACAGTTGTGTCTCCCGCGGCCATACTGAAAGGAGTTACTATGTCATTTCGTGAGAACCTGCAGCACCTGAGGTCCACTCGCGGCCTTACCCAGGAGCGTTTGGCTGTCCTGCTCGGGGTGTCGCGTCAGGCGATCTCCAAGTGGGAGTCGGACCGCGCCTACCCGGAGATGGACAAACTACTCACCATCTGCGATCTCTTCGGATGCACCCTTGATGAGCTGGTCACTGGGGACCTGCGTACCACAGATGCGGACACGTTGGAGGATCCTCTGGTATCACAGGCCGTGAGCCCGGTGCAGGACTACACCGGGTACGACGCACACATGCGTGGATTTGCGTGGAAGATCGCAGCCGGTATGGGTGTGATCATCGCCGGTGCGGCCTTGGCTGTACTAATCGATGGCCTGGCGGTTGGCTCCTTCAAGGACGCTGCCGAGTTCGTGCTCATTGCTCTCGGGATCGTGTGCGGACTGGCGCTGCTGGTTCCAGTCGGTCTGAGCCATGCCGCCTTCCGCAAGGAGCACCCGTACATCGAGGACTTCTACACGAGCGCTGACCGTGCCCGCGGCATCCGGGAACTCGCCGTGAGCATCGTCATCGGGATTGCCGTCATCCTCGGCGGGATCGGCCTCATGCTCCTGGGAAACGCAGTTCATGAGCGGGAGGACGGCTGGTGGACGGCTGCTGTACTGTTCGGCGCCGCCCTCGGGACGGGCTTGTTCATCTGGGGCGGTATCCGTTACTGGCGTCTCGACGTCAGCGGCTACAACAAGGAGCAGCGCCAGGAGATCGATCCAGCCCGTCGGGCTGCGAGTGCCAGGGTGGAGCGGGTGTGCGGTGTCATCATGCTGATCGCCACCATCATCGCGCTAGCCGCCCTGTTCCTCGCCGCTCCATGGGCCTCTGAACACGTGATTGCCCGCGTCATCGTGGCGAACTTTTGGCTGGCCTGGGTAATCGGCGGTCTTGCCTGCGGCATCGCCGCCCTCGTACTGAACAAGTCGCAGCCGGACGAGTCGCAGGGCCTATGAGAACCCGTGTCCAACACAGGCGGCGTATGCCTAGGCCTGGTGGTGCATCGTGATAAGCGGAACTAGCGCCCTCCTGCTGCACGGGCTAGGAGAGAACCCAGACTCATACCAGGATCTGGCCACCACCTTGGCAGAACGCCAATGGCAGGTGTCTGTGCCGAGTCTCATTGAGCCTCACGAGGTGTCGAGCTGGACACTCACCACATGTACGGATCGGATCGCAGCGAGTATGCACGGTGAGCCCACCCACGTGATCGGCCATTCACTCAGGGCTGTCATAGCCCTTGATCTTGTGCAGCGTCATCCGCACCTCATCACGTCACTGTTCCTGTCTGCGCCGCAGGCGAGGGTGCCGCAGGCGTTACTAGTGCTCCAGAAGCTCGTCATGCAACTGCTGCCTGAAGACCGGGTCGCCCTTCCCGGTCTCTCGAAAGAGGCCCTCGTGACAGTCATGGGATCGCTCACCCATCTCGATCTGCGCGACGGCCTTGAGCGCATTGATCGGCCGACGACCGTCGCATGCGGCCTGCGCGATCTTGTCAATGTGTGGGCGGCGAGAACAATCCAGACGTGTATTCCGGGTGCGGCACTGCAGCTGGTACGTGGCGCAGGACATCAGTGGATAACCCAGCGCCCTAGTCTGGCAGCAACGCTGATACAGCATCACGTCACTCGCACATCGAGCCGAGGCTGATGCCACCACTCCTTGCTAGTGCTACCGCCCTAGGCCACGTGAGACCGCGCGGACACGTTTCCAACGCGGCGACACTGGTGCCAACCTACCAAAATCAGTGCCATTCCAACGAAAAATAGTGAACATTCAAAGGTCGCGCAACTGGGTTCAGTCCACAGCAACACAATTTGTCGTATAATCCAAGGTTCACTGTTTGAGCAGCAGAGTGCAATAAGAAAAATCCCCGGAAATATTTTCCGGGGATTTTTTGAAAGGATTATTACGAGCGGGTGACGGGAATCGAACCCGCCTCTACAGCTTGGGAAGCTGTCATTCTACCGATGAACTACACCCGCATCGCTACTCAAACATCAAGTAGCTTCTCTAATCATACTCTGCTCACTTAACGGCTTCAACATCACCTCACTTAACACCGTTTTTCATCCCACTACAGCCCGGAACTAATACGTGAGAAGATTAAGACATGACCCCTTTACTGGCACCGGTAGTTGCTGCCGCCATCTTCAATCCACATGCTAAAGACCCACAGATACTTTGTGCCCAACGCGCTTACCCAGACAACCTTCGCGGAAAATGGGAGCTTCCTGGCGGAAAAGTCGAACCCGGAGAAGAATACACCACTGCGATTATGCGTGAAATCAGAGAGGAACTTCGTACAGAAATCACTCTGCATAGCCCGATACTTAATCCCGGCAGCTCAGATGGGTCTTGGCCAATTTTAAATGGGCGCGTAATGCATGTTTGGCTT
Source organism: Gleimia coleocanis DSM 15436 (assembly GCF_000159015.1). Lineage (GTDB taxonomy): Bacteria > Actinomycetota > Actinomycetes > Actinomycetales > Actinomycetaceae > Gleimia > Gleimia coleocanis. The sequence goes on along the minus strand of NZ_DS999545.1, from coordinate 308,304 downwards.
GCTACTTGCACAACTGCGCCCACTCACCACGATGACCATCTAGCAATCCGCTGGTGTTCTTTTACAGAGGCTAGCCATCTTGACTGGTTAAGCCCAAACATTCCGATTATGAAAGCCGCCTTCCAGGTCTTAACAGAAGCTAAGAGAACTAATTCCCTAAGACCGCTAGGTAATCTTTAGGACTTCCGTCATATTAATTTCAAGGTTATTGTGACATATATCGAAAGTTATGTCATAATAATACCATGCCTAAAATCGTTGGCGTCAACATTGACGAACACCGCGAACTAACTCGCCAAGCACTCTTCACCGCTCTATCGAATCTGCTTAAAGAACAGAGCTTTGAAACTATCACCATGGCACAGATTGCGCGCCGAGCAAATATCGGACGCACAGCGGTTTACAACCACTTCGCCGATAAAGAATCAATGCTACTAGAACTAATGAGTGCCACAACTCAACAGTTCACCAAAATTCTCAGCGAAGCTTTGGAAGTAGTTGACAACCCCCTACAGAAACTGCGTATTTTCATTCGCTCCCAGCTAGAGCTGAAACACCACTACCATCTGGGCGAAGGCATGAATCTACGTTCTTTAGCTGCTGGACGCGACACTTCAAAACTAAAAGAACATGCACGAATCCTTGACCATATTCTTTCCCACCTGCTTCAACTGGCACACCATTCCGGAGAGATTCAACCTCCATCCCCGCAGACAAATTCACTAATTCAAGCCTGCATTTCCGGCCAGCATGTACCTAATCACCCTGGTCTAAAGGCACAGGTAATTGGTGAAACTGAAGCATTTATTCTACGCGCACTAGGAGCAAGCGAATACTGCGTCCGCGATATTGACCCACGAGTTTCGGAACTACGTTTCATCTTCTGCGAAAAAGATGAAAAGCCGATTGACGAACCTGAGTCAGAAAGTAGCACCTATCTGCGTTGCCCTGTACACGTTTCCTAATTTCAAGGGCGGTTTAAAATCTATTAGTTTATGTTTTATCCCCAAGAGAACCTAGTTCTCTTGGGGATAAAACATAAAACAAAAAGTTACAAGCTTACTAACTGCTTATCACTCGCCAGCTTCTTCAGCTGCAATCTGGCGGCGGACCTCATCCATGTCCAGCCCCTTAATCTGTTCAATAATGTTGTCGAGTTCTCCACCCTGCAGCACACCTGAGTGACGGAAGATAGCTACACCGTCACGAAAAGCCATCAGGGTTGGAATGGACTGAATCTGCGCTGCTGCTGCCAACTGTTGTTCAGCTTCAGTGTCTACCTTGCCGAACACTACATCTGCATGACGTTCAGAAGCAGCTTCAAAGATTGGACCAAACATGCGACATGGACCACACCAGGACGCCCAGAAATCAACCAGTACGATGCCTTCTTTTTCAACAGCTTCGCCAAAGGATTCGTAGGTAAAGTCTACAGTTGCCATTTTTCCTCAATTTCTAAAAGGGTTTATTTGTCTATAAGTCTAATCTAGATTTACGGACGCTGCATTTTAACAGCAACCGTAGGGAAAACTCGCAACTCAAGTTTCATTCCTCACCCACCCCATTCTGATCTAAACAGAAATACTTACTTAGGCGTTCGCATCATATTAATACAGTTACAGCAGCAGTTGCTATTAGCGTTGGGACAACCGCTGGGAATATAAATATAGCCACATTAAAAGCAATCTGAATCACATCTTTAAGACCAGGAAAACTCTTAGAAAATCTGTAGACAATTTCAAAATAAACATGTTAAACTGACCGAAATAAAAGAAACCTCAAAGGTTTACGCGTTAACTCAACAAACGACGCCCTTCAAATGCGCGTCCCAGAGTAATCTCATCTGCATATTCCAAATCTCCTCCCACTGGTAAACCTAAAGCTAGTCGAGAGGCGGGAACCTGCATAGTTTCAAGCATTCGCGCTAAATAAGTAGCAGTCGCTTCACCTTCAATATTCGGATCAGTTGCAATAATAACTTCCCGTACATTCGTGAGCCGCCCTAGTAACTGACGAATCCGCAACTGTTCCGGCCCCAAGCCTTTAATCGGATCAATCGCCCCACCTAAAACATGGTAAAGCCCCCGATAAGAGCCAGTACGTTCGATAACTTCAACGTCTTTGGCTTCCTCAACTACGCAAATTAGCGTCGTGTCACGACGCGGATCCTGGCAGATACGACAGGTAGGCGCCTCTGCAATATTTCCACAATTTTCACAGAAACGAACTTTTTCTTTAACTACACGTAACGCGTTCGCAAGGCGCATCACGTCTGCCGAATCAGCCGAAAGAATATGGAAAGCAATGCGCTGCGCCGATTTCGGACCTACACCTGGCAAAGCCCCAAGTTCATCGATCAGGTCCTGCACCGCACCTTCGTACATTACTACCCTTCCTTTATTTCTTCGATTACTACTGCATTAAATACTCGTTGGACGACTGGAACACCAACTTCTCGGGTTTCAGCGACTTCTGCATCATAAAGTGACGCTCCCCCGGTTTCGTCATCCCATTCCTCATAAGTTTCTACCACCGGCGGCATAGGAACAACTTTTTCCTCTGTGACAGGAGCTTGCACGTTCCTATCATCAGTTAGTTGGGCACCATAATTTGGTTCTGGTAGCGGAGCATAAACAGGTTCTGGTTCATAAACAGGCGCCTCTAACGGTGGCAGCTCATAAGCAGGTTCCGGAATTTCTGCGTGTGCCACCACTGACGCATCCCCCAATTCAGAGATGGGGGCAACAGTTTCTGAGGGAGACTCATAAACCGGTTCCGGTAGAGGCTCATAAACAGGTTCTACTTCATAAACAGGTGCTTCTAACGGTGGTAGCTCATAAGCAGGTTCCGGCATCTGCACAGGAACTACAGCGGGTTCCGGAACTACATAAATAGGAGTTGCGGGTTCAGCAGCAGCTACAGGTTCAGAAGGACTGTCCTGCTCCAATGGTTTTCCCGGCACCATCACTTCCGGCCAAGCCTCAGCAACTTCAAGTGGCCCTACGAACTTAACTCGTTTAACCACTCCAAGGGTTTTTTCAACTACACCCGCAACGATAGTAGTTCCCTTTTCGCCTGAGAGTTTTTCAGCTTGTTCAACAGTTGGTAGCTGGAAAATTACCTCAACTTCATTTTCTTGGTGAACTTTCAAGGCAGCAACAACATTTTTCCACCCTGCATGTTCACTTAGGAAAATCTGGGTGAATACATCCCACTTTTCTATCAGTTTCACTTCTGCCACAGCTGGCTCTGCGACGGTTGCAAGCGGAGTAATCGGAGGCACTTCATAAACTGGCTCAACCGTTGAAACTACCGGAATAGCAGTAGTTACCGGAGCCTGTTCCGCTGTCGGAGTTATCGGAACAGTTGCTTCTTCTGTAGGCGTTGGCTCTACAGAAACCGGTGGGGCTGAAACTGTTGGGGCTATTGGTTGCAGCGGTTGCGCAGCTGGCGCAGAATGCACTGGCGAAACAGGAACTGACTGCGCCTCCCGAGCCTTAGCTTCTTGCATTTCCCGTAAACGACGAGCTTCCTCACGCGCTAAAGCTGCACCGCTCAACCCCGATGGGTAAACCACAGGAGCATCCGACGAAGCATTTCCAGCTGAGTCACCTCCCTGGTCGGTAATTGCCCTTTCCACAGATGCTTTCGCCGCCCCTTGGATTTCCACCAGGATACGACCAATCAACAACTCAACCTGTAGTTTAGGACTGGTTGCTCCCACCATTGAACGCAATGCTTCATCAGTTAAATCTGCAGCTTTAGAAAGTTTCGTGGCTCCCCATTGCTGCGCTTGCTGATACATACGTTCAGATTGTTCTACCGGAATTCCCTGCAGCAGTGTACGCGCGCCCTCGGGAGCTAAAGAAATAACCAGCAGGTCACGTAAGCGTTGCAGGAAATCTTCAATGAAGCGACGCGGATCGTGACCAGAATCAACCATACGTTCCAATGCGTCAAAAACAGCACTTCCGTCACCCGCATGTAAGTTCGTGACAATGCCATCAAGCAGGGTCCCGTCCGTGTAACCTAGCAGAGCAATCGCACGTTCATAGGAAATCACGCCATTTTCTGCTCCTGCCATGAGTTGGTCCAAAACTGAGAGGGAATCACGGACAGAACCGCCACCCGCACGCACTACCAGTGGCAACACCCCCTCAGCTACGGAAATGCGTTCTGCAGCACAGAGACTCGATAGGTATGGCATAAGTACGTCACCAGGGACTAACCGGAATGGGTAGTGGTGTGTACGAGAACGAATCGTGCCGATAACTCGTTCTGGTTCGGTGGTTGCGAAGACAAATTTCACATGTTCTGGTGGTTCTTCCACCAGTTTTAATAGTGCGTTGAAACCCTGCGGGGTAACCATGTGAGCTTCGTCAAGGATAAATACTTTATATCGGTCACGAGCCGGTGCAAATGCGGCTCTTTCGCGGAGTTCACGCGCGTCATCAACACCGTTGTGCGAGGCAGCGTCGATTTCTACGACGTCAAGGGAACCGGGACCACCAGTGGCTAGTTCAATACAAGAGGCACACTTACCACAGGGGGTGTCGGTAGGCCCTTCTACACAGTTTAGGCAGCGGGCGAGAATGCGCGCAGAGGTGGTTTTACCACAGCCACGTGGACCTGAGAATAGGTAAGCGTGGGTTACGCGATTTGCTTTCAAGGCAGCTTTAAGTGGTTCGCTCACATGATTTTGACCGATTACTTCTGCGAAAGTTTCCGGACGGTATCGTCGATATAGTGCAGTGCTCACATTCCCACTCTATACGGGAGCGCTGACATTTTCTGCCCCCTTATTTTCCCCAAGGGCGTCCTTTCACAGTTTTTCGTTGATTTTCTGAGGGTTTTTGAGGTTTTTGAGTTTTTCGTTAATGTCAAAAAATCCATGCAATTAAGGTCACATAGCTCGTAATTCGACGTAAGCGATGGTTTCCGGTAAACTTATTTTCTGTTGAAGTTATTTCATAGCTTTAACAACTGGAGGATTCGCCTAGCGGCCTATGGCGCACGCTTGGAACGCGTGTTGGGTGCAAGCCCTCGGGGGTTCAAATCCCCCATCCTCCGCAGCCACCCCGACATTTCATTGAGATGTCGGGGTTTTTCTTTTATTTTCTAGGGAAAACTAGAAATTTAGGAACGTGAATAATAGAAATATAGAAAATAGGATACAACCTGATATAACCTGGTAGTGGCACGTAGGTGGCACGGACACAACAGAACATCAATCGAAAAGAGAATAGCTACAAGCCAAGCAGCGTTAGGGTCAATACGTAAGCCACCCTCTGTGCATCTTCAGGCCCAATATGTTTTTTAAAAGCACGTCAGCTACCACGTCAGTTAATTTTCCGAATCAGCGAAAATGCTTACCGTAATGATTTCCAGGCAACCAGTACTTTAGACAATAGAAAGTACCGGCTAGAAATATCCTACGCATTAACGGACACTGGCTGGGTATGCACAGAGACTGTGAATCAGGTGGAGAACGTACATGCATCCCACGGACTAATCTAAAGGAGGCAACTTGCAGCCAGCACATTATAAGACCCTGCGTGAAAGCATGGGAATGACCCGTGAATGGGTTGCCTCCATGCTAGGCGTGAACCCTCGTACCGCTGGGTACTGGGAAGCTGTCAAAACCGATGAAGTCCCCGACTATGTCGAAGATTTTATCCTCGACTGGTGGGAGACCTATCAGGAGCGCGTGCGTGAAGTCCTAGCTGAAGTGCATGAAGAGACCATGAAGAATGGTAGAAGCCCCGAATGCGTGAATCTCACCAGGTTTGCTACCAAAAAACAGTGTCAGCGCGCGAACAGTTCTATGACCGCGGGAATGCACGCCGCACTACTCGGACACATCACCATGGCCCTGGAACAGGCTAAATTCACCGTCGAGATCAACTTCACTCCAATTAATGTAGGAGACTAAGAGACCCGAAATAGTGGCACGTATGTGGCACGACCCTTAAAAAGCCCGATATTTCAAGAGTTAGAGAAAATCCCATATCCTCCGCAGCTACCCCGATATTTTATTGAGATGTCAGGGTTTTTACTATTTAACGGGGTTTTATGCCGGGGCTTACCTACCGCGGTACAACTGAAAGTAGCGAATAGCGCGTGGAAGTAGCGAATAGGCTCTGTAGGTAGCAGTTAGTACGTGTAGATAGCGATTAGTGAAGGGCCCTTCACTAATCGCTACTTTTAACCCTGATTTTGACACTAATCGCTACTTACAAGGGGTTAAAAGTAGCGAATAGGGCGTGGAAGTAGCAAATAGTAAACAAGACCATGAGTAACTGAGCTGATGACGATGGTTGGTGCTGTTCTTTTGAGGAAAACTATTGTCGCATAACCCAAAAGTTCAGGTTTATGCAAAAACTGCTACCCCTGTGCACTAACTGCGTCCTTTCGGCACTAAATGCGTTCCTTAACTACAAGTAGCACCCATCCGGATCCCTTTCACCCAGGATGTGGATACCTCTAACGCGGGAACTTAAACTCGCACGCAACGAAAACGCCGGAGTTGCGATTCCCACGCAGGAAAAACGCGCGAACGCGATTTCCCACGCACAAATAGTTTCAGCCGAGCTCATTCGCTCGGCTGAAACTAAATATCCCATCAACACAGTGCGAGTTCTAAACTGTTTAGTCTTAAACTCTAACTTCCAGAGAATCTCTTGAAGATATTTATATCCTAAGTACACTACCTGAGCGCACACCTAAGCTAACCTTAAAGTTTCCTGGGAAATTAGCGATCTCACTTTCCCGGTGCATTCCTCACTAAAAACTTTAGAAGTTTCAGAGCCCCGCCCTTATCCAACGGATTATTTTTATTCCCACACTTCGGAGACTGCACACAGCCCGGACACCCAGATTCACATGGACACCCCGCCACTAGATCCAAAGTTCGCTGTGCCCAGGTAACCCCATGGTGGAAACCATAGTGTACAAACCCAGCTCCGCCTGCGAAAGCGTCATGGACGAAAACTGTCGGCGCGAAAGTCTGCTCGTGCAGAATCGTTGATAAACCACCTAAATCCCAGCGGTCACAAGTAGCTAAAATCGGCAGAATCGCGATCATCGCATGCTCACACGCATGCAGTGCACCCGGTAAATCTTTAAGCTCAATCCCCAGCTCCGTCGCTACTTCATCAGCTAGTTCAAACCAAGTAGACTGAGTTTCCAACACCCGCGAAGGCATACTTAGTTTTTGATTCCCCACGTACTCTAACTTCGGCAATCGCAACGTATCAAAATCTGTAACCTGCTCTGAAACTCGAGTACGCCCATGTTTCCAAGTTACTTTCCCTGACGGAGCAGTCCAGACTGTCACGCCCTCGGAAAAATTATCCGCATCCAAAATCTGCACGCTAGTTTGTGACCCCGCCACCGTACGAAACTGCGTAGTAATCCGCTTCGCTAACGCAACCGTCGCGGGACGCACACCCCCACCTACGACAGCGGGAACGTACTCAATAATCTGAAAAGTCTGCCCCTGGTGAACATACACCGCCCCTGGGTGTACCGCCGCATCTGCCTGCGCTACTGAAACCGTGCCGATTACTCGCCCAGTCTCAGCTTCCACAACCTGCACTTCCGTGTCCTCGCCACGCAACTCCGTTAACGTATGCGGAGCGGCATGCAACGCCACGTTCCAATACCAACCGGTCGGACGCAACCGCAGATATCCCGCCTGCTCCAACTCTGAAAATAGTTTTGTAGACGGCAAGCCAAAAACCGCAACATCATCCTCAGTAAGTGGATGTTCAGCAGCCGCTGCACAAATATGCGGGGTAAGAATGTACTGATTTGTCGGGTTAATCGTGGCTGCTTCGACGGGTTCAAAAATAATCTCTGGATGTGCCATCACGTAGTTATCCAGCGGATTATCAGCCGCAACTAATACGGATAATCCCGCGGTTTCCCCACGCCCGGCACGCCCAATCTGCTGCCATAAAGATGCCCGTGTTCCCGGCCAACCGACAGTTAAAGTTACGTCCAGCCCTGAAATATCAATGCCGAGTTCCAAAGCATTCGTTGTCACCAGGGAACGTAGTTGCCCGGTGCGAAGTGCGGTTTCCAACTCACGGCGTTCTTCTGGCAAGTAGCCACCTCGATAGGCTGCGACTGAGCCAATCAAATGCGGATAATAGGCAGAAATCTGTTCCCGGGAGTGGGCAGAAACTGATTCCGCAGCGGCGCGTGAACGCACGAAGGTGAGGACGCGTGCGTCCGCTCCAACCAGGTGGGCGGTTAGCTTCGCAGCTTCAGCGGTGGCAGACACCCGGCGAGGTTCGGTTTCGTTTTCAGCTATTGCATATCCTGGCTGCCATAGGATTAGTTCTTTGGCGGCGATGCGGGAGGTGTCCTCAGCAACTGTATGCACGTCTGCTTCAGTTACCCCGATCAGGGCGGCAGCGGTTTCAGCGGGGTGGGCGACGGTGGCGGATAGGAAAATGACTGTGGGGTTTGCGCCATAGAGGCGACAGAGCCGCAGCAGTCGGCGTAGCACCAGAGAAATGTGTGAGCCGGTGATGCCACGCCAGTAATGCATTTCATCGACGATTAAATATTTTAGTCCGCCCAAGAACCGTGCCCACCGTTGGTTTCCTGGCAGCATTACGTGGTGGAGGTAGTCGGGATTAGTGAGGATGAGGTTAGCGTTGGCGCGCACCCATTCTTTGGTTTCGCGGGGTGTATCTCCATCTGCAGTCCCCAGGCGGATACCAGTTAGGTCCGGGCAGAGTTCAGTGAGTTTGTGGGCTTGGTCGGCGGCTAGGGCTTTGGTGGGTGCCAGGTAGAGCGCGGTGGTGGGGCGTGCCCAGTCTTTGAGGCGGGCGCGTTTATTCGCATCATTTGAGTTTTCGAGGGCGGTGAGTACCGGTAGCCAGGCGCAAAGGGACTTACCGGATCCGGTGCCGGTAGCGATTACGGTGTGCGTGCCGTGGTGAATACTGGTTGCTGCTTGGGTTTGGTGTTGCCAGGGTTTTTCAATGCCTTTAGTTTTGAAGGCGTCTACTACTTGTGGGGTTGCCCAGTCTGGCCAGGTGCCGTAAATGCCTGGACGCCCGGGGAAACTGAAGTGTTTCACCAGGCGTCCACTTCCAGCATCGAGGTTTATGAGCAGATCTAGTAGCTTTTGAGTGGAGCTCATCTGCTTTCCTTTCAGCTGGTTACGTTTAGGGGAAGTTTACATACTTTTAATGGTTGAGACGACGTGTGCCATGAACTGCAATGCGTCGATGCCGGTAGATACTGCTGCAGAAATGTTTTCTAATAGCTGCGCGTTATCTAGTCCGGCTTCTACACCTACGATGTAGTCGGCGACGACGTGGGCGGTTTCGCCAGTCCATTCAATGTAGACGGTTGGGAAGTATTTTTCGCGGTTCCAGGAGTCCGCTGCGGTAAATAGGTGCGCCATTTTAGAGGCGTCTTTTTCTAATCCGGATTCCCAGATGGCACGAATGGAGAGGAATTTGTCGCCTGAGGTGAAGTTGAATTGGAATGGGACGTCGTTGATGCGTGCCAGTGCTGTGTGGTGTTCAGCGTCGATTTCCAGTTTGGCATCGAGGACGGTGAGTTGTTCGCTGATGCGTTCGAAGGTGACTTTCTGGATTTCGTCGGTGTTTTCTACGCAGTGCAGGTGCATGTCAGTTTTCCTTCCAAGTAACCAGGTTTGGAACTGCCATGTCGAGTTCCTGGAATAGGCCCATAATCATGGTGAGCGCGGTTTCGTAGAAGGTGCCGAGCTGACATTCGGTGGCGCCTTGGCTGACTACGAGGTTTACTTCTGCGCCGACTGAGAAACGCTGGTTATTATCCATTGGCAACATATATGCCTTTGGACCGGAGCGGTAGTTGTTACATTCTTGCACCATGGATACGAGGGTGGAGAATGAGTCGTCGTCGGTGGCAATGCCTCGCCACTGCCCGCGGATCTGCAATACGTTGTCGTTGTTCAGGTTAATGAAGATGATCCCGGATTGGGTTGGGTAGACGAGTTCGTTTTCGTATTCCTGAAATTCCAGGTCAAAGTCACTTCCGGCGAGGGAGCCGAGGAAGTTTTGCAGACGCTGGGCGTTGACGGGAGTTGGGTCGCTCACGAAGCAGCACCTTTCAAAGTTCAATCGTTAAGTCTTTCTCTAGGTTAATGTAGTTGCCAAAGATGCGCGCGCGCTACCGGTATGTGAGTGTTATGGTTAGGTGATAGATTTCTTTAACACTGGGGGTGATTTGGGTGCGCAAGGAACGTGTTTCTTTACCTGAATCTGCCATACAACGCCAGCGTGAACAAGTGGTAAAAAACCAGGGTTTAAAGGAAAAATCTGGGTTGCAGTTAGGTCCAGCGGACTGGCGTCGCCCGGTGCGTGTGGGAGCTTTCGGAGTTTTCTTACTGCTTTTCATAATTTCGACTTTTTTTAGTCTTTTTACGGCTACTGGTCAGGCGTTAGATCAGCTAGTTTTAGACATGGCGATGTTGTCTTTTCCGGGGGCGCGGTTTTTTGCGTGGCCGGTGGCTCGCTCTATTTCCCTGTGGGGGATTGCTGCAGTTACTTTAGTGGCAGCTTTATGGGCGGTAGCGAAGCGTCGTTGGGAGTTGGGCCTGCGGATTGCAATTTTTGTTTTAGGCGCAAATCTGACTACTCAGGTTTTAAAGAATTGGCTGCTGGGTCGCCCTTATTTGGGGGTGGGCTTTGAGCTTCCAAATTCTTTACCGTCGGGGCATACTACGGTGGCAATGTGCGCGGTTTTAGCTATTGTTGTGGTGGCTCCGCAGCGTGTGCGTGTGCCGGTGGCTATTGCGGGGGCACTTTTGGCAGCGAGCGTGGCTGTGAGTGTGGTGTTACTTGGTTGGCATCGTCCGTCCGATGTGGTTTCTGCGATTCTGGTGGTACTGTTGTGGGCTTTGGTTTTGGTGCCGCATGAGCGTCCGCAGGGTTTTTCGCAGGGGTTGAATCTGCGCCTCCTATTCTTAAACCTGGGACTTTTGTCCGCCTTCCTTTTGGGGTGCGCGGCTTTCTCGTCGCGGCTTCAATCCGTCATTACCCAGATGATTTCTTCTCCGAGGGCGCCCGGTAAAGTCACTGCCGCAGGTACCCCACTGGAAGTTTTTACGATGTTTCCGGGGGTTACTTTCTGGTTTGCAGTTTTTTCTCTAGCGGCAATTGTTTCCCTGGTGGGGTTCGTAGTGCACTTTGTGGTGCTTTTAGAGTCCGGACGTACTAACAAATAGCATATCTAGGGACACTTGGGCGTGTCGGCACTATATATAGTTTTTCGGAGTAGTGTTAGGAAGCGTCGCGGTTAGTTCAACTCACCGCCCTCGAAAAATAAAACCACACGGAAAACGGAAAATAAGCACGCAAGGAAGCCGATTATGACCTCCCCAACTCCGGCCGCAAACGCACCCATCTACCCCGTCGACGCCATCAGCACCATCGACGAATACCTCACCCGCTCAGACTGGCGCGTAAACGCCAACGCCAACCAGGACTACAGCCTCGGCGGACTCATCCTCAACACCAGCGGCAAAATGGTCGCCAACTACTGGCTCACCAAAATCTACTCCCCAGAAGCCGGCACCGCCCACCGCGAAGGCGACCTCCACATCCACGACCTCGACATGTTCGCTGGCTACTGCGCCGGCTGGTCACTCAAACAACTCATCCAACAAGGATTCAACGGCGTCCCCGGAGCCATCGCCTCAAACCCACCCAAACACTTCTCCTCAGCCTGCGGACAAATCGTAAACTTCCTCGGCACCCTCCAAAACGAGTGGGCCGGAGCCCAAGCCTTCTCCTCCGTAGACACCTACCTTGCCCCCTTCATACGACTAGATAATCTAAACTTCGAGCAAGTAAAACAGCACCTCCAAGAACTCGTGTTCAACCTCAACGTCCCCTCCCGCTGGGGCTCCCAATGCCCATTCACAAACTTCACCTTCGACCTCACCTGCCCTGCAGACCTCCGCGACGAATACCCCCTCATCGGCGACGAACTATGCGACTTCACCTACGGGCAACTACAAGCCGAAATGGATCTCATTAACAAAGCTTTCATCTCTGTCATGAACGAAGGCGACGCCGACGGACGAGTCTTCACCTTCCCCATTCCCACCTACAACATCACTCCCGACTTCGACTGGGACTCCCCACTCACCGACGCTCTCTTTGCAATGACCGCTAAATACGGTCTGCCCTACTTCCAGAACTTCCTTAACTCTGACCTGGATCCCGGTATGATTCGTTCCATGTGCTGTCGTCTGCAACTAGACTTACGCGAACTTCTTAAACGTGGCAATGGCCTGTTCGGATCCGCAGAGCAAACCGGCTCCATCGGCGTAGTCACCATCAACCTAGCCCGCCTCGGCTACCTCTACGCCTCTGACGAAAACGGTCTAATCGCCCGCCTCGATCAACTCATCGACATTGCCTCAAGCACCCTAGAAAAGAAACGCGAAGTCATCCAACACCATATGGATAACGGGCTATTCCCCTACTCACGCCGCTACCTGGGTACTCTCAACAACCACTTCTCCACCATCGGCATTAACGGCATGAATGAACTTATTGCCAACTTCACCCTGGGTGAATACGACATTACTGATCCACGCGGACACTCATTAGCCGTGCAACTTATGGATCACATCCGCGAGCGCATGGTAGAACTTCAAGAAGCCACCGGAAACCTCTATAACCTGGAAGCCACCCCGGCAGAAGGCACGACTTACCGGTTCGCAAAAGAAGACACGAAGCGCTATCCCGGCATTATTCAAGCGGGTACTCCAGAAGCGCCTTACTACACGAATTCTTCACAGTTACCAGTTGGTTTTACTGATGACCCATTTGAGGCCCTGGAACGACAGGAAGAACTCCAGGGTAAATACACCGGCGGTACTGTCTTGCACCTTTACATGGGGCAGCAGATTTCTTCCTCTGCAGTTTGTAAGACGCTGGTTCGCCGCGCGTTGACGAACTTTAAGATTCCCTACATCACGATTACGCCAGTATTCTCGATTTGTTCCTCTCACGGTTATATTCCTGGCGAGCATGCCCAGTGTCCTCAGTGTGCCTCTCGCGGAATTGTCACTGAATGTGAGATTTGGACGCGTGTGATGGGCTATTTCCGCCCTCTGAAGTCTTTCAATATCGGTAAGAAGTCAGAGTTCGCTGAACGTCAGCTCTTCACGGAACCAGTTTTCGCTTAAGGTACGTGCTTACGCGTCGCACGGGGACTTTATTCGCCGTGCGACGCGTAAGCGCAGGATACAGAAACTACGATTCTAAAGGTCTCAAATGCTTCAGATTGCAGGGGTTCAACCGCTTTCCTTAGTGGACTGGCCCGGTAAACTCGCGCTGACAGTCTTTTGCCAAGGCTGCCCGTGGACTTGCGTTTACTGCCACAATCACCAGATTTTAGACTGCCAACTTCCCGGCATCATCGACTGGGCTAAAGTTTACGAGACTCTCAAAAAACGGCGTGGACTCTTAGACGCGGTAGTTTTTTCCGGAGGTGAAGCCACCCGCCAAGGCCCTGCACTTAAAGAAACTTTACAACAAACACGTACCCTGGGATTTTTAACAGGCCTACACACTGCCGGAGCCTACCCACGTACCTTGCAGCAGCTTCTGTCTGCAAACCTCTTGGATTGGGTGGGGTTGGACATTAAGGCTCCGCAAGACACCTACCCTTTAGTGGTGGGTGCCAACTCAGCAAGCGGGATGAAGGCTTGGCAGTCCCTGGATATTTTGCTCGAGGGCGCTCAAAAAACCACAAACCCGAACTTCGCTTACGAAGTTCGCTTAACCGTCTACCCAGGAATGCCTTTTAACCCTACCGAAGTAGTAGGTACGTGTTTAGAAAAAGGCGTTGAAAACCTCGTCATCCAACAGGCACGCGCAACTGGAACACCAGCCGGATTTAGCGAAAACTTCCAAAACTGGGAGTCTGATTTCCAAACTATTAAGGCTGAACTCACCGCCCTAGGGAAAGAAAAATTGTCTTTCCGCTAACAAAATCCGGACAGGTTTGCTTCAAGCCCAGCAAGTAAGTAAGCTGAAATTCCGATCGAGCATTTTTGCTTCCGCAAACTCAAAGATCGGATTCCCATGAGCAACTCATCGTTCCTGAACGGCGTCGCCCAGGCATTTACCTGGAAACTTCACGGAAACGGCAAAAGCGTTTCCGCTGGCGAAGTAGTTCTGCCACACGAACGTCTCACCTGGCCACGCACCGTCGGAATTGGTGCACAGCACGTTATCGCAATGTTTGGGGCAACCTTCCTAGTTCCACTGTTAACCGGTTTCCCACCAAACACTACCCTTTTCTTCACCGCAATTGGCACTCTGCTATTCATTGCAATTACCGCTGGGCGACTCCCATCCTATTTGGGGTCGTCCTTCGCTTTAATTGCTCCTATCGGCGCGGTCTCTGCTTCCCTCGGCCCTGAATACGCTTTGGGCGGTGTCGTAGCTACCGGTCTGACCCTGGCAGCAGTCGGCATTATCGTCCACTTCGCGGGCGCTAAGTGGATTGACGTGGCAATGCCACCTATCGTAACTGGCGCAATCGTTTCCCTAATCGGTTTCAACCTGGCACCAGCTGCTTGGAATAACGTGAAGGAAGGCGCAGTCACCGCAGTTGTCACTATCACTGCTATTCTGCTGGTGACTGTACTGTTCAAAGGCATCATTGGGCGCCTCTCTATCCTAGTTGGTGTCCTGGTTGGTTATGCTACCGCAGCTCTGCGCGGTGAAATCGACTGGAGCAAGGTTGGCGAAGCAGATTGGTTTGGTCTGCCTCAGTTCCATTCCCCACAGTTCTCTGTTTCCGTTATGGGCTTGTTCATTCCTGTGGTTTTCGTACTGGTTGCTGAGAACGTGGGTCACGTTAAGTCCGTTTCAGCGATGACTGGTCAGAACTTGGATGATATTACTGGCCGTGCTTTGTTCGCTGACGGTATTGCTACCGCATTAGCTGGTGCTGGTGGCGGGTCTGGCACTACCACTTATGCTGAAAATATTGGTGTTATGGCGGCTACTCGCGTGTACTCTACGGCTGCTTATGTGATTGCTGCTGGCTTTGCTTTTGCTCTATCTTTGTTGCCTAAGTTCGGCGCTATTATTCAGACTATTCCAGCTGGTGTGCTGGGTGGTGCGGCTACTGTTTTGTACGGCATGATCGGCATGTTGGGTGTGCGTATTTGGGTACAGAATCGGGTTGATTTCTCTGATCCGGTGAACTTGAATACTGCTGCTGTGGCGATGATTGTGGCGATTGCTAACTACACTTGGGCTCCTGCTGGTCTGGAGTTCGCTGGTATTGCTTTGGGCTCTGCTTGTGCGGTTGGTATCTACCACATCATGCGTGCTCTTTCGAACTGGCGAGGCACAAATCTTGAGGCGGCTACTCCGGCTTCTGCGCCGGCGGGTACGGATTTGGAATCCGAGGCCTATGCTAAGCGTCGTGCACAGCACTGATTTTTAAGAGTTTAAAGCTCGGCTGGGATTGTCTTTTCGGATAGTTTCGGCCGAGCTTTTCTTTTTCTGTTTTTGTCCATCGTGTGGCATTCTTCTTTGTCGCGCGGTGGCTTTCGTTTTCATGCGACGCAGTTTCCGAGGGCGCTGCATGCAGCTTTCCGTCGCACGGCAAATTTAACTTTCGTGCGACGGAATAAGACTTACAGTCGTAAGTTTTCCTGCGGGTAAAACAAAAACGCCAAGTCTATTGGGGTTTCCCCGGACTTGGCGCTGATACAACTTGGTGGGCGGTATTCTGTTACCTGATTTGGATATAAAGGATCCCCCGCGCACCCGATAGAGCTACCCTATCCTTGCTGCCTTCCGGCCCTGGGGAGGTTCAGGAGATATCGTCACACGAGGGATCTTTTATAGAATACACGGTTTTTAACAAAACCTGTAGTCGAGTCCCATTTATAGGCTATTCCTTAACTTTCAAACAGCCTTCTGGGTTTTCAAACTCGACATCGCGTTTTTCAGCAATCGCTTTAAGTTCTTCTGCTGGTTTCATTTCTGTGAATGCATCACCAACGATGATCTGAATGACATCTGCAGCGTCTGGGTCATAGTAGACGCTGGCACCTTCAAATAGGCGTGCCAGGGAGTATGCATTTACAACGTTTTTACCGTTTGTGACGATGCGGATATTTCCGAAGAATTGGCCGTCGTAGTTGGCTTTTTCGGTGAATTCTAAGCCTACGCCTGCCAGTGCAGTTCCAACGGTATCTGCCAGTCCGGCGCGGGAGGTTCCGTTGAAGACTTTGATTTTTACTCCGGTTAAGTCTGCGGGTTTAACGTTTTTTCCTACGCAGGCGATGTTGCCTTTTTCAGCGAAGCGTTCGACTTTGTTGAAGCTGTTGTAGTAGGGGAATTTGAGTAGCCCGGTGAGGATGAGGAGTGCTACTAGGGATGAGATTCCCATGAGGACGACGATAACGTTAAAGACTTTGCCTTGCCGACGTTGGCGACGTTTACGATATGCTACTCGCGGCGTAATCTGTGGAGCGCGTGGCGCTTCCTGAGGTTCAGTGTTCTGCGTTTCCATCACGTTAATAACTTTATCTTATTCGTTGCATGGAGTGCAGTTACTTAATGGCATATAAAAAGTGAGGATCGCACTTAGCTCTCCCTTCTAAGTGGATCCTCACACAAACAACTATAACAGACTTGTATACCAAAGCAAATTTAATGACGTGCCTCACTAAACACTAGAGCGGGAATAGTTGCACGAATTCCCACATGGCTGCACGAAATACCCGTAAAGTGAAGCCTGTTCCCTTGATTTCTAAGGCAAACCCAAACTTCCGTTGCCGTAGAAAAACAACGGTCAACAATAGTTCGATTATCTGCTGCAAGCTCCGCAACGGTAACGCAAGTAGACTGCGTCACTGTCCCAATATCTTCTTTCAATGCCTCGGCTCCACCCAGCGCAACCACATCTGCTTTCAGCTGCAACTCCACCCGTTCTTGCTGAACCGTAACCACGCCACTAATCAACGCAACTACCAAAAGAAGCAGGCTGATTACTGCTAACTGATAAAGTGAAGCTGCTCCGCCCTCATTCTTGCCCGCATTTGGCATTCCCCTATTCATTACCCACCGCCTCCCGTTTCAGCACCAGTTGGCATTCAACGGGCACCAGCATCATTTGCTTCACTGCAGTGACCCGCACTTTTTCATTCCCGAGGGCGTCCACCGAAACCTCATACCCTGCTGTAGAGCTATAGGCTTCGCCCACTACAATCGCCCGCCCAGCTTCAAAGGCGACAGCACAGCTACTACCTTTCGCACCTGCAACTATGAGCATGCCAATTAGAAAACTGGTAACCAGGATCAGAGCGGGGAAGGCAAGTGCTGTTTCAGCTGTCACCATCCCCGCTTCCTGTTCCTGCCTGACTAAGTTCAGCTCATTAGCGTTCATGTCTTAATCCGACTACGCAGATTGAGCCAACTAAACCTTCAACTCTGAGCACTCTTTTATCCAGCTACACTAAGGGCATTTTGGATGATGCCAAAAAGAATTTGGCGGACTGAATCAGATTTAATAATCGCAAGGAGCAGGCCAGCGAAAGCTACCGCCGTGACGATCCCAACCGCATATTCGGCGGTAACTAACCCAGCTTCGCCCATGTATTCTTCTTCATCTGCCGTTTCCAAGCTAAGGCGTCGCAGCTTCAGACTGGATTCTGCTAACTGTTTTACTGTAGTGCGCATTTTCTTCCCTTCTTTCCTAGTTGAACTACAGGTAAGACCAGCTTCCTCTGCTACGAGAAAGTTTGCAGTACCGCCCTCGAAAACTGTGGAAAACTACCCCAACGAAAACTGCCTGTGCACACACTTAGGAGAGGAAAAGCAACCACGCCACCGGCACCACACCTAAAAGCACAAAGGCCGGTAAAAAACACAATCCCAACGGCAATGCCAACCAAACCCCTAGTTTTTGAATCTCTACCTGCACCCCCAGCAGACGTTCTCTGCGCAACCGTTGCACCACTAACTCCAAAGTTGCCAGCGGGTCAGATCCTCGCATCCAAGCAGTAAGAATCGCTAATCCTAAATGTGTTGTAACCACGTCAGATGCCGCCACTGAACTAAGAAACTCAGTAACTTCACTACTATCAGCCCCCAGCAGAAACAAACGCGATACCACCGCTAAATTCGGGTAACCACACCCTGCAGCAATCACTTCTAAACTCCGTGGCACAGCTAACCCCGCAACTAAACAGGCTGCAAATAAACGCACTGCCACCACCGGATCCACATTTTCACGCTTCTGTTCATGGAACTTAGCTACCAGTCGGCGCACCCACACGAAACCAGCCACCCATAATCCCCCGCCGGCAACTGCCACCAACCACCCCCAAAACGTGCCAGTAATAAATGCAGGTAAATCTGCTCCTAACAGCCATGCCAACCCTAACCCCACTGCCGGTAAAGCCGCTAAAAGACGCACAGTAGCCTGCGTGCTAGCAAACGCCACTTCCAAAGATTTCGCGTTTTCTTCAGCTTCTTCTAAACTTCCCACAATTGCTTCTAAAGCATCCGCTAACCCCACACCGATTTCAGCACTCACTTTCCCCGCAGCTCGAATAGAAGAAGCTACTTGCGCAAACTCAGGCTGATTCAAAACTTCTTCAGCGTCTACCCCAACCTGTAAATCCTCGCAGGCTTGTTCCCACGCTTGCGGTACTGACATTCCGCAACGTAGGTAAGCCACTACAGCTGCAACCACGTAGGCGGGCACAATCGGCAAGTTCATTTGCAGTGCCTGGGACTTCGTTTCTTCACCCAACCACTGGGCTTTAAAACTCCTCCGCCGGTTTAACCAGAAATACCCTTGCCCTATAAAGGCAAAACCTACGAGTATCAACAGAACTGTTTTAACCCCTCCCATGGGCACCTGGTTTCCATAGATAACTGCGCTCACCAACAAGTGGATTAGTCCAGATTGGTTTCACCACCAGCCCTTGCACAGCATCTTTTTCAAGGGCTGAGATTTCAATTATTTGTCGGATGAGTTTACTTCCCTTCCCAGCTGCCTCTGGCAAGTAACCTTTATCTACCCCGATACTTATTTTTCCAACGTGTACTAACGCATCTACCCCGGCAGTAGCTTGAGCATGGACAGCAGCTGGACTCATTTGCGCCAAAGCGCCTAAGGCTTCCAAACGAGCTGGCACGTCGGTCGCTGAGTTAGCGTGCAAGGTACCCCAACTGCCCTGGTGACCAGTGTTTAAAGCCCCCAGCAGGTCTCTAATCTCTGAGCCACGGCATTCTCCTAAAATGATTCGGTCAGGACGCATTCGCAACGCTGTTTGCACTAGCTGCGCTAGGTTCACTGCTCCCTTTCCTTGTACATTAGCTTGTTTTGCCAGTAGAGAAACTACGTGTGGGTGCGGTGGGTGTAGTTCTGCAGTGTCTTCGATGGTGAGAATCCGCTGGTTACTTGGCATGGCTGCAATTACGGCGGAAAGCAGGGTAGTTTTCCCACTTCCGGTGGCGCCACTGATAAGAGTTGAAGCGCGACTAATGATTAGGTTTTGTAAGACTTCTAAGCTGCCGGCGGGAAACATTCCGCGAGCGTCTAAATCCGCTAGGCTGAAATGGTTTTTCTTAACTGTGCGGATACTTATCACTGTTCCTTGTGGGGAAAGTGGAGGGATGATTGCGTTTATGCGAGTGCCGTCTGCCAAGCTCCCATCAGCTATGGGTTTAGCTTCATCCAACCGGGTCCCAGCTTTTGCAGCTAGGCGTACCGCTAGTTCTCTTACTTGCGCTTCACTGTAGACGCTACGTTTGATGAGAGTGAGTTCACCGGCTTTTTCTGCCCAAATATCAGTTGAGTTTATGAGAATATCTGTGATTTCCGGGTCAGCCAGCAGGTTTTCTAACTCTATTCCGGGGCCTTTTAAGGTGGCTTCCGCGCTAGCTAGGGTTTGCCCTAGTTCTGCGGGGGTTACGAAAGGGCTGGAGGTTTTACTAATAGCTTCTGCAACGCTAACGCCTTTGCCGATGAGTTGGCGGGTACCTGGTTTAAGCATGGGATTCCTCCGCCAGCAGTTCACGGATTCGGCGGTAGCTACGTATGATGGGGATTTCCCATTTTTGTGCCAGTAGTTTCGTTTCGGCTGCGGTTTTCCACCGCTGGTCGATGAGCAGGATTTTCGCATTTGTAGCGACGGCGAGCTCGTTAAGTTCAGCACTGATGCGTCCGGCATCTACCACGGTGGGGGCTGTGTGGCTGAGTTGGCAGAGTATCTGCGCTAAATATTTTTTATCCGAGGGCGCTGAGCATTCTTTCCCTCCGTCGATAACAATTTCTCCGGCCGGTAGGTACTCGGTAATGATGCCTTTTAGGTCGGTTTCTGCTGGCCAAGTTAAGTGCGTGTGTGGGGTTTTCACGCGTTGACGAAACTGCGGGTCTTCCAGAAGGTTTACCCGAATTAGAGTAGGTTTCGTAGTGCGTGGTTGGAGGCTCATAAGACGCGGGTGAGTGGCTAGCTTAGTGCAGCCGCTTTTACTTTTTCCGCTGGTTAAGAGGATTAGTGGGTAACGGGTGGGGTGAAGAAGTCGGCTGAGGATTTCATAGAGTAAGGGTTCTTCACCGGGGAGTTCTAAGTCCACCCCAAGGCGTAGAATCTTTTTCCAAGGCAGTTTCAGGATTTCAGTTAAGTCTGTCGTCACGGTTTCAGCTTGATCGATTAGAAGCAGACTCTTTTCTGCATCAAGGCTCACTGAGTCGGTCACTGTTGAAAGGGTTGCGAGTTCTGCAGGCAGGTTATAGAGTTTCAGCCTTTGTGTAATTAGTTCCCGGCGGGTGGCGTTACTGTGGGCAAGGTAAATTTTCATAGGCTGATTTAAGCAATATAGCTGTGTCCTTGTCCGCCCTCGGAAAAGAAACTGTGGAAAACTGCCCGCCGAAACTATCCTTGGGGATAACTTGATTTCCCGCGCGCAACCACTGTAAACAGGCTAGAATGTGGGAATAAGTTTGTAGCGAAGGAGCCCTTATGCGAAAGTTTAAACGCGCCGCATTTTTCGACTTAGATAAAACTATTCTGGCAACTTCCACTACCATGGCAATGCACGGACCACTGCGTAAAGCAGCGCTATTAACCCGCGCCGACGCTGTTTCCTCTACCCTACGCCACCTACCTTACCTGGTGATTGGCGAGGGTGAAGAGCGTAATAATCGCATGAAGGAAGAACTCGGGCGGATTTCCAACGGCTGGTCGTTAGCCTCTTTACGTAAGGTAGCTAATAAGGCTTCTATTACGCAGATGTATCCGCGGTGTTTTGAAGAAGCCCTGGATGAGATTGCCTATCATCAGGCAGCTGGACATGCCGTGGTTATCGCCAGTGCTTCTCCGGCTCCCCTAGTGGAGCCTTTAGCCCGCTTGCTGGGCGCAGATTTTGTGTTAGCGACACAGATTGAAGTTGTGGACGGTAAACTCACCGGCCAGGTTAAAGAATATAACCACGGTACTGAAAAAGCTGCTGCGGCTCGTCAATTAGCGGCTGCTCAAGGGTGGGATCTAAAGGATTGCTGGGCGTATTCTGATTCGATTTCTGACTTACCTTTATTTGAGTCCGTGGGCCACCCGATTCCAGTTAATCCAGATCGTCCGTTACGCCAGATTGCGACTGAGCGTGACTGGCAAGTACATCGTTATTCGCGCACGGTGAAGGTTTTACCGAAGCAGGTGATTCCACCGGTAGTGGCGGGCACTTTAACTACTTCTGCGCTGGCAGCTTTAGCTGGTTACTTACTGTGGAGTGCGGGTAAACAGGCGGGCTTGCGGGCAGCGCAGGCGCAACAGAACCCGTTGTTAAAGATTCGTACACTCTGGTAGTTTTCCAGCTTGCAGGTGGCGGATTAGTTGCTGAGAGGGAGCTACGGAGTCTGCCAAGATTTTTACCCACAGACGTAGCCAGTTTCCTAGCAGTTCCGGGTTGGCGCCAGCCTGGGTGAGGTTTTGTAGGGCTTGGGTGTAGGCTACTTGGTTGGCGCGGATTCCAGCCATGAACTGTAGGCAGCCGGTGGGTTCGACCCCGCTTTCAACTAGGTAGTTTCGCACAAAAGTCAGGGTTACCGTCTGGTTTTCTTGGGTGAAAATGGGGGCGAGCTGACTTTGTGCTACTAGCAAACCGGCTTTCAGTATTCCCGGGATCCCGTTGGTTTCAAATAGGTTTTGGAACAGTTCCAGGTGTTGGCTTTGCGGGATTGCCATTTGTGCGTGGGGTAAACTCACGCAGGCGAGTTTCTGCATGGTTGCTAAGGTTTGTGGCAGGGGCAGTTGGCGCGGTTGCGTTGCTTGGGGGCGGGTACCGATGTTTAAGAGTCCGCCGCGCCCATTTTTGGGTGGGTTGAGTTGGGCCCAGTGTTGGCTCACCCATAGTTGCATTTGCCAGTAGTCGCGGACACGTTTTTCTTCGACCGTGAGTTTTGGGGTTCCGCTGTTTTCTTTTTCCGAGGGCGTTAGGTCACGACTTTCTGTTGGCAGCAAGCTGATTTCTCTGAGGCGGTTTAACTCTATGTAGATTCCGTTTACAAACCCCAGGTCAAAGGCGAAGTGGAGGTTAGTTTCTGCCCTGGCTGCGTCTGAGTTGCGGCGGAGTCCTTCGGCGAAGCGTAGTTCCGTAAGGGCTTGGTTTAGCTGTTCTAGTTGGGTTTTAAACTGGGGGTCTGCCAGGTACGTGTTCATTTTCCTGTGGTTCCTGCGGGTTTTCTTACTGTTATCAGGATAGTCAAAGGTAGAGTATTTTGTATGACTCAGTCTCGTTTATGGCAGCAACAGAATCTTTTCGCGATTGCGGCGGCAATTATTTTCCCTATCGGCTTGCACTTACTTTTCCAAGCAGTTGCAGAACTAACTACGGTTGGTGCTTTGGGAACACCGTTGGCTGCGCCCCGCGGGCAGTTTCAGCTGCTGGTTTCCGGGGCTTTATTTACTACGGTTTCTTACTTGAGTTGGCGTAGTGAAACAGCTTTCCGCGTGATGGTGTTTTGGTCTGGGTTTTGGGCTTTCAGCACCTTGTTGACGGGGATTTTAGAGTGGAGTCGCCTGCAGTTCATTCTCTTTCCCGCTTTTTTAACTTCACCATTATTACAGTGGAGTCAGCTTCCCACTTTAGTTCTGTTGGTAACTTTTGCTTCGGCTTTGAATAGCCCAAATGCTTGGCAGAGTTCTGCTCCGGCGACTTCTAAAACTATTACACGCGGTAAAGTTTGGGTACTCATTATGGGCTTAGCTAGCTCAACTTCCCTTTATGGTTTACTTTACTTTTTAGCTCCTAAATCTGCGGTTCCTCTGGTAACTAAAAACTTGGCGCAGTTTCAGCATTCTCATATGTCTCATTGGGCTTTACTGATGGTTGCCGGGATTTTGGTTTACGCATTGACTTGGTTGGCGGTTACCTATCCGTCTCTTACCCAGCTTTTAGTGTGGGTTTCTTTGATTCTGCCTGGTTTAGTGGTTCTTCCACTTTTTCTTACTATCGCTGGTTGGGTGGCTACGCCGCATGATAGTTTTCTGGTTGGTTTAAGTGCTGTCTTGCCGACCTCGGGAAGTATTGGCCTGATTATTTCAACTCTCACGGCCATGCATTTGGTGCGCAACCGCTAACTTTTCCCCGTAAAGAGTGGGCTAACCCACGTCATAATCTGTTTTCATTCGGCACGCCTGCATGGAATTTTGCAGGTTTTTGACTAACTTTAGTATTAGCTATAAAAGGAGGTTTCCATGTCGGAACAAAATAAGGATGAGATTTTAGAACCTACCCCAGAAGCCCAGGCAGCGAACTGGGATTTAGGCGAAGTTGAAGCAACCCCTGAACAAACAGATCTGCTGCCACCTGCAGCAGAAGCTACCGGGGAAACCTTTGAGCTTCCTACTGATTTGAGCCTACCTGTAGAGTCCCAGATTATCCCTGCAGAACCCGAAATTCTGCCTGAATCCCCAGCCGTATCCGACGTGGACGCAGAGCTCACCTCCGAACCAGTCGCTGAAGACGCTGTTTCCGAAGCTGATATCTTCCTACCAGCTCAAGAAACCCCAGAAGCTGATGTGCCACGCGACCCATTGTTTATGCGTGAAATGCCGGAGTCTGAACCTACTCGTCGTTCTTTCGATTTTGCACAGCTTTCTGAAGGTGAGGCTGAAACCCCGGCTGAGCCAGTTCAGGAACTGGATCCAGTTCTGGCTGACTTGGAAGTAACTGAAGTTGAAGTAGCCACCGCTGAGGAAGCAGTGGATGTAGAAACCACCGCAGTGACTCGTAAGGCACTGTTGGAACGCGCTCAGGTTGAAGCAGAAGAAGCTGTTTCCGCTTGGAAACCACGCGAAGAAGACCTCCCAGTTTCTGAAAACACTACGGAACTAATCCTGGGTGATACTTCTGTCCCTCTGGTACTTCCTTCCCGTGTTTCCGCTCGCGTTTGGTCTTTCTTCATGACCCTGTTGGGCGCTCCGGTAGCTTGGTACTTGATTTCTGACGCGGCAGCTCGTTTCACTTTGGCGGATAATAGCCCATTCAAAACTGGCCAGCTCAACTACGCAGCCTGCATCGAGTTCACTGCCGGCGCACTGATCGCAGTTGTTCTGCTGTCCTTCCTGGTGCGTTCTTCTCTGGGCGCTCTGTTCTCAGGTTTAGCCGTCATGGTTGTAGGCGCGCCTTTCCTGTTGGTTCCAGGTTTAACTAAGGAAATCTTGCAGCCTGCCATTGACTGGTTGACTTCCTGGAATGATTTTGGCGCTAACCTTGCCCACCACTTGAACTGGACTGGTTACACCGGCGCAATCTTCATTGCGGGTCTATTCCTCTTCGTCATGGGTATCATTGCGATTCTGGCTCGCCGTGATGGCCGTCGCGAACAAGAAATTCGCGCTCAGATTGAACGCTACTCTCCAGAAACCATCAAGAAGCGTCGTCGTAAGTAGTTTCTAGATGTTTTCTAGCTTTTCTAAACGGCCGACCATTTCTAATACAGATGGTCGGTCGTTGTTGTTACCCACTGGTCCTTGGACGCATGAGACCGTTTACGCGGGTGGTTTAAACTTCCACGTAGTCTGTTTACAGCAACCGCTACTTACTGGCACGCAGCCACCAGTTTTCTTCCTCCACGACTTCGCTAACACTTGGTTACAGTGGCAGTCTCTGCTCCCCTTGCTAACTGATTTCAGTGCTCCGGTTTATGCATTAGATGCGCGGGGATTCGGCAATACTGATTTATCTGCGTCCCGCCCAACCGCTCAGCTTTTAGCTTCCGACATACGAGCTCTCGCCTATTCTTTAGGCTATTCTCAGATAAACCTAGTGGGTGTGGGCATGGGGGCTGTTTACGCTGCGGTAGTTAAGTATTACTATCCGGATTTAGTTGCCGATACTTTACTATTTACCTCAGATTTCCCAAGGCGTTTTGTCATTCAACAACTACGTAAGCCCAAGTTCCCTACTGCCGCTTACGAGTATGCTTTCAATCGCGTTTTCGCGTGGAAACGTGCTGGTTGGACTGCTAAAGCCCTTCTTGCCGAAAAAGAGGTTGTAAAGCACGCCCTCGGGAAAGAAAATCCTCTGTCAACTGAGCTGGAGCTAAGCCAAATAATCCGCGCTCGCTGGGCATAGTTGCTGTAACGGGCACTGTCCGCAAAGGGGTTTGCGCGCATCACAAATAGCGCGCCCATGCTCAATCAGCCGGTGACATAGCAGGGTCCAGTCATATCCAGGTAGCAGCTTCGCAATGTCTTTTTCAATCGCTAACGGTGTTTTTGCCTGGCTCCACCCTAGGCGGGTAGTTACTCGCCCTACGTGGGTATCCACTGTAATCGCGGGGATTCCAAAAGCGTTCCCCAGTACTACGTGCGCAGTTTTCCGCCCGACTCCTGGCAGTTTCTGCAAGGCTTCTCTATTTGCAGGGACTTCTCCGGCGTACTCTGCCACCAGGGCTTGAGAAAGCTCTTGCAACTGGGTGGCGCGTTTATTTTGGAAACCTAAGACGCGCGTAATAGAGGCTAAATCTGCGTGGTCTGCGTTAGCCATCTCAAAGGGAGTAGGATATTTTGCAAACAGCTGGGGTGTCACCGTGTTAACCCGCACGTCAGTGGTCTGCGCGCTTAAAACCGTAGCTACTAAAAGTTCGAAGGGGTTGCGATAATCCAAGGCACATTTGGCATTTGGGTAGGTTTGCGCCAAGACTTCTACAACCTCTGGTGCTGTTTCACCGTCCATGTGTACCTTTTCCTTCACCCATCTCGGTATGCCAACTTTGTCCAATTACCGACAAAATCTAGCTTATTTTTAACAAATATGCGTGAGAATGCGTAATTTTGACGAAAAATTAGCTAAGCTGGTGAGTGGCATCACAAGTATTGTGAACAGTGTATTCTGTATCGGCAGTGATTCCGCACGTGAATTTGCTGCCCTGTAAGATTTATCTGTCCGTATTAAAGATTGAAGGATACCGTGGAAGGCAACTACATCAGCCAAGTTCCTCTGTTTGAAGGACTTGATGAGGAACAGCAAGAATCGCTCCACTCCAAGATGGGTCAGAGCACCTTACGCCGTGGCGAAGTTCTCTTCGAAGAAGGCGACCCAGGCACTCGTCTGTACATCATCACTGAAGGCAAGGTTAAGCTGGGCCACACTTCCATCGACGGTCGCGAAAACTTGCTGGCAGTTCTTGGCCCAGGCGAAATTATTGGTGAACTAACTCTCTTTGATCCAGGCCCACGTTCCACCACTGCTACTGCAGTTTCCCCTGTAACTCTGCTGCACTTGGACCACGCTGACCTGGTTACTACTCTTTACAACAACCCATCCATGAGCAAGCACATGTTGCGCGCTTTGGCTCGTCGTCTGCGTCGCACCAATGAGTCTTTGGCTGACTTGGTATTCTCTGACGTTCCAGGTCGCGTGGCAAAGGCACTGCTGGATTTGGCAGAACGCTTCGGCTCTAACACTGAGAACGGCGTGCACGTTCCTCACGACTTGACTCAGGAAGAGCTGGCTCAGCTGGTGGGTGCTTCTCGCGAAACCGTGAACAAGTCTTTGGCTGACTTCGTTTCCCGTGGCTGGATTCAGCTAGAGGGTCGCGCAGTTACCTTGATTGATATTGAGCGTTTGGCTCGTCGCGCTCGCTGATTTTCTGATTTTCCCGAGGGCGGATTTTAACTGTTACAGTTAGGATCCACCCTCGGGCAATTCTCATATGCGAACTCGAGTTCCCATATGAGTTTCTAACCGAAGAAAACAAAAACTCATATGCGATCACAAGTTCCCATATGAGTTTTTGTGAAGTAGGTTCTTACACTCAGGCGATTGGACGCTTCATGTAAGCTACGAGGTTATCTGGATTAGTTGGAGATGGCACTACCTGCACCAGTTCCCAACCGTCTTGTCCCCACTGATCGAGGATTGCTTTAGTTACATGTACCAGTAGCGGTACCGTTGCGTATTCCCATTTTTGCATAGCTACAGTTTAAACCAGATTAGTTAGCCACGTACTTTTGAAAGCACATGTGGGACACGAGGTTCACGAATTTCTAAAGCCAGTGGGTCTTCTGAAGTAGTCAGCCACTTCCACCAGTTAGTGACGTCTGTGTAGTGTCGTAACATCGCACGACGTTCACGTTCAGTTAAACCACCCCAGACACCGAATTTAACTTCAGACTGTAGTGCATCTGCTAAACATTCCAAACGTACTTCGCAACTCATGCAACGTGCTCGGACTTGACGTTGTTCAGCTCCCTGAACGAATAAAGCATCTGGCGTATCAGTTGCGCATAGTGCGCGAGCAGCCCAGCTCTGGTCAGAATCTGCATTCGTGTAGCTCATGTTCACCCCATTGTTAACTAGCTAAGAATTAAATGCTCTATATGTGACGATACACACAAGCGAAGCAAAAAGCCAATTTACCGGTTTCCACTTTCGCCAAGTGATATACAAATTCAAATTTCATGACGTCTTTCTGGGCGTTTAAGTACGAAAACCAGTAACCTAGTAGTATGTCTAAATCTAAGCACCGTCAGGTTCAGAAGAAGCAGTACGTTACCCTGCTCAGCGCATTCGTAACCACCTCTGTTTTAGCTGGCTTCGTAACTGCAGGCATCGTCGCCCCCGCCGCTACCGTCGCCGGTATTACCGCCACTAGCGCTCCAAAGGTTTTTGACAGTTTGCCAGCAGAATTCGATGTACTGCCGCCCTCAGAAAAATCCACTCTCCTTTCCGCAGACGGTAAAGTGATTGCTTCTTTCTACGCTGAAAACCGTATCGTGGTGCCTCTGGAAGACATTTCTGAAAACCTCCAGAAAGCCATTGTGGCAATTGAAGATAAGCGTTTCTTCGACCACAAGGGAATTGACCCTGAAGGTATGGCGCGTGCACTGGTGAATAACCTCCAAGATCAGTCAACCCAGGGTGCTTCTACCCTCACCCAGCAGTTTGTTAAAAACACGCTACTTGAAAATGGTCTGCAAAGTGGCGACCAGGTAGCCATTGACGCTGCTACCGAACAGACAGTGACCCGTAAGCTTAAGGAAGTTCGTTACGCGTTAGCTTTGGAACAGAAAATGTCAAAGCAGCAAATTTTGGCGGGCTACCTGAATATTTCTCCTTTCGGCCCAAACGTCTATGGGGCGGAAGCCTCAGCGCAACGCTATTTCTCTCATTCCGCGAAGGAACTTTCCGTTGGTGAAGCTGCTCTGCTGGCTGGTTTAGTAAAGTCTCCGGTTGAGTATGATCCGTTGCAGCACCCTGAAGCGGCACAAGAACGCCGCGATATCGTACTAAACGAAATGTTGCGCCAGAAGAAGATTAGCCAGGAAGAGTTCGACGCAGCGATTGCAGTACCAGTTCCTGATATGTTGAAGCCCAACCTGCACCCACAGGGTTGCGCAGGCGCAGGTGCTTCCGCTTACTTCTGTGACTACGTGATTGCAGACCTGTTGCGTTCAGACCAGCTGGGTAAGACAGTTGACGAGCGTCGCCGCAACCTGCAGCGCGGCGGTTACACCATTAAGACAACGTTGGATTCCCGTTTAGAAGCACTTGCTTACCAGGCGGCCATTGACCGCGTACCTGTAAATGCTCCTGATGGACTAAATTCTGCGTTGGTGGCGACTGACCCTCGTAATGGGCATATTCGCGCTATGGCTCAGAACACCATTTATGAAGCTCCGAATGACACTAACCCAGGTGCTACATTTAACTCTTTTACCGTTGGTAAGGTACACGGCGGTCAAAATGGTTTCGTAGCAGCGTCTACTTTGAAGCCTTTCACTCTTTTAGAGTTCTTCCGCAAGGGACATACCGCTTGGGAACGCACTGGTAATCACTCTGATACTTTCCGTTTCGATGAGTTCAAGGCTTGTGGACAACAGTTGGGTGGCGAGGTCTGGAAGGTCGGCGAAGCTGGTAATAAACCAGGTTCTTTCGATGCTATCGGGGCTACCAATAACTCTGTTAACCGTTCCTTCGCCCAAATGGCAACTCACCTGGACTTGTGCGACATCATGAACGGCATGAAGGATCTGGGCATTACTAAGCAGGATGGTTCCGCAAATGACCCACTCCCTGCAAATATCATTAACACGGTTGCTACCCCACTGCAGATGTCCACTGCTTACGGTGCTTTCGCTAATGCGGGTATTGTTTGTGATCCTATGGCTATTACTGAGGTTTTGGACCGTGATGGAAATCCGGTAGCTAAGTTTGAGCCTTCTTGCCGTCAGGGCACTGACCCGGTTGCCGCTAAGAAGGTTACGACGGTTTTGGCTCGTTCTGCTAGCCAGTACTCATATTCTTCTGTGCAGATTGGCCGCCCGATTGTGGCAAAGACTGGTACCGGTGAAGATAACGCTAACCTGTGGGTACTGGGTGGCACGCCGCAGCTGGTAACTGCCGCTTGGGTAGGTCGTTCAGTTGAGTCTTCGCGGTCTTTGAATGGTGTTACTTTGGGTGGGGTTACTTATAATCCTGCGTATGGTATTAATGTGACTGCTCCAATGTGGCGTCAGTTCATGCTGGGGGCGCATGAGGGCGTAGAAGTTCAAGACTTCCAGTATGGCGACCTGGGTACTCCTCCAGCACCACCTGCAAAGAAGGATGACAAGAAGGACGCAAAGAAGGATGACAAGAAGCGGAACTAAGCTCGTTCCTGCGGTTGCGGGACTGGGTCTACTGGCGGGTGCCGGGTTGGCTTGGACGCAGTTTGAGCGTCGTTGGCCAGTTTTACGCGAGTACACTGTGGCTGTCACGGGTTTACCGTCTTCTTTCACGATTCTGCAGGTCGCGGACCCGCATTTTTATCCGGGTCAAGAGTGGCTGGTTGCGTATTTCCATGAGCTAGCGGAGTTGGATTTCGACTTCGTGGTGGCTACTGGCGATAATTTTGGTTCCGTTGAGGCGTCTGAAATGGTTGAGGCAGCGTTTGAACCGTTGCTTGTAAAACCGGGTGCCTTTGTTTTTGGTTCAAACGATTACTATTCCCCGTTGCGGAAGTCTTGGGCGAGTTATCTTTGGAAGCATTCAAATCCGGCGGCGCATCGGACTGAGCCTGATTTACCGTGGGAGGATTTACGGGATTGGTTTACCGAGGGCGGTTGGGTGAATGTTATTAACCGCAGCGCTTCGGTAACTTTACCTGATTCTGGGCTTTCTTTGGCGATTGTGGGGACGGATGATCCACATATTAAGCGTGATTGGTTGCCTGAGGTTGATGATTTCCCTGCTGAGTGGCTGGCAGGAGCTGATTTTAGGCTTGGTGTGACGCATGCTCCTTATCAGCGGGTGCTGAATCGTTTTGCTCATGCGCAGGCAGATTTGGTGTTGGCTGGGCATACTCATGGGGGCCAGTTGGCTGTTCCTGGTTATGGGGCGTTGGTAACTAACTGTGATTTGCCGCGTCGGTTTGCTTCCGGGTCATTTAAGTGGGAGGCTCCGCTGGGGTCTGTGGTTACGCATGTTTCTGCTGGTTTAGGCACTTCTCCGTTTGCTCCGGTTCGGTTTGCTTGTCGCCCTGAGGCGTCTTTGATTCATTTAGTTCCGGGACTGGAGTCTTAAACTTCTGGTTCAAGCTAGTGTTAAACTGTAACTGATCTTTCGGGGTATGGCGCAGTTTGGTAGCGCGCTTCGTTCGGGACGAAGAGGTCGTGGGTTCAAATCCCGCTACCCCGACTCTTTTGTGGCTGTGGTTTCCCACAGCCACTTTTCTTTACTTTATTTCCCTGCGCGGGAACTCGATTTCGCGCGCAGGCAAAACGCGGGAACTTAAACTCGCGCGTTATTTTTCCACATTAATGCGACCCACGCCACATCCTAGTAGAATATTAGTATCCCTATCGCAAGGAGGCGAAAATGGCTACTAAACCCACGATTCTAGTCGGTGTAGATGGTTCCACAGAGTCCTATAATGCTGTCGATTGGGCTGGCGCCTACGCTAAACACTACGGCGCACAAGTTCACGTCCTCTGCACCTACGGCCTGGCATCCTACACTTCTTCTTCCTTAGAACCCGGTTACATATCCATCAACGAAACGAAACTTAAGGAAACTGCTGAACGCGCTGTTGAAGAAGGTCTAGCACGTTTAGCTCCCTACCAGGTAGAAGCCGCTAGCTCCATCGAAATCGGCGATGCCGCGGGAGTAATGGTGGGACACTCCCACCGAGTAAAAATGATTGTTGTAGGATCACGTGGGGGAGGCAATTTCTTAGATCGCTTGCTCGGATCGGTCTCTGCTTCCCTCCCCGTACATTCTGACTGCCCTGTAGTGGTAGTTCCCGAACACACTTCAGGTTCTCCATTCATGCCCATTCGTCGAATTGTAGTTGGCGCTGATGGTTCCGAAGTCTCTTCTAACGCGTTAAAAGCCGCCGTAGATGAAGCTATCCAGTGGGACGCTGAGCTGACTGCAGTTTCTGCACTACCGTACTCTACCGGAGCAGGCATGTTTGCTTGGATGTTAGCCGCCGTAGACCGTTCACAACTCTTGACAGAGATGAGAAGTGGCTTAGCTAAAGCAGTTACGGAGGCACTTGCAGGACGCCCTCGGGAAATTAAACAGCATGTGCTGGATGGGTCACCCGCCGAACTACTCACTGAATTCTCCACTGCCGTGGATCTAATCGTAGTCGGTAATCGTGGTCGTAGCGGTATTCAAGGACTGATTTTAGGCTCTACCTCACAGTCGGTACTTGAGCAATCCACCTGCCCAGTGATGGTGGTTTCTTCCCGCAAGCATGCGCACGCAGACCAGGAGTACCCAGAATCTCCTGAATGGACTCGACGCTAAGCTGGTGCTCTATTCCTGCTATACTGGTAAAGCCTAACTGGTCTTGCCCTCGTAGCTCAGGGGATAGAGCACCGCTCTCCTAAAGCGGGTGTCGGACGTTCGAATCGTCTCGGGGGCACTTTTTCATGCCAGAAAATGCACTACTTGGGAATACCTAAATGTCCAGAACCTTCCAATCGTTCAGTATCTTCAACTTCCGGCTGGTCTTCACAGCCGCCATTTTCTCAGCCACAGGAATGTGGTTCCAAGTTTTTGCACAAGACTGGCTGGTACTCACTGAACTAACCAACCACGACATGGCACAAGTTGGTTATATTACCGCCGTACAATTCACCCCACAGCTACTCTTTGCACCTTGGGCAGGAGTAGTTGCTGACCGTGTAAACCGTCGCCGCATGCTCCAGTGCTGTCAAATTACCGGAGGCGTTTTAGCCGCCACTATGGGCACACTGATTGTCACCGGCATGATTCACCTGTGGCACGTTTATCTGCTGGCTTTCCTGCTGGGCACGTTAGGGTCTTTTGAAGGTCCAGCCCGCATGTCCTTTGTTTCTGAAGTTGTCCCACGTAAAAACCTTCCTAACGCAGTAGGACTTAACTCAGTAGCTTTCCACAGTGCGCGAATGATTGGCCCCGCCACAGCAGGTATCATCATTGACGCGACTGGCACGGGTTGGGTTTTCATCGTCGCGTCTTTCCTCTACCTGATTCCCCCAACCGCTTTCGCTTTTATGCGTCGTGAAGAGTTACTTCCACGTCAACGCATCCAAAAGGAGAAGGGACAGATTAAAGAAGCGATTGCCTATGTGAAGCAGCGCCCAGAGATTCAAATGGTACTTTTGGTAGCTGCGGTGGTAGCAGGTTTAGGTTTGAATTTACAGATGACCTCTGCATTCATGGCCACTGATGTATATAACAAGGCTGCTTCTGAGTACGGTATTTTCGGAACTTTCATTGCAATCGGAGGGGTTTCTGGCGCTTTGCTAGCTGCCCGTCGTACTACGCCGCGCTTACGGACGGTAATTATGGCGGCGGGTTTATTTGGCGTGGCGGAAACAATTCTGGCATTGGCTCCGTCTTTCACCACTTTCGTTTTAATTGCGATTCCAGTGGGGCTTTTTTCGCTGACTTTCATTACTTCTGCAAACGTGTACGTACAGTTAGCTGCGGAGGAACATATCCGAGGGCGGGTACTAGCTCTCTACGGAATGATTTTCTTAGGGGTTTCTCCACTTTGCTCTCCTTTGATTGGGTGGATAGCTGAGCATGTGGGGGCTCGCTGGTCGATTCTGGTGGGCTCTCTCTCTTGTATTCTTATTGCCGTGGTAGTAGCTTCATGGGCTTATCGTTATCGTCTTTCTCAAGGGATTAAACCAGAGCTTTTCGAGATTTTGAAACGACCTCGTCTGCGACGTAGATGAGTTCTAGCGCTTATCGCGTTACCAGTATTATTACTCAAGTTTCTACCGTTTAGGTTTGCACACCCACACCAAATAGGCTGATTTTCACTAACGCTGTCAGTTCTTTACCGCTTGTTTCTAGGATTCTTCTACCAAGCAAATAATGCGAGCCGGAACTGCTTTTCAAAATCGAAAATCGCTCATTCCCCAATATGTGAAATCAGTTTTTCATGTGCTGGAAACAAAAATGCCTTCTGCTACTCTGATGAGTTCGCAGAAGGCATTTTCAGAAACTTATGCAACCAACCGATTAGTTCGGGTAAATGTAGGTTACAGCACCCTGTGCCCAGGTTGGATCGAAGAAACCACGGTAATCACCGATGTTCATATTGCCAGCCCAGTTAGATTCCATTACGCGAATGGAGTTATTGGACTGAACTTCGACTACTACAGCAACGTGGTTTCCAGACCATACTGCAATAGCACCTACCTGTGGGGTAGTTCCGGTGCGGAATCCAGCAGAAGATGCTGAGTAAGCCCAGTTTGCAGCGTTACCCCAGTTATTCCCTGCCCATGGTGCAAGAGTCTTTGCACCCCAGGTGCACTGACCCCAGGGGTAGGAGTTAGGAGCATTAGAAAACGCTGGCTGGATTGCAGCCTGTGGAGCAGCCTGCTCTGCATTCTGACCGCTCAGGTCAGCACGTTCGTAAGAACGGTTTGCTGCTTCTTCACGCTCACGTGCAATGCGTTCAGCTTCCTCACGTTCTTTAGCTTCTTTTTCTGCAGCTAGACGTGCTTCTTCATCCTGATCTGGAGTTACGACTGCAACAGCTACTTGATCTGCTGCTACCCATTCTACGTCTGCAGGAGCAACCAAAGATGGGTTGGCTTCTGCCTGGAAGGAAGCATCAGTGACCAGTACTTCTTTTGAGTCATTTAGATCTAAGGAAGTTACTTCATTTGCGGATGCAACACCTGAGGTAACTACGGAAAGCACCATGCCAGTTGCTGAAACAACTGCCAAAGAACGAGCCGGATTGATAGTGTTCGTCAAATCATTAAGCGGAGTCACTGGCCGGCAAGCCCGACGGTGACGCGCCTTTGGTTTGCTTGAAATCACTCTTATTCTCCTATGGCCTACGAGGTAAGCTGTCGGGTTCAGGATGGAGTCTCCTGGCAGTAAGCCTTGCGACTTTTTCTGCTTCACCCCAAGGGATAATCCCAAAAATGGGTCCCCCGCACTCTAACGCTGTTCGTTCAGCAAAGATACCGTTAGAGTCTCAGCCTAATATCTTCACTAGTCACATCTTTAGATACAACCAGTTACATAATATAACGATTAGGACACAAGAGTCATTTGTTTACGAAAATTATGAGACAGATTATGTTCCGCCCTCAAGCAAAAAGCCTTACAGGCGTACGAACTGGTAATACTCATTCCAAAGTGGAACAAGTTCAACGCTACGCCCCGGGTAAGGAGCATGCATAATCTGCCCATTACCCGCATAAATGCCGATGTGGCCGGATGGGAAATAAACCAAATCTCCTGGCTGCGCTTGAGAAGCTGGAATCTGAGTACCAACCATAGCCTGAGCAGCGGCCGTACGGGGTAACTGCACTCCCGCCTGCGCATATACGTATTGCACGTAACCCGAACAGTCAAAACCAGCGGGGCTGGTACCGCCAAACACATACGGAGTACCCAAGTATTGGGAAGCTACCCCTAAAATCCCACTGAAATGCGCGGTTGGAACTGCTACTGAGGCTGGTTCTTGACGTTCATAAGATCGATTAGCGACAGCTTCGCGTTCTGCCCGCTCTGCAGCTTCTCTTTCAGCAGCCTCTTTATCTGCCTTTTCCTGCTCTTCCTTCGCCACATCTTCCGGAGTTACAACAGCCACTGCGACGGTGTCTGCCGCAGCCCATTCCATATCTCCCGGCGCAGCAAAAACAGGATTTGCTTCAACCACGTGGTTTACCAAGATTTCTTTAGAAGGGTTAAGATCTAGTGAAGTAACTTCGGTCGCTACCGCCCCAGTTGGAACAAATAGCGCAACACCGGTTGCGGAAACAACTGCTAAGGAGCGTACTGGATTGAAAGTTCCGGTTAGTGGCGTAAATGGAGTCTGTGGGCGGCAGGCTCGTCGGTGACGTGGCTTTGGCTTGGAAGAGTACACAGTTACACCTCAGTTTCCGGAATTTAAACAGTTATTCAGCAGTCTACCACAAAGAAATGCGGTTCTAACTCGATTGGGAGGGTTGCCACTTTTCTATCTTTAGACTCTTCCAAAGTGTATGAAATATCAACAGAATCTTTTTCAAAAGACAGGTAAATAGCTTTCCCTGGACGCAGTCCCATGTCTGAGAACGCACGCATAGCAATTCCATCTGCCTGAATTGGTTCACCAATCCGGTCTACAGCGATTCCAGCGATTACGGTTGTATTTGCGGGTAGTTCCTCACGTACTTTCGCCAGAGATACGCCTTCGTTCAGAACCGCTTCACTGTATGGAATAGGATTCCCATAAGGGTCGCGCTCTACATTATCAAGAAGTTTGCCGATGCGTTCTTCTACGGCATCAGACATGACGTGTTCCCAACGGCAGGCTTCGTCATGAGCGAGTTTCCAATCTAGTCCAATAATATCCACCAGTAGTCGTTCTGCCAGGCGGTGTTTACGAACTACTTCGGTAACTACTTCGAAGCCTTTTTCCGTGAGGTCCAAACGACGGTCTGAAGCTACTTTTACCAGCCCGTCACGTTCCATACGAGCGATTGTTTGAGAAACAGTGGGACCGGAGTGTCCCAGGCGGTCGACAATACGGGCACGCATTGGCGTAACGCCATCTTCAATTAGTTCGTAGATCGTTTTCAGATACATTTCTGTGGTGTCGATCAGGTCACTCACGGGTTTCTCCTTAAACAATTTTTGCTTACTTTCTAATTTCCACCATGCCACATTTTGGCGATTTTCTTTAGAGATATTTTTTATTTTCCCAAGGGCGTCCCCCAACACTTTTAACACCGTCTATGACACTCCGCTTAAGTAAGCGAATTTTTAGCGACTTTTCGCTTATTTTCTGGATTTATCAAGACAGTTTCAAGAGTGTTTATATTGGTTATTTTTATGCCTTATAGTTTTTCCACTACAGGTACGTTGTTATGTTTTAAAAGGATTTAAAAGGGAATAACGCAAAACGTATATCACTAATAATCAAACTGCCGTGCAGAATAATCTGCACGGCAGTTTACGGACAGTTTTATTTACTGGAGTTTCTTTCCAGGAATCTCAATCGCCAACTAGTAGCGAAGCTAGACTCAAGCACCCAACAGAACCTGCTTAATTGGATCCAGGGTAAAGAATACAACGAACAATGCTGCGATCAACCACATGAGTGGGTGAACCTTCTTAGCCTTGCCCTTTGCTGCGCAGATAACTACGTAAGCAATAAAGCCTGCGCCGATACCTACGGTGATGTTGTAAGAGAACGGCATGAATGCAATGGTGAAGAAGGCTGGGATTGCGATAGCCGCATCGTGCCAGTCAATATCTGCAACCTGCATCATCATCAGGAAGCCAACAAATACCAATGCGGTAGATGCTGCTTCAGATGGAACCATTTCAACAACCGGCGCAAAGAAGATAGAAAGCAGGAACAGCACACCGGTAACAACGGATGCTAAACCAGTACGTGCACCTTCACCTACGCCTGCAGAGGATTCTACATAAGAGGTGTTAGAGGAAACGCCGCCCAGACCACCAGCCACTGCAGCCAAAGAGTCCACCAGCAGAATGCGACGCGCGTTTGGTGGATTACCGTCCTTATCCAACAGGTCACCTTCGTGGCCGATAGCCACCATAGTACCCATCGTGTCAAAGAAGTCAGCCAACATTAGGGTAAAGACCAGCAGTACCACTGCGATTACGCCGAGCTTACCGAATGCACCGAAGAAGTCGATTGCACCCAGGGTGGCGAAGTCTGGAATGGATACTGGGCTACCGTGTAAAGCTGGAACGGTCAGACCCCAGCCGGTTGGATTCTTACCATCAGAGGTGTTTACGCCCAGTGGTTTTACGAATTCAATGATGAAGCCCAATGCGGTTGAGGAAAGAATACCTACCAGAATAGCGCCACGTACCTTGCGCACAAAAAGAATAATGGTTACGAATAAGCCAAACACGAATACCAATGCTGGCCAACCAGACAGGGATCCGTGAATACCTAATTCAACTGGAGTTCCCGCACCACGACGAATGATACCGGAGTTAACCAGACCAATCAGCGCGATAAACAAACCAATACCTACAGAGATTGCAACCTTCAGCTGAGTTGGAACAGCATTGAAAACTGCTTCACGGAAGCCAGTGAGCACAAGGACGGTGATTAGTACACCTTCCCAAAAAATCAAGCCCATTGCTTCCTGGAAGGTAAGGCCAGAGCCGAGCACCAGGGTAAAAGCAACCATTGCGTTCAAGCCCATACCCGCAGCTAATGCCAGTGGGTAGTTTGCGAATACACCCATCAGTATGGTTAGTACGCCTGCGATCAGCGCAGTACCCGCTGCAATAGCTGGGATGCTGATATCAGTACCTTCGAGGGCGTTGGATAAAATGATTGGGTTTAGAACCAGGATGTAAGCCATCGCGAAGAAGGTGACAACGCCACCGCGTACTTCGCGTCCTACGGTAGAACCACGTTCAGTGATTCGGAAGAACTTGTCAATAGCAGACAACTGTGTAGTTTTGGTAGTTTCCACGCACAATAGAATGACATCAGACGAATAATTTTTAAATGCCTGACCACATAGTGAACTATCGTTCCAGTTGCGTCATCTCTAAATCAAGCTCATTAATCCGCGGTGGAGTAACCGGCCACTCAGAACCGTGCTTAGCAACATCCGTCTCCGAATGAGCACCACAGGCGAAGCTCAATGGAACTAATTTTCCGTCCTCGGAAGACCACTCGTTAGCACAGACCCCGAAAGTCTCACGTAACGGACCTTCCAAAGTCACCAAGAAACCACACGAAGAGCAAACAGACGGCTGTTTACGTAGCCTCGCTTGGGAGCGCAAATTCCGCTTCCAACGCAACGCTACCTGCCCAATCCCCTTATCAGAAAGCACTCGCAAGCGTGAGAAAGGCGCCTCATCTGCTGCTTTACCAGCCTCACGTAAAAAGACTAAACGTTCGTCCGACGCTCGATAAGGAAGCACATCATCAGGCGCTACATCTCCGGGCTTCAGGCGTTCTTCCCAAGGAATCCATGCTGGAGCCAGCAGCGCTTCCTTACCGGGAAGTAAATCAATCTCACAAACCGTGACCGTCTTAGACCGCGGCGCACGTGCCACCGTAACTGC
Organism: Gleimia coleocanis DSM 15436; assembly: GCF_000159015.1. Classification (GTDB taxonomy): domain Bacteria; phylum Actinomycetota; class Actinomycetes; order Actinomycetales; family Actinomycetaceae; genus Gleimia; species Gleimia coleocanis. The sequence continues at coordinate 269,236 of NZ_DS999545.1, read as the reverse complement.
CCAATGCCAACCAACATAACCAGGTTTATTACAAGCGAAGAAATGCGTATGTAAGCGCTCTCCCTCAACACGGTCACCCAAATGTGAGCCAATCTCAGCTACCGGAACAACTTCAGAAATAATTTCCAGAATCTGCGCCTTAGCTTTCGCTAAAACCCGGTCAGCTTTCAAAGGCTTGTCTAACTCAGGCATCGAAGTCATCCGCTACCACACGCAGAAGCTGTGCGATTTTATCACCATTTTCTGGGTACCGACCCCGACGTAACGCATCAGAAGAAGCATCCAGCACCTTAATCAAGTCCTCAACCACAGGAATCATATTCTGCGGAGTACGTCTGCGTAGCTTACGCAAAGATGGAGCTTCGGGGAGCAAGTTCACATGGATAGCCTGCGGACCACGACGACCATCAATCATCGAAAACTCAACACGTGCCCCATTCTTAGGATGCTTCAGATTTTCTGGTAGCGCTGAAGCATGTAAGAAAACGGATTCGCCATCATCACTTTCAATAAAGCCGAATCCTTTATCAGCATCAAAAAACTTTACCTTACCGGTAGGCACAATCGCCCTCCTGAGCTTAGAAAATACTTTTGTCTAGTCTACTAATAACATACCCTATGCCTATCAAAGATACCCGTTTAATATCCGTCGGTCTCATTTTTCTGCCCTCAGAGTTAAACAGGTGACAAGACTCTGAAAAGAACCGATAATCAAAATATGACCAAGTTATCTAAGCAACTGCGGAACCTCAGTGCCGCTTTCGCTATGTTTTTGACAGTATTCGCGCTCATCCCAGCTAGTACAGTACAAGCTGCCGCGATCTCTACCATCACTGACCAAGTTACTGACCCGGAATCCTTCCTATCCCAGTCAGAAACCACTAAGGTAAGAGAAAAACTTCAAAGCGCCCAAGATTCCGGTGTGCAGATTTATTTCGCCGTATTCCCAAAGTTTACTGACGCTCCCACCAAGTGGTGCACCAATAGCGCTAAAAACTCTGGATTACCTAACTCTGCCATTCTTTACGCAATTGCTTATGATGCTCGCAACTACGTGGCTTGCCACGGCAACTCAGCCCCCTACTCTGACAGCCAGATCACGGCAGCTACCGGGGAGGCAGTAGATTACTTGCACGAAAATCCACTCAGTGGACAAGCCGCGGCCGACGCTGCAGTAGCTTTCACTGACAGCCTATTAAACAGCACATCATCCGACACAAACACTGTAAATAGTTCTAGTTTCTACTCACCAAATAGCGGAATCAGTGAGGTTATCAAAGGATTAATTGGACCACTGTTCGCGTTCATTATTCCACTAGCACTCATTTTCTTCTTTTTCAAGAAAAACAAAGCTAACCTGCCAACTAGCGGTTTACCTACAGCTAAGAACCTAGAGGAAGTCCTTAAAGAAACCGCCTCTCAACTGATGGCTACTGATAATTCGGTACGCTCCGCAACAGATGATTTAGCTTTCGCACAGGCGCAGTTCGGTCAGTTAGAAACCAAAGAATTTGCAACCGCACTTGCACAAGCCCAGCAACTCATTTCTGAAGCCTTCACGTTACATCAAACTATTAATCAAGAAACTGATGTGGTCCGTAAGCGCCAAACTGCTAGTCGAGTTTCAGAACTTTGCCAGCAGGCACAGAACGCGTTAGCTGCAAACGTTGAACGGTTTAATAAACTCCGTAGCGACGGCGCGAACCTACCACAAAATATCAGTAATCTGCAGCAACAAATTGCTGAAGCACAAGTTAAGAACGAGCAAGCGAAACGAGAAATCGATTCACTGCGTGTCATTTACCCTGACGAAAAACTGCGCTCGCTCTTTGATAATCCTGGCAATGTTACGAACCTGCTGGGAGCTGCTTCAGCTGCCTTGGAGCAAGCTAACACGGCGTTAGCCACTGGCACGCTCTCTGCTGAGCAGGAAGCCCGCCACCAGGTAACCATGGCACAGCGAACCTTCGGTCAGGCAATCAATCAGATTAACGAAGTAATGTATGCCAGCCAGGACTTAGCGGATGCACCAGCACGTTTAGCTTCCGCGATCGGTTCTATTGCTGCTGACCTTGAAGATGTGAAACGTTTAGGAGCTAATCAGGCCGCGTTCCACGGGATCGTTACTAATGCGAATAATGCAATTGAACGAGCAAACCGTGCGCTGGCAGACGAAGGGGACGTTTTAGAATCCCTGGCAAATCTGCGTATCACCGAGGACGCTTTAGACGCTGCTTTAGCGCCCCTACGTGCCGTCTCTGACCAGCTACAACGTGACCGTCAGCGCTTTGCCTTACTTGACGGTGAGGTGCAATCTCTGATTCGTCAAGCGGATTCCTATATTAGTTCTAATCGCGGGGCAGTTGGTCAAGATGCGCGCAGTGCTTTGGCAACGGCTTTAAGCTCACAGCAGCAGGCGCAACAGCATTTCAATGCCTATCTACAGTCAGGTAATCCTGATAAGCAGCGTTTGGATACCTGCTTCCAGTTGCTTAACCAAGCGAAATCTTCCGCACAGAACGCTTTAACTATAGCCACTAGCGAATCTCAACAGATGCGTTACTCCCCCGGTTCTTTAAGGCAGACAAGGTCTGGCGAAATTGACCTAACTTCCTTAATTTTAGGTGGCATTTTATCTGGAAGTCGGTCTAGCTCTTACGGTCACAGCCACGGTAGTCCCAGCGGTTGGTCCGGTGGCGGATTCTCTGGCGGTTCTTCTTGGGGGTCAAGTTCTGGAGGTGGCTGGTCTTCTTCAAGTTCCGGTAGTTTCTAAATAAAATCAACAAGAAAAAGTAACCTAAACCACTTACAATGAGAATGTTTGGAGTGCAACAGACACTCTGTGAGTTCCTATGAAAGGATAATCATGGCAGAAAAGCAGTCTATCTTGGGCCGTATCACTCAACTAGCAAAAGCAAATATTAATGCTCTGCTTGACCGCGCCGAAGACCCACAAAAAATGCTAGACCAGCTGGTTCGTGACTACACTAACTCCATCGTTGAAGCTGAAGAAGCAGTAGCTCAAACTATCGGAAACTTGCGTCTGGCAGAAAAAGACTACGAAGAAGATCAGATTGCCGTACGTGAGTGGGGCGTAAAAGCAATCGCTGCTTCTAAGAAAGCTGATGAAGTGCGCGCAGCAGGACGCGAAGATGAGGCTGCCAAGTGGGATGCGTTGGCTCGCACCGCGCTAGCTAAGCAGATTGACTTCGAACGTGAAGTTAAGGAAGCAGAACCAGTAATCGCAACACAGCGTGATGTAGTTGAAAAGCTAAAGAGCGGTTTAAACCAATCTCGAGTAAAGCTCGAAGACCTTAAAACTAAGCGCGATCAACTAATCGCTCGTCAGCGTACTGCTGAAGCACAACAGAAGCTCCACGCAACTGTTTCTTCTATCAACGTACTGGACCCAAATTCAGAACTGTCCCGTTTCGAAGACCGCGTCCGCCAACAGGAAGCTATTATCGCTGGCAAACTGGAACTGGCTGCAGATTCCTTTGAAGCGAAGTTCGAAGAACTGGAAGCCTCCGCTGATGACCTAGAAATCGAAGCTCGTTTGGCAGCTTTGAAGAACCTGGGTCAGCCACGTCAGATTGAAGACTGAGCTTAATATCTAGTAACTAACTAAAACTAATGGTGGTGGTTCCCAACTGGGAACCACCACCATTATTATTTAAGCACTTGCGTCCGAACTCGCGTTCCCGCGTTTCCTCTGCGTCCGAATCGCAGTTCGCGCGCAGAAAATCTGGATTAGCCGAAGCTACGCACACCCGCACCGGAAAGACGAATCTTTTCCAACACACGACGAGCCGTACGATCATCAACCACCAAGTCAGTAATTAAACCAGCTCGTAAAGCCGCAATCAATGGAATCGTCTTAGCTTCACCCGCTACAACACACAGGCGACGCGGAATCTTCCGTAGAGTCTGCGGATCAGGACCAGAAGCCCGCTCATTAATCGGTAAGTCGTAAGATCCGTCCTCGCGCAAAAGAACAGTACAGACGTCGCCAACTACGCCATCTGCCCGCAAAGCCGCAATTTCTTCCGGATCAATATAGCCCGCCGAATAAACATGAGACGGCATATCACCATCAAATGCTCCCACACCGAAAACCGCAATATTCGCATCTTCGATAGTATCCAGCACGTAGCGTACTGACCGTTCCTGCCACAGTTGCTGCTTAGTCTCCGCGTAATCAAAGAAAGCTGGGACTGGGAAGTGCACCATATTTGCGCCGAAAGATTCCGCCGCTTGCGAAATCGTGGTGTCAATATAGCGAACACCAGCGCCAGTGGAAGAACCCGCACCATTAAGCTGCACTACCGTCACGTTAGGGATTTCCACCGGAGGTAAATGACGAGCAACTTCCGCAGTGGTATTACCCCACGCGATTGCCAGTGTATCCCCTGCGCCCACCATATCCATCAGGCGTTCAGCAGCAACCTTCGCTACATTTCCTAAACGGTTTACGCCAGTATCAAAATCGCGGACGCGGACAACCGTGGAATTAATCCCAAAGAACCGGTTTAGTTCGCCTGCCAGCGTGCCACGTTCACCGGGAGCAGCTGCCACGGTAATACGCACCAAACCAGTTTCACGAGCATATGCCAGTAAGCGTGAAACTGAAGAACGGGATACTCCCAAGTGCCGGGCGATGGTTTCCATAGTTTCGCCCTGCAGGTAATACATCGACGCTGCTTCATGCGCGTCATTATCTCGAATGGTCACAATATATAGTGTGCCATGCACACATGACCAATTCATGTCCAAATCGTCCCAGTAACTAAATTTAAATCACTCGAATACGTCACAATAGGACTATTGGTGTTCAGACGAACATCAGATACGAACTTCACACTCCAACGACCCCCTCGGCGCGCGATGACGCCACCGGTCGGTCACAGGGTGAAGAAAACAGCAAAACTCCGGGCAAGCCCGGCTCCACAAGGAAGTGAAAACAAAATGACTGAAAAGAAGTACGTTCTTTCTATCGACCAGGGCACTACCTCTTCTCGCGCAATCGTATTCGACCACGCCGGTAAGATCGTTTCCGTTGGCCAGCTGGAACACGAACAAATCTTCCCTAAGGCAGGTTGGGTAGAACACAACCCAGTAGAAATCTGGGAAAACATCCGCGAAGCTGTAGGCCAAGCACTTTCCAAAGCTGAAATCAACCGCCACGATCTGGCTGCAGTAGGTATCACCAACCAGCGCGAAACCACCGTTGTTTGGGATAAGAACACCGGCGAACCAGTCTACAACGCAATCGTTTGGCAGGATACCCGTACCGCAGAAATCGTCCGCGAACTGGCAGGCGAAGTCGGCAACGACAAGTACAAGGAAATCTGTGGTCTGCCACTGGCAACCTACTTCTCTGGTCCAAAGATTAAGTGGATTCTGGACAACGTAGAAGGCGCACGCGAAAAGGCAGAAGCTGGCGACCTGCTGTTCGGCAACACCGACACCTGGACCCTGTGGAACCTGACCGGCGGCGTAAACGGTGGCGTACACGCAACTGACGTTTCCAACGCATCCCGTACCATGCTGATGGACCTGAAGACCCTGCAGTGGCGTGAAGACATCTGCGCAGACATGGGCATCCCAATGTCCATGCTTCCTCAGATTCGTTCCTCTTCTGAAATCTACGGCTACGGTCGTAAGAACGGTCTGCTGATTGACACCCCAATCTCCGGTATCCTCGGCGACCAGCAGGCAGCAACCTTCGGTCAGGCATGTTTCGAAAAGGGCATGGCTAAGAACACCTACGGCACTGGCTGCTTCATGCTGATGAACACCGGTCATGAACCAGTACAGTCCGAAAACGGCCTGCTGACCACTCTGTGCTACAAGATTGGCGAAGCACCAGCTGTTTACGCACTGGAAGGTTCCATTGCTGTTACCGGTTCCCTGGTTCAGTGGCTGCGCGACAACTTGAAGATGTTCACCTCCGCTCCAGAAATCGAAGGCCTGGCACGCTCTGTTGAAGACAACGGTGGTGTTTACTTCGTACCAGCATTCTCCGGTCTGTTCGCACCATACTGGAAGGATGATGCTCGCGGCGCAATCGTTGGTCTGACCCGTTTCAACAACGTTGGACACATTGCTCGTGCAACCCTGGAAGCAACCGCATTCCAGACTCGCGAAGTTCTGGACGCTATGAATGCTGACTCCGGCGTTGCCCTGACCGAACTGCGTGTTGACGGCGGCATGATCGCTAACGAACTGCTGATGCAGTTCCAGGCAGACATCCTGGGTGTAGACGTTGTGGCTCCTCAGGTTGCTGAAACCACTGCTTTGGGTGCTGCTTACGCAGCTGGTATTGCAGTTGGCTTCTGGGAAGGCGAACAGGACGTTATCGACAACTGGGCAGAAGGCAAGCGTTGGAGCCCATCCATGGACGCTGCAGAACGTGACCGCACCTACCGCCTGTGGAAGAAGGCTGTAACCCGCACCTTCGACTGGGTAGATGACGACGTACGTAACGCCTGATTCTAAATAACTTTAGGGAGCCTCACCTTTGGGTGGGGCTCCCTTTTTTGTTTTCCGAGGGCGGCGTCTACCACCCTCCACGAATTATTTAAGTAACGCAGATTTTGCGTAATCGCCTAAGAAATAGCTAACAAACGTATAGGTTTTATTTACTTAGAAACCTATTTAAACAGCTGAATAAACCGCCCTCGGAAAATGAAAAACCCGGAAAACCAGGCTTTTCTACCAAGCTCACATGCACGGATTCTCACCACCCCCTAAAGACAGTGAGAATAAGCAAAATGCGTAAATAGCTCACCCAAGCGGTCATACGATTAAAGAGTAAGGACATATGTGCATTGCCGGGTAGCCAACGAAGGACCCGCAACGCACCGCCCCAAAAGACAAGCAACGGAGCAACCATGCAGACACTCGAAACAGACGTAGTAGTCATCGGCGGTGGAGCCACCGGCGTTGGCGTACTACGCGACCTAGTAATGCGCGGCTTCAAAGCAATCCTGGTAGAACGCGCCGACCTGGGCCAAGGCACCACCGGCCGCTACCACGGGCTGCTCCACTCAGGTGGCCGCTACGTCGTATCCGACCCACACTCCGCAACCGAATGCGCCCAAGAAAACGAAATCATCGCGCGACTACACCCAGACGCAGTCGAAGACACCGGTGGCCTCTTCGTAGTCACCCCACACGATGACCCAGAATTCGGCGACCGCTTCATCAAAGGCGCCCAAGACACCGGCGTCTGGGCCGAAGAAATCTCCATCGAAGAAGCCCTCCGCCGCGAACCACGCCTCAACCCCGGCATCACCCGCGCCTTCGCCGTAAAAGACAAAACCGTCGACGGCTGGGCCATGCTCTGGGGCGCAATCCGTTCCGCAAAGAAATACGGTGCAGAAGTACTAACCTACCACCGCGTAGACAAAATCCACGTCAACAACGGTCAAGTCGAAGCCGTACAAGTACACGGCACTAAAACCGGCGAAGACATCCTCATCAACTGTCGCTTCGCCATCAACGCCGCCGGCCCATGGGCAGGTGAAGTCGCAGCGAAAGCCGGCATCGAAGAAGTAAACGTGGTACCGGGACGCGGCATCATGATCGCTATGAACCACCGCCTGGTGAACTCCGTCGTAAACCGCTGCATCTACCCTGCTGACGGTGACATTCTGGTACCAGTCCACACCGTCTGCATCATCGGCACCACCGACGTAAAAGTCGACTCTGCAGACCACCTGGAAATCCCTCGTAACGAAGTACAGCAAATGCTGGACGCAGGTGAAGCCCTCATCCCAGGTTTCCGTAATGCCCGCGCCGTACACGCTTGGGCAGGCGCACGCCCACTCATTAAAGACACTCGCGTGGCAGCTGATGACACCCGCCACATGTCCCGCGGCATGTCAATCATCGACCACCAGGCGCGCGACGGTGTTTCCGGTCTGCTCACCATCGCTGGCGGTAAGCTCACCACCTACCGTCTGATGGCAAAGAACACAGTCGACTACATGTGCCAGCAAATGGGTGAAAACCGCCTCTGCATCACCGACACCGAAATCATGCCAGGCACCATCGTAGGCGACAACTACAAAGTCACCCACCGCCTGGGCGAACGTGAAGAAGACCGCTTCAAGTCACAGATTATCTGTGAATGCGAACTGATGAACCGCCACATGTTCGAACAGCTCCTGGAAGTTCAACCAAACGCAACCTTCGACGACCTCCGTCGCCAGCTGCGTCTGGGAATGGGCCCATGTCAGGGTGGCTTCTGCTCCATGCGTGCCGCCGGCATCACCCAGGAAATGGAACGTGGCGACGTTGCAGACGTAACTGAACTGATGCGTCTGTTCCTAAAGAACCGTTGGATCGGCCTGTGGCCAATCCTCTTCGGTCGGCAGGTACGTCAAACTGCTTTGGATGACTGGATTTTCCAAGGCACTTTGGATATCGAACACCTCCCAGTTGTTGACGATCAGCAGATTAAGAGTAAGGCAGTGCGATGAGTTCAGTAGTTGTAATTGGCGCCGGTATTGCCGGTCTAACCGCGGCTTTGCGTCTGCGTGAAGCTGGCCACCACGTCACTTTGGCTTCAAAGGGCATCGGCGGTCTGCAGCTTTCCCAAGGATCCGTTGACATTTTGGGTTACGTTCCGCTGACCGGCGACGAAGATTGTTCCGAGGGCGACGCACAGCGTCACGCTCGCGACAAACGAGTACGTAACCCTCTGGAAGCTATCGACTCTCACCCATTCCCAGTAGATGAGATTACTGGCTCTCACCCATATGACCTGATTGGTTCAGATGCAGTTAAGCGTGGTGCTGATTACCTGGTTGAAAAAGTTGGCACCGGCCTGCTGGTTGGAGACGTAGCTCGTAACTACTACCTACCTACCGCAATTGGCGCTATCCGCCCTACTGCTTTAGCGCAACCTTCCATGGTTAGTGGTGACTGCGTGGCCGGTAAGAAATTCGTGATTGTCGGTATCCGTCAGATTAAGGACTTCTACCCACAGTTCTGTGCCGAAAACCTTAACCGCACTGACTTAGAAGACGGCGGTCGCGTGAGCGCTCGCGCAGTTCACGTAGAGTTTGAAGCCCGTGCCGGAGAAGTTGATACTTCCGCTTTGAACTTCGCGCGCGCTTTAGAAGACCCAGCTAAGCTAGAAGCCTTCGCAAAGCTCGTTGCCGCACAGGTTGAAGAAGGCGAAACCGTGGGTCTCCCCGCAGTTCTGGGCGTAGCTGGCGACGGGCTCTTCGAAAAGTTCCAGGAACTCGTCGGACACCCCGTCTTCGAAATCCCACTCCCACCACCATCTGTTCCAGGTATGCGCCTCAACCAGAAACTCACTCAGGCAGTAAAGGATGCTCGCATCCGCTTCATGCTTGGCACTGAAGCAACTGGCGTAGTTGCAGACGGTAAAAAGGTAACTCACGTGGTAGTAGCTACCGCTGGTCGCCCTCGAGAAATCCCTGTTGATCACGTAGTACTGGCAGGCGGCGGTTTTGAATCCGGCGCACTCAACTTGGATTCTTACTGCAAGATTACTGAACGCGCCCTGGATCTGCCCGTCACCGAAGCTCCCATTGAAAAGCTCATTCACGGTGACTACTGGGGAGACCAGCAGGCACTCTTCAAAGTTGGTGTCGCAGTTGACGCGGATATGCGTCCACTAGACGCCACCGGTGAACGCGTCTACGACAACGTACACGTACTTGGTGGCACCATCGCTGGCGCAATGCGTTGGCAGGAAAAATCTGGTGAAGGTATTGCGTTAGGTTCCATGATCCGCGCAACCGATTTCATCCTAGGAGCAGACAATGACTAATCCAATCGATATTGCTCGCCGGAACCTGGCACGCACTTCCCTCGACAACTGCGTAAAGTGCACCATCTGTGAAACCCAGTGTCCTGTCGCCCGCATAACCCCAAAGTTCCCCGGACCAAAGTTCGTTGGTCCACAGGCTGAACGCTTCCGCAACGGCGAATCCGTCGACCACTCCTTGGACTACTGTTCTGGCTGTGGTATCTGCACCATGGTTTGCCCTCAGGGCGTAAAGATTGCGGAAATCAACGCACAGGCACGCGCAGTGATGAAAGCACAAAACGGTATGCCAATCCGTGACCGCCTCATCACCCAAACTACTCTCATGGGTATGGCAATGAGCCCAGTCGCTCCAATCGCTAACGCCGCCCTGGGAATCAAACCACTGCGTAAGGTCATTGATAAAGTCATCGGTATTGACGAAGACGCTCCCATGCCGAAGGCACATGCCGCCACCCTGCGTTCCTGGCTGCGTAAACGTCCAGCTCGCACCACCCCAGCAACTAAGGGTCCAGTTGTGTTCATGCACGGCTGTGCAGGTGGCTACTTTGAAGTACAGACTTCAAAGCACACCATCGAAATCCTGGAATATTTGGGCTACGAAGTGCTGATTCCAAAGCAGGGTTGCTGTGGTCTGGCTGAACAGTCCAACGGTCTCTTCGGTGGCGCTACTAAGAAGGTTCTGAAACTCTGTGATGATCTGATTTCTGCCGGTAAAGACCTGACCATCATTTCTTCCTCTGGTTCCTGCGCGGGCATGCTTAAGCACGAAGCACACGAAATCATGGGCGTTGACGATCCACGCTTAAAAGATGTTGGAACTCGCACTTATGAAACCTCTGACTTCCTGCTGGATCTCTACTACCGGGGCGAACTGCCAGTAGAAAAGATGCGTGGCATGGAACTTACCTTGCCTTACCACCAGCCTTGCCAGGTTAAGGGCCAGGGCATGGGTATGCCAGCGGTTGAACTGATGGAACTGGTACCGGGTGTGAAGGTTGTCGAATCAGGTCAGCCATGCTGTGGTATCGCGGGTACTTACGGTTTGAAGTCTGAGAAGTATGAAATCGCCCAAGCAGTTGGTAAGCCACTGTTTGACATGATTAAGGCTACGAACCCTGAGTTGGCTGCCTGTGACACGGAAACTTGTCGCTGGCAGATTGCTAAGGGATCTGGTGCAAAGATGATTCACCCTATCTCTTTGATTCACTGGGCTTTCGGATTGTCTGATGATTTGAGCGCACACGCTCAAAAAGCCTGATTTTAGGTAAACCTGGTTTAAAAGGTGTTAAAAGTGGTGACCCGGCTTTGTCGGGTCACCACTTTTTGCATTAAAGTACGTGCTTAGTTTTCGGGGTAAGGCATGGTCGAAGACCACTTGAATCACAAAACTCACATCCGAACTCGCCTTCGCATATGAGTTTCCGCCCTCGAGAATCAAAAACTCACATCCCAACGCGCCCTCGCATGTGAATTTTTAGAATCCCAACCCAAATATTTAAAACCCAACCCTATTGTTTAAAAGCTGAGTCCAACTTCTGCTTTGGACCTGCTACTAAAACTACTTGCCCGGTTTCTAACACGGATTCAGGCACAATAGGCGCCCACACACCTGAGGGATCTTTCACCGCAACAATGGTGATACCCAGGCGAACCCGCAGGTTCAACTCCCGTAAAGATACTCCTGCCATGGAAGCCGGAAGCGCTGCGGTTGCCATGGCAAACCCATCTCCCAAATCAAAGTAGTCGAAGAGAGAATGGGTTAGCAGGTGCGCCACCCGACGTCCCATGTCTTTTTCGGGGTGGAAAACATGTTTAATGCCCATTTGTTGGAAAATCTGCCCCTGTGGCCCGGTAGAGGCTTTCGCCCAGATTTCTGGACCGTTTAGTTTTATCAGTGAAGAAGCTACAAGGATTGAGGAGGCTAAGTCGTCACCGATAGCAACTACTGCATGTGAGAACTCATTTACGCCCAGGTCGTAGAGTGTTTCTGGAGTAGAGGCATCAGCTCGGATTACTTGGGTGAGTTTACCGTTCATGAGTTGCACTACGTCTGCTGATTTGTCGATTCCTAGGACTTCCACGCCGCTTTCCATGAGTTCTTCTGCCATGGAGCGTCCGAAGCGTCCCAGCCCAATGATAACAACTGAATCTCCCGCTGCTACGCGGGGTTTCAATGGGAAACTGAACTTAACCAATGATTGGCCTTTCTTTTGGATATTCGTAGCGGCGTCGGATAGGTCGAAGCGCCAGCGCAGATGCGATAGTTACGGGACCGATGCGTCCAAAGAACATGAGGATGCAGAGTACTAGCTGTGAGGATACTGGCAGGTGATTGGTGATACCGGTGGAAAGTCCGACGGTGCTCATTGCCGATACCACTTCAAAGAGAACTTGGTCTAAGCGGAAGTGGGTTTGTGCCAGGATAGTGGCGGTTGCCAGGATTAGAAGTACGAAAGCGAGGATAACCACTGTGATGGCTTGGCGTTGCGCAGAGCGTCCGATGCGACGTTCGAAGAGTTGTACGGCGTCGCCGGCTCGGACTTCGGTGTAGACGATGAAAACCAGGATCACTGCGGTAGTGACTTTTATTCCACCGGCGGTTCCTGCTGGGCCAGCACCGATGAACATGAGGAAGTCTGTGATGAGCCAAGTGATGTCTGATTGGCTGGCGATATCCATGACGTTGAAGCCGGCAGTGCGTGGAGAAATAGCAGTGAAGAGAGTGAGTAGGAGTTTTTCACTTAAAGGAGCGTTAGCGATGGTTGCTGGGTTATGCCATTCGGCGATGACAATAAGAAGCCAGCCTACTAGGATGAGGACCGCGGTTGCGGAAAGTACGATACGGGTGTTGAGTGTCCAGTTAGGTTGCCGGTCGGGGCTTTGTCGGAGTGAGCTCCAGACCTGCAGCATCACGGGGAATCCTAACCCGCCTAGTACCAGCAAAAGCATGACGGGGATGACAATTAGTAGGTTGGTTCCCTGGTGGACGAGATTGTCTGGGTAGGGTGAAAATCCGGCGTTGTTAAAGGCGGAGACGGAGAGGAATAGAGAATTCCCGAGGGCGGTGTACCAGTTCTCTCCGTCGAGGATTAAACCTAGGAAAATGAATGGCGTGAAGAAAAGTTGCAGTATGGCACTGTATTTAACGATGCGTTTAACTAGTCCCTGAATATCAGCATAGGTGATGTTGCCGGTGGTAGAGGCAATCAAGAGCCGCTGACGCAGATTTAGTTTATGAGCAACTAAAAGTGCCATTAACGCACCGAGGGTCATGGTTCCTAACCCGCCAATTTCAATGAGAATTGCAAGGATAACCATGCCGAAGCCACTCCAGTAGGTGGCAGTATCTGCAACTACCAGCCCGGTTACGGAAGTGGCGGATACCGCAGTGAAGAAGGCTACGGAGAGTGGGGCACCCCCCAGGTTGATTCCGGCTACGGGAGTGGCAGTAGTAGGGTCAGTGGGGTTTTCATTTGGCCATGCGGGTGCCCCTGTATGTGCCCAGGGAAGCATGAGCAGAAAAGTTCCTACTGCGATTACTAAAGCCAGGGTGTAGACAGAGAGTCGAGCTGGCTGAAAACGAGAGAAGAAGCGTGGACTAGGTTCTAGTCCACACTTCTTTCTAAATAAGTTAGGCATTGTGTTTTCACTCTACGTAATAGAGATAACTTTCGCCAGGCTTTGGCTGGTTCAGATACGCTTCGTGAGTGGGAAGGTAATGGTTTCGCGGATCCCTTGACCGGTTAACGCCATCAGCAGGCGGTCTAAGCCCATGCCCATACCTCCTGTTGGAGGCATGCCTTGTTCCATGGCTTCCAGGAAGTCTTCGTCTAATACCATTGCTTCTGGGTCACCGTTTGCAGCGGCTAGTGCCTGAGCTTCGAAGCGTTCGCGCTGTACCACTGGGTCTACCAATTCTGAGTAGGCGGTTGCTAATTCGAAGCCACGTACGTATAAGTCCCACTTTTCTACGCGACCTGGGAGGCTGCGATGCTGACGCACCAATGGTGAAGTATCCACAGGGTAGTCACGTACGAAGGTTGGTTCCCAAATGTGGTCACCAACAGTAGCTTCAAAGATTTCTTCGACTATCTTGCCGGCTACTGCGTGATCTGCGTATCCGATTTCACGTTCGTCTGCGATTTCCCGCAGGCGTTCAATTGAAGTGTCTGGGGTGATTTCTTCACCAACCGCTTCAGATACGCAATCGTAGAGGGAGATAGACTTCCAAGAACCAGACAGGTCGTATTCAGAACCGTCAGCGAGGATTACCTTTTCGCTACCGAATGCATCGCGAGCCGCTTTCTGAATGAATTCACGAGTACGCTGTGCCATGGTATCGTAAGTGCCGTAGGCTTCGTAGGCTTCCAGCATAGTGAACTCTGGGGAGTGAGATGAGTCAGCACCTTCATTTCGGAAGTTGCGGTTAATTTCGAAGACCTTTTCGATACCACCAACTACTGCACGCTTAAGGAAGAGTTCTGGAGCAATACGCAGGAATAGTTCCGTATCGTAAGCATTCATGTGGGTTTGGAATGGGCGTGCGGCTGCCCCACCGTGAATGTTTTGCAACATTGGGGTTTCGATTTCAATGAAACCTGCCTGGTCAAAGTATTCTCGCAGGGAACGTACTACTTTGGCGCGCATACGAACCATGTCGCGCGCTGCTGGGCGGACGATCATATCCAGATGGCGACGACGAATACGAGATTCCTCGGACAGGGTCATTTCTTCACCGTCCTCGGAAACGAATGTCTTTGGCAGTGGGCGGATTGCCTTTGCTGCCAGTTTCCAAGCTGGGATTTCTGCGGATGGAACTGCGAAGATAGACAATTCGCCACGCTTAGAGCGGATTGCTGGACCATAAACGAATAGGTAGTCACCCAGGTCTACGTCTGTCTTCAACGCTTTCAGGGAATCTAAACCAACTTCAGCAGCCGAGAACATCACCTGAATACGGTTACCTTCACCGTCTTGCAAAACCACGAACTGGAGTTTTCCGGAGCCACGCATCAACATGACGCGACCAGCAACACCTAAGGATTCTGGGGACTGTTCGTCGATTTCCAAATGCTGGTAGTTGCTGATTACTTGCTTGATAGTTGAGTTAATTGGCAATTCCACCGGGTATGGGTCAGTGCCTTCTGCCAACATACGGTCGCGCTTTTCAATGCGGACGCGAATCTGTTCTGGAGCTTCATTATCTACGCGTTCGGCTACAGTATTTTCAGCCGGAGTTACTTCGTTATTTTCCACGATACCTATCTTATCCTGAATAGTTTTACGAAGGAATTAGTAAAGTCCTAAATAGTTCCAGCAGAATGCAGTGGTTTTGGGCCACCGGTGGAATTTTCCATCCCTGCGGGGATTACGCCAGCATTATTGCCTTGGTGAATAATCTGGTTGTTTTCATTTACCAGCACTACACTCTGTTTAAACCCTCTGGCTTGGGAGTCAGGTACTTGTGCATAGGCCATGATGATGACGATGTCACCGGGGGTAACGTGGTGAGCGGCAGCTCCATTTAGTTGGATTATGCCGGAGCCGTTTTCACCGCGAATTGTGTAAGTAGATAAGCGCGCCCCATTATTGACATTTACGACATCAACTTTTTGGCCTTCCAATATATTTGCTGCGTCTAAGAGCAATCCGTCTACGGTTATAGAGCCGACGTAGTGCAGGTCAGCTGCGGTGACGGTAGCGCGATGGATCTTTCCAATCATCATTTCACGCAGGAATTCTGCCATTTATTTAACCTCTACCAGGTAGTTGTCGATTAGTCGCGTGGTCCCCACCTTCGCGGCGATGGCTAGCACGGCTGGTCCGTGATCAACATCTTCAAAGGTCACAGGGTCTACCAATGCAATGTAGTCCAAAACTAGGGTAGCTTGCGAATCTGCGGTGGCAGATGCTTCAGAAATCACAGTTTCAGCTGCCGCGAGGATTTCTGCACGAGTTCCACCTTGAGTAGCAATTGAAACCCCAGCGCGGAGGGACGCTGATAGGGACAGAGCGGTTTCTCGCTGAACTGGGCTGAGGTAAGCGTTGCGAGACGACAGTGCCAAACCATCTTCGGCGCGCACAATTGGTGCTCCCACAATAGTTACTGACATATCTAAATCCGATACCATCTGCCTAATAATTGCCAGTTGCTGCGCATCTTTTTGCCCGAATACTGCAACATTTGGACTTACTAGGTTTATTACCTTATGAACTACTTGGCAGACTCCTGCAAAGTGGGTGGGGCGAGTCTTACCTTCCAGCACGGTGGCAGTTGGTCCTGGGTTGATGGTTACGCGGGACTCTCCATTTGGGTAGATTTCTTCCGGGGTTGGCGCAAACACCAGGTCGGTTCCAACAGTTGCCAATAATTCCAGGTCTTTTTCTAGCTGACGTGGGTAGGCGTCAAAATCTTCGTTAGGTGCAAACTGAGTTGGGTTTACAAAGATTGAGACGACAATGTAATCACTGTGTTTGCGGGCTTCTTCGACTAGGGATAGGTGTCCAGCATGCAAAGCTCCCATGGTCATTACCAGACCGATTAGTTGGCGTGGGTGTGCGTCACGTTGGTTTTCTAACGTAGTGATTAATTCCGCGCGGGTTTTGACTACTGCGGGTAGTTTCAGTTCTGACATGCAGACTCCTTTAACTGGTGCATTTTAATTTTATGCCACGTTTAGAGGGATTCTGCGCCCAGAGCAGTGTGGACTGCACGATATTGTGTGTCGGTGAGCCGCCCATGATCGTGAGCTAGTTCCGCTGTGGCACGCGCTAGTTCTTGATAGGTGGTTTTTATTTTTTCTCCCGAGGGCGTACCTAATACCTCTAAGTGAGCAGTTAAAGTTCCTGTGTCTGCGCGCACAACTGGCCCGGTTAATCCGTTAATGCCTTCAGATAGCGCCCGATCTAAGGCAGCTTCTAATAGTGGTCGCAGATAAAGCGCAGGGTCTGCAACCCCAGCTTCTCTGAGTAGTTCCAAAGATTGAGCTACCAGCGTATTGAGGTGGTTCGCTCCGTGAGCTAAGGCAGCATGGTAGAGTTTCCGATTTTCGTCTGCGACTATTTGTGGCTGACAGCCTATTTCGATCAGGAGTGCCTGGCCAATAGGTTGGGCAATAGCGTTAGCAGTTACTGCCGCTGGACAGTTTTCTAATCGCTGTAGATCTAAACTATAGCCGGTGAATGTCATCGCGGGGTGTAACGCCAGTGTGAGTGCACCACAAGCGGCAGCATCCACTAAAACCGCCAAGCCATGTGCGCCACTGCAGTGAACTACGATTTGCCCAGGACGCCAAGCGTTTAGTTTCGCCAGTCCAGCAACGACCGGACGAATTTCATCATCCGGCACGGTAACTAACACCAGGTCAGCTTGAGCGCAGAGCTCAGGGGCTTCTAGAACTGGCACTCCCGGAAGTAAAGCTTCAATCCGATCTTGGTTTTCCACTCGCGTGGAAGCCGTCACCCCGATAACTTCATGCTGAACGTTACGTAAAGCTAATGCCAGAATAACGCCAACTTTTCCAGGGCCGATTACCCCAACTTTAAGGCGACCTGGCTTAGGGTTCACGGGTAGTCTCCTGAACTTCCTCGAAAGAAACTTCTGTCGTTAAGCCATACCGGACACGCGCCTGCCAGGTTTCCAACTGCTCAACTTGGCGACGTTGTAAAGCATAACGAGAAAGCTCAATGAATAGGTTTTTCGCAACCTGTTCATCTAAGTGCGAAAGAGCGCTCTCAACCATAGCGTTGTGGTCCACCGTATGTAAGCTAATGGCAGCTACTTTCCGGCGACGCGCCCATGGGCCTTGAGAAATCTGCAGGGACTGTAAACGCGGGTATGAGAAAACACTACAACGACGAGTAATACGCCCGGTGCGAGTAATCAGTACCCGCCGAGTAAGCATATGAGCATTACGATTGTAGGTAAACCAATCCCAAATCCGGGCACGTCGTGGATTATTCACAAACCCACCAGATTCTCTGAAATCCTCAGAGTCACCAAATCCTTCTAAACCAACGCGCAGGACGTTAATCGGATCAGCTACCCCAAGGTCAGGGAAAACCATCCACACTGCGCGTAACATTTCTGCACGAGTACCTACCGGAAGCAGAATGTTTGTTTGCTTCGTACCTTCATCCCCTTGGAACGCAGCCTGAGAAATCTCAACTTTATACCAGTCGAACAGACGCCAGAAGTAAGGCTGAATAATATGCACGGCGTGGATGCGTTGTGGCGAAATGGTTTGCGCACGGGTTTCAGTAAGTCCCGCACGCACACGGATACCATCAGCTGCCAGGTAAGCGCGGAAGTTAAAGTTTTCAGTAACAGTCTTACGTAACGCTGAAAAACCGGTCAGCGCAGGCACACCCAAGGCCACGAAAGTTTCCCAACCCGCATCAAAAACAAATACGAGCACCAGCGTTCCGATTACCATGGCGATCAGGAAAAGCAGTGAAATAATTACGCCCATATTCACCATAGTGGCAGTAAGCAAACGTCTCAGTGGCACAGAGTAGATCAACTGCCCATCAGTTTCCTCATTCAGTAAGACTTTCAGAGGGTCAGCAGTTTGAGACACCGCAATTTCTAAATCACTCCCAGATTGAGTTTCCGCGAGCAGGTTTCCAGTAGCGTACTCGGAAAACTCAGAAGCTGAACTGTCGGTAACGGATGCTGTCGTACCAAACTTTACTGCCTGAGAGAACTGCAATATTTCCAAACGTACACGCTCTAACTCAGCGGTTTTCAATAAACCGAACTGCAAGTTGGATCCCGCTCCACCAGCCACCTCAATATCAATGCGCCCCAATCCGAAGATTCGTCCCAACAGCGGGTGGGTGATATTCACTGCCTGGATTTTATTTAGTCGTGCCAGGCGTTGACTGCGAAAGAAAATGCCAGAACGGTAATAAACTGCCTCAGTTGTAATGGCATACTGCATACGTCGCCAAGCTAGCCAAGAAAACAGGCCAGCTAGAAAGCTGATTACCAGAGTTCCTGCGACTGCCCCTGCAATAACTACCATGATCATGGAGTATCCGAAATAACCGGGCCCCCAGAGAACTTCAGAACTAAACAGTTCTCTCAAGTCATCTGCCAGATTAAACAAAATATAGCCGAATATACCGGCAAACACCGCCCACGTTTGAGCCAGTGGGGTTACGGGATGCAGGCTACGCCAAGCTGCTTCTGACACACCCGTATCTGCAATGGATTCTTTGCGTGCCATTAAATACCAACCATTTCTGCTTCACAACGATTGGATAGAAAAGCCCGCAATTCTGCTGCTTCTGCGGTGGGGATACCCGGAATAGTTGCGTCAGTAGCAGCAGAAGCCGTGTGAAGTTTGATTTCTGCCATGCCAAAGTAACGGGCGATAGGACCTTCAGAAACATCTACGTACTGAATCCGCCCATAGGGCACCGCAGTCATGTCTTTAAACATGATTCCCTTACGCACGAATAGTTCGGTTTCTCCCAGTGCGTATTGCAGGGCTTTAACCTGTCGGGTGATTAGTATAGCTACCCAAAGGTGAAGAATAGTAATAATACCTGCAGCAATCCATGCCCATGGAGTTACAAACACAGCTACTAATGTGGCAGGGATTGTGAAACTTAAGAATGAGATGGCAGTGCCAGCGAAACGAGCTTTCGCCAAGTTAGGAGAAACATGACGGAAATCGATTCCGACAGGGCTAAATAGGTCGCTCATCACAAGCCTTTCATTCCTAGTTTTCTAAGTTTGTATCCAGTCTACTGGCAGCCTCTGACAAAAACTATTTTCAACTGAAAATTAGAGTTTCACCCTGAGTTCTGAAAATACCCGAAAACCCCGCTTTCCTTTTAAGCCAATTCCCAGGAAACCTCCAGCTTTATCGTTTTATGATGGATACATGATGCCTAATAACGTACCTACTTACTCCCCTACTACCAGCGAAAATCCCCTCACGGATACCTCTAAAAGCACTGGCGAAGCCCGCCTGCTAGTAGTAGACGACGAACCAAATATCCGTGACCTGTTGGCATCATCATTACGTTTTGCAGGATTTGAAGTAATCACCGCTGCTGATGGAGCTTCCGCATTCCACCTAGCGACCACGGAAAACCCTGACTTAATCGTCTTAGACGTAATGCTTCCGGATATGGACGGTTTTACCGTAACCCGGCGCCTCCGGAACGCCGGCACCCGCATTCCAGTTCTCTTCCTAACTGCCCGCGACGATATGCGTGACAAAATTCAAGGATTAACGGTAGGTGGCGACGATTATGTCACCAAACCGTTCGGCTTAGAAGAAGTAGTTGCCCGTATCCGCGCTATTCTCAGGCGCACCATGGATTCCGTAGATGACGGTATCCTCCGAATCGCAGATTTAGAACTTGACGAAGACGCTTACGAAGTACGCCGCGACGGAGTTGAGTTAGAACTTTCCCCCACGGAATTCAAACTTCTACGCTACCTGATGATCAACGAAGGCCGCGTGGTTTCTAAAATGCAGATTCTGGATCACGTATGGGAATACGACTGGGAAGGTGATGCCGCAATTGTGGAATCCTACATTTCCTACTTGCGCCGTAAACTGGCTGTTCATGAAGATAGTAAAGACTTAATTCATACTCGTCGGGGCGTTGGCTACATGCTGCGAGCTGAATAATGGCGACTCTGCTAACCTCTATTGCTAATGCGTGGGATAACCTTTCCCTACGTACCCGTTTAGTGTCCCTTTTTACAGCTGTCCTGACCGTCTGTTTTGCTTTCGCCACTACCGCGGTGCTGGGGATTCTGCAGTCCCACTTGGTTTATCAGTTAGATTCGGAACTGCAGTTATCTGCAAAGTCGCTGGCGGTTTCCGCCTCATCCTCACTGCTTCGAAATGAGTCTACGGACATTCCAACTAACTACTATGTGCGGATTGACAGCCCTAACGAAGCTAGCAAAGAGTTTATTAATCCAAAGATTGCGCAGCGTTATGGTTATCCGGATGAGGAAACTCTATTACCTTTCGGAGTGATTCCTGAAGATTCTATTACTACTCCCGCTAGCATTGGTTCGTCTAAAACGGGGGCTTACTGGCGTGCTGTGGCAGTTCCGATTGCCACTCAAGATGGAACTCAGTTTGGGGTAGTTACTGTTGCTTTACCTTTGACAGGTGTTTCCGAAACGTTGCTGAATAGCGTTAAGTACTTTGGAGTTTTAGCGTTAGTGGTTATCGCCGTGGGTGCGACCAGTGCCTACTACCTAGTACGTCGTTCTCTGCGTCCCTTACAACGTATTGAATCTGTGGCTGCGCAGATTGCAGCGGGAGATATTTCTCAGCGTATTGAGATTGAAACCCCGAACACTGAAGTTGGGTCTCTTTCTGTTTCTTTAAACCAGATGCTTACCCAGATTGAGCAGTCTTTTGCGCAGCGTGACGCTGCCCGTGAAAGAATTGAGCGTTTCATTTCGGATGCTTCTCACGAGTTACGGACTCCGTTAGCGACTCTGCAGGGGTATGCGCAGCTGTATAGGATTGGGGGGATTACTCCAGAGAATATTCCAGATGTGATGGGGCGGTTTGAGTCTGAGGCTAACCGGATGAACGGTTTAGTTGAAGATATGTTGCGTTTGGCGCGTTTAGATGAGCAGCGGAAAGTTAATCCTGTACCTTTGGATCTGACTGCTTTGGCGCAGACGGCGGCATTTGATTTGCGCGCCCTCGATGCCTCGCGAGTTGTCCAAGTCCTGAATTTGGGTGCGTCCGCTCCTCTGCCCGCTTCAGGTTCTGTTTCCGAGGGCGGTTTGCCGGAACTCTTCGTGAATGCTGATAAAGATCAAGTTTCACAGGTGTTTACGAATATTATTAGCAATATCGTGCGCTACACGCCTAAGGGAACTCCGGTGGAGATTATGGTTGGGCGTAGTGATCAGTGGGCGGTTGTGGAATTCCGCGACCATGGTCCGGGTATTTCAACTGAGCATCAAGAAAAGGTTTTCGGACGTTTTTATAGGGTGGATAAGTCTCGTTCGCGTGAATCCGGTGGTTCGGGTTTAGGCTTGTCGATTGTTTCTGCGGTGATGGCTCTGCATGCGGGGAAAGCCTCTATCGTTACCACGCCTGGCGGGGGCGTTACGGTTCGCTTGTCATTCCCCCTGCCTAAGTCATAGCATTGATTCGTGCAAGAAAATTATTCGGGACGCTGTGGCACTCCCGCTTGGTTATTACGTTCTTTCGTAGATTCGATGCTAGCTGCACAAGCTACTGCTACTGAAGAGCAGCTTTCTTTAGCTGGTGAAAAACTCCTTTTCCGCTGGGGCGCGCCGCACCGCATTTTTCATAACACTCGTTACTTGGCGTCTCTAATTTCGCATATTGATGAACTTTCCGGTATCTGCCACGATGCTGACTTGTTGCGGATTGTTGCCTGGTATTTAGGTGCGGTTGAGCCCGTGAGTGTTTACCTAGATGACCAGGTTTTTGATGCTCGCGTTGAAGAATGTCAGGCTTACTTAGGGAACTCTGCTTCTCAGTTGGGGGTTCCGGCAGAGACAATTTCTCGACTGCAGGAACTGGTTTCTTTGGCTTTGCACCATATTTCTTCTGTCACCGAGCTTGATGGCACGGTTATTATTGACGCTGATTTAGCGGTATTGGCTTGTACTCCGCAGGAGTATAAGAAGTTCCGTTTGGCGATTCGCGAAGAAAATGCGAAGTTATCTGATTTTGATTATCAAGTGGCTCGCCGCCGTTTCGTTAGGCGCCTGCTGAAGCGTAAGAGTCTTTTTAAGTCTCCTACTGGTAGTCATTGGGAGGCAATTGCTCGGCAAAACCTGGAGGCGGAGTTAGCTAACTTGGATGCTTCGCTAGAGCAACTTGACCCACAGGGCTTGTCTGACGCTGGCTGGGTGCCGGTTGAGGAAACTGATATTTCTACGACTTCTACTACGATTTTTAAGCGTTCTGCAATTGCGGTACCTGAAGCTGCTGTTGAAGAAACCTGTTGTGTTTTACCTCGTTTTGTTACGAAAACTGAAGAAGCTCAGTCGCAGGATTATTCTTCTTTAGAGTTTGAACCTGATGTTTTGGATAAGGCTCCTATCGGAGTAGTTCGCCGTCTTTCTGCGAAAGAATTAGCGCGCCAAGCAGCGAAACACAAACAGCTGTAGTTTTTCTTTCCGCTTTATTGATGCGCGAAACTTTGGGTGTGCGGGTAAAGCACCCGCACGTTAGTTCCCATGTAAGAATGTGTGCACAGGGCGTGAGCGCACCACAGTTATCCACAGATTTTCTTAGCAGTGGTTTCTTTTCCATTTGAAACCAGGAACACTAATGACAACGCCACCGCGTTAAATTCAGAGTTCTAACTAAGGAGTCCCAGATGACCATGTTCCAAGTTGATGTTGCGGAGGTAGCCCGTACTTCCGCTCTGGTGAAAAGTTCAGTAGAAAATGTGCGCACTGAAGTTACCGCTCTTATGGCTCACCTCAGGGATTTGGAAGCCTCCTGGACCGGCCAAGCTGCTACACAATTTCACCTTTTGGCAGAGGAATGGCAGGCTACCCAAGCCCAGGTAGAAGCAACCTTAGATGACATCGGTGTGCGACTGCAACTCGCTGCCACCCAGTATGCGGATGTCGAATCTCAAGCTACCGGCCTGTTCCTGTGATTACAGCCAATTGATGGGTGATAGTCCCCAGGCTTCTAAATGCTGGTTCGCCTGCGAGAATGGTTTCGACCCGAAGAAACCTCTTCGCGCTGATAATGGGGAGGGATGCGCAGATTCTAATACTAAAATCTCTGGTGAAGTAGGAATCAAAGGTTTCAGTTCCTGCGCATCTTTCCCCCACAAAACTACGACCAGTGGCTTATTACGCTCCACCAACGCGGTAATCGCAGCTTCTGTAA
This sequence comes from Gleimia coleocanis DSM 15436, assembly GCF_000159015.1. Lineage (GTDB taxonomy): Bacteria > Actinomycetota > Actinomycetes > Actinomycetales > Actinomycetaceae > Gleimia > Gleimia coleocanis. Next base: position 245,545 of record NZ_DS999545.1, on the reverse strand, counting down.
TTGTCTGCCATCCCAGCTTGTTGTGGGACTTAGGTTTTCCAGCTTCAACTGTGAGCACACGGTTAAGGAGGCAAACCCCCTGCTGGGCCCAATCTGTTAAATCTCCTGAACGCAATGGCATATTCGGATTAGCGGGCAACCCTAAATCCAATTCCCCCTCTACAGGTGAGATCCTAATATCGTCAGACAGCTCCTTAAAAATATTGCGTAAACTGGCAGGGAGTTGCACCTCAGGCGGAACTGAAAAACTTAACCCTACGGCATTTCCTGGAGTTGGATACGGATCTTGCCCGACGATTAATACTTTCACGTTCTGTAATGGGTAAGTGAAGCAACGAAGAATTTGTTCACGTGCGGGGAGGATTTCTGCGCCCTCACCTACGCGGGTTTCTAGTTCTTTTTCGAGGGCGTTCAATGCATCCTGATGGGGAGAGAAAACTGTCTGCCACTGTGGGTCTAATGCAGTGAGGTTTAAGAACCATGTCATGAGTTTAGTTTATAAGGTTAAGGCAGGTTGCTTGGGGAGTTTCCGGCGTGTCCATTTACTCGTTAAGCCTTGGAAAATATAGCCTTGAAGGGTGAATACTCAGTATCCTGAAGACGAATTTGACGAAGCTGGTAAGCTCTATCCAGTAGGCGCTTACCGCCAGGCTCCTTCTAAGTGGAAGGCAGTTGTACCTTTTCTGTTGGTTTTGGTGTTCGCACCGATTCTAGCTTGGGCGACGGTTTCTTTGCTTACGGCTGGCACTACCACGGAGCAGGCTGCGCAGCAGAGCACACAAGCTACTCAAGCTAAACAGCAGGAAACAGCAGAAAAAGAGGCTACTCAGAAGGTCGAAGAAACTGCTAAGCCTGAAGAAAAACCAGCCGAGGAAACTAAGCCGGTTGAAAAGAAACCAGCTGAGGAAAAGCCAGCAGAACAAGCTAACAAGGCAGCTGCAGTGCAGGTTCTTAATGGTACTGGCGTTAATGGTCTGGCAGGCGGCGCAGTTGGTAAACTGCAGGCTGCAGGCTTTTCTAACTTAGCACCTGATAATGCTGTAGGTTGGCAGACTGAAGTTTCCACTGTTTACTTCAAGCCCGGTAATGAAGCTACGGCTAAAGAAGTTGCCACCACCCTGGGAATTGGAAACGTATTGGAATCTGATCAGTCCACAGGCGACGTAACCGTCATTCTAAAGGGTGATTATCAGCCTTAAAATTATGATTTAAATAATGTGCCCGCCAGTTTTATTCCTGGCGGGCACACTTTATTTCCTGTTTATGAAGTCTCATGCTGGGTTTTATTTGCTTCCTGCGGGATTATTACCAGTGTGATGTGCTGTCATCGCGCTTTGTCAACTTACTTAAATTAGGGTTAAGTGTTAGAAGTGTGTTTAAAACTGGTGTGTTGGGGTAGATATATCTAGGTTGTCTTTTAGGTAACTGTTGATACATTCATTTAGGTTCAGCTAGCCTAAAACTCCCTCTCTACTTCGAAATACCGCGTGTAAACACGCGTTATTGGTAAGAACGCAAAATTTACAGAAACCATGCCAAAAACCACTCACCTTGCACTCAAAGGCAGAGAGTGCCAGAATTGAGTTAGCACTCGCATAGGAAGAGTGACAGAACCAAAAATTTCTAACCTCAAATATGAGGGTAGAAATTAATCCTGTTACCGCGAAGGGAACACCAAAAATGGCAAAAATGATTGCATTTGACGAGGAAGCACGTCGCGCGATGGAACGCGGCCTGAATATCCTAGCTGACACCGTAAAGGTCACCCTGGGTCCAAAAGGCCGCAACGTAGTCCTCGAAAAGAAGTGGGGCACCCCAACCATCACTAAGGACGGCGTGTCCGTAGCAAAAGAAATCGAACTTTCTGAACCATACGAAAAGATTGGTGCAGAACTGGTAAAGGAAGTTGCTAAGAAGACTGACGACGTTGCAGGTGACGGCACCACCACCGCAACTGTACTTGCCCAAGCACTAGTACGCGAAGGTCTACGCAACGTAGCAGCTGGCGCAAACCCAATTGCGCTCAAGCGTGGCATCGATATCGCAGTAGCAAAAATTATTGAAAAGCTACACGCAGCAGCTAAAGAAATCGAAACCACCGATGAAATCGCAGCTACCGCATCCATCTCTGCAAACGACCCAGCAATCGGTCGCCTAATCGCAGAAGCCATGGAAAAGGTCGGCAAGGAAGGCGTAATCACCGTCGAAGAAGCAAAGTCCTTCGAAACCGTACTGGAAACCACCGAAGGTATGCGCTTTGACAAGGGATTCCTCTCTCCATACTTCGTAACCGACCCAGAACGCCAGGAAGCAGTCCTGGAAGATGCGTACATTCTGCTAGTAGAAGGCAAAGTATCCAACGTTAAAGACCTGCTTCCACTGCTGGAAAAGGTAATGCAAGCAGGTAAGCCAGTAGCCGTAATCGCAGACGACATTGAAGGCGAAGCACTGGCAACCCTGGTTGTTAATAAGATCCGCGGCCTGTTCCGCTCCGTAGCAGTGAAGGCACCAGGTTTCGGTGACCGTCGCAAGGCAATGCTACAAGACATGGCTATCCTCACCGGCGGCCAGGTTATTTCTGAAACCGTTGGCTTGTCCCTTGAAACCGCTGACCTGGACGTGCTGGGTCACGCACGCAAGGTAGTAGTTTCCAAGGACGAAACCACCATCGTTGAAGGCGCTGGCACCAAGGAAGCAATCGAAGCTCGCGTCGCACAGATTCGTGCTGAAATTGCTAAGTCCGACTCTGAATACGATAAGGAAAAGCTGTCCGAACGCCTCGCAAAGCTGGCAGGCGGCGTAGCAGTCATCAAGTCCGGTGCAGCCACCGAAGTTGAACTCAAGGAACGTAAGCACCGCATCGAAGACGCTGTACGTAACGCAAAGGCAGCTGCAGAAGAAGGCATTGTTGCCGGTGGTGGCGTAGCCCTCATCCAGGCAGCAAAGGGCCTGTCCGAACTGGACCTCGAAGGCGACGAAGCAACCGGCGCAAATATCGTTGCAGTAGCAGTACAGGCACCACTGAAGCAGATTGCTATCAACGCAGGCCTAGAAGGTGGCGTAGTAGTCGACAAGGTACAGAACCTGCCAGAAGGCGAAGGCTTCAACGCAGCAACCGGCGTTTACGAAAACATGCTGGCAGCAAATATTGCTGACCCAGTAAAGGTAACCCGCTCCGCACTGCAAAACGCTGCTTCCATCGCAGGCATGTTCCTCACCACCGAAGCAATCGTGGCTGAAAAGCCAGAACCAGCAGCACCAGCAGCTCCAGGTGCTGACGAAATGGGTGGCATGTACTGAGCCTAGGTTCAGCTAACTAGCCTTTTCGGGCGTCCACGGAAAACCACCGTGGACGCCCGATTTTAACAACAGCAATCAAAAACCGCCCTCGGGAAAATCCATTCAAAAATTCCCAAGGGCGGCTTATTAACCTAAAAATCAGATTTTAGTAGGCTCAATCTTCCAAACTTCACGAGCGTAATCGCGAATCGTGCGGTCAGAAGAGAAACGACCGGACAAAGTGATGTTCTGCCAACACATCTGCGCCCAGTGACGACGATCAGCATAGTCAGCAGCCATCTGGTCACGCGCAGTACGATAAGCATCGAAATCACCCAGCAGGTAGTAAACGTCTGCTGGATCCCAACCGTTAGAGTTCAGAAGAGACCAACGCAGGTCGTGGAACATACCAGTGTTTCCGTCATCCAAGGTACCGTCGGTGAAAGCATCCAGAACACGCTTCAAACCAGGAACGGTTTCATACTGATAGCGTGGGTCGTAAGTGCGACGCAGTTCTGGAAGTTCTTCTTCCTTAGCCCCGAAAATATAAGCATTGTCAGCGCCTACAGCTTCCAGGATTTCTACGTTTGCACCGTCCAGAGTACCCAGGGTCAGTGCACCGTTCATCATGAACTTCATATTAGAAGTACCGGATGCTTCCTTGCCCGCAGTAGAGATCTGTTCAGAAACATCAGCAGCTGGAATAATCTTTTCCGCTGGGGAAACATTGTAGTTTTCTACGAAGACGACCTTCAGACGACCGTCTACGTCAGCATCGTTATTTACCAGGCGACCAACTTCGTTGATTAGCTTAATAATTGCCTTTGCACGTACGTACCCTGGAGCTGCCTTAGCACCAAAGATGAATACGCGCTTTGGAACATCAAGCTTTGGATTTTCCTTAATGCGGAAGTACAGGTCGATTACGTACATGATATTCAATAGCTGACGCTTGTATTCATGCAGACGCTTAATCTGTACGTCGAAAATTGCTTCAGGGTCAATCTCAATCCCCTGACGCTTGTAAATCCACTCTGCGAAAGCTACCTTATTGGCGTACTTGATTTCGTTGAGGCGGTCGTAAATTTCATCCGTGCCCTTATCAGCATAGTCAGCTAACACATCCAGGTCAGTTACCCAAGCGTCAGAACCGGTTACTTCAGTTAGCAGTGCAGAGAGGCGAGGATTACACTGGTTCAGCCAACGACGTGGGGTTACACCGTTAGTCTTGTTATTGAACTTTTCTGGCCAAATAGCGTGCCATTCTCCCAGGGTTTCACGTTTGATGATTTCCGTGTGTAGAGCTGCTACACCGTTAATGGAGAAGGAAGCGTAGCAAGCAATCCAAGCCATGTGTACCAGACCGTTGGATACCGGAGCCATGTAGTTGATACGTCCTTCATCTAAGCCCATTGCGTGCATTTCCATGCGGAAACGACGGTCGATTTCCCAAACGATTTCCATTACACGTGGGAAGAGACGGTCAAAGATAGAGATTTCCCAGGTTTCCAGAGCTTCAGCCAAAACAGTGTGGTTAGTGTAGGCAAAGGTCTTAGAAACAATGTCCCAAGCTTTTTCCCAACCCAATCCGTGTTCGTCCATCAGCAGACGCATTAGTTCTGGGATTGCCAGTACTGGGTGCGTGTCATTTAGCTGGATAGAGTTGTACTCAGCAAAGTTAGCTAGGGTACCGTGCTGCGTCAGGTGGTTTTCTACGATTTCCTGCAAGGATGCGGAGCAGAAGAAGTATTGTTGGCGGACACGTAGAACTTTACCTTCGTAAGTGGAGTCGTTCGGGTAGAGTACGCGAGAGATATCCATGGTGCGTTCACGGTCTACGATTGCGTCAGTGAAACGCTGGGAGTTGAAAGCAGCGTAGTCGAATTCTTCGATTGGTTCTGCCTTCCATAGGCGTAGGGTACCTACGTTGTCAGTGCCATAGCCAGTGATAGGCAGGTCGTATGGAACTGCGCGTACCTTTAGGTCTGCGTAGGTTACGAAGCGGGTTTCTTCCTGATGGCGGACGATGAATGGGTATTCTTCTTCCATCCAGGAGTCTGGGGTTTCAGTCTGGTAACCATTAGAGAATACCTGCTTGAACAGACCGTAGCGGTAGAGAATACCGTAGCCAACTACTGGCAGGTCTTGGGTTGCACAAGAATCCAGGAAACAGGCTGCTAGTCGACCCAAACCACCGTTACCCAAAGCTGCGTCTGGTTCCTGTTCAAGGATGTCTGTGAGATTCATGCCGAAGGCATTAGTGGCTTTTTCTGCTTCTTCTACCAGGCCGAGGTTCAGCAGGTTGTTCAGCAGTGCGCGTCCCATGAGGAATTCTGCTGATAGGTAGTGCTGGCGACGACCAGCTTTGAATTTTTCAGTGGTGGCGTGCCAGTTGTCTGCAATCCGGTCAACTACGGTTGCAGATAGACCCTGCCAGAATTCCATTGGAGTGGATGCTGAGGTTGGGCGGCCAGAAACCGCACGAATCTGCGCTTCTGCTGCTCCCTTAAAGTCCTGAGCCATGCGTTTATCCTCCATATTTATGTAATCGAGGGCGTGTAAGACCTTGCAAACGCCTTACACGGTTTACCGTACCTAGATAGGTTTAATACGCAGTAAGTTTATCCGCTATTCGCGCGATTTTACAGTTATTTTTAAGTCATTCTGCTCTCATATTTAGTTTTTCAAGTCGTTTCAAGGTTTTTCAGAGATTTTTCAAAGACACACTGCCTGGCCTCCAAAATTAGAAAACAGACAGTTTCGTAATTATCGTTGCTTTTCCACTCCCAAGGGCGCCACAAAAAACATATCTCCCATTTATGAACTCGATTAACTTAGCCAAACCTATTAGACCTTAGCTCCCCCTAACCAACCCAGGTACGTCATCGCATTTCACCTTTTCTGTAGGGAAAAGTACCGTTTAACTACGCCCTCAAATAATTAAGGAACGCCACCTTTAACCAAAATCCCTCTCACTTAAATAAAAACCGCGTTCCCATGAAAAAATCCACCTTGCAAACAGATTTCAAAAGCGTAGGTTAGAGCTATCCGGCCCACCCAAACGGGCTTAAACAAAAGTTTCTAAATATATTAAGGATTCCAAAATGACCACCCCAGAAATCAACTGTGCAACCACTAGCTGCTCATTCAACAACAACGGTTGTGGCGCCTATGCTGCAACCATCGGCACCAAAGGCTGCGTAACCTTCCTAGAAATCGGCGTCCGCCCTACCATCAAGCACGAAGCAACCGTTGGCGCTTGCCAACGTACCGACTGCACCTTCAACCACGACCTAGCCTGTGACGCAACTGCCGTAACTGTAACCAATGCAGAATGCCAGACTTTCACCGCTAAGTGAGTTAAATTCACCTATTAAGCTACCCGGCGAACTAACTTTTGGGTCTTACAGTTAGTTCGCCGGGTTTTTTCGTATCCCCCACGTGAAATCACAATATTCACAGAAGCAAATTAGAGGCTATCAATGTAAACTGTAGGTATGAAAAACAGTATCTATGACTTCACCGTAACCGACATCAAAGGCGAAGCCCACGACCTATCCCAATACGCCGGCAAACCACTACTAATCGTCAACACTGCCTCAAAGTGCGGCTTCACCGTCCAATACGACGGACTCCAAGAACTCTGGGAAGAATACCGCGAACGCGGCCTGGTCATCCTCGGCTTCCCCTGCAACCAATTCAAACAGCAAGAATCCGGCTCCGCCGACGAAATCCAAGAATTCTGCCGCCTCAACTTTGGCGTAACCTTCCCACTCATGGCGAAAATCGACGTAAACGGCGACGAAGAAGCAGAAATCTACACCTGGCTAAAAGCAAAAGCACCCGGACTACTAACCTCCAACATCAAATGGAACTTCACCAAATTCCTGATATCCGGTGACGGCATAACCGTAAAACGCTTCTCCCCCACCTCCACCCCAGCCTCCCTGCGACCACACATCGAAAAAGTACTAGGCTAAAACGTTAAGTCCAACAAACCTCAGTTCTGCCCACGTAAGAAACCCTGCTCTTACGTGGGCAGATTCATATCAAGCAAGAGGGCATCGCACGGCAAGTAAAAGCATCGCACGACGCACTGAAAGTCTCATGCAACGCCCTCGGAAAATCCCCCAAACCAAACCCAAATCAGGGTGCAACCAGGGTATCCCCCGATATCCCCCACCCCACCCCGAAATGTAACCTGGAAGAGTACAAAACTCTCAAACCTCAAAGAGGAATCATGGAAACCCAAACACCACAGGCAATCGCCTCCCTTAGCAACGTAAGCAAAATTTACGGAAACGGAACCACCCAAGTCATCGCCCTCAACGATGTCAGCGTAGACTTCCGCGCCGGCGAATTCACCGCCATCATGGGCCCATCCGGATCCGGAAAATCCACCATGCTACACACCCTCGCAGGACTAGACTCAGTCACCAGCGGCAAAATCAGCATCGACGGAAAAGAAATCACCGGACTATCCGACAAAGACCTCACCAAATTCCGCCGCGACCACATCGGCTTCATCTTCCAATCCTTCAACCTCATCCCCACCCTCTCTGCGCATGACAATATTGAACTACCCATGCGCCTAGCAGGACGCAAAATTGATGCCAAATGGATGGCATCCATCGTGGATTCACTACAACTGACTGAACGCCTCACCCACAAGCCATACCAACTATCCGGTGGACAGCAGCAACGCGTGGCCGTAGCCCGCGCCCTGGTGGCTCGCCCAGCCATCCTGGTAGCCGACGAACCAACCGGCAACCTCGACTCCGTCACCACCGCAGAAGTACTCAACCTGTTACGCTCCGCCGTGGACCAACTCAAGCAAACCGTCATCATGGTTACCCACGACCGTCACGCTGCCGCGATAGCTGACCGCGTACTGATTGTAAAAGACGGGCAAATCGTGGCCGACCTGGATCACCCAACCGCTGATGAGATTGCGCAGGTTGCATAACCATGAAAGGCCTACTCACTGCAAACGTAAAGGCTCATGCCAGCCGTTACGTAGCCACTTCCATCGCGATTGCCCTGGCAACCGCCTTCATCCTGGCATGTTTAGGTATCGCCAATGGGTTCTACGCGTCCTTAGAACGCACCCTGGCAAATGACACTCTAGGCGCAGAAGTCGTTGTCGCTCTAAAAGACAATGCTGACCCAGAATCTAATACCCTGATTGACGTAGATAAAGCCGTCCGTGAAGCAGACCTGGACGCTAAGATTCGCACGGTTTACTTCAACTTCACCCTCTTAGAAAAAGACGGCTACAAGTCTCAAGCACGCGTCCTGGAAACCCCGCAAGAACCTTTCAAGTTCCTGGATATTAAAGACGGTAACGAGCCTATTGACCAAGTTTCCATTGCTATTGATGAAGGAACCGCAAAAGCTCTACACGCTAAAGTTGGCGACTCCGTGAGGCTTACTGGCTACGACGCTGCAAAGCAAGAACCTTTCGAACTCAGCCTGCGAGTTAGCGGTATCTACCCATCGGGTACGATTGCAATTCCAACCTCAGTTGTGTCCCCAGAAGTTGCTAAGCAGTTCCTGGACCCTGAGGTGGCTCCTAGCTACGTTCTGTTGGCTGGCACTGACGTTGCCTCTGTACAAAAAGTCCTGAAATCAGCAGTCACCGCAACCGACTTTGAGATTCAATCCCAGCAGGATTTCGTTGCGAACTCGGTTGACAAGTTCACTTCCGGCACCGGCATTGTCCTGGCGATTTTAGTAACCTTCCCAGCTTTAGCAATCATCACTGCCATCATCGTAGTTTCCACAACGTTCAACGTTTTATTAGCGCAGCGTAAGCGGGAACTGGCGCTCCTGCGTGCAATTGGTTCCACCAGTACACAAATCCGTAACCTGGCACTGAAAGAAGCCATCCTAGTTGGCGTAGTTTCTGCCCTGCTGGGTGTAGTAGTGGGTACTGGTTTAGCAGGTTTGCTTAACCACTCAACCGGTATGATTCCAATTTGGAAGGACGCTTTCTTAGCAGTTTCACCTACTTCCATGGCGATTGCTTTCTTCCTTGGCCTATTCATCGCTGTGGTTGCTAGCTTCGGTCCGGCGCGTCGCATCGCGGGAGTTTCCCCAATGGTCGCACTTCACCCAGATGATCCGAATACTTTGGCATCTGGCAAGCGCATTGCCCGCACCGTAATTGGTGGGGTGGTTTTCGCCCTGGGTACGTCCTTAATGGTTGGTTCTCTTTTCACTTTGGAAGGAGGCACTCGTTTCGGCGTGGCTTTCGTCGGTGGCATGATTTCCTTCCTCGGTGCCCTGTTCCTCGTGGGCGTGCTAATGCCAAAACTGAGTTCCCTGCTGGGTCGTTTGATTGGCAAGCGCTCTCTAACTACTCAGCTAGCAGGTGAGAATACGGTCCGTAACCCTACGCGTACCGGCGCAACCGGCACCGCCCTGTTCCTGGGGGTCACTTTAGTGGTGATGATTATGGTGGGTGCAGCTTCGGTACGTAACACAGTCCTTACGGAGATTGACGACAAGCGCCCAATTGACGCGGTGGCGATTTCCTATACGGAAAAGGGTTTTGCTGATTCCGAGGGCGAACGAATCAAGTCTTTGAAGCACGTGGAAAAAGTAGTTTTCACTGAAGCCTACAATGGGAGCGTCAAGGTCGCTGACCAAGACGTTAACCTGCCTTTAGTTTTGAAGAATGTTGATTTAACCGACTACGCTCACTCTGAAATTCCACAGCCAAAGGATGATGAAGTGCTGGTTCCTCGTTCTGAGTGGAATCCTTCTGCGAAAGAAATCACTGTGGCGGTAGGTTCTAAGCAGCTGAAGTTGAAGCCAGTTTTAGCTGGCGTTCCTGGGTACGTGCTTTCTGAAAAGAACTTCAACGTTATGAAAGCTGAGTTTACGAACGCTAACCAATACCTTTACGTAGATGGTTCTGACGTGCTCCCGCAGTTGGGTGATGTGACTGGCACGGTTGCTAACCGCGTGGCGTACGTGAAGATTGATAACAATATTTCTTCCGATGAAATCACCTCACTATTCAACAAGATTGGTAACAATGCAGATGGTGTAGACGTTTCTGGTGGCCTGCCTGAACGCATCATGTACACCACGATTCTGAATGTTCTATTAGCTGGTGTGGTGGGCATGCTGGCAGTTTCCGTAGTAGTTGCACTGGTGGGCGTCACCAACACCCTGGCTCTTTCCGTAGTGGAACGTCGCCGCGAAAACGCCCTGCTACGCGCTCTAGGAATGACGCGTGCTTCCGTACGCCACATGCTCAGCCTGGAGGCACTACTGATTGGGGCTAGTGCCCTGATCTTGGGCATCGGCATGGGTATCTTCTACGGTTGGGCTGGTTTCCGCGCCCTCCCATTAGAAGATGTAGGTACGCCTTTGCTGCAGGTACCGTGGTTGCAGGTACTGGGAATTTCTACTTCTGTTATGCTCGCAGCCCTGCTGGCATCAGTTGCGCCGGGTCGTAAAGCAGCGAAAGCCCACCCAGTCGAAGCCATGGCTGACGCTAACTAGCCTTTTCACCCAAAGGTACATGCTTAGTAAAAACCAAGGTACGTGTTCATAAAAATAAAGGGTACGTGCTGGTGTTTTTAAGCGGATTTCCGCGCGAAAACACCAGCACGTACCCTTTTACATTTAGGGGTGAAACAGCCTGTGGAAACTAAAGACGTACCTTACGGTAGTTTTAGTTAAACCCACCCACTTAAACTCTTTTGCACTTGCGCAACCAACATCTGCACACACCCGGCAGACGCATTAGCCCACGGAACATAGTGGAACCCAACACCACCATTAGCCGCATAAGCCTCACGGTTTTGAATCGCAATCTCTTCCAAAGTCTCTAAACAATCAGCCACGAAACCCGGACAAATCACATCCAAACGCTTCGTCCCCCGCTTACCTAACTCACTGATAGTGTCAATAGTCGCTGGCCCAATCCACTCTGCGGGTCCAAACACCGACTGGTAAGTTACCTGCAGACCGCCCTCGGGAATATTAAGACGCGCTGCCAACGCAGCCGCCCCGGCCTCACACTCTTCGCGATACGGGTCGCCCGCCTTATGCATTGCCATTGGAATCGAATGATAGGAAGCCACCAGCTTATCTCCCGCCGCGAAATCCGGGCGACCATACTGAGCCCAATGATTTTCCAACGCCACCGCGAGCGCCTCAATATAATCTGGCGCCGTCGGATAAGAACGTACCCACCGCAGTTCCGGCAAATCACGGTTGCGTTGCACCCACTGGGAAACCTGATCAAAAATCGCGCCGACAGTACTTGCCGCATACTGCGGATAGGCAGGCAGAATCACAATCCTACGTCGCCCAGCTTCCATTAATTCACTGAGTACGTCCTTAATATTGCGGCTCCCGTAGCACATTGCTAAACGCACTTCGACGCCATCTCCTAAAGCCGTTTGCATCAGCTCAGCCTGTTTCACAGACTCTGCCATAAGCGGAGAACCCGCGTCAGTCCAGATGGTCTGGTAGGCGTGCGCTACTTTCCGAGGGCGGACACGCAGAATGATTCCTTCCAGAATGGGACGCCACAGCAGTGCCGGGTATTCAATGACGCGCGGGTCAGTGAGGAACTCGCGCAGGTAAGCACGTACCTTCGCGGGAGTGGGCGCGTCGGGGGTTCCGAGGTTTACGAGGACGACTACCGGCTTATCTGCTGGAACTGACATATTTTCCCTTCCTGTCATTACCAGCTAATCATAGCTAAGGTACGTGCCCATTTTCGGGCGCACCTTATGACACTTTGTCATAACGCTATCCGCCCCAGAATCTAGCAGTCACACACCTTAAATAACCGCTGCCTCATGCTTTCATCTAAAGGCGCCACCAGCAAACCAGCCTTACGTAACGCCCGCAGGCGATTCCGCACCGGCGCATGCACTGCCGTCCACTTTGCGTACCTACCAAATAAGCCGGGACGGTAAAGTTTCTCAGAAAAATCCTGCTGCGGGTCTAAATACACGTAATTATCTTTACCAACCGCGCATAAACCTAAGGCTCGGAAAGCCCCCTCGGGAACCTGCGTCGCCGCCCACACGTCAGCAGAATACTCCAGGTTCTTCGCCAACTTCGCCCCTAAAACTGGGGTAGCGAAACCACCCGTAAAATACGCCAGCCAACAGTTACTATCGTGGTTGAAAACGAAGTGACCCACCTGATGTGCCAGCATAAAACGCAGTGCTTCCGGAGTATTATTCTCACGACAACCCGCTAAAAAATCACTTCCTAATACAATACTTTTTCGCAGCCCCGGGGTTTGCGTACACGGGTCTACCCCAGCGTCCTTTGACAAATATACTGGCTGTACGGCTTTAAGTCCGGCGGCTTCGCACAGTTCCACTACCATTTGATAAACCTCGGGAAGTTGCTCAGCGGCGACCGGCACAAAATCTAAACGGGCTTGCGCAAGTTTCAGGCGGTGCACCAAGATTGCGCCGACTGGGAAGTAGATTACCGCCGCAGCCCAGTTAATGATGTCGCCCTGCAGTTCTTCAATCGAAAGCACTGCTAAAGAAAATGCTAAGAGCAGGCCGAAAGCCAGCACTGAAAGGGAAAGGAGCAGGTGGCCGCGCCGACGATAGGCGTTCAGAATCGCATCTGTTGATTTTTTCTTACTCATTTTCCCTCATTCACCCATTGGCGCATGGAATCAGACGAAATCGCCCACAGGACGAGTACTGACACGCCAGCTGCCAGTAGGTTCGTTTCCGCGTAGTCAGCGGAAATCGTGGCGGTCATTAGGTCTTGGAAGGTGCCGATTACGGATAGGGCGAGTAGCAGGATACGCGCCCAGCGGTGACGTTTTGCAGTGAGAATCCACAGAATTCCGGCGAGCACAAGTAACACGCTAAGAAACGCGAAAGTCCCCAGACTATAGAGTTGGTTCTCGAGGGCGTCCTTTTCAACTTCCCGCATAAAATCTGGATCTCCCAGTGCCGGAATGAACAGTGCCCATGCAGTTACCGTAGCAATAGTGCTCAGGGAAATGATGATGCCTGATAATAGGAACGGTAGTGGGGGCAGGTGGTGTTTCTTGGTTTTTTCTACCTGATCCGCCAGGGACGTACCTACAGTTTTACCCTTATTTTCAAGGTTTTCAGGTGATGATGTACCCAGCGTGGTTTTTTGCGCAAGTACTTGTGGGTGGCGTTGCGCAGCCCCCGTGACATCCAGTACCGGCAGGTCTCCGTCAGTGTGTACTAGGTCGCCTCCGCCATTGCGGTGATGGTACGCGGTTGAGAAATCCTCAATTAGTTCAACTCCACACTGTGGGTCAGCGTAACGTACTGTGTCGATTACGTAGTCACGTTCTTTATCAATATTTGCGTCAATCTTATGCGTAACCTGACCTGTGAAAATGCTTAACCCTACTGCCCGGTCATAGGTACCAGCTGCCAGCCAGCTAACCTGATGTCCGCCGGGTAAGAGCCAGCCTTCAGGAGTGGGCCAGAAACGAATATGATGGCGCTGCGCGGCATTACCATCAACTTCCTGCTGGTAGGCAAAAGCGTGTCGGTTTCCAAACAGGTACAGGTCAGAAACTGGTGCTTCCGGATAGGACGTACCCAGGACGGAAGATTTCACAATCCCCCACGCGGATCCGAGGGTGATTTCATCCGCCTGCACCTAACTGGCGTTACACATTGCAGCGTGAATGTCTGCAGCACTTCCTTCTAACGCGAGGTTTACGGGATCACCTAATACCCCATCCATGGTACGAGTACGCGCAATGAAATAGTCAGGAACATACAGTGCTGTGAAGAACTGATGCAGCCGAGGCAACACTAAATACGCCATCACTGCCCAGAAAAGAATCAGCCAAATCAGAGAGGATAATTCTAAAGACGTACCTTTCAGGGATAATAGGCCACCCAACCAAATCGTGAGGATGACGCCAATAATTACCGCAGCGAATTCGAAAATATCCGCTAGGCTGAACTGTTTTGCTCCCGCAATTTTTCAAAAGAAGCGTCATAGTGTGGGTGTTCGGTGGGAATCGGGTAGCGATTTTCACCGCAGGTACGTGCCTTGCTCATACCTATCATTCTCTCAAACCTACATGCTCAGTCCCTATAAGATTTCAGCCACTAAAACACTCCCCCCTACCCTGAAAACACCCTGAAAAACGCCCTCGGGAACGAAAAACCCTGCAGGTACGTGCTAAGCGAATGCTATGATAGCGGAACTAAGAAACCCCATCCGTTTTCAACTAAACCGAAAAACTAAACATGCCAATCTTGAAAAGAATCCAATCACCAAAACTGATTGCGTCTTTCCTCAACCTCACTGCCCTATTCATCATCCTCGACAACCTCGCGGGTGAACGCGGACTACTACGCAAAATTATCGAGGGCGTAGATTACGTCACCTACGTCAGTGGAAGTGGCGTCTTCGGTGCTCTGGTGCTCATCGCCATTGCGCACGGTATCGCGCGACGCAAAAGCATCTCCTGGTGGCTGGCAGTCATCTACTTCGGTTTAGACATCATCCTAAACACCCTGATTTTCAGCATTTTCGGGGCTGGTAGCTACGCCAGCGCAGGCGGGTACGTCACCCTCACCGTGGAAACCGCCTATCTGTTACAAGCCATCACCAACTTCACGGTATCCCTCATTTTCTTCACCCTCCTGCTGGTAACTCGCCGCCAATACACCGCACCAATCCGCGGTAAGAGCATCGCCCAAGCAACCTTCATTTTCATTATCGGTATCGTCACGACCCTGCTAGGAAGCCTAATCATTGCCTCCACCATGCTGTACTACTCTGAACACAGCAACGGCGTTACCAGCTTCATCCAACAGTACGTTCTACGTGGCCGCAGCATCGACGAAAACGTTGAAATCGTCATGAACCTGGGTCTGGGCTTAAGCTTCCTCATTGCCTTCTTCTTCCTGGTTCGCACCGTCGTAGTTGACGAGCGGGTAGAACTCTCCCAGGAACTAAAACTGCGACGCCTACTCACTGCCCCAGATTCACACAGTGATTCCCTGGGTTATTTCGCTACTCGCCGTGACAAGGCGGTAGTTTTCAGCCCGAATGAAAAAGCAGCTGTAACTTACCGTCGTATCGGCGGCGTCTGTTTAGCGTCAGGCGACCCAGTTGGCCCCGTCGAACAATGGGATGGTGCTATCCGCGAATTCCTTAAAATCGCGTCTAAGCAGGGCTTAGCACCTGCAGTTGTGGGCGCCTCCGCTGCCGGTGGTAAAGCCTATTCAGCCCAGGGCCTGAAAGTACGCGCGATTGGTGACGAAGCCGTCCTGACCACGGCTCGTTTCAACCTGGATAACCCTAAGCTTCGCCAGGTACGTACTCTAGTTAATCGCCTCCAAAAAGACGGTTACGAAGTCCGTATTCGCCGTCACCAAAACATTTCCGAAGCAGAAATGCAGCGTCTCATTGGATTGGCAGATAAGTGGCGTCAAAATGGTGACGACCGTGGCTTCTCTATGGCGTTAAATCGTTTAAACGATCCTTTAGATGGTCGTTGTGTCTTCGTGGAAGCTTTAGATGCCGATGGGGAAACCCGTGGTTTACTGTCTTTCGTTCCTTGGGGTGCTCACGGTCTGTCACTAGACGTGATGCGTCGCGACACTGAGCACGCTGAAAACGGGGTTACTGAGTTCATGGTGGCATCCCTCATGACTAATGCCGCTGATATTGGGGTAACTGAAGTTTCCTTGAACTTCGCGGTTTTGCGTGAAGTTATTGAAGCTGGTGAAGACGTGGGCGCTACCATCATGGAACGCCTGAAGGTAGCTGTAATTAGCTTGCTTTCTAAGCGTTTCCAGATTGTGCAGCTGTATCGTTCTAACTTGAAGTATGATCCGAAGTGGGTGGGCCGTTACTTCTGCTGGCGTGACTCGGCTGACTTAGCAAATATTGGGGTTGCGGTTGGTTTAGCTGAGGGCCAGATTAGTTTACCTTTCGCTCCGCAGGTTCTTCCACAGCCACTTTATAATCCACGCGACCCAGAAATCGTTGAGTTCCTAGCGGAATCCGTGGCGATTTTGCCAGACCGTAAGGTTTCACAGCAGGTAGCACAGCGTATGACGAAGCGTGCGGATATGCTTACGGGTGGCGCACAGCCGTATCCAGCTTCGTTTACTCGCGACCAGCGGGTGGGCGAGGTTATTTCCGCGTCGCCGGGTACGTCCGTTCGCTGCGCAGGTCGCGTGGTGGCTCGCCGTGACCATGGTGGAGTGATTTTCTTAGACGTTCAGGATTGGACGGGCACTGTACAGCTTCTGGCTTCCGCCGCGCAGGTGGGTGCGGATACTATGCGGATTCTGCGTCGCGACCTGTCGATTGGTGACCACTTGGGATTCTGGGGTGCGGTTGGCACTTCTGCTAACGGTACGTTCTCAGTTTTGCTCGAGGGCGCTCAGATTACCTCTAAGGCACTGCAGCCAATCCCCGCGTTGTGGCAGGGTCTAACTGATGAGCAAATGAAGGTACGTCGTCGCTACCTGGATCTGATTGTGAACCCTGTTGCCCGCGAGCGCGTGCGCGTGCGTTCTCAGGTGATTCAGTCGATTCGTCAGACGCTGCTTGATGATACGTTCTTGGAAGTAGAAACCCCACTGTTGCAAACGATTCACGGTGGTGCGAATGCTCGCCCATTCCGCACTTACATTAACGCTTATAACCTGGATCTTTACCTGCGTATTGCGCCGGAACTGTATTTGAAGCGTCTGATGGTGGGTGGCGCGGACCGTGTGTTTGAAATCGGTCGTAACTTCCGTAATGAGGGCGCTGATGCTACGCATAATCCTGAGTTCACGATGCTAGAGGCCTACCAGGCTTACGGTGACTATAACTCTATGCGTGAGCTTACGCAGCGGATTATCGTTAACGCTGCAAAGACCGCCCTCGGAACCACGGTTATTCGCGGAATGGCATCGGATGGGCAGATTCATGAGGTGGATTTGGCTCAGCCTTGGCGGGTGATTACCGTACATCAGGGTATTGCCGAGGCGTGTGGTCGGGACGTGACTGTGGATACGCCGGTGTCTGAGCTGTTGGAGATTGCGGCGGAGCATGGCTTGGAGGTTGATCCGGGTATTAGCCGTGGTCAGCTGATTTTGGATTTGCATGAGGAATTGGCGGAGCAGCATACGATTGCGCCTACTTTCTACTGCGATTTCCCAACTGAGGTGTCTCCTTTGACTCGTCAGCATCGTGAGGATGAGCGGATTGCTGAGAAGTGGGATTTGATTTGTTTCGGCGCGGAAGTGGCGACGGCTTATTCTGAGCTGGTTGACCCGGTGGTGCAGCGCGAGCGTTTGTTGGCGCAGTCTCTGCTGGCAGCGAATGGTGATCCTGAGGCGATGGAAGTGGATGAGGACTTCTTATTGGCTTTAGAGTACGCGATGCCTCCGTCTGGTGGTATGGGTATGGGTGTAGATCGTCTGGTGATGATGCTGACGCAGACCAGTATTCGCGAGACGATTATTTTCCCTCTGGTTAAGCCTCAGAAGAACTGATTTTAGTTAGGTACGCGCTTTGTTTAAGACTGCTTTTCACCTTAGGTACGTGTTTGTACTTTTAGGCGGGTTTCTGTATATTTCCTGGCCTTTAGGGTGGTTTTGGTATCCGAGTTTTTTCAAAGCACGTACCTTTTATTTATCTGAGTTGGCGTCTCTTTCGCAGCCTACCAGCGGGGTTTTCCGGACTGTGGATTTCCTTTCTGGTTTGTTCGTCCTGCTAGGAGCGGTCCTGGTTTTTTTGAGTTTCCCGAGGGCGTCGCATCAAGGTACGTTCTTGGTGAAAATGCTCTGGGTTGGTGTGGGGCTTTTTGGGTTGGCGACTGTGTTTGACTCGTTTTTCCCAATGAGTTGTTCTCCTACAGCTGAGGCTACTTGTAATCAGGAGTTTTTGGACTTTGCACGGCCTTTCACTGATACGGCGCATGAGTTTAGTTCTAGTTTTGCTCAGCTGGGAATTATTACCGCTTTAGTTTCGGCATGTATTTTGTTTTTCGCGCGTGGGTACGTGCTTACTAATTCCACTGGGTACACGTTTACTCAATTACCTGTGTTTACAAGGGTTTATACGGTTTTCACGTTGGGTACGTCTTTGCTGTTAGCGGCAGCTCCGTTTGTGTCTTTTCTGCCGATTAACGTATTTCAGCCTCTTGGGGTGACTGCTTGGGCATTGTGGGTAGCTTTTTGTTCTCGGTTTTTCTTTCCGGCTGATAAGCACGTACCTGTCGCAGAGGTTTAGTTAAATGAGTAAGCACGTACCTTTAGTTTGTGTGGGTGGTTTGGCCGTTCATACTTGCGACTGGCAGCAGTTCCGGCGGGTTTTTGAAAGAACTCAACCGCAGCGGCCTTTTTTCGTGGTTGAACGTTCAATGTTTGATGATTGTGTATTTGAGGTTATTCCTGCATATATGTGGGAGGCGGAGCTAGCTCACTTATATGCGCATGTTTCGAAGATTGTGAGCGTACACGGTCCGGTTCAGCTTCTGGGCCATTCTATGGGTGGTTTATTGGCTGAGGGTTTCGCACGCCTCTACCCTGGTTTAGTTAAGCACCTGGTGCTTCTGGATACTGCATCACCTGAGCGTTTCCCCACCGTTAAGCATGAGCACGTACCTTTCAGGAAGGAAGTTTCCTGCCTGGGTACGTCCTTATTTTCGAGGGCGGTGATTCACAGCTTTCCCGTTGCAGTTTCTGCCTTAGCTTTAGCCCGGGGTAACTCGTTTACGCAGGCGAAGAATCTGCATAATCTTTACAGCACTGAGAATGCTGTGCGGTACTTCTTTGCTGAATTACAGCAGGAAAAAGTTTGGACTGCTCAGTTAGTTGAGGTTTCTAAAACGCATGCTTTACAAGTGCCGTGTTTAGTTTTAGCAGCTCCGGGAAATTTGAGTGCTTGGTTGCCGTCACAAAAATCGTGGGTACGTGCTCAACGTATTCTTGCTGAAAACTTAGCTTCTGAAACTAAGCACGTACCTGGGGTTGCAAACGGTGAACCCCGGGTTTTCAAGGTGATTGAGCGCGCTACGCATATGGTGATGCTTTCCCAGCCTGCTGCGTTGAATGCAAGCACGTACCTATGAGGCAAAACGAAGAGTTTTAAATAGCGCCCTCGAGAATCTCTAAAATGCAGGCACGTACGTTTAAAGCAAAATGAAGCGCCCCAACCTGATTGGCTGGGGCGCTTAAGCTGAGCCACCTGTCGGACTCGAACCGACGACCGTCCGCTTACAAGGCGGGAGCTCTACCAACTGAGCTAAGGTGGCACTTAAATAAGTGTGCCATTAAAAACTGCTCCTGTCACATACACGTGATGTGTGATAGGTGACAGGAGCAGTTTAAAAGAGGCTACTTAGCCAGTACATCCTTTTCGAAGTTGGCGTAAAGTTCTTCAACAGACTTGCCGTTCAACTTCACAACCTTATTGGAAACCTGGAATTCAGGGGTGCCCAGGCTTTCACGTCCTGCAGGCTTCTGCGCACCCCAGTCTGCGGAGTTAGCGGTAAGGTAGCTTAGGGCGCCCTTGGCGGAAATCTTCTCAACGGTTGCAGCTGGCAGTCCAGCTTCTGTAGCGAGCTTCTTAACTTGTTCTAAGGAGGCTGCTTCGTTTTGGATTACAGAAGCGTCGGAAGCGTCGAACTGCGTCTTGAAGTAAGCCAGCAGAGAGTGGTGTAGTTTAACGAAGTTTTCTGGGCTTTCCGTGTAAGCCAGGTAAGAGGCGTGAGCAGCTACACGGTGCCATGGCATATCTACTACAGTCACTGGGCTGAGAACCAGGTTGTATTTGCCTTCCATAGCGGCCTTAGTTACGGATTCGCCAATGTAGGAGTCTACGTCTGCACAGGCGTGGCAGGAGTAGTCGAAGTATTCGTGTACGGTAGGAAGCCCTGGAGTTTCTTTACCGATACCGTCTTTGGAAACTAGGAAGGAGGTTACTTGGCCTGGTGCGGCTACTTCAGCTTCTTTGTTTTTCGCGCTCCAAACAACCCAGACAGAAGCGATTACGGTGATTGCTACCAGGGCGGAAACAATCGCAATTAGAATATTGCGGGTTTTTGCGTTCTGTTTTGCTTGAGCGGCACGTAGCTGCTCTGCTTTAGCGCGAGTGGAATCCACTTTATTCGCCATTATCTTAGCCTTTCATTGAAAACGATTCTTCTAAAAGTATTCCTTACCGCTGGGGGTTGCGCAATATTACTGGTTGCGTACCACAGTTTGGTTATTGGATTGTGATGCCTGCAAAAATTACGAGTATCAGGTAGGCGATGGGGATTGTTATCGCTGTGATGATGATGAAGCGTAACCACGTCCATGGTATGAGTCCGGTGAGGATGGCGGCAGCGCCTTCACGGATTTCTTTCCCGGTGGGTCCAAGGAGACTGGCGATGACGCTGATTGCGCCTGATAGGTAGAGGGCACCAAGCACGAGGTTCAGGTCTGGTCCCCACCAGATTTCTGGGGTGAGGATGCGGTGTGTGGGGCGTAGCAGGGTTTGTTGGTAGTATTCCATGCCGGGCCAGCCGAGTTTTACGCTGCTTAGATACCAGCCGGCGATTACGGTTACTTGGGTTAAGCCGACGGTGAGGAGTAGCCCGAGGGCGCCTTGTACCAGGTGTAGTGGTAGGCGTAGCCAGGCCAAGGCCCGGTCACGGGTGCGGAGTTGCCCGAATTCGTTTTCTTTGCGGCGTAGCCAGGCGCGGTGTAGTCCAATGAGGGTGAAGAGGAGCAGTAGGCTGGCGGTGGTGATAATTCCGATGATTCCGAGGGCGAATGGTAGAGCTCCCAGAGTGAGGAAGAGCAGTGTCCCTGAGATTAACGGTACGTGTTTGCGTTTGTAGGTTGGTTCTGTTGGTTGTGCCAGTGGGGTTTGTGGTGGATTGCCCAGCATGTTTCCGAGTGGCATTTCTGGATAGTCACCTACATTTGCCTGTGGGTACGTGTTTGGGTTTTGAGGCACGTAATCAGGGTAGGTGTGGGAGTTTTCTAAGGACGTACCTTGGTAGTAGTTTTCTGTGATGGGTAGGATTTCGGTTTCTACCGGGGTTTCCACGGTTACTGGCAAGAGTTCTGTGGGTGCTGGCGTTGTCGGTGCTGGGGTGGGCAAAATCTGGGTTTGTGTTGTGGGAGTTGGTAGTACCTGGGTGTGTTGTTCAGGTGCTGCTAGCACTTGGGTTTGTGGCTCTAAGTTTACTTGGGTGAGTCCGTTTAGGATTTCGGTATAGCTGGGGCGGGGCCCACGTGAGTTTGGCGCAAGCCCAGCTAACAGCCATTCACTTACTGCGGGGTTTAGTCCTGCGGTATCAGCTTGGCCGATGGCTACGCGGGAGAGGATTGTCGGCCAGCTGCCTGTTCCGAAGGGGACGCGTCCGGTGAGCATGTAGAGGAGGGTGGCTGTCCACCCCCACCAGTCTGAGTCGGTGGAGGGGGCTTTACCGGTGATTACTTCTGGGCTGACCCAACCTGGGGTGCCTGAGACTAGCCCGGTGTGGGTGAAGCGGTCGTCGGTTTCTAACTGGGCGATGCCGAAGTCAATGAGGACTGGTCCGTCGGGTCCGAGCAGGATGTTTGAGGGTTTGAAGTCGCGGTGGACGACGTCTTCGGCGTGTACGGCTGTGAGGATTTGCGCTAGGCGCTGGGCGATTTCTAGGGCTTGTGTAAGGTTGTAGGCGCCGTTGCGTTCGATTTCTTCTTTTAGGCTGTGTCCGCGTATCAGTTCGGTAACTACGAACGGGTCGGTGCCGTCTACTTCGAGGTCGCAGACGTAGAGTACGCCAGGGTTGTTGATGCGCGCGAGGATTTGGGCTTCTCTGGCGAGGCGGAGGCGCGCGGTTTCGTCCATGGCGAGGTTGGGGTGCAGCAGTTTTAGCGCGAAGACGTACCCACCGGCGTCGCGGACTTCCCAGACTTGTCCGGTTCCGCCTGTGCCAAGTGGGCGAATTAGGGTGTAGCCGCCTAGTTCGTCGCCTGGCTGTAGTCTTTGTTCTGCGTGCATACTTCCACCCTACCGATTTTCAGGGGATTAGGTTGGGGTGCGCGCGGGTTCTGACGGAAAACGTTAGTGATTTTGTTATCGAATATTCATATTTTTCCGAGGGCGGCTGTGCTAAGATTTCTTTAGTTATTGTGCTTTCAATGATGGAAGCTAATGACTGTGTCAGTGAAGACACTTGACACCTCTCACTACGGATCGTTCGGCACGTACCTGCCGATGGAGGAAATTAAGTATGGCAACCGTAACCTTTGAAAACGCTACCCGTATTTACCCGGGTAACGACACCCCTTCAGTAGACAAGCTGAACCTGGAAATTGCTGACGGCGAATTCTTGGTTCTGGTTGGTCCTTCCGGCTGTGGTAAGTCCACTTCCTTGCGTATGCTGGCAGGTTTGGAAGATGTTAACTCTGGTCGTATTTTGATTGGTGACCGTGACGTTACCGACGTACAACCAAAGAACCGTGACATTGCGATGGTTTTCCAGAACTACGCTCTGTACCCACACATGTCTGTTCGCGACAACATGGGCTTCGCTCTGAAGATTGCTGGTGTTCCAAAGGAAGAAATCAACAAGCGTGTTGAGGAAGCTGCAGCTATCCTCGACTTGACTCAGTATTTGGATCGTAAGCCTAAGGCTCTGTCCGGTGGTCAGCGTCAGCGTGTAGCTATGGGTCGTGCAATCGTTCGTAAGCCACAGGTATTCTTGATGGACGAACCTTTGTCTAACCTGGATGCTAAGCTGCGTGTTCAGACTCGTACTCAGATTGCTGCTCTGCAGCGCGAACTGGGTGTTACCACTGTTTACGTTACCCACGACCAGACTGAAGCTCTGACCATGGGTGACCGTATTGCTGTTCTGAAGGACGGCATTCTGCAGCAGTGCGACAGCCCTCGCGTAATGTACGATCGCCCAGCAAACGAGTTCGTAGCAGGCTTCATTGGTTCCCCGGCTATGAACATGGGCACCTTCGAAGTTCACGAAGATGGCACTGCTACTTTGGGCAAGGCTAAGGTACGCGTTTCTGAAGCTGCTCGTGCTGCTATGGTTCCAGAAGATGGCGGCAAGATGGTCATCGGCTTCCGCCCAGAAGCACTGGAAGTTGTTGAAGCTTCTGAAGATGCTATCCCAGTTAAGCTGACCCTGGTTGAAGAACTGGGTTCTGACTCCTTCATGTACGGTCACCTGGTAGGTGGCGGTTCCCTGGGCTCCGGCACCGATGCTAACCCAGATGATTCTGCTTCTGACCTGATTATCATCCGCACTGCTCCACGTACCGCTCCACCAATCGGTGAGACCGTTTACGTACGCATTAAGGAAGGCGGCCAGCACAACTTCTCTAAGTCCACCGGTATGCGTCTGCCAGACTGAGCTGAGGCTTAGAAGTTAACAGTTCTGACTGTTTAATCTAATAGTTTGGGTGGGAACTTAAATCCTGAAAAGGATTGAGTTCCCACCCAAACTTTTTTATTCAGATTCCGCTAACTGCCCGGTCTGATTCAGGGAAGTCCTGCGCTTTATCGGTAAAGATAGCGTCCACGCCCCATTCAGCTAGTTCAGCTGCACGCGCTGGATCATTAACCGTCCAAACACGTACCTTATAGCCGGCGTCTTTCATCATTTTCACTGCTTCAGCAGTCAACCCCTCATTATCAACGTGCATGGCCTGCAGAGTAGCACCAGTTTCTGGGAACGTAGCTGCAATATCTAGCCACATCTGTACCTGTTCCAACAGCGGTTCATCATGGTTAGTTTCAGTAAGTGCTGCGAAGTTACGTTCGGGCATGGCTTTAGCAGCCATCCAGAGAAGTTCTGGATCGAAACTAGAGATCACTAAGCGACGTTGTGGGTCCAGTTCTCGCAAGGCTACGGCAATGTGCTGGATAAGTTTTTCACGCAGCACGTGACCACCCTGACAAGGCTTAATTTCCAGGTTTGCGTCCAGCTGGGACTTGTTCATTAGTTCAATGACCGACGCCAGTTCTGGGATACGTTCAAAAGTGTAGGTGTCTGAGAACCATTTACCGGCGTCTAACTTACGGATAGCCGAGTAATCCAGATTGTAATATCCACCTTTACCAGTGGTGGTGCGATCAAGACTGTCGTCGTGGATACAGATAAGAGAGCCATCACCGATGATATCCACATCAAATTCGAAGCTTTTCACACCGTAGTCAATGCAGGCTGCGAATGCGGCCATGGTGTTTTCTGGTGCCAGCGAGCTCATACCGCGGTGGGCAATAATGTGTGGGTACGTCATTATTATCCTTTACATGTTTCTTGCACTGTGTGTTTTCTGAACCGCCCTCGGGAGAATCAGGCGATTTAAATTAATCATCCAAAGAGAACGTGCCGGTTGGGTCTAGTTCCAGGTAGCGCGCTTCATCAGGACGCGACGGCAAGACGTTCTCTAGGTAAGATTGGGTGGCTTCGTTCAACGGCACGTCACGGGACTGCTGTTGCGCCAAGTACCAGCGGTGGTCGAGAATCTCATGGAAGATCTGTGCTGGTTCCAGTTTCGCGCGGAAGTGTGGTGGGACTGCACGAATGGTTGGTTCAAACACTTCTGCCAGCCAACGGTGTGCCACAATTTCATCAGCTTCGTGGTTGAGTCCATTAATAGCTCGGTAGGTTTTCAAATCGTTGAGCATCCGGCGGGCTTGGCGTTCTTCCACATCCAGGCCAGTCAAACGCATGATTTGACGATGATGGTGACCGGCGTCCACAACTTTTGGTTGAAGGACAATGCGAGTGCCATCCAGATCAGTGGACATGGTAAGTTCGCCAACGTCGAAGCCCAGTTCGTTAAGGCGTTTAATTTTTGCAGATACTCGCCAGCGTTCACCGTTGTAGAATGTTTCTTCAGCAGTGAGTTCTTCCCAAAGCTGGTGGTAGCGTTCTTCGATACGGTTGCCGATGGTGATTACGTCTACGTCTTCTTCTAGGAGCCCACCTGCTTGTAGGTCCATGAGTTCGCCGATGATGTTTACGCGAGCAACTTCAACGTCGTAGTTGCGTTGCCCTGGGGTTAAGGCTGAGTGAAGTTCACCAGTTTCTGCGTCTACGAGGTAGGCGGAGAAGGCATCCGCATCGCGTCGGAAAAGGGTATTTGAAAGTGAGACGTCGCCCCAGTAAAAACCGAGGAGGTGGAGCCGTACTAATAGCACTGCAAGGGAGTCTATGAGTCGGGTCGCGGTTTCAGGGCGCATTAGTTGGGAGAATACTGCTCGGTATGGGAGAGAGAATTTTAGGTGTTCAGTAACTAGGCAGGGGGTGAGTTCTTCTCCGTCAGGAGTGGTACGTCCGGTGATGACGGCGGTTGGTTGCACGCTGGGTGCGTTTAGTCGGTTCAAGTCACGGAGTAGCTGGTATTCGTGGTAGGCGACGGTTTCGCCGATTTCTTTGACGGCGATGACGCGACCGGATAGGTTCACGAATCGGACTACGTGACGGGAAATGCCACGTGGCAGGGCGGCGAGGACTTCATCTGGCCATTCTTCTAGTGGCGTTTCCCAGGGGAGGTCCAGCAGAGCTGGGTCTAGGGTAGCTGCGGTAATCTGCATCGATTGAGGCATAGTTTTATTTTCGCAAATTCTGCGCAATTTTTCGAGGGCGGTGCGCAATTGTTCCCGACTTTTCTGAAGGTTCATATATACAGCTAGGTACGTGGTTACAAATTTTCACATCGCTACGTGCTTTCGCAGGTGAGTTCATGCCCGATAAATCAAAAAACTCACATGGGAAAGTGTCTTCGCATGTGAGTTTTCAAAAAAGTGTGGGGTTTACGAAGTTTCCTTCGTAAACCCCACACTTAGTTTTATTTATGAGAACTGAACTTAGGCGCGCTTACGTGCTGCTACGAGTACGCCACCGAACAGTGCCAGGCTGAGTGCCAGCAGGCTGAGTGCACCAGAGGTTGCACCGGTGTTTGCTAGCTTCTTTGCCTTCATAGCTGCCTTTACTTCGATTTCAGCCTTTGCAACCTTGTTGGTGCCAACTTCGGTAAGTACGATGTGGTGCTTACCTGGGGTTACGTTTGCTGGAATCTTGAAGTTGAATGGTACCTTGCCGTCTGCAGTTGCTACTACGGTGCCCAGCAAGACCGGCTTGGAGTGGAGTTCTACCATTACCTTTGCGCCTGGGGTGAAGCCGGTGCCTTCACCGGTTACTACGCCACCGGCTACTACGGTGTTCCTCTTCAGTGCTACTGCTGCTGGAGCTGGTGCTTCACCACAGTCTACGGTTACCTTCTGTGCGTTACCTTCAGAAACTACCATGCCAAAGTCAGTGGATACGGTAACTGCTAGTTCCTGCATGCCGTGCATGCCTTCACAGATCATTGCTGCGTCGAGCATTGCGGTTGCGGTGCCGTAACCGTCAGTGGTTACCACGGAATTTTCGTTGTTTGCGTTTGGTTCCACCAGGTCATTGGTAACTGGCACGGTAACGGTTTGTGCACCCACGGTTACCTTTACGTTTTCAGTCTTGCCTGGGCCTTCAGAGAAGGATAGGCCACGCAGTGGCAGTTCGAACTTAGCGTCCTTTGCTACCTTTGCTGCTGGGAGGGTGAGACCAATGCCGCGCTTGAGGTTAGATGCCTTAAGAGCTGGGCCGGTTACTTTCTTCAGGTAGGTGTTGAAGCCATCGCGGTCTAGGACACCGAAGGTCTTTACCTTTAGACCCTTTGCGAAGTAGCCGTCGCCACCTGCCAGAACGAAGGTCATGGAACCTACGTTGTAGGTCTTATCCATTTCCAGTGGCTTGCCGTTGAGCAGTACGGAGGTGATGCGTTCGCCTGCTGGCTTAGTTGCATCATAGGTGTAGGTCAGGTTGGAAGAGGTTCCCAGTCGCAGCATTGGGCGGGAGTTCTGGGAGTTCAGGTCGGTCTTCCACTGATTTTCCAGTGCCATCTTGAACTCTGCACCGGTCATTGGAGCGTAACCGAGTTCGTTGGAGAATGGCAGGGATGCGAAGGTGTCAGCGTAGGTGAGGACACCATTGTTTGGTACCAGGTCAGCACGCAGACCACCTGCGTTTACTACACCAATGTCAACTGGGGTCTTACCGTCAACGGTTACCTGATCGAGGATAGAGTCTGCTACCAGGTTGCCCAGGGTGGATTCGATACCGCGGTTAGAACCTGCGCCTGGCTTTTCTTCGCCTGGCTTAACGAATACGCCACGCTTCCATTCGCCGGTTACGCCAGAAACGATTACTGCCTTACCTGCTTCCTTTGCAGATTCTACTGCCTTAGCAACTTCTGCGCCGGCAGTGGAGTTCATCAAGCAGTCTGCACTTGCGCCAGCAACTACGTCTGTGGCGGAGATGAGGATGGAGTCTGCGGATTCAACCTTCTTGGTGTCGAGGTTGTACTTAATCTTTACCAGACCCAGGTTGTCAGTGTAGGAACCGGAGGCGATACCTGCCAACTTAGGGTTAGCAGATTCCAGCATTTCCTTTGAGTTTTCCTTGTCAAATTCGTATGGGACGTGAGTGTCGCCACCCATGATGACGTCAACTTCAGCTGGCATCAGTGGGTAGTTGTTCTTTACGTCGTCATCGAGCATTGCAACAACCAGGTCAGCTTTACCTTCTGCCTTCAGCTTCTTTGCCAGTTCGCCAATCTTGGCGATTGGGTTGTTGAAAGTTAAGCCCTTAGTTGCGTCTGGGCTGAGCTTGAATGGTACGTCTTCTGCGATTGCACCAATGTAGGCAACCTTTACGCCACCGAGTTCTTTAACTACGTAGTCACCAAGGTATGGCAGGGTTTCGGATCCTGCGACGTAGGTACCCATGCCGTCAACGTTTGCACCCAGGTATGGGAAGCCCACCTTAACGAATTCTGCGGTGTTAGTGCCGTCGATACGCTGCTTGAAAACTTCCTGCCCCATGTCGAGTTCGTGGTTGCCAATAGTGGAGGCCAGAACTGGGAGCTTGTTTAGGGCTGCGATGGTTGGGTTGTCCTTCTGGGAACCGGAGGTGAATGGTGATGCACCAATGTTGTCGCCCAACAGGGTGAAAGAGAAGTTAGGGTTTTCAGCTTGTGCTTTATCCAGGTAGCACTGTACGGCTGCCAGGCCAGCTTCAGTTACTTTACCCTTCTTCTCTACCTTTTCGATGTGTCCGTGGATATCGGTCAGCTTGTAAAGGTCCAGGGTTACTACGTTTGCTGCAGCTGGAGCTGCTGGAGCAGGACTAGCTGGAGTAGTAGTTGCAGCTGGTGCGGCTTCAGTAGAGCCAGTTGTTGGAGCCGGTGCCGCAGCTTCATCTCCAGTAGTTGGCGCAGCAGTTTCCGGAGCACCGGTGGCTGGTGCGGTAGCTTCAGTTGAAGCTACCGGAGCAGCTGCGCTGGTGTCTGGTGCAGTTGGAGTTGCTTCTGTAGCAAAAGCTACGCCTGGGGCAACAACAACTGCTGCAGTTGCTGCAACACTAACTGCAGAGCGCATAAAGTTTTTCTTCATCGAATTTTCTCCCTGTAGGTGGAATACAAAAAGACACTATCAAGATTAGCAAAATGCGGAGAAGGAATATACCAAATTTATCCTTCTCCGCATTTCAAACTGCTAACGATTTAGCTGTTTTAGTGGTTAAACCAAATGCTTCCAAGTGGCTCTAGTTCAACGGTTTCAGTCTTACCAGCAACGTTGTATACCTCGGAAGTGACGGTTTCTAAGGAAGAGTTGTATACGAACACGGAACCGTTTTCATATACTGCTACGTCAATACGAGGATCCGCTGCGTGAGCAGATGCAGCATATACATCTTCAGAGCCAGCTGCCCAGTAGATAGCCTTCTGCAGCAGGCGAGCATTCTGCTGGTTGAATGGCAGTCCCGCGAAGTACACTGCACGCCCATCAGCATAGTCGTGAGCGGCTACTTCAACCGATACGCCGTTCATCTGCAACACCTGCACGTCTGGGGTAACTGGTACCCAGTAGCGAGCTCCGCCAGTAACATCAGCTTCCAGCGCTCCACGTACCTTACCGGCACCTGGACCGCTGATTTGACCGATTCCGGCGCCGCAGCCACAGCCAACTTCCGTGGAAGTAATGAAGTGGTTTGGCTCTAGGTTTGGATAGCGGTCAGTGGACAGTGACCAGGACTGTTCGCGGTCTACACCGAAAATGTCAGACAGCTGGCTGTATGCACCGTTTGCGGATAGTACGGCTGGTTCCCCAACGCCAATCAGACCTCCCCCGCGAGCGACGAAGTCGCGGATTACGGCTTGTAGCTGTGGGTCAGCCCAGTTGCGTCCACCAGAGAAAGCAGTTCCGGCTTCACCTACGTTGAGGACGACATCCACGTTCTCGAGGGCGCCATTCATAGCGTCCTCGAAAGAGAGGAACTGTACGTCGAATGGAAGGCCAGCCAAAGACTCCAAAACGCCTACGTATGGCTGGGTTTGTTCGTATGCCAGGGCGTGTGCCACCATGTGGGTTTGCCAGGTGCGTAGGGATCCCCAGGCGTTGAGGACTGCTACGCGCACTGGGGAGTTCTGCGGGGTCTTACCTTCAGCCGCTTCATAGATGTCGCGGAATTCTTGGCAGATTGCTTCAATGCGGTCTACGAATTCTGGGAATTTGATGGCTAGTGACAGGTAGCCTCCGTAGCCGATGCGGTCCAGTGGTTTACGTACGATTGCGCGTCGGGCTGCCATCCAAGAAACGTTGGCTTCACCTACTGGGTCGCCATTTTCGTTGAATACATCTGGGAAGAAGTATGGCAGGAAACGACCTTCGGTGTACTTTACGTGTGGGATGTCAGAGATCATACGGCAGGTAGCGGCGTTGCCGACGGAGCCTACTACTGCGTCAATGCCGGTGTCTTTGAAGTGTGGGCCGTATGGTTCGGTGCCAATCCAGTTGTCACCTAGGAACATCATGGCTTCTTTACCGGAGGCATGTACTTTGTCGGTAAGTTCGCGCACGCGAGAGGTGACGAAGCGGTGTTGGAAGAGTACCCAGTCTTTGAATGCCTTGGATGGGACGCGGAAGGAGCAGTTGTAGAAGCCTTCGTCAACGAAGTCTTCTGGGGTGATGGCGTAGCCGTATTCTGCTTCGAAAGCGAGGATGGCTTCTGGGGAAACCGAAGCGGTGTAGCCGAACCAGTCGACGAACTTTTCCTTACGCTTGTCGTTAAATACTAGGGTGAAGTGGTAGAAGAAAGTGGTGAAGCGAACTACGTCTACTTCAGTGTGTTCGGATAGCCAGCGGTCCAGTTCAGAGCGTACGCGATCCCAAACTTTGTCTTGACGGACGTTGTAGGGGCGTTCTTTGTGACGCTTTGGATCTTCATCCCAGTTGTTGGTGATGTAGTTGTACATCTGGGTGCCATCCCAGATTTGGCGGGCCAGGAAGTTTACGGTGTAAACGTGTCCGGCGACTGCATTGTTTACGCGTACCAATCCGCCCTCGGTAATTTCCCAGTCAGCAAAGTCTACGATTTCGCCGGTGGTGCGGTCGATTACTTGCCAGAAGCGAGCCAGATCAACTTCGGTGTCTGGTTGGATCTGCTCCCGCAGGTAGCCTTCCATGATGTCGATTTCTACGACGTTGCCGCGTGCTGGAGTGCGTGGGGACATGAGGTAGAGGTGGGTGCTGGTTTCTGGGTTGGCTACAGCCCATTCCTGGTCTCCGCGAGCTGGGAAGTAGGTGGAATATACTTTGGCTGCCAATTCGTCTACCAGGGCTGGTAGTTCAGTGCCGTCTGAGTTTCGGACTGCGTCCGCTCCGAGGCGCTGCATGAGGACTTTGACTTCCTCGTCAATACCAACTTCGATTGGCAGGGTCACGCGACCAGTTGTGGCCATTTAGTTCTCCTCTTTTTTCGGGCCATCTGCGAGGATGACTTCGATTCCTTGAGATTCCAGTTTTTCACGCTGGAGGGCGGGGATTCCGCTGTCCGTAATGAGGGTGGACATGACGGAGAGTGGAGCAATCCGCGCGAACGCGGTTGTTCCAAGTTTGGTGGAGTCGGCGAGTACCACTACTTTTTTCGCGGCTTTCACCAGGGCGGCGTTTACGTCTGCTTCACCTTCATGGTTAGCGTAGAGACCGCTGGTGTAGTCTAAGCCGTTTACGCCTAGGAAGAGGGTGTCTACGGAAATATTTGGAAGGATAAGGGATGAGAGGGGCCCGATGAGTTCGTAGGAGCGGGCACGCACTACCCCTCCGGTGACGACGACGCGCACTCGAGGGCGGACTATGAGGTCGTTGGCGATGTTAATGGAGTTGGTTACTAAGGTAATGCCATTGTCGGCGAAGCGCTCATCAGCGCTGACGTAGACGCCGATTTCGTAGGCGGCGAGGGTGGTGGTGGTTCCACCGTTGAAGCCGATTACTTCGCCGGGTTGGACGAGTTCTGCGGCTGCGCAGGCAATGGCAGCTTTTTGAGCGGTTTGGGTGACGGCGCGGTAGCGGAGCGGTAGTTCGCCGGTGGATGCGTTGGTGGTAGCACCGCCGCGGGTGCGTACGATCAGCTGTTGTTCGGCGAGGGCGTCCAGGTCGCGACGTACGGTAGCGGCGGATACTTCTAGTACTTCGATGGCGTCTTCTACTCGGATGGAGCCGCGTTCAATCACCAGGTCTACTAACTGCGAGAGTCGTTCCTGTCGGGTCATGTTGTCTCCTGCATAGTTACGTTTAGTGCGTAAACTTCTTTATTTACGCTCTTTTACGGCACTGTTTGGGGCTGTGTCTGCATTTTAGTATAAGTTCTTCCGAACTACTACCATCGATTTATTCTGATTGATATACTCTAAGTGTAATCAAAATTTGTCATTTGGTACAGCGGTTATCGAAGGTGTAACCCCCAGAAGACATTTTTCAGTAAATAAGGAAGAAAACATGAGCATTACCAGCGTTGAAATTGCTTCCCAGCCAGAAGTATGGGCACGCGTAGTAGAACTCGCAACTGGCGCAGAACCATTGGCACACGACGGCGAATCCGTAGCAGTAATCGGCTGTGGCACCTCTTGGTTCATCGCTCAGGCATACACTCGCCTGCGCGAAGTACAGGGCAAGGGAGTTTCCGATGCTTTCACCGCAACCGAATTCCCAATCGACCGCGAGTACGATCGTGTCATCTGCCTATCCCGTTCCGGCACCACTACCGAAATCATTGACATCATGAAGCACCTGCACGGTCTGGGTAAGCCAGCTACCCTGATCACCGCAGTGGCTCCTGGCCCAGCAACCGAGTACGCTGCTCGTGAAGTTGTATTGGACTTCGCAGATGAAGAATCCGTTGTGCAGACTCGTTTCGCAACCTCCGCACTGATTTACTTCCGCGCTTCCCTGGGTGAAGACCTCACTCAGGCAATCGCAGACGCTAAGACTGCTGTTGAAGTTGAAATCCCACAGCGTTGGGTTGATGCCACTCAGATTACTTTCCTGGGCACCGGCTGGACTATCGGTATCGCTAACGAAGCTGGCTTGAAGCTGCGTGAAGCAAGCCAATCTTGGACTGAAACCTACCCAGCAATGGAATACCGCCACGGCCCAATCTCCATCGCTGAACCAGGTCGCCTGACTTGGGCTTTCGGTGAGGTTCCAGTTGGTTTGCGTGAACAGACTGAAGCTACTGGCGCAGAATTCGTTCACTCTGACCTGGATCCTTTGGCAGACCTGATTGTGGCTCAACGTGTAGCTGTTGCTCGCGCAGAAGCTAAAGGTCTGAACCCAGACACCCCACGTAACCTGACTCGTTCCGTCATTTTGGACGAACACTGAGTTTCATTGAATCTTTTGGATTAATACGACAATGAGTTAGCGGGTGCGTAACCGGGTTTAGCTGGGTACGTACCCGCTTTCTCTTATTAGTTTTCAAGGAGAATACGTGGCATACGCGATTGGTATTGACGTTGGTGGCACCACTATTAAAGCAGCTATTATCAGCGATACCGGCGTCATTTGCGATACCGCGCAAGTAGATACTCCCCAAGGCACGGTAGAACTAATTTCCGCAGTTGCACAGCTGGTAGCTGATTTCCGAGGACGGGTTGTAGCCGGCTTAGTAAAGGACGGTGACACCACCGTAACTGAACTTATCGACACGGTTGGCTTTGACGTTCCCGGGATCGTAAATGAAACCACCGGTATTGCAGAGTTTTCAGCCAACCTGGGTTGGCGTAATTTCTACGCGAAAGAAATGCTTTCCAAGAAGCTAGGAACCCCAGTTGCTTTTGGTCACGACGTGCGTTCTGGTGCGTTAGCTGAATCTTTCTTGGGCGTGAAGCTTCCGCACTTCTTTTACATTGCGATTGGCACCGGCATTGCTGCCACGCTGATTGTTAATAACCGCATTATGGCTCCACACCCGTGGGCAGGCGAGATTGGGCAGACCCCAGTTTTCCCTCAGTTTCGTGGTGATGAAACAGTGTCGCGCGTAGAGCGTTTCACCTCTACCCTACCAGTTGAGCAGATTGCTTCGGCTTCTGCGATTACCCGTCAGGCGGTGGAGCTTGGTTTAGTTGCTGAATCTGGCGGTGCGGCTGCAGTTTACGCCCTCGCGGATAAACTAAATACGGAAACTGAACTTTCCCCGCAAGAGCTCCACGCTGCCAAGCAGGCTCGTGAAATTATTGATACGGCGGTAGCTACTTTGGCGCACACTACCGCGCATTTCCTGGCTGGTATTGGCCCAATCCCCGTTGTATTAGGTGGGGGTTTAGCAAACCGCGGGCAAGAATTGCTCGATCATTTCCGGGCTGAGCTTGAAACAGCCCTCGGAATCGTTCCGGTTCCTGAAGTCCACCGTGCACAGCTGGGCTCCTGGTCGCAGGTTCAGGGCGCAGCTTTGCGCGCTTTCATTGCGGAAGGACTAGTCTGATGAGCCGAATTTGGACACTTACCCCTAACCCTGCGTTGGATACGACCTACCGGATTCCGCAACTCACTATCGGCATTCCCCATCGCATTAATGATGTTACGGTACGTCCTGGCGGTAAGGGTTTAAATGTTTCTCGCGTGCTGGGACAGTTGGGAGTTGAAACTCACGCTACTGGTTTCGTAGGTGGTGCTAATGGTAGGCGTTTGCTGGAACTTTTAGCTGATTTACCTGTTTCCGATAAGGTACGTGCTTGTTTTATTGAAACTTCTGCGCAGACTCGCCTGTCTATCGCTGTTGTTGATGGTGATTCTGAAGCTACGGTTTTGAATGAGGCTGGGGAAACTCCTACTGATTCTGAGTGGGAAGCTTTGCTGACGTTCTTAGGTACGTCTTTGCAACCTGGTGACTTGTTGGCCAGCTGTGGTTCTTTCCCCGGTGTTTCTTCCCCAGAGTGGATGACACGCTTGGTTGAGACCGTGCATGGTGTGGGGGCTCGTATCCTGGTAGACGCTTCCGGCGCAGTTTTGCATGCAGCGTGCGCAGCGGGGGCGGATTTCGTGAAGCCAAATGATTTGGAGCTGCAAGAAACCACGGGGTGCGATTCAGTTCCCGAGGGCGCTGCCCAGTTACTTTCCGCGGGAGTGAAGGCTGTTATTACTTCCGAGGGCGCTAAGGGTATGAGTGTCCACACTCGCGATGGAGCTTTCCGCGCCAAACCAGCGCAGTTAGTTTCTGGTAACCCCACTGGCGCCGGTGATGCTTCAGTAGCAGCTTGGTGTCACCACTTGGTTGGTTTATTTGCAGGTAAACCAGCAGAGTGGATGCCTTCTGCACAGGATTTGGCTGAGGGCTTGCCTTTAGCAGTAGCTTTATCTGGAGCTGCTGTGGCTTGCCCAGTTGCCGGAGAAGTTAATTTAGATTTATTTGCCACCATGCAACCTAATGTGAAAGTAGAGGAATACTAATGCCACTGGTAGATATTCGTGAAATGGCTGCGCAGGCAGCCGCTGAAAAAGTTGGTTTGGGCGCTTTCAACGTCGTGCTGTTGGAGTTTGCGGCTGCGCAGGTTGATGCAGCAGAGCGCGTTAATCGTCCGATTATCCTGCAGCTATCTCAGAATGCTGTGAAGTACCACGGTGGTCGTCTGGCTCCCCTGGGTAAGGCTTTGCTGGCACTCGCTGAAGAAGCTACAGTTCCAGTTGCAGTTCACTTGGACCACGCGGAGGATGTGGACCTGTGCCGCGCTGCAGTTGATTTGGGCTTCAACTCTGTCATGTACGACGGTTCTCACCTGGATGACGACACTAACCGTGAAACCACCGCTAAGGTTGTGGAGTTCTGCCACGCCGCTGACGTAGCTGTGGAAGCTGAACTGGGTGAAGTGGGCGGTAAGAATGGTGTCCATGACCCATCAGCACGTACCAACCCAGAAGATGCTGCTAAGTTCGTAGCTGACACTGGCGTTGACTTACTAGCAGTGGCTGTGGGTTCTTCTCACGCAATGACTACTCGCGGTGCAGTATTGGACACTGATTTGATTTCCGCTATTCGTGACGCTGTGCCAGTGCCACTGGTTCTGCATGGTTCTTCCGGCGTTTCCGACGAAGGCATGGTAGCTGCAATTAAGGCGGGCATGACGAAGATTAATGTTTCTACTCACCTGAACGTGGGCTTCACTGGCGTAGTTCGTGAGGTTCTGGCAGCTGATGAGAAACTGGTTGATCCTCGAAAGTACATTGGTCCAGGTCGCACTCACGTTACCGACGAAGTAGCTCGCCTGCTGTCCCTGTACGCTTCTAAGTAATCTCTCCACCTGAAGGTACGTGTTTAGGTTTTAGTATTACCCTTTCGTCTTTAACCCTAGGTACGTCCTTATACTTTTGCCCACCAGCAAGCCTAAAACTGCTGGTGGGCAAAAGTAATTAAACCTAGTTCAGTTACCCCTTGAAAACTCTCTCCAACTACCCTCCAGAAACTTATAGTGCCACCTAAGGTTCCTGTAGAAGCGATTCCCCTTTACGGTGACAAGGATAATCCCGCCCTCGGGAATGGAAAATCATCAGATACTTACTATTCCGCGCCTATTTTCCCTGAAAAACTATAATGTTTCGAAGCAAACAAAGTACTGCTCAAAACATTCAGATAGCAAATAAATACTTAGCACCCACAAACATTTCGTAAATAAAAACTAAGTTCTGAACCTCATTAGTTCCGGCATTTCAAAAAGCAATAACATAAAGGCTCTATCTCTCTAATATGACCTTCAAAAATGCCGTGAGATTCTGCAACAAAGCCAAATCGTTACACTGCCTATGGTCCAAAACTCAGCCGGTTTACAATACTAAAGAAAATTAACAGAAATGCCGTAACACCCCTAGAATCCCAGAAACCTAATGCACGGTACTCTTTAATAGCAGAGTGCAAACAAAAACATTACTCCAGGTACCTTGCGCGAAATTCCGGATCTAAAAGTTCCTGCGGAGACCGCCCTCGAGAAAGCAAATTCCCCATCAACTGCACAGCCGGAGCCGCATGACTAAAGAACTCAAAATAACCCTCACACAAATAATTCTGCGGATGATCATCCGGCTGCGCCACAAACCGATCCTTCGGACACCCACCATGGCAGAAAACCCGCACCGGACAAGCCTGACATTTCCGGGACAAAGTCTGTAGTTTCGCCATGCCGAACTCCTGTTGGAAAGGAGACGTCAACATCTGCAAGAAACTATCCCCCTGCATCACGTTGCCAAGCACGTACCCTTCCTCAACATAATGGTCACAAGAGTACACGTCACCATTATGCTCAATCGCCAACGCTGCCCCACACACCGGAGAATGTACACAAACAGTAGGTACGTTCATGATATTTCCCAGCATAGTGTCAAAATGCTGTACGAAAACCCGGCCAATGTCATTTGGCAACCACTCGTCGAAAATATCCTTCATAAACTGACCGAAACCGCCCGGAGAAACCGACCGGTCAGTAACACAATCGCCCTCCTGGCGATACATAATCTGATGTTTACGATTCACCTGCCAACCAGCCTGTGCCAGAGGCAAATACTGTTCAGGTACTCGTTCAACAATCGGAATGAACTGCAGGTACGTGGCTTTTAATTCGTCCCGGAAAAACCTATAAACCTCCGCACCACGCTCTTCATTCGCCGCATGAACGGTACACAGAATATTACGTTCAACCCCATGTTTTTCCAGGTAACGCCAACCGCGCACTACCTGCTCAAAAGAACCGCGACCAGCCTTGTTTACACGAAATTCGTCATGAATATCCTTTGGGCCATCAATAGAAACCCCCAGTAGGAAGTTATTTTCCTTAAAGAAAGCTGCCCATTCATCATCAATAAGTGTTGCGTTAGTTTGCATGGCGTGGAAAACATTTTGTTCCGGACGAGCATGCTTCTTACCTAGCTCAACTGCCAGCCGGTAAAAATCCAGCCCCCGCAGTGTCGGTTCCCCACCCTGCCAAACTAATGTCACGTCACCATCTGCATGACTATTCAAGTAGTTCTTAATGTAGTCTTCTAAGGCTTGCGGGCTCATCATCTGCGAGCCGTGATCATAAAGAAGTTCCTTAGAGAGGAAGAAACAGTACGTGCAGTCTAGATTGCAGGCAGCGCCAGTTGGTTTTGCAACTACGTTAAAAGGCAGATTAGGCATATTCTGCGGTGTTTGTGGCATCTTCGCCTCCTATCTAACCAAACACGTACCTTCTAAAGTATATAAGGTACGTGTTTAGTTTTCCGCACGGCTTAGAACCTGCTTCCCACTAAACACGTACCTTAGTTCGTTTTCCCGAGGGCGCTATTTACTAACTTCCAGAAAGAATTCTCAGAACACGCTGCAAAGTGTCTTATACTCAGCTGCAATTCGCGCTGCAGTCTCCTCTAACTCACTACATTCTGCAGCTCGAGCCTGCAATTTTGGATTCCAAACCCTTTCTGCCACCGCTAGCATCCGGGGGAACAGGTGAGATAGAAGAGCATCCTCGTCAAGAATAAATTCAGACCAAGCTGAAACTTGTATCCCCACACAACGTTCCTCATAAAGCTCTTCCATAGGAGCAGTCAAAATATCTTTCACAGATATTTCTGGGACCATTCCGATTTGCTCAGGGACCTCCGGATCAGTTCGATTCAAATATAAAATCCGGCAATCAGCAAACACGTACTTTTGTGTTGTTTTTTGAATCCGGTTCAAACCATCTTCGCCTTCCCAAGCGAAAACTAATCCATCAAACTCTGGGTTTAGTTCACAGACTTCATCCCAAACGCCCACGGAACGCCCTCGGGAACGCACAATCTGCGTTGCAAAATCCATAAACCAATTCTGCAAGCCAGCCTCATCCGCTAATCCCAAAGCATCAAGATGCTGCCCCATTTCCGGATCAGTTTCCCACTGATGAAGCGCACATTCATCCCCACCGATATGAATGACATGCGAATAAGGGAATAAATCGATCACTCTATTAAGAACCGCAGTGAGGAATTCTAATGCTTCTTCATTTGGCCAGAGTAAGTCATTCGCACCTGGCAAACGCGCTTCCGGTGGCTGTAAATGTGGCCGCCCCCATTTCGGTAGAGGTAAGCCTGCCGGCCTGCCGATAGCTGGGTAGGATTCTATTGCTGCTTTCATATGCCCTGGCAGATCCAACTCAGGCATAATCTCAATATTCAACTGGTGCGCGGTTTCTACTACTTGTTTGATTTCCTCATCCGTATAAAAACCACAACTCCATTTTTCTTCCTGCTGGGCAATCCCCGTTTCAACACTTCCGGCTTTTAAAGAATGATAGTGCTGAAAAGTATTCCTTGGTAAAGTTGCCCCCACCGAAGTTAAAGCAGGGTATGTGGGCACAGAGAAACGCCAACCCGCATCATCAGTTAAATGCCAATGCAACCGATTGAATCCGTAACGATGCATTAAATGGAGTACTTTAACGATCGTGTCAGCTTTAAATACAGTGCGGGCAGAATCAATGAGTACTCCCCTCCATTCTTTTGGCTTCGCCAGCAGACTATTTTCAACTGTTGGACCTACCAGTGGTTCCGGTAGTTTACTCAGCTCGTTTAGAAAAGTTTCCATTATCCTTTAACCGCCCCTGCAACCATGCCTTGGGAAATCCTATTTTGAATCAAGACAAAGATAATGATTACCGGCAATGCAATCAAAGTCGCACCTGCCATCACAGCACCCCAGTCAGTAGCTTTTAGCCCCTGCTGAAAAGACTGAATCCAAATCGGCAAAGTAACTGAAGAATCCTTAGACAAGATAATCAGAGCTAAAGTGTACTCGTTCCAGGCAAACAGAAAACCGAATACGGAAGTAGCGACGATTCCAGGTAGTAAGAGAGGCAATGTAACTACTCTGAAAGCCTTGAATCTTGAACATCCGTCAACCATCGCTGCTTCTTCCAAATCAACTGGAATACCGTCAACGAAACCGCGCATCATCCAGGTAATGAACGGAATAATTGTGCCGATATAAAGGATTGAAAGCCCTGCTACTGAGTTCAATAGCCCCCAGCCGTCCAGCAAACGGTACTGGGAAATAAATAGGGCTTCTGCTGGAATCATCTGCACCACCAAAATA
This sequence comes from Gleimia coleocanis DSM 15436, assembly GCF_000159015.1. Taxonomy (GTDB): domain Bacteria; phylum Actinomycetota; class Actinomycetes; order Actinomycetales; family Actinomycetaceae; genus Gleimia; species Gleimia coleocanis. Next base: position 205,836 of record NZ_DS999545.1, on the reverse strand, counting down.
GCAATAATCATTCCAGTGCGACCTTTAAAACGAAATCGCGATAATGCAAGGGCTGCTAAGAGCGCGCAGAGTCCACCAACTAAAACAGTAACGATAGCTACTGTAAGGGAGGAACGTAAAGCGAACCAGAAGTTGTCATTCCCTAAGGCAGTTCGATAGTGATCTAGCGTGAAGTTATGTGGGATTAAATAAGGTGGCCAGGAGAGCAGTTCACGTTCATCTTCAAAAGAGGATTTCACCATCCAGTAAACGGGAACTAGCCAAATTAGAGCTAATACTAGAGCCAGAGAATTCCAACCCAAATTTTTTAATAAGCGTTTCATCAGGCAACATCCCCTTGTCTAAAGAGCAGTTGAAGATACTTTCCAGTTAGCCCCAGGGTAAGGATTAGGATAATCATTGCCAGCGCTGAAGCAACACCATAGTTTCCCTGCGAAATACCAGTTTGGTAAACGTAGGTTCCCAAAAGGTTGGTTTCTTCTTGAATGCCGCCAGCCTGCTGTAAAACGTAGATTTGTGTGAATACTCGTAAATCCCAAATCACTTGAAGTACACCAATAAGTGCGATTACCGGCGAAATCATTGGAAGCATGATTGAAAAGAGTTGTTGCTTTCTACTTGCACCATCGATTGCTGAGGCTTCAAGGATTTCAGGTGGAACTTGCACAAGCGCAGCGTAAACAGTGATAGTTACCAAAGGAATTGACGCCCAAATGATGATTAGGGACGCAATCAAATAGAAACTAATATAGTGGTTTGCTAGCCAGTTGAAGTTCTTGAAGTCTGTAAACCCTAATGAGGTGAGAAAGTAGTTCAATAGGCCTGCGCGGGGGTCAATTAGCCATTGCCAAACGGTTAGTGAGGCTAGTGCGGGCATTGCCCAAACAACGATTAACGTGGTGTTGAAAATCGTTCTTACCGCAGGGTGAATGCGAAGCATGAGAACGGCCATCCCTACTCCAAGGATCATAGTGATAGAAGCCGTCCAGATACAGAATAGAAGCGATTTTAAGAAAACGGTCCAAAAATAGGGGTCGGAAAGAATCTGCTGATAATTTGCAAATCCCACCCAGTCAGGCGCCGCCCCAAATTGTTGTTTTAAACCAAATTCCTGGAACGACATTAAAAATTGTCGGACCAGTGGGTAGCCTAGGGAAACCAGAACTGCAATGATTGCTGGTGCCATGAGTAGCCAAGGGCTTAACAGAGAACCCAACCGCTTTCGACTTAGTTTTACAGGCGCTACTTTTCTCATTTTTAATTTAAGCTTTCAGAATAAATATGCCTGGGAGCTATTGTTCCGCTAGCTCCCAGGCATACTAGAGCTGGTTTTCTGGACTAAGCCGGAACTACTTTGCGTTTAACGCGGTTTCCAGCTTTTCGTTGAAGGCTTTCGCTGTTGCTTCAACGTCTTCACCCTTTGCGATTCGGGTAAAGAAGTCGTTGATTTCTCCATCTCCAACTGCGACGCCCCACTGTGGTGTATTTGGAGTTAGCTTCGAGTTGTTTACAATATCTGCAGCAATTTCACCCAGCGGTCCAGCGATTTCAGATGAGTACTTGGTGTTGCCTGGTACCCAACCATCCTTTGCGAGGAAAGTCTGGAATCCTTCTGAGTAGATTACTTCCATTGCTTTCTTTGCTAGTTCTGGGTGCTGAGAGTTGGTTGCCAGAGCAACATTTGAGCCACCTGCGAAGGATGCGCCTGGTACGCCTTTTTCTGCAGATGGCAGTTTAAAGACTCCGACTTTATTTTCTTTCCAGAGTTTTTCATCTAGCTTGGCACCGATGTTGCCGGTACCAATCAAAATACCAGTCTGGTTTTCATTGAAGTATCGTTCAAATGACTTCTGTCCAGCTTGGGAGTCTAGTGCGAAGGTTGTACCGTTCTTAAATAGGTCTTGGACATCTTTAAGAGCTGCGATTGATTCAGGGGTGGTTACTTTTCCAACCCATTTGCCGTCTTCAAAAGCAGCATAGTCGAATCCGGATGCGAATAGGTAGGATTCAACGCCGTGGACGTCTACTGCTGCCAGGTATAAGCCACCGAAATCTACAACTTTATCTGGGTTAGCGGCCTGTAGTTTAATTGCAGCTTCCTTAAATTCAGCAATGGTTTCGGGAACTTTAATGCCTGCTTTTTCAAATAGGTCGGTGCGATAGAAGACGCCGCGCGCTCCCGCGTACAGTGGGTATGCGTAAATTTTGCCGTCCACTGTGGAGGCCTCTACGAAGGACGGGATTAGGTCTTTACCACCCAGGGTTTCTTTCAAATCAGTGACGTCTGCGAATGCGCCGACGGTAGCGAATGTAGCGGTTTGTGTGTTACCGATTTCTACGATGTCTGGGCTTTCATTCTTGGATGCTAGGGAAGTCTGCAGTTTTGATACGATACCGTCCCACTGCTGTACTTCTACTTTTAGTTCTGAGCCAGGATTCTGTTTTTCAAACTCAGTTTTTAGGTAATTCTGTGCATCTTCGGAAATAGAACCTTCCATAAACCATACGCGCACAGTTCCGGTTTCTCCGGTTTTTTCTGCGTCAGTCTTTTCTGCTGTTCCGTTAAAACCGCAGGCGGTAATGCTGAGGGCGCAGCCAAATGCTAAAAGACCAGTTAGGTAGTGTTTGGTTTTCATGATTTCTCCATCGAAGTCGTCCTACAGTTTCTTCTTTGAACCCTGAGGTGCTGTAGGTTATTTTCATTTAACTACCAACCGGAAAATCTGTCAATAAACTTTACACTTTTTATATTATTGTTACTTTTCCAAGTTTTCATATAAACTAACCAGTAAATATTTTTTACACAAGATCTCAAAGACGTGATTTTATGCCCCTCAGCAACAGTGAACAACGTTTTATTCAAACCCTAATTGAAAACGGCCCCACCTACCGGGCTGACCTCTCACGCATTCTAAACGTCTCAAGAACCACAATTACTAACCTCACACAAACCCTGGAAGCCGCAAATCTGGTAGGCGAAGACTCCACCGCCACACAAAATCTTAAAAAACCTCTAACTTTAACAACTGAACTCGGCATCATTGTTTCCCTTGCCTACCACTTCACAAAAGTTGAAACCACCGTAGGCACCCTTTGTGGAAATATCCTCTACCACCAACTTGAGTCTTACCCATTAGACTTAACCGCACAACAACGACTCTTGCTGGGCGCAACAAAAATTAAAGAAGCTCTTACACAGCTTGCTATTCCTCTCAGCAAACTCCTCGGAATCCATCTAGCAGTAGACACACAAAGCGATAAAACCACCGGTAAAGTTTATAGTTCCGCAGCCTCTAAAAAATGGCATGACGTAAACCCGAAGAAATTCTTCACCCACACGTTTAATGTCCCGGTCTACATCGAAAATACTGCCCGCCTACAAGGTTTAGCAGAAGCCACCTGGGGCGCCGGAACAGGATCAAATAACGTCTACTACGTACATCTATCACACGGCGTAACGGGAGCGCAGATTCTAAACGGTGCAATCATGGCCGGCACACGCGGTGGTGCTGGGGAGCTCGGACACACTGTCTACAGTTGGTCAGGCCCACTCTGTAGTTGCGGCAATCGCGGTTGCTTAATGCAATATGTTTCAATTCCCGCGATTGAAAGAGATGCTTCTTCCACCCTCGGAAAATCAATGAAGTATGCCGAATTTGCGCAGCATTTGAAGGACCGTCTGCCACTCGCCCTGGATATCATGGAACGCGCAATGCAGATTCTCAGCCAGTCCTTGGTAAACATCTGCCACTTACTCGACCCGGAAGTAATCATTCTGGGTGGAGAAATCGTTGAAATAGACTACCCCTTTGCCGAAAAAGTTGAGCTTTATCTGCGTCAACACGCTCTGCCGTTAAGTGGCACCCAAATTATCATTCGCGAACAGCAATTCCACGGTGAAGATGTTGCCTGCGGTAAAGCGGGTATTACTTCCTTACGTCAAACTGAGGAAATTATTCAGCTGGCCCTGAGTAAATAATCCGAAAGCATCCATTCACTGGGTTTGAAACCGAGCTCGTACCTGATTTTATTTTCCGAGGGCGGTCCTTCCAGTGTTTTCGAAAACCAACCACGTACCTAGTTGTAAAACTAAACAGGTACCTATCTGCAAAGTAATAAAAATGTCGCCTGAAGGAAACCTTTGCGGCTCCCTTCAGGCGATTAACTCTTTAGAAAACGGTTTATTCGTCTTCTAAGTCGTCATAGTCGTCGTGGCTGGTGTTACCCAAAGCTACGTCGAAATCAGTCATCGCAGCCATCCACTTTGCGAAAGTAGTATCGCCACGTTCTACCAGCTGTCGGTGCAGGTTCTTTGATAGTTCCGTGCGCACTTCGTGGTAGATAGGTGCGTCATATACGTTGTTCATTTCGTATGGGTCGTGACGCAGGTCGTAAAGCTCGTTCACGGATTCTGGGTTGATTACCAGCTTGTAGTCACGAGTTCGCAGACCACGTTGTTGCAGTGGGAAGTGGTGTCCGTGGAATTCCAAGACGATGTCTTCACGCCAGTCTGGCACTTCCTTACCGCGGGTGAGGTCTACCAGGGAACGTCCGTCTTGCACCTTAGATGCGTCCAGGCCAGCGAGGTCCATGATGGTTGCTGGGACGTCCAAGAGGGAGACGAAGGATTCGTTGGAGCCATGGTGGGAAATGCCTGGGATATGTACCAGCATTGGAATGTTGTAGATATCTTCGTACATTGCTGGACCTTTGTCGTTCATCCGGTGTGCACCGGTGAACTCACCGTGGTCTGCGGTGAAGAAAACGGCGGTTTCATCTGCCAGGCCAAGGCGTTCTACTTCAGCGCGGATCAGACCAATTTCGTGGTCTATCATAGCGACGTAACCCCAGTAGATGGCGATGAGTTTCTTCCATTCATCACTGGTGAATGATGCGGTAGACCAGTAGGTTGCGTAGTTCGACTGGATTGGTGGTTTGCCAACCAGGGTGTCACCGAAGGATGGTGGCAGGGTTACGGTTTCTGGATCAATCAGGTCGAAGTATTCGTCTGGAATCATGTATGGCAGGTGTGGACCATAGTAGTGGAGGTCCAGACAGAATGGTTTACCGTTTTCTTTGTAGTCGGCAGCGTACTGGCGTAGGCGTTCGATTGCGCGTTCGGTGAGGAAGCGTTCGAAGGTTGCTTCGACTGGCTGCTGTAGGCGTCCTGCCAGGGTATGTCCGGGGCGGTTACCTGGGAGAGTGCCGCGGATTGGATCTTTGATTTCTGGTGCTGGGTAGCCTTTTTCTTCCAGCCAAGCGCGGTAAACAGGGTTGTTTACTGGGTTTACGGCACCGATGAAGGAGTCGTCGTCCATGCCGAATTCGTCTGGTAGATGGGTTTCGCCTGCGTGGAACTTACCAACGATACCTACGTTGTAGTTGTTGTCGCGTAGTTCCTGGGTGTAGGTCCAGAAATCTGGGGTGATGTCTGAGGTGTAGACGATGTTCCATTCGTGGTTGGCAGCTACTTTGTGTTTGAAAGGTGCCAGACCGGTGAGCAGGGAGGCGCGAGCTGGGGTGCAGATCGCGGTTGGGGTGTATGCCTGGGTGAAGGCAAAGCCCTGCTGGGAGAGTGCATCAATGTTTGGGGTTTGAGCGTGTGGGTTTCCCAGGGCGCCGATGGTGTCAACGCGGTGCTGGTCGGTTACGATGACCAGGAAGTTTGGGATGCGTGGTGCTGATTCACTCATGGTTCTTCTTTCTTGGGATTAAAGAGTCCAGAGAAAAATTCCGAGGGCGGTCCGGCACGATCTTTTCGCTGGACCGCCCTCGAAGTTTATTTAACTTGGGCTTACTTGCCTGCTGCTTCCTTCAAGAGGTCGATCTTGAAGTAGGTGTTTGGTGCAAGCAGTTCAGATTCCTGTACCTTGCCGTTCTTTACGAAGAACTTGCCCAGGGTGTTGAGCCAGTTTTCAATGGTGCCGTCTTCCCACAGCTTCAACTGGTCTGCGGTGGAGAGGGTTGCGATGTACTTTGCTTCACCCTTGAGTGCTTCTGCGTCCTGGCCGGACAGTGCTGCTACGAGTTCAACAGTCTTGTCACCATTTTCTGCACGGAAGTCCAGTGCTTCGGTGAGTACCATCTGTACGCGCTTAGCGAGTTCTGGGTTTTCTTTGTCCAGGCCCTTACGCATTACGATTGCGGATGGGAATGCCAGCTGGTCTTCGAAGTCCTTGTCTTCTGCCAGTTCAACCAAGTCTGGTACCTGCTTCTTGATGGTGTCTACCATTGGGTACCACAGGCCTGCTGCGTCGATCTGACCAGCGGAGAATGCGGATACTACGGTACCTGGATCCATTGGGACACGTTCGATATCATCAATGGTCATGCCTGCCTTTTCCAGAGCCAGGGTGAGGATGGTGTCACCGGAGGTGCCTTCTGGAACGCCAACCTTCTTGCCCTTCAGGTCCTTAATGTCCTTGATGCCTGGCTGTGCGATAACGCGGTCTGCCTGGGAGGTAGCGATCAAGCAAGCCATGTCTGCCTTACCGGAAGCTGGCAACCAGAATGCACCGTTACCAATGTAGCCGTAGTCGAGGTCCTTGGTACCAAGAGCCTGAATCTGCAGTGGGCCGTTGGTGAAGGTCTTGAGGTTTACGTTCAGGCCGTGCTTTTCCCACAGTCCCTGGTCGTTTGCAATCGCGATGAGTGCAGTACCGTTGAGGTCTGGAATGTAACCGAAGTTTACATCCATTACTTCCATTGGCTTTTCAGCTGCTTTGTCTGCTGGCGCGTCGGTGCCACCACATGCTGCCATGCCCATGGATAGTGCTGCGACTGCAGCGAATGCGGAAAAACGACGTAGTTTCATGGTTTTATTCTCCTTTGAATGTTTTATTCTGTTTTTATCGCTGTGGACCAATTGGACCGTCGTAGGTCTGGTTTGGATCTTGATGGTAAACGGCCTTCCAGATTTTGTTTCGCAGCTCTGCGAATTCTGGGGAGAGGCGCATTTCATCAGTACGTGGGTAAGGCAGGTCGATTGGGATGATGTCGTAGATACGACCTGGCTTGGCTGCCATGACGATGACGCGGTTTGCCAAGAAGACTGCTTCGTCTACGTCGTGGGTAATGAACATTACGGTACGCTTGTCCTGGCTCCATGCATCCAGCAACTGTGACTGTAGCTGCACGCGAGTCAGTGCGTCAAGTGCGCCGAATGGTTCGTCCATCAGCAGGATGGATGGGTTTACTGCGTATGCGCGGGCAATTGCACAACGCTGTTTCATACCACCTGAGAGGGTTTTTGGTAGGGAGTCAGCGAACTGGGTCAGACCTACCATTTCAATGAAGTGTTCAGCAATTTTACGGCGTTCAGCCTTAGAGATGTCTTTGCGGGAACGCAGACCGAATTCTACGTTTTCGCGGACGGTCAGCCATGGGAATAGCGCGTATGCCTGGAAGATTACGCCACGTTCTGGGGATGGACCATCTACTTCTTTGCCATCTACGGTTACGATGCCTTCACTTGGGGTGATTAGTCCTGCTAAGAGGTTCATCATGGTGGACTTACCACAACCGGATGGGCCAACGACGGTGACGAACTCTGATTCGCCTACTTCTAGAGAAACGTTATCTAGGGCTTGGAAGTAGTCTTTGCCTAGGCGGAATACTTTAGAAACGTCTTTGATTACGATCTTTGGAGCTTTTGCTTCAGTCATTTAGATCAGATCCTTTCCTGCCAGCCGGTGAGCTTGTTTTCTGCGAACAGCAGGATGCGGTCCATGAACAAGCCAAATACGCCAATGGTAATCAGGGATACAAAGATGGTTGGCATATCGTAGTAAATCTGTGCGTTCTGCATACGGTAGCCGAGGCCGACGGATGCTGCAATCAGTTCTGCTGCCACCACGGTTGCCCAAGCGGAACCGAGACCGACGCGCATACCTACGAGGATGAATGGGGTGGAGGCGGGAACTACTACCTTTGCGAAAATGCGTCCGTCGCCGGCACCGAGTACGCGGGCTGCGTTGATGAGGGTTTTATCTACGTTAATAACACCCTGGAAGGTGGAGATAACACAGGAAAGGAAAGCTGCCAGGAAGATAACGAAGATTTTTGGCTGTTCACCGATACCCATCAGCACGATTGCCAGTGGGATGATTGCCAGTGGTGGAACCGTACGGAAGAACTGAATCCATGGTTCGAAGATACCGCGGGCTGGAACGTACCAGCCCATCAGGAAGCCAACTGGGATTGCAAGGGCGGTACCCATTGCGAAGCCGGTGAGCACGCGGGCGAGGGATGCCAGGGTATCGGTAATCCAGATGCCGTTTGCGATCATGCCATAGAAACGGTTTGCTACTTCGAGTGGTGTTGGGAGGTTAATGCCGATGGTGGCGAGGATCCACCAGATAGCGATACCTCCAACGACAGAAACAATATTCAGAGTGAGGAGGAGACGCTTCTTGCGAAGTTCTTCCTGCTTTGGATCACGTGCCTGTGAGTCTTTTGCCGATTTAGTAGCGGCTGCGCTCATGGTGATCTCCTTTCCACCAGTGGTGAAGCAAAATGTTGGTTCTTCATTGAATCCAAGCTCGTCTGCGTTGACGAACTAAGTTATGTACTTAGAATAAGAATAATTATTTTGAATTGCACAAAATACAAAAATAAGTTTAGTTGCCTTATTATAAAGCCCGTATTTACAAGAAAAATTCTCTAAATTCTCAAAAAATACATATTATGTATTTTAGAATAAACATAAATAAGGGTTTCTCAGCAGTCACCCAACATAAGTTTTCAGACAGGGTACGTCATGATCCCAAACACGCATACACTCACCTCCAACGACGCCGAATCCACCCTCCGCGAAACCGTCGTCGCCGCCCTACAATCCCATGGTTCTCTTACCCGCAGCGAACTCTGTGACATCACTGGTGAAACTAGAGCAACCATTTCCGCCCTCGTAAATAATCTGCTGAAAACCGACGCAATCCGCATCAGCGAAACCCAAAAAGCCAACGGCCGCGGACGCCCCACACAACGCCTCTCCCTAAATCGAGACTGCGCCCAATACCTGGGAATCGCCATGCAGAAACAACGCGCCTCCGCAACCGTGCACAATATCGTCCACGAACCCCTACTCAGCATCGAAGTACCAAACCCCAACGGCATTATCAGCATCGAAATCCTAGAACGTACCGTGCGTGAACTCTCCGCCAGCGCCCGCACTAACAGACTCAGCCTCCGCAACCTAAAAAGCATTGGCTGCGCATTCCCCGGGCTACTACCCAACCAGCGACTCAGCCTGCCAAGCGCAGACGCCCGCGAACTCGCCTACGCCATAGAAGCTTTCCTAGAAGACTGGTTCGGCTACAAACCCATTATTGAAGGCACCGCACGCACTGCCGCCCTCGCCGAACTCCGCCACCGCCCCGCTGTCACCGACTGCCTCTACTTCCGCGTCTCAGACGGCGTCGCCATGGTACAGGTATCAGCATCCAACCTTGTCACCGGAACCTATCGCCTAGCAGGAGAAATCGGGCATATCACCATCGACCCACACGGCTTCCAATGTTTCTGCGGAAAACGCGGCTGTTTAGAAACAATCATTTCCAACCCAGCGTTATGCCAGCTGGCAGGAACCCAATCAACCTTTGGACTAATGCAGCTATGGGCAGAAGGCAACCCAGAAGTCCGTCGCATGCTAGAAAACGCCATGCGTATCACTGGTGCCGCATTAGCCCACGCAGCGCTTATCACCGACCCTGGCTCAATCATAGTTTCCTGGGCGCTAACCCAGCAGATTCCGGAGCTTTTTGCGATTCTGGAAGAGTCCATTCGTAATGGTCTACTTCCAGCACTACGCCGCACTATTCAGATCGAACCAGCGATTTTGCCTGAAGTTACTGCTTGTTCTCGGGGCGCCGCCTACATGGGAGCATTAGGACAGCGATAATCCCGCAGGGCTTACGAAAGGGTTAGAGCAACTGCAGTCACTACCCCAACAGCCCCGAGCAGAGCGGCAAAAATTAGGGTTAGCATATGTGGCTTTGCCTTTTGGGAAAGCGGTCCCCCAATAAACGAGCCACTCATTGAGCCCGCCATAAACGCAAAGACTACCCACCAGTCAACCACTACTGGCTGCCCCCAGCGTGAAAGCAGACCCGAAGCAGCTGCCAAAATCATGATGAGCAGTGAAGTTCCTGCGGCTTCGCGGATATTAAAACCAAGTACCAGGGTCAGCATGGGAACGACGATGAATCCTCCACCGACACCAAAGAAACCGGTGAGGAATCCCGTAAATAATGCAGCTAGAGCAATAGCTGGTAGTCCGCGGCGGAAGAGTTTTTCTTCTGCTGCGGCGACCAGCCCGGCTTGGGTTTCCTTGTAGCGTTTAGCTTCAAGTAGCCCCTTGCGCAGCATGATGATGCCCATGATGGTAATCATTATGGCGAAGGCCGTTAGCAAAATATCACCAGAGACTTGCCCGGCAACTTTTGCTCCAAGGAAGGACCCAACCATTGAGACGAAGGCGAAAACCAAGCCATCTTTAAAGCGTACGTTGCCTTTACGAATTCGTCCGGGCAGAGCAGTGAGGGCGGTCGCTAATACGATTACGAGCGATCCGGTGGCGGCTCCGTGGGGTGATTGCCCGAGTAAGTAGATCAGAGCGGGGACTGCCAAAATGCCGCCGCCAGCTCCGAGGGCTCCAACAACTATGCCGACGCCAATGCCGACTAAAATCGCGATAATGATTGCTTCCACATTAAAAGTTCTACTCTTGTTAGCTTACTTTCGCAAACAGCCTTTTCTATTCACCTAGGTACGTGCTTCGTTTTCCACTGATTTTCACCTTAGGTACGTGCTGGGATTTTTCCTTGATTTTTCAGGTTTTTCTTAGATATTTCCGAGGGCGTTACAACAAGCATGTACCCAAGGATAAAAGCACGTACCTTGAGGAAACATAAAAATCCGGTCTTTACGCGCTGGAGAACCAGCGGGTAAAGACCGGATTTGAAGTTACGCTACCGAAGTAGGCTAACAGTTATGGCAGATTAAATCACTTAATCTTGGTGCCTGCGGAGCCCAGACGCTCACAAGCTTCAACAACGCGTGCTGCCATGCCCTTTTCTGCAGCTGCGCCCCATGCACGTGGGTCGTACTGCTTCTTGTTGCCAACTTCGCCGTCAATCTTCAGAACGCCTTCGTAGTTGGACAGCATCCAGTCAACAACTGGGCGGGTGAATGCGTACTGGGTGTCGGTGTCAACGTTCATCTTGATAACGCCGTTTGCAACTGCGGTTGCGATTTCTTCTGCGGTGGAGCCGGAGCCACCGTGCATTACCAAGTCGAATGGGCGGTCGCCAGCGCCGAACTTTGCGCCAACTTCTTCCTGAATGGTGCCCAGGAGTTCTGGACGCAGCTTAACAGCACCTGGCTTGTAAACGCCGTGTACGTTACCGAAGGTCAGTGCGGTCAGGTAACGGCCCTTTTCGCCCAGACCCAGAGCTTCAACGGTCTTGATGCCGTCTTCGGTGGAGGTGTAGAGCTTTTCGTTGATTTCAGCCTTTACGCCGTCTTCTTCGCCACCAACAACGCCAATTTCAACTTCCAGGATGGTGCGTGCACGGTGTGCCAGGTCCAGCATTTCCTGTGCGATAACCAGGTTTTCTTCCAATGGAACAGCGGAGCCGTCCCACATGTGGGACTGGAAGAATGGCAGACGACCTGCTTCAACTTCTTCGATTTCCAGAGCCAGCAGTGGCTTAATCCAGGAATCCAGGTTGCCCTTGGAGCAGTGGTCGGTGTGCAGTGCAACGGTTACGTCGTAGTTCTTAGCGATTTCACGAGCGTATGCAGCCATTGCCAAAGAACCAGCTACGCGGTCCTTTACAGTGGAGCCGGACCAGTATTCAGCGCCACCAACAGAAACCTGCAGGATACCGTCGGATTCTGCTTCTGCGAAGCCACGGATTGCTGCGGTCAGAGTCTGAGAAGAGGTAACGTTGATCGCTGGGTAAGCAAACTTGCCTTCCTTAGCGCGGTCGAGCATTTCGTTGTAGACCTCAGGGGTTGCGATTGGCACTTCCCTGCCTCCTTGATCAAATAGGTGATTTTTGACTCTTGAATTGTCCCATACTTGGGAAGGAATTTGGTAGGCAGAATGACCCGTTAATACAAAGTCCGCCATACTTGCACATTTTTTCAAACAAATTTAACGGATAATCAATGCAGCCTTAAGAATATGTAAGCGCTATTAGTACTACGCTCTATGTTGCAACACCCATGCCCACATGGAAATTGCTGCCGCATGCCCAACATTCATAGAACGCGTTGAACCGTACTGAGTGATATGCACAATTTCTTCTGAAATCGCGGCCATTTCAGGGCTTAAGCCAGTGGATTCCTCTCCCATAACCATCACGCAGTTAAGTGGCAGCACTGTTTCTTCTAACGGCACTGAGCGTTCAATATTATCCACCCCAACAATTCGCATGCCGGCTTCTTGCATTGCAGCTTGGAAGGATTCGACATCGGGGTGGTGATGCACCTGCATATAGCGGTCAGTTACCATTGCCCCACGTCGATTCCAGCGGCGCCGCCCAACGATATGCACGTGCCGCACTCCCATCGCGTTTGCGGTGCGTACGATAGAGCCAATATTAAAGTCGTGTCCCAGGTTTTCAATGGCCACTTCTAACCATTTGCCGCGTTCTTTCACAGCATTTAGTTCCGCAACGATTGCTTCCATTTTCCAATAGCGGAAGTGGTCTTCGACATTTCTACGATCCCCGTTTTCTAATAGTTCAAGATCGTAGTGTTCTGCGGTTGGCCAATTTTCGCGTCCCCCTGGCCAAGGGCCAACTCCAACGCCTGGTTCGGAAATAATCTGCATAGTTTCTGCGTCACTCACTCTCTGACAATACCACGGCTGCCCGCAATGAAAAACGCCCCGAAAGTTCAGTTCGAGGCATTTTTCAGAAGTTTTCTTAAGAGAGTGGGCTGAATCGTACTGCGGTGCCGGTTGCTGCCACCATCAGCATGTTGCCTTGCCCCATAGTTTGGAAAGAGTAGCTGAAGCCAACGATACCTTCTGCGCCAATCTGTTGCGCGCGAGCCACCATTTCCTGGTAGGCAGAGTTGCGGGCATTGACTAATTCTTCTTCGTAGCCTGCGGAACGACCACCGAATACGTTGCGAAAACCTGCGCCCAGGTCTTTCAGAGCATTGATGCCGGCGATGGTTTCACCGGTGACGATTCCCAGGTACTGGGTTACTGGGTAGCCTTCGACCTTGTGAGTGGTAGTTACGAGCATGATTCTCCTTAAAGCCTGGTTTCACTTGCGCCAGTTGCAGGTGAAGTTGTCTTAAGTATAGTTTCTGCAGTGATTTTTAGATATAGAAAAACGCCCTCGGGAATTTTTATTTTCCGAGGGCGGTTTCCTAAATGTTATTCAGATTCCAGCTGGGCTTTCAGTTCTGCCAGCAGTTCTTCTGCTCCTTCACCTTCACAAGACAGGGTGACTACGTCTCCTTGCATTGCGCCGAGGGTCATGAGCTGTAGGGTGGATGCGCCATTTACTGGTTCGCTTCCATCCTTGGAGACCAGCACTTCCTTGCCACTCTGGTTGCAAGCGCGAGCGAACATTGCTGCTGGGCGTGCATGTAGACCTTCTAGAGCCTTTACGGTGGCTTCGAGTGATGCCATGGTTAATACCTTTCGGTGTTTTACTCAGGCGTCGTAGTTTGCGACTGCCTGGTTAGCTACGACAGTTTCTCCGGCTGCGACGGTAGTTTCTACTGGATCGAATGTGTCGAGTACGATGACTGGGCAAATAATGGCAAGACCTTTTTCTGCAATGGCTTTGGTATCCCACTTAACCATTACCTGACCGGCTTCTACTTCACTTCCCTGTACTGCCAGTACTTCGAATCCTTCACCGTTGAGTTTCACGGTGTCGATACCGAGGTGAACCAGGACGGAGAGCTTATCTTTTACGACTACGAATGCGTGTGGGTGAACTTTAGCTACAGTACCGCTAATTGGGCTCACTACTTCTACTGCTTCACCTAATTCAGGCTCGACAGCAAAACCTGGACCAATGATGCCTTCTGCAAAGACTGGGTCAGGTACGTCAGCTAGAGTTCGCATCACGCCGTTTAGTGGAGCGGCGATCTGCGTCATAATCACATCAGATCTTTAATGTCTTCAGCGATGGTGTCAGCTTCTGGACCAACAACTACCTGAATAGCGTCGGATGCGCGGACTACGCCGAATGCGCCAGCTGCTTTTAGACCGGCTTCGTCGATTACGCTCTGGTCTGCAACTTCAACGCGCAGGCGGGTAATACATGCTTCCAGATCTTCAATATTGTCTGCGCCACCAAGGGCCTTCAGAATCTGCTCTGCTTGAGTCATGAGGTACTCCTAGGACTTGTTATCGTCACTGATACTTAATACTAGTTGATGGTCTAGACCATTCTAGATTTACTCATTGATAGAGTTTTGTCAATACCTTTTAACTATTAGCCCAGCTGTTCCACAAAGTCGTCTAACAGGATTTCTGCTTCCGGCCCAACAATCACCTGGACTGCTTTTCCAAGTACGGTTGCACCATAGCAAAGTGGCTGACGGAGTTTAGCTACATCCACTTTTGCTGGATCAATAATTTCAAAACGCAGGCGAGTAATACATGGCTCTACGGCTTCAATATTGTCGCTTCCACCCAAAGCTTCGATAAGTTGCTGCACTTGTTCTTTCTTCAACATTTCCTCTCCCTTACTTCTTTTCTTCTCAGGTACGTCTTTGTATTTTTGACTGTTATTCCGCGGTATATAGTTAGTAAGTTATGCTCGCGCGCCGCGATTAACTGTTGCAAATGGCTGGGCAATAGGCACCCACAGTTTGTAGCGGTCACCGCGATAGTAGGACTGCGTCAAACAGATTGGCGTATCTTGTGCGTAAGACCGGCGATTCACTAAAAGACCAGCTGCTCCGAGGGAAACTTCCAGTAACTTTGAGTGTTCCGAATCGAGTACGACGCTTTCAATAACGTCCTCGCCCCAGGAAGGAGAGAACCCGCGTTGATTTAGTTCTGAATAAATTCCTTCTGGCGGTTGTGGGGTAATAAAATCCGGAAGTAAATGGGCTGGTAGATGTGTAGTTTCTACACACATCGGGGTGTCATCAGCAAAACGCAGACGACGAATGTAATAGATGGTCTGATTTTCCTGCAACCCCAGCGAGGTCGCTACGGAAGCGGACGGCATGCGTTCTTCACAGCTAAGCACACGAGTAGCTGGAACCATGCCACGCATTCGCATTTCTTGGGAAAAAGAAGTAATTCGCAGCTGTAAATCAAGTTTTTCGTGGGCTACGAACGTACCTTTACCTTGAATTCGCTCAAGTTTTCCTTCAGCTACTAAATCACCAATAGCTTGGCGCACGGTCATGCGAGAGACGCCAAATTTTTCACAGAGCTCTCGTTCTGACGGAACCTTATCTCCAGGCCGCAGTTCAGTGGCGAAGCTAGTGACTAAGTAGTCGTAAATTGCTTGGTATTTCACGTTTTCTATCATATCTACAGAGGGTACGTGCTTGCGTGTTTTCAGGTATTTTCGGCGTTTTCTGCAAGGACGTACCTTAGGTGCAAGAAATAATCGTGAATATTCTTTCAGAGGTTATGCACGTTCGCTCAGAGCTTTTAATGTTACTTGACTATATTCTCCATCAATACAAAACTGGTTTAAGACTGGTCTAGACAACCATCAGATGAGCTAAGAAGCTCAAAACCAGAAGAAACTTTTCTCTCAAGGAAGTGAGAAACCTCCCATGACAACTACAGGTGCAAAGAAGAAGTCTTCAGCATTCGCACTGCTGCAGCGCTTTGGCCGTTCCCTGATGCTCCCAATCGCATCCCTGCCAGCAGCAGCACTGCTGCTCCGCATCGGCCAGCCAGATATGCTCGGCGCAGACGGCCTGGGCGCACACGCCTCCTGGCTGGTCCCAGTAGCATCCGTTCTCGCAGCAGCTGGTGGCGCACTATTCGAAAACCTCCCAATGCTGTTCGCACTGGGTGTAGCAGTAGGCTTCGCGCGTAAGTCCGACGGCTCCACCGGCCTGGCAGCAGTAATCGGCTACCTGGTAATGACCAACGTCTTCAAGGCACTGGCACCATACTTCGGCGCAGGCGCACCAGGTGAAGAAAAGATCAACTACGGCGTACTCGCAGGTATCGTAATCGGTCTGGTAGCAGCAAAGCTGTACGAAAAGTTCTACCGCGTAAAGCTCCCAACCTACCTGGCATTCTTCGGTGGTCGTCGCTTCGTACCAATCATCACCGCTGCCTCCGCAGTAGTAGTAGCAACCCTGATGTCTTTCTTCTACCCAGTATTCAACAAGGTAGTTAACGTCTGGATCGGTGGCTTCATCATTGACCACGGCTCCAACCCAATCACCGGTTTCATCTTCGGTACCATCAACCGTCTGCTCATCCCATTCGGCCTACACCACCTGCTGAACTCCCTCCCATGGTTCCAGCTGGGCACCTGCGCAAACGCAAACGGCGAAGAACTCCACGGCGACCTCACCTGCTTCCTCTCCGGTACTGCTGAAACCGCAGACTGGACCGGTGGCTTCATGACCGGCTTCTTCCCAATCATGATGTTCGCAATCCCAGCAATCGCACTAGCATTCTGGCGTACTGCAATGCCAGCACGTCGTAAGGCAATCTTCGGCGTAATGTTCTCCCTGGCACTGACCTCCTTCCTGACCGGTGTTACCGAACCAGTTGAATTCGCATTCGCATACGTAGCATTCCCACTGTACGTAGTACACGCACTGCTCACCGGTTCCGCACTGGCACTAACCAACGCACTGGGCATCAAGCACGGCTTCGGCTTCTCCGCAGGCGCATTCGACTACCTGCTGAACTTCACCAAGGCATCCACCCTTTCCGGTGGTGCAGGTCAGGTACTGCTGCTCCTCGGCATCGGCCTGGTTTACGGCGCAATCTACTACTTCATCTTCACTTGGGCAATCAACAAGTTCAACCTGGCAACCCCAGGCCGTGAAGAAGAAGGCGCTGAATCCGACGCAACCGCCGTATTCGAGTGATCCAACCAACCCAGCGAAAAGAGTAGCCCCTAGGTAGTTCCACAACTCCGACGGCAAGAAACAATCAACCGCCCTCGGAAAACCACCCCACGGGAAACTCACCCAGCTGAAGTTGGAAAATCCAAGTAATATGAGAATGCCGGTGGTATTCATCGCGAATATCACCGGCATTTTCTTTAACCAACCCCTGGTCAAAAACACAACTAAAGGACCAACATGACTGCATTCACCGGCACCCCCGTCGTACCAGGCAAAGCCTATGCGAAAGTCCTCTGGGCCAGCCCCCAAATCAACCTAGGTACGTGCTCAACCTTCCTCACCCCACAACAGCACGAAACCGAACTCAAAAACTTCCAAGATGCAGCAATGAAGGTCTCTGACCGACTCTTCGAACGCTCCGCAGAATCCGTCGGAACCCCCTCGGACATCCTCGCCATGGCCGCCACCCTAGCCATTGACCCAGGCCTCGAAGACCGCGTAAAAAACTTCATCTACAACGAAAACCTGCCAGCCACCTTCGCCGCCGACAAAGCCGCCGCCGAATTCGCTGACAGCCTCCGCCTAGCAGGTGGCTACCTCGCAGAACGAACCACCGACCTGCTAGACGTAAAAAACCGCATCATTGCAGCACTACAAGGAAAACCAGAACCCGGGATCCCACCACTACACGAACCAACCATCATCTTCGCAGACGACCTAGCACCAGCAGACACCGCCGGACTAAACCCAGAATTTGTCAAAG
The DNA here is from genome assembly GCF_000159015.1 of Gleimia coleocanis DSM 15436. Lineage (GTDB taxonomy): Bacteria > Actinomycetota > Actinomycetes > Actinomycetales > Actinomycetaceae > Gleimia > Gleimia coleocanis. The sequence continues at coordinate 188,033 of NZ_DS999545.1, read as the reverse complement.
GCTTCGTAACCGTACTTGGTGGACCAACCTCACACACCTCCATCATCGCCCGCCAAATGGGAATCCCATGCATCGTCGCAGCCCGTGACCTGCACGAAATCAACGAAGGCACCAACGTACTCATCAATGGCGACACCGGCGACATCTACACTGACCCAGACCCAGAATACGCAGCACAAGAAGTAGCCCAAGACGCTGAACTAAAAGAACGCGCCCGCACCTGGACCGGACCAGCCACACTCAAAGACGGACACTCCGTACAACTCCTAGCAAACGTTCAAGACGGCGCATCCGCAGCAAAAGCAGCTACCCACCCAGTAGAAGGCATAGGTCTGCTCCGCAGCGAACTAGGCTTCCTCTCCACCGCCACCGAACCATCCTTCGAAACCCAAAGAGACTTCTACACCTCAGTATTCAACGAATTCCCAGAAAATAAAGTAGTCGTCCGCACCCTCGATGCAGGCTCAGACAAACCAATCGCCTGGGCTTCCCTCGATGATGAAGAAAACCCAGCACTCGGTGTCCGCGGCATCCGCGCAGACGGAGTACACCCACACATACTGCCAGTACAAATAGCCGCCGTAGCTGCCGCCGCTGAAGGACGCGAAAAAAACACCTGGATAATGGCCCCAATGGTATCCACCGTAGCTGAAGCCCGCTGGTTCGCATCCCTAGTACGCCCTTATGGACTAAAACCAGGTGTAATGATCGAAGTACCCTCCGCAGCGCTAATGATCAACGAAATCTTCGCTGAAGTAGACTTCGTATCAATCGGCACCAACGACCTCACCCAATACGTAATGGCAGCCGACCGCCTGAACTCACACCTAGCAACCTACACCAGCCCCTGGCAACCAGCAGTCCTACGCCTAATCGCACAGGTCACCGCAGCAGGTCGCGCAGCAGGCAAACCAGTAGGCGTCTGCGGTGAAATGGCAGCAGACCCACTACTCGCCTGCGTTCTAGTAGGCCTAGGCGTTGCTTCCCTCTCGGTTGCAGCCCCAACCGTAGGCTTCGTCGGCGTACAACTATCCGACGTAACCATGGAACAATGCGAAGCTGCAGCAGCCGTAGCATTAACCATCACCGACCCAAACGAGCTACGTGAAAAGGTACGCGAAATCCTCAGCTGAGCCAACACATAAAAACTACAACTAAGGTACGTGTTTGCAGAAACCCCTGTATTCTGCAAACACGTACCTTTATGCATTACCCGCGAAAATGCACAAAAGAGCGGCACTTCCCCTATCTAAAGCGCGTGTTCCCACAGAACGCAGAAAGCTCACGAACCTCTGCCATCTACAAACGCGTACGTTAGGATGAAAATAGAAAGTCTTGAAAACCGCCCTCGGGAAACCACCCTGGCAAAACCGGCTTTGAAAGGAAAAAATGAGCATCCCTAAAATTCGTTCCCTAGACGAGCTCCCCCCAGTAACCTCCTGGCTAACTGACATGGACGGCGTACTCGTCCACGAACAGCACCCAATCCCCGGAGCCCAAGAATTCCTAGACACCCTCCGTGAACTAAACCTCCCTTACCTAGTACTCACCAATAACTCAATCTTCACCGCCCGCGACCTCTCAGCCCGCCTAGAAAACTCCGGGCTAACCGTCCCCGAAGAAAACATCTGGACCTCCGCGCTAGCAACCGCAACATTCCTCTCCCAACAGTCCCCTAACTCAACCGCATTCGTAGTCGGCGAAGCAGGACTAATCACCGCCATGCACGAATGTGGGTACATCATGACTGAACACGACCCCGAATTCGTAGTCCTCGGCGAAACCCGCTCCTACGATTTCACTGCCATCACCCACGCCATCCGCCTCATCGAAAAAGGCGCGAAATTCATTGCTACCAACCCTGACGCTACCGGCCCATCACAAGAAGGCACCCTCCCCGCTACCGGCGCAATCGCCGCAATGATTACCGAAGCCACCGGGAAATCCCCATACTTCGTAGGAAAACCAAACTCCATCATGTTCCGCGCAGCACTGAATCGTTTAGACGTACACTCAGAAACCACTGCCATGGTTGGCGACCGCATGAACACTGACGTCCAAGCAGGTATTGAAGCCGGCCTGCGCACTCACCTGGTGCTCACAGGTTCCACTAAGCTTGAAGATATTCAACGCTACCCATACCGTGCCTACCAAGTCCACGACTCAATCGCCGACCTGGTGCCAGTAGTTCGTGAAAACGCGAAAGCCGCCGGACTAATCTAAATTCCGAACATAAGGTACGTGCTTAGTATTTGCACAACGGTACGTGCTCACATTTTTGTGAAGGAACATTCCTAACAACCAACATAAAAGGTACATGCTTACGATTTCAACACGTAAGCACGTACCTTTAGTTATAAAAGTTTTTGCTAAAAATCAGGCTAAACCAATATCGCTCAAACCCAGCGCAAACAAGTACTTATAGCCTGCCACCTCAATACGTTCCTTCGCGCCCGTATCGCGATCAACTACAACGGCTACAGCTTCAATGATTGCGCCAGCAGCTTCCAGCGCAGCCGCAGCTTCCAGCGGAGAACCACCGGTAGTAGAAGTATCTTCCAAAACGATTACGCGACGACCCTCAACAGAAGGACCTTCAATCTGACGCTTCATGCCGTGATCTTTAGCGGCCTTGCGAACAACGAAAGCGTCAGTGGACAGACCACGAGAAGCAGCCGCATGCAAGATTGCGGTAGCAACTGGGTCAGCACCCATAGTTAAACCACCTACCGCGTCGAAATCATCTGGCGCCAGACCATTGTCTTCCAGTAAGTCAAGCATTACGTGGCCAATGAGTGGTGCTGCTTCGTGGTGCAAAGTGGCGCGACGCATGTCGACATAGAAGTCAGATTCCAAACCGGAAGCCAAGGTTACTTTTTCGTGGATTACTGCTAGTTCTTTTACGAGTTCAGCCAAACGGGCTTTGCGTGGATCATTAGTCATAGCTCCAGTTTAGCTAAGGCTTTTACGTTAAGGTACGTGCTTGCGTGTTTTGGAATATTCCTATCCGGATTCGCACAGTTTTCCAAAATATTTATTTCGGATTCCGCTTTCCCGAGGGCGGAAAATAACACCCCACAAAATAAAGGTACGTGTTTGGGTTTTCCCTGATATTTCAAGGGAAAACCCAAACACGTACCCAAGTGTAAAATTAAACGTGCGGTAAACGAGAAGTAACTTCACGCACCAGCCAACGAGGAGCCAACTTCGTCGCCGCAGAAGAAACCTTGTACCGCAAAGATGGAGTAACCAATACGCGCCCTTCACGCACCGCCTGCAAAGCCTGCGACACCACAGTCTCAGCTTTAATCCACACAATAGAATTAACTGTGGAAGCATCAAAGCCAGAACGGTCATGGAAAGCCGTATTCACCATCCCCGGCATCACAGCGGTTGCAGTTACTCCGGTGCCTCGCAAATCCATTGCCAAACCTTCAGTAAATGCTTTAACCCAGGCTTTATGGGCTGAGTAAGTACCCATACCCGTATCTGAGGCCACAGATGAAACGTTTAAAATCGCTCCCCGCCCTCGAGAAACCATGGTTTTCGCAGCCGCATGAGACAGTTCCATCACTGCCGTAACCATCACATCCAACGCGGTCTTTTCAACGGACACCGGGGTTTCCAAGAAAGTCCGGTCCTTACCGTAACCAGCATTATTAACCAACAACCCAACCGGGTGTTCCTCATCAGTCAGACGCGTGCAAACTCGAGCACGGTCCTTAACTTTACCTAAATCAGCTACCAAAACTTCTACGTTAACACCCGTGTAATTGTGGATTTTTTCAGCCAATTGGTTAAGTACGTCTTCGCGACGTGCCACTACCACCAGGTTGTGTCCAGAAGCTGCTAGCTGCCAACAAAATTCTTCACCTAAACCAGAGCTTGCTCCGGTAACTAATGCAGTACCCATAGTTCAAGCCTAAACGCTTAAACTCAAAAGCGCGCGTTTTCACCCCTGTCCCCGCATAATCCATGCAATCTTCAAACAGCATGAAAACACTCATAGGTACGTCATCGTATTTTTAGGGTATTTTGGGACTATGAGACTTGTAACTTGGAATGTGAATTCAGTACGTACCCGCATCGACCGTGTCATTGAAGTCCTGAAGCGTTGGGATGTTGACGTCCTAGCTATGCAGGAGTTGAAGTGTAAGCCAGAACAATTCCCGTTTGAACGTTTTGAAGAAGCTGGCTATCAGGTAGAAATGGTTGGTTTAAACCAGTGGAACGGTGTGGCGATTGCTTCTCGCGTAGGTATTGAAAACGTCCAGGTAAGTTTCCCAGGTCAGCCTGAATATGATGGCGTTGTGGAAGCGCGCGCTCTGGGAGCAGTCTGTAGTGGGGTTGAAATTTGGAGCCTGTATGTTCCGAACGGTCGCGAACTAGACCACCCCCACTATGCTTATAAACTTGAGTGGCTGACGGCGTTGCGTGATTACATGGTTGAAACTATGCATGACCGTAAGGTGGCGTTAGTTGGCGACTGGAATGTGGCTCCATTTGACCATGATGTTTGGGATATTAAGGCATTCGAGGGCGCTACCCACGTGTCTGTGCCTGAGCGTGAGGCTTTCCGCGCGTTTGCTGAAATCGGTATGACTGAAGTGACCCGCGAGCGAGTTGATAACTATACTTACTGGGATTATCAGAAGCTACGTTTCCCTAAGAATGAGGGGATGCGTATTGACTTTGTGTACGCGTCTCCTGCGTTGACTGAGACTGTTACGGCTGCGCATATTGACCGTGATGAGCGGAAGGGTAAAGGCGCTTCTGACCATGTTCCAGTGATTGTGGATTTCGCCGACTAGTTTGTCCGTTAGGTACATGTTCGCATTTTCCGTTTAGGTACGTGTTTGTTTGTTGTGGTGGTGAAGTAATGATTCCAGCTGAACTGACTCCTGATTTTCCTTTTGCTGTAGCGTTTTTTGATGAGACGCAGGTGCGGTTTAGCGCGGGAGATTTGGTAGCTGTTTTCCCGTTTGCTTCAGTCACTAAGCTGTTTGCTTCACGGGCGATTTTGATGGCGGTGGAACGCGGCTTCATTGGGTTGGATGAGGTACGTGCTGTTGGTATTCCCGCTGAAGAGACTTCTCTGCGAGCTCTTTTGTCTCATGTTTCTGGGGTTTCTTTTAGCGGTCCCGAGCGGGTTTCTGTGGTTGGACAAAAACGTACCTACACGAATTATGCGATTGAGGTTGCTGGTGATTGGGTGGCTGAGCGCATGCACGTACCTTTCATGGATTGGCTTGATGAGGCTGTGATTGGTGGACTTTTCTTAGAGGACACTTACGTTGAGGGTTCTTGCGCACATGCTGGCATGGGTTCAGTTCGTGATTTGGTTACTTTTGGCCGCGAGTTGCTTAATCCTCGTTTGATTTCATCAGCGTTGGCTGTGGAAGCACGTACCGTGCAGTGGCCGGGGATTCGTGGGGTTACGCCTGGTTTTGGCTCTTACCCTGATAATACTTGGGGTTTGGGGATGGAGATTCGCAGGGATAAGGAACGCACCTGGTTTCCTTCTCTTTCCGAGGGCGCTACGTTTGGCCACTTCGGCCAGGCTGGATCGTTTTTGTGGGTCGCTCCCGAAAGTAGATTTGGGGCTGCGTTTTTAGGTGCGGAACCAGCTGGTGATTGGCATAAGGCTAACTGGCGTCCGTTGAATGATTGGATGATTAGTAGTTTCAGCTAGTTTATGTGCTTTTTTTGGGGGGTGTGGGTACGTGCTTAGATTATGCACGTACCCACACCCCCCAAAGTGTTATTTTCTATTAGGTTTTTATTTTTCAGTTGTGCCACTGGCAATGAGCTGGAGCTCATTATTGGTCTGGCGGATTTCCACCGTGGTTCCGTCGGTGACTTCTCCACTGAGGATGAGTTTTGCTAGTTTATCTCCGACTTCTCGTTGAACTAACCTGCGTAGCGGGCGAGCTCCGTAAGCTGGGTCGTAGCCGTTTTCGGTTAGCCATTGTTTAGCGCCCTCGGAAATATTTAGGCGAATCCTGCGCACTGCTAAACGGTTGGCGAACTCGCGGATCTGCAGGTCTACGATTTGTGCCAGCTCGTGTTTTTGCAGTGGCTGGAAGGTTATGATTTCGTCCAAGCGGTTTAGGAATTCTGGTTTGAAAACGCTACGTACCACTTGCATGACAGCTTCTTGTTGCTCGCTGCTGATAGTAGTTTCACTTGTATTCTCAGGGTTTTCGCTTAAGGACGTACCTTGAGTTAGGAACTGTGATCCCAAGTTTGAAGTCAGCACAATGATTGCATTTCGGAAGTCTACAACACGCCCCTGCCCGTCAGTGAGGCGTCCGTCGTCCAGCACTTGAAGCAAGATGTTAAAGACTTCCGGATGAGCTTTTTCAACCTCGTCTAAGAGGACTACTGAGTATGGGCGTCGCCGAACTGCTTCAGTTAACTGGCCGCCTTCTTCATATCCCACGTAACCTGGAGGAGCCCCAACTAATCGGGCTACCGCGTGCTTTTCCGAGTACTCTGACATGTCAATCCGCACGATTGCGCGTTCGTCGTCAAAGAGGAAGTCAGCTAGGGATTTAGCTAGTTCCGTTTTACCAACACCGGTTGGTCCGAGGAATAAGAATGACCCTGTGGGACGATTCGGATCGGAAACTCCTGCGCGAGCACGTCGTACCGCGTCTGAGACTGCAATGACTGCAGCTTTTTGTCCGATTAGGCGCTTACCTAGTTCTTCTTCCATTTGCAATAGTTTTTGGGTTTCTCCTTGGAGCATCCGCCCTGTTGGAATACCTGTCCAGGATTCAATTACCTCTGCAATTTCGTGGGGGCCGACTTTATCCGCTACTAGCTGTTTTTCTGCGGACGTACCTTCCTCTGTTGTCACAGTGGCTTTTTGTTCTGCCTGGGAGATTTGCATTTGAATGCCGGGAATTTCACCGTTTTGTAGGCGCCCTGCTTCTTCCCATTTGCCTGCTCTCACTGCTAGTTCCAGTTGTGTTTGTAGCTCGTCTAGCTTAACGCGCAGGTCGCCGACCAGGTTTCGTTCTTGTTTTTCTGCTTCCCATTTCAAAGCAAGTACCTTAAGTTTTTCACTCTTCTCGGCCAGTTCTTGTTTGACTTTTTCAAGCTGTTCTAGGGTACTTGCTTCGGTTGAAGCGCTGTCTTGTAGGTAGGATTCTTCCATTTTTAGTCGGTCGACCTGGCGTTGTAGCGTATCGATTTCAACGGGTGACGAGTCTAGTTCCATGCGTAGGCGGGATGCGGCTTCGTCGATAAGGTCGATTGCTTTGTCGGGGAGTTTTCGCCCGGTAATGTATCGGTCTGACAGTTGTGCGGCTGCTACCAGCGCGCCGTCTGAGATTGTCACCTTGTGGTGTGCTTCGTATTTTGGTGCGATTCCACGCAGGATGGCTACTGTGTCTTCTACGCTTGGTTCTCCTACGAATACCTGTTGGAAACGGCGTTCGAGCGCAGGGTCTTTTTCAATGTTTTCTCGGTATTCATCTAGTGTAGTGGCACCTACCAGACGTAGTTCACCGCGTGCGAGCATTGGCTTCAGCATATTTCCTGCGTCCATTGCGCCTTCGGAACCACCGCCGGCACCAACTACGGTGTGTAGTTCGTCGATGAAGGTGATGATTTCCCCGTCGGCTGCGGTGATTTCAGCGAGGACTGCTTTCAGGCGTTCTTCAAATTCGCCACGGTATTTGGCGCCTGCAACCATGGAGGCCAGATCGAGGGAGATTAGGCGTTTTCCAGCTAGTGAGGAGGGTACGTCTTTAGCTACGATTCGTTGTGCTAATCCTTCTACGACTGCGGTTTTGCCAACTCCGGGTTCGCCGATTAGTACAGGGTTGTTTTTGGTGCGTCGGGATAGCACTTGAATGACGCGGCGAATTTCATCATCGCGCCCGATTACTGGATCTAGTTTTCCGTTTTGTGCAGCTTCGGTTAGGTCTCTGCCGTATTTTTTGAGGGATTCGAAGGTGCCTTCTGGGTCTTGGGTGGTCACTGGTTGTTTCCTTATTTGGGGGAGAATGGTTTCGATTTTTTCTTGGGTTGCGTGCCCGGTTTCTAGGATTCGCGCGGTTTCTGCGCAGACTTGCGGGTTGGCGAGGGCGATGAGTACGTGTTCAGTGGAGATGTAGTCGTCGCCGTGTTTTTGTGTTTGTTGTTCGGCTTCGTTTAGCAGGTTTAGGATGCTTCGCCCGGTTTTTGCGTTTGCGGGATTCGTTCCGTTTAGCGCGGGGAGTTTCACGAGGGCGGTACGTGTTTGGCTTCCGATGAGTTTGAGGTCTGCCCCGCTGGCCTTGAGTAGGCTTACAGCAATGCCTTCTTGGTCTTCAAGTAGCGCGTTGAGGATGTGGAGTGGTTCAACGTTTGGGTTTGCTGCTGCGTTCGCTTGGTTTATGGCGTTGGTTATTGCTTCTTGGACTCTGGTCGTAAATTTGTAGCTCATGTTTTTCTCTTTTCACTTGTAGGTACGTGTTTGTTGAAAACTTGGTTTGGTTTGTTTTCAACTTCAGCAACCTTGAGTGGGATTGACTCAACTTTCTAAGTTAAGTCTACTACGCTCAAGTTTTTGTGTCTCGTCGAAAATCTGCGAACACGTACCCACCGCCCTCGGAACTTTTATAACCCACCTAAAGCGCGGTATTATAAGGAAAACACTCAAACAAGTACCCAGAGGAAAACCATGGCATTCGACGATGGCGCAACTTCAGATAAAGCCCCAATCCGCGAAAATCTTGACTGGCCAACCTTCGGTCAAGCAATGCGCGACGTAACTCAAGAAATCGTAAACACCGGTTGGGTTCCAGATCTTATCGTTGCAATCGCCCGGGGCGGTCTACTACCAGCTGGCGCAATCTCATACGCTATGGGCGTTAAAGCTATCGGCACTATGAATGTAGAGTTCTACACTGACGTCCACGAAACCCTGCCAGAACCTGTACTACTTCCACCACTTATGGATGTCAGCGCTTTAGAAGGCAAAAAAGTCCTGGTCGTAGATGACGTAGCTGATTCCGGCAAAACCCTAAAAATGGTAATGGAACTTATTGCCGAAAAGGGTCTTTCTCTAGATGGTGGAGCTTCCGTTAAAGTCGATGCAAAATGCGCGGTTATCTATAAGAAGCCACAGTCAGTTATCGACCCTGACTTCACGTGGAAAGAAACTGACCTGTGGATTAATTTCCCTTGGTCTTCTCAGCCAGTTATTAAAGCTGAATAATCCACAAAATTAGCGGTTTTAACTACACGCCCTATTTAAACCACGCCTGATAGAGCCCATAGAAATTCATATTTCCCCAAGTGGAGCATTGAGTTCTATGCCCAGCTAACGTGTCAGCAGTTGGTTGATAGGGCGTGTAATTGTATAGTCCCGCTGTAGCTTGGTTCTCAATGTAGATGGTTTTACTACCGCACTCAGGGTTTACGTGAAATTGGATTGCATTATTTTGACCAGCTTTTACTTGGTATTTCCATGGTTCAACACGGTAGCGTTGAAATTGCTGGGCCGCTCCATATATTTGGTTTGCAAAGCCGAAAAACTGTTGATCACAGGCTTCCCCATCCGGGCAACCGTACCCTAAGGCAATCGAGTATCTTTCTTCTTTTAACTGTGAACCAGAGGCGCTTATTAGCCCTTGTTCTTTCTGCAAGGTAACTAACAGAACCTGCGGGCTAATCTGGCAAGCATAGGCTGCTTGGCTAATGATTCCAGCTGCGTCCAAATCTCCCCCTGGCATATCGTACGGGCAGAATCTGGTTGCTTGACGAAAGGGTACGTGCTCGCGATATTCACTCAGGCAAGGCGCTTTTTCCTTATCTGATTCGCATCCATCATTCCAGTCTTTTATGAAGGTACGTACTTGTTCTTCTGACATGGCATCGGCGTTGAAGAATTCTGCATCAGAGATAAGATTTCCTGGATTGAATCCGCTTAAGTCCAAGATTGGGCGCTGCGGGCCAGGCCCATTGGGTTTAGCTATGGTGGCAGGTTCTTTTTGTGCAGAGGCACTGGCGAGCAGCGTGTAGATTCCGACGAATCCAACTGCTGCTAGCAGAATTACTATTAGGGTTTCTTTTAGCCGAGTGCTCATGTTTCTCTGGGTAGATTTCCTTAAAGTTTGGTTATTTGGTTTCTCGGCGTTGTATTTCAGCTAGTAGCGCGGGAATACAACGTTCGATGGTGGCTAGGGTTTCTTCAAAATCTGCTTGAGTCCCATACCAGGGATCAGGTACGTCTTTTACTTTAGTTGGCGCATTTTTCGTTCCCGAGGGCGCTCCCTCAATCTCGCCGTTGATTCCCTGTGGGTCGAAAGCTCGGAACATCATTAAGCGAGGTACGTCTTCACTAAGATTAAAGTTTGTTTGCTTCCGATTCACTAACCGTTCCACAGCTTCAAAATGACGGTACGTCATTGCCAAGATTAAGTCATTTTCTTCTAAATCTCTGCTATTTATTTGGCGTGCAGCATGGTTTGGCAGCACGTATCCAGCGCCTTTTAGTGTCCGTTGTGCGCGATAATCTATCGGATTGCCATGTTCTTCATCTGAAATACCACACGAATCTACGACTGCGTCAACGCCCGCTTTACGAAGGTGTTCTTGTAATACAACTTCTGCCATTACAGATCGGCAAATATTGCCTGTACACACCATCAGTACTTTTACACTCATTGTCTTTCCCTCACTTAATAGCTTCAGAAGTTAACTCATCGAGTTTGCGTCGTTGAGATATCACAAACCAGCAAGTTTGAGTTTCACGCGTTAAGGAATCACCCGTGTCTAAGAGTGTTTCTCGCAGCTTATCTCCAACCCGATTTCCAACAATTTCAATAGGTACGTGCTTATTCTCAGAACTCATTATTTCTCGCGCAAAGTCCGTGATTCTTACCTGCTGCCCCATTTTTAAAACAACAGTTTCCGCATTATTTGCCTGTTCCAGTGAAGCTAAAATTAGTTCACATGCTTCTGCTACTGACATTAAGAACCGGTAGGAATCCTCAGTCGTAACAGTTACCGGCAGCCCATGCTGAATCTGGTATTTAAAAGTCTCACTTACTGAACCTCGTGAGCCCACCACGTTACCAAAACGCACGTTAACGTACCTACGCTTAACCGGCACATCGCTTTCCGATTCGATTAGTTGCGAGAACCGCCCTCGGGAATTTTCTAAACAAGCACATACCTGGTTGTATGAAACAGTTTCGCCTTCCGCGAATGCCAAAGTAAGCTGCTCAGCCAATGCCTTACTTTTTCCCAAAACCGTAGTAGCCTCAGCAGCTTTATCAGTAGAAATATTAATGAACTCTGTAACCCCAACTACGTTAGCTGCCCGTAAAACCGACAACGTACCTAAAACGTTAGTTTTCCACGCTTCTTCCGGAAATCTTTCTAACAGAGGTACGTGTTTAAGCGCCGCTGCATGCACTACGATTTCCGGCTGATAGTTGCGGAATATTTCCATTAAAGTATCTGAATCGCGAATATCCGCCAACACAAACTGGGGATTCTGCAGCAAACCGGTACCCATCATGCGAAGTTCAAGCTGATGCAGATGACTCCCATCACGGTCTAGTAGCACTAAATCTCGGTTTCCCGCAGCATACAGCAAGCACGCTAGTTCGGAACCAATACTGCCACCCGCCCCGGTGATTAACACTCGACGATTAACGTACCCAGCCGCAATGTTCATAATTACCTTAAACACGTACCCTTAATGAATACAGAAAAGTTAAACGGCTGACGCTTTAGAGCAGCCAGCCGTTTAACTCTTAGTTAGCTTAGAAATCCCAGTCTTCGTCCTGAGTATCCTCAATATCACCAATCACGTAAGAGGATCCAGAACCAGAGAAGAAGTCATGGTTCTCATCAGCATTAGGTGACAAAGACGCCAAGATCGCAGGGTTCACATCACAAGATTCAGCTGGGAAGAGCGCTTCATAACCTAGGTTCATCAACGCCTTATTTGCGTTGTAACGCAGGAACTTCTTAACGTCTTCAGTCAGACCCAGTGGATCATAGAGGTCTTCAGTGAACTGCTCTTCATTGTCGTACAGTTCGTAGAGTAAGTCGAAGGTGTAATCTTTAAGCTCTTGCTGGCGTGCTTCGCTAGATTCACGTACACCCAGCTGGTACTTGTAACCAATGTAGTAGCCGTGAACTGCTTCGTCTCGGATAATCAGACGAATCAGGTCTGCGGTGTTGGTGAGCTTCGCGTGAGATGACCAGTACATTGGAGCGTAGAAACCAGAGTAGAAGAGGAAGGATTCCAGCATGGTGGAAGCAACCTTCTTCTTCAACGGGTCATCAGCTACATAGTATGAATTTACAATTTCGGCTTTTCGTTGAACTTGCTCGTTCTCTTCTGACCAGCGGAAAACTTCATTAATTTCCTGGGTTGATAGAAGGGTAGAGAAGATTGAAGAGTAAGATCGTGCATGCACAGATTCCATGAATGCGATATTTGTTAGCACAGCTTCTTCGTGTGGCGTACGTGCGTCAGAAATCAAAGAAATCGCACCAACCGTGCCCTGCAGCGTATCCAAAAGAGTCAGGTTAGTGAAGACCTTGTTGGTCATATCCTGCTCTTCTGGACGCAGAGTGTTCCAGGATGGAATGTCGTTTGACAAAGGAATTTTTTCAGGAAGCCAGAAGTTACCGGTAAGACGATCCCATACTTCCAAGTCTTTATCATCTTCGAGCTTGTTCCAGTTAATGGCCTCGAATACGTGCTTTCCGCGGTCTAACATTTACTCTGCTCCTGTATAAAAGTTAATTCTTAAAATCCAGTATATGCGAGCTCCTTATTTAAGCATAGATTTAACCTTCTCTTGAGAAGAGGTTCACCATCCTTCACCGCTCGGCGAGTCTACTCAAACCTAACCACGTACCCACTGCAGCGAACAGCTCGTGTACACAGGGCATTCTAACACCAGAAGATTTCCACAGAAAACACTACCTACCTCTTTTCCGCCCTCAAAAAAACCCGCTTAATAGGGGCATGATTAATGCATATTCGCTAATAAACCAAGCCCATTTGGCTTATGAAAAACTACTGCAGTTTATTCCAAACCCACCCACTGCTCCCCGCATCGTCTCACGTCACTGGTGTATTCTTTTCATCCCTACCCTCATCTGGGAACGCAATAAATTAATCCACCGAACCCGACTAAATGAAACCATTGGGAACTCTGGTTCTGAAACCTATGCAACGTTAGAAAGCGCAAGTTGCTTATACGAAACTGCAGTTCTACACGAGGATGTAAATATTCAACTCGCTTTCAAAGCTCCCCACCAGCGCCGAAAAACTCATATCGGGCGTTTTATTCGTAATCTCCCGGTGACCACGGTGTTCCGCCACCGCCGAAATTTCCTCCCGAAAGAGGCATTTACCAGGGTTCAAAATATTCCAACACTGACTCCTGAATACCTGATTCTTGAATATTTAGCGCTTGAGGATGCGGAGCGCGCGTTTGTAGGTGCGGACTCGCTAATGCGTATGCTTTGTCAGCCAGACCGCAGGAAACGTAGCGTTGCTGACCAAGCGTGCGCGAAGATTAAGCATCGTTTACGAGCCATCATTACCCGAGGCGATTACCCATATGCGAATAAGCGCATCCTAAAACGTTTAGATTTCGTTACCCCGTGGAGTGAATCTGTAGCGGAAAGCAGGTTTAAGGCACAGTTATTCTTGCAGGGGTTTCCACAGCCTGAGCAGCAAAAGTTTGTAATGGTCGATGGTCAGGTGTTTTTTGTTGATGCAGCTTGGTTAAAGTATGGGATTTTCGCTGAGGTTGATGGGCAGATTAAGTATGCGAAGGCTGACGCGAAGCTGGTTTTAGAAGCGCAGGCACGTCGTGAGGCTTCGCTTTTGAAGATTTTTCGTAAGATTGTGCGTTTCACTTGGGAGGATATTTCCGAGGGAGTTAAATTTAATGTCTTGAAATCATTTTTCCCGCCCGGCATTGTGAAGCCTTACTGAAGTTTGTGCCATGATGAGTGCATGACGATTATTGCTGCTGCAGATGGTTCTGCGTTGAAGAATCCTGGTCCAACTGGTTGGGCGTGGGCGATTGATGAGTCTACTTGGCGTGCCGGCGGGTTCAAGCATGGTACGAATAATATTGGCGAACTGTACGCTGTTTTAGATTTATTGAAGTCTACCGCTCATTTGGATGAGCCTCTGCATATTTTGGCTGATTCAAGGTACGTTATTGATTCCATGACGAAGTGGATTCATGGTTGGAAGCGTAAGGACTGGAAGAAGGCTGATGGATCTCCTGTTTTGAATGTTGAGTTAATTCAGGAAATTGATGCTTTGATGCAAGGGCGTAAAGTTACTTTCGAGTGGGTACGTGGTCACTCTGGGCATGATATGAACGAGTTTGTCGACGAAAAGGCACGTGCTGCAGCTACCGCGTTCCGCGATGGCTACTCCCCCGATGAAGGTCCTGGTTTGTCAGCTAATTTACGTGAAGACATCCAGGTTCCAGCAGCTGATATTCCGGCTACTTCGGCTCCTATTACTAATGAAGGTGCACTACACGCGGAGATTCCTGAATGGGATTTATTTTCATTCACTATTGAGTCTGCTTCTATTGCCGAGCCAGTTTCAACGCAGAAAGGTACGTCGTTGCTTTACCCAGATTTAGCGGACACTACTGAGTCCCACACTGCTTACCGCATACATGGAATGAATGTGGTTGATCATCATATTAACGTTCCTTTAGATCATGCGAATCCACGTGGTCAGCAGATTAGCTTATTCGTCCGGGAAGTTAATGATGGTGAGTTACCTGATTTAACGAAGCCTGCGTTAGTTTTCATGCAGGGTGGACCTGGTGGTCGAGGAGTTCGTCCAGGTGATTATCGTGGTGGCTGGGTTGGTCAGGCATTGAAGAAGTACCGTGTGTTTATTCTGGATCAGCGTGGTACTGGCTTGTCAACGCGTTTAGACGAAGGTACGTTGTCAGCTTTTGGTTCTCCAGTTCAGGCGGCTGCATATCTGAAGCATTTCCGAGCTGATTCGATTGTTCGTGATGCTGAGATTGTCCGCGAGCGTTTGAATGGCGGTAATAAGTGGTCTAGCCTTGGCCAGTCTTATGGTGGTTTCATTAACACCACGTACTTGTCTTTGGCTCCGCAGGCTTTGAATGCGGTTTACTACACTGGTGGTTTGCCTGGTTTAACTAGCATTGATGAGATTTACACGAGGACATACCTTGCTACGGCTAAGCGTAATGAGGTTTACTTTAACCGTTTTAAGCAGGATGAACCTGTGTTACGTGACCTTGTGCAGTATCTTTCCACGCATGAGGAGTTTTTGCCTAATGGTGAGCGCCTGTCAGTTGGCCGTTTACGTATGTTAGGCATGATGCTGGGTGGGGACTCAGGCTTCGACCAGCTTCATTACTTATTTGAGGGCGCTTTCAGCACTATTAATGGCCAGAAACGCTTAAATAAGCAGTTTTTGGACAATGTTTATCGCCAGGTTTCAATGGGAGATTCTCCGTTGTACGCTCTCATGCATGAAACTATTTATGCGGGTGTTTTGGAGTCTCTTAAGGGTATTCCAACTGCTTGGGGTGCGTGGCGGCTGTTGGACAAGGTTGGGTCTGAGATCCCTGCGGGGTTCGCCTCGTCACCTGAGCCACGTGATTTGTCGACTCCGATTTATTTAACAGGTGAGCATATTTATCCTTGGCTGTTTGAGGAAGATTATGCGTTGCGCCCTCTTAAGGAAATAGCTGAGATTTTGGCTATGGACACGGATTGGACGCCTCTGTACGATAAGTCAGTTTTGGCTTCGAATGAGGTTCCGGGGGCGGCGGCAGTATATTTTGAAGATATGTTTGTTCCGACTGAGCTTTCTTTAGAAACTGGTGCTTTGGCTAATATTCGTACTTGGGTTACGAATGAGTATCAGCATGATGGTTTGCGTATGGACGGCGCGAAGATTTTTGAGCGTTTAGAGTTTTTAGCTACGGAATGAGTTTAGTGCATTGAAGAGTTTTTGGAATGGTCTTTCTGACGTTGCGGTACGTGTTCATGATTGGAGCGTTGAGAACCCAAAGGTCGCTTATGTTTTAACTGACGCTGGGGTGGTTTGCACTTGGTACGCGTTGCCTGATTTTTATCGTTCACGTGCCTTGCGTTTTTGGGGTAAGTCAGCGCTTTTAGGTGTTGTGACTGCGAATGATTTGCATATTAATGGAGCCGGTTATCCCGTCTTTTGAGGATGAGTCAGAAGGCGAGGATGCTCAGGTTGCGAAGCTTCCTTTAGCTGCCTTTGCGTTAGGCATTGGGGCAGTTTCTTTGGTGGGAACTGTTTTGTTTGAGAAATTTGTTTTTGGCCGTGGGGAGGCTCGCCGCCGCGCGGGGGTACGTTTTGCACACACGCGCCAGGCGGTTGCTATTGCTGCTTTAAAAGCGGGTGCTTTGTATGCTTTGCCGGATGAAATTTTGTTGGGTGCGTCCTCAGAGGATTAGTTTTCCGAGGCCGTTCAATAAAAACTAACTGTGGGTACGTGGTTGCTGATTTCAGCAACCACGTACCCACAGTTACATTAAGCAAGTACTTATTCTTGAATGCCTAACTGGTCTAGGATGAATGCGGTTGATCGCGCGAATTCATCCCACTTCTTTGAGCGTCCAGAGCCACCGCCGTGACCGGCTACTTCTTCGATTAAACAGATAACTGGGTTGGCGTCTGTAACTTCTGAAACGTCACGTAGGCGCTGTACCCATTTGAGTGGTTCTACGTAGGAGACGCGAATATCGTTGAGGCTGGTTTGTGCAATCATCGTTGGGTATGTGGTTGCTTTAACATTTTCATACGGGGTGTATGCTCGCATTACCTGGTAGATTTCTGGATCTTCTAGGGGGTTTCCCCATTCATCCCATTCTCCTGTTGTGAGTGGTTTTGATGGATCCAGGATGGTAGTTAGGGCATCTACGAATGGTACGTGCGCGTCTACAACCCGGTAGAGTTCTGGCGCTTGGTTAGCGATCCCTCCCATGAGCAGTCCACCTGCGGAGCCACCTTGTGCTGCAAGGCGTCCGGAAGCTACCCAACCGCTGTCTACTAGCCAACGTGAAACGTCTACAAAGTCGTTGAAAGTGTTGGTTTTTACCGCGAACTTACCCTGTTCATACCAGTTTCGTCCCAGTTCCCCACCACCGCGAATATGCGCCATGGCGTAGACTAGCCCACGGTTCAGAAGAGTGATTCGGTTAATGGAGAACCATGGATCCATGCTGGCTTCGTAGGATCCGTAGCCATAAATTAACCCTGGGTTTGTCCTGTCTGCGCACAGGTCTTTACGGTAAACCATGGATACCGGTACTTTCACGCCGTCGCGTGCTTCTACCCATTCCAGGCGGGTTTCGTACTGTGTGGGGTCGAATCCTGGTACTTGTAGTTCTTTGATTACATTGATTTGACCGCCCTCGGAAGAATCCGAAGTGAGCACGTACTCTGCGGTAATAGGTGGTTGCGCGAAAGACTGTACTGTGAAGCGGAAGCTATTTGTGTCCCACTCTGGGTTTGAAGCTGGCTCAATGACGCGCACAGCTTGTGGCCATTCGATTGAGAAACTTTCGTTGTAGAGGGATTTCACAGCAGTTTCATCCAAAGGTACGTCTTCGCCTTGATATGCCTGAGAACGTACCCAGATGCGGATTGCGGTCTGCCCGTTAGCGCGCATAGCGAAGGCTGCAAATTTTTCAAATGCGTAGACTTCCAGCAGGCGTTCGCCTTCAACTAACGTCCAGTTCTCTACCCAAGTTTCTTCTGGGCATAGGGGTTGTTCTAAGGACGTACCTTCGAATTGTTCGATGGAAGGAGTTGGAACTATTGCTAGGGTTTCATCTTCGCTGACCAGGTTATGGTTAATGAGCAGGTGGTTTCCGGCGGGTTCTACGGAATAGCGCAGTCCTTCTTTAGGAGTGGTAAGTTGGCGTGGCGCACGACGCTTACCATCTGCTGGAAATAGCCATATGCGAGTACTCAGAGTCGCGTATGAGCCAATGATTACCCACTGGTTGTCGCGGGACTTGGAAACGTAGATTTCGAATTTTTCGTCTGGTTCTTCAAATACCAGTTCATCTTCCGCGGCATCGGTGCCGATGCGGTGTACCCAGATTTGGTGTGCACGCCAGACGTCGTCTACGCGGGTGTAGTAGAGGTCTTCTCCGACTACTGCCAGGGAGTATCCCACTTGTTTAACAGCGTCATCAATGATTTCTCCGGTTGCGAATTCCATTACACGCAGGTCGTAGAGTTCCCCACCGGTAGTGTCTTCACCCCAGATGAAACGGTTTCCTTCGACGTCGATT
Organism: Gleimia coleocanis DSM 15436; assembly: GCF_000159015.1. Taxonomy (GTDB): domain Bacteria; phylum Actinomycetota; class Actinomycetes; order Actinomycetales; family Actinomycetaceae; genus Gleimia; species Gleimia coleocanis. Next base: position 169,709 of record NZ_DS999545.1, on the reverse strand, counting down.
ACCTGGTTGGCAACTGAGTAGAATTCTTGGCCTTCTGCACACTTAGCTTGGTCCAGAATGATTTCTTCATTTTCGTGGGTGGTTTCCGCATTGACTGTGGGTACGTCATTGCTTTTTACGCGGCATAGGCGTGGGTAGTCGATGCCTTCGAAGGTGCGGGTGAAGTACCAGTAGTTTCCGTGTTTTACGGGTGCGCTAACGTCGGTTTCTTTTGTGAGTGCGCGAATTTCGGCGACGATTTTTTCGCGAATTGGGTGGGTGTGGGCAATTTTTTCTTCTGCCCATTTATTTTCGAGGGCGACTAGTTCTTGTACGGTTGCGTGGTTGGGGTCTCCGTGTTTTGTGTCTAGCCAGTACCAGGGGTCATTTTCGGTGATTCCGTGGTGGGTGCGCAGGTGTTGTCCTTGTTCTGCGATGGGTCCGATTTTGGTGCTTTTGATTTCCACTTTTCCTCAGTTTCCTTGAGCACGTACCTTTATGTTTAAGAATATCAGTGGTGGGTACGTGCTTAGGTTTTCAGACAAAAGTTTGTGCCCGCAGCGATCAGCTACGGGCACAAATCTTTAAGTTAGTTTATTTTCACCAACCGGTTGGGGTCATCATTGCCTTGCGGCGCTTGTTGGTCTTTACCAACATTACGATGCCGACGATTGTGAGTACCAAGCCGATGAAGCCGATGAGCATGGAGATGCCTACACCTGCGAGGGTGTTACCTACTACGGAGTCAGTGATTGCGATTACTACGTCTTGGTCGGTGAGGTTGTCACAGACAATATCGTAGGTGCCTTCTGGAATGCCGTCGGTGGTGAAGCTACCGTCACTCTGGCGGTCGAGTTCAACTACGTTTTCACCGTCAGTGATTCCACAAATTGCTGCTTCAGCGTTTGGGCCAGTGACCTGTAGGTGTACTTGACCATTAGTTCCAACGGTTACAGTGTCGTTACCTAGACCGCCGATGCCTGAGAGTACGCCCACAAATACGGCGATTGGAGCGATGAAGAACATCATTACCAGGCCGATTACCAGCATGGCTACGGACTTACCGCGTCCTGGAAGCTTCTGTCCTGGTGCTGCACCTGGCATTGCCATGCTTCCCTGTGGGAACTGACCTGCCTGGGTGAACTGTCCGTTCTGTGGGTAGTTCGTTGCTGGTGCCTGTGGTGCTGGTGGTACCTGGGTTGCGTTTACACCCTGACCTGCGTATGGTGCCTGGCTGCTTGGGGTCTGCGCACCAGTCTGAGAGTATGCGCCGAACTGTGGCTGCATTGGGGCTGCAGGCTGAGGTGGTACAGCTGGTTGTGCTGGCATTGCAGGTGCTACTGGAGTGGTTGGTACCTGTGCTTCCGGCATCTGTGGAGTAGGTGGCATTGGTGGTACTGGCTGCGCAGGTACTTCTGGCTGGTTTTCGCCAGGTGCCATCTGGAATGGGTTCTGATCAGTCATGATTTTCCTTTTCAAATTGGGGATTATCTCTATAATACCGGTGTTTTCCCCAGTGAGCTAGTGAAATTAAGTGGCATTGGATGCAAACAAGTACCTTGGGTGGGAAATAAAAAATGATCGCGATGAACTCCCTGGGAGAGGAGGCTTCCATCGCGATCGATAACTTAAGTCTAACATAAACTAAACATTATGTTAAACCCATTTGTCGCAAAATTTTCATAGCATTCTCACGACTGATTGGAACTAGCTCATTTCCTGCAGAAACCGGGCGAATTCGTGTTCCTCGACGCAGGCTTGTAACATCTCCAGATGTTGAAGCAGCGAAAACTCGAGTACGTCGATCTTCCAATATTTCTAAACGTGCTTGTAATAGAGCATTCTCAGCACGCAAACGCGTTACCTCATCAGTAGCTTGTTCTAACTTTTCTTCAAGTGTCAGAATCCGCCGAATACCTTCCAGGTTGATTCCCTCATCCTGAGACAGGCGTTGCACTTCACGTAAGCGTGCGACATCACGAGCAGAGTAACGACGACCACGCCCCTTTGTTCGCGCTGGAATCACGATTCCCAGGCGATCATATTGACGCAGAGTTTGCGGGTGCATTCCCGCTAATTCCGCGGCTACTGAAATAACGTAAGTCGTCATTGCTCTCTCAAATCACTAAGCACGTACCTAATATCAGTTTAGTCAAGGGTAGCTTTAAAATCAGCCCGCGGATCCCAGTCTTTTGTGGCTTCCGCATAAGCTTCTAAAGCCGCAATAGCCTCTTTAGAATGCTTCTGCGGGGTGACAACATCTAGTTCAATAAACAAGTCACCGCGCTTACCTTTAACTTCCAACCCCTGTTTACGTACACGCAGGCGATTACCACTAACTGAACCAGCAGGAATCTTCACGGTAATCTGATCACCGCTCAACATCGGCACCGTGATTTTGGCACCCAAAACTGCTTCCGCCAAAGTGATAGGTAGCTTCATCTGCAGGGTTTGCCCAGAAATACTGAATACCGGATGCGGATCAACCATGATGGTGACTACCAGGTCACCAGCTGGACCACCGTTAGTGCCAGGGCGCCCCTTACCGCTTAAGCGGAGTTTCTTACCATCACTTACGCCGGATGGAATCCGCACGGTCATGTTTTTACCATCTACCGCCATTTTTACGGTGGCACCTTCAGCAGCTTCCCGGAATGACATTTTTACCGAGGTCGCAATATCTGAACCTTTCGTTGGAGTCCCGTAAGAACCTCCAAAACCACCCGTTGACCCGCCAAAACCTGGGTTGCCTCCGGCATTCATCCCGCCGAACATGGTGCCTAAGATATCTTCAAAGCTGCCAGTCCCAGTGGAGGCGCTTCCCCGCCGCCCTCCGGAAAAAGCGCCCAGAATATCTTCAAAACTTGCGCCTGAGAATCCTCCAGAAGCCCCGCCGAAGCCAGTACCACCAAATCCGGAACCACCGCGACCGCCGCCGAAACCTCCAAAGCCACCAAACCCGCCCGGCCCCATCGCGCGAATCGCATCATACTGTTTGCGTTGTTCTGCGTCAGAGAGCACAGTGTAGGCTTCACTGATGGCTTTAAAGCGTTCTTCCGCGGCCTTATCACCCGGATTTTGATCCGGATGATTAGCGCGCGCCAGCTTACGGTACGCCTTCTTAATGACGGAATCATCAGCGTCTTTAGAGACTCCTAAAACCTTATAGAAGTCTTTATCTAACCAGTCTTGACCGGCCATGTGTGTTCCTTAAAAAAATACTTAAACTACTGGGGGTTAGCGACAATAACCTTAGCTGGGCGTAACACCGTATCTCCCAGCTGGTAGCCGGACTGAACTACTTGCAGCACGGTTTCTACTTCAACCTCAGCTGGGGTTGCCATTACCGCTTCGTGGAACTGTGGGTCGAATGGGTCGCCAGCTACACCGAAACGCTTGAATGCGTAACGATTTTCTAAAACCTGTTCTAGTTTGGCAGCAATCGAAGCAAATGGTCCGTCAGTCAAGTCACCTGCCTGGCGGGCGGCTTCAATATCGTCGAGGACGCTCAGCATAGCCTCTACCACGTCGGCTTTACCCACTTGTTTTGCGCTTAACTGTTCAGTTTTTGAACGGCGTACGTAGTTGTTGTACTGCTGATCAAGGTTATAGTAGTCAGCGCGAGAACGAGCTAAATCGTCGTTAAGCTGCGCATTTTCCGCGCGCAAAGCTTCCAGCTCAGCTTCTGGAGTGAGTTCTGCTAGTTCAGGTACTTCAACGTCGGCTAGCTGGGCTTCCAAATGCGTTAAGTCTTCGTTGTTTTCTGCTGGTGCAGGGTTCTCTGCCGAGGTTACTGGTTCTTCAGGCAGGTTATTTTCTGGGGTGTTTTCCACGGTTACATCCTATTTTCTGTGTGATTGCACGTGTGGGGGCGGAGTAGTCCGCCCCCACACGTGCCTTTAACGATCAGTTTCTAAGCTGTTACTTAGATTCGTCTTCGTCGATGATTTCCGCGTCAATCACGTCGTCTTCAGACTGAGCGCCCTCGGAAGTATCACCTGCAGCTGCCTGCTGCGCCTGAGATGCTGCGTAAACTTCCTGGCCGATCTTCATGCCGGATTCGTTGAGCTTTTCCAAGCCAGCGCGAACTGCTGCCACGTCGGTACCTGCCAAGGCTTCCTTCAGAGCGTCAACGTCTGCCTTCACAGCGGTGGCGGTTTCGTCAGAAATCTTTTCAGCTTCGTCCTTAAGAACCTTTTCCATTGCGTAAACGGTCTGCTCTGCAGTGTTGCGCAGTTCAGCTTCTTCACGGCGCTGCTTGTCTTCTTCAGCGTGTGCTTCTGCTTCCTTAACCATGCGGTCGATTTCGTCCTTTGCCAGGCCGGATCCACCGGTGATGGTCATGGACTGTTCCTTGCCAGTACCCAGGTCCTTTGCGGATACGTGTACGATACCGTTTGCATCGATGTCGAAGGTAACTTCGATCTGTGGGATGCCGCGTGGTGCTGGGGCAATGCCGGACAGTTCGAAGGTGCCCAGTGGCTTGTTGTCGCGTGCGAACTCGCGTTCACCCTGGAATACCTGGATCAGTACGGATGGCTGGTTGTCTTCTGCGGTAGAGAAGATTTCAGTGGACTTAGTTGGAATCGCGGTGTTGCGGTCAATCAGCTTAGTCATGAAGCCACCCTTGGTTTCGATACCGAGGGACAGTGGGGTGACGTCAATCAAGAGAACGTCCTTACGGTCACCCTGGATAACGCCAGCCTGCAGAGCTGCACCCATTGCTACAACTTCATCTGGGTTAACGGACTTGGATGGTTCCTTACCGCCGGTCAGCTGCTTTACAACTTCGGTAACTGCTGGCATACGGGTGGAGCCACCAACCAGGATTACGTGGTCAATGTCGTTTACGGAAATGCCTGCGTCACGGATTACTGCATGGAATGGAGCCTTGGTACGTTCCAGCAGGTCGGCAGTCATTTCTTCGAACTTTGCGCGGGTGAGGGTTTCATCCAGGTGTACTGGGACGCCATCAACCATGGTTAGGTACTGCAGGGAGATGTTGGTGGAGGTGGAAGAGGAGAGTTCCTTCTTTGCCTGTTCTGCTGCGTCGCGCAGACGCTGCATTGCTACTGGGTCCTTAGACAGGTCGTTACCGGTCTTTGCCTTTACCTGGATTACCAGCCAGTTTACGATTGCGCGGTCCCAGTCGTCGCCGCCCAGGCGGTTGTCACCAGAGGTTGCACGTACTTCGATGGTGGAGAAGGTGGAATCATCTTCGGTGTCCTTGCCGATTTCGAGCAGGGATACGTCGAAGGTACCGCCACCCAGGTCGAATACCAGGATGAGTTCGTCTTCCTTACCCTTTGCCAGGCCGTATGCCAGTGCCGCTGCGGTTGGTTCGTTAACAATACGGGTTACGTTCAAACCGGCGATTGCACCTGCGTCCTTGGTTGCCTGACGTTCAGCGTCGTTGAAGTATGCAGGTACGGTGATTACTGCGTCGGTTACTGGTTCGCCCAGGTATTCTTCGGCGTCACGCTTTAGCTTGGAAAGGATGCGTGCAGAGATTTCTTCTGCGGTGTATTTTTTGTCGTCTACTGCCATGGTCCAGTCAGTGCCCATGTGGCGCTTTACGGACATGATGGTGCGGTCAACGTTAGTGACTGCCTGACGCTTTGCGATTTCGCCGACCAGGACTTCACCGGTCTTGGAGAATGCTACTACGGAAGGGGTGGTGCGCATACCTTCTGCGTTGGCGATGATGGTTGGTTCGCCACCTTCGAGGGTTGCGATTGCTGAGTTGGTGGTACCGAGGTCAATGCCTACTGCACGTCCCATTACTGTCCTCCTATTTTGGGGCATTTTCCGTTTTGCTCGTTATATTTCCGAGGGCGGATTATGAATGCCATTCTTGAGTCTATCCTGCTCAAGTTTTCGTACTTGAGCTTTACATACTCAAGTTTACGCAGTTTAGTTACGCTGTCAATTTATAAATCTAAAAGTTGAGCAGATTACGCTCAACTTTTATTTTCCGCCCTCGAAAACCCTAATATTCCAAGCAAAACTCCCCACCCCCAAAATAAATAAAGGTACGTGCTTGTGTTTTCGCGCAGAAAACCCACGCCAAAACACAAGCACGTACCCTCAACTAAAAATAGTTAATAACTAAATCAAGCCTGGAACACACGCCCCGTCAGCTTCTCAAAAGCCTCCACATAACGAGCCCGAGTCGCCTCCACAACCTCAGCAGGCAAAGCCGGCGGAGTAGACTGACGATCCCAACCAGCCCCATCAGAAACCAACCAGTCACGCACATACTGCTTATCAAAAGAAGGAGTCACCTGACCCTCAACCCACTGATCAGCCGGCCAGAAACGAGAAGAATCCGGAGTCAAAACCTCATCGCCCAAAATCAAACGACCATCAATATGCCCGAACTCAAACTTAGTATCAGCCAAAATAATGCCCCGCTCAGCAGCAATAGCCGCCGCCTTAGAATAAACCTCTAAAGTCGCTGCCCGCAAAGACTCAGCCACCTCAGGCCCAACCATTTCCACAACCCGCTCGAAGGAAACATTCTCATCATGCTCCCCCACCTCAGCCTTAGCCGCGGGAGTAAAAATCGGTTCCGGAAGCACAGAAGCCTCAGTTAAACCAGCTGGCAGGCTCACTCCACAAACTGACTGCGACTCACGGTACTCTTTCAGGCCTGAACCAGTCAGATAACCACGCGCCACACACTCAACCGGATACATAGACAGGCGACGACAAATCATAGCCCGACCCGCAACCACTTCAGGCACATCCAAAGAAACCACATGGTTCTCAACACCTAACTGCTCAAACCACCACGCAGAAAGCTGAGTCAGAATCTTACCCTTATCAGGAATCGGAGTATCCAACACATAGTCATAAGCAGAAATACGGTCCGACGCCACTACCAGCAGCAGGGAATCATCCTCGTCATTAACATACAAGTCACGGACCTTACCCTGAGAAACATGCGTCCAACCAGGCACCTCCACAACCGGATAAGGCCAAACACGTACCTTCGTTTCATTTGCGGAACAGTTGCAACCACAGGCCGGTTCAGGAACAGAGATTTCCCCATTAGCAGCCTTCAATGCAATATCAGCACGGAATTGAGCGCCCTCGAAAGCAATATCCGAAACCGCCGCATACGCCAACTCACGGGCAGCAACCAAATCATCCGCCTGCGCACACACAGTGAAAACACGCCCACCGGAAGTTTCCAAACCAGCAGGATACTCACCGCGAGCGCCCGCCACGACAATCTGCACGTCCTCACGGGCATCTGCCACGTCCACGCCACTAATCGCAGCACCCGTAGTAATCGCGCCCGGGTAACCAGGAGCCGCCATAACAACGCCGACGCCAACCTTGTGAGACCACTGCAAAACAGGTAAATCAGCTAAAGTACCGGTTGCCGCAGCGTAAAGCACGTCAGCCAATGGAGTTTCCAACAATGGCAGGACAATCTGGGTTTCAGGATCACCAAAACGCGCGTTGAACTCAATAACCTGCGTGCCCTTTGCCGTACAAACCAAACCACAGTAGAGCAAACCCACAAACGGAGTTCCGCGACGAGCCATTTCCGTAATTACCGGCTGCGCTACTTCAGCTACAACTTCAGCTACGAATCCGTCTGGAAGCCAAGGAAGCGGCGAATAAGCGCCCATACCACCCGTGTTTGACCCCTGGTCTCCAGCAAAAATACGCTTAAAGTCCTGCGCTGGTTGCAAAGGAACAACCGTCTTACCATCAGAAATGCAGAACAGGGAAACTTCTGGACCAGCCAAGTATTCTTCAAAAACAACTGCGCCACCATCAGCTTCCACACAGGCGTAAGCGTGCGCCAAAGCAGCATCAAAATCTTCAGTAACTACCACGCCTTTACCAGCTGCTAAGCCATCATTTTTAACTACATAGGGCGGGTTGAAAGACTTGATCGCGGCATCAACTTCTGCCTGGGTACGGCAGGTAATCGAGCCCGCAGTTTTCACTCCAGCAGCAGCCATGATTTCTTTAGCGAAAGACTTAGAACCTTCCAGCTGCGCAGCTGCCTGGTCTGGACCGAACACTGGAATACCCGCGGCGCGCACTGCATCGGCTACGCCCGCAATGAGAGGAGCTTCTGGACCAACTACCACCAGATCGACCTGGTTTTCCACAGCCCAAGCAGTAACTGCCTGAGGGTCAGTTTCCTTTAACGCAACATTTACTCCCAATGCTGCGGTTCCGGGATTGCCCGGTGCGCAGTAAAGTTCGTGGTTAACGTTTTTAGTGATTGCACGAGCCAGGGCGTGCTCCCGGCCTCCAGATCCAAGTAGCAGGATTTTCATGAGTGATCTTTCTGGGAACAGTCAGACAGTATGTTCCCTACCGTTGTGCCAGCGGGAACCAGTTTTATTGTCGCATTCTATGGTTTTCTTTTATATCCCTTCCCATTCCTTGGAATGTTTCTACCCGCAGGTACGTCATTGCATTTCATGCGCTCCCGCAGCTTTACAACATTCAGATACGTGCTTATCCTCAGGTTCTTTCTTATAGGTACGTGCTTAGAGTTTTCTCCGGTTTTTAAGCTATTCTGAGAGTGGTTTTCGAAAGGACGTACCTTGCTGACTTTTTCTACGTGGGTTGCTATCCTCACTGCATTCACCGTGGCAGTGATTTCCCCGGGACCTGATTTCCTCACCGTCTTACGCGCTTCCCTTAACTACGGTCGCAAAAATGGGTACGCCACCGCCGCTGGTATTGCTTTCGGCACCAGCCTGTGGATTATTGCCACCATGGCAGGATTAGCTACGCTACTAAACACGTACCCCGCATTAGGTACGTTCACGCGTTTAGGTGGGGCTGCCCTGCTGTTTTATTTTGGGTTACGCATCCTCTGGGGACTTTACCGCAGCGTGTATAACCCCGCGGGTTCAGCAGTGTCGGCAGGTGAAAGTGACCGCCCTCGAGAATCTGCAGATTCTGTTGCGCACCCTAATGGGAATTCCCGCATGCCTGCCTACCGATCCGCTTGGCTGGGCTTTGTCACTACTACCATAGGTAATCCGAAAGCTATTATTTTTTATTCCTCACTTTTTGCTTCCATGTTGCCTGCGCAGATTTATTTTTCCGAGGGCGCTATCTTGGGCCTTACCATGGTGACGATTTCTTTTAATTGGTTTGCCTTGGTAGCTACGGTTGCGTCAAACCCGAAATTTATTGCTGGGTATGAGCGGGTAAAACATCCTGTAGATACCTTACTTGGCGCGCTTTTTGTGGTTTTAGCTATTTTGTTAGTTGTGTGAATCCACAAAAATGTTAAAGGTACGTGCTTAGGTTTTCGCATTCGTTTTTCCTTGTGATTCCGGCGAAAACTCTAAGCACGTACCTTTGTTATTTTTTAGTATTTTTGTATGTATTGTGCGGTTTTTGACTGATCTGCCAGGTTCTTATCCGCATGCATTTGTGACACGGTGCCCGCGTATACAACTTGCCCGCCTTCATGGCCGGCTCCTGGCCCCAGGTCAATCACCCAGTCCGCATGAGCAACTACGTGCAGATTATGCTCTACGACAATCACGGTTTTACCAGAATCGACTAGTTGGTCCAGCAAAGCTAAAAGTTTACGCGTATCAGCCAGATGCAACCCAGTTGACGGTTCATCCAGCACGTAGATTCCACCTTTGTCAGCCATCTGGGATGCTAGTTTTAACCGCTGACGTTCACCCCCTGAAAGTGTGGTCAACGACTGCCCTAAGCTCAAGTATTCTAAACCCACGTCCACCAGTCGCTGTAAGACTTTAGAAACTGCCGGATTTTTTGCTTCTTTCGTGAAAAACTCTAAGGCTTCTTGGGCGGGCATTTCTAATACGTCGGCGATACTTTTACCTTCCAAATGGTATTGCAAGACGCTTTCGTCAAAACGTCGCCCGTCGCAGGATTCGCAGTGGTTTTCCACTGTTTGCATGAATCCTAAGTCCGTGTAGATTACTCCCGCACCTTTACATGTTTCACAGGCACCTTCTGAGTTTGCTGAAAATAGTGCGGGTTTTTGTCCGCTGGCTTTCGCGAAGGCTTTGCGGATTGGGTCAAACACCCCCGTGTAAGTAGCTGGGTTGGAACGTCGTGATCCTTTAATCGCACCTTGGTCAACCATGATTATTTCCGAGGGCGCTGCTCCCGAACTTACCAAAGCGCCGATTAGAGTACTCTTTCCAGAACCGGCTACACCCGTCACAGCTGTTAAAACCCCTAAAGGTACGTCAACGTCGATTCCACGCAGGTTATTCGCTGTAACCCCGCGTAATTCGATTTTTTCACTAAAGGTACGTGCTGAGGTTTTTACTTGTAAAGGCAGGGAAAGCACTTGGCTGGTGACTGATGTTTGCGCGCTGTCAGCCTTTCTTGGGTTTCCATTAGGCAAGGACGTACCCAGCGAAGTTTTTGCGTCGGATACTGCAAGCAACTCTGAGAACGTACCTGCAAACATGATTTCACCACCATGCTTACCAGCCCCAGGACCCATGTCGATAATATGGTCAGCAATCTCAATGACCTCAGGACGGTGTTCAATCACTAACACCGTATTCCCGGCGTCGCGTAACTGCAGCAGAACTCGTTTCATTCGTTCAATGTCATGTGGATGCAAGCCCGCGGTGGGTTCATCAAACACGTACGTCATGTCGGTTAACGCAGACCGCAAGTGTCTAATCATCTTTACTCGCTGTGCTTCACCACCGGAAAGGCTGGATGCAGAACGCGCTAAAGACAGGTATCCTAAGCCGATTTCCACAAAGGAAGACAGTTGCTCGGCAAGATTAGTTAAAAGTAATCCGCCCTCGGAAATAAGCGGAGCCTCAGCCGCAGCTAACGCGATTTCTCCTGCCAACAGTTGTTGCACCCAAGCTAATAAATCGGTTATTTCCAACACGTGTGCTTGAGCGATATTTAGTCCCGCAACTGTGACTGCGCGCGCTGCCGGATTCAAACGCGTACCTTCACATGCGGGACAGGGAGCGAAAGTAACTGCCGTTTCCACGAACTTCCGAATATGCGGTTGCAACCCCTCAATATCTTTGGAAAACATTGACTTTTGGAGCTTCGGAATCAGCCCTTCGTAAGTCATGTTGATGCTTTCGATCTTTACTTTTACAGGCTCGCCGTAAAGGAAGGTCTGCAGCTGTTCCGCGGTAAAAGTCTTAATTGGCTGGTCTGCGGGGAAGAATCCACTGGCAGAGTATAAGCGTACGGCCCAGCCGTCGGCGGTGTATCCCGGTACCGTGATTGCTCCGTCGTTGAGGGATAGTTCAACGTTAAATACTTTAGTTAGGTCAATGTCGTTGACAACGCCCAGTCCTTCGCAGTCGGCGCACATTCCACCATTTACTTCGTAGGTACGTTTTTCGGTTTTCGTATCTTTGCCTTTTTCGACTTTGATGGCGCCGCTGGCTTTGACGTTAGGTACGTTAAAGGAGAACGCGTTGGGGCTGCTCATTTTCAAAGCACGTACCTTGGTGTTGTTTTCTGCGACGACTCCGAATTTTGCCCAGATTAAACGCAGTAAGGTACTTACGTCGGTGACGGTTCCGACGGTGGATCTTGCGTTGGCGCCGAGTTTTTCTTGGCTGACAACAATGGCTGGGGTGAGTCCTCGCAGGTCATCGACGTGTGGGCGGTTGAGATTGCCCATAAATCCTTGAATGAAAGCGGGGTAGGTTTCGTTGATGAGGCGCTGTGATTCTGTGGCGATGGTGTCGAAAACTAATGAGCTTTTACCTGAGCCTGATACTCCGGTGAATACGGTGAGTTTTCGTTTCGGAATTTGTACTTCCAGGTTTTTGAGGTTGTTTTCTTGGGCGCCGATAACGTGAATGAAGTCGTGTGTGGGCAGCTCGGTTGGCATTTTTCTCTTCCTTAAAGGGCGTTTGGTGGGCTTTGTACCACGGCTGGTGTCTTTAGGATTTTCCGAGGGCGCGCCCGCATCAACTCACCATATCAAACAATCCACACTTTAGTATTAAGGTACGTGTTTGGGTTTTGAAAGGAATTTTCAATGTCTGTTGAACTTATTTCCCAGTGTTCTGATGAGCTGGTTGATGCAATGGCGCGTCTGCTGCCTCAGTTGTCTTCTTCTGGTAAGGCACTTTCTGTGGAAGAGACTGCTGCGCTGGTTGAGCAGGATTGTTTGAAACTGTTTGTTTTCCGCACTGATGACGGCGTAATTGAAGGCATGTTGTCTCTGATACTTTTCAAGATTCCTACTGGTCTGCGTGCGTGGATTGAGGATGTGGTGGTTTCTGAGGCTACGCGTGGTCAGGGTGCTGGCCAGAAGCTGGTTGAAGCGGCTACTTCTTACGCCACTGAGGTTGGTGCGCGCACGGTTGATTTAACTTCTCGTCCTACGCGTGAAGCTGCGAACCGTTTGTACCAGCGTTGTGGTTTCGTGAAGCGCGAAACGAATGTTTACCGTTTTTCCCACTGAAACAATTACGTATCTTTAAAAGCTAGATATTTCTATTGGTACGTGTTTAGGTTTTTAAATCCTAAACACGTACCTTTTTTCTTTATTTTCAGGCATTTCTTTAAGCACGTACCTGAGGGTTAGAGCGTAGAATAGTTACTATGAGCGACACTAATATTAATTCTGTAACCCCTGTAACTGATGCTCAGCGTGCACACGTTGCTGACTTTGCTGACTTCATTGTGAATTCTCCATCTTCTTACCATGCTGCGCAGGAGATTTCGCGTCGCCTCTTAGCTAAAGGCTTTACTGAGCTAAAGGAAGCCGATTCTTTCCCAGCTACTCCGGGTGGCTACTTCTTTGTCCGCGACGGCGCGGTAATGGCCTGGTTTATTCCACAGGCTATTGCATCCTCTTCTAAGACTGGCTTCCGTATTTTGGGTTGTCATACTGACTCCCCTGGTTTTAAGTTGAAGCCTTCTGGCTCTTCTTTCACTGCTGACGGCTGGGGGCAGATTGATGTGGAAATGTATGGCGGCTTGCTGCTGAATTCCTGGTTGGATCGCGAAATTGGTTTCGCCGGCCGTTTGGTTGATAAGCAGGGCAATACTCATTTAGTTCAAACTGGCCCAGTGGCTCGGGTTCCTCAGTTGGCGATTCATTTGGATCGTTCTGTTAATGCTGAGGGCGTTAAGCTTGATCCGCAGCAGCATATGCATCCGGTGTGGACTTTCCGTACTGAGGGCTCTGAGGCTCCTTGTATTCTGGACCATTTAGCTGGTTTAGCGGGGCTTGAAGATGCTACTGAGATTGCTGGTTTTGACGTGGTTTCTTACGCTACTGAGAAGCCTAATACTTTCGGTTTTGATCGTGAGTTCTTTGCTGCGGGTCGCCAGGATAATCTTTCTTCTGTGCATGCCGCTTTGTCCGCCCTTGAGAATTTTGTGGATTCGGAAGTTGCCAACGCAACCACTGATATTGCAGTTTTAGCGGCTTTTGATCATGAGGAAGTGGGTTCTTCAACTCGTTCTGGTGCGTCTGGTCCGATTTTGGAGTCTTTGTTGCGTCGTTTGGCTGCGGCTTTGGGTGCGGATGAGCAGGGTTATCACCAGATTTTGGATGCTTCTTCTTGTATTTCTGCTGATGCTGGTCATTTTGTGCATCCGAATTATGCTGGCCATCATGATCCGGCTACGCATCCGGTTCCGGGGCGTGGTCCGATGTTGAAGATTAATGCTAATCAGCGTTATGCGACTGATGCGGTGGGTACTGCTTTGTGGACTCGCGTGTGTGAGCGCGCGGGGATTCCACATCAGGAGTTTGTGTCTAATAATGCGATGCCTTGTGGTTCTACGATTGGTCCTTTGACTTCGACTCGTTTGGGTATTACGACTGTTGATGTTGGTTTGGGCTTGTTGAGCATGCATTCTGCGCGTGAGATGAGCTATGTTGCTGATCATGCTTTGTTGCGTGATGCGGTGGAGGCTTATTGGGAGGGCGCATGAGCGATTACTCTATTGATGAGTTCACTGCGGTTGTAGATCTTTTTAAAGCTTTGGCTTCGCGGAAGCGTTTGGAGATTTTGCGTATTTTGTTTGATTCGCCGAAGTGCGTGCATGAGATTTGTGAGTTGGTTGAGATTTCTCAGCCTTTGGCTTCTCAGCATTTGCGGGTGTTGCGTCAGGCGAAGATTATTGCGTTGGAGTCTCGGGGCCGTGAGAATATTTATTCGATTGCGGATGAGCATGTGCGTCATTTGGTGATTGATGCGATTGAGCATATGAGCGAGTAGTTTTATTCGTTTTTCGAGGGCGGATTTCGAAGGTTCCTTTCGGGATTCGCCCTCTATTTTTACAACTTTCATAAAATTACTTTTATATAACCCATTTTTTATATATACTGGTATCAGAGGCACACAACAGTGCCAACCAAATAAACAACTAGGAGAGGAAAAGAAAATGTCTGAGCACGCAACTCACGAACACGAACACCACCACGGCACGGAATGTGGTCACGTAGCTGTTGAACACGGCGACCACGTAGACTACCTACACGACGGACACGTACACCACGCACACGAAGATCACTACGACGAATGTGATTTCGCGGGCCACGTAGAATCCGAAGGTCACGCTGACCACACTCACGGCACTGACTGCGGTCACGAAGCTGTTGAACACGGCGACCACGTAGACTACCTACACGACGGACACCGTCACGCAGCACACGGTGACCACTACGACGAACACTGATTTCCGATTTAGAATCTAATATTTTGGGTATTGCAGATTATCTGCAATACCCAAAATAATGTTCAAAAACTAAAGACGTACCTTTAGATAAAAATTAGAGTAAGAAGAAAATCAGCGGTACCAACAGAATCTTCACCACAATCGAAGTGGTGAACAATGCCGCGTAAGCAGATTCAATACGCTCATCTGCAACCCGCGCAATTGCTTCTTGCAAAATCGCTGGCTGCCCCATAAAACCCGCTACCCCACCTGCCACACGAGGCGCAGAAAGTTTCATGAACTTACCGGCAATCGCCAGCGCCACAGTGCAAACCAGTACCGTAACTGTAGCTAATAAAGCCGCTTTCCACCCCAAAGAACTCAACACGATTTCTTTGAAGTCTGAGCCCGCTCCCAAACCTAAAGCCGATAGGAAGAACAGCAGCCCCAGCTGGCGGATAGTCAAGTTAGCGGCTTCCGGCAGGCTCCACACCAGCGGTCCAGTACGACGCAACGCCCCTAAAATCATGCCCATCACCAGTGGGCCAGCTGCTGCCCCTAAACTAAAAGAAACACCACCGGGAACCGGCAAGGTCACTAAGCCTAATAACATTCCCAGGACCAGCCCCAATCCCAGAGCCAGCGCATCAACTTCAGAGACCTTCCGCGAAGAATCCCCAAAGTATTCCGTCACCACATCCAGTTCCTTACTTGGAACCACGATGCCGATTCGATCCCCTGGTTGTAGTGCCAACTCATCTTTAGCAAGCAGATCTAAATCGCCACGACGCACGCGTGAAATCATTGCCCCGTATTTGCTTGGCAGGTTCAGCTCCGCAATAGTCTTTCCAGCCACATCTGGGTTTGAAACGGTAATGCGTTCAAAATCCACGTAACGCCGGTCATCTGCAAGGTGAACCGATGACAACGTACCCAGCTGTGAAATGACAGTGTTTACAGATTCCTCGTCGCCAACGACAGTCACCATATCGCCCTCGAGCAAATCTTCACCAGGCAACGCTACACGCGTCCAATCATTACGACGCAAGTAAGAAATACGCACAGACTGGTTCTTCCACAGCTCAATATCACGCATATTAACTGGGTTTTCCACCAGCGCAGTCAAAGCCACCAGCCCGGTGCCCGCCAGGGATGGAGTATCATTTTCTCCCGCCCAAGGACGCGCCACCACAATGGAAGCCGCAATAATGCCCACAACTACACCAAATGGGTACCCTACCGCGTAGCCTGCACCCGCTTGAGAACTCTTAGAAATATTAATTGCCGCATCCAATGCGGGAGCTGCCGTAAGCGACCCCGTGTAAAGACCGGTCGCCAGATTTTTAGGAATGTCCAAAACATAGGCGCCAATCACCGTCACAATCGCACCGATGATGCTAACTACTGCTCCGGCTACAATCAGGTTGGTTTGCTTACGAAGCTGAGTGATGAAAGTAGCCCCGGCAGAAACACCAACAGTGTAGACAAAAAGCGCCAAACCAATGGATTGCAACAGCCCCATGCCTTTACCTAATTCTGGGTACATTCCAGAGAGGAAAAGGCCTACGAATAACGCGCCGGCGGCACCAAACCGCAGGGGTCCAAGTTTAATCTGCCCGATAGCTGCCCCCACGGCAACTACCATGAAGAAGGTTAACAGGGGTTGGTGACTTAGTATTTCATGCACTATTTAAGATTAGTTCACTGGCGTTAAACATGGCGAAAAATGTGGCGTAAATACAATGACGTACCTGGGTTATGCGGGAGTCAGGCTAGAATTGATATATGACTGAAGCTGTACGGGTTGATACCTGGTTATGGAGTGTACGCCAAGTTAAATCTCGTTCGCGAGCTACGGCGGCTTGCCGAGCCGGCCATGTGAAAGTGAATGGCGTAACGGTAAAACCTTCGCAGAAGCTGGCGGTGGGTGACCTGGTGGCATACCGTTTTGAGGGTTTTGACCGAGTTTTAGAAGTAACTGAGTTAATTGCTAAACGCGTGGGCGCCCCACTGGCACAGCAGTGTTACGTTGATCATTCAGCACCGCGCCCGAAGTTTCATGACGTATTGGCTTTGCCGGTGCGTGAGCGCGGGTCGGGTCGACCAACGAAACGGGAGCGACGCGAGTTAGATAGTTTACGAGGGCGGGACACGAACGCTTTCCGTTTAAATTAAAACCCCCTGTAGCAGGTACAAAAATGGCTAGTCACTTTAAAGGTGACTAGCCATTGTGTTTCAGTCTTCGATTCCGGCGGCCTCAAGGGCTGCTGGCCAGGTGCGGTAGACTTCGCGTAGCAGTGCGCCTGATGGTACGCGGGTTTCTTGTTCACGAGCCCAGGTTACGTATCCGGCGTATGAGTAGCTACGATTTTCTAGCTTTCGTTCCTCCACGTACTTTCGAATTGCAGCGTGGTGGTCTTCAGCAGTGAATCGCACGTTAGCGTGTCCGATTTCTACACCTGAAGTTGCCTGCATACCGCAGACATTCATAGCTTCACTCCAACGTCCACCCATGCGGGTAATGATGGTTTGCGAGGTCGGTGGCCAGAGTTGTAGACCACGGGCGGAGCGGAGTTTCAGGTCACGCAGGACTTTAACTCGCTGCGCGTCGTACTTAGTTACTGAGAGGACAACTTCATTGTCAGCTGAGTATTCTTGGGCTGAGCAGGCGGTGGAAACGATTTTTTCTGCCCATTCGCTTGGGTTTTCAACTCCCAGGTTTTCAAGTGTGACAGTTAGTTCTTCCAGTACTTCTGCGGGAGCGTCATGGGGACTCGGAAGGGGGTCTAACTCTAGGCTTCGTGCTACTACGTAGCAAACGGCAAGTTTCAGTAACGTACTGGAAGTAGCGTCACGTTTCTGCATTACGGCTCCCGTTGGTTTGTCCCAATTCATGTAGTCTGCGAGTTTCAGCATTGTTACTTAAAGTATCTAAGTTACTGCGCCAAAACCCGACATTTGCGATTATATAAGTAAATGCCCAAATCACACCATGCATATGCATAATTAATCGCGCCAGGAAGGAAAAACTCATGGCAATCTCAACCGTCACCCTGAATTCTGGGTATATAATCCCACAATTCGGCTTAGGCACTTATAAACTTCCAAAAGAAAATGCCCAAGAAATCGTCCGCGAAGCAGCACTTTTAGGCTACCGCCATTTTGATACCGCCCAGATGTATCAAAACGAAGCGGAAGTAGCAGCGGGTATTCGTGAAAGTGGTATCCCGCGAGAAGAGTTCTTCATTACTTCTAAGCTGTTACCGCAGAATCACCTTGAGGCTGATGCGAAGCATTCTTTCGCTGAATCTTTAGAAAAAATGCAGCTCGACTATATTGACCTTTTCTTAATTCACTGGCCTATGCCTCATCTTTACGATGGGAATTTCCCTGCTACTTGGCGAGTTTTAGAAGAGTTCGTAGCTTCTGGCCGTGCTAAGTCTATTGGTGTTTCTAACTTCATGGAACATCATTTAGAAAAATTAATGCAGGAAACTTCTATTGTTCCAGCGGTAAACCAAATTGAATCTCACCCTTACTTGCAGATGAACGCCCTCCATAATTTCTGTGCTGAGCATGGGATTGCCGTGGAGGCTTGGTCTCCGTTGGCGCGTGGCCAGGTTTTTGATGAGCCGGCTATCACTAGTGCTGCGCAGGCACATGGGAAAACGGCTTCGCAAGTGACGTTGCGTTGGGCTTTGCAACGTGGCGATATTGTGTTCCCGAAGACTGAGTCTGTCTCTCGTTTAGCAGAAAATTTGAACGTTTTTGATTTCACATTATCTGCTGACGAAATTGCTGCTATTAATGCTCTCGATAAGGGAGAGGCCGGTCGCATCGGCCCTCACCCAGATAAACTTGGGTGACATCAGCTGTTTTCGGAATCTCCCCGGGGTTATTTAATCTGTGGGGAGATTCTTTTTCTCCATTAATTCCATATTCAGCATTTATCAAAACTTGAGACATACGTAAGCTCAGGGAGTTTTTCATGTAAATTACTTGCCATGACTGTTAATAATTCCCTAGATTATGCCCTGGCAACAATGAACGTTAAGGCCCAGGGTGTTTACGCTTTTCTTTCTTTAGAAGAGATTCCTGAAGGTGTAGAACCTTTCGCGGTGGTCCGCGAATTTGAAGGCAAAACCGTTGTTATTTCCGAAGATCGAGCGATTGCTGCCGGTTTACCTATTGTGAGCCGCTACGTACGTCTTTCTATTGATACCCCACAGTCTTTAGAGACGATTGGCTTGGCTGCGATGATTGCGCAGAGCTTGGCTGCCCGTTCCATTACTTGCAATATTTTGGCTGGTTTCCACCGTGACCATATTTTTGTGCAGGTAGAGAAAGCTGTTGAGGCGGAAGAGATTCTGAATGGTTTGAAGGAACAGGCGCGCGGCTGGTTGCCTGCCTAGTTTTCTGCTTTCCGAGGGCGTCCATTGGGTGCCCTCGTTTTTGTTTATTCTTGCAGCGTTAAAGCGTTTCTGCCTAATCTACCAACCCTGACTTTCTGCAAATTTAGCTTAACCTTGCTAGGCTAGAACTATGGCAAAGGCGCATTCAGAAAATCAAGCTCTGCTTCGCTGTGCGGATGGCACGGTCAAGCAGAAGAACCTTTTAACTGGCACTGAAGTTTGGACTGTACCTGGTAGAGGTCACCGCCCGTTAAGCGCCCCTAACCAAGATATTTCCCCTATTGACCATTCTCAAGATGGGCATCATTGCGCGTTCTGTTCTGCTCGTTATTTTGAAACTCCCCCTGAGAAGTCTCGGGTAGTTCAGTATGCTGACGGTAGTTGGGAAACCCTTCAGAATGTTCCGGCTTCGCAGCTTTTTAACCAGACTGCACAGTTCCGCCGGATTCCTAACTTGTTTGAGATTGTTTCCTATAACTACTGGAACTTAAACCACGGTCATGTTCCTTCTGCTGAGGAGTCTCAGCGGATGGCTTTATATTTGGCTGATCCGGCAGGTTTTGAACATGTTATGCGTGTTGTGCGTATGCGTTTAGGTGCTTCTGGGGTTTCGACCGAGGAACTGGCAGAGATGACGGATGCTAAGCTACTTCCTCACGCAACGGGTTTCTTCAGTGGTGGTCATGATGTGATTGTCGCAAAGGATCATTACATTCCGGGGGCTGAGAATAAGTCTCAGTTGGCGTCCTCGGGAACCTTATCTGCTGACGCACATTTCCAGTACATGCAGTTCACTGCGGATACGATGCGGGATTTGTATCAGCTCAACGACCATGTTCGATATGTTGCGTGTTTCCAGAATTGGCTTAAACCTGCGGGCGCGTCTTTTGACCACTTACATAAGCAGGCGGTTGCGATTGATGAACTTCCTGTGCAGATTGAAGCTGAGTTAGAACGTTTGCGGATTGACCGAGAAATCTATGATGGCATCATTAATGTGGCTGCCACTCGGAAACTGATTTTGGCTCAGAATGAGCATGCGGTGGCGTTAGCTGGCATTGGTCACCGTTTCCCTTCAGTGGCAATTTGGCCGCTGGGTCCGGCTTATAATCCGTGGGAGGCTACTCCAGAGCAAATGCGCGGGGTTTCAGATTTGGTTCATGCTGTGCATGCGGCGACTGGCGCGGACGTTCCTTGTAATGAGGAGTGGTATCACTGTCCTCCGGATATTAGTTCTTCAATGCGTTGGCGTTTGCTGGTGAAGTGGCGGATTTCCACTTTGGCTGGTTTCGAGGGCGGTACTCGCATCTACTTGAATACGATTAACCCTTGGGAAGTTCGTGAGCATCTGCTCCCTCGCTTGTTTGAACTACGTGAGAGCGGGCATATTGCCAATATGGCGTTGGGTGACGAATGCCGAATTAGTCCAAAGGACTTACGATAGGGTTTATGCAGAATCTTCCGCTTGTTAAGAACTCTTGGCTTTTTGGTTTAGCTGTACCTATTTTAGGTTTACTGGCTCTAATTCCGCTGGGATTATTTTTAGTTGACAGTGAGGTACATCTTTACGAAATTAGCTTTTACCAGCAGTCTTTACATCGCGTCGATTCTGGGTTTATCCACGAGTTTAGCCATTTCGTAGCAGTAGCTTTCGCTCCTTTAGGAGCAGTGTTGATTACTTTAGCTACGGCTGGTTTCATTGCTTGGAAACGCGATAGGCTATTTGCCCTCTATTTCATCTCATTAGCTTTCAGCAGCTGGTTGGGGGCTGCGCTGGTAAAGCCTTTAGTGGCGCGTCCTCGGCCAAATCCACTGGATTTTTCGGTAATTTTTGACCCTGTTGCCAATAGTTTATCTTTCCCCAGTGGGCATACAGCTTTTTCCGTGGGTTTCTTTGCCGCGTTAGTAATTGTGCTGGTTTCTCCAAAGTTTTGGACGCGTGGTTTCATGCTGGTAGCCTGTGGGGTTTTCATTGTGGCCGCAACGCGTGTAATCGTCATAGCTCACTTCCCTACCGACGTGATTGCCGGGGCTTTTGCAGGTACTTTCGGGGTACTGATCTGCGCTTTTTTGTGGCAGCAGATAGTTTTACGGAAAAGTTGCGTTTAACGCCCTAGGGAAATCAAATTCCGCAGCTGAGCGCTGAACCTCCCGGTGCCGATCACTGAACGCACTCCCAGTGGGGAAAGTAAGTAAACGACCAGGAACACCAGGCCATGAACGGCTACCACGGTGGCTCCGGAAGCGGCATTGAACCAGTAAGAAATATAAATTCCCAGAGTTACGGAAAATGCTGATACCAGCGGAGAAATCCATAGCATCCGATTAAAGTTACTGGTGAGCAGGAAAGCTGTAGCTCCAGGAATAATCAGCAGTGCCACAATCAAGATTGCCCCTACTGCCTGCATGGCTACAACCACGGTAATTGCCAAAGCCGTGAGAAGCAGAGCTGCCAGACGTTTAGTGGAAATCCCAATGGCGGCGGCATGAATCGGATCAAAGGCAAATAGGGTTAGGTCTTTGCGTTTCAAAATCACGATAATTCCGGCGATTGGAGCGAGGATAACTACCTGCAGTAAGTCGGCGTGGGTGATGCCCAGCAGGTCGCCGAAAATAATGTGCTGTAAGTCGATGTGGCTGGGGAATACTGAAATAAGTACCAGGCCGAGGGCGAACATAGTTGTGAAAACTACACCAATGGCAGCGTCTTCTTTAATGCGCGAGGTAGAGCGAACTAACGCGATTAGGCCAACGCAGATGAGGGCAGCAATAAATGCGCCGATTGAGAATGGAATCCCGATGATGTAGGCGATTACGATGCCGGGGACAACCGCGTGTGAGAGGGCGTCCCCCATCAGGGACCAGCCGACTAGCACTAGCCAGCATGACAGAATTGCGCACACTACGGCAGCCAGGAGGGTAACCACGTACCCTCGCACCATGAATTGGTGAGTCCAGATTTCAAGAAAAGTATCGTAGGCCCAGCTTTGGGTGAGTAGGCTTGCGTGGGTGCTTTCCAGAATATTCCCGAGGGCGCTCATTACTTCTTCTCCGTAAACGCTTTAACTAGATTTTCAGCGGTGAGAGTTGTGGTTGGTTCACCTTTAGCGATGATTGTGCGATTTAGCAGGGCTACTTCATGTGCGTAGTTCGGGATAGAGTTGATGTCGTGGGTGGATACTAAAAGTGCTGTATTTTGCGCAGCTAGTTCAATTAGTAGTTCTGTGATGGATTGTTCTGAGGTGTAGTCTACGCCGGCGAATGGTTCGTCAAGGAGCATGAGTTTTGCTCCTTGTGAGATGGCGCGGGCTACGAATGCGCGTTTACGTTGTCCACCTGAGAGGGCGCCAATTGGGCGTTTACGCAGGTCTTGTAAGCCAACTGATTCTAAGGCTTGGTCGACGGCTTCGTAATCTGCTGGTTTTGGGCGACGTAGTGGCCCCATGAAGCAGTAGCGTCCCATCATGACTACTTCTTCAATACTGAGGGGGAAGTGATGGTCGATTTCTTCATTTTGGGGCACGTAGCCGACCAGCCCTTGTTTGCGGGCGGTTAAGCTTTCCTGACCACAGAGGCTTATGCACCCTGAGCTGGTCGGCACGATTCCCATGATTGCCTTGAAGAAGGTGGATTTTCCAGAGCCGTTCATGCCGATGAGGGCACAGATTTTCCCGGATTCCAGGGTGAGTGAGGCACCTTGTAGGGCTTCAACTTTCCCGTAGGAAACCCGTACGTCTTCAGCTTTTAGTACTGTGTTATCCAATTTTCTTCCCAAGGTACGTGTTTAGTGTTTATTTGGTTTTTCCGGTTAGGCCTGCCGCGATGCGTTCTGCATCGAACTGTAGCAGTTCTAGGAAGGTTGGGGCTTCACCGTCTGGGCCGGTGAGGGAGTCAACGTAGAGTTCTCCCCCAAATGGTACACCGGTTGATTCTACGATTGGTTGCATCTTATCGCCTACAGTTGATTCGCAGAATACGGCTGGTACCTTGTTGGTTTTTACGAAGTCTTCTACTTCTGCAACTCGTTTGGGGGTGAGCGCGCCTTCAGCGTTTACGCCCCACAGGTATTTTTCAGTTAGACCTGTGTCACGTGCCAGGTAAGAGAAGGCACCTTCGCAAGAAACCAGGGCACGCTGGTTTTCTGGGATGCTGTTAATGGATTCTTTTAGTTTCGCATCCACGTCCGCAAGCTTTGCCTTGTAGTCTGCACCGTTCTTTTCGTAGTCTGCTTTATTTTCTGGGTCTAGTTCCACGAAGGCTTTGACGATGTTGTCAACGTAGGTTTGTGCTGCTGTTGGGGACATCCAGGCGTGTGGGTTTGGTTTGCCTTCGTATTCACCCTCGGCGATTGGGATTGGGGTAATGCCTTCGGTGAGGACTGCAGTTTTAGCATTCGTATTTGCCACGAATTTTTCGAACCAGCGTTCCAGGCCCATGCCGTTGTTGAGGATTAGGTCAACGTCTTCGGCTTTTTTAATATCTGCTGGGGTTGGTTGGTAGTCGTGGATTTCTGCGTCCGGTTCGGTGATGGATTCGACTTCGAGGTGCTCACCGGCGACATTTTGTGCCATGTCGGCTAGCACTGTGAAGGTGGTGAGTACGCGTGGTTTTTCGTTTTCTGCCTGAGTGCTGGTGGAGTTGCCACATGCGGATAGGGAGAGGGCGCTAGTCATTGCTAGTACTGTGAGGGTGAGTGTCATTTTTTTATTTTGCATACCCACAATCATAAACTTCGGCTACCCGAAAACTCTAGTTCAAAAGACCCGCATCGCATATAGGACCTTTCACACTTCCTATAGAATTTCATCTGATTTCATAACATTTCCGCATCAAAATCAGCGACTTTTGATGTTTACATAAGGGGTTTTTAAGATGACAACAAGTCATTAACAGGATATTACTTAACGAAAATCCCGCGTTTCCAATAGGCGAAAACTGCTTACAAATCAAATTTCGAAGAGAAATACCCCAGTTAACAATATTCCTGTTACACAATTGTGCAAAGACTGCGAACGCCCTCTCAATTTTAATGAGCATTTCATATTATGAATCTATGATCCCATTAACGAAGAAGTTAGTGACCTCAGCGGTCGCACTGGCAACTAGCCTATCCCTGTCAGTTCCAGCCCTTGCTGCTGAAGCGCAGGATGAAAAATATGTAACTCTCACCCTCATCGGTGACTCCTACACCGCCGGAAACGGCGCCGGCCTCTACTACGGACCCGAAACTGCCTATCGCAGTATGCGAAACTGGGGGCACTACTACGCTGATCAGCTCAACGCTGCTGGCGTACACACCACCATCCACAACCTGGCTCACTCAGGTGAAGTAACCCAGGGCGTCCTCGATACCCAAATCGATAAGGTGCCAGCTGACTCTGACCTAGTCATGCTCACCATCGGCGGTAACGACATTAAGTTCGAAAACATCATCACCTACTGCTTCGGTGGCTCCTGGCTAAACGCTTCCTACAAGAACTGTGTACCAGCCATGGAAGAAGCTGAAAAGCTCATGCCAACCGTACGTGAGAACACCCTGAAAATTCTGGAACAGCTAAATACTCGCCTGCGCCCAGAAGCCCAAATTGTGCTGGTTGGTTACCCACTTCTTTCCACCAACGTGGAATACGTCTGGTGTGAAAAAACCGGCTGGTTCGGCGGCTGTTCTGGTAAAACCTATGATGCAGCTAAAGGTGTCCGCGACTTCGGTAATAAAGCCACTAAGATGCAACAAGACCTGGTAGATGAGTGGAACAAAACCCCAGGTCACGTAAAAATCACCTACATCCCTACTGAAGCTAAATTCGAAGGCCACGAACCAGATCCAAACTTTAACGGACGCAACCCACAGCGCTGGTTCAATGAACTATTGGAAACTGAAGGCAAGGTAAATCCAGAGAACGGCAAAGTTGAATCCTCTGGCTCTTCCACCACCCTGATGTTCTACCACCCAAATATCACCGGTCATGAAGAAATCGGTAAGCTCGTGCACGCGACTGTTGGCGTTCCCGCTTCTGCGCGCACTGCTCAGAGTTTCCTACGCCCCATCGACCTAACTTTCGTCGTTGAATCCTCAAAGCTCACCCAACCTAAGTTGGCAGAGATTAAAAAGCAGATTCGTCGTATCGCTAAAGAAACTTACGCAGCTTCCGCAAACGGACAAAAAGATGCTCGCTTCAGCTTAGTTTCCTACGTGGTAGCAGAACCGGCAGCTCCGGTAGTTCCTGAATCATCCGAGGAC
This sequence comes from Gleimia coleocanis DSM 15436, assembly GCF_000159015.1. Lineage (GTDB taxonomy): Bacteria > Actinomycetota > Actinomycetes > Actinomycetales > Actinomycetaceae > Gleimia > Gleimia coleocanis. Next base: position 144,428 of record NZ_DS999545.1, on the reverse strand, counting down.
GGCCCAGCAGCCGGCAATACCGAAAACCCAGGTGCAACAACAGCTCCTGAAACAACCGACCCCCCAGCAACCACCCCAGAAACGGGAGCCACCACAGCTTCCACTGAGGCTACGACCACCCCTGCGCCAGTTGCAACAGGTACTGAACGAGTTGCAGAAACTTCCGCGCCAGCCCCTGCAGAAGCTACCGCTCCATCTACTTCTGAAACTCCAGAAGCAGGTGCTCCAGCAGCTCCTGAAGGCGCACCAGCTAAATCTGCCTTCGGCACACTGGAAGAAGTAATCACCGCCCTCGATAATCTGGACACCACCAATGCAACCAACGCAGGTGATTTCTTCACCACTCTCACCGCAGCAGCCGGTAGCACCGAGTGGCGTCCGGAAGCCCGCAAAATCGTAGTTACCATCGGCGATGCAGAACCAACTGCAGACGAAGCAACCGTGGCCACCAATGTGCAGAACGTACTGCTCAAGGCTTTCACTGCCAACACCGCAGAACTAAACCTCATCGACCTAGATACTGACCGCACCACCGGCGTACCAGCCATGTTCACACGAACCGGTGGCCGCATCCAGCTTCTAGGCGACCTGCGCCCACTAATTCTGGAAGCACCAACCGCTCAGCTCGGTCAGATTCCAACCCAGCAAGTAGGCGTAGCTGCCAAGTTCAGCGCCGATGGCTCCCTCTCACCAAACTCCAACCTAGTGTCCTATGAATGGGACTTTAACGGTGATGGAGTATTCGACACTACCACCAACGTACCTACCGCAGAGTACACTTTCACTGCTCCATACACAGGTAACGTCACAGTGAAGGTAACCGACGAAGATGCACAAACTGCCCTGACTTCAATCCAGGTAGCTGTCACCACTGACGGTGACCTGGTTGACGATACCATGGACAACTGTCCACTCGCGCCAAACCAGCAGCAAGAAGACATTGACGGAGACGGCATTGGCGATGCTTGCGACAAGTTCCCACAGGGTGAACCACCTAGCTTGAAGATGGAAAAGCATATTAGCGTTACTGCTGAAGCTAAAACCTTCAACATTTTGGAACGTGTTCCAGGCGCACAGCAGATTGAAATCCGCCAGGACAAGAACCACTCCATTACCCCAGGTTGGAACGTCACCTTAGAAAATGGTGTACTGTCTTACCAAGTTTCTGCTGATGTAGCCGTAGGCTCCAAACAGGTAGTTGTCATCGACATGCTGGTACCAACCATTCCAGCTGGGACAGCTTTGTACAATGACGCTCAGGCGACTAAGTTGGCACCATACTCGATCGTACTTACGCTCATAGCTGGTCCAGCTCCATTCCCAGCAGCAGAACTAGTTCCAGCAATTGAAAAAGTTCCCGCTCTAAAGCTGAATAAAGCGATTAAGAAGCAACCGGTAGCTGTAGTTAAACCAGCAATTAACCAGTCTGATTCTAAGAAGCCTCAGCTGGCTAATACCGGTAACGACGCTGCTCTGCTTAGCCTGGTAGCACTGGGCATGCTGGGCGTTGGTGTGGCATTGCGCCGCAAATCTAGCGAACGTTAATCTCACCTAGTGCAAGTGGGGGCTGCCGAAAGGTAGTCCCCACTTTCATATATGTTCCCCTCAAATTTTAAAATCTCACCTGGCGTTTAACCCTTCTTCACGGGACTTAGTAACCAATCATCTTTTACTCCGACAAACTGTCGTAAAACAAAGCCCATAAAGTTAAAAACCTGTATTGCTTTAAGCAGACTACTGACCTTACTTTTGAAATACGCCTGAGTACATCGACGTATTCTGGTTCATCTCAAAAGAACAGGCAATAACAATGACTTATCGCATGATTTTCAATCAAACCGGCTACTTCGGCCGCGGCGCAATCACTAACATCCCAACCGAAATCGCAAAACGAGGCGTAAAGAAAGCCTTTATCGTAACCGACCCAGCACTAACTCAGAACGGCACGGCAGAACGCATCACCAAACTTCTTGATGAAGCAGGTATCGCATGGGAAATCTTCTCTGACGTAGTACCAAATCCACCTATTGAAAAAGTCCAAGCGGGTCTGGAAATCTTCCGTAACTCAGGTGCGGAAATCTTAATTGGTCTAGGCGGTGGCAGCCCACAGGATACTTGTAAAGCCATCTCTGTGATCTCCACCAACCCTGAGTTTGAAGACGTGCTATCCCTAGAGGGACTTTCCCCAACGAAGAATCCTGGCGTCCCCATCATTGGTGTCCCAACTACCGCTGGTACCGCTTCAGAGACCACTATCAACTACGTAATCACTGATACTGCTAACCAGCGTAAGTTCGTCTGCGTTGACCCACATGACATTCCAGTCGTAGCTGTAGTAGACCCTGACCTGATGGATGGCATGCCACGCGCACTAAAGGTAGCAACTGGTTTGGACGCCCTCACCCACGCTATCGAAGGTTATATTACTCCTGGCGCGTGGGACCTCTCGGATGCCCTCTGTCTACGTTCTATTCAAATGATTGCTAAGAACCTTCGAGCAGCCGCTGACGGCAACCTGGACGCTGTAGAACAAATGGGTCTGGCAGCCTATATTAACGGTATGGCTTACTCTAACGTGGGTCTGGGTCTGGTTCACGGTATGGCACACCCATTGGGTGGCCGCTACAACGCCCCACATGGTCTGGCAAACGGTATCCTGCTGGCTAAGGTAATGGAGTTCAACGCTGAATATACTGGCGAAAAGTACCGCGACATTGCTGCTGCTTTCGGAGTAACTGACGCTTACACCATGCCTTTGGCCGAGGCTCGTAAAGCTGCAGTAGAAGCAGTCGCTCAGCTTACTGTTGATCTAGGCAACCCTACTACTATTTCTGAGATTGGGGTAACTGAAGAAGGTATTGCTGGACTAACTGATGATGCTTACGCAGACGTTTGCACTCCTGGTAACCCACGTCCAGTAACCCGCGACGACATCGAAGCTCTCTACCGCTCACTTATGTAATCTTGCACTATTCATCAAGCGGTTATTTAAAGCATTAGATATATCGCTCTATAAGCTGCGGGAGTATTTTTTTGAAAAAATGCTCCCGCCGGTAGTCAAGTCCTACTTTTGGTTTCGTGCCACGCAATTTCCGAGGGCACTACATTTAACTTTCCGTCGCACGGAAAACCTAACTCACGTGCGACGGAATAAACTTACAGGTAGGAGTTTTTGGGCAAAACAAAACCGCCCGACCGGTGTAAATCACCAAGCGGGCGGTGTAGCGCGCTCGAAGGGACTCGAACCCCCAACCTTCTGGTCTGTGGTCAATACACACTAAAAACTCTATAAACGCATCAAAAATATGCCGTCCATGCTTTACGCTGGCGGCATGACACTACAGAAAACACCAATCCCGACTGTCTGGGTCGCGCCAGTCGATGAATGGCAATCAGCACTAAAGGCGGCCCAGCTATCACCAAATACCATTAAGACGCGGGTAGATAGGTTTAGGCAATTTGCTAGATGGTACGAGGCAGGGCCGGCGGAATGTACCACGAAAACATTAATGGAGTATTCTGCGGCGCACGAATGGTCATGTGAAACGCGCCGAAGCGTCCACGCGACACTGCAGAGCTTTTTTAGGTGGTTTCACGGTGCGGGCTACGCCGATATTGACATTTCCGCCGGTTTACCGAAGGTAAAGCCTTCCTCTCCGAAACCGCGTCCCGCGCCTGATTCCGCCGTTCGATCAGGTTTAGAAAATGGTGGAAACAGAGAATATTTTATATTGTCTTTAGCAGCCTACGTTGGTCTACGGCGAGAAGAAATCGTTAAAGTACACTCGAAAGATATTATTGAGGATATTTTAGGATATTCCTTGCGCGTTCACGGAAAAGGTAATAAAGAAAGAATCGTTCCGCTGCCGGAGCTTTTAGCTAGGCAAGTAATCGCCGAATGTGCGCGCAATGCGGGCTATTTGCTGCCAGGTAATATAGACGGGCATATGTCCGCTAGGTACGCCGGAAAGTTGGCGACACGTTGTCTACCTGGTGACATCACTTTACACATGCTTCGGCATCGGTTCGGGACGGTCGCATACAACCGCTCCAAAGACATCGCAGCGGTGCAAGATATCTTAGGTCACACGAACCCTGCTACAACCAGGCGTTATATTGCTGTTGAAAATAGCCGGTTGCGTGAGGTTGTTTCTTTAGCAGGATAAGAAGGGTAGGGGACGAAATATAGTCCCCTACCCTTCTACTTTGATTCCAAGGCTCTTAAACGCGCCGCGTGGTCTTGGTGAGTAACATTAGCGGCTGATTTGATTTCACCAATTTGATGCCCTAAAGAGCTTAGCTCTTTACGCATTGCGCGTGTAGATGCTCGTAATCCGGTTTGCCGCTTTTCGATTCGGCTAATAGCGTCCTTCATGCTTGAACCATGATTATGCGACACTTCGGCTTTAACGCTTTTAATAGACGTATGATTACGCAACGTACCGATAGCTGTAATCAGAGTAGCAAGAGCAGTCAAAAGCCCTGGCAGATGTTCTAAAGTCATTCTTCCGCCACTTCCGCAGGGGTGTGCAGGTAGGCAGTGCCAGTTGCAAAGATTTGCCCAACTAGAGCTAGCCAAAGAGGCGCAACGCTTTCTTCTAGCACACCATAAACCACCAGCAACGGAACGGTAGCAGTAGCAATTCCGTAAGTCCAACGGCGGAACTTAGGCGTAAATAATGGAGTGATTACGCTGTATTCTTCGCGTTTTTCGGTGTGGCGTCCCATGTTATTCCCCTACTACAGCGTTAGCAATACGAGAGATATCAGCGTCTACAGAATCTCGGTAGCCTGAGCTATTTGATCCAGATTTAGCTGAATCGGCTAGTGCATTCCACATGGAATCGGTAACTTCGACGGCGTTACCGTATTCCTCGGCAAATCGATTTGCCTGCGCTTGACCGGTGAAACGGCAAAAGAAGCCAGAGCCGACCAAGGCATATAAGTGTCCGCTACCAGGTTTATGTGAGCCGGTAGAGTAATCTTTCAAATACACAAATAACATTTTCTTACCTTTCTTTCGTGGTAGGGTGGTTGGTTTTGGTTGGGTTTTAGTAGCTCTCCGGTAGTATTTCAGAGCTAAGTTATAAAGCTCTTTTAATCGTGGGTAATAGCGTCCTGGGCACTCTGTGCCTAGTGCTGGATTCGCGTCCTTATGCCCTTGCAGGGGAACGATGCGACCTATCAAGTCCCAACAGTAAGCAATTGACTGTGCGACGGTCTCGAAATCGTCCTTACTGCAGCGCGGATTACATTCAATGCCGATTGAATGTTCGTTATCTGGGTAAGCGTGCCATGCAATGCGGCTGAAGTCTACGATTTGGTAAACGATTCCCGCTGATACAACAAGGTGTGAAGATACCGGCGCGGGATTGCCGTACCGGTCTTTTGCGTTGGGGTTGCAAAGATGTGCGGTAACGCCTTCGATTCGTAATCCAGCGTCGGGGGGTCCCCAATGATGAATGTCGATATGAGTAATCCAGCTGAGAGGTCGTGTGCCAGAATCGTTAGGCGACGTGATAGAAGTAATCAGCTTGAAAGGATATTTAGTCATAGCTTCACCAATCGGTAACGTAGCTTTTGTAAGGCTCGGGAATCGCCAGATCCAACCTGAATAATACGAATAGTTGTGTGACTGCTCGTGTGAGCAACGTTGATTACTGCGGTGTATCCAGTGGTTGCTTCGGTTTCGTACATGAATCCATAGCCTGGGGGCGGCGTGTATGGGTGATTAACATTCATCGAGCCCGCGTATGTCCCCTGAAAGTTGGTTAATGAGAAACTAGGGAGACTAGAAAGCGTGCCCGTGAGAACGTAACCTTGACCGTTGATGACCAGCTGATTGTCTGCGATTTTCGCGGCGGAATCTTCGAGGGCTTTAATGCGGTTTGCTAGCTCTGTGAAATTTTCGTTTACGTGTTCAGCACGTGCAAGCGCGCCGGGGGTGAATGTATGCATTTATGTTTTCCTTTCAATAGTTGAGAGTGGTTTCCCAAGTGGTGGGGGTTATGGTGTGAGTAATTTCTTTTATCTGCATAGTGTGAATCTCGCCGTTGCGGTGCACGTTGATAATCTGAGCTGGGTCAAGATTTGCGATGGCGGTGTAGGTAGATACTTTCGCTGTGGTGAGATGGAAAGTGTTTGATTGGATCGCCGGGGTCTGAGTAGCTCGTTTAAGTAGCCTGGTTGCGGCGTCTCGTTGTGCGCTCCCCACTAGCGGGGTTAGCAGGTCTACTGATTCGGTTGCGCCAACCCAGGTAGCTACCTGGGTTGGTGCTTCAACGGTTATTACACGGTCGGCTGCTTCCCACCCGTCCAGGGTGCGTACAGCCGTGTGCGTGGTTGATTCAACCGCGGTTACAAGACTTGTAGAGTTCCACGCTTCACTAATCTCCGTGTAATACAGCGCGGGGCGGGTGAGGTGGACGTCTGAAATCGTTACATCCGATACGCTTGGTTGAGATGGGCGTACTAGCACGGTGTTAGATCGGTTTACTGTCCAATACCCGCCGGTTGTTGCAGTCAAAGCGTCGAAATGCGAGGCTAGGCTGGTTTCCCAAACAGTGGGGGCAATTTGCACATCAGACGAGCTAATACTGAACTCAATACCCCGCGCTGACTTTGATAGTCGTTTGGCGCGCGCGGTGAACGATTCCTCGCCATTGCCATGGTCTGCCTTAGCTCCGTAACGCACGGTGTTAGCTAGCGTGGCTACCGCGTCAGCGAAAGTTAGGGTAACAGTTGTTTTCGCTGGATCAGTTGGGTGAGGGTTGATTTGTGCTTCTACTAGATTCCCCGTATACAAGGGCGTTAAAGAATGCTTCAAATAGCAACGCGCCGGCGTACCGATGGATAACCCTAGTGCGCGGGGGTCACACCCCGCGCCTTTGAGTTCCACAGTCATTAACCCCACGATCGCCGAAGTTCCTAGCCGTGTCATGCCCCTAGAAATCGTTACCGCCGTAGCCTGGTTAATGATTGATTGCCAGGTATTGAAATTCGCACCGGAATCGTACCATCGACGCGCGTTCCAATAACTTGTGTTCCAACGCATTGAGCTAGGCGCGGGGGCTTCAACGTTCCATACCACGCGATTCCAACGACTCGTATCCCACTGTAGAGCACTACCGTCCGCGATAGGTGCGTAAACTTCCACAGCTAGGGTGTCATAAGGGCTAATCTCCTGGTCTGCATTCGCTTCAATCTCTAACCGAAGAGTGAGAAGGCTAAGAGATTGTAAGCTAGTAACGGTTAACTCGTTAGCTCCTTCAGGGATAGGGTATGTCGCGTTAAACCACTGTGAAGCTGATACCCCATTATTGCCCATATCGAAGGTAGCGAAAGCGTGGGTAGTCCCTGTACGCGGTTTGACATAAGCGGCGAAAACCAGGTTAGCTTTAACCCCCGCCGGAATAGGAGGTAATGGAATACGTAAGAGATCATCAGTGAAGAAAGTATTACCCTGCCTGGTAGTAAAACCTTTCACACTGTCGAAGCTCAAAGGGACTTGAATACTCATGCTCGTACTCCATTTGTGGCGTGGTAATGCTGTAATGATTGGGCGACGCGCTTACCAACGCTCATTGAAGGTTCTAAGGCGTTTACAGTGATGTTGTAAACCACCGGCACGTGGGTGGTAAGAAGCCCGCCGGCGCGTACCTGGGGCGTTAAAGACACAGTAGCGTCGAGAGTGTCGGTAAACGTGTTAAGAGACTTCTTAACGTCCCCGTACTGGTCTTCAAGTCCCTTAATAAACCCTCCAATAACAAGTTGCCCGGAGCGTCGTAGAATCGTGGCGTCACGGCTAGCCGGCCCTTTCCAGTCTGGAAGCCACGACGTTAGCGTGTTAAGTTTTTCTTTCACGCTTCCAAACATCGAGGTAATACCGTTCAAGAAGCCGTTAATAACGCTTTTGCCCGCGTTCCAAAGCAGACTGTTCAAGTTTCCTAGCGCACTGAGGATACGGCTAGGAATGGAAGTGACAAAGGCGATAACGCTGTTAACCCCCGCAGTCGTGGTATTTTGGAAAGACTGCCACGCCGAAGCGGCTACCGTCCCAAGGATTGTGACGATGGTGCGGATACGGTCGTAGATTTTACCTGGGATAGAAGTAATGTAATCTATCCATTCAAAGAATTTTGCTACCATTGCGTCAACGATTGCTTTAACGGAATCTTTAAGCCATGTCCACGCATCAGATACGGCTTGTATGCCGTCCCAAAACATGGTTTTCGCACTCTCCCAGTATTCCCAAAACTTTGCTACCACCCAGTTCCACCACTCAACCACCTTTTGGCGTGCGTCGTCGTTGGTGGCGAGGAAAGCTACCAACGCGCTAATGAGAGTTGTAACCACTAGCAGAATCGCACCGATAGGATTCGCAGCCATAGCCAGGTTGAATGCGATAACGGCGGCTTTTGCCGTAATAAATACCTTTTGAAGTGCTGAGATGACCTTGACAATCTTAATCCAAGCCAAAATAGCGCCGGTGAAAGACGCAACGGCCGTGGTAAGTGGAATAAGCCATGATTTATTACGCACAATCCATTGACCAAGAGACTTTAGCCGGGGGATAACTTGCGTTAAAGCAGCTTTGAAAGTTTGGAATGCAGGGACTAGAACTGCGCGGGCTTTGTCGGCAAGGTCAATAACCGTTGGTAGAACGTTAATCTTAACGTAATCGATAAACTCTCGTAGGCGGGGCACACCCTCAACTTGCACCCATTCGGCAAATTGCTCTAACCGCGGGATCAAGTACTCTGCAATCTTTGAAGCTAACTCGGTGAGAATAGGTAAGACGGCCGCGCCGGTAACTTCTGCAAAACTGCTGAGCGCGGCTTTTAGTACCTGGCTTTGATGCGCCATAGTATTCTGTTCGCGCGCGAACTTTCCCTGTGCATCGCCAGTCTGTTCATAGATAAGTGCTAGAGTGGCGGCTGCCTGGGCTTCACTGGATAATCCCGCTTTGGTCTTGACAAACCCCATTTCTAAAGCTTTTGCTTCAATCGTGGCTTGCTTCAAGGTGACACCATAACGCTCGATAGGGTTTCGTTCACCCTTCAAGGCTGATGACAAGGCAGCAACGGCGTCTTTAGTCTCGCCGCCGAACATCGCGGCCATATCCGAAGCCAAGACAATGAGGTCATTAGTTTTCGTAGCGGTTTCATCCATGCTGTAACCGGCGTTTTTGAGTTGAGAGCCTATGAGGGTAGCTAACTCCTGGTATGAGTTTTTGGAAAGTCCGACGTTTACGGCGGCTTTATCCGCTAGTTTCTTCATCTTTTCGCCGTGTTCTTTGAACACATCCTCTACCGCACCGGTGGACTGCTCAAGGTCAGCTCCCATGCTAAGCATTTTCGCCCCCACTGCTCCACCAAACGCGCCTAGCGCGCCGGTGGCCACAGCAGCGTACTTACCAACGCTTTTCAGATTGCTGATAAGGCTCGTTAATCCGGTTTCTTGAGATAGGTTTTTAAACGCGCGGCTAAACTTGCGCGTTTCCGCAACTACAGTTACGATGACTTTTTTACCCGCCATTACGCTGATTTAACCTTTCTAAGATAAGCCGAATTTCTTTAAGCGTTAACTGGTTGATTTCACTAGGGGGAATGCCAGCGTCAACAACTAAGATTGGGAAAACAATGTCGCGATAAGCGTCACTCGTTAGCGTTGATGAAACGAAAAGTTTCATCCAGCTGGTTTAGCTGGATTGCGCGCGCGTCTTCTAAAGTGAAGTCTGGGTTTTCCCGTCGTTTGAGCAAGTACACAATGTAGGTAATCGTTGAAAAACGTCCTTTGCCAGTTTCAAACTGTTCACCGATTTCGGTCATGGAAAGGCCGGTGTGGTTTTCAATTTCTTCAACTTCACCAAGAGTGAGTTTGTTTAGTACTTCTTCGTTCATGTTAAAATCCTCGTCTTGCTAGTAGTTCTTCGATACCTTTCGCGTATCCAGCGAAAGTTTTTTCTCTAAGTTGAGTTTCGGCGCGCGATAGCCACAGAGGCATTTCATGGCCGGGTAGCCCGTAGTGTCGCACTCCGGCGTAGGGTAGGCGGTTGCCCCCCACTGTTACCCTTACGGCTAGTTTGCTTCGGCTAGGTTTAATCCCGCGTCGTAGTTTCCCACTTTTAACAGGTGCTAACTGCTGAGCGCGGGAAGCAATCGGCGCAGCTAGCCTTTTGTTGAGCTGGGTTAGGTCTTTAGCGTCAACTCCAACGCGGGCGGCGTCTCTAGACAATGCTCTAATACCAGCGGTTTTAACCCCGCCCGCGGTGAAGTCGAAATCATCTAAAACGCCCATCTTTTAGCCGGCTAGCGCGTCGGTCATATTATGAGTCCCAAGGTTACTTTCGCGGGTTTTCACCGCGAAGTTAGTTAGCTCGAACTCTAGTTCCCAGGTGCTCCCTTTCTCATCGCCTGCTTCACTGGACAAGGTGGGGGGAATATCTGGGGTAATCGTACCGGTGTAGTGTGGCTGGTTTTCCGTGGCTACCTTGTTCCCGTGTGGGGCTAGAATCACGGTTAGGGGCTTACCGATTGACTTTTCGATGAGCTGGTGAAGCGAAGTAGGGTCGGTGGATTGAATCGCTTTAACCTTTAGCATGCGTTTGAACGTTTTACCGCCGGCTGCATGGTCTGCGAAAGTCAGCGCGTCACTATCGTTTTTCTGGGCTGATAGTTCCCAACCGGCGGTATCCGCCCAATAGTCTACCCCGCCAATGGTCAAGCCTAGTGCTTTGCCTAGAATGCGGGTGTGAGTTCTGATAGTTCCCATTGTGTTAGTCTCCTTGCTGGTAGGTTAGTGTTACGTTGAAACGTGCTACAGTGCGGGGTTTTTCGTCTGCACCGGTAATAGTTGAGTACCCTTCACAAGTGATTTCCATGGTTTCCCAAAGTGCGGCCATGATTTTCCCCGTGAGGACATCTGCGCGTTTCACTTGCTCCACGGGATCTAAACTAGCTTTTGGAAAAGCTAGTAGTTCGTAGTGAACGTTAACCCCGTAAACTTGTTCAGACGATTCAATAAAAGGGCTGTTTTCCCCGATGAACACGTATTCGTCGAAACTGTTTTTAGGGGGTGTGGTACGCGGATTTAGTCCCGCGTTGGTTAACGCAGTGACTAATGCTTGCCTGGTTTCTTTTGCTACGTTCTCCATCTAGGAAACCGCCAAAGGCAAATAAGGTTTTAAGATACTACGTACCGCGTTAAGTGGGTCGCGGGCGATACGGTAGGTTATCCCCCCGTCCACATCAGTAAAAGACTTGATGCCGTTTGGAGCGCCCCGCCTGTGCCAGAGTTCCGCGGCGGCTTCAACTACCACGCGTTGCAACACGGTTTCAGGCACGGTGTTACCCGCTACGTAGTTGTTAACCATTTCCAGGGCTTCACTGCAACAGTCCATTAGGTACGTGTCTACGCTGGTTTCCAGGTAGGCGGCTAGTTTAATAGCCGCCGTTTCTAGGCTTATCATCAGGCTTTAACCTTTAGCGGAATTAAGCCATCTGAATACTCTAACACTGGTGCATCGTAGTAGTAGACTGCGAACGCCTCGGTAAGATTGGTAATATCACCCTCAGATAGGTTAACTACCGGGCTTGCGTAGTATTTAATAGCCTTTGAGGAATCAACGAAAGCGCCTAGGACTTTATCCCCGAAGTAGTTAGCGGTGTCAGCTCGGAAATCTGGAATAATCCGGATAAAGATATTAGCTTCCAGGTTCTTAATGTTAGCTTCACCTACACGGTTAACGCCCGCGTCCTGCACGCTTACCAGGGGTGCGCCGGTGGTGTCTTTCCAGCTAGTCAATACCTTAAAGGTCGGTAAATCGACAATGAGGGTATCAGGTGATAACCCTACTGCTCGCATTTTCACATTTGCGTCAATAACTAGGTCTTTGAACTCGTCCCACGTTAAAGCGCCTAGATTGCCTTTAGTGGTTAGGGCTTTAGCTGTGTTATCGGTAATCGACTGCTTTAGGAAAGCGGTCATACCCGCGGCGGAATGATTCGCGGCTGCGACTGCCAGGGCTTCCATATTGGTTGAAAGCACGTTAACCGCGCTGCGTTCAATAGCAGTACGGGTTAGGAAAGTACCGCCCGCATGCATTTTAATGGTCGCGGTAGCGGTTTCGGTTTCCAGCTTATTGAACGGTACTTTACCACCCTCGGTGTAGTTTTCAACCGTGATAGCGTTGGTCCTCACACGTAGGTATTCGATTGTGTTACCGGTTTCTGGCAAAGGTAGGCGGGGGAAAATAGCGGCTAAAGGGTTGCCCTGGTTGATGATTTCAACCAGGTTCTTGATAGCTGTTGGCATCAGGTTAAATGAAGCGTCATCAGTGGACTTTTGCGGGGTTGCGTTGCGGGTATTGAGTGCGTTAACTGCGGTATCATCACGTTCTACCACTACCGCCTTTAGCAGTTCACCCATAGAGCGGTTTTCCACCGTTGGTGCGGTAGCGGTGTTGGTGGCCATTGTTGCCAGTTCGCGCCCAAACTGATTTAGTTCTGCTCGTACTTCTGCGAGTTCAGCAGCTACCTTATCGTTGGTGTTTTCCATAACTGGGTTTTCCTTTCGGTTTATTGGGGTGGTTTCGTTTAATTTTTCTCGAACTTGCTTCACTTCTGCGTCGTCGTACGCGGGGAATGGTACGACTGAGATTTCTCGTAGGGTGATTCGCGTTTGAGTGCGTAAGTTGTCGCCGGCTTCGTCATAGTTATCGGTGAATTCGTTTTCGATGAATGCGATGGATAAGCCGGAAATTGCGCCGTCACGTAATAGGGTGAGGGTTTCTTCCCCTAATGGCGTGTTACTGATTGTTGCGCGCATGGCTAGCCCCTCGTTGGTATCCCAGGTTTCAACCACTGTTCCAATAGGGTTACGGTGGTCTCGGAAAAGGGGGAGAGTTCCTGCGGGTAGGGTGACTGCCCCGCGCGCAATTTGTTCGCTCCACCCGCTGAAAATCTTGGTTGGTGTGTCGTATGGGACTGCTAAACCAGTGATTTCTCGGGTTTCAGAGTTGATTTGTTTTGCGCGTAGCTCGTATGCATGGCGTTGCATTATTCTTTTTCTCCTAGTTTGGTTAGGGCGTGTGCTGGTAGTCCCTCAATCTCAACGGCCGCGTACTCGGGTGTATAGATTCCGGCGTTAATAGCTAGGGTGTGGGTTTCCATGCGCTTTTTCGCGTCAGGGCGGAGAACAGCGTCGTAGTTAAACCGCGTTACCATTCCGCGGGGTAGTAGCTTGCTTAACGCGTTTTCAATCTCAGAAAGATATAGAGATACCGTCCATTGCATGAAGCTTGTATTACCGTCCTGCAAGTTCTGGTACGTCATGCTAGAGCCGTCTAAGGCAATACCCATTAGGTGCGGTGGTACACCGAAAAGCATGGCTATTTGTGCATCAGAGTATTTTTGTGATTCTAAGAATTGAGCGTCAGCTGGGCTAATGGTTACAGGGCTGTAGGTGATTCCATCACCTAGGACGGCCACGCCGTTTAGGGTTGAGTTACTTTCATTCCAAGCGTCTTTAGCAGCTTTAGCGGTTTCTGCGTTAATGGGTTGATTGGTGGTTAGGATACCGGTTGGTATTCCCCCGCGCTCGAAGATGTGCGCGCCGGCATCTGCGATTTGATGTGCGCGTTCTAGGGTTTTACGGGCGAAACCGATAGCAGATAAGCCGGCGGGTTGCCCTGGCATGTGCATAAACCGCGCGTGTGCTAGGTCGTTAGCGCGGTATGCTTTTCCGTCGTATTCCGTCCACCGTACCCCGTTAATTGAGTTAAGTCGGGGTGTGCATTCGTTAGGGTTTAGTACTCGGATACCGGTTAGCTCGCCGTACTTGTTCCTAATAGCTAAAGCGTAGGCGTTTCCGGTGAAAATCATGCTCCCCATTAGGTCGGCGATTAGGTCGCGCTGGGTGTCGTAGTCCCACGGGCGCGCTAAAGCCGTTGGCATGCTTTCGCCGGTTAGCTGTTGACCGTTGCGCCATGCGTCTAGGCTTAGTTGTTGAGCAGCGGTTTGCAAGATTGAAGCAGCGCGAAAAACAGCGGGTAATCCTTGGTAGCCTGTTTCGGCACGCGCTGGAATACGCATGGGGGTGGGCGTGTAATCAACTACTTCTACACGGGGCGCGGCATTGCGTTTTTCCAGTCCGATTAGCTTCATGAACTTCATGACTGGGATATTATAATTTTTACCACGTTTCTCCCCTCGCCCCGGCGTGTCACGGCCTACGGTATCGGCGGGGTTGCTTGTTCGCGCGCCGGTATTGTCTTTCGATTTCGATTAGTTCCCGGTGTTGAGCTACGACACGGTTAAACGCGGTGAGACTGGTTAAACAGTCTGATCTCCAACCGCAACGACAAACGGCTAGATAGGTCTTTTCGGAAACATCAAGGCGTATGTAATGGTGTTTTTCGTACATTAGAAGATTCCTAGCGGGGTTTGAGCAGCGGCGCGGTAAACCGCTAAAGCGGTTGCCCTAACGGTATCGATAGCCCCGGTAGAGTGTTTCACGCTGAAAGCCAAAGTGTTACTGATTGGCATAGCTACCAGGGCGGGTAACTGCTCCAAGACCGGTAGCGCGTTATCGTGGGTGATTTCACCGCTTTTAACCCGGTCTATCAGCGCCTGGCATGCGGTGGCATATTCTCTGGCGCTCAAGGTTTTAACTCTAATGCTGTGGCGTTCTAAAAGGTCTTGGATAATGGTTCTGTTAGTCCCCGAATCGTCTGCGGTTATGCGCGTGTATCCGCGTTGGTAGAGTTCAGCTAGTTTAGGGCGTAGCCACGCCGTGCCGGGTGCTGAGTACATTAGGCTAGTGTGGATGCCTGCGGGGTCTTTCCAAGCGGCCGCAATGCTAGCGCCGTCCCCGTCCTTGGATACGTCAAACGCTATTTCAACGGTTGAGGGTGAAGCGGGTGGCGCGGGGTGTCCATCGTTAAGGCGCTCCCAGATTTCCAAGGGTATTACTGCGATACCCCCGGTGGTTTCCTCATCAAGGTTTAAGATTCCGCGTTTCCAGCTGGCTAGAGTTGATGATTCTGCTAGTTTCAAGATTTTTTTCTCATCTTGGGTGTGTCCTAAAGCGGGGTGGAAGCTAATGGCTTGGGGGCTGTATGGGTTTTCCCGTACTGCGTCAGGGTCAGCGCTCCACTCGAAGTAAGCGACGCTGGCCATAGGATCAGTAACGGCTTGCCGTCCTTGTTGAATCAACCGGTTAAGGTACGCGCTGTTGCCCGTTCCTTTGGTGGATACTACAATCATCTGGCTATCTAGGATAGTGAGCTGGGTAGGGTTGATAGCGGCTTCTAACGCTAGCCCGCTAGCTTCATCAAAAGCCCAGGCTTCATCAATAGTGACCATGTGTAAGCTATCGCCGTGGACGCTTTTAGGGGTGGGCGCAAAAGGGCTGATATAGCTACCCCTGCGTAGGTATTCGATACGTTCGCTCCCCTGGGCTTCGCGTACTTTGAAAGAATCATGTTTTTTTTCTACGTCTAGCGCTGTGATGATCTGTTTCCACCGTTTACGCGCATCTTTACCGGTCTGCGCAGTCATTAAAATCTCGTGACTGTTGTAAGCTAGCATTCTATCTACTGCTAGGGCGCGTAGTAACGCGGTCTTACCCGCCTGCCTTGGAACACTGACTATTACGGTGGGGTATTTCCAAGCTCCCGGTGTGTTCGGGTCAATCTGAGTAACTACATTAGCTACCTGCTGTTGCCAAGGCATTAGGGGCGTCCCTAGGTATTCTGCGACTGCTGCAACGCGCCGGCCAAAATGTGGAATACCTGGGATAAGCTGAGTTGCGTATTTAGCGGTTGTCATTGGTCTACCTCGGAGAGTGCTTCACGGGTAAGGGCTTGCAATGTCTGGTCTAGAGCGTCTAGGTCGGTGTTTCCGCTAGTGCGTATTTTCGGTAACTGCTCTAACGTCTCCATGTACTGCTTGAACATGTTGGCGGTGGCAACGCTAACCTTTACGGCTGCAAGTCCCTTATCAAGTCCCCGCGCGGTTGCTAATAGTGCTGGTTTCTTAGCTTGTTCTAATGCTCCCATTAGCCCCGCCGTCTCCAAATCAGCGAATAGCTTAACGGCGGCGGTTTCCAACTCTCCCGGGGTATCATCTACTGGGGGTTCTGGGTCTGTTTCAATCTCGAAAAGTGGCATATCAGTAAACATCAGTGAGTCTTAGGCTGGTTCAAGCCATTTTAAGGGGGTGCGGGGGGAAAACTTTGGGGTGGGGCGGGGATGAAGCCGGGACATAATCAGAAAAACGGGCTACTGCCAAGCATTAGACTGCCAAGCACGGCGCGCGGGGCGTTTGATTGGCTTGTTCCCTCGACTAGCGTTACATCCCATATGAGCGGGGCGGAGATTGTCTAATGTGTGTGTTCCACCAAGCGACTGAGGTATGAGGTGGTCAGCGCTCATGTATTCCGGTGTCCTAGGTCTAGCGTCTGGGTCAATCGGTAGCCCGCACAGGTGGCATTGCCAGCCGTAGGTAGCCATTACCAACCGGAGTATTTTACTAGACGTGTCTCCGTGCCATTTCATCGTTCTACCCCCAACTGTTCTGCGTACCATTGGTTGAAACTAGGCACTTTACCTTTACGGAGATCGCTAGCGTAGGCAACAGCTCTCTTAGCTCCTGATAGCTCTGGATAGTAGTAGTTCATAAACTGTTCATGAGCTAGGTCTTCTGCAGTAGCTTGCATGGGCTGTTCTAATCTTTCTGCTTCACGTTCAGCCTTGCGGAGTAAACCATCGTATTCAGCCATTTCATCAGTAGACAGTGAAGATAGCCTGCATTCAGGACAGGTCACAATAATCTTGGGGTCTGCTGTGCCAAAGTGCGGACAACGATCAGTCCAATTCTTAGGTCGAGGTACAGGATAATCAATCATTTCATTACCTTTCGTCGGAGGAACTTTTACACCGGCGGAGGTCGGTGCATAGACCTCCACCTTTAGGTGAGGTGGGTTAGCATTCAGTGCCGGTAACTCTTTGACTTTTCCGCGGAATACCGTGTTTTTACGAAGCTGAGAAAGCCTCACAGCGAACTCGGCAGAGCGTCGCATGAAGCGAACGCGCCGGTTAGCTCGCGCGTCACGTACCAGTTGAGCTAAGGCTTTCTTGTTTACTCGGAAGTAAGATGGCTGTCGGTTTCCACGCAGAATGCCACCACGCTTCCAACTGAGAAGCCCAAGCTCTTCTAACTCGGTCAGGCAATGGCGGGTCCATCGTTCCGACAAGCCAGCAGCATCGGCAATCTGGAAAGCCGTAGAAAAGCCTTCACCTGAACGATGGTCAAGCTTTGCAGTCAGAGCGTGCAGGATAGTGCGAAGCCCTTGCCATTTGCGACCAGAAAGCTCACCCCAACCGGCAGAGGACAACGCAGTAATCAAGTCAGGAAGTTTCCAATACGCTGTGACCCTCTTCTGAGCTGGAGCGGGTTTAATATCTGGTACTGCCTGACTAAGCTGGCGTAAAACTTCTTCAGTGTTCATCCTTACCAGCCCTTAGAAATTCCAGAATGTACACAACGCTCGTAAACCATAACAACGCAAAAAGCAGAGTATGAGTTAGCAGAGAATGCTTTACAAACAACAGGATTGGAGCAGTGCAAACAAGCGTCACTGCAAACATGATGAACTTGAAAAACAAGAGTTCGTTAGAGATTTTCACGATTAAACTCCCGTGCGATTTGTTCGCAACAGTTGTTAACCGTGCGATTCTGAGAAAACGGACACTGAGGAGCAAGGATCTCGATTAAGTTGGAAGCCATCTCACGAACCTGAACGATAGCAGCAAGCTGGCACGGGCGAATAGTACGATTAGTTGTTGCAGATTGATAAAGGACGTCCAGGCTGTCGAAAATCTCTGTAGCCTGCTCAATCTCGTATACATGATTCACCATGTCACTATGAACACTCATTTTCCAGCACCTCTCAAAGCATCCTGTAAATAATGAATATGGAGACGTGTAGCTTCGTTATGACGAGCTAGAGCGTCTAAACGATTGCGAATATCAAAAATTCGTTCATTAGACTGAGATAGAGCCTTTTCGACTGCTTCTAACTGCTGAATCATTTCTTGCTTACTCATTGCGAGTGGCATCCTCTGGATAACGAGAAAAAGGTGAATAAGAAGCGTAAAAAGCTTCCGCGAGTAACTTCATGGCTTCTTTCCAAGTCATTCAGCCGACTCCATCACATCTACAGAGGTAACAAGTTCGATTACGCCAAGAGCAGTAAGGCGATCGAGGTCGTTCATGTTCCAATAACGACGTGAATAAATTTTGCTGTTTAAGCCTGCGAGGCTTAAACCTAACTTCATTGCCATTTGGGCGCGGGTCAACTTAAAGCGAGTTATATGTGAAAGAACTGCTGTTGAAATAACTTTCTGCGTGTATGACATATGACAAAGTTTATTTCGTTTTGTGATAATCCAACACGCAACACGCCGTGTTAAGTTTTTCAAAAAGCTTTTATTCTATGTCATTTTGACGTAAACTTTTACTATGAAAACATTTTCTATCACACCTGAACTAACAGAAATTCCAGATTTAGCTGCCGTTGTGGCTTCAAATATTCGCGCTTTTGCGGCGCGCTTAAATTGGAGTCAGTCAGATTTGGCACGCGCACTTGGAATGAAACAACCTACCGTGTCTCAAAAATGGAATGAAATGCGCGCCTGGAAGCTGGAGGAATTGGGCTACGTTGCCCATGTACTTAATGTAACAGTTGCGGAACTAGTTACACCACCCGCCGGGTATGACCGGTGGTACAACAAAAACCGCCCGACCGGTGAGATTCACCAAGCGGGCGGGTGGCGCGCTCGAAGGGACTCGAACCCCCAACCTTCTGATCCGTAGTCAGATGCTCTATCCATTGAGCTACGAGCGCTTGCGTCATCAGCTGACTATATAAGTTTAATACCCCAACTCCTGAAACACAAAATCGATAGAGTGTATCCCTGACCACATTTATGAACGCCCTCGGGAAAAGAAACGGGGGACGCACCGAACGTGCATCCCCCGCCCCAAACAAACAGAACTAAGCCTGCAATGCCAACAGTGCCTGACGCCCCTTAAAACGCGCCAAACATTTCGTTCCCATGAACACAGCTAAGAAAACAACGCCATCCACTACTGCCATCATTGCAGAAGTAGCTAAGTCAAACTCAAAAGCCACCCAGAAGCCCGTCAAAGACGTCAACGCAGCAATCAGCAAACTCAACCCAATCATCTGCGGTAAAGTCTTTGACACCAGCAACGCCGTAGCCGGTGGAACTACCATCAACGCCACCACCAAAATGGCGCCAGCCGTATTAAAAGCCACTACCACGGTCATCGACACCAGTAGCATCAAACCGTACTCTACAAGACGCACTGGGAACCCCATGGTACGCGCCAGCATCGGATCAAAAGTTGCTAGCTTCAAAACACGGTAAGTAACCCCAATGTAAAGAGCGTTCAAGGCAAAAACAAACAGCAGCACCCACATAGTCCGAGGACCAAAATCCAGGTTGTTATGAATCAGGTGCTCGGCTTCCAACGCCATCAAGTTGATATCACCGGTCAAAACCGTGTCTTCACAGATGTGGACGTTAGAAAGAATCGTTGACAGTAAGATAATGCCGATTGCGAAAAGAACTGGGAAAATCAGACCCTGGTTCGCGTCCCCCGCAATTAAACCAGTGTTACGGAGTTTTTCTGCACCAATAACTACCAGCATACCTAGCGCTGAAGCGATTACGATCATGATGGGTGAGCTGGTAGTACCTGAAAGAAGCGCACCAATCACGATACCGGGAAGTACCGCGTGGGACATGGCATCAATCAGCATTGACTGGTGACGCAATACCAGGAAGGTGCCTGGTAGTGCACAGGTGATACCGGTGATAACTGCCAGCAGTGCAACAGAAACAACGAATGACATTAGTTGCCCTCTACTTCCTGGCCAGTGCGTGCAAAGTCTGGCTGGTTATTTAATGCGCGAGCTTCTTCATAAGTGATCTCTCCGCGTGCGATTGCAGCGAGTTCGCGGGCTTTCGCGCGACGCATCACTGAGCGACGTAGCATGGAACGTTCTGGCGCGAAAGTGATGGATAGCAGGAAGATTACGAAGAGAATGATTACCACGATTGGGCCGGTTGGCACTTTGCCCATATTTACAGAGAGGAATGATCCGAGGGCGCCCGATACACCTCCAATTAGCGCAGCTAATGCCACCATGCTGGAAAGTCGTTTCGTCCACTGGCGTGCAGCAGCTGCTGGCATAATCGCGAAGGCAATCATCAAGATTAAGCCAACTGCTTTTACGCCTATGACGATAGCGATGGTTGCTGCGCCCATGAGCAACGGGGTGAGGATACGTGGGCTGAAGCCAAGCTGGGTAGCTAGGACCGGGTCAAAGGTGAATACTTTGAACTCTTTCCATAGCAGCACCATAACTAATAGTGCCCCCCCACCGAAGAGACCGATGGTGTAAAGATCTGATTCAAGGAGGGTGGCTGCGTTACCAAACATGTACTTATCGATACCGCCGCGCCCCTGCAAGCTAGAGTGGGTGATTTGGCGCATGAGTACCATGCCCACGCCGTAGAAGAGGGATAGACAGATTGCCATGGCAGCGTCGATACTGACACGAGAATCGGCTGTTACCCAGTTTGCCACTAGCACTGCAATGGTTGCGGAAATGACTGCTCCGATGGTGAGTACCAGCATGGAGCGCCCTTCGATACCTAGCACAGTGGTAGCTACGATGAAGGCGAACATTACACCGGCGATTGCGCTGTGTCCGATCACGTCGCTAATGAGGGATTGCTTGCGTAGATACAGGAAGCACCCTAACGCACCTGAGGTTAGGCCAATCAGCGTGGTACCAATCAGCATGGTGCGGAAAGTGTAGTTAGTCAGGAATTCGACGATGCCGATTCCTTCGCTGGTGGCTACTAAGTCACCTAGCAGAGTTAGGACGGCGAGGTTCACGCTGTGACCTCTTTACCGTGTGGGTTTTCTCCACTGAGGTCGATTTGGTCGAAGCCGTAGGCATGGTGAATATTCTTTGCGGTGAAGGCTTCTGCCAGTGGACCGGTTGCGACTACCTGACCGTTCTTTAGCAGGGTCGCCCAGGTGCAGAAATTCTTTACGGTTGCCAGGTCGTGGTGAACAATTAGGATGGTTTTTCCCGCATTTTTTAGTTCCGCGAGGGCGTTGACGATAGCCTTTTCAGAAGCTGCATCAACTCCTGCGAAGGGTTCATCCATAATGAAAAGGTCTGGATCTTGAGCCAGAATACGTGCCATGAAGGTACGTTGCTTCTGTCCACCTGAAAGTTGGCTGATTTGGCGGTCAGCGAGGTCAGTAATCCCCACGGTTTCCATAGCTTTTGCAACTAGGGCTTTTTCAGTTGCCCCGCCTCGCTTTAGCCAGCCGAGTTTTCCGTAGGTTCCCATGGTGACTACGTCGGCTACGGTGGTGGGGAAGTCCCAGTCTACTTCTGCGCTTTGTGGCATGTAGCCAACACGTTTGCGTGCTTTGTTGAGGCTCTCTCCAAAGAATTTGGTTTCACCTGCTAGGGGTGGAACTAGTCCCAAAGCTGCTTTGATGAGGGTGGATTTACCCGCGCCATTTGCACCGAGGATGGCCATGACTTCCCCGGCGGGTAGGTGCATGGTTACATCGTGTAATACGATGCGATCGTGGTAGGCGGCAGTTAAGTTGTTAATGCTTAGTGGGTGCTGATCCATTTTGGTCTTCCTAATTGCAGGTTTGGGACTAGTCCCGTTGACTGACTTACGCCGGTGTTACTTAGCGGTCAAGGCTTCTACGATTGCCTTGGTGTTGTATTCGAATACGCCCAAGTAGGTGTCTACTGGAGCGGCTTCACCGAGGGAGTCTGCGTAGAGTTCCTTATCAGAGATTTCAACTTCCCAGCCCTTGGACTTAACGGCTTCCTTGAGGTGCTTGATAGCTTCTGGGTTTGCCAGGTTGTCCTGGAAGATAGTTGGAACCTTCTTGTCTGCAATCAGGGTTGCTAGTTCGTCTAGGTCTGCAGCGGTAATCTGTGCTTCAGAGGAAACGAAGTCGGTTGCGTGGATTTCAATGCCGAAGGTCTTACCCAGGTAGTTGAAGGCGTCGTGACCAGTGATGAGAACGCGACGTTCTGCTGGGATTTTGTCGAGTTCTACCTTAGCTGCTGCTTTGGCTTCGTCGATCATCTTGTTGTACTTGTCAGCGTTTTCCATGTAGACCTTTGCGTTTGCAGAGTCGATTTCAGCAATCTTTTCTGCAGATGCGGTTACTACGTGCTTCCAGTTGTCTGGGGAGTTCCAGACGTGTGGGTCATGGCCTTCAATCTTGCCATCTTCTTCCCATGGGAGCAGGTCTGCTTCTGGGATAGCTTCGCCAGCTGCTACCTGCTTATCGCCGAGCTTTTCTAGCTGGTCACGCATCTGGTGTTCCATGTCGTGGCTGGTCCACAATACTACGTCTGCGTCATTAAGCTTTTCGATGTCTTGGGTGGTGAGTGGCTGGGTGTGTGGGTCACCACCTGGTCCAACGAGGACGGTGATTTCTGCGTCTGGGGCAATATTCTTGGCTGCGTCGCCAAGGTAACCAGTGGTCGCTACGATGGTTAGTTTGCCGTCTTCTTTAGCTTCTTCGGTTTTGATGGTAGTTGCACATGCGCTCAGAGATAGAGCGAAAAGAGTTGCACATGCGGTAATTGCGGTTGCTTTAAGGGTCTTAGCGTTACGCATTGTATTTCATCTTTCTACTTATTCGTATGCATTTCTTAAATACATCCCCTTAAAGGTTAGTAGGAAAGGCTACCCTAAGCAAAGTTAATTGGCGGTTTTCCAGGTAAAACTTAATGACAACCGTTCAGTAAAAAGGTTTTGGGTCTTTTGTCGCAAATTATTGTAACTTTCCTGTTACCTAATACCTCATAAGACGGTATTACATAAATAAAAAATATCCCGATACTTGAAAAAGTATCGGGATCAGCGGAGATGATGGGATTTGAACCCACGAGGGGCGAACGCCCCAACCTCCTTAGCAGGGAGGCGCACTAGGCCACTATGCGACATCTCCAGTTATAGAGTACCTGGTTAATCACTAGATTGCCAAACAGAATCCGCAAAATCCCGAATTTCTAACTGTTTCTCAAGTGCGAACATTTTACTCTGCTGATTTTTTCCGATAGAATACAAGAGCTTAGTTAACTAAGTTTTGGAGAGTTGACAGAGCGGCCGAATGTGACGGTCTTGAAAACCGTTGTGTCTTTACGGGCACCATGGGTTCAAATCCCATACTCTCCGCCACTTTTCCCGGTATTTCACTGAAATACCGGGTTTTGTTTACCCTATAAAATTTTTAGCCACCGCAAAAGCGGTGGCTAAAACACTATCTTTAAGCAGATGCCCCTACGGCTGCCTCGCCAAAGGTTTCTGCCATAATCTCATTGTGCTCAATGAAAACGGCATAGAACTCATCGCGCTTCCCATCTGCTAACGCGTCGTAGATGCGCTGGTGGGTTTCAAAGTTTTCTTCCACCACTACTTCTTTAGGCAAATGCCAGGTCATTAGGAATTCAGTTTGTTCACAAAGCTGCACCAAGTAAGGGGAGCAGGTAGCGTTTCGAATTAACTTATGAAACTCAACGCACATATCGTAAGCCTCGGTATAGCGTTGTTTCTCAATAAAATCTCGTGTTTTAATGAGATTTTCCTGCAGTACTGCCAGCAGTTCAGGAGAGCGATTATCGAATACTCGACGCATTACCAGAGCATCTAAAGCATTCAATACTTCTAAGAATTTATCGTGTTCGTTTTTACAAACTTCAATCACACACAAGCCTGCATCCGGCTTGTCAAAAACTAGACCTTCTTTGCGAAGCATCAGTAATGCTTCGCGAACAGGTACGCGAGATACTTCTAGTGCTTCCGCTAAATTTCGCTCAATGAGTCGTTCGCCGGGCGCAAGCTCACGGTTATGAATCATTGCTTTAATACGAAGATACACGGAATGTGCCAGGGAGTTGGATCTGTTCTGAGAGACTAACATGCTACCTGCTCGATGGAAAATGTACTCTACATATTAACTATACATATCAAATTGTAAAAACGATATAGTTTTCCATACGAAATTTCAGAAAACAAGTAGCCCTCTGGAACGGAAGATTTCCCTTGCAGCTTCTGCTGCTTCCTTGCTTGGTGGCTGCACGTCACTGAGTTCATATTCCATTCCCAGTTCCGCCCATTTATCGCGAGCCATCTGATGAAATGGAAGCACTTCGACACGTTCTACACTCTCCCAGGAAGCTACAATGTCAGCTACCGCATTAACATTTTCTTCAGAGTCGGTTAACCCCGGCACCAGGACGAAGCGAATCCAAATACGCTTGTTCATGTCTGCTAGACGGCGACCGAATTTAAGGGTTGGCTCCAGCTGGCGTCCGGTAGTTTTTTCATAAACATCAGGCAGACCGCTCTTAACATCGAGCAGTACCAGGTCAACATTTTCTAACAGTTCGTCAGATGCGTGTGCACCAAGGAATCCAGAAGTATCAATAGCGGTGTGGATTCCTCGTTCTTTTGCAGCTTTGAGTAGTTTCAACAAGAATGCCGGCTGCATGAGCGGCTCTCCGCCAGAAAAGGTTACCCCTCCGTTTGATGCCTTAAAAACGGGAGCATAGCGTTCCATACGCTTAATTAGTTCATCCGCATATACTGCCGTACCGTCACGCATCTTCATAGTGTCCGGGTTATGACAGTAGAGGCAACGCAGTGGACATCCGGCGAGGAACGTGGTCATACGAGTGCCTGGTCCATCCACTGCAGTTACCAGTTCCCAAGAGTGCATAGAGCCGATTTCGCCGGCGCGCACTGCCATGAGGTGTTCATGGTGGCTAAGCTCTCCAGCACCGTCAATACCGGCCAGACCGGCACCTTTAACGCGGGGAACTTCATAATCTAAAGGATCGGGACGATACTCCCCTGTTGAGCCGTCTCCGTTGTAGGAAGCGTTTTCAAGAGTCATTATCGTCCCGATCCTTTATTTAGATTATTTTAGTTTGTCAGTTTTGAAACTGAATCTCACATACCATCGTGGAAGGTGCGGGAGATTACGTCCAGCTGCTGTTCGCGGGTGAGGCGTACGAAGTTTACTGCGTAGCCGGATACGCGTACGGTCAGCTGTGGGTACTTTTCTGGGTTTTCCATTGCATCAACCAGGGTGTCCTTGTTCAGAACGTTGATGTTTGCGTGGTACAGGCCCTTTACGCCACCGGTAGCAGCGCGGCTTGCCTTCATGGATGCCAGGCGATCTTCGAAAGAGGTTGCCATTTTGTTTCTCCTAATTTTAGGTGGTTTGGGGATTTTCCCGAGGGCGATTCGGGGAAATCCCATTTTGTTTGGTAGAAAGCCTGAGAGTTTCTCAGCCCTTCTTGATGAATCCAGCATCCATGATGCCGACTAGGTTAGTAATCTGTTCGTCCAGGTTACGACCCAAGGAGGATGGAACGATGGTGTTGGTCAGGGAGATGCCGTCGAGTGCATCGTTGTAGTCCAACTTACCTACGGACAGCATGGAAGCCAGCATGCCGTGGGTATCGTAGCCGTTTTCTGGGTTTGCACCTGGTGCGAATGGGGTACCTGCGCGGTGGCCAGATGGGAAGGAACCAGTTGCCTTACCGTAAACCACGTTAGAGGTAATGGTCAGTACGGACTGAGTTGGGATCGCGTCACGGTACATTGGGATGGACTTGATCTTAGACATTACGGTGTGAACGATAGTTGCTGCAATGTCGTCAGCTGCGTCATCGTCGTTACCGTAGACTGGGAACTCACCTTCGGTTACGTAGTCAACAATCAGACCGGTTTCGTCACGTACAGGAGTTACCTTTGCGTACTTGATTGCAGACAGGGAGTCAGCCACGATGGACAGACCTGCGATACCACAACCCATGGTGCGAATGATTTCGGAATCATGCAGCGCCATTTCCATGGATTCGTATGCGTAACGGTCGTGGCAGTAGTGAATGATGTTGAGTGCTTCAACATAGGTGCCTACTACCCAGTCCAGCATTTCTTCGTACTTTTCCCAAACTTCGTCGAAGTCCAGTGGGCCGTCACCCTTGATTGGTTCGTAGCCCTTTACGACCTGCTTACCGGACATTTCGTCACGACCACCGTTGATGGCGTAGAGCAGTGCCTTTGCAGCATTTACGCGTGCGCCGAAGAACTGCATCTGCTTACCAATCTGCATTGGGGATACGCAGCAGGCGATTGCAGCGTCGTCGCCCCACTGGCAACGAATCTGTTCGTCAGCTTCGTACTGTACAGAAGAAGTTTCGATGGAAATACGTGCACAGAAACGCTTGTAGCCTTCTGGCAGTTTTTCGGACCAGAATAGGGTGATATTTGGTTCTGGTGCTGGGCCAAGGTTTACCAGGGTCTGTAGCAGACGGAAGGAGGTCTTGGTTACCAGGGAACGACCGTCTTCACCGAAGCCACCGTCGGACCAGGTTGCCCAGTATGGGTCGCCAGAGAAGATTGCATCGTAGTCGATGGTGCGCAGGAAGCGGATGATACGCAGCTTGATTACCAGTGCGTCGATGATTTCCTGTGCGCCTTCTTCGTTCAGGATGCCGCGCTTGAAGTCACGTTCGAAGTAGATGTCGAAGAAGCCGGACAGACGACCGATGGACATTGCTGCGCCGTCCTGGGACTTAACAGATGCCAGGTAGCCGAAGTAGGTCCACTGTACTGCTTCCTGAGCAGTGTTTGCTGGGCGGGAAATGTCAAAGCCGTAGCGTGCTGCCATGGACTTGAGCTTCTTCAGAGCCTTAATCTGCTCTGAGTGTTCTTCACGGTAGCGTGCCCAGTGTTCTGAGAATGGCTGATTTGCGTAGCGATCCTTGTCGCGTTCCTTCAGCTCAATCAGGCGGTCTACACCGTAGAGTGCTACACGGCGGTAGTCACCGATGATGCGGCCACGACCGTAGGCGTCTGGCAGACCGGTGATGATGTGGGAAGAACGTGCCGCACGAATACGTGGGGTGTAGATGTCGAATACTGCGTCGTTGTGGGTCTTGCGGTATTCGGTGAAGATCTTCTTTACATCTGGGTTTGGTTCTTTACCTGCTTCGCGAATAGCGGTTTCAACCATACGCCAGCCACCGTTTGGCATCATTGCGCGCTTCAGTGGAACGTCGGTCTGCAGACCAACTACTACGTCATCATCTTCTGAAATGTAGCCTGCTGGGAATGCGTCAACGTCTGCTGGGGTGTCAGTGTCTACGTCGTAAACGCGCTTCTGGCGTTCTACGGAGAGGTAGTCCTTTTCCAGGGTCTTCCAGACGCGCAGGGTCTTTTCAGTTGGGCCAGAGAGGAAGGATTCGTCGCCTTCGTATGGCAGGTAGTTCAGCTGAATGAATTCGCGTACGTCGATTTCGGAAGTCCAGTTGCCGGTTACAAAACCTTCCCAGCATTCCTTTTCGACGTCGGTCAGTTCACGCTCGTTCTGATTCGTGGTCACGTATATCTCCTTTGGGTCTACGTTCGATTAACCCGACATTTAAATTCTATGCTCTTCGCAATCTTTCACTAACTGAATTCAAGTGTGTGGGTGTATCTCACAATCTGTGTTTTTCAGAGTTTGTAATGACGGATTAGGGCTTCTAAAACGGCTCCGGCACCGTCATATTCGACGGGTCCGGTGATGGCTTGGGCGGCTTGCTTTACTTCGTCACGCGCGTCCCCCATGGCAACTCCGAAGTGTGCCCATTTAAGCATTTCGATGTCATTGGTACCATCCCCTACGGCAATGGTTGAATGTGCACAAATCCTTAGTTTCTTGCGCATTTCTTCCAGTCGCCAGGCTTTCGAAATACCTTTTTTAATGACGTCCATCCAGGCGGTCCAGCCGACGGCGATCTGGTATTCAGAGAGGTCTAGGAGACTCATTTGGGCATCGAATTCGTCGCGTTCCACGTGTGGTTTACGGACGATAATTTTGCTTACGAGGGCGTTGCGCAGAATGTCAATTTCAGCGGTGTGCCACTCTCCAATGAGCTCCCCTTCCGGGAATGGTTTAAAGACTAAAGTCCCAGAATTTTCACCCTCAATAGCTATCAATGCATCCGGGTGGCGCTCCAAGACAAGATCTATAACCGGAGCGGCTGCAAATAATTCCGCATCCACTACTTCAACGCCCTCGGGAAGCACCCGCAAAAGCAACGCCCCATTGGACGCCACCACCCAACCAGTGGGAATCCTTAGCTCCTCTAAAAACGGCAACACCGCGTTATAGCCTCTGCCGGTCGCAATCATAATCTGCGCACCAGCTTCGCTTAACTTCCGCATCCGCGAGCGCACCACCTCAGTTACGCCATGTTCAGTTAATAACGTACCGTCGATATCTAAAGCCACCAGCAGTTCCGCTGCGGTTGCTGGCAAATCAGTTGGCAAAGCATGGAGAGACGCCTCCACCTGCGTCTCAAACTCAATGAAAGGAAGGGACGTGGGTGGAGGCGTCAGGAAAGATTTTTTCACGCAGTTGGCTCCAGCTTTTCAACGCCACCTAAGTATGGGCGCAGGGCGACTGGAACATTTACGGAACCGTCCTCGTTCTGGTGGTTTTCCAGGAACGCAACCAGCCAACGGGTGGTAGCCAAAGTACCGTTCAAGGTAGCCACGATGCGAGTATCACCGTCTACACGTTCACGAATGTTCAGGCGACGAGCCTGGAAAGTGGTGCAGTTCGAAGTGGAGGTAACTTCCATCCAACGATTCTGGGTTGGCAACCAAGCTTCACAGTCAAACTTACGGGCAGCGGAAGTACCCAAATCACCAGCTGCAGTGTCGATAACACGGTACGGGAGTTCCATCTTCTGCAGCATTTCTTCTTCCCAAGCAAGGAAGCGAGCGTGTTCCGCTTCAGCTTCTTCAACTGGGCAGAAGGAGAACATTTCTACCTTATTGAACTGGTGAACGCGGATAATGCCACGAGTATCCTTACCTGCAGAACCAGCTTCACGACGGTAACAGGTGGACCAACCTAGGTAACGAGCTGGTTCGCCGTTGAGTTCTAGGATTTCGTCCTTGTGGTAGCCAGCCAAAGCAACTTCGGAAGTACCCGTCAGGTAAAGGTCATCTGCTGGCAGGTAGTAGATTTCGTCAGAGTGTTCGTTGAGGAAGCCGGTGCCGCCCATGATTTCTGGGGTTACCAGAGTTGGGGTGGTAAGCGGAGTGAAACCGTACTTCAAACCCTGGTCCAGTGCCATGGTCAGCAGGGCGAGTTCCAGGCGAGCGCCAATGCCGGACAGGTAGTAGAAGCGGGAGCCAGATACCTTTGCGCCACGCTTCATGTCGATTGCTTTCAGGCCTTCTGCAAGTGCCAGGTGATCCTGTGGTTCGAAGTCGAATTCGCGTGGGGTACCTTCGTGGCGAAGTACTACGTATGCGTCTTCACCGCCGGTTGGCACACCGTCTACGATTACGTTTGGAATCCGGCGAGCAAGTTCATCTGCCTTTGCGCCTGCTTCGGTAGCGCGTGCTTCCAGTTCCTTAACTTCCTTAGCTAGTTCCTGTGCCTGCGTGAGGATAGCTTCACGGTCTTCTTTCGCTGCCTTTCCGATAGAGCGAGAGATTTCCTTTTGTTCTGCACGCTTTTGTTCAAACTCGGTCAGAGTCTTACGACGCAAAGCGTCTGCGGCTAGGATTTCATCAACAAGAGCTGGGTCTGCACCACGTGCAATCTGCGACTGGCGAGCTGGTTCTGGGTTTTCGCGAAGAGCCTTAATATCAATCATGCTTCTAGATTACTCCTTTTCCTTAAAGTTCCGTCACTTGCATTTTACTTTTTGAACAGCCAGCTTTTTCAAAAAGATTTTGGAATCCGCCCTCGGTAAAATTGGGAACCATGAGTATTCCCCGCCCTGCTGTGCACATTATTTATAACCCGGTAAAGGTGAAACAGTTTTATAAACTACGTCGCCTGGTAACTTTACGGGCGCGAGAAATCGGCGCAAGTGAACCAGTTTGGTGGGAAACCACACCAGAAAATCCTGGCACTGAACAGGCAGCTAAAGCCGCCGCGCAAGGAGCTTCCCTGGTTGTAGTAGTTGGAGGGGACGGCACCGTACGAGCCGTGGCAGCTGGTTTAGCACATACGGAAGTTCCGTTGGGAATTTTGCCGTTAGGAACTGGGAATCTACTTGCACGTAACCTTAATATTCCGACGGATAATCTGTTAGACGCAGTGGACTTGGCATTTTTTGGCCAGCAGCGGCGCTTCGATATTTCTTGGTTACGGGTTTCTAAAGTTGGGGAACCTTCCTCTCTTCCTCCCGAGGGCGGCCTGCTACCAACTTGGCATAAAGAGAATTTGTTAAAACGCGGTATTCAACCTGCCCACCCGCAGGAATATGCTTTCATGGCGATTGCCGGGCAGGGGTGGGACGCGCAGCTAATGGCAGATACTTCTACTACTTTGAAGCAACACATGGGGTGGGGGGCTTACGTGGTGGCGGGTGCACAAGCCTTACGCGCTCCGCAGATTCGCACTAACCTGCGTTTAGATTTTAAGACTCGTTTATCAGTACAAGGTCGCTCCGTACTTTTTGCAAACTGCTCCACTTTAATCGCTGGACTTCTTTTAGTACCCCAGGCAAAACTTGATGACGGGTTACTGGATGTCACCGTTTTAAGTGCGAAAAAAGGTTTAATCGGGTGGTTGAACCTGTTTACCAAAATTGCTGCCCAAGGTGCGGGGATTAGGCAAGAAACCTTACCTGGAACAACTGGGGAATTAGAGTTTTTACAGGCTAAACGAGCACATTCCTCTGTTTCCATGCCTCAGCCAGTGCAGGTGGATGGGGATGCGATTGGAAGCGCCAAGGTGATTGATGTTCGCGTCGACAAACAAGCACTGGTAATCCGGCATGGTTAAGCCCGAAATAATCCCTAGTTTTTGTATGTCTCTTGCTATTCTTAAACTAATACAATTTTCTAAGGAGCTTCCCGAATGAGTAACGAATACAATCCTTATCAGCCTACTAATCCTGATATGCCAACCTCCCCTGCTGGCTGGGACGGGAACGCCCCTCAGCAAACTCCGGCTCCACAGCAGCCAACTTACGGCCAGCAACCCGGTTATGCACAGCAACCTGGATATGGTTACCCACAGCAAGGCACCCAACCACAACAGCCAGCCTATGGCCAACCAGGCTATGGCGTACCTGGATATGGTCAGCCAGCTTACGGTCAGCCTACCGGCTACCCACAGCAAACTGCTGGATACGGCTACCAGGATGCTAACTATCAGGCAGGTTACGCTACTAGCGCAAACTTCACTTGGGCAAATGCTAAGCCAGGTATCGTTCCTATCCGCCCACTGCAGTTAGGTGATGTCTTTAGTGGCGCAGTCTCTCTTCTTCGTTACAACCCGAAGACCATTCTGGGCTTAACCGCGGTTGTCGCTGGCCTCGGCGCACTCATCAGTGTTTTCTTTATACTAGCCACCGGCAGTCTTTTAAATATTAACGATTTCGCTACCGACAGTGACTTAGTACCAAGTGCACTATTTTCTAGCCTTGGTTCCACCAGCTATTTCTCTTCCCTATTACTAGGTTTACTTGCTGGCCCACTAGCAGTCGCTACTCTAGCGGCCGTACGCGGTCAGAAACCAAGTATTTCTGAACTCTGGCAGATGGTGAAACCAAACTTCGGTAAGTTCATTCTTACCTCGCTTCTGGTTGGCTTCATCTACGTTCTGCTCCTAGTGGTAGCTCTGGTAGCAGTCTTTGGAGTTTCCTTCTTACTGCTTGGAAGTAGCTCTACTGAAAGCGACGCTTTCACTTCAATTTTCGTGCTATTCCTGCTCGCACTCCTAATTGTGGGACCACTTTACCTGGTGCTTTCCATCAAACTGTTCTTCTCTACCCCAGCAACAGTTATCCAGGGTCTTTCTCCAATCTCTGCTCTTTCTTATTCCTGGAATCTCAGCAAGGGTTACTTCTGGCGTCTACTGGGGATGTCCTTACTGTTCAGCTTGACCCTGGGAATGGCAACCAGCATGCTTTCCTTCCCACTTTCAGCCATCCTTAATCTTCCAGTATTCTTCTTTGCGACTGAACCAACTACCGCTCTCCTTTTCGCTTCCGTAGCAGGCATTTTGTCTTCCTCTATCATTCAGATCATCACCCTGCCACTGACCACAGGTTTCAACACCTTACTCTACGTGGATATGCGTATCCGCAAGGAAGGCTACGATATCGAACTGCTCTCTTCCGGACAGCTCGGCTGAACTTAAACCAATATGCATAGCACGCTAACTAACCAGATTCTGCAATCTGCTCAGCCTGACCCTGAGCAGATTCAGAGCGACCTGTGGTGGGAGATGCTCAAACCAGAGTATTTACTTAAATACGACTGGATGCGCTACATTCTCAACCTCATCCTGCGCCCCCTCAAGGGGCTAGGGGGGACTTCCACTTCAACTATTAGTGCCTTACTGTGGGTGCTACTGGGAGTTATCATCATCTTCATCGGCTGGTGGGCATGGCGGACTTGGCGCCCTCGGAAGAAAATTTCTGCAGACACCACTGAAGAATTGCTGATTGACCCCTCAATCAGTCCGCAGGAATACTATCAGCAAGCCCTCGCCCTGCGAGAAACCGACCCAGATGAAGCTGTGAAACACGCTTTCCGCTGTTCCGTTGCGATTCTGGACCGCGCTGAAGTTATTACTGTTACCCCCGGTCGCACCGCTGGTGAAGTAGCTATCCTCATGCGACGCAACTTCCCAGATCTCAGCGAAACTATTAACGCCTCCGCTACCGCTTTCAACACTGCCGCCTACTCTTTAGAGCCAGCTCCACGCATCAACGTCAATGACGTGAACACCGTGTTGATTCTGGCAGACGCCTTACGTACTCGCGTGGAATCTAAAGCCACCGGCGCTAACGTTGCCCCAGTAGCAACCCCAACTCCGCAGTGGGAGGTGAGCCTATGAGCCAGAATGAAACCATGGGAAAGCCACTCGGGAAAACTTTCTTCCAACATTTACGTTCCTCACGGACTTGGCTCCTACTAATGCTTTTCGCACTAACAGCCATGGTAATTTCCGGATTGCTGCGTTCCACTGCCGGTGGTGGCGCTTTCAATCCTGCCTCTTCAGCACCAGACGGGTACAAGGCATTTACAACCATCCTGAAAAAACATGTTGATGAAGTAAATATTTACAATGACCCATATAATCTGCCTGGTGCCGACGCAGACACTACAGTTGTAGTGATTGATTCCTCCTGGCTATATGACGACGCCTACTATAAGGTGATTAAACATGCCTCAAACGCTAAACGTCTGGTCGTAATCTCCGGAGACACCATTAGCTACGAATCCTTAGGATTACATACTGCCACAGCTCCCGGCATTGAAGATGACACCGTCATCGTAAAGCGCGGCAAATGTAAGTCTGAACTTTTTGGGAAAGTTAAGGAAGTATCCTATCCTGCACGGGTTTTTGATAAAGGCCTAAAACGTCCTCCTTCCCAGTGTTTCCTCTATCACGGGGAATCAGCCATCGGTATTTGGCAAGGTGGCACCACCGAGTTTGCACTCTCTGATAAACCAGCACTCAACTACCCAGAACTAGTCGGCATTGCCGACCCTAGCTGGTTCTCAAACTACTATGTTGCTTACCGACAAAACGGTGCATTAGGTATTTCGCTACTTAGCCAAACTAAAAAAGTAGACCTAATTTACGTTGATCAAGACCACTTCAACGCCACTGACGAAACCAGCAATGAAAAACTAACTGAAAAAACCGAATCCTTATTCCCAGAGTGGACTGTTCACGTAGTTTACCTACTAGCAGCCGCATTCCTCTTCGTTATTTTCTATAAACGCCGCCGTTTCGGACGACTAGCTTATGAGCGACTTCCAATTACCGTGAAATCCTCTGAAACTATTCAATCTTTAGGTCGCCTCTATGAAGCTAACCAAGCTACTGAACGAAGCGCATCCCTGCTTCGTCTAGAAGCTCTTAAACAGCTGAAACGTAAACTCTACCTACCTGCAAATACCAGTGATGCTGAACTAGTTCGCCTAGTTGCCGCCCGCACTGGTCGCACCCCAGCAGAAGTACAACTCATTCTGCTGCAACCATTCCAAGGTTCCACTAATGAACTCGCATCCCTGTCTAACCAACTTGATGCCCTAATCCAGGAGGTCGCAAATGACTGACGCACCACTCACTCAACCGGTAGCTGTAGACAGCACCGCTTCTGTAGAAGCCCGTAACGCCCTGTTGCGCGTCCAAGCAGAAGTTGCGAAAGCAGTGGTTGGCCAGAACGTTGCCGTTACCGGTCTTATCATCGGCCTGCTATCCCAAGGGCACGTATTACTTGAAGGCGTACCGGGGACTGCTAAAACCCTGCTGGTACGTTCCCTCGCTAAGGCACTGTCAATCGACACTAAACGCGTGCAGTTCACCCCAGACCTGATGCCTGGTGACGTAACCGGTTCCCTCATGTATGACCGTTCCGAAGCTGAATTTAAATTCCGTCCCGGCCCAGTCTTCACCAACCTGCTGCTGGCAGACGAAATTAACCGTACTCCTCCTAAAACTCAGGCATCCCTGCTGGAAGCAATGGCTGAACGCCAGGTAACTGTCGATGGTGAAGCCAAGAAGCTACCATCCCCATTCATGGTGGCAGCTACCCAAAACCCGATTGAACAAGAAGGCACCTACCCGCTTCCTGAAGCACAGCTGGACCGTTTCTTGCTGAAACTAAACCTAGATTTGCCAGCACGAAATGAAGAAATCGAAATCGTTACCCGTCACGCAGCTGGCTTCGACGCTTCTAACCTAGATGCTGCCGGCCTGGTTCCAGTAGCTACCGCAGCTGATATTGAAGCCGGTATCGCCGCTGTTAAGCAGGTAGCAGTCAGCCCTATTGTCGCCGGTTACATCGTTGATATTGCTAACGCGACTCGCCAGTCCCCATCTCTTTCCCAGGGTATGTCTCCACGTGCAGCGGTAGCTTTACTTGCAACCTCTCGTGCTTGGGCTTGGTTATCTGGTCGCGACTTCGTCACCCCCGATGACGTAAAGATGCTGGTTAAGCCAACCATTGCCCACCGCCTAGCACTACGTCCAGAAGCTGAACTGGAAGGCGTAAACATCGAAAATGTCCTGACCAGCGCATTAGACTCCGTTCCGGTACCACGATGATTATTAACTGGCGTACCGCAGTGGTAGTCCTCTTAGGACTACCACTGGTGATTTGGAAACCCTACACTCCGGTAGTAGGTTTTTGGGTGCTATTCGTACTGGCACTAGTACTCCTCGACGTCGCCCTGGCACCAAACATTCGCAAACTGCAAGTAAACCGCCTGCAGCCACGCAGTGTTCGCGCCCTACAACCCACCGAGTCAGTAATAGAAATTACCAGTGCCAAAAATATGCAGATTCAAGTTCGTGACGCCTGGCAGCCAAGCGCTCAAGCTGGCTACCCCCAACTCACGAAACCCTTTGGAAACCGCCACAAGGTAAAGCTCACTGCTGGTGAAACCCTGCGTATTACTACTCCGCTACTACCCTCCCGCCGCGGGAAACTTAAAGCTGACCACATTACAGTACGTGCTTGGGGACCACTGCAACTTGCTGGCCGGCAAGTTTCCTATGAAAGTGAAGCAGTTTTAGACGCTTTACCAGCTTTCCCCAGCATGAAACAGTTGCCCCGCGCCCTCGCGAAACTCCAAATTGCGGAAGGGCAAGCACTGGCCAAGCAACGCGGGCAAGGCACCGAATTCGACTCCCTGCGCGAATGGGTCGACGGCGACGACGTACGCTCCATCGACTGGCGAGCCACCGCCCGCCACAGCGAATCCATCATCGTGCGCACCTGGCGTCCCGAACGCGACCGCCACATTCTCATGTTCCTCGACACCTCCCGCGTATCTGCCGTGCGCCTAGCTGACGTAACCCGCCTCGATGCGCAAATGGACGCAGCCCTGCTACTCGCTGGTGTCTGCGCGAAAGCCAACGACCACATTTCCCTAGTCGCTGGATCCCAGGACGTACGCGCAAAATGTGTACGCCCCCAACGCAACCAAGTACTAGGTGCCATGTCGAAAACTATGACTGGTTTGGAAGCAGAAATCATTGAAGCCGACTGGACTAAATTAGCCCACTCAATCAACGATTTCGGCAACAAACTATCCCTAGTAGTCATCTTCACGCCAGTTGAACCCCACGTTCTGGAAGCCACCCTGCTTCCCGTTCTGGCAACCCTGCGTAAGCACACCAAAATCCTTATCGCGTCTGTAACAGACCCAGAATTAGCTCACCTACATGAGCGTAAGGAAACTACCCGCGATGTTTACACTGCAGCCGCTGCTATTTCAGTAAACGAAAAACATGACCGAGCTCTGGCAGGTCTACAAGCAGCCGGAATTTCCGTAGTAGAAGGAACTCCCGATAAGCTCCCCATGCAAGTGGTGGACCACTATCTGCTACTGAAATCCCAAGCAGAACTATAAAGACATAACGGGACTGTCGATACAGCAGAACTTTAAATACCTACGGAATAGGAATCTTCATGGAAAACCAAAGCTACCTGGTTGCCGATGACATCATCGTCGGCGAAGGTGTCGCCCTGGACGTGCCCACTGCCGGCGCGTTCGTCCGCATCGTCTCTGGAGCAATCGATTCCTTCGTCACTGTAGTTTTAATGGTTGCGCTACTATACTCGTTTAGCGAGTACATCTTCTTCAGCAACGAAGCAATCGCCAGAATCGTTTCCATTCTTCTGGTAGTTTCCGTTTTCATAGCTATGCCTACTTTGATTGAAACCTTCTCCCATGGTAAATCCCTAGGGAAGCTCATTATGGGTATCCGCGTAGTCCGTACCGATCACGGAGTAATTTCCTTCCGCCATGCTTTCACCCGCGCTATGGTAGGTTTCTTTGAAACTTGGATTACCGCTGGCGTGCTTTCCACTTGCGCGGTTCTGCTAACCAAACAGGGGCGTCGCTTCGGCGACCTCGCAGCCGGCACCCTCGTGGTTAAAGAACGTATTCCACTGCAAAAACACACGGCACTGATTATGCCTCCCGGCATGGAACAATGGGCTGCGAAAACAGATATCGGTTCCATTCCCGCCTCACTCGCATTAAGCGCCCGCCAGTTCCTGCTACGTGCTGATAAGCTCAGTCCCCAAGCTCGGGCTGAAGTGGGGCGCCGTCTGGCAGCTCAACTACAAGACTTCGTATACCCACTACCTGATCCTATCCCGCACCCAGAAATTTTCATTGCGACGGTACTTGCAGAGCGTTCTCGCCGAGCCATTAGACGTAATGAAGTAAACGCTAAGATTTCTAAGGCTTTACTGCGCCAAGACTGAAATCCCACCCCGTCTGCGCTAAACTTACCAGCATGACAAGTGGGCTGTTTTTTACAAGCACGTACCTTCGGGTAAAAGCATTATTTCAGAAAGTTCCAGCAGTTTTTACTGCCCTGCTACTTACTCTACTAGTAAGTTTCATTCCCTGGCAAAGCGGTGCAGCGGCGCCCTCGGAAAACCCTAATTCTGCAGACGCACCTGCGCAAGCTGCCACTGCCAGCGACCCAGTTTTCTTCATCGGCACTTCCGGTCTGGCACTTTCTGACGTAGACTTCACCAACCCAACCATTCAAAAAGGATTGGCGAAAACTGGTATTGCAAATACGCTGAACCGGTCATCCCACTACCTGACTTGCCCGATTGAAGGTTGGATGCAGTTAACGGCCGGCGGTGACGTAATCGACAACTATGGTCGCGCGCTTTCCGCTAAATACCCAGCAGCTTGTGCTCCCACAACTGTCACGCAGCTACACGTTAATGAGAATCA
The DNA here is from genome assembly GCF_000159015.1 of Gleimia coleocanis DSM 15436. Classification (GTDB taxonomy): domain Bacteria; phylum Actinomycetota; class Actinomycetes; order Actinomycetales; family Actinomycetaceae; genus Gleimia; species Gleimia coleocanis. The sequence goes on along the minus strand of NZ_DS999545.1, from coordinate 106,519 downwards.
CCCGGGTGAAGCTCGCGTAAATAACTTCCCTTTCCGTATAGCAACCGTCGCCTGGCCAGAAACCCCCGTTTTCCCAGCTGACACGGTGGGAATTGGCGAGGGCGCTGCCGTGGCACTCGCCGACCAAAATGGTGAGGTACCGCTTTGGTATGCTCGCCCAACCAAACTCAGCTCCCTGTCTGAAATTGTTGAAAATGCTTCCGGCACTATTTTGCTTGACCTGGGGAACCTCACTGCAGAAAAGGGTACGGAAAGCCACCGGTTACAAAAGGAAGTTATCAACCAGCGTTTAGCGGAAGCCCTGGAGCTTTTTGATGAATATGGGCGCACCACAAAAGACGGTAAAACACGGCGCCTGGTTGTAGCTTCTTTAGGTGATGCTTGGCGTTCCACCCAGCTACAGTTTTTTGCGACAGACACTTTCACTAAAGGTACGTCTTTAGGTTCCGGCGCATCCCCCCAGGCCACTGAGACGTTTTCTGGTCCAGGGGTAATCCGTTCTGAAACTACTCGTGCTGATGGTTTCACCACGATTGCGAATACCCGCGATACTTTACAGGCTGTAAATCCTTCTCTGCTACTGCTGCCCACAGATTCATTAGAATCTGCAGTTGCGCAGGCAACCGAGTTTGAAAACCACGCGCTTCTAGCACGCCTGACCCTACCTACCTGGTACACTCTGTATGGCATTATTGTGGCTTTCGGCGTGATTGCTTTCATCATGCATTTCCTGCGACGCCCAGCTGCTCTGGATGCAGGAATGGTAGAAGGTGAACGTGACTGGCGGGGACCTAACTACGTGTGGCGTAACCTTGCGTGGTTTAACACTTTTGCTTTCGCGTTAATCCCAGCGGCACTGGTACAAAACTTCATTCCGTGGTGGACGTTACCGATTGGTGATTCCACCGTATTTGCTCACCTGGTGGCACTGGGCTTAACCGTTCTTTTGGCGGGTATTTTCACCTATTTAGCTCGTTCTACGCCTTACCCAATCGCTATGCTCAGCGCGTTAGCGTTGGTTGTTTTAGCGGGGGATATTGTGGCTGGTTCAGAGCATCAGCGTAATGGTTTCATGGGGTCGTTGGTGCTGACTTCTCGCCGTTTCTACGGTATTTCTAACCGCACGTACCTGATTTTAGTTGTCGCCGGCTTGCTGATGACCTTGCCTTGGATTGCGACTTATTTTGAAAAACTTCAGCGTAAATATGCTGCTTGGGGGGTAGCTGCTGCTGGCCTGTTGGTACTGGCAGTAGACGCCGTCCCACAGTGGGGGGCTGACTTCGGTGGTCCTCCGGGAATTATCGCTGGATTCGGTATCGCGGCTTTACTGGTCGCGGGTGTGAAGTTGCGTTGGTGGCATGGCCTGGTGTGGGTTGTGTTGTCAGTTTCCGCTATGGGTGCGGCTGGTTTATTAGACGCGTCCACTTCAAAGGGCGAGTCCTCACATATTGGTAAGTTCTGGGCGACTTTAGGCACACCAGAGAGTTTCGCGTTGATTGCCGGTAAGATTCGTGACGTTTTGCGTTCTTTCACGGGGCGTTTGTCGGTTACTTTAACGATTATCGCGGTGCTGGTTTTAGCAGTTTTACTGCTACTTGTTTTGCGTCGTTTGCAGCAGACTCATGGGATTCACCGGCAGGTTTTGTTGGATTCTATTTCCACTCCCGGTTTCTTAGCGGTGGCGCTGGGTATGCTGGTTGGGGTTGGTGTGGCGGTGCCGATTAATGATTCGGGTGCGCTCATGCTTAAGGAAGGCATTGTGATGGCTTTGCCGGCATTAGCGGCGATTATGAGCGACAGGTTGCTAGCGTTGCGGTCTGGTGGGGATTCTTCCGGTGAGGATGTGGTTCTTTCCGAGGGCGGTCACTAAAAGCTAAAAGTCATATGCGAAGGGGTCTTCGCATATGACTTTTTACAGAAACCAGCTCTAAACTCACATGGGAACCTGGGTTCGCATGTGAGTTTGAGAGGCCAAGCTTATATAAAAGTTCCCCCGGCGAAGTATTTCGCCGGGGGAACTTAATTTCTAAAGACCGCCCTCGGGAATCTTTAGAATACGCGGTTACTCTGCCAAGGAATATGGCTTGCCAGGCGCCTGATCTGCAGACGCGCGTTTAATGGCCTCTGCGGAAACCCGCGAGCGCTTCAGGCGACGACGCATGGCTGCTACCCACACGTCTTTATACTGGTCAGCGCGGTGTAGGTTGCCGACCAGGTCGTTACCAGTTGCCCGGTGGGTGAAATCGCAGGGGACTTCTTGAATGGTGAAGCCGTTTTGCAGCAGGTCAATGGTCATGCCAACTTCCACGCCCCAGCCTTCTGCGAATGGCATGGCTTTATCCAGGGCTTCGCGGGTGAGGCAGCGCTGTCCGGAAAGTGGCGCCTGGGGTTTCCAGCCTGTGGTTTTGAAGATGGCTTTGCGGGCTAGATTCATTACGAATCCTCGACCACCGGCGCCACGCTGTTGCGGCAGGGTTGCGATTACACAGTCCGCTACCCCGCTTTGAAGGGTTTCTACCAGGGCGGTAGCTTCTACTGCGGTGTCTCCCAAGTCTGCGTCGAGGAAGAGGATGTTGCGTGGCAGTCCTCCTTCGATGTCTCGCATGGCGGCGACTTTCACGCCGGTTTCCATGGCTGAGGCTTTGCCGCGCGAGACGGAGTGGCGGACTACCACGGCTCCGGCTTGGCGCGCGTATTCTTGGGTGTTGTCGTCAGAGCCGTCGTCTACGACGATGAGCAGGTCTACGCCGGGCAGGGCACGGCAGGCGCGCACGGTGTTAGCGATAGAACGTGCTTCGTTGTGGGCGGGGATGACTACCGCAGTTTTGTTTTGGCGGCGCTGGGTTGAGGTTTCCATGTTTAACCTGGTTTCGGTTTAGTACGCTTTTGAGGTTTAACGTAGCTGATTGTGGCTGCGTGTTTTAACGTAGGGATACCTGGCGGGATACCAGACCTGCGCGGATGCGGCGTTCGTCTTCAGACAGTGGGGTCTTTTCCTGCAGGGCTGCTGCCAGTTCCTTTTCCAGTGCGTTTACGGCGTCGGTGAGGTCTTCTGCTGCTACTTCACCTGGGAATTCGAATACTGGGATGGACAGGCCGGCTGCGCGGAAGGCACCGATGAAGCGGGAGTCGTGTCCCAGGGTGAGTTTTTCTTTCGCTGCGATGCGTGCGAGGGCTGAGAATAGGAGGGTTTCGTCTTCGTCGCGGATCCAGCGGACAAAGATTTTGTTCATGTCGTGCCAGTAGGTGTACTGGGTGCCTGGGATTGCCTTGGTTGGGATGAGTTCGGATGCGGATTCTTCGATGGCTTTTTGTACTTCTTCGGATTCGGCGGAGCCTGGTACAAGCCAATAGGCGAGGTCTTCGTGGATTTCCATTTCGCCCCAGGTTTCTACGATGTCGCCGATGCGTGGGCCGGCTACGCGGACGTCTACGCTAATTACGGCTGGCTGTGCTTCGCCGGCTGCTACGCGTTTTGCGTGGTCCAGTGCGGCTTCTACAGCGACGCCGAGGTCGTGGGAGTTGTCGCCGGTGCGGGAGCGGGTTTGCAGGGCGACTAGCACTTCACCGTCGGCGCGCACCATGGCGGTGGCCGCGTCTGGGAGGACGGTTACGAAGGTGATTTCACGGTTTTCGTAGTCTTTGTTGAGGGTGGCGCGCAAGGTGGCTGCTGGGATGATTTCGCGCATGGCGATGAGTTCCCGTTCAATGCTGAGGCCTTCGAATGGGCGGGCTACGTGTGGGATTACTGGCAGGGCTGGCTTTACTGGGCCGTTTACTTTCTTGCGACGGGAGGCTTTACCCATTTTCGGCTTCTTTCTTCTGTTCCGCTTCGCATTTTTTCACGAGGGCGGTTTTTAACGTGTTTTCTTTACTGGCTTATGCCGGTAAGTGGTTTCGCCTTATTTTATCGGGTTTTGTTGAGGTTTACACAGACACGTACTTTAAGTTCGTTGAGTTCTATGACAAATCGTGTGGAAACTGGGAAGATAGTGTTATGCATGAACGAGCGGGCACTGTTGCCAAACCAGAAGATTTAATTAATGTTGAAGAGCTTCTAAACGCTTACTACGATTTAGAGCCTGATGTAAATATTCCTGACCAGCGGGTGGTTTTCGGTACTTCCGGTCACCGCGGTAGCTCTTTGGATTATGCGTTTAATGAGGCGCATATTGTGGCTACTACGGCTGCGATTGTTGAGTATCGTGCTTCTCAGGGTTTTGATGGGCCTTTGTTCATTGGTCGGGATACTCATGCTTTGTCTGAACCAGCTTGGCGTTCTGCCATTGAGGTTTTGGTTGCGGCGGGCGTTGATGTGTATGTGGATTCTCGGAATTCTTATACTCCTACTCCAGCGGTTTCTCACGCTATTTTGAAGGCTAATGGGGCGGGCACTCCTACGGGTATGCGTTTATCTGGCTCTGGTTTAGCTGATGGTATTGTGGTGACTCCTTCCCATAATCCTCCTCGTGATGGTGGTTTTAAGTACAATCCGCCTCATGGTGGTCCGGCTGATTCTGACGCTACTAGCATAATTGCGGCCCGGGCGAATGAGATTTTGGCTTCCGGCTGGTCTCAGGTACCTCGTTATAAGGGTGCTGACTTGCTGGATCAGCCTAAGGTACATCGTTACGATTTCCGCACTAACTATGTCAAAGACTTGATCAACATTATTGATATGGACGCTATCCGCAATGCGGGTGTCCGGATTGGTGCTGATCCGCTGGGTGGCGCTTCTGTTGATTATTGGGCTGCGATTGGTGAGCATTACGGCTTGGATTTAACTGTGGTTAATCCAAAGGTTGATCCTACGTGGCGTTTCATGACTTTGGACTGGGACGGCAAGATTCGTATGGACTGTTCTTCCCCGAATGCGATGGCTTCTTTGCGTAAGCTGATGACGCCGGATGCTTCTGGTAAGACTCCTTACGATGTGGCTCATGGTAATGATGCTGACTCTGACCGTCATGGCATTGTCACTGCGGATGGTTTGTTGAATCCTAACCACTATTTGGCTGTGGCGATTGAGTACTTGTTCCATCACCGTCCTAAGTGGCGTTCTGACTGCGCGGTTGGGAAGACTTTGGTGTCTTCGGCTTTGATTGACCGTGTGGTAGCTGATTTGGGTCGTGAACTGGTGGAAGTTCCAGTTGGTTTTAAGTACTTCGTGCCAGGCTTAGTTGCGGGTACAGTTGGTTTCGGCGGTGAAGAGTCTGCGGGTGCTTCTTTCTTGCGCAAGGACGGAACTGTCTGGACGACTGATAAGGACGGTATCATTTTGTGCCTGTTGGCTGCGGAAATGATTGCTGTTACCGGTAAGACTCCTTCCCAGTTGCATCGTGAGCAGGTGGAGCGCTACGGTGCTTCTGCGTACGCACGTATTGATAATGCAGCGTCTAAGGAAGAGAAGGCGAAGTTAGCTAAGCTTTCTGCTGCTGATGTGACCGCTACTGAGTTGGCTGGTGAGGAAATCACCGCTCGGTTGGTGGAGGCTCCTGGTAATGGGGCTGCGATTGGTGGTTTGAAGGTTTGCACCCAGAATGCTTGGTTTGCGGCGCGTCCTTCTGGCACTGAGGATGTTTATAAGATTTACGCTGAAAGCTTCTTAGGTGCTGAGCATCTGAAGCTGGTGCAGGAACAGGCTAAGGTAGTTGTTTCTGACGCTTTGAATGCGTAGTTATTTTCATTCGAAAGGGTGGTGTAAGTTGAAAACTAACACCACCCTTTCTGCATGCTATTTCCTTTTTTGTAGCTGAGTCGCTTTATTTCGGAAGCTGTAAACGATGATTTATCCGGTGCAATTTAGTATTGAGCCTTATCCGACTAATTTTATTCCTAGCCCTAAACTGCAACGTCATTTACGTAAGTTAAGTAAGAACCCTCGTGGCTATCATAGGTTTTCGCACCGAATAGTTTTTACTACTTTGGGTGTGGCTGCCACGGTTTTAAGTCTGCTTGGACTTTTGTGGTACCACATTGGGGCTGATGAAACTAAGGTTTGGATTAAGTTTGGCCGCGTCTTTTATCGAGAAATTAAGTTCAGTGAGCTTACGGCTTTGAAACTGGTCGTTAATCGTCTGAAACTTTATGCAGGAAAGACTATTATCAATATTGAGCCCGGTCGTTTCAACTATTCGGTAGTTTATTACGGTTTGCTTAAAGAACTGCAGACGCGTCGGTTTGAGTTGCCTAACAATACACAGCCAAATGATCCGAATTGGGAAGAAGATGCACAGTATTGGCGTAACCTGTTAGCTGAGCGTATTTTCGTGAATCACTCTGAGTTTTTCAGGGGTAATCCTGTGGAACTTGCGTATTTGAACTCACTGATTTGCCCACCGGGATTATAGCGGTACCTGTTGAACACTTAACCTATACGATATAAAAACCATTTCTTCCAGATTTGCTTTCTAAACATATACATCGTAACTGTCTCTAATAGTGCAGACACCTGGGGTCTCTTTTTGGAATGCGCGTACGCAAAACCTAGAATATCTTAGCTACACCATTACGCGAAAAACTACACATTAAAAACAACGCTGCACTGGCATAACTCACACCCACAGAACTGCTAATTGCCGGCAACCACCGATAGAATTCAACTGTGCTGAAAAACTACTCTGAAATCCTGTCCATCCCCGGAGCCTGGCAATTCTCTGTCGCCGGACTCATCGCGCGTTTCCCCATGTCGATTGTGGGTATCTCCCAAATCCTCATGATCACCGCGCTCTACGACTCATACACTCTGGCAGGTCAGGTTAGTGCATCCAGCATCATTGCCTACGCTATTTTTGCGCCTTTCCTAGCTAAACTCGTAGACCGCTACGGGCAAGCGAAAGTCATGGGACCAGCACTCACCATCTGCGTGAGCTCCCTGGGGGCACTTATTTTTTCCGCCCTCATGCACGCTAACCCCCTGTGGCTCTACCTATTCACTTCTCTGGCGGGCGCTTCATCTGGTTCTCTTGGCGCATTAGTGCGCTCCCGCTGGACACAAGTAGTGCAAACCCCCGCGCAAATGCACACCGCCTACGCAATGGAATCCACTATCGACGAATTCGTTTTCGTCGTTGGCCCAGTCCTCGCCACCGTTTTAACAACCGGAGTCAGCCCCATTGCCGGCCTGGCACTTGCCATCAGCTTCATCGTGATTGGGGGCAGCTGGTTCCTCTCACAAAAAGCCACTGAACCACCAGTTTCTGCCGACCACGTTGAGGGTCCCCAGCCACAAGTCATCATGCAACCAGTAATTATTGCCCTGGGCGCAGTCTACATGTGCGCAGGTGCTTTATTTGGCTCCATCGACGTATCCGTAGTTGCCTTCGCAGAAGAGCTTGGAAATGTCTCAACCTCAGGCGTACTGCTGGGGATTTTTGCGGGGGGATCCATGGTGGCTGGCCTGCTCTACGGTTCTCGTTCCTGGCGTTTCCCCCTGTGGAAACTCTTCGTAGGCGGGGTTTTAGCCCTGGCAGTAGGCGCTACCCTCATCACCCTGGCGACTTCTAACCTCACCATGGGGTTAATCATGTTCATCACGGGCTTCTCTATTTCCCCCACCATGATTAACGTGAATACGATGGTGCAGCGCACGGTGTCAGAGCGTCAGCTTACTGAAGGGCTCACTTGGATGTCCACATTCATGAACATCGGTGTGTCTTTAGGGGCGGCCTTAGCTGGTCGTTTCGTTGATGCTGTGGGCGCTACCGGCGGTTTTAACGTCACTGTAGTGGCAGCTTGGACGATGGTGGCGATTACTTTGCTGGCCATCCCTGTTTTACGTAAGGCTTCTTTGGCAACGGACGTTGTCTAAGCATGTTTTAATTTACTTATATTCCATTCAACACTGGCTTCTTAAGGAATCATTTTGTACATTCTCATCGGTCTGTTCCCATCCTTAATGTTTGGCACCATGAACTTGCTGGTTGGCAAGATTGGTGGGAATCCTCGTCAGCAGAACTTTGGTTTGGCTTTGGGTGCGGGTACGCTTTCGCTTCTGCTGGTTCCTTTCATTGATAACCAGTGGAGTGTGCAGGCTTTCCTGCTGGGCTTTTTTGGCGCGATTTTTTGGTCTTTTGGGCAGATTTTTATGCTGCAGGCGTTTAAGTATCAAGGGGTTTCTCGTTCCATGCCCGTGATTGTGGGCGTGCAGCTGGTTCAAAACGCACTGATTGGCGTTTTGCTGTTGGGCGAGTGGCAGGCAACTTTGGCTTTCACTTTGGGGATTTCAGCTTTGGCGATGATTATCACTGGCATTTACGCTACTTCTTATCACGAGGGCGCTTCCCCAAAGTCACCGGAATATAATCTGCGTAAAGGCATGTTTTTTGCGATTATTTCTGGCGTTTTCTACGCTATTTACCCACCAATGTTCCAGTACTTTAAGCTGAACCCGAATGACGCTTTGGGCCCAATGGGGATTGGTATTTTATTCTCAGGCGTTGTTTTCACCCTGTACTTGTCGAAGGCTTACCCGCAGCCGTTATTCACTAAGAAGCTCGGTTATTTGGTTGGTCCGGGCTGTATGTGGGCTTTGGGTAACTTAACTTTGTTGATTTCTTCTTCTAAGTTGGGTGTGGCTACTGGTTTCACTTTGTCACAGCTGGGCGTTGTGATTTCCACTTTGGGTGGCATTTTCTTACTGGGTGAAAAGCGCACTAAGAAGGAAATGGTCTTTGTTTTGGTGGGCGTCACGTTAGTTGTGGGTGGCGGTATTTTGTTGGGCGTGGCTAAGAGCTACGATATTTAGCCTATAATTTAAGGTACTTGTTTACTGTTCCAGGTAGGTTTTGATGGTTGTTTTAACTGCGGTTACTCAGTTTGGGGATTTCTTTAACTCTGCGGTGGCGACTCTGCTACGCGATTTGGGTTGGCGTCCTGAGATGATTGGGTACGGCGGTTTTGGCTCCACTTCTGAGGCTCGTGTGATTGCCCGCGCGTTGATGTCACCTACTCCTTTTGAGGAACGTTTTGAAGCTTGGGCCCGTCATGCGGGGGTTCCAACTATTCACGATGTAGCTGAGGTTGCGGCTTCAGTGAATTTGCCTGTTGCTCCGGTTTTGATGGATGCGATTGGTGAGAATTACCGTGAGTCTGCTGAAGAGCCTACGTCTGCGCAGTCGCGTGGGGAACGTGGTTGGCGTCAGTTTGTTGATGCGCAGATTCCGTTCCAACCTGTATTAGTTACTTTAGGTAAGGCGCGTAAGGTTCTTAACGCGGACCGCGGTGGCTACGTCGATATCGTGTTGACTGATCATGGTTTAGAGCCGGGTTGGCAGGTAGCTACTATTCAGGCTTTGGATGCGGTTGCGGTGAAGCGTGGGGATAAGCGCGTGAGGGCGTCTCGCCCAATGTTAGTGCCGGTGCGTATTGTCGCTGATTCTGAGGCTTTCGGCGTAGTTTCTGACGTTGATGATACTGTTATGGTTTCGTGGTTGCCGCGTCCTGTGGTGGCAGCTAAGAATGCTTTTATTACTTATGTTTCTGACCGTCAGGCTGTGCCGGGGATGAGTAAGTTTTTACAGTTCTTATCTCATTCTCACGCGTCTCAGCAGGCGACTGATAAGCTACTTCCCCCTACCGTGTATCTTTCTACGGGGGCTTGGAATGTGGCACCCAGTTTGCGTCGTTTCTTAACGCGTGGTTTATTCCCGGTGGGTACGCCGTTGATGACTGATTGGGGCCCTTCGCAGACTGGTTGGTTCCGTTCCGGTCCAAAACATAAGCGTAAAGAATTGCGTCGTTTAGCGCAGATGTTCCCGCAGGTGAAGTGGTTTTTAGTTGGTGATGATGGCCAGCATGATCCGCAAATTTACGCAGAGTTTGCACAGGAATACCCAGAGCATGTGGCGGGTATTATGATTCGTACGCTCACGCCGGCTGAACTGTTATTGTCCGCAGGTAAGGCCACTGCTCTGGGCGCTCTGTCTCCAATTTTCCAAGGAGTCCCTGATTCTATCCCCGTTTTCGTGGGGCACGATGGTTTTGATTTAGCTCGACAGGCCCGCGTGGCTGGCCTGTTTCGCTGATTCAGCTTCTGCTTTCTCGTCAGCTTCACTTTTAACAGGTGCAAAAATCAAGACTGAAAAGATTACGGCGAAGGGGATTTGCACGATTGAAGTGAGTTCAAAGTAGGCTAAAAAACTCATTAGGAATGTTATTACCCCTGCAATAAACCGCAGCAGCATTGGCATTCCGCGTGTTTTTGGGTCTTTTAAAGTAGTTGGGCTATAGAACAATAAGGCGAATATGACTGGGGTCAGCATATAGCGTATCCAACGTTCTATTCCGTATGGGGAGGCGATGGCTAAACCGAATACGATTAGCATTGCGATAATACGACGCAACAGGTCCATTTTCTTCCTTCACTTCAAAGTAGGTTAGTTTTATTCTATTCCTCTGGTTCTTTCACTTCATTTCGATGTAAAAATTTTATCTAACCTGTGGCTGGACAGTTTGCCAGTACGTTCACGAAGGTTTCTTTTTCGCTGCTGATGATGCTGAGTTGCCACTTGGCTTTTACTTTGATTTGGCGGGCTACGTAGGCGCAGTGGTATTCCTCTTGCGGTGGCAGCCATTGGTCCGCCCTCGAGCGTCCTTTGTCTTCATTTACGTATCCGACTACTGCCAGCAGATTTTCGGGGTCGTTCGCGAAGGCTTCGCGTTTTGCCAGGTCCCATTTGTAGGCGCCGGATCGCCAGGCGTCCCCTAAAGCTACTACGTGGTCGATTTGGACTATTTCAGAGGTTTGCGGGCCGCGTATGAAGGCTACTTTTTCGCCGGTGTAGGGGTCTTCTAGGAGGCCTTGTTTGACTACGCAGTTTGAGCCGCGTCGGTATTGTTTTTCGATTAGGTCGCGACCCAGAATGTCGTTGCGGGTGTCGCAGCCGTTTCCGTCGACGTCTGCCCAGGATTCTCCGAATTCGTTGCGTTGGTATTCGGGTGCGCGTTCTGTCCGAGGGCGGATTTCTAACTGTTGGAGTGCAGTTTTCGCTGTCGATGCGGGAATGTCTGCCAGTTGGTTTTGTCCGGTGAGAGTGCGGAGTAGGTCAGGTTTTAGGGTGAAGAGGAGCCAGAGGAAGAGTATGCCGATGATTAGGTAGATGATGAGGTCGGCGGGTTTACTGGTTTTTCTTGGTTCTGGCTGTTTCACAGTTTTAAGTGTGCCTAATCCACCGCAAATAGTCGAGTTATCCACAATTGTCTGTGGAAATCTTGTGCAAAACTGTGGATATTGTGGATAACTTACTTCTTGTTGTTAATTCCCTTGGGGAAACGCGACTTAAAACTCCGCAAATCCAAAGTCCAATCCGGATTAGTAGGCAACTGCCACTGACGCCAATGCGCTACCACCGTAAAAGATGCCCCCACAACCGTTGCCACAAGCATCCCCAACATCGGCAGGTTCATGTAGAAGAAACCCACCATTACCAAAGCAGACACAACCGCCGGAGTTGCGTAAAGATTATTGCCTCCGAAAACCATTGGAACACTACCTGCCGACACGTCGCGAATCATACCGCCACCCACAGCAGTCATCACCCCCAGTAAGAGTGCTGGCATAACGCCAAACCCTAAATTCAACGTCTTAATCGCCCCAGTTGCTGCCCAAGTACCTAAAACCGTACCGTCCGCTACTAAAATCATGCGCACAGACCACTTTGAGTCAAACTTCCACAGGAAAGCAATAAATGCGCCCAGCAAAGCGGTAACCAGGTAGTAAGGGTCAGTGATTGCTACCGGTGGACCAGCTTGTAGCATCAGGTCACGAACAATGCCGCCCCCCAGTGCCGACATGATTGCTAAAACGGCGAAACCCACGGCATCGAAACGCTTCTGCCGAGCCAAGCGACCACCAATAATGCCGTTTAAGAAAACGCCAGTCAGGTCAATAACCCGAAACAAGTCGGGCAGGCTCTCATTTAATGAATCCAACATGGGTTACTCCGTGGAAGTCCCGGACGTGTGGTTTAAGCGAACACGTACCTTAGTGTGGAAAAGCGGTCCAAGGATTATTCTACGAAAAAGGTAGTGGGGATTTCTGCTACTTTCGCCCCGGTGAGAAAGCTTTAAACCGTGACGCTTCCGAAAACCCATCCCAGGAAATACGTTACCGCTGCCGCACCATAGCCAATTGTCAGCTGGCGTACTCCTCGCCAAAATGGTGGTTTACCGGAAAGAATCCCGACTACCCCACCGATGAACATAAGAGCTATGCCAACTACCAGTGCTGAAGCTAGTACGCCGGGTAGTCCTGAAAGACCAAAGAGGAATGGTAGTAGCGGCAGTAAAGCGCCAGTTGCAAAGAAAATGAATGAGGATACGGCCGCACTTACTGCCGTACCAACCGAAAGATGCTCATCAGAGTTACGCCCCTGATATTGGGCACCCATCATGGACATACGAGTTACCAGTGGCCCCGTGGAAGTGTCATTAGCGGGACGGCTCATGGCTGCGAATAACATTTGCGCGTGTGCGGCAGCTTGCTCCGGAGAATCTCCGCGAGCGCGGAAAACGAGTTCCAGCTCATTCGCGTGCAAGTCGAGTTTCGTCAGTGCTCGGTGGACTTCAGGAGCTGGGTCAGAGGCTTCTAAAAGGTCACGTTGAGAGGCCACTGAGATATATTCGCCAGCGCCCATTGAAAGGGCTCCAGCTAGTAGGCCGGCAATCCCCGTGGCAATCACCATCAGGTTAGAAGTACCAGTTGCGGCGATACCCAGAATCAACGCTAGGTTGGAAACTAAACCGTCGTTTGCTCCGAATACTGCAGCGCGGAATGTGCCGGACATATTTTCTCGCGAACGTGCAGCGAGGGCGCGGACAACTTCTTCGTGAATGTGTTCATCTGCTGCCATTTCTGCGGTAGCGTCAGAGTCTTCATCGTATTCGTTACGCTGTTCAGCTCGTTGTGCCAGGGCAAGCACGAAGATTGACCCGAAGGATTTTGCTAAGAGCGCCAGAATTTGCGATCCCCAGGAAGGTTTTGGAGGTGGGTAAGCGTGTTCTCCCAACAGTTCCAGCCAGTATTCCTCGTGGCGTTTTTCTGCTTGGGCTAAACCGTTGAGGATTTCTGCTTCTTCACCGCTTCGTTTTGCGGCGAGTTCCCGGTAGGTGGCGCCTTCCATGCGTTCTTCCGCTAGGTAGCGTCGCCAACGCTTGATTTGTTCCGCAGTTGGAGCTGGATTCGAGTCTTTAGTCATAGGTCTAGCCTAGTCGATATTTTTTTCGATTCCACTAGGGAGTCCGCAAGGCGTTCTTCGGGTGTGCGAAACCCATTTTCATATGAAGAAATAGGCGGTGTTTTACACTCACCCATTTAAGTTGCGTTGCGGAGGCAGATAAATTTCCGAGGGCGCTCAAATGAAACGCCCTCGGGAAATAAAAACTCAAAATGCTACTTCGTGTCCATGTGGACTTCAATAACTTCCGCGTCAACGTACTCATAGCGAGGCTCAGACTGACCGAAAACGCGTTCTTTCACAATGGAAACTACCTTATCAGTCGCAGCTTCACCGCCACGACGGACTGCTTCGGAAACTTTCTCAGCAGCAGCATCTAATGGGCCGGCAACTACCTTATTCTGACGTACTTTGCTGGCAGCTTCCTTAATCTGTTCGTAGCGTTCTCGGCCGGCGCGAGTGCCCAGCAGGTAACCTAAACCTGCGCCAACGACGATACCGAATTTAGTACCCATACTTGCTCCTTAAATAGTCTTTCCTCTTTGAGTTTAACGCAGGAAAATGGGGATTGCAGGGGAAAATTTGGGAATTATCCACAGATTCTGAATGAGGTAAAGAAAAAACCAAGTAAATCACGTAGGCTTAAAGGGTGAGCGAAATTACTATCCCCACCCCACGTGGGATCAACCTGGCTGGAACCTTCGTCAACCCTGTTGACGCTAAAGATCGTGCCGTGATTTTCTCTCACTCTTTCCTCGCTGACCGTCACTCTGGTGAACACTTTGACCGTTTAGCTGCCGCTTACCGGGCCGCTGGTTTCGCCACTTTAGAGTTTGACTACTCTGGGTGTGGTACTTCCGATAATGACGTCATCACTTTGAAACATCAGATTGAAGATCTGCATTCCGCATCCTCTTGGTTAGCGGAGCAAGGCTTCACCCGCCAACTTTTGCACGCCCACAGTTTTGGGACTCTTCCTGCTTTGAAAGCTTGTCCAGAACCAGTGGAAACCATGGTTTTAACTTCCCTAGTAGCAGGTCCACTGACCATTCCGTGGGATTTAATCCTTGATTCTTCACAGCTGGACGACTTAGAAAAGCTTGGGCACGCGCAGATTCCTGACGATACTTGTCCGGCGCGTGAACACTTTGTGATTTCTCGGCAGACTCTGTTGGATTTGTCGCTGAATAAAACTGAAGACTTATTCGCGAACGTACAGGTTCCTCTGCTAATCATCCACGATATGGATGACGAAGTGCGTGGCCTGATTGAACTCACCCAAGAGGCTTTCCCGCTATTACGCGATGGTTCGCACGTGGAGATTACTCGCGATTATAGTTTCGGTTTAGGCGAGGGGGCAGAATTCTTGCGCTCATTGTCAGTGGAGTGGGCTAATCGGTTGATTCCCACTCGTTGAGTTCAATAGTCAGATTTAAGCTCCCAAGCTTTTCAGCCAAGTGCGGGTTCCAAATGACTGAACTGACTTGGCTGCAATTGCGGTAGCAAAACGAATTACTTCTACAACCTGTACAGCGTTTAGTTCATTAGTGTGGTTCCACAGCTGAGCACACCCCCAGGCAAAAGCGCCGTGGAAGATATCCCCCGCACCCAGCGTACACACGGTTTTCACACTAGGTACGTCAACGCTTCCCGTGACCCCATCCCACCAGTAGCGCACACTTTCCTCTCCGTTCGTCTGCACTACTTTTGTAATTCCAAAACCTTTAAGGAACTCTACAGTATCTGCAACATCAGTTGCTAAAGGCGCTTTGAAGTCCGCAGAAATTACTGCCACATCAATAAAAGGCAAGATGGTAGGTAGCCACGGCTTCCAAGATCCCCCATCCAAAATCCGCAGATAATTGGGTTTTTCCTCAATCTGAGAAAAAGGGTCATCTGCTAACAAATCACAGTTAACGCCAAAATCTATTGCACTGCTTTTTTCGTTTAAATCTAGGGGAAGCACTGCTTATGCCAGAGCATAGTTATGCCCATCGACTAAGACGACACAAACTTCCTCATTACAATTACTTACCCCAGAAACCGCTTTTTCAACATCCAGCGGTAAGCGAGAATTAGTAGAAGCTAAAGTGCGAGACCCATTTTCGAAGTTTACGAAAATAGTTGAAACTGCTGGTGCAAGATTTTCTTCCTCTTTTGCTGATACGTCAGTACAATCAACTATTTCAAGACCCTGCCGACACAGGTCCGCGCGGATAATTTCTGAAGACGTACCCAACCCTAAAGCAGAAACCAACAGTGGTTGCGCAGGCTTAAACTCGGCTTCCCCCACCCGCACTTGCAAAGCCTGCAAAGCAGCAAAAGTAACCGCCGCATTAGTAGCCGGACCACCCGCACAAATCAGTTGCTCCAGTGAAGTAACCTTCTGGTTTTCCGCAACCGCAGTTGCTACCAGCTGCGCCACATCTAAAGTCGTAATACCCACAAAAACACCACGCATAACCCCAGTATCGCATCCCAAGAGCCCAATAGTAATGCCGTAAAATAAAGGAGTGGCAGAGAAACAACAAACACGTACCTTTAACAAAAAACGTCGGCACTACACTAACCGCCCTCGAGAATTTAAATTCTCAAAGGAAGTATTAGCTGCCCGCGCAACCTCCCTGCCAGTCATCGACTTCCCCGAAAACCTCCCGGTAAGTGCACGCAAAGACGAAATCGCCAACGCCATTAAAAACCACCAGGTAGTAATCGTCTCCGGCGAAACCGGCTCAGGTAAAACCACGCAGCTACCAAAAATCTGCCTGCAACTAGGACGCGGCATTGCCAAGCTAATCGGCCACACCCAGCCACGCCGCCTCGCCGCCCGCGCAGTCGCCACCCGCATTGCAGAAGAACTCAACTCCACCGTCGGCGGTGAAGGCATCGTCGGCTACCAAGTTCGCTTCACCGACCAAGTCAGCTCAGCCACCCTGGTAAAGCTCATGACTGACGGTATTCTGCTAGCAGAAATCCAAAACGACCCCCTGCTAAACCGCTACGACACGCTCATTATCGACGAAGCCCACGAACGTTCCCTAAACATCGACTTCCTACTGGGATTCATCAAACAACTACTTCCCAAACGCCCTGACCTGAAAGTCATCATTACCTCTGCAACCATTGACTCTGCACGTTTTGCTCAACATTTTGCCGACGCTCACGGTAATCCAGCTCCGGTAATCACCGTATCTGGACGCACCTACCCAGTCGAGGTACGTTATCGTCCACTTTCCCCCGCTGAACCACCTGCGGCAGACACCGCAGAAACAGATGAAGAATCTTTCAAAAACCTGGTTTTAGAAGATCCTGACGCTGATTTAGCCTTAAACGGCTACGGTTACGGCCAAGACATCGACTATTTAAGCGCAATTTGTGCAGCCACAGACGAACTTTGCGCCGAGCCATTAGGGAATGCCGAAAACCCAGACCGTGACATCCTCATCTTCCTTCCCGGTGAACGCGACATTCGTGACACCACCAACGCCCTGCGTGACCACCTGGGTACGCGGTTCCTAAAAGCCGGTGAAGCTAGCGGAAAATCTCCTTTAGACGCGATTGAAGTAGTTCCCCTGTACTCGCGTCTTTCCGCTGCCGAACAACAGCTGATTTTTGCACCCCACCCGCGCAGGCGCATAGTTTTAGCTACCAATGTCGCCGAAACTTCCCTTACCGTGCCAGGCATTAAATACGTGATTGACCCCGGTTTAGCACGTATTTCACGCTACTCTAACCGCACTAAAGTTCAGCGCCTACCCATTGAACCAATCTCACAAGCCAGTGCCAACCAACGCAGTGGCCGCTGTGGGCGAGTTTCTGACGGCGTAGCGATTCGCCTATATTCGCAAAAAGATTTCCAAAACCGCCCTCGGTTCACAGAACCTGAAATCCTGCGTACTTCCCTGGCCTCAGTCATCCTCCAAATGGCTGCCCTGGGACTTGGTTTAGTAGAAAAATTCCCATTCCTGGATGCCCCCGCACCAAAATCCATTAAAGATGGGGTCGCGCTACTAGCCGAAATTGGTGCTATCACGGTTTCTAAACAGGAACTACGTTTAACAAAAATTGGACGCGACCTGGCGAAACTACCTATCGACCCACGTTTAGGACGCATGCTACTAGAAGCCGATAAGCTAGGCTGCAGTTCTGAAGTTCTAGTTATCGTAGCTGCGCTATCTATGCAGGATGTCCGCGAGCGCCCCGAAGCCTACCAGCAGGATGCGGATGCTGCGCATGCGCGTTTCTTAGATCCGACTTCTGATTTCATTACCTACTTAAACCTGTGGCGTTACCTGCGGGTATGTGACCGCGAGCTGTCTAACTCGGCTTTGCGTCGCCTATGTAAGAAAGAGTTCTTACACTACCTGCGTTTCCGCGAGTGGGAGGACGTAGTTTCTCAGCTGGTAGATTTAGCGAAGCCTTTACGGTTGTCTTTAGAGCCGCTGTCACTGCCAGCTAAGTCTGATTTGGCGCGCGCCCGGCAGATGAGTGGTGCGCAAGATGGGACTGTGCAGGCGGTTTTAGATTTCACTGAAGGTACGTCTTCACGTAATGCGGATTCGATTCACCAGGCACTGCTGGTTGGTTTGCTTTCTAACTTGGGGGCTTGGAATCAGCAGAAGTCTGATTATGAGGGCGCACGCGGGTCGCGTTTCACGGTGTGGCCGGGTTCTGGTTTGGCGCGTAAGCACTATGACTGGGTGATGGCTGCTGAACTGGTAGAGACTTCGCGTTTGTTTGCGCGTACGGTAGCGCGGATTAAGCCAGAGTGGGTAGAGCGCATTGCCCCTGATTTGGTGAAGCGAGTTTATTCTGAACCTTTCTGGGCGGCTTCCCGGGGGGCTGCTTTGGTGCGTGAAAAGACCATGTTGTATGGTTTAACCCTCACTGCTGACCGGGAGGTTCTGCTGGGTGGTTTACCGGCAGATATTAAGCTGGATCGTTGCGCGTCTGCTGGGTTTACGATTGGTGCGCGCGCGGGTGCTTCTGCGGATGGTTTGCAGGGAATGACGCCGGCTGAGTTGGCGCGGGATATGTTTATTCGCCATGCGCTGGTGGAGAATCAGTGGCGCGCGGATTATGCTTTCATTCGCGATAATCAGCGTTTGTTGGATTCCATTCGCGCGGATGAACATCGTTTCCGCACGGGTGGGGTGATTTCTGATGACGCGATTTTTGCTTTCTTTGATGAGCGGGTGCCAGCTTCTGTAGTTTCAGCGACGCATTTTGATGGCTGGTGGCGTAGGCAGCGGAATAAGCGCGTTCTGTTGCTGAGTCGTGAGGCTTTGTTACCGGGTGAGTTTTCTTCTTCGGCAGCGGATTTTCCTGCTGTTTGGCGCCAGGGCGAGTTCGAGTTGCCGTTGCACTATGAGTTTAATCCGGGTTCTGAACGTGATGGTGTGAGCGTGCGGATTCCGTTGGCTTTACTTCCTCGAGTGCAAGATCAGGGGTTTGCTTGGCTGGTTCCGGGCATGTTGGAAGAGTTGCTGACTGGGGTGATTCGCGCGTTGCCAAAGCAGTTGCGTCAGCAGTTGGTGCCAGCGCCGGATGTGGCTAGTAAGTGCGCGGCTTGGTTGCGTACGCAGGTTTGGCATGCGAATGGTCTTCCTGATGCTGGTTCCGATTCTGTTTCCGAGGGCGATGCATCTGATCTTTCTGCGCCACCTGCGGATGTTAATGCGGTGGATCCATTGTCGTTGGAAGCGTCTTTGTCTCGTTTAGCAGCGTGGGGTGCAAAGACTGGTGCGGTTAAATCCACGCAGGGTACGTCTTTAGTTAACGCGGGGGCTGCGGCATCTAAAAACCCGGGTGCTTCTGCAGCTTCAACGCTGGGTACGTCATTGGCGAAACCTGCAGAAAATCAAGAAAATTCAGTGGTTAAACCGGCTGAACCTGTGATTCCTGGGGTGAGTGGAAGCATTGACGTACCTGAGTTTTTCGCTAGTTTCACGCAGGCTGCGAAAGTCCTTAAAGGCGTTGACGTACCTAATGAGCTGTGGGATGAGATTGAACTACCCCCACACTTACGTTTCACTTTCGTAGTAGTTGACGAAAAAGGTAAGGAACTGCTGGCTTCGAAAGAACTTGCGTGGCTGCAAAAAGAGTTGGCGCAGCGTAGTCAAACTGCCGTGCGTTCTGCTATGCGCTCTGCCCTTACCTCAGCTTTAGAAGCAACTGAAGGTACGTCTTCACCTAAGGGAAGAGGTAAAGACCGCCCTCGGAAAAAGAATCTGCCCGGCGTAACTGCCCCCAACGTGGGTACCGCAGCCAACGCGCCTACTCCGAAAAACGCGGCCCAAACGCAGTTATTTAAGGAAACCACTGGGCTAACCGACTGGCCGGCACTAGGCACTGCCGACGATGCCCTGCCAAAAGATATTGAAGCCACCACCGCGCAAGGACTGATGGTACGTGCTTTCCCAGCGCTCCACACTGACACCGCGGAGTCTTATGCAAACAACAAAGGTACGTCTTTGCATTTCAGTGCGGGCACAAAGATTTACGCGACCCTGCATGAGGCTGACGCTGCCCATCAGGCAGGGCTAGTGCAGCTAGTGTTAGCTAAAACTGCCCTCACGCAAACTCGTATTACTACGCGGTGGAGTGGGAAAGAATCCCTACTACTTGCCGCCTCACCGTATGCGAATACCACGGCACTGGTAGCCGCTGCGCAAACCGCGGCAGTAAACGCGTTGCTTAACGATTATGCGATGCATCCAGCGTTGATTCGTTCCCGCAGTAGCTTCAATGAACTCTGCGCGTGGGTAAAACCACGTTTAGAGGATAAGGTTTATGAACTGTTGAAGTACCTAATCAACGCTTTAGCAGCCTCAGCAGATTTAGAAACCACGGTACGTGCTCACGGTACGCAGTCCATGCTACAAGTTAATGCTGCTGTGAAAGCTCACGCACAATCACTGTTAAATGACGGGTTCTTCACTCAGATTCCACCCCTGTGGATTCCCCACGTTGCCCGCTTCATTAAAGCAGATGAACTACGCGTGAAAAAGGCAGCTCAATCAGCGCAAGCACTAGCGAAAGACGCTAACTTACAGCGCGATTTAGCTGAATTAGAACATACTCTGCTACAGCGTCAGGCGGGCACTGGTTTAAATGATGCTGCGCGTCTGACGCAGCTACGCGAAGCACAGTGGCTGTTGGAAGAACTGCGGGTTTCCTACTTTGCGCAAGAGTTGGGGACTTCGCAGAAGGTTTCTGCGAAGCGACTGTGGAATCTTTTGGGATAACCCCGGGTTTGCACTTGGCAACTACCGTTCACAAGTGCAAATGCGTCGAGTAAGGTCGATATACTTAGAGGCGGATAGGAAGGCCAGTTATGCACCAGGAATTCACGCGAGTCACCGGAAATGACCGCGACCTCATTGACCGTTTTTACCGTTTAGATGGACGTAACTACGGGGCTTATAAGTCTGTAACTGGCGATTATGATTACGGGCCGTTCACTTTACACATTGACCGCGTGCAGTCTGACCCGTTTGCTTCCCCCTCTGCCCTGCGAGCCACCAGCACCCCACAGGCTCTGGGAATCCCCGAGGACCTGTTAGACTTTAACGCTAAACGCATTGCGGTAGCTGACTTTTTAGCCCGCGAATTCGCGCAAATGATTAAAGACGTACCTGAGTTACGGATTGCGAAATGCGGTCAAGAAATTTTAGAGCGCTCTTACGTACAGGTTTCTAAAACCTTAGTCGAGGTACGTTTCCAGTGTCAGTTCCCCGCGCGGGGTCGCACAATTTTGGGTCGTGAAATGGCGCGTTTAGCGGATGTGGAGATTCCTTACGCGGTAATGGATTCTTTAGATTTCCGCGATGACGATAACGCTGAAAATACCGCCCTCGGGAAAAATAATCCTCGCCTAACTGCCCTGCGCACCCACGTGGAAACCTACTTGGATTATCTTGCCTTGCAAGAGGTCTTGACGGGGAATGAGTGGGTGGCTTTTGTGGCTGATCAGTCGCTTTTGGCGCGTCGTTCCGGGGTTTCTGATTTACCTTTGACGAATGCTGTGCCGTTTGTTTCTCCAGATTCTTTGCGTGCTTCGGTTTCTTTGCCATACGCGGGCACCGTCCAGGGCATGGCGATTCCGGCGGGTATCACTTTGATTGCGGGTGGCGGCTACCATGGTAAGTCTACGCTTTTGAATGCCCTCCAACGCGCTGTTTATGCGCATATTCTAGGTGATGGTCGGGAGTTGGTGGCGACCCGATCACAGGCTATGAAGATTCGCGCGGCTGATGGGCGGGCGGTAACGAGCGTGGATATTTCTGCGTTTATTGCTAACTTGCCAGCTGGAACGGATACGGCGCGGTTTTCCACTGAGAATGCGTCGGGTTCCACTTCGCAGGCGGCAGCGATTATGGAGGCTCTGGAGGGCGGCGCGGATACTCTGTTAATTGATGAGGACACTTCTGCTACGAACTTGTTGATTCGGGATGCTCGGATGCGGAGTTTGATTAAGTCTGAGCCGATTACTCCGTTTGTGGATCGGATCCGCGCGTTAAGCGCCCAAGGGGTTTCAACAATTCTGGTTATGGGTGGCTCTGGGGATTATTTAGATGTCGCTGACCTGGTTTTGTTGATGGAGGATTACCGTTGTTTGGATGCCACTCAGCAAGCTAAGGAAGTTGCTGGGCTGATGACGCGGGAACGTTTTGATGAGCAGGAGTTCCCAGCGTTTTTGCAGCGTCATCCGCATCCTCTGCCGGCTCCGAAAGGTAAGTCTAAGACTAAGTCTCGGGGGACTGAGCAGATTACTTTGGATCGTCATGATATTGATGTGTCTGACGTGGAGCAGATTGTGGATCCTGGGCAGGCTGAGGCGATTGCTTGGGCTTTGCGCGGGTTGTTGGATCCTGCACGGCCGTCTGGTTTTAAGCAGGGGTTGTCTTTGCGTGAGACTGTGGATGCATTGGATGAGGCTTTGAATCGTCATGGTTTAAGTGCTTTGGGTGGTCCTGAGCGTCCGGCTTTCTGGGTACGTCCTCGTAAGATTGATGTGGTGGCAGCTTTAAATCGTTTGCGTGCGTTGCAGGTTGCGGCTGGTAATTCGTTAGTTTTCGTTAAGTAGAGTTAGGTACGTGTTCATGGGATCTGTTCCTCATCCGGTTTCTTTTCCGCGTGCAGATGATGGTTTTGGCTTCGCTTGGAATTGGGAAGGGCAGCGTTTTACGCCGGTTTATGAGGCGCGGGTTAAGTATATTTTCAACGCAATTTCATTGTTTCCGGATTGGACTGCGGCGATTGAGTTTGAGGGTTCCGAGGACGGCGAGGTGATTGTCGCCTACCATAATGAGTTGGGTTTTTGGCGGTATTTGATTCCGATTGAGGATCCTTCTACTCATGAGTGGGTGGATGAGATGATTGCTAAGGATAAGGCTTTCGGGGTTACTTGTGAGGGTCCGGATACTGAGGCTACGGTTTTCATTCAGGGAATGCCTTATCCGCGGGATGGTTTAATGGCGTATTTGGATGAGTTCTTTAAGGAAGCGTTGCAGGTGCACGAACAGTGAAAACAGCGTCTGCTTTGAAGTTATTTTTAACCGGTTTACGGATTAGCATTCCGATTGCTTTAGGTTATTTCACGGTGTCTATTGCACTGGGTATTTTCTGGGTGCGGAATGGTTTTTCGCCTTTGCTTTCAGGGGTTGCGTCTTTTACGACGATGTCTTCGACGGGTCAGTTTGCTGGGGTAACGTTGTTTGCGCAGCATTCTGGCGCGTTAGAGATTATTGCGACTACTCTGCTGGTGAATTCTCGTTACTTGTTGATGAGTATGTCGATGAGTATGAAGTTACCGCCGGGTACGGGCTTATTTAAACGCTTATTTGTTGCCGCGGGGGTTTCGGATGAGTTGTTTGCTTTGCATTCTTCTAAGCCGCAGCTGGTTTTACCGTTTTTCTTCGGCACTATGGTGTTGCCGATTGTTGGTTGGACTACGGGTACTTGGGTGGGCGCGTATGCGGGTGAGGTGATTCCTCCGGATTTGCAGGTGGTTGCAAATATTTTGTTATTCGCCATGTTTGTGGCGATTATTTTGCCTCCTGCGAAGGATTACGCGCCGATTTTGTTTACGATTTTGTTGGCTTCAGGGTTGTCGGTTTTACTTTGGTGGGCGCCTTGGACTGCACATTTGGAGTTTGGTTGGCGTTTGATTGGTTCGGCGGTTTTGTCGGCTGCGTTGCTGGCTTGGTTTTTTCCCGAGGGCGCTTCTGGGAAGCATTCTGGTGAGGAGTTGAAGCCTTCTCGCTGGTTGGCGCATGGTAAGGCAAAGTTGGCTGGGATTCGTCGCGTACAGCTTATTCCGCGTATTTTCCCTTGGTATGCTCCAGAAAAGTATGGTGACGTACCTTTGGCTGGTTTAGCTGATGAGACGGTTTCAGAGGGTGGTAAGTGATGGATTTGATCAGTGCAGTGGTGTTGATGGCTGTGGTCACTTACTCTATGCGCGCGTTGCCGATGTTGCTTTTCCGTAAGCCGGTGGAGAATGAGCGTTTGCAGGCTTTCTTCACTTATATTCCGTACGCGGTGTTGGCTTCTATGGTTGTGCCGGGTATGTTTTTGGCGACTTCGTCAATTTTTTCGGCGGTGGTTGGTTTCGCTGTGGCGGTTATTTTGGCGTGGCGTACTGAGAATTTGCCGCTGGTGGTCTTTGGAGCGGGACTTGCGGTATGGGCTTGGGAGTTTTTCTTAATCTAAACTGGATTCATGCTTAATTTTCATGAATCTCTGGCTGCTCAGATGGAGTCTGGGCATCATAAGGCGTTTGGCCCTAATCGTCGTTTAGCTTTTGCTGTTGCCACCATGTTGGGTGGTGCTTTTATTGGTATCGCTGACATTTTGATGTTTGCGGCTGCTGGCCCGTTTTATGTGGCTGAAAGCCCGGTAGCGCCTTTGCTGTCTGGTTTGGTTTTCGGCTTGGGTTTGGTGTTGGTTATTTTTGCGGGTGGCGAGTTAGCTACTTCTGCGATGATGGCTTTGCCTCAGGCTGTGGCTGGTAGGCAGGTTACTTGGGTGCGCGCGGTGGTTGTGCTGGCGTTGATTTTGCTGGGTAACTTGGTGGGCTCTATTGTGTTGGCGGCGATTGTGTCTGGTTCTGGTGTTTTCGCTGATGGCACTGCAGCGGGTGGCATGCTTGAGGGTTTGGTTGCTGCTAAGGCTCATAAGACTGATTTGCAGCTGTTCTTGCGTGGCATTATGTGTAACGTTTTAGTGTGTTTGGCTATTTGGTCTCAGGCGCGTACTTCTAATGACGTGGCTAAGATTATTCTTATGGGTTGGTGTATGTTCGCTTTCGTGACTTCTGGTTTTGAGCACGTGGTTGCGAATATGACGACTTTCTCTTTGGGCTTGTTCATGGGGGTTCCAGAGGCTACTTTGCTGGAGGCTTTGCGTAACTGGCTGATTGTGGGTGCTGGCAATATTGTGGGTGGCGCCTTGTTTGTGGGTGGTTCTTACTTGCTGGTGGCTGGTCCGGTTAAGGATGCGGCGGCTTTGGTTAAGCGTCACTGATTTTTAGTTTCTTTTTCCGAGGGCGGATTTCGACTGTTGCAGTATTTTTATACTGTTAGTGTTGGGGTCTGCCCTCGGTATTTTTGTGTTTTTGCGCGCGAACTTAAGTTCCCGCGTTTTGCCTGCGTGGGAATCGCAACTCGCACGTTTTGCCTGCGCGCGAACTCGCGTTCCGATGTGAGTTTTAGGCTATTGCGAAGTAAAAACTCATATGGCAACGGCGTTTCCCATGTGAGTTTTGCAGTTGGGTAAATAAAAGTGGCCGGCTCTATGCGAGCCGACCACTTTATGTTAGTTTTTCTCAGCTAAGACGCTTACGAGAACGCAGTGCCAACAGGCCACCGCCTAGCAAGGTGATACTTGCCAACAGTAGCGCTGCTGAATCTGCACCGGTGTTAGGCAAAGTACCCTTTGACTGTGGTCCTGGATTGCCTGACGCCTGTGGTGCTGGATTTGCAAGGGCTGGAGCAGGCTGGGTTGGAGCCGGAGCTGGCTTCTGTGGGGCTGGAGTAAGCTGGCTTGGTACTGGATTTGCAGGAGCTGGAGTAACAGCCTTTGCAACGACCTTCCAAGGAAGCTCAATCAGCTTAGGAGTCAGGGTGCCTACCTGAGTGAACTTCAGAGTATGGTCACCAGCTACCAGCAGAGCTGCAGTTTCAGTATTAATCTTCAAAACAGCTTTACCGCCCATGACGGTTACAGTACCCAGGGAAACAGGGTCAGAGTGTAGTACTACGCTCCATGAGGAGCCTTCTTCAACTCCGGTGAAATCCAGGTCAAGGGTGATTTCTTCACCTTCGGTGAAAGAGGAAACCGGAGTGCCGGCCGCAGAAACTGCTACCTTAACAGCTGGGTCAACCACTGGAGGCTGAGGCTGTGCAGGGGTTTCAGGCTGTTCTGGAGTGCCTGGCTGAGTGCCTGGGTTTTCAGGCTGAGTACCGGGGGTGCCTGGCTGGGTACCCGGAGTCTCTGGCTGGTTGCCTGGGATTTCTGGTTTTGGAGTTACTGGGTCAGTTGGCTTTGGTGCTGAAGCTTCAGCCTGCTTCAGAGTCAGGTTAACCTGCTTATCCAGGTCACGTTCTACCAGAGAAAGTGCGTGTGCAGCCATGGTGCCAACGAAGTACTGCTTACCTGGCTTAAACTTACCTGCTGGCACGGTGATAGTGGTAGTAAAGTTACCGTCCTTGATATTTCCTGGCATTACCCAGTCAGCTACGAGGAACTGGTTGATACGTTTTGGATCTGGGTTCTTACCTGGCGTCCATACGGATGGTTCGGTGACAACCACGTAAACGCCCTTGTCAGCAGCTGGTCCGGTGTAGCCGGTACCGGTTACCTTGAAGGTGTTGTCCTTAGCTGGATCAATATCGGTGGTTGGGGTGACGCTAAGTTCAGTTGCCTTAATTTCTTTTGGCACACCGATTACGAATGGTTCTGATTCGGCTACTTCAGATTGAAGCTTGCCGTGGATCAGCTTCAGCTGTGCCTTAAATACGCCTGCTGGAAGCTTATCGAGTTTCCAGTTAGTGTTGAGACCACGAGCATCGAACTGTTCAAAGTGGCTCTTGAAATCTGCTCCACATGCCTGGACGCAGAGGATTCGTACCAAGTAGACAGAGTGTTCTGGTTCGTAACCGGTCTGGGTCCAGCTAACGGTTGCGAAACGGTGGTCTGCAGATTCAAATACGCCGAAGCCTTCCTTGTCGATCTGCATGCGGAAGGCATCCTGGTTGGCTGGAATGACTACTGGGGCGGAGAGTTCAGTCCATGGTCCCCAACCACCCTTGTTTTCTGCACGTACCTTAACCTGGTAGCTTACGCCAGGCTTGAGTCCTTTGAAGTTAGCGAATTCTGGGGCGTCGCTAGTCATGTCTGCTTTGGCGTCTACGGTGGAGCCGTCTGAACCTACGAGCTGAATGTCGTAGTTGGTGATTGGCTTACCGTTTTCAGGTTCAAACCAGTAGGATTCGATACCGGTTGAGTCTTTTACTGCTAGGCGAGCAGAGAGACCCACTGGTACGCTTGGTACTGCAACCTTTGGGGCTTCTTCACTTCCGCCTGAACCTTCAGAACCTGGTTCTCCACCGCCTGGGGTACCGGTACCTGGTTGAGCTGGGTTAGGGGTACCTGGGTTTACTGGCGCGGTTTCTTCAGTGAGCTTAAAGTAGTCGGAAAGTACGGAAGAACCGGTGATAATGTCGATGTCCCAAGAGTCCATTGGGGCTACGGTTACGTAGTAATCAACGTTGGTCTGCAAGGTGGCAGTGTTTACGTTGACTGGGCCGTTGAAGTGGTAGCTTGCCAGGACTGGTCGGTTTCCTTGGTATACGGCAACGCGGTAGTTTCCACGGTGGGAGGCAGCACGTTCCCAGTTGACGGTAATCTGCTTACCGACTACTTCGACGGTGACATTTTTAGCTGCCTGTGGGTGAGCTGAAGGCTGAGTGCTGACTGCAGCGAAGGTGCTGGTTTCTCCATTGGTTTCTGTCGCGAATACTGGGGTTGCCATGCTAAAGAGCAATGCACCCGCAGTTGCGGTTACCAGACCGCTGCGCAGCAGGTTTTGGCTATTTTTGCGTAGCCGCATCTTCATTGATTAACTCCTTGATTATAGAGAGGCCCATTTTGGGCACACCGAAGTTAGGATAACCTCAGTAATTAAATTAAAATTAAATCTCTTTAATTGCAAGGAAAACCATAATTTAACAAATAAAATGTTTTCTTTATGGCGTCGCGTCATATAACTTCCGTGAATAGTTTTTCGAGTGCGGCATTTTAAACACTCCGCGTCTTTAAAATCTTCAACTACATACCTTCTAAACGCCCTTGAAAATAAACTAAAAATCCACCCACGCCACTTTCGTGACACAGTGTCGCCACTAAAATGGCATGAAAAATCACTCCCCCACAGAGCCTCAAAATCAGAAAACAATGCTGACAATAAAAAATAACCGACCCCCGTAGAGGCCGGTTATTGCAATTAAAACTACTTAAAAATCAGAGCATACATGACACACAGTCATCAACCTGAGTGCCCTGCAACGCCATCTGACGAATACGCATGTAGTACATAGTCTTAATACCCTTACGCCATGCGTAAATATAAGACTTATTCAGGTCACGAGTAGAAACCGTATCCGGGTAGAACAGCGTCAAAGACAGACCCTGATCAACGTGCTGAGTAGCTACCGCGTACGTATCAATAATCTTTTCTGGACCAATTTCGTAAGCATCCTGGTAGTATTCCAGGTTTTCGTTCGTCATGTAAGGAGCCGGGTAGTAAACTCGACCAATCTTACCTTCCTTACGAATTTCAATCTTAGAAACGATTGGGTGAATGGAAGAAGTAGAGTAGTTAATGTAAGAAATCGAACCAGTTGGTGGAATCGCCTGTAGGTTCTGATGGTACATACCGTTTTCACGTACTTCTGCCGCCAGGTCCTTCCAGTCCTGTGGAGTAGGCAAGTAAATGGTGGAACCAGCGAAGATTTCCTTCACACGGTCAGTGGTTGGCACCCATTCACCTTCGATGTACTTAGTAAAGTATTCGCCAGTGTAGTACTTAGATTCTTCGAATCCGTGGAAGCTTTCCCCACGTTCCTTAGCAATCTTAGTGGAAGCCTTAATCGCCTGGTAGGTAACCGCGTAGAAGTACATGTTAGTGAAGTCCAAGGCTTCTTCGGAGCCATAGAAAATGCGTTCGCGAGCCAAGAAGCCGTGCAGATTCATCTGCCCTAAACCAATCGCGTGGGACATGCGGTTACCACGTTCAATGGAAGGCGCAGAAGAAATGTTAGACAAATCGGATACAGCGGTTAGACCACGAATCGCAGTTTCCACAGTCAGTGCGAAGTCTGGGGAATCAACTGCCTTAGCAATATTAAGGGAACCCAGGTTACAAGAAATATCCTTACCCACGTGTGAGAAGGTGAGGTCTTCATTGTAGGTAGAGGCTTCGGAAACCTGCAGAATTTCAGAGCAGAGGTTAGACATGGTGATGCGTCCCTTAATTGGGTTTTCGCGGTTCACAGTGTCTTCAAAAACAATGTATGGGTAGCCAGATTCAAACTGGATTTCCGCAATAGTCTGGAAGAAACGGCGAGCGTTAATCTTCTTCTTGCGGATACGGCCATCCTCAACCATTTCACGGTACTTCTCAGTTACGGAAATTTCGGTAAATGGTACGCCGTAAACACGTTCTACGTCGTATGGAGAGAACAGGTACATGTCCTCATTGTTCTTCGCCAACTCAAAAGTAATGTCTGGGATAACTACACCCAGGGACAGGGACTTAATACGAATCTTTTCGTCAGCGTTTTCACGCTTCGTGTCTAAGAACTTCATGATGTCTGGGTGGTGAGCGTGCAGGTAAACTGCACCTGCACCCTGGCGGGCACCCAGCTGGTTGGCGTAAGAGAAAGCGTCTTCCAGAAGCTTCATTACTGGCACAATGCCAGAGGACTGGTTTTCAATGCGCTTAATTGGGGCGCCAGCTTCACGCAGGTTAGATAAGGATAATGCTACGCCGCCGCCACGCTTAGACAACTGCAACGCAGAGTTAATGCCACGAGCAATGGATTCCATATTGTCTTCAACACGAAGCAGGAAGCAAGAAACTAGTTCACCGCGAGCGCGTTTGCCGGCGTTGAGGAAGGTTGGGGTAGCTGGCTGGAAGCGACCGGCCAGGATTTCATCTACCAGGTATTCTGCGACTTCCTTGTTTCCGCGCGCCAGGTAGAGGGCCACCATGGAAACTCGGTCTTCGAAGCGTTCTAGGTAGCGCTTACCGTCGAAGGTTTTCAGGGTGTAGGAGGTGTAGTACTTAAAGGCTCCCAGGAAGGTTGGGAAGCGGAATTTCTTTGCGTAAGCGCGCTTGAAGAGGGACTTGATGAAATCGAAGTCGTATTGATCGAGAACTTCTTCTTCGTAGTACCCTTCGCTAACCAGGTAGTTTAGTTTTTCTTCTAGGTTATGGAAGAAAACGGTGTTCTGATTAACGTGCTGCAAGAAATACTGGCGGGCAGCTTTCTTATCGGCATCGAACTGAATCTTGCCTTCTTTGTCATATAGGTTCAGTTGGGCGTTCAGTGCGTGGTAGTCCAGATCCGGTGATGGAGCAGTTTCCAGGCCGGTATCGGTCAGATTTTCTGCCAAAATTTCCTCAGTCCTTCTTGCACTTTAGTCACGTCTTCTGGCGTGCCTAAAAGTTCGTACTTGTACATATGCGGAACTTTCAGTTTAGCCGAGATGATATCGCCGGCTAAGCAGAACGCAGTTCCGAAGTTGGTATTCCCTGATGAGATAACGCCAACACAATGATTGCGGTTGGCTTCTACGTTGAGGAATTTAATTACCTGTTTAGGGACGGCTCCTTTAGTGGTTCCGCCGCCGTAGGTGGGCGTGATGAGCACGTATGGTTCGTGCACGCGCAATTCTTCCTCTCGAGGGCGCAGAGGAATACGTTCCGCGTCGAATCCGAGTTTCTCTACGAATCGTTTGGTGTTTTCTGTTGCCGATGAGAAATAGACTACGTGTACCATGAGTGCTTCTTTGCTGGGGGGGTTACATACTTTAACGGAGTCCACGCCTAAAAGTCGTGTCCTCCGTTAAAGTAGGTGGTTCTGTTGAACCAATTAGCCGTTTACGACCATTGCTTCTGCCTGTACCAGCTGCTTAATGAGGTCTGGGCGGTAACCGGACCAGTGCTGGTCACCTGCCATGACGACTGGGGCCTGTACGTACCCCAGGCTCTTTACGAATTCCAGAGCTTCAAGGTCGAGGCTCATGTCGATTACTTCGAAGTCGAGGTTCTGCTTGGTCAGAGCTCGTTTAGTAGCGTCACACTGCACGCACATTGGCTTGCTGTAAACGATAATTGCCATCGGAGCCTTCCTTTCTGTTGTAAGACTTACCGATAGCTTCAGGTTAATCTCAGGGTCTGACATTATTTTCTGACTAAGGGTGAGTCTGCGCTTTTGAAGAAACTTACACCGTTGTGTTTATTAATTTTCTTCTCTTGTTTTCACTACCTCAATAAACACTACACCTAGTGGTTAGATTCTGCCAGTACCACAAAATGGCGTGTTTCCACGTTGATAATCTGTTTTATGTGGACGAAATTTTGTGCATCCTTGAAATAGTGCGGATGCCTCCCAGTTATTCAAGTGGATAACGCGTTTACACACCTTGTGGATTTGTGGATAAGATAACGAAAATAAATTCCCAAGCACCCCCACTCGGGCGTGTCACAATCCGCCCTCGGAAAATCACTTCGCAACGAGCCTTCGCATATGAGTTTTAACGAAAACCCCGCGACAACTCATATGCGAACGCGCGCCCCCCATGTGACAAAAGGCAGTAAACAACCAAAATAATCACATCGGAACGCGCGTTCACATATGCGGAAATAAAAACTCAGCACTCCACAACATTCACGGCCAAACCGCCCGCAGAAGTCTCCTTGTACTTAGAGTGCATATCCACACCAGTCTGACGCATCGTCTCAATCGCCGCATCCAAAGAAACCGTATGACGACCATCCCCCCACAACGCCATACGCGCCGCGTTAATAGACTTAACCGCTGCAATCGCATTACGTTCAATACAAGGAATCTGCACCAAACCGCCAATCGGATCACAAGTCAGACCCAAAGAGTGTTCCATCGCAATCTCCGCAGCATTCTCAACTTGTGCAGGAGTACCCCCCAAAGCAGATGCCAAACCCGCAGCTGCCATTGCTGAAGCCGAACCAACCTCACCCTGGCAACCCACTTCCGCACCCGCAATCGAAGCATTCGTCTTAATAATCGCGCCAATCGCCGTCGAAGCCAGTAAGAAATTCCGCACCGAACCCACAGGATCAGCCTTACCTTCGGGACAGAAATTCACCAGATAGCCAATTACCGCAGGAATAACCCCCGCCGCCCCGTTCGTAGGAGCAGTAACTACCCGGTGGCCAGCAGCGTTCTCCTCATTAACTGCCAAAGCATAAAGGTTAACGAACTCCATCGCACGCAGCGGATCATTTTCACAACCCACCCAAGCACCTGGACCACAAGGATTCTCAACTGCCTCCTCCACAGTTTCACCCTGGCGACCGCCCAACGCCTTAAACAAGCCCGCGGCACGACGAGACACCAGCAAACCACCAGGCAAAACACCCTCAGTATGGCAACCAGCTTCAATACACTCAGCCATCGTCTGGTGAATCAAATCCAGGTACGCATCCACCTCATCTTCATCCCGAGAAGCCACCTCATTAGCACGCACCAAATCAGCAATCGTTAAATCATGCTCCTTGCACAACTCCAACAGCTGATTCGCATTAGCAAACGGGTAAGGAGCCGGCTGAGTATAAGCCTCAGCCGCCGCTGGAGCAGCCAATGCCACTACATCCGGGTTAGCTGGATCAACAGAACGATCTTCCATCACGAATCCGCCACCCACAGAATAATAGGTGCGCGCAAAATCAGAGAGCTTCACTTCACCGCCCTCGGAAATAAGTGCCAAACGCGCCGTAATCGTCAAACCATTCACATGGTAAGGAAGCACCGCAAAAGGCTTAAACTGCATATCCGTCGCATGATCAAAAGCCACCTGCAACCCACCTGGGAAACACACGGTTTTTTCTTCCAAAACGCGCTCTAAAATCCCCGCCACAATCGGACCCGGCACAGTATCCGGCTGATAGCCCTCTAATCCCAGCAAAACCGCGCGGTCAGTCGAATGTCCACGCCCAGTCGCCCCCAGGGAACCAAAAAGCTCCACAGTCAGGTTGGAAATCTGCGCCACACCAGAATCCAGCTGCTGACCAAACTCATCCAAAAGAGAAGTCACAAAAGCTAAACCCGCGCGCATCGGACCCACAGTGTGCGAAGAAGACGGGCCAATACCGATACGGAACATATCAAAAACAGAAAGCGGACGAGCAACTTCCTCAGCTAAAACGTGACCGGCAATCAAACCAGCTGCCGAAGCTCCTTCAGTAGCCTCAATCAAAACTTCACTACCCGGCGTATTCACGTCCACCGCCTACCTTCCTAAAATCCGCTAATATTTCACTGATAAGTATTTACCAACCTATAGGCTCTATCCTAATCGAGGCACCCATGCATATGCTTTCCAACGCACCTCATTCCCCTACCATCGTTATCGCTACGGCTATGGAAGTAGAGGCAAAGCCATTTTTAGAAGCAATGCAGGTGAAGGAAACTTTAGAAATCGCTAACCAGGTTTTTTACCACGGGTCATGGATGGGACAAGAGATTCTGTTAGTGCAAACCGGCATTGGGTTAGTTAACGGAGCTGCCGCGGCAACTCGTGTACACCTACTGTTAGACTCACAGGTGCGTGCTTATATTTGCGCCGGCACCTGCGGTGGTTTAGCACAACAAGTGAATGTACGCGATGTGATTGTGGGTACCTCATTTGTCTACTCACGCGCAGACGCCACAGCTTTCGGCTACGAACCAGGTCAAGTCCCAGGCATGCCCGCTGTCTACCACGCTGACACTTCCTTAATCGAAGCATTACGCCTCCCAACAGAAGAAAACATAGTCAAGTCTGGGGCAATGGCTTCTTCTGACGCATTCGTAACCGCTAACAATGTTGAGGACACCCGCGAGCGTTTCCCACAGGTTTTGGGCGTAGACATGGAAAGTACTGCGGCAGCCCAGGTCTGCCACTTAGCGTCCGTACCTTTTATTAGCGTCCGCGGGGTATCTGATCTGTGTGGTCCAGCTGCCGGTCAGGATTTCCACATTGGTGCTGACGAGGCAGCGCAGGCTTCCTTCATGGCAGTTGAACGTTTAGTTGCCGGAATCTAAGTTTTTACCAACCAGGTGCAAAACAACACCTAGGGCTGTGAAAACGGCACCCGCTACCGGCGGTAAAGCGAATGTTAGGGCTGTAAAAATAAGGTCCGTCAGCATGTGTAGCCAATCCAGTCCGGGGTTACCTGAAAACAGGTAAGGAATCTGGATGGATCCAATAGTGACTAAGAATCCGCCCAGTAGGATTACTAGACCAACGATTAGCAGGTACTTTCCGAAAAGGCTAATAGTTTTCTTTAGGGTTGCTTCGCTCATTTTTCTCACCTCACTGTGAAAAGGGTTGCCTATAGAAATGGGCTACGAAGTTACCCTTACTCTACTAGCCAAGACGCCAGTTTTCTAGAGGTTTCTGCAATTAGCGCCTGCTTTTTTGAATAATCCTCCAGGTACGTGTTTAAGTTTTCGGGTTCGCTCTCTTTAAACCAGCTGTAGAGCACCTGCTCATTTACTTCCGGGTGGAACTGCACGGTTAAATAGTTTTCGCCGTAGCTTAGGGCTTGTACCCCGTTTTTGTTTTCGGCAATCACAGTTGCTTGCGCGGGTACTTTCCCTACGCGGTCGTTATGGTCTGCAAACACGTACCTGGGGTGATTGAGGATTTCTGAGAGTTCATGCGGGCGCCATTGAATCTGGATGATTGATTTTTCTGCGGGCTGCAGCGCCCCGACTTCGACGCTTCCGCCGAACGCTACGGCAGCTAGCTGGTGCCCCAAGCAGATTCCCAGAGTTTTCCCCGCGGATTCAGTTTCGCTAGTTGGTTTTGCAAGCTTGTCTTCCGCAGTTACCCATTTTTCCCGAGGGCGCCTTACTAAAAGTTCCCGTACTGCTTTCAACCACGGATATTCAGTGTCAGCGTAGGCATTCATGCTGCCGCCTAAGACCACTAAACTATCTGTAGTTTTGACTTTACTGAGGGCATTAGAAAAGCACGTACCGTCTAGTTCCCAAGCTCTAATGAGATTCACTTGGGTGCCCTCGGAAATTAAATAATCTGCCAGGTAACCCGCTGGAATATGCTCTAAATGCTGGATTATGTGAACGGTACGTGCTTGTCCCATGCAGTTAATTATGCAGCTTCTTTAAGCGCGTGGCGACGATTCAAAACCACCAGCCACAGGGAAAGTAGCGCACCCACGATGCCAACGGCAGCCATGGAAATGAAAATCAGCTTGAAGCCAGTTTCTGGAGAATCCTTGTACGCGTCTAAGATAGAGCCGTTCAAGGTGGTTGCCCAGAGAATGCAAGCGAAAGCCATGAACGAGTTAACCGACATGGCTGAACCCATGATTGAGTTAGGCAGGTTTAGTTCCGCCACGGGAGCTTGCTGAATACCTTTTGCCATCATGGTGAAGAATACGAAGACGGAAATCATTCCCAAAGCCAGGTACATGTTGCCACCCTGCTTCGTAACTGCTGCCAGTCCTAAGAGGAAGGCAGCGCCTACGGAAAGGGTGACTGCCAGGGTTTTCGCAGAGGATTTGAAAACCTTGTCGGCGACAATGCCGCCCACCAGGCCACCACCCAGACCAAGGATAATAGCGTTGATGGTGGCGTAAAGGGCAGCGGCTTCAGTGTCCATGCCGTAGACGCGAACAAAGAATGGAGTGGTGTAAACCAAGGTGGTGTAAACCCAGTAAACGGTCATGCCGGCAAAACCTGCCAGCCAGACACGTGGAATTTTCAGGGTTTTAATTAGGCCCTGCAGGGCTTCTTTGTTGCTGGTTTCAACTACTTCTGCGTCAGCAGAGACGTTACCGTCTTCCTTAGGGTCGGCTGGTACGAAACGGTTGATGAGCAGAATCATTGGAATGGTCAGCAGAGCGTAGATCATCATGCCGGTTTTGAATGCCAGCATAGAGCCGTGGAATAGGGCCATCACACCAATCATGATGCCGTTAAGGGTGGCTTCACCGCCGGCGCGGAATGCGGTGAGAGTGCCCAGGCCGAAGCCTTTGTTTTCTTTTGAGGAGAAGAGGACGACGCCTTTTACTACGGCTGGCCAGAAGATTGCGTCGAGTACGCCCCAGGTGAAGGTGATGGCCAGCATGATTGGGAAGGCTGGTTTCAGACCGATCATTACGAGGGCGGTGACGCAGCGGTAAGCGAGGCCCGCCATGAGAATGGTGCGGGCGTTGAAGCGGTTGTTTACCCAGCCGGCAGGGATGTAGAAGAATACGGCGACACCGAGCATGGTGAAGAGTAAACCGAATTGGGTGTCGGTGAGTCCGTAGTATTCTACGAGGCGTTGGTAGAAGGGGATTTTGAAGGATTCGAATGCTGAGTAGACAATCTGTCCTGAGAATACGACTGTCAGGAATGCGGCTACCTGTTCGCGGCTGTGGAAGCCGTTGCGCTTAAAGAAGCCCATGGAAACTCCTTTGTTACCTGTGTAGTGGGAAGATTTACGTTCTTTGACGTGAATATCGCCTTATAGTTTAACTTTTCTTCCACACTGTCAGATTAATTTTGCAAACGCCTGAGCAAACGTGCAGTTTTAAGTTTTTAACTTTGGCGGGTGTTTGCGCCAAAAGATTACTGCCCGGCAGGACACATCGTCACAGGGTAAACAAAAAACCTCAGAACCGAACTTCTGAGGTTTTCACCTTGTGCGCGAGGGGGGAGTCGAACCCCCATGCCCGCAAGGGCACACGGACCTGAACCGTGCGCGTCTACCTATTCCGCCACCCGCGCAAGACTTATTTAGTTTATCTGGAAAAAATGCGTTATGCAAATTAGGATTCGACTTACCTAAGGTAGACTTAATTAGTAGACCAGATTTTATTGATTTTAAGCGTTTTCGAAAGGAGTCTTGATGAGTTTTCTGCGTCGGTTCGAAGCCGCTGTTGAAAAGGGAGTTCAGGGGACTTTCGCGAAAGTTTTTCGTAGCAGCCTAAAACCTGTAGATATCACCTCTGCAGTACGTAAGGCTATGGAACAAGACGTCCAAGAATTCTCACGCGATCACGTAGTGGCACCAAACCACTTCACTGTACGAGTTTCTAATACGGACTTTAAGAGCTTACAGGAAATTGGATTAGACGTTTTAAGCGCTGAAATTGAAGCTACTGCTACTCGCTATGCAGCTGAAAATGACTATTCTTTATTAGGGCCAGTTTCAGTTGATTTTGAACTGGGGGCAGATGAGCTAACTGGGCATCTAGAGGTAGATACACAGTTAGAACGAGGTGCCGTAGCACCCGCCACTAGTCAGGTAGCTTCCGAATATCATCCAATTATCGATATCGATGGGCAACGTTGGTTATTAACTGAACCAGTCACTGTTATTGGTCGAGGAACCGATGCAGACATCACTATCGCTGATGCGGGCATTTCTCGTAAACACCTGGAACTCCGCAAAACTCCTGATGGGGTAATTGCCA
The DNA here is from genome assembly GCF_000159015.1 of Gleimia coleocanis DSM 15436. Taxonomy (GTDB): domain Bacteria; phylum Actinomycetota; class Actinomycetes; order Actinomycetales; family Actinomycetaceae; genus Gleimia; species Gleimia coleocanis. The sequence goes on along the minus strand of NZ_DS999545.1, from coordinate 69,604 downwards.
CCGATTTAGGCTCCACTAACGGTCTTTACGTTGAGGGTCATAAGGTCGATGCCGCTACTTTAGTAGATGGTAATCAACTGGTAATTGGTCGCACCCGGATTCTCTTCTGGACTTCCGAATCAGAGTAATTTCAGATTTGCCTGATAATTTAGATGTAATCGATTTTTCAAGGACTTTAATAATGGCTTCAGATCTTGCGTTCACGGTTTTCCGTTTCGCCTACCTGTTTTTACTCTGGGCTGTAGTCCTTGGTGCCATTTGGGTTCTGCAACGCGATATTTTCGGAACAGTGGTCACCCCACGCGGTAAAGTCCGTGAGCGCCGTGACGTACAAAAACAAAAACGAGCTTCTCGCCGTCTTGCTAAACATCAACCAACGATGACGAAACTGTTGATTACCAGTGGCCCGCTGATTGGGACTTCGATTGAGTTAGTTAATAATGAAGTTGTGATTGGACGCTCCCCTGCATCTACTTTGGTTTTAGATGATTCCTACGCTTCTTCTCGCCATGCTCGAATTTTCAAAGATGGCGATTACTGGTTTATTGAGGATTTGGGTTCCACTAACGGCACTTACGTTGATGATGAACGAATCAGCGGAGTTCAGCCTTTTGCGGTTAATCAGATTTTGCGTATCGGGCAGTCTACTTTCGAGTTGGTGAATCAATGACTGTAGATTTCAGTTTTGCGGCTCGCTCTGATGTGGGTTTGCTACGTAAAAGTAACCAGGATTCCGGCTACGCGGGTCCTAACTTGCTGGTTTTAGCTGATGGTGTAGGTGGTTCCGCAGGAGGCGATTTAGCTTCTTCGATTGTGGTTGGCCACTTAGCTGCTTTAGATACGATTACGCATCCGGCTGAAGATATGTTGTCTTTGTTGCGTAAGGCTTTGTCTGATACGCGGACGGAGTTACTGGAACGCGCAGCGGCGGATCCGAAGCTAGCTGGAATGGGCACTACTTGTATTGCTTTGATGCGTTCTGGTAATAAATTGGCAATGGTTCACGTGGGTGATTCGCGAGCTTATCTGCTTCGTGATGGAGTTTTAACGCAGGTTACTACTGACCATTCTTTTGTGCAGTATTTAGTAGATACTGGTCAGATTACTGAGGAAGAAGCTGAGCATCACGCACAACGTAACGTGGTTTTGCGAGTACTTTCTTCAACAGATATTGACGGTACTCCAGATGAATCTGTGCGTGAGGCAATTCCGGGGGATCGTTGGCTACTGTGTTCTGATGGTTTATCTGGCGTGGTTTCTGCGGATACGATTTCAACTATGCTGCAGGAGTTTAAGGATCCAGGCGAGTGCGCTGACGTGCTGGTTGAGTTAGCTTTACGTGGGGGCGGGCCGGATAACATCACGGTAGTGGTTGCTGACGTGGTGCCGGATGGTTCTTTGGTGGAGCAGACTCCGCAGATTGTGGGCGCAGTGGCAGTTGATAGGAAGCGCCCTACGCGAGGTTCTGATGGGGCAGCTGGCAAGGCTGCGTCGGTTGCGAATCCACAGGCTGTTACCACGGAGTTTTTCGAGGGCGATTTAACTGATCCGCCTGTGCCCAAACGTACGTGGCTGACCCCGTTTATTCTTTTTTTGCTTACCGCAATGCTTGGTTTAGGTGCTTGGGCTGGTTATGCTTGGTCTCAACAGCAGTACTATGCGTTACTTAAAGACAATAAGATCGTTATTTATCAGGGGATTCCACAGTCTATTGGTCCTTTAGAGCTATCTCACCCGATTGAGATTTCTAAGGTGGATCCGAATTTGTTACGCCCGGTTGAGCGTGATCGTTTGAAGGAGCCGGTACGTCGTAGCTCGCGGGAGGCTATTAATTCTTACTTGCAGACTTTGTTGAGCCACCAGACTTATACTAAGTTGCCAGCAGATGATAATAAGTCTACTGACCCGCAGGAGCCTATTCCTGCTAAGCCTGATTCCTCTAATACTGGGGGTAATTGATGGCGACTGTAACGGTATCTGCAGGGCGTTCTAAGCCTTTCTTTGATTATTTACTGCTTGTAGCTGCTTTAGCTTTAGGTGTGGGCGGTTATGTTATTACCTCTATTAACCGTACTGGTACGGTACCTCCTAATATTGGGGTTCATATTGCAATTCTGCTGGTTTTAGGTGTGGTTGCTGAGGTTGGTGTACATTATTTTGCTCCGCACGCTGACCCTGTTATTTTGCCTTTAGCTGTGGGATTAACAGGGATTGGCTTAGCGATGATTTACCGTTTAGACCAGTCTTATGCGATTACGGGTGAGCTTCAGACTGGAGTTAAGCAGTTAATCATGGTGGGGATTGGCCTGGTAGCTGCCGCAGTGATTTTGATTGCGGTGCGTGATCATCGGGTTTTACGTAAGTTTACGTTCACCGCCATGTTTATTTCTTTGGTGCTATTACTGCTACCTTTTGTCCCGGGTTTAGGCAAGGCAAATTATGGGGCACAGATTTGGATTAGTATCGGTTCTTTTTCTTTGCAACCAGCTGAGTTTGTGAAACTCACTCTTGCGATTTTCTTTGCTGGGTACTTGGTTACTAACCGTGATTCTTTAGCTGTGGGTGGCCCAAAGCTTTGGGGTATTCGTTTACCTCGTTTACGTGACTTGGGCCCAATATCTGTTGTTTGGGTAGTTTCTGTAGCTATTTTGGTAATGCAACGTGACTTGGGTACGTCTTTGCTTTACTTCGGTTTATTTGTGGCTATGATTTACGTGGCGACTAACCGAACTTCTTGGATTGTGCTGGGGGGTTTACTTTTCATTCCAACTGCAGTGATTGCTGCTAAGCTGTTTTCTCACGTGGGTCGACGGGTAACTATTTGGCTGAATGCTTTTGACCCTGAGATTTATGATGCGGTGGGTGGTTCTCACCAGGTTGTCCAGGGTCAGTTCGGCATGGCTTCAGGGGGTCTTTTCGGCACTGGGTGGGGTTTGGGTTATCCAAATCTGGTTCCTTTCGCTCAGTCTGACTTCATTTTGGCTTCTTTAGCCGAAGAACTTGGTTTAACTGGTTTAATGGCTATTTTGATGATGTACCTAGTGTTGATTGAGCGCGGTTTCCGCACGGCAATTGGTGTCCGTGATGGTTTCGGTAAGCTCTTAGCAGTTGGTATTAGTTTCTCTTTAGCTTTACAGCTGTTCGTCGTTTTAGGTGGTATCACACGTTTAATTCCACTGACTGGTTTGACTGCGCCTTTCTTAGCGCAGGGCGGTTCGTCAATGGTCTCTTCTTGGATTGCGATTGCTTTACTGTTGCGTATTTCAGATGCTGCTCGCCGCCCTACCGCGGTGAATATGTTGGATTCTGTCCCAACTGGTTCGGGTAAGGTTTCTGTCCGCACGGCTGGGGGTGTTGCATGAACCCTCAGATTCGTCGTCTTTTCTTACTATCATTCTCTATGGTTATTTCTCTGCTGTTGGCTTCCACATACCTGCAGTTTTGGGTCGCACCAGAGTTGAATGCTGACGGACGTAATACGCGTGCTTTCTTACATGCTGCGGAACAAGATCGTGGTCCGATTATTGTGGGCGGTGAAGCTATTGCAGAATCTGTGCAGGTTCCAGATTCTCGTCGTTTTGAACGTAACTACCCGCAGGGTCGCCTCTATGCAACTGTAACCGGTTGGTTCTCTGCGTCCTTAAATAGTGCTACTCGTTTAGAGTCTGCTTCTAGTCAGGTTTTAACGGGCGAGTCTCCTTCCCTGTGGACGCAACGGATTGGTAACTTACTTACCGGTAAACAGCGTCAAGGTGGCGGTATTGAACTTACTTTAGTTCCCGCAGTGCAGGAAGCTGCCGCACAGGCTCTGCTGGGTCAAAAGGGCGCTGTTGTGGCTTTAAACCCGAAGACTGGGGAAATTCTGGCATTGTATTCTTCTCCTACTTATGATCCAAATAGCTTATCTATGTTGGATGCGGAAGTAGCTTTACAGAATGCTAAGCATTTAGAAAATGACCCGGATAGACCTTTAAATAATCGTGCTTTAGATGGTGGTTCTTATGCTCCCGGCTCTGTATTTAAGATTGTTACTACGGCGGCGATGCTTGAAAACGGGGTAAAACCTGATACTCGTTTGAATGGTCCAGCTGATATTCAACTACCGGGTTCTACTACGCGAGTTCCAAACTTCTCTGGAACTGTATGTGGTGCTGGTAATCCTACGTTAGCTGAGGCTTTTGCGATTTCTTGTAATACTCCGTTTATTGACCAGACTTTGCAGATGCAGCCTGACCAGTTGCAGGATAAAGCAAAGGCGTTTGGTTTCGGTCAGTCTTTTGATATTCCACTTTTTGCTTCTGAATCTAATTTCCCTGCTACTGCTGACCCTGCGCAGCTGGGGTTGGCTTCTATTGGTCAGGGTCAGGTAACGGCTTCCCCTTTGCAGATGGCTATGGTGGGCGCAGCGGTCGCTAATGACGGGGTTTTAATGAAGCCTTATTTAATTCGCTCCATTTTGAGTGCTGACTTAGTGCCGGTTGAGCAAACTTCTCCGGAGGTTTTTTCTAATCCGATTTCTGCTGAAACGGCGTCAGCGTTGAAGGGCTTGATGATTAATACTGTTAACCAACCTTTTGGAACTGGGAATGGCTTGTCGCTACCGAATGTGCAGGTTGCTGCTAAGACGGGTACTGCTGAGACGGGTGTAGAGGGCTTTTCTAACGGTTGGATTACTGCTTTTGCTCCGGCTGATAACCCACAAATTGTTGTGGCTGTTTTAGTTGAGGGTGATACTGAGAAACCGATTCGGTACGGTTCTGTTGATGGCGCTCCGATTGCAAGGCGGGTCATTGAAGCAGCATTGGCGGGTGGTCAGAAGTGACAACTAATCATGCTGGTAAGGTGATTGGCGGGCGTTATACTCTGATTGGCCAGTTGGCTACTGGGGGTATGGGAGAGGTTTGGTCTGCTCGTGACCAGGTTACTGCCCGTAAGGTAGCTGTTAAGGTTTTGAAGTCTGAGTTGGCGGGCCAAGAGGCATTTTTAACGCGTCTGCGAATTGAAGCTCAAAATGCGATGCAAATTAACCATCCAAATTTAGCTGCGGTGTTGGATCATGGTGAGCTTAATGGCGTGGGTTGGATTGTGATGGAGTTGGTTACGGGCCGTCCTTTCAACGAGTATTTAACAGGTGGGCATCGCATTCCGGTCTCTGAGTTGATTCCAGTATTGATTCAGACTGCGCAGGCTTTGCAGGCAGCGAAGCTTAAGGATGTGGTGCACCGCGATATTAAGCCTTCGAATATTTTGATTACTTCCGAGGGCGTGGTGAAGCTAACTGATTTTGGTATTTCGACTACTCCTAATCAGGTGGCTTTAACTGATGTGGGCATGGTGATGGGGACAGCTCAGTATTTGTCTCCTGAGCAGGCGATGGGTGAGTCTGCTACGCATTTGTCTGACTTGTATTCTTTGGGCGTAATTGCTTATGAGGCGTTGGCTGGTAGGCGTCCGTTTACAGGGAAAACTCAGGTGGACATTGCATTTGCGCATGTTAATGAGCCGGTTCCTGATTTACCTGCGGATATTCCTACACAGTTGCGGCGGATTGTTTTAAAGATGTTGCGTAAGAATCCGAAGGATCGTCCGGCGGATTGTGGCGTGGTGATTAAGGATTTGACGAAGCTGGCGAAATCTTTGGGAGTTTCGGTAGCGCCTCGTCCTCTTACGCTTCCTTCCGAGGGCGCTGAGCGGCAACGTACCGGTAGGTTAGCTACTCGCCGTGGTCAGGAGGTTCCGGGTCGCCGCCGGAAGTTGCCTACTCGTCCTGGTACTTCTGTGGGGACGTCCACGAATAATACGCCCGAAACTAGAGCTATGCGGACTCGTCGTACTCATTCTGCTCGACAGAATCCTGAGTTAAGGTACTTGTTTAGCCCGTATGGTCCAATTTATGGGAAGCGGGCAAAAACTAGGTCTGAGGGGCCGTGGCGCCATAGTGCGGTTGAGCCAAGCATGTCCGTATGGGAGATGTTGGGGTTAACTTTCGCGGTGTTCTTGATTTGTTTTACCCTACTTTTTGCTTATGCGAAGTTCCAGTCGCTTGCGGCGGGTTCTTTCCAACCGATTTTTGAAGCATTCGGGTTATTGGACCCGGCTTCACAGAATTTGTCCGTTTCTTTGGATAACACCCCTTCGGAGGTTCAAAAATGGTAAGTTCACAGCCTACTCTGCTGGGTGGACGCTATGAGGTGCGCACGCTGATTGGGCGTGGTGGCATGGCTCAGGTTCATCTGGGGTTTGATACTCGCCTTTCACGGATTGTGGCGATTAAGATGCTGCGCACGGACTTAGCTCAGGATGCTATTTTCCAAACGCGTTTCCGGCGTGAGGCGCAGGCTGCTGCTTCTTTGAACCACCCGAATATTGTGGCAGTGTATGACACTAGTGAAGAAAACCTGCAGTTGCCGGATGGTTCTGTAGTTTCAGTGCCTTACATTGTGATGGAGTACGTGGAGGGACACACTGTCCGTGACTTGTTGGTGGGTGGAACTCCGGTACCGATTGATGAGGCAGTAGAGATTATTTCTGGTGTGCTTTCTGCTTTGGAATATTCTCATACGCAGGGTTTTGTTCATCGTGATATTAAGCCGGGTAACATTATGTTGACTAATACCGGCAAGGTTAAGGTTATGGACTTCGGTATTGCCCGCGCCATGGCTGATTCGCAGGCAACGATGACGCAGACTAATGCCGTGGTCGGTACGGCTCAGTATTTGTCTCCCGAGCAGGCTCGTGCAGAGGTTGTAGATGCGCGTTCTGATCTTTATTCCACTGGTTGTGTATTGTTTGAGTTGCTGACTGGACGCCCTCCTTTTAAGGGTGATTCTGCGGTGGCTGTGGCTTATCAGCATGTTTCTGAGATGCCACCGACCCCGTCGTCGGTAACGCATGATATTCCTGATGCGATTGACCGGGTAGTTTTAAAGTCTTTGGCTAAGAATAAGCAGGATCGTTATTCTTCGGCGGCGCAAATGCGTCTGGATTTGGAACGAGCTTTAGCTGGTTCTGCGATTGCAGCTCCAAGCGTGGCTTCTTGGGAGGCTTCTACCGTAACGCTGGCAGCTATGCAACCGACTCAGACTTTGATAGCTGCGAATGCGAGTGTTTCTGATACCGCTACTGACTTACCAGCGGTACCTGGTAAACGTGTTGGTGCAGAAAAGAAGAAGTCTAATCTGTGGCTGTGGCTGACCCTTGCGTTTGTGACTATAGTTTTGGCTGGTGTGGGGTTGTGGTGGGCTTTAGGTAGCTCTGCTGCGAATAAGCCTACTGAGGAGCTAGTGGAAGTTCCTGCTGGCATTATTAATGTTGATTTCGCTGACGCTCGGCGGGCTTTAGCTAAGGCTGGTTTGGAAGGCGTGCAGGGTGAGAAGGTTGCCAGTGATGATGTTGAAGAGGGGAAGGTAATTTCTGCCGATCCTGAACCGGGCACTAAGGTTAAGAAGAAATCTAAGGTACATTTGCAGATTTCTAGTGGCCCGGCTTCCCTGGTGGTTCCGAACATTAAGGGTATGAGCCAAGACCAGGCACGCGAAGTGCTTAAGTCCGTAGGTTTGAAGATTGGTGAAGTTGATCGTTTGGACGAGTTGGGCGAACCAAAGGATCGTATTTTGAAGTCTGATCCTGAAATTGGTGCAACGGTCACTAAGGGTAGTTCCATTAACATTTTCATTGCTTCTGGTAACGTCCAGGTTCCTGGCGACCTTGTTGGTAAGTCACTTGAAGAGGTCCGCGGCACTTTGGAGGCTTTGGATTTGAAAGTAGTTGAAAGGCAGGTTGAGACTAATGATCAGCCTGTCGGAACGGTTTTAGCAGTTAGCCCTCAGGGGGTTTTACCTACGCGCACTTCAGTAACGGTAGATGTGGCTGTAGCTAAACCTGAGCCTGCTCCTGCACCTGAAAAGGATAATACTAATCCTGATAGGTCAGAAAATCCTGTTGATGCCCCCGCTGACCCAGATAAAACCAAACCTGGTAACTAGGCCGGTTAGTTAGAAAGAAGCGCCCTCGGGAAAATTCCCGAGGGCGCTTTTTAAAACTTTATTTTCAGCGCCAACGTAAGGTCATGGCAAAACCAATTAGCATTAGCCCCATACCTACTGCCATGTTCCAGTGGCCGATGCCTGGAATTGGGTACTGTGCGCCGGACATGTAGTAAACCACCATTACCAGCAGACCTAAGCAAAGCAAGGTTACGAATACTGGTGCCCACCAGGATGGAGATAGTGGAATCTCATCAACCCATGATGGAGTGATGTCAGTATCTGCATGTACCTCGCGGTGGTTCTTCTTACGTTTTTTAGAAACAGGCACTTAAATTACCTTTCTATACTAAGGATTTTCAGTGTTCCACTTGAAACCCATCAGCTTACAATCAATACTTAATTTTAGGGTATCAGTAAAACTCTAATCTATGGAGAGGTGGCTCTAAGAGTGAGCAATCACAAACGTGAAACTGGTTTTAATCTGCGGTCTGCGGTGATCCAGTTCAGCGTTTTGTGTGCCAGTGGCTTGCTCTTTGTAACTACTGCGAATTCTAATACTGCTTCCCAGCCCGGTCGCCATGATGTTGATTTACCAACTTTAGTGCGCCATAAGGAAGGCGAAATCGACGTTTTAGCTAAAGAAGTTTCTGATTATGAGGAAGAAGTTAAACAGCTAACTGCAGAAACTAATCGACTAAATAATGGGTTGGTTTTAAATCCGCCGGTGGGTTTTCAAGGTCCGGGGATTAGCGTTGCTTTATCTGATGCGCCTTATACTGAGTCTTTACCGCAGGGGGCTTCTGCCGATGACTTGGTGATTCACCAGGGAGATATTGAGTCTGTTTTTAACGCTATGTGGGCGGGTGGCGCTGAGGTTGTCGGGATTCAAGGGATTGAAGTTAAGCCTGATACTATGGTGCGTTGCGTTGGCAACGTCATTAACATTAATGGCGAGTTGCATTCTCCTCCGTTTGTGATTACGGCGATTGGGAACCCGCAAAAACTGTTAAATTCTTTGGATAAAGATGATTCTATTAGAGTTTTCCAACAATATGTGAATAGATATCATTTAGGTTTCCAAGTCCAAGAGTCTTCGGATATTGTTATTAAGAGATTTAAAACGAAAACTGATTATGACTTCGTGAAAGTGTTAAATAATGACTCCACGCCACGCTGATACCGGTCGTCGCACCGGTGGCAGACATAAGAAAAAGAAACCGCCGTTGTTCGCCCAGTTTATCGGTGTGATTGGGGAAATTCTGATTACGATTTCCTTGATTTTGGGCTTATTTGTTTTCTGGCAGATTGTGTGGACTTCCTGGGAAGTTAGCGCGGTTGCAGATAAGGCGATTGCGGAGTTTGAGAAGGATGCTAAACCTTTGCCTCGGGTTGGTAATAAGTTAAAGATTGGTGAGCCTCGTACTGATGCGCCACCGGTTAGCGAAAAGGGTGTTTACGGCGAAAATCTGGGCACTTTGTATGTTCCTTCCTGGAATAAGGAGATTCCGATTGCCGAGGGTACTGGCTTAGATATTATTAACGCTGCAAAGGCGGGTCACTATTCGGATACTCAGCAGTTGGGCGATTTGGGTAACTTTGCTGTGGCTGCGCACCGTTTGTCTTATGGTAATGCTTTCCAGAATGTGCATAAGTTAAAGAAGGGTGACCGCGTAGTTGCGGCTACGAAGGATAACTTCTTGGTCTATGAGGTGGATAGTTGGGAGATTGTGAATCCAACTGATGTTGAGGTTTTAGAGCCGGTGCCTTGGAAGTTGGGTGAGCAGCCTACGGAGCGTTTGCTGACGTTAACGACTTGTGATCCTATTTGGGGTAATACGCATCGTTATATTGTGTACACCAAGTTTGTTCACTGGGTTCCTCGTGAGAGTGGTATCCCGAAGGAACTTTCCAACATGATTAAGGAATGATTGAGAATGTACGGTTGGATTTTTCGACACTTGCCAGGACCAACTTGGTTTAAAGTTATTGAGTCTATTGTTTTGATTGGTTTAGTAGCTTACGCGTTGCTGACTTGGGGTTTTCCTTGGGCGCAGGATTATTTTGGTTTGAGTGAATCAACTGTTTCCTAGGGCGGTGTTTAAAGCTACTTATTTTATTTTGAGCACTGGTTTGCCCATGTAGGTGGGTAGTGCTGGTTTAGCTTAGCGTATAGGGTTGGGGCGCACGAATGAAGATTCGTGCGCCCCAACCTTTTTGATTTTATTTGTTATGGTGCGTGAGAGGACTTGCAGTTGGCTTTTGCGTGTTCTGCGGCGCTTCCTGCGTCCCACCCGTAGCTCTTACGGTATTCGAAGGTGTCACCACCGCAGTCTTCGCCGTACCAGACAATGTCCACGTCAACGGTCGGAGCTGAGGCAGGCTTGTCGGTTTTTTCTTTCTCTTCCTTTTCCTTCTCAGCTTTTTCTTTTTCTTCTTTTTCCTTCTCAGGATCGGTGGTTTGCAGTGGTTTCACGTAACTTGCTAAGGCTTTTTCAATCTGTCCGGCAGTATCGTTAGCTGAGGTGATTAACGCGCTGTCAGCTTCTATTTTTGTGAGGCGTTCTTCTAACTTACTAATGTCGTCGGTTTTTTGTGAGTATTCAGCAATCTTTCCCTCAATTTGGGTGATTACCGCCTGCGCTTGGGCAACCAGTTTTTTACCGAATTCTGAAGTGGCGAAGGCTTCCATATGTTTGCCACGTTCTAATGCGCCAGCAATAGTGATTTTAGCGGCTCGTAATTGTTCGAGTTTTTTGTCTACGGTTAGGTCTAGAGTTCGTACTTGGTAGTCCTGGAGGGACTGTTCTAAGTTGGTGATTGCGTTGTCGAGTTCTTTAATGCCTATGGTATTGGATTCGATGAGAGCTTTTAATTGACGATGATCTTCGGTAGTTTTACAGGCTGGAATTTCAGTCTCATATTTACTGATGGCTGCTTGTACTTCTTCTACGCCGTGTTTTCCGGTGCTGAAAGTGGTGAATCCAGCAGCGTGTTTGGTTTCTTCCAAGCCCGCAATGAAAGTTTCTGCGGTTTCTTTAGAGTTCGCAAACTCTGTGTTGAGGGATTCTAGTTCTTTGGTGAGGGATCCGCAGTCTTCTCTATTTTCAGCGGTGGCGTAGTAGTAGCCGATTCCCCCGGTGATGAGAACCAGGATAACTGCGATGCCGGTAGCTATTAGGGCCCGCGCTTCGGCAGTTAGAGTCTTTAACCAGTTCACAGCTCTGCTTTCGTTGATGTTAAACGTCGTAGTTTCTGAAATTTATTTTACTGGTAGTTAGCGGTAAATGGTCAAAATTTTCAGTTTCGCCATTTGTCCTCACTACTCCCCACTCCTGTGGATAAGTGTAAATAACTTTTCCCCGTATACAGCCATTCTGTGAATTATCCACAGGTTTTCCCACAATTTGAGGAAACTACATCCATGTAGTTTTCCCCAAGCTGTGGACAGGAATGTGTATAACTGTGGATATACAGTTTCCTTCACAGGTATGTTTTTGGACAATTCTTCATACGATAAGTCGAATGAATACAAAAATCCCACCACTTAAACGCACGAAAAAGCGCCTACCTTAACTCAAAGTTAAGCTAGGCGCCCTCGGGAAAATAAAAACTAAATCCCCGCAACCAGCAGCCAATAAACCGCAGTAATCGCTGCCACTAGCAAAATAAAAGTCACCGCCACCACCAAATGCGTGCGACGCGAAACTTCCGACGCTAACCAGCCGGGCCGAGGCAAAGCAAAACGCAACAATGCTAAGGACATTAACGCTCCCACGATCATGCCGCCCAAATGCCCTTGCCACGACACATTAGAAATAGTGAACCCTAAAGCCAAATTAACAGCCAGCAAAATACCCATAGCACGCGCATCCATGCCACTTTTTCGCTGCACCACATAAACCGCTGCGAATAAGCCGAAAATTGCCCCTGAAGCACCCACCGTCACATGGTAAAAGGAATCTAACGAAACCATTGCCCATAGCAAAACTGCCAAAGAACCACCCAAACCAGATGCTACATACAGCGCTAAATAACGATAAGTACCCAGTACTCTCTCTAAGGAATTTCCCACTAAATACAGTGAATACATGTTCAAAGCTAAATGAATCAAACCACCATGTACCAGCATGACCGTGAGGAAACGCCACGGCTCCTTATAACCTAAAATCGGGTTAAAGAACAAGAAGTTTCCCACCGCTGGAATCAACATAGCTAATAGTGACGTTGCCACCGTAATAGCGATAATTACGTTAGTGACAGAGTAACCTAACTTTGCAAAAACCTTATTTTTAGCAGTTTTTACGGCTGCCGCTGGCTGAGGCGCCTGGGTTTTACCACCACTGTAAATCTTCAGTGGTTTACTGACTTCTCCCGCACATTCAGCGCAGATAGTAGATACTTCCGTGGGAATAGTACAGCTTAAACAAGTGTCACGTTGGCAGCGTTTACATTTGGAAATCGCCTGCTCTCGTGGGTGACGATAGCAGGCGATCCATTCGTAGTTTTCTTGACGCTGCCCAAATACAGGCTGGTCGCTCAAATTTTAGTCCTCAATCTCCACGGACAACATAGCTACGTCTTCCAGTGGACGGTCATTTGCGCCGGTACGCACATTAGCGATTTCATCGACAACACGCTTAGAGTCTTCATCGATTACCTTACCGAAGATGGTATGGTTGCCGTTCAGCCATGGGGTGGCTGCCACAGTAATAAAGAACTGAGAGCCGTTGGTGCCCTTGCCCATGCGCTTACCAGCATTTGCCATGGCCAGCAGGTATGGTTCGTCAAACTTCAGCTCTGGGTGGATTTCATCGTCAAAGTTGTATCCTGGACCACCGATACCTAAGCCCAGTGGGTCGCCACCTTGAATCATGAAGCCTGGGATAACACGGTGGAAAATAACGCCGTCATAGAGTGGTTCGTTCATGGTTTCACCGGTTGCAGGGTGAACCCATTCCCGGTTTCCACGAGCTAGATCAACGAAGTTCTTTACAGTTACTGGTGCATGTTCTGGGAATAGCTCCAGGCGAATTACGCCGAGCGTGGTTTCAATAGTAGCTTTCATGCTCCTAATTCTTACATAGTTTCGCTATTTAGGCAGTTTTTGTCAGGGTTTTCCCTGAATTGTGTGGAATTTTAGCCAGTTATACTGCAGATTATGGCTTTTCCAGGCAAAATAGAAAGGGATAGATACTTTTCTGCAAGCGTACTTTTCCGAGGGCGTTTTGCAGAACTAAGGGAAGGAAAGAAAATGGCTGTTGACAAAGACAAGTTGCAGCGCGATCTGGATGCTCTGGGTGAAGCTGCAATGCGTCGCGGTGAAGAACTAGCTGTTAAAGCTACTCAGTTAGCAGAGCAGGGTCTGGAATGGGCTACTCCAAGGGCACAGAAGCTTTACGAAGATGGTGTAGCTCTGGCTGCTCCAAAGATTGAAGAAGCTGCCATTAAGGTACGTCCTTACCTCGATAACGTACATGACAAGGTAGTGGAAGATTATTTGCCACGTATCGAAGAAGCTGCCCGTGAAGCACAGCGTGCACTGGCTGAAGAAGGTTCTTTAACTGAACGTGTTTCTAAGGCTACTGAAGTAGCTACTGAAACCCTCACTACCGCTGTTCCTAAGAAGCGTCGTTTCCGCGCTGGTCGCGTAGCTCTGTGGACTTTGGGTGGCGCTGCGGTTGCTGGTGCTGGTTACCTGGCTTGGCGCCGTTCCCAGCCAATCGATGATCCTTGGGCAGAAGAATACTGGGCTGATTTAGATACAGATGCTGACTTTGAAGAATTCGAAGTTGAAGAAGCTGAAGTTCCAGTAGAGGAAATGGAAGCTTTGGAAGCTGAAGAAGACGAAGAAAAGTAATTTTTCTGTAATTATTTTCAGTGTGGTTGGTATGGTTTGGAACTATACCAACCACACTTATTTTGGAGGGTTTATGTCTAACTTTAAGCGTCATTTAGCACTAAGTTTATCTACTTTACTATTAGCTGCGTCTCTTGCAGCCTGTTCTCCTTCTGCTCCAAATGCCGAAACTTTCGAACCTGATCAAAACATCGTGAAAATAGGAGAAGCAGCAGACGGACCTCACGCTGCTAAAGATCGTAAATTAGCTAAACGTGTAGTCTCTGAGAATGCAACTGGCACAGTTTCCATTGTTGAAATTGATTTCGGAAATACATCCGTCGGTGATTTTTCTGCACCTGCACGTGGTTTACTCGTCGCACCTAAAAACTTTGACGGTAAATCCCCCTTAGTTGTACTAAGCCATCTGCGTGCTCCTAACTGTTCTGAAAATACTTTCGCTTATCCCTGCCCCGCTAAAACCACTGAGTATCGTTTTGATCGTGGTATGACGTATTTTGCTGAAACACTTGCAGAAACCGGCTACACCGTAATCATTCCCGACCTGGGTGGAGTTTATATTGGTTGGGATATTAAAGCTCCGTATGATCAACATGAAATGTGGAAGGATATAGTCTCTAAATTTGTTTCTAACTTAAAATCTGATGTAGCTGGGCAGACAAATACCTTTGGTCTGAAAACTCTTCCTACTCCAGATTTATCTAATGTTGGTCTATTCTTACATTCTCGTTCCGGTGCTGCAGTAATACCTGCAGCAGAAGTGTTCGGCAAAGGTAATATAAAGGGAATTTTTGCTTATGGCCCTTCATATGACACTCAAGAATTAGAAAACATCTCACCCGCTCCACAAGATATTCCTTATTTAGCTGTAGTAGGTGAAAGTGATGCAGATGTCGGCCCATCAGCAAACCTGTGGATTAGCCATTATCTACCGCAGAAACGAAAACACACTATTTCCGTAGTAGCAGTTCCAGGTTTTGGCCATATGTTAATCAACCAGGAAGCTGAAAAATATCAGATTGACGACCGCATTGGGTGTGATGAAGCTGATTGCCCTGATGCTACTGCACATCAAAAACTCGTCAAAGAAATCGGTTTAGAATGGTTTAATGCAACTCTACGTGGTAAAGAAACCAACCTTCCCTTAGATAAAGTTGAAGCTCTGCCTGACTCTGTTGCTGGTTTACCAGCACGTTGGCTAGCCGCTACGCCGAATGCTTTGCGCAGTCTCTCCCCCACAGATTTCAAGCCTGCTAAAGACGGTTCTGCAACTATTTGTGTGCACACTGACCCAATGAACCCTAATAAGCCTGAAAATGCTTGTCCTATGCCGGAGCTCGGCATTGTTTTGGGTCTTACGGAAGTTAATTATTTCACTGAAGCAGTTGCTGAGACCTCCGTTAAAGGCGCACACGGAATGGCTCTACATGTCTCTCCTACTGGTAGCTATGGGGATGCGGGCACCGGCTTAGATATCACGCTGACTTTGGACAATGGTAAAGAAGAAAAACTACGTGTTTCACCACAGCATCCGGCGTTAATAAATCGAGAAACCGACACGGATAACGGAACCTACCAGTTAGGAACTATTCGCTTAACTTTACCTGCTTCAGTTACTGACGCAACAATCACGCGAATTCACTTAAAAACCGATAACCATCCAGTACAGTTACGCACAGTAGATTTCTTCTAAATTAGGAAGAAACTACTGTTAAGCTAACAAAACAGTTTGTACTGTAGACACATAATGGGTGAGGTAGCTATAACTGCTACCCCACCCATTTAAGTTCAACGAACCGCCCTCGGAAAATACTTCCCTTGTAAACGCTTCTATTTCAGACCAACAACGCGTTAAAAACTTCTGAGGTAGCTGGGTGAGTATAAATCCCCTCCCCAACTTCTGTGGCTGTGATCTGATGCTTTATAGCTAATGCCACCATGTTAATGAGTTCCTGCGAATCCACACAAAATAGTGTTGCACCCAAAATTTGATCTGTATCCGCATCCACAATAAACTTAGCTAACCCCTCAGCTTTTCCAAGAATTTTTGGTCTCGGCAAGATAGGAATATCAACAATATTTGCTTTACGCACAGAAATATTATGCTTTTGTGCAGCTTCTTCTTCTGCCATACCAACAGTTGCTAGTGGGGGATCAATGAAAGTACAAGTCGGAATCACCCGATTTGCAGTAGTACGCTCCTGTTTTCCCCAACGATGATCCATTACGACGCGGTGGTCATCAAACGAAATATAAGTAAACTGAGGACCACCGTTCACATCACCACAAGCATAAATACCAGGAACATTCGTCTCACAATACTCATTCACTGTGATGCCGCGTTCAGTATATTCAATACCTGCTTTTTCTAACTCTAAATCAGCTATCGCAGGGCGCCGACCAGTCGCCATAAGCACAACTTCTTCTTTAAGTTTCGCAGCATCAGCGACACGTTGGTCAATAAATTTTATTCCCTGCGATTCCAAATGTGTACGCACAGACTCAGCAATATCTAAGTCAAAACGCGGAAGCAAACGACCTTCACCCTTGTAAACGGTTACTTTAGTTCCAAACTGATTAAACATCGTAGCGAACTCTAATCCAATCGGCCCAGCCCCAACGATTGCAAGTGAAGCAGGGGTGGATTCAAGCTGCTGAATTGAAGTGGAATCATGGATTTTACCTGTCACTTCAATCCCTGACGTAGCACCCGTATTAATAATGATTGTATCTGCCGTAATTTCCACAAACTCACCAACAACAACGGTTTTCTGCTCTTTAAAACGCGCTGATCCGGTAATTACTAAAGCTCCTTTACCCTCAACTAGGTTTTTATTAGCTGCGTTTAGTTTTGCAATAAATGCATTTCGGCCCGCTTTTGCATCCACAAATGGCAGGTTTTTAGCACTTTGAGTAAGTAGGTACTTGGTTGGTACACATCCGATATTTATACAAGTACCACCAAACATCATTGGGTCACTCTCTACTACCGCTACTCTGTCGCCAGCAACAGCACGCTTCATTGCAATAGTTTTTCCTGCTTTACCAAATCCTATAACAAGTAAATCAAGCTTTAACTTTTCCATGTATTTTCCTTTTGTGACAATAAAAATCGCTCACGTTATCACGTGAGCGGTCTTTTAGTGGAGCTAACGGGACTCGAACCCGTAACCCCCTGCTTGCAAAGCAGGTGCGCTACCAATTGCGCCATAGCCCCTATTCAGTTATTTGATTAACCGAAGCCTTTGGAAAACTCAGTCATGGTGGAGCTAACGGGACTCGAACCCGTAACCCCCTGCTTGCAAAGCAGGTGCGCTACCAATTGCGCCATAGCCCCAAAGGCTTGTTCCGTTTGATTTCTCTACTGGAACTGTGGGCCTAGCTGGACTCGAACCAGCGACCTCTTCCTTATCAGGGAAGCGCTCTAACCGACTGAGCTATAGGCCCTCCGTGCGTTTCGCACTATAAAAGTCTAACTGACTAAACCATAAAATACCAAATACACAAAAGTGAGGTACAGCACTATAGGTGTTTACGCAGTTAGCCCAAAGATTACTCGTCCATCAAAGTGACGCGCACGCCCCCCACCAGGGTTGCAACCAAGTTATAAATTAACGCAATCAACATGGAAAGCGCCGTCAGCAAGACAATATTTGCTACCCCCACCAAAGTTGCCATAGACATTACCTGCGGCAAATGTAGGTAGTTCAACAAACTTACGAATGAATCTGCTCCAATACGGGTGAGAAACTCTTCCACCGCACCGAAAACATGCATAGCATCAAGCATCAACCAAATGACTAACACCACAACATCTAGAATGATTGCTCCAGCTACAGAAAGCAAGAAACCGATTTTTGCAACGCTCCACAAATCCAAGCGCGCCACAGCCAAGGTTAGCTGACGTGGAACATCATCGCCAATACCTTCAACTTCCAAGGTCTTACCTAGCTTTGCCATTACTTACCCTCCTGCTCAGCAGCTTCTAATGCTGGAACTTCAGCGGTTTCAGGTCCAGATTCTTCGCTTTTATTTTCTGCCTCTTCAGCATCATCTAAACTAGTTTCCAAGTTGCGGGCAACAGCAATAATCCTGTCCCCTTCATTTGGTCGAGCGAAAGTAACGCCCTGGGTGGTGCGTCCGGTCCGAGAAATCTCTGCAACTGGAATACGGACAATGTTGCCTGATTCCATAATTACCAGCACTTCGTCTTCTTCGTGGACTTTTAGAGCTCCAACTAAGCCACCACGATCTTCAACTAAGTTAGCGACCTTAACACCTAAGCCACCACGACCACGCACCGGGTAAGTATCAATAGCAGAACGCTTTGCAAAACCGCCCTCGGTAACTACCAGCAGGTCAGAATCGTGTTCAATAACCTCCATGGTTAGCAATGCATCATCCTCACGGAAACGCATCCCGCGTACACCAGAAGTAGAACGACCCATCGGACGAACTGCCTCATCAGTACAGTTGAAACGCAGAGACTGTCCACCACATGAAACCAGAATCAGATCATCTTCAGCATTTACCAAAGCTGCAGAAACCAATTCATCCACCTGACCGTCTTCAGTTTCACGCAGATTGATAGCAATCAAACCACCTGAACGTGGAGAATTATAGTCAGCCAAAGCCGTCTTCTTTACCAAACCAGACTTCGTAGCCAACACCAGATACTGTGCCTGCTCGTAATCACGAATAGCTAGTACCTGTGAAATAGCTTCATCTGGTTGGAATGCCAACAGGTTAGCTACATGCTGACCACGGGAATCACGACCGCCCTCGGGAATCTCATATCCTTTCGCACGGTAAACACGACCCAGATTCGTGAAGAACAACAACCAGTGATGGGTTGTGGTTACGAAGAAGTGCTCTACAACGTCATCCTGACGCAACTTCGCTCCACGCACACCCTTACCACCACGGTGCTGTGCCTTGTAGTTATCCACGCGGGTACGCTTAGCGTAACCATCGCGAGTAATAGTAACAACTACTTCCTCTTCCGGAATCAAATCTTCATCCGTCATTTCGCCGTTGAAAGGCACAATTGCAGTACGACGTTCATCGCCGAAACGCTCTACGATTTCTGCCAGTTCTTCACCGACAATCGCACGCTGACGAGCAGGAGTTGCAATAATGTCTTCCAGGTCACGAACCTTTTCAACCAGTTGCGCATGCTCATCCAGAATCTTTTGACGTTCCAAAGCTGCCAGACGACGCAACTGCATTGCCAAAATAGCATCTGCCTGAACTTCATCAATCTTCAACAGATCCATCAAACCAACGCGAGCATCCTCTACCGTTGGGGAACGGCGGATTAAAGCAATCACTTCATCCAGTGCATCTAAAGCCTTCAGATAGCCTTCCAAAATGTGGAGGCGTTCCTTTGCTTTCTCCAAACGGAACTGAGTGCGGCGGATAATAACTTCAACCTGGTGCTTCACCCAATAATGGACAAAACCATCTAACGACAAGGTACGTGGCACACCATCGACCAGTGCCAGCATATTCGCTGGGAAGGAAGACTGTAGATCAGTTCGCTTATAGAGGTTGTTGAGAACTACCTTAGCTACAGCGTCGCGTTTAAGTACAATCACCAAACGCTGACCGGAACGATCAGAAGTTTCGTCACGAATATCAGCAATACCTGCCAATGCTCCATCTTTAACAAGCTGAGCAATTTTTAAAGCCAAGTTATCTGGGTTCACCTGGTATGGGAATTCGGTGACTACCAGGCACTGACGGTTCTGAATTTCTTCGATATTGACTACTGCGCGCTGAATAATAGAACCGCGACCGGTACGGTAGACCTGCTCAATCGCGGTCTTACCTAAAATTGTCGCACCTGTTGGGAAATCAGGACCTTTAACAATGCCAATAAGGGCGTTCAATAGCTCTTCACGGCTTGCTTCCGGATGGTCAAGATACCACTGGACACCTTCGGCTACTTCACGAAGGTTATGTGGTGGAATACGGGTAGCCATACCCACAGCAATACCTTCGGAACCATTCACCAGCAGGTTAGGAAAACGTGCTGGAAGTACTACTGGCTCCTGGTCACGACCATCGTAATTATCTACGAAATCAACGGTATTTTCGTCAATGTCGCGTACCATTTCCATGGCAAGTGGAGCCATTTTACATTCGGTGTAACGAGGTGCCGCTGGACCCAAGTTACCGGGAGAGCCGAAATTTCCCTGACCAGCAATCAATGGGTAACGCAAAGACCATGGTTGCACTAAACGTGCTAAGGCGTCATACACAGCAGTATCACCGTGTGGGTGGAACTTTGCCAATACGTCCCCAACGACACGCATACACTTATAAAAGCCTGCGTTTGGGCGGAAACCACCGTCGTACATTGCGTAAAGAATACGGCGGTGAACTGGCTTCAAGCCGTCTCTTACTTCCGGTAACGCACGTCCCACAATAACGGACATGGCGTATGCCAGATAGGAGTTCTGCATTTCTGCTTCAATGTCAACGTAGTTAATACGTCCAGCTTCAGCTTCAGCAGCTACCAAGGTAGTTTCCGCTACCTCTACGGTTGGGTTTTCTGGGTTCTTCTTATCTTCGCTCACGTTACTATCTATCTCTTCACATCAAGTCAGTTGCTTTTTGGCGTTATACGTCAAGGAAGCGAACGTCCTGGGCATTTCGTTGAATGAAGGAACGACGTGATTCAACATCGTCACCCATCAGGATTGAGAAGATTTCATCTGCTGTAGCAGCTTCGGCAATTTCAATCTTCTTGAGAGTACGCTTACTTGGATCCATAGTGGTTTCCCAAAGTTCCTGGGCGTTCATTTCACCTAGACCCTTGTAGCGTTGTACGCCACCTTCTTTTGGAAGTCGACGACCTTCGGCTTTGCCTTTTGCTAAGGCAGCGTCACGTTCTGCGTCTGAGTAGACGAATTCGTGTTGCGCGTTTGTCCACTTAAGGCGGTACAGTGGCGGCTGTGCCAAGTAAACATGGCCAGCTTCAACGATTGGACGCATGTAGCGGAATAACAGGGTCATCAACAATGTAGTGATGTGCTGACCATCAACGTCAGCATCTGCCATGAGAACGATTTTTCCGTAGCGGAGTTTGGAAATATCGAATTCGTCACCAATGCCAGTACCGAATGCAGAGATAAGAGCCCGGATTTCCTGGCTATCGAGAGCACGATCTAAACGGGCTTTTTCTACGTTGAGGATTTTACCTCGCAGTGGCAGGATTGCCTGGTGTTCAGGGTCGCGACCCATAACTGCGGAACCACCCGCAGAGTCACCTTCGACAATATAGATTTCGCACTTAGCTGCGTCACGTGATGAACAGTCACGTAGCTTGCCTGGCATGGAAGCAGATTCCAAGACTCCTTTTCGGCGAGTTGCTTCGCGTGCTTTACGGGCTGCTAGGCGCGCTTCCTGAGCTGAAAGAGCCTTAATAATGACAGCTTTAGCTTCAGCTGGGTGGGAGTCCAACCAGTCACCAAACTGAGAGTAAACTTGTTGCTGAACAAAGGTACGCGCTTCAGTGTTGCCAAGTTTTGTCTTTGTCTGACCTTCGAACTGTGGTTCGGTGAGTTTGACAGAGATTACTGCAGTAAGGCCTTCGCGAATATCGTCACCTGAGAGGTTGTCGTGCTTATCCTTGAGGATGCCTTTTTCGCGTGCGTACTTGTTAATTACTGAGGTCAGAGCTGCACGGAAACCTTCTTCGTGAGTACCGCCTTCAGTAGTAGAGATTGTGTTTGCGTAGGTGAAAACGGACTCTGAGTAGGCTTTAGTCCACTGCATTGCAATTTCAACTGAGAGGGCTTCTGCATCGTGTTCAAACGCAATGATGTCGTCGTGGATGGTTTCTGACTTCTTGGTGGAGTTAATAAACTTCACGTAGTCGTAAAGTCCCTGATCATATTGGTAGGTTACGGTCAGGGGTACTTTTACAGCATTTTCGTCTGTGTCTTCTCCGGCGATTTCGTCCCCATCATCAACTGCGGTGGCGCGTTCATCAGTGAGGGAGATACGTAATCCCTTATTCAGGAATGCCATCTGTTGGAAACGCTTACGTAGGGTTTCGAAAGAGAATTCTACGGTTTCAAAGATTTCTGGGTCGGGGTAGAAGGTTTGAGAGGTACCGGTTTCTTCGGTTTCTTCTCCGCGGACTAGTTCGGTGAGTGGTTTACCGCCGTTGCCGAAGGATTGACGCCAAACGTAGCCTTGGCGGCGAATTTCAGTATCTACACGCTTTGAGAGGGCGTTTACAACGGAAATGCCAACACCATGCAGACCACCTGATACTGCGTAGCCGCCACCGCCGAATTTACCGCCGGCATGCAAAATAGTCATTACAACTTCAACGGTTGGCTTTCCTTCGGTTGGGTGAATGTCTACAGGAATACCACGTCCGTTATCGACTACGGTTACGGCGCCGTCTTCGCGGATGGTCACTTCGATGTGGTCACAATAGCCTGCCAGGGCTTCGTCTACTGCATTGTCGACGACTTCATATACCAGGTGGTGCAGACCGCGTTCACCGGTTGATCCGATGTACATACCTGGTCGTTTACGGACTGCTTCCAGGCCTTCTAGGACAGTAATGTCGCTTGCACCGTATGAACTGGTGTCAGTTCCAGCGGTTTGTTCTTCAGCCAAGCTGGCCCCCTTATCCTACGGGGTGAACCTGCGTTCACATTCACTTACTTTTCGCTTTTTTCGAGGGCGAAAAATTGCACAATAATCCTTAATTATTCTACCATTTTCTAAGGAATTCTGATCCTCTGAAAACCGTTTATCCACGGTTTTTAGAAAGGTAGTTTGTGAATTTCAGATTTTTCCTGTGGATAACTTAGAAATAAACCAAGTTTTAAATACTAAAAGCCTTAAAAGTCAAGATTTTTTACCCTGTGGATAACTAACTTCAAAAGAGTAAATAAGAACTGTATTCCTCGCCACATTCTGCGTCTTTACCGCTGATTATCCCCAGAACGTCGCGCTGTAGCTTCGGGACCTAAAACAATCACTTGATTAACTACCCCATGACCTACAAATTTCATAATCTCTGCTTCTAAATGTGGAAGTAATAAACGAAATTGCGCTGCCCACACTTGAGAGGCTGTTCCTAAACGCAAAGTACCCGTTTTTTTATCAAAACTCTCTACCCAACAGTGTTGAGTATTTTCTGTTCCAATTACGTCCGCCCAGTTATCTCCCAGAGCAGCTAAACTTAAATTAGTTTTCCATCCATGGGCTACCACCATACGTTCCATAACTGTTTCCAGTTTCTTCGGACCCTGCTGGGGATTATATAAATCTGCCGAAGCTATTCCAGGTTGATTTTTCCATTTTAAAGATCCCAGATGGGAATCATCTAAGTCAGTTTTAGGTTCTTGTAATTCTGCTGCTGCGGGTTCTGCAGATTTTTTTGAACTACGTTTGATACTTGCTACGGTTGGGTAATGTCCTTGACTACGAGCAGCTCTCTGCTGGCGTTCTAATGCTCGTAAAACAAATTCTTCCGCAGAGCTCATAAACTTCCTCGCTCACACACTGATCCAGTGTCTTTTGCAAAATTTACACTCAGTACATCTGCTTCAATTTCAGTAGGAATATCCCCTGCCACCGCAGCAGTAATAATTACTTGTTCAGCTCCAGAAATAGCTTCAAGCAAAGCTTTACGACGCTTTCCATCAAGCTCTGAAAATACATCATCCAGAATTAAAATAGGGGTTTCAACTGCTCCTAAATAGTCTTCTGAACAAAGAATTTCAAAACATCCTAAGCGCAGCGCTAAAGCAACTGACCAACTTTCTCCGTGGGAGGCAAAACCTTTTACAGGAAGCTCATCTAGCCAAAGATCTAAATCATCTCGGTGAGGCCCTAATAAATTTACACCTCGTATTACTTCCGCAGAACGTAAGGATTCTAAAACCTGTTTCATTAATACTTGATAGGCTTCAATATCATCTGTAGCTAGCTTATTAACGTCAACTTCCCCACTGTACTCTGCAAGAGAATTTACATATTCTAACCTGAGTTCTTTTACGCCATTAGCCACAATTTTATGTGCTTCATTA
This sequence comes from Gleimia coleocanis DSM 15436, assembly GCF_000159015.1. Lineage (GTDB taxonomy): Bacteria > Actinomycetota > Actinomycetes > Actinomycetales > Actinomycetaceae > Gleimia > Gleimia coleocanis. The sequence goes on along the minus strand of NZ_DS999545.1, from coordinate 45,698 downwards.
GCGGGTTTAGTTAGCATTTTCAGTAATTTTAGACGTAAGGATATTAGCTGGCTGGCATAGTTAATCAAAGGTTGATCCCAAATTTCTAACATCGCGTAATCTGGTTTCATTCCCGCACGTAAACTTTTACCTAATTGTTTTAATAAGGAAGCTCTTTGTTTTAAAACTTTTTCATAGTCGGCTTTTACCACACCGTATGAGGGCCACAGTTGTGTTGCTATAGAGTCAAGGAAGTGTCGTCGCCCCGCGGGATCTCCTTTTACTAAGTTTAGATCTTCAGGTGCGAATACAATTACTTTAATTTCACCTAAGAGATCACGGGGTTTTGCAGGTGCACGATTTAAGCGCGCACGATTAGCTTTACCTTTAACAATTTCTATTTCTAAAATTCGTTCACGTTGCGCTTTATGTAATTTGGCGCGAATTACTGCAGCGGCAGGTGGATTTTCTCCATTTTGTGGATATCTCACGAGGGCGGTATCTGCATTAACTCGGTGTGACGATAAATGTGCTAAATAAGCAATTGCTTCAATTACGTTAGTTTTTCCTTGGCCGTTATAACCTAATAAAACAGTAATCCCAGGTTTTAGTTCAATGAGTGTTTCTTTATATGAGCGAAAATCATTTAACGCTAAATGCGAAACGTACATTATTAAAAACCTGGGATTAGTAAGTTTTTAGTAGTTTTAGACACCAAAACGAATTGGCATCAACAGGTAACGGAAGGCTAGATCATCTTCAGCCAGTGGTTCATTCTGTCCGGTTAGTACTGCAGGTTTAGCTGCATCAGTAAATGAGAACCGTACAAATTGCGTGTTTAATGCGGATAACCCGGCTTGTAAGTATTGAGGGTTGAAGGCAGTACGAATGTCTTCACCTTGAAGCTGAGCGTGAATAGTTTCATTTGCTTGTGCGTTATCATCTTGACCAGCTTCCAAAACTACTTGACCAGCTGAAAATCCTAGACGCACTGAAGTTTTTTGTTCTGCAACCAAAGAAACACGCTTTACTGCTTCAAGTAGTTCATTACGGTTTACTAAAGCTGTAGTTGCAGTGGTTTCTGGGAATAAACGACGTACTGGTGGGTATTCACCATCCATTAATGTAGAGGTAGTGTGGCGAGTACCCGCACGGAAACCAATTAGCGATTGTCCAGTTGTTTCAGTAGTTGAGAATGCAATTTCTACGCTTCCAGCAGAAGTCATAGATTTTGCTACATCATTAAGCGTTTTTGCTTTAACTAGCATTGAGGTAGAGATGCCTGGTTCAGCTGGTTCCCATTTGAAGGTACGCATTGCTAAACGATAACGGTCGGTAGCTAACAAAGTAATGGTATCGTCTTCGATTTCCATTCGAATACCAGTTAAAAGTGGAATGGTTTCGTCAGTTGCTGCTGCTACAGATACCTGAGTAATAGTTTGTGCAAAGAGTTGTGCGTCAATTTTACCCTTTACTTCTGGTACTGCTGGCAGTGTCGGATAATCTTCAACGTTCATTGTTGCTAGTGAGAAACGAGCTGATCCACAGGATACATTTAACTTTGATCCATCGAGGCTACATTCTACGTCTTTATTTGGTAAGGACTTTGAAATAGATGCTAGAAGACGGCCAGAAACGAGAATATCTCCGGGTTGTTCTACAGTTGCTTCTACCTCTGAATGTGCAGAAATTTCATAGTCAAATGAGGAAAGGCTAAGTGTACCGTTATCAGCTTTAATACGGATTCCAGCTAAAATTGGACTGGATGGGCGTGAAGGAACAGTCCGAGCAGTCCAAGTTACAGCTTCAGAAAGGACATCGCGCGCCACAGTGAACTTCACAGTCCGTCTCCGTTTCTAGTTTGAAAATAATAAAATACTAGCTGTTTAACTTTACGACATTTGCGTGTATTTATCTATCTGTTCGAAAAAATCTGTTAATAGAGATAGATTTTGCTGCAGGTAGTTGTGGATAGTTTTGTGCGCGAGTTTTGTAATTAATAATTTTTCGTCGTAGTCGTAGGGGCTGTTAATTCCGGGGATAAGTCGTTTTTTGCTAGTAGCTTGTGTGTTTTAGGTTGTGTATTGAATGTGTAAAAACTTGTGTGTTGTAAAAGGTGGGTGTGAAAAACGTAATTTTCACACCCACCTAATTCACAGATGCTATGTAGTTATAAAGAGGTTATGCACCGATTTTAAAACTTATCCACAGTTTTCTGTGTATAACTCTTAATTATCGCGAGCTTGACGCTTAATTCGGCTAGTCAGTTCAGTTACGTGATTATAGATTTCGCGTTTTAAGTTTATTTCTTTAGAAATCTTGCGATAAGCGTGCATCACAGTAGTATGGTCACGTCCACCGAAAGCCTGTCCAATTTTGGGTAGAGATAAATCAGTTAGTTCTCTACATAGGTACATAGCAATTTGACGAGCTTCCACTAATGTTTTTGTTCGATCTGCAGAACAGAGGTGTTCGATAGTTACATCCTGATAGTATTCAGCAATTTGGCCCATGATGAGTGAGATAGTAATTTCTGAGTCACCTGGATCAGAAATAATATCTTTTAGGACTACTTCTGCTAGAGAACGAGTTACTTCTTGTTTAGTTAAATTTGCGTATGCGGTAACACGAATTAAAGCACCCTCGAGTTCGCGAATGTTGGAGGAAATTCGTGATGCTATATATTCCAAAACCTCATTGTCTACATCTAGATTTTCGGCAATAGTTTTCTTACGTAAAATCGCGATACGAGTTTCTAATTCTGGTGGCTTAATATCTACAGTCAAACCCATTTCGAAGCGTGAACGTAAACGATCTTCCAAACCAGATAGCATTTTTGGTGGTACATCAGAGGTGATGATTACTTGTTTTTCAGCGTTATAGAGAGTGTTGAAGGTGTGGAAGAATTCTTCCACGGTTTGTTCTTTACCTTGGATGAACTGAATATCATCGATTAGTAGAATATCAATTTCACGGTAGCGACGTTGGAAGTCTTCGGCGCGGCCGGTACGAATGGAGTTAATAAAGTCGTTGGTGAATTCTTCTGAGGACACGTACCTGACTTTTAGATGTGGGGCAAGTTCAAGCGCGTAGTTACCAATAGCTTGAATCAAGTGGGTTTTACCCAGACCGGAATCACCGTAGATAAAGAGTGGATTATAGACTTTACCCGGTTGTTCGGCTGTTTGTGCAGCCGCTGCGTTTGCGAAACGGTTGGAGGAACCAATTACGAAGGTATCGAAAACGTATTTTGGATTCAGGCGGGAATCAAAAGCAACCGGAGTGGCTTCTGGGGCGCTTACGTTTGCGATTATTGATTCCGATTCGTGGGAGGCTTCTTCTTCGAGGGCGGTTTGTAAACGGCTTTCGAGTTCAGGGTCGATGGTAATTGCAATACGAACGTCACGTCCCATGGAGAAAGACAGCAGGGGGTTAAGCATGTTTTGACGAGTTTCGATGTAATTTTTAGCGAACTCATTTGGAACTGCTATTAGTATGGTTCCTTCAATGTCTCCTAATACTTGTGTTTGAGAAACAATTGATTTCAGGGCTGGTCCGGCGTCTTCGGGGTTGAGTGCGGAAACGGCTTTTTCCCAGGCTTCTTTGAGGCTGTAACCTTCCACTGTTTTTCTCCTGCATTTACTAACGTGAGTTTAGACACGTAGCTTTAGAATTTATTGGCAAATACTCTTAATATTTTTACACTAAAAAATCGAAGTTATCCACATCCTGGGGATAATTCTGTGGATAAGAGGATAAATAACTACATGAATGTAGTTATCAGTATTTATAAGCTAATTCTCGATGTATACAGCCTTGGGAAAAGTGGAAAAAATTGTGGATAAATTTTTCGAATTCACAGACTAGTCCACATCCTGTGAATACTTTTAAAACCGTTAGAAACACGCAGTATCCCTGGCGTTTCACATTGACTATAAAGCCCGCTGGCACTAAAGTTTTTATTCGTATGTGTGTATTTTTTACACACTGAGACCATTATTCGTTTAAAACGAATTTCAGACAGTGGGTATAACCCCTCGGGGAAATACCCTCCCTACTAGGAGGAAAATCGTGTCTAAGCGCACTTTCCAGCCAAACAACCGTCGTCGGTCCAAGACCCACGGCTTCCGTCTACGTATGCGTACCCGCGCTGGCCGAGCAATCATTGCTAACCGCCGTCGTAAGGGCCGCGCAAAGCTCTCTGCCTGAGTGTTATCACCTGATAACCGCCTAAAGGAGCCCGACCTTTTCCGCTTGGCAATGCGTCGTGGCGTCCACGCAGGCAACCATGCGCTGGTAGCGCACGCAGTAACCGGCGAGGATTTCCCAAAAGAATCCCTCGTCGGTTTCGTCGTACCTAAGAAGGTATTTAAGCGTGCGAACCAGCGCAATTTAGCGAAACGACGCCTCCGCCACCTAATGCGCGACCGCGTGGAACAACTACCCGCTCATACGCTACTAGTAATCCGCGTGCTACCCGGGGCACAGACGGCAGATTATTCCGAATTACAACACAGTCTAGATAAAGCCCTTACCCGCGTCATCGCTAAACTCAACCCCGAGTCTTTAGAACCAATCCAGCCATTAGAAGTCAATTAGCATGAACATTTTGACGAAACTACTGACTGCTCCCATCCGGTTCTACCAACTCTACATTTCCCCAGCATTCCCACCCCGCTGCCGCTACTATCCCAGCTGTTCAACCTACGCAGTTGAAGCCATCAAAGTCCATGGACCTATAAAAGGCTTAATTTTGGGAACCTATCGGTTGCTTCGTTGCAACCCCTGGTCCCTTGGAGGTGTGGATCATGTGCCCGACGTGGGAAAATGGAAACCAAAGCCGTATGTACGGCCCACCGATGAAGACGTGGACACTACGTCCACCGACGAATAAGGAGCTTGCCCGTGTGGTTTGATACTCTGCTCTATCCGTTTAAGTGGTTTGTTGCCGTGATTATGGTCGGTATCCACAAGATGCTAGTCATGCTTGGCATGAACGACGGACCAGGTTTCGCCTGGGTACTGTCCATCATCGGCTTAACCATGATTGTACGTACCCTCTTGATTCCACTGTTCTTTAGGCAGATTAAAGCCGCCCGCGGCATGCAACTTGTACAGCCTGAACTAAAGAAACTTCAGGAAAAGTACAAGGACCGTAAGGACCAGGCAAGCAAGCAGAAGATGAGCGAAGAAATGATGGCGCTCTACCGTGAACACGGTACTTCACCATTCGCTTCCTGTATGCCAATCCTCATGCAGATGCCAATTTTCTTCGCACTCTTCCGCGTATTGGCATCGACTGCCACCCTCGCTGAAGGCAAGTATCCAGGTGGCTCTATTGGTCCACTGAATGAAAAGCTTGCACAGGATATTGAAGACTCCAACCTCTTTGGTGCCTTCCTATCTGACACTTTCGTAACCGCATCAGGTTCCGCTCGCGTAGTTCTCGTTGTTTTGATTCTGCTCATGATGGGCTCTCAGTTCTTCACTATGCGTCAGCTAACCATGAAGAACATGCCGGAATCCGCTAAGGATCCAAACAACCCAATGATGCGCTCCCAGATCATCATGATGTACCTGATGCCACTCATGATTGGCGCCTCCGGCTTCTACTTCCAAACCGGTGTACTGGTTTACTGGTTTACCACCAACATGTGGACCATGGGTCAGCAGTTCTGGACCATCGAACGCATGCCAACCATGGGTTCCGAATCCTACACTAAGCTTCTCAACAAGCGCCGCAACGCCTACACCGAAGCAATCCGACCACTCTTCGAAGAATACGACACTGCAGTACGCGCCCTCGGAAGCGGAGAATCCCAGCGCAAACAGGAACTTGCCGACCAACTGCTTTCCAAGCTCAAGTCCAAGGTAAGCAAGTTCAAGGTACCTACCAAGTTCCCCGAAACAGTACCAGCAGACCGTCAGATTGCCGCCTACCGCGAACTCGCCTTCTCTGAATGGCAGGTAATCCCAGACGAACACTGGGTAAAGCGTTTCATCCCACGCCCAACCTCTAGCGAAACCCGCGTGCAGCCACAGCGACTGACTAAGGCACAGCGTCAAGCTAATGCAGAAGCATCCGAAAACGCTCCGTCCAAGGCAGAAAAGCTAGCTCAAGAAGTAGCTGCAAAGTCTGCAGAAGAACTTGAAAAAGCGCGTGAAGCACGCCGTGCTGCAAAGCGTGCCGCTAAGAAGAAAAACTAAGTTTAAACCCGAATAACTCCCCAAGTTAGTGAGATAAAAATGGCTGAAGAAACCAACAAAGACCGTGTTGCCCAGCTCGTTGAAGAAGGCGACATTGCAGCTGACTACCTGGAAGAATTCCTGGACATTGTAAACCTCGGTGGCGATATTGTCCTCGACGTTGAAAATGACCGCGCTCTGGTAGACATCGTTGAAGAAGATGGTGCTGGTGACCTCGAACGCCTGGTTGGCGAAGATGGTCGCGTTCTTGACGCGCTGCAAGAACTTACCCGTCTGGCAGTACAAGCTCGTACCGGCGACCGTTCCCGCCTGATGCTTGATATCGCTGGCTTCCGCGCTGACCGTCGTCGCGAACTCACCGAGATCGCTGAAGAAGCTATCATTCGCGTACGTACCTACGGCGAACCAGTAATGCTCGAATCCATGAACCCATTCGAACGTAAGGTCTGCCACGACGTTATAGCCGCAGCTGGTTTGGCATCTGAATCCGAGGGTCTGGAACCAAACCGTTGCGTAGTTGTCCTTCCAGAGGTTGTTGATTCTGCAGCTGCTGGCCTGGATGTAGATCTTGAAGACGACTTCGAAGACCAGGAGTGAGCCTCGGTGACGGACGTTAACAACGCCCAACTTCCGGCAGAAACCGTGGTAGTTGAGGAACCGAATCAGGCCGCGATTGAACTTTTCGACCTTTCATATTCCGCTATGTCGCACTTTGCGCAGATGCTGGTTGACGAGGGCGAATTGCGCGGTCTAATTGGTCCGCGAGAACTACCTCGGTTGTGGTCACGCCATCTGGTTAATAGTGCTGCGATTGTAGAGTTCATTCCTCAGCGTGCCCAGATGCTCGATGTTGGTTCAGGCGCTGGTTTCCCAGGAATGGTGGCGGCCATTATGCGTCCCGATGTGGATGTGCATTTAGTTGAGCCAATGCTACGTCGTGTGGAGTGGCTAGAGGATGTTGTTGCTGAGCTGGGTTTGGATAACGTTACCGTCCACCACAAGCGTGCTGAAGAGCTACACGGGCAGGGTAAGGCTGACGTAGTCACTTCCCGCGCTGTGGCTAACCTAAAGAAACTCATGCCTATCTGCATGCCTCTGGTGCGTTCTGGAGGCTCTCTGGTGGCTCTGAAGGGTCGTAAGGCAGCTGATGAGGTTGCAGAGGCGCAGAGACTGTTTAAGAAGTTCCATGTCGCTAAAGCGGTAGTGCATGAGGTTTCTTCCGTGATGGAAGACGAATCCACTATGGTTGTGGAAATTAAAACCTTCCGACGCTAACTTGTTTTTCTGTAACTAATGTCCCCGCAGTTTTAGTACTGCGGGGATATTTTGTAACTACACGGCAGTTGGTGTTGCCGTGCGACAGGATAGTTTTTGATTACCTGAGCGTAGCAGTCAATAATCACCACTTATGGTGCGATGCAAGTACCGAATAGCGAAAAGGCACGCGCGAACGCTTGTTCCAGCGCAGGAACAATATGGGTACTTCTTTCCTCGCGCTTAAGTGACGGAAAGGGCGGCTAGGTGCGCTGGGTAGGCGAATTAGTTTAAGCGTGAAGTGTAGCCTTTTGCCCGGTGAGCAGATCAATATACTCAAGTGGAGTGCGTAGCGCTGTGTCAGGTGGTCTGTGGACGCGTTTAAGAGGGGGAGTGCTGGGTCCGGCGGGTACGTGGATAGGTTTAACAGGGGCGTGGAGTGCTGGGTGCGGTGGGTCGGGCGTTGAGCCGAAGCCAAAGGCGCACGGCTCATGGGCGAACTCAGCGGTCCACACCCCATCATTGATACAATATCTGAATCTCGTTTATCTAGTTCATTAAGCAAAACACGTACCTTTAATGTTTCACGTGAAACATTTCCTAAATCTTTTTCTAATGATGTTTCTGTCAGCGGTTACGTCTAAACTTATATAAGAGTGAAAGGAAGAAATGTGGCCACCTCAAAGACCCCTTTAGCTGATGAGCTCTCAGCCACCGCGAAGCTGCGTGCTGAGCTTGATTCTGCGGTATTTGCTAAGCCTTCCCGTCCTGTAGTCCTGGCAGTTGCCAATCAAAAGGGTGGGGTGGGTAAGACTACTTCAACTGTGAATGTTGCTGTGGCATTGGCGCAAGGTGGCCTGAATGTACTGGTTATTGACTCTGATCCACAGGGGAACTGTTCTACAGCTCTTGGTATTGAGCACCATACGGGGATTGACTCTACTTACGAGGCTTTAATCGGTGAAAAGACCTTGGCGGAAGTAACCTTGCCTTGCGCAGAAGCCCCGACTTTACGTGTCTGTCCAGCCACGATTGACCTATCTGGCGCAGAGCTTGATTTGAGTGCGAAAGAACGCCGTGAGTTTGTGCTGGCTACCGCTTTGGAAGAATACTTTGCTTCCTACCCTGAAACTCATGTTGTATTGATTGACTGCCCGCCAAGCCTCGGGCTTCTGACCATTAACGCTTTTGCTGCTGCTGATCAAGTTTTTGTTCCAATCCAGGCTGAATATTATGCACTGGAGGGTCTGGGCATGTTGCTGAACACGATTAATAAGATTCGTGACTTTTTGAATCCAAAGTTAGAGATCGGTTCAATCCTGCTCACTATGTTTGATAAGCGCACTAACTTGGCAACCGAGGTCGGTAAGGAAATCTATCAGTATTTCCCACAGCAGCTTTTGGGGACAGCCATCCCTCGTTCTGTGAAACTTTCTGAAGCTCCTAGCTTTGGTACTTCAATTTTCTCTCATGATCCGCGGGGAATTGCTGCATTAAGTTATAAGAAGGCCGCTTTAGAACTGGCTGACCGTTTAGCAACAGCGACTGCGAACTAAGGACTGGAAATGGCACGTAAAGCACTGGGACGCGGCTTAGGATCGTTAATCCCTACCCAAGAATCAGATGTTCCACGTGAAACATCACTGGCTCCTGAAAGTGCCATGGATGTTTTTTTCCCACGCCATGCAGCTACGGGGGATAGCGTTAACCGTAGTACTCACGCGTCAGTGACTGCAGATCTTCTGAAGCCACCGGCACGTAACCGTGCTAAGGCTAAGTCTGAGGCGGGCAAGAAGAAGACTGTTGATGTAAGCGTAACCGGACAGCCGCAGTCAAACCCTGAGGTTGTAGATTTAGTGCCGGTTCCTGGAGCGCGCATGGCGTATTTACGTGTTGCAGAAATTGCTCCAAACTTAGACCAGCCACGTGAACAATTCGACCCTGAGTTACTTACTGAGCTATCAGAATCGATTAAAGAAATCGGCGTTCTGCAACCAATTGTAGTTCGGGAAGTTGTAAAAAATTCTGCGCGTTTTAAAGCTCTTACTGAGGCTCGTAAAGCTACTGATGACGGCAACGAAAATGCCGAAATTAAGTACGAATTAATCATGGGTGAGCGCCGTTTACGCGCTTCAAAACTCGCTGGATTGACTGAAATTCCAGCAATTATTCGCGATACGCAAGATGATGACATGCTTCGCGATGCACTGTTGGAAAACTTGCATCGTGCACAGCTAAATCCTATTGAAGAGGCAGCTGCATATCAGCAACTTTTAGAAGAATTTGGTTGTACGCAGGAGGAGCTTTCTAAACGTATTAAGCGCTCTCGCCCGCAGATTTCTAATACTATGCGTCTGCTGAAGCTACCACATGCAGTTCAGCTCTTAGTGATGGAAAACCTACTAAGTATGGGGCACGCGCGTGCATTGTTGAGTCTTGAGGATTCTGCACTTATAGAGACTGTTGCACACCGTATTATTGATGAAGGTCTTTCGGTGCGTGCAACAGAAGAGTTGGTTGCAAAGGGTGGTAAGGCTACTGCTAATGCAAAGGCTTCGAAAGACGTGCGCCCACTTTCTATTCAAGGCACTTTTATTCAAGAGCGCCTCAGTGATTTGTTGGGTGCAAAGGTAACGGTTGATCAGCGTAAACGAACCGGCAAGATTGTTGTTGAGTTCGGAGGTGCAGATGATCTTGAGCGTATTGCAGCTTTGGTTTCAGTTTTGAAGCTTGGTGGACACCAGTAAGAGGGGTTAAGGCGATTCGCTCTAACGCCTCACAGTATAGATTTGCTCCCGCGAGTTTCAAATTCGCGGGAGCAAATTTCTAGCCTCGTGGCTCTCACAGAATTTGTTGTAGCCATCGTTTTGCGTGTTGCGGATTTTGAAACCTTTAACTAATAGAAGAGTTGAGTCTTAGTTTCTGCATGTTCAAGGTTCTTAAAAGCGACAGAAGGATAGTTTGTTGTTATTCTGAGGCTAAAGACTATGCACACGATGTTTCACGTGAAACATTTGAGGGGGAAAGCCATGGCTGAAGTAAACGAAGATGAGTTAACGGAACACTTTTCTGGTCGAAGAAAAGGTTTTAAGATACTCAATGTTGTCTTGGGTGGCGCTTTAGTGGGTACGCTACTAGTCGGCGGAGTAAGTATGGCGCGATACTACTTGCAGCCATATGAACGATACACAGTCGAAGCTAGTGATTTTAAAGTACAACCCTCAACTGAAATAGAAGCAGCAGAATTAGTAGCACAGGTAATGCCTGCAGGTTTTGAATGGACCGAAGGTTACCGTTTATGTCCATATGATGACGGTAGGCATGCGCCAAAATTCGTAAAAAATATAGCCGATAAAGCGGTTACAATCCCATACTCCGATAATGCGAATGCCCTGATTTTAAGGGCGAAAGTCGGTAAAGATGTCGTTTTGTATGCAATGCGTGCGGAAGTAGATTTTTGCGATTTAGATACTAATGCTAAGAATAGTTTTAGAGCGGATACCCTGGTTAGCGTGCGCAGTGAAAACTCGGCTAAACTGATTGTTGACTTTGAAAAATAGCAGTGAAGCTGGTTTGACTATGAGTATTGGGTTGGGTGTTTTAGTAGTCCTGGCCGGTTGTTATGCCTTGGTTTTAGGGTATATCGGTAAGCAGGGGCAGGAAGTAGAGTTGTCGCACCTACATCCGTTAGGAATTCGTTCTGCGATTGTTAGAGATTCTGAGAAGAACTGGCGTATCGCTCATTTTTCCGTACATGCTGTTTACTACGCGCAAGCAGGTATTAACGTCATTGCCGTGCTTGGTATGTTGGGAATACTCTTTTATGGATACACTACGGTATTCGGAGTGAGCTTAGCGGTTGGCTTGTGGCTGGTGCTTAATCTTGTGTTTACGGCCTTGCGTTACCACTTGGCAGCGAAGAGTATTGCTGAATATATCTAAGTGTAGTGAGCCGTTCTGACAAGAATAATGTCGGTTAAGAACTGGTTAGGCTAGTCCTAAATAGATCGAGTAATATAAGTTTTGCCCCGATGTTTCACGTGAAACATCGGGGCAAAACTTTGATAAAACTACTTATCAGAAACCGCGAAAGCAGCGATTTCGCCCAGAATATCGCGGAAAGAACCGGCTGCTTCAGCGGCCTGCGGGAAGAGAGAAGTGTCTGTCATGCCCGGTGCAACGTTAACGTCAATCAGGTAAATCTGTCCATCTTCGCCCAAGATTAAGTCAACGCGGGAAAGGTGGCGCAGCCCCAGAAGTTCGTGAACTTCCAAAGCTACACGCTGCACCTCGGCGGTCTCATCAGCAGTTAACCGGGCAGGCGCGAAGAACTGTGAGCGCCCCGTATTATAACGAGCGTCGTAGTCATAGCGACCGTCGTCAGTGACAATTTCAACCGGAGGCAAGGCATAAAGCTCATCAAGGTCAACGACGGAAACAGCAATTTCACGTCCAGGAATAAACTGTTCAACCATAACGGTGTCACCATATGCGAACGCATCAACCATTGCTGAACGTAGTTCATCCTCAGAAGAAACTTTAGAAAGGCCCAAAGCGGAGCCACCGTCAGCAGGTTTAACAATCAAAGGGAAAGACAGATTATCTTTACTTTGCAAAATTGCCTGCAAAACTGCCGGAGCGCCCACCTGACGGAAAAGCGATTGAGTGAGAGAAATCCACGCAGGGGTAGTAATACCCTCAATCGTTGCCAAAGACTTCGCAGTAGGCTTAGAAGACGCCAATACGCAGGCATGAGCACGTGAACCTACATAAGGGAATCCAACAAGTTCCAAAAGGTCCTGAATAGAACCATCTTCACCTACAGAACCATGAATCAGTGGCCAAACTACATCAGGTTCAAATTCTGCCACTGTTGGCAGGAACTGAGAGTTAAGGTCACATACTTCGACGGTATGCCCTAGCTGGCGAAGCAGGTTAGCTACACGACGACCTGAACGTAATGAGACATCACGTTCATGGGTTAACCCTCCAGCAACAACCAGAATTTTCATCTTATCAGCCATATTAACTTCCCCTTAGATTTGGTCTGGTCCAGGCACTGAAACAGCGTTAGAAGGCAACTGAGTACGGATATTCGTGCCAAACATATCAACTAGTTCCTTCTCAGCAGAAACAACCTGAGAAAGACGGCGGACGCCCTCGCGAATATCCTCTGGAGTAGGGTAGCAGAAGGACAGACGCAGGTGATTGCCACCTCGGCCATCCGCGTAAAACGCAGTACCCGAAACATAAGCTACCAAGTTCTTAACCGCACGAGGCAACATAGACTTAGCATCCAAGCCCTCAGGTAAAGTTACCCAAGTGTAGAAGCCACCCTCAGGCTTAGTCCAAGTACAATCCGGCATAAGCTCGTCTAGAGACTCAAGCATTGCCTCTTTACGCTCACGGTACATACCGCGGTAGGTCTGTACTTGAGAGAACCAGTCAAAGTTAGACAGATAGCTTTCAATCGTCATCTGACCCACCATAGAAGGTGACAAAATTGCCGACTCAGAAGCCAAAATCAGCTTGTCGCGAATCGCGTGAGGAGCCAGCGCCCAACCAATGCGATACCCAGGAGCAAACATCTTAGAGAAGGACCCCAGGTAAATAACACCCTCAGGATTAAGTGCATGCATTGCCTGCAGAGGTTCAGCCTTAAAGCCCAGCAGACCATAAGGGTTGTCTTCCACAATCAAAATCTGCTCACGCTTACAAATCTCCACAATCTGTGGGCGGCGCTCCGCAGAAAGTGTAACCCCGCCAGGGTTGTGGAAGTTAGGAATTGTGTAAAGGAACTTAATGGTACGACCGCTAGCGCGTACCTCACGAATCTTTTCTTCCAATGCTTCTGGAACCAGGCCATCATGATCCATATCCACGTGGACAACTTCGCCTTGGTAGGCACGGAAAGTACCCAACGCGCCCACATAGGAAGGACCTTCAGCTAAAACGACGTCCCCAGGATCAAGGAAGATTTCGGAAACCAAGTCCAGAGCCTGCTGTGAACCAGTGGTAATAACGACGTTATCAGGGTCACCCTTAATGTGTTCGTAAGCCATAACGTCGACAATGCGTTGGCGCAGAGGTTCCCAGCCCTGGCCGGAACCATACTGCATGGCCTGAGCACCGTGGTTGCGGATCAGCCGTGCAGCGGATTCAGCGAGCTCTTCTAACGGTAAGTCTTTAATATTTGGCATGCCACCCGCCAGGGAAACAACCTCAGGGCGAGACACCACAGCGAAAAGCGCGCGAATTTCAGACGAACGTAGACCATGCGCTCGCGCAGCGTACGCGTTGAACCAAGGATCAAGTCGGGTCCCCGTAGGGATATCGCGCAAACTGCTGCCATCATTCATAGTCATTAAACGCTTTCACTAGGTTGTGTAAGTAGCCTAATTCTGCCATGAAATCACACAGATATTAAGTTTAGAACCAGGAAATGGGCAAGAAAAATAAAAATTGCTCGAGGGCGCTGCATAAAATCCTTAGATTAAATGCAACGCCCTCGGGAAAGAAAACTAATCAGGCACCCAAAAGTGGGGAAATTTCGCCAATCAACTTGTCCTTAGTGCGACCACCCACAATGGTCTTTACAGACTCGCCCAAGGTGAACAGGTGCATGGTAGGAATAGAAATAATGCCGTACTTTGCAGCCAACGCAGGTTCCTCATCTACGTTCACCTTCAAAACAACCAGCTTGCCATCTAGTTCAGCAGCAACCTCATCTAAGATGGGGGCGAGCTGACGGCATGGGCCACACCAAGGAGCCCAAAAATCAACCAGTACAGGCAGTTCAGACTGCAGTACCTTAGCAGCGAACTCGCCAGTTGTTACGGGGAATGCTTTAGACATAATAAGCCTTTCAATAAATAAGTTAAGCCTCTAAGAAATTCTGCGCGTCAAGAGCTGCTCGACAGCCTGAAGCTGCAGCAGTAATTGCCTGGCGGTAGGTGAAATCAACTACGTCACCACAGGCAAAAACCCCTGGAAGAGATGTGCGGGTACTTGGATCATCGACCTTAATGTAGCCGTTATCGCGTAGTTCAAGCTGGCCTTTAACTAAATCGGTACGTGGGTCATGGCCAATCGCTACAAATAGGCCGCTAGCTTCAATCATGCGTTCTTCGCCAGTAACAGTGTCACGTAAAGTTACAGAGCGCAAATTACCTTCACCCTGGATATCAACAACCTCAGAGTTGAAAGCAAAGTTAATTTTAGGGTTGTTCATGGCGCGGTCAGCCATAACCTTAGAAGCACGAAGTTCATTACGACGATGAACAACACATACAGAAGAACCGAAACGAGCAAGGAAGTTAGCTTCCTCCATTGCGGAGTCGCCCCCACCAACAACTACAATAGGCTTATCGCGGAAGAAGAAACCATCACAGGTTGCACAGTAGGAAACGCCACGGCCAGCGAAAGTTTCTTCGCCTTCCAAGCCAAGTACGCGATGTTGCGAACCAGTAGCAATGATAACTGCCTTTGCTTGGAAAGTTTCCTCCTCAGTGGTGACGGTCTTAACGTCGCCTTCCAAAGACATTTCGATAGCGTCATCAAAGATTACGGTAGCGCCGAATTTTTCTGCTTGCTCTTGCATTTTTACCATTAGGTCAGGACCCATGATGCCTTCTGGGAAACCCGGGAAATTTTCAACTTCGGTGGTGGTCATCAAAGCACCGCCAGCGGAAAGTGCACCCGCAATCACCACAGGTTTTAAGCCAGCGCGCGCAGTGTAGATTGCTGCAGTGTAACCGGCTGGGCCAGAACCCACGATTACAACGTCATGAAGCTGAGTAGTCATCGACGTGCCTTTCTGAGGAAGTGAATAATACCTGATAAAACTCTAACAACCATTCGTATGCTTTTATTTCCAGAACCGGAAATAGTAGCTTATTTGATACTCAAATCACGAAGTTTGATGCGGAAAACACCAGTATTGTCTTTTGGTAGCTGGCGGAAGTTCAATCCCACGTAAGTACCGGCAGTGCCCTCAGGTAAAGCAATATTTGTAGTTGCATCCATTTGCGCACTCGACAATACGGGGTTGTTAAATAACTTTGCTGCGTCATCGCCAACGTGCACATCAACTGCACCACCTTTCATTAGGCCAGTGAAGTTAATTTCCTTAACCTGGGCGGGTTCTTTTAGCTTCAGCAGCAGGCGAATCGTGTCATTAGCGGGCAGTTCAGCAACCGCGAAATAACGAGTTACCCAAATAGTATCCGCATTGCCATCGTAAATAACTTGGGTATCTTCAAATATGTCGCCACCATCATTTTGCCAAGAGATAACTTCTGCAGATTCGATTACTACCGGCGCAGTTGGTAATACAGGAGCTTCTGGCTGTTTCGGTTCGTCCGCAGGTTTTTGCTCTGCAGGTTTAACCTGCTTTACAGTAGCTGGCTGCTGTTTAGTTTCAGAACCATCCAGGAATGAACTCTTCGGCATTAAACCCAGAGTTGCTAAAGCAAAAACGAAGGCAATGAAAGTAAATACCGCAAAAAGCATAATGGTTGGCTTAGTAGGGTCAACTTTCTTACCTGCCTGTAGGGTATCAACAGTTTCCTTAGCGAATTCGAAAGACTGGGAAATAGTGCGTGTCCCCTTATGCAGGGTTTCCACCATAATTCCGTTCCTTACAGAAATTTCCGAGGGCGTTTCCTGAGCACTATCCGTATTTCGTGCAGATTTTAAAACAGAAGAAGCCGAAGAACGTAAACGAGTGAGCTGCGGAGCTAAGAAAGCCCCCACAGAAGCCTTCAAAGAGTTAGCTTCACTAACACTCTCAACCTCAGGTTCATCCTCTGGAACTATCACGGGACGCGCATCCGGTAACGGGGATACCTCATCAAAATGCTCAAAACGAGGGCGTGGAGGTAACTTATGAGATTTAACTGTAGTCGAAACTAGCGCAGAATCAACAACCGCAACTGGTTCTGAAACTCTTGAATTCTCAAGCTCAACCAGTGAGTCAAACTCATCAGCAAACTTACCTGTATTCTCTAACACCACCCCAGAAGCATGCTTCAACGGAGCAGGCTGGCAAATCAACGAAAACTTATACAACTGATCCAAAATCAGCTGACCCCAACCAGGCACAGTCTTAGCTGTTACATGTTCAAGCAAAATATCATCCAGCTGCGGTAGTTTAGGCAAAGTAGCCGTCTGGAAATTAGACAGCATTGCTAAACGGTCATTAAACCAAACTGGAGCATCAGGGTCAGCGCCCTCGGCAAAAAAATCAGGTTCTGCAACGAAATCAGCCTCATCTGCCACGCCACCCGGTAACACAGCCGTTGGAATCTTATCTGCTAAACGCTTTAAAACAGGAATCCGCTTACCTAAAGTTTGTAATACACTTTCAAAACCACGACGCTCAAAAACAGCCATCAGCAGTAAATAAACTAAAGTGACAACGACAACTACCAGCACACCACGCCAAGCAGCTCCCAGGAACTTCACCAAATAACGCTCACCTGGAGCGAAAGGCCCCACCAGATGCAAAGCACCCACAGCCACTAAACCAGAAACAATAGAAATCCCCGAATAAATTAAAGTATCGCGAATAACCAAACCACGACGCACCCCAGGCAGACGCCTACTAACCAAATGTAAGCTAATACCCGCCTGACCTAAACGGCTCAACGCTTCCGCAGCTAAAACCGTAATCACCCACAGGTAACCCGGCAGATTCGCTTTCAGAATCCATGAAACCGCCACAAAAACTAAAGTCGGAGCTAAAACCGCGTAAAATACTGGGCGACCATCTTCAAACGCAAAGAAAACTCGTTGAGCAAACATAACAATCGCTGCAGAAGCCAGACCCGGTAACATCATCACCAAAGCCAACGCTGTATAAGAAATCTCTACGCGCGTCGCATTCGCAGCTAAAGCCTGGAAAATCGGGATAGCACCCGCACCTAAAATCGCGGCACTCCACAAATTCAGAATCGTTGTAGTACGCACCCCAAAGTGGAAATCAGCCGCTACAGACTTCATACGACCATCAGTAACAGCCGAAGCAAGCCGCGTAAAAATCGCAATCGACAACGAAGTAGCAATAATTGACTGCGGCATCATATAAATCATGTAAGTGAAGTTAATCGCCGTAATTGAAGGGGCGAACTGACCTGTAATTTCACGCCAATTATTTGCAGCCGCACCAATATTCATAGTCGACAAAACCGAAACCTGGTTCACCAACAAAACCGCGAAAACCCAGCCAGTCACCTTAGAAGCCGAACGCAAGCCAGCGCCACGGAACTTAAAATCAGGACGAATATGAATACCCGCGCGACGCAAAGGCGGAATCAAAATCAACGCCTGAACAATCACACCTAAAGTTGCCGGACCAGCCAACAAAGCCGTGCGAGAAGCATTCCAAACCGTTGGATCATTAACGTCAGTAGCAGCACCGTAAACCAAAATGAAAACGATTAAACCCGCAATACCAATGACGTTATTGATTACCGGAGCCCACGTGTATGGTCCAAACACTCCGCGCGCATTCAGGGTTTCCCCCAGCAGGTTATATAAGCCATAGAAGAAAATCTGCGGCAAACACCAAACAGAGAAAACTACCGCCAACGACTTCCATGCTGGCGCCATCTCAGCAGCAAAAATGTTTACCAGCACGGAAGCACCCAGCAGCATGATGATAGTAATGCCAAAAAGAGTTAAGCCTGCCAAGGTAATCAGACGATTAACGTAATCTGATCCAGAAGTAGTCTTAAAAGCGCGCACAATCTGGGGTACTAAAATGGCATCTAATACGCCAGCAGCCAACAGGTTATAAACCATATTGGGCATATTATTAGCTACCTGGAATGCGTCATTTGCAGCTAACGCTCCGATAGCAACAAGCAGCAAACTCCAACGCACGAACCCGAGGATACGTGACAGTAACGTGCCCGCAGCCATAACTGCAGACGAACGAGCAACAGAAGATTTAAGCGGGTCCCCTAGTGGAGCTTTAGCTTTAGCAGTTGCATCACTCATGGTTACCCTCATTCAAATCTTCAACAGTTTCAGCTTGCGTAACTTCATTTAAATACGTTGGACGCATGCGACGCCCGTTCCTAATCGTACGAATCGTGCCAGCCACAAATAAAACCGCTAAAAAGATTGAGAAAATCAAAGTCCCGGTAGATTCCCAGTCGGCCCGCACACGCACAGTAAACCGTGTGCGTTGGTCAATCACTGTGCCTGCTGAGTTTGAAATGACCGCGTGGACTACGACGTCACCAGACCCAATTGCCTTAACAGGAAACTCAATCTGCTGTTCAGACTTCGCTGGAACGTTCACACTAACACGCTTAGTTACCTGTAGTCGCGGGTCGGAGGGAAATAGTTCAACCGTGATATTCGCATCCGCATCAGCAGTATTAACAACGCGTAAAGGCAGGTTTGCAGAACGATCTAAAAGATTAATAGTTGCCGGCTTAGCTACCGAAATAGCATCCGCTAACTTCATAGCTCGCTTCGTGAAACCGCCAGTAATACGAGCTTGTAAATCCTCGCCGGTACCCACATAGTTACTGCACAAGTAAACCAACGAATGTTCATAATCATTTTTCAAATCAGGCTGTGCATTAAAGGTTTCCGAAAGCGGCAAAGCCGAGTTAAAAGACTCTGTCAGAGTATTTACTTCAGGTTGCAAATAACTGAAAGCCTGCGGATTATTCTCAGCCGGCAGGGTCCGCAGGGGAATTTCCGCTGGCAAATCTGCGGGGCCATAAAACTCTTTCGCAGTCTTAACCCAACGGTTTTGCAACAGCGCCTGCAATTTCAAAACCTGCGTTTCAGACAGATTATTAGCTGGAAGTAAAGTCGCGAAAGAACGAGGCTCAAACGGGCGCTCGCGGGTAATAATTGCTGAAATACTGCGTAAAAGCTGCGTCTGATCCAGTTGGTCAGCAGCAGTTTTCGCATTCTTAGCAAATAGCTGGTTAAGCTGCGGGTGTGTAGATACTAAAAGTGAAGCATCTGCGGATTTTTGCGTTAAAAGCTGACCCTGAGCATTAAATGCGGAAAGAGTAGAAGGCTGGAATGTGTAGTCATCGGGATTTTCTAAAGCTAAAGCTCGTCCCACAACAGTATGCCCCACCCAATCCTGTAAAAGAGCCTGAGTGGGTTGGGCATTAACTACCGCAACATCGGCACGAACCTTAATGCCGCTGTTCCGGACAGATTCAAGCTGCCCGTCCAAACCCAGAGGAGAACCAGCGAACTGCTGCAAAGCAGCTAGATTTGCATAGCCTTCTGGAAGCGCAATAACTTCAGAAGCCCCGGTTGAAAGCGCGGATTGGATTTCTGGAAGATTCAAAAAATTCGTTGGTACAGCTAAAGAAGCACCCGGCAGTTCAGCTACTTTCGTTACCCACTGCCACTGTTTCGTATCCGCAGGTTCTGAAACTGGATTATAGTTTTTTAACTTAACTACAGCCGGAACTGGAACCACCGCATGAATGCGCGTAGGCTCTAACTCAATCCCAGAATCCCACACCAAAATAGAACGATCTGATGCGAAAGTTTCTGCCGTATCAGCAATAACTTCTATACCACGCGGACCCCACTCTAAAGCATCTCCTAAAGGAAGTTGATTAGTGGGGACTTCAATTGTGAAAGGCGTTTCTTGGTTAGCGGTAACGTTGTGTAAGGCAGTCGTGGTAATCCACTGACCCCCGAAATTTTCACCCTCTAAATAATCCGTTAGAAATTTTTCATTCAACGGAGTATTAGCTCGCATCCGCAGAGTTAAGTTCAAAGTCTTAACCTCAGACTTAGAAGAAACTGTTCCCTTAACAATTAACTTTTCTTCTTTAGTGAGCACTCGAGGAGCTAAATCATTAATCTGTACCTGTAGTTCAGCAGCCACAGAAGTCTCTGCCGCAACAGTGGAAATACTGTTAAAAACTGGGGTTGAACCCGTGAACGTAGCGGCACTTAGCAGAGTGAAAAGAGATAGCTTAGTTAAAGCTCTATTCCAAGGAGTTTTGGAAAGAGAAGAGAATCCGTTGCTCATGCATAATCACCGTACCGGTCATCAACTTCATAAGAATCCGGGTACAGCATTTGCATAGCAATGCCCACGACGCGACGTTCATTCGGGTACGCCAAAATATTCGCGACATCTTTAAGTGGATACCAGGCAGCATCTTCAGCTTCATGGTCAGGATCATTTTCTACCGTGATTTCGCCACTTACGTATTCCAGCAGGTAGTGGAAAACCACTTTATGAACGCGGCGATCTAAAGATGAGAACCAATAGTCAATATCTGCCAATGGCACCACAATCTTGCCGGTAATGCCGGTTTCTTCCGCAATTTCGCGGACAGCTGCCGTTTGAGCTGACTCATTTGGTTCAATATGCCCTTTAGGTAGGCACCATTCAATCTTGCCAGCACGATTACGCCTAGCGATGACGGCAACCAGAGGGCGACCGCCCTCGATTTTTAAAACCAAACCACCCGCAGAACGTTCGTCTACTACCGGGTATTGGCGGGTTTGGGTGCGAGCAGACAACACCGCGGGGTGGCGGCGTGGAGGGCGAGGAATCGCCATCTTAGTGTCTTTATCGCTAGGGTGCATACTACTACTCTAAGTCTTTAAGCGTGGTATATGCGGAATTCGACAACTTCGTGGCACTCTTAAATAGTGTGAAATGAGCCTAAACCAGGTTCGCGTTCGATAATCAGGAGCCATCTTTTGAGCTTGCAAGAAGTCACTTTAGGCGTTGGATGCTTGGATTCGCAACGTCTTTTAGCCAATGCGAAGAAAACCTTTGCGAAACTACCTAAAGAAATTATTGATTTAGGTCACGTTTTCGCTGAGGCTGGTTACGAACTCGCCCTTGTCGGAGGGCCCGTCCGTGATGCCTTCCTTTCACTTACGCCACACGACTTCGACCTCACTACCAACGCTCGCCCAGATACCACAGAAGGCCTCCTTGAAAAATGGGGGGCAGCTACCTGGGCAGTTGGTAAAGCCTTCGGCACTATCGGAGGGCGGAAGAACCAACTCACCGTCGAAATCACCACCTACCGCACAGAAGCCTACGAAGTAGGCTCACGTAAACCAGTCGTAGAATACGGAGACACCCTCGAAGGTGACCTTACCCGACGGGACTTCACCGTAAACGCCTGTGCAATCACTCTTCCAGACCTAAAACTGGTAGACCCCCACAACGGGTTACAAGACTTAGCTAATGGCGTGCTTCGCACACCCGTCTCAGCTACGCAATCCTTTGACGATGACCCACTTCGTATCATGCGGGCAGCACGATTCGCCGCTCAACTCGGAATCGACGTTTCCGAAGACGTCATCGCCGCCATGGAAGAACAAGCTCACCGCTTGGAAATCGTCTCTGCAGAACGAATCCGCGCTGAACTTGAACGACTAATTATCAGCCCCTACCCACGCCGAGGACTGGAACTCATGGTGTACACAGGTGTCTGTGACATCGTACTACCCGAATTCTCAGCTCTGCGAGAAACTGTAGACGAACACAACCGCCACAAAGACGTTTACGAACATACGCTTACTGTTTTAGACCGCGCAATCGCCCTTGAAACAGACGCTGACGGCCCAGTTCCCGGACCGGACTTTACACTCCGATTCGCCGCCCTCATGCACGACATTGGCAAACCCGCCACCCGCAAATTTGAAGCCGACGGAACCGTCTCATTCCACCACCACGACTACGTGGGGGCAAAAATGACGCGCAAACGCATGAAAGCCCTAAAGTTCGATAAACAAACCACCGAAGACGTCTCAGAACTGGTCAAACTGCACCTACGGTTCCACGGATACGGCGACCAAAGTTGGACCGACTCAGCGGTACGACGCTACGTAGCTGACGCCGGACACCTCTTGGAATACCTACACCGCATCACCAAAGCAGACTGTACCACCCGTAACCGACGTAAAGCCCTGTACCTAGAAACCGCCTACGCAGACTTAGAAAAACGCATTTCTGAACTAAAAGCACAAGAAGAACTAGACTCCATTCGTCCAGATCTTGACGGTAGCGAAATCATGGAGCTACTAGGACTAACCCCCGGTCCAGAAGTTGGCAAAGCCTACAAGTACCTACTGGAACTACGCATGGAACACGGGCCACTTGGAAAAGAAAAAGCTGCTGAGCTACTTAAAGTTTGGTGGAATATCCCGCAATAAAGGCTCTTCGCTGGAAACCTCCCACTAATTCAACGAAAATAAAAATAAGTACTAATTAGTTGAACAGGGAGACAGCATGTCTTTTAACTCTCCACAGCCAGCAACCGCCGACATCGGCGTTTACGGAATGGGCGTCATGGGCTCAAATCTGGCCCGCAACCTGGCCCGCAACGGATACCGCACTGCCGTAGGTAACCGCAGTGTCGAACGCACCGCAGACTTCATGGGCAAACACGGAGAAGAAGCAGTATTCGTGCCATCCCACAACATGGCTGAATTCATTAGCTCCCTGGAACCTCCGCGTGTTGGCATCATCATGGTACAAGCCGGAGCGGCTACTGACGCCGTCATGGAAAGCATGGCAGAACACATGGAAGCTGGCGACATTATCGTGGACTGCGGTAACTCCCTATTCAGCGACACCGTACGCCGTGAAGCCTGGTGCAGCGCTCGCGGACTACACTTTGTAGGCGCCGGCGTTTCTGGCGGTGAAGAAGGCGCACTGTGGGGACCATCCATCATGCCAGGCGGCACCCCAGAATCTTACGATCGACTAGGCCCCATGTTCGAAGCGATTTCAGCAAAGGTAGATGGGGAACCATGCTGTACCCACGTAGGTACAGACGGTGCCGGACATTTCGTGAAAATGGTTCACAACGGTATTGAATACGCCGACATGCAGGTAATCGCCGAAGCATACGACCTGTTGAAGCAACGCTTAGGTCTATCTGCAGGTGAAATTGCAGAAATCTTCGCAGCCTGGAATGAAACTGAACTTGGCTCCTACCTGATTGAAATTACCGCAGAAGTATTACGTCAGGTAGATGCAGAAACCGGAACTCCGCTGGTAGACCTTATCGTAGACCGCGCCTCCCAGAAAGGCACTGGTAAATGGACTGTACAGAACGCTCTTGACCTAGCAGTACCAGTAACTGCAATTGCAGAAGCAACCATGGCACGCGGCGCATCTTCAGCCACAGAACAACGCCAAGCAGCACGAACCTTCGCCGGGCACACAGCAAATGACGAAATAACAAATAAAGAGGCATTTATTGAAGACGTTCGCCAGGCACTATATGCTTCAAAGATAGTTGCATACTCGCAGGGTTTTGACCAGATTACAGAAGCTGCTAAAACCTACGGTTGGGACATTAACCGCGCTAACGTGGCACGCATCTGGCGTGGAGGCTGCATTATTCGCGCAGTATTCCTCGGAGACATTACTGAAGCATATGAGCGAAACTCAGAACTACCTCTCCTTATGGCAGATGAGAATTTCGCTGCAAAAATTGACGCTGCAGTGCCAGCATGGCGTCGAGTAGTAGCAGATGCCGTATTACACGGCGTACCAACCCCAGTATTTTCATCTTCACTTGTTTACTTTGATATGCTTCGCGCAAAGCGCCTACCAGCTGCGTTAATTCAAGGACAACGTGACTTCTTTGGCGCACACACCTACCAGCGCACTGACAAGGAAGGTACCTTCCATACCTTCTGGGCAGAACCAGGACGGCCAGAAGAAGAGGCATAAATGAATGACTCGCATAAGCCATCAGGACTACCTTCACGGAAAGAACTCCAACACCAACGCCGTGAAGCAGAGCTTCTAGCTACCCAAGCGGAAAGCTCCATTCCGCAGGTAGCTCACGAAGTTAACCCAAAATCTGAGCCCCAAAAATCCGCTGACCCACAAGCGTCAGGGACTCAGCGAGTCAGCTTATTTAGCCAAATCAAAGCCGAAAACACAGACTCGGCAAGTACACACTCATCACGTGTGAGAGCGGTCTCAGCAGTTGCAACTACGGTCGCGACAGAAGCCGAAAACGCCGAAATTCCGAGGAGGAATAACATGGCAGCCAAAGGCAAAAAAAGGAAACTGAAAGCCAGCTTAGGGAAACGCATTTTCAAAGGCTTCGCGTTTACTACACTACTTGGAATCATCTTAGGCATCGCCGGGTTTTCTATCGCTTACGCCATGATTAAACTGCCTGCACCAGGGGAATTCGCCCTCGCGCAAAACACCACTGTGTACTATGCAGACGGCGAAACCGAAATGGGAACTTTCGGTGAACTAAACAGAAAAATTATTGACGCCAAGCAACTGCCAGAATACGTGGGACAAGCTGTTGTTGCCTCTGAAGACCGCTCATTTTTCACCAACTCAGGTATCGACCTTTTCGGTATTGCCCGAGCAGCCGTAAATAACCTGCGTGGCGGGCCCCTGCAAGGTGGCTCAACCCTGTCACAGCAGTACGTGGAACGTTACTACCTAGACACCACCACCGGCTACGTCGGCAAAATGAAAGAAGCGATTCTGGCACTTAAGATTAACCGCCAGCAGTCCAAGGAAGAAATCCTCGGAAACTACCTCAACACCATCTACTTTGGACGCGGAGCCTACGGCATTGAAGCTGCCGCCCAAGAATACTTCGGGCACTCAGCAACTGAACTTACCCTCTCAGAATCTGCCATGCTAGCCGGGATTATTCCAGCGCCATCAGCTTGGGATCCAGCAGTATCCCCAGATATCGCGAAAAAGCGTTTTGAACGTGTCCTCAACCTAATGGTAGAGGACGGCTGGATCACGGAAGCAGAACGTAGCGAAGCGACTTTCCCAGAAGTGATTGAACCACAAGTTTCTGCTTCATTCAGCGGAACAAACGGCTACCTCATGCAGCAGATTCGTACGGAACTAGTAAAAAAAGCTGGTTTCACCGAAGAACAAATCAACACCGGTGGTTACAAGATTATTTCAACCATCGATAAAGAGATTCAGAATAACGCGTTGCAAGCAGTCGCACAGATTCCTTCTGGTCACGCTGAGAACCTGCGCGTTGCACTATCAGCGGTAGATCCAAATACTGGTGAAATTGTTGCCGAATATGCGGGAGCTGACTACCAAAAATTGCAGTCAAATGCTGTGACCCAAGACTACGCAATGGCTGGTTCTACTATGAAACCCCTGGGTCTCATGGGATACATAGCAGCGGGCGGTACTATTAACGATGTTTACAACGGTAACAGTGGCGTAGAGATTAAGGATTCTCGCACCGGAGTGGTCGCACCCAAACTACGTAACTTTGGGAATGTTTCCTATGGGTATATTAACTTGCGTTATGCTACTGCAAAGTCTGCAAACAGTCCGTTTGTGTATATGAATGATGCGATGGGCCCAGAAAAGACTGTGGAAGCAGCAAAACGTTTGGGACTTTCAGATGACGTGGTAGGTTTTGAAGATAACCTGAATAACATTCTGGGCTCTGCTGCCGTACACAACATTGATTTAACTCGTGCTTACGCAACCTTTGCTAATGGTGGTGTACGTATTGATCCACACATTGTGCGTCAGGTTAAAGACGGTGCAGACGATGTTATTTACACTGCAGATACGAAGGGTGAACGCGTTTACAGCACTGAGGAGGTTTCTGAAATCTTCCCAGCACTGCGTGACGTAGTGCAATTTGGCTCTGGTTTCAATGCGAACGTATTAGGTCGCCCAGTAGCAGGTAAGACAGGTACGTCCGAAGAAAACCGCTCCGCACAGTTCGTAGCTTTCATTCCACAGCTGGTAACTACGGTTTCGTTCTATCAGGTGGGTCCAAATGGGGAAACTGAAACTATTACTCCGTGGAATGGGTTAGATCAGGTGACTGGTTCATCGATTCCTGGTCAAGTTTGGGCTAACTTCATGATTCCAACTGTAGAGAAGTACCCATACGCTGACTTCGACTGGTTTAAGCAACAGTACCGTCAATCTAAGTTCAAGAAACAGTACGTGCCACCAGTGGAGAAGGAAGAAAAGCCTGCTGAGCCTTCTCCGGAGCCTCAGAAACCAGCTGAAATAGTGAAGGAAGAAGACGAGCCGGCACAGCCAAAAGACCCTGCACAGCCTGAACAACCTGTGCAGCCAGATCCTGCTCCTGGTACCGGTTCTAATGATGGCGCTACGCCAGTACCTGTAGACCCGAATAAAGATAAACAGTAGCTTTAAACTACTGAGGGGCTCTATCCTAATCGGATAGAGCCCCTTTCTTTCTCTTATACACGTCCGAACTTAAGTGCCTATGTTTTACCTGTGTGGAAGCGTAAATCGCGCGCAGGAAAGGAAAGACAAAGAGAGGGGTGGTTGCGAACCTAAGTTCGCAACCACCCCTCAAAAGAAGCTTTAAAAAGCTATTATTCCGCTACAACGTTAACGTTTAGGCGAGCAGAAACCTCTGGGTGGAGGTTAGCGAAAACAACAACAGAACCAGTGTTCTTGATTGCGTTTTCGATAACTACCTTACGGCGGTCCAGCTTAACGCCGGTAGTAGCTTCAACAGCTGCTGCAACGTCAGCAGAGGACAGTGCACCGTACAGGTTGCCAGTTGCAGATGCGCGCTTAGCAACAGTGTACTTAGCAGCTTCTAGCTGATCACGAACTGCACGAGCATCTTCGATGCTTTCGATAGCCTTCTTGCGATGCAGAGCTACAGCAGCGTCAATCTGCTTTTGGGCGCCAGCGGTCCAGCGTTCAGCCAGGCGACGCGGAACCAGGTAGTTACGTGCGTAACCGTCCTTAACTACAACAACGTCACCTGCGGAGCCGAGGTTAGGGACATCGTGGGTCAAAATAAGCTTTGCCATTATTCAGTCTCCTTCTAAAACTCAGCGACCGGAGCTGGAGTAAGGGAGCAGAGCCATTTCGCGGGCATTCTTAACTGCCTTAGCGATACGACGCTGGTCCTGTACGGATACGCCAGTTACGCGACGAGCGCGAATCTTACCACGGTCAGAAATGAACTTACGTAGCAGAGCAGTATCCTTGTAGTCAATGTTTTCGATCTTAGCCGTGCGAAGAGGATTAGCCTTCTTCTTCAATGGCTTGCGAAGTTGTGGCTTCGCCATGGTGTCTCCTAAAAAGAATAGGTAACTTTAAAAGTTAGTCACAGTTGATTAGAACGGTGGTTCGTCGTCAAAAGAGCTGCCGCCACCTGTAGACCAAGGGTCAGCAGCGGAACCACCTGGAGCAGCACTGAAGCTAGGAGCCCCTGCTGGCGTACCATAACCACCGGCATTACCGTATGGTGCTGGAGTAGCAAAAGAGTCAGCTTCTGGCTGATTGAAACCGCCCTGGTTAAAACCGGAAGGGCTGCCCTGATTGAAACCGCCCTGAGTACCCTGGGCACCACCAAAGTTAGATGGGGTGCGGGTTACCTGAGCGCGCGCGTAACGCAGGGAAGGACCAATTTCATCTACCTGCAGTTCCACGGAAGTACGTTGTGAACCATCACGCCCTTCGTATGAACGTTGAATCAGGCGACCCTGAACTACAACGCGCATACCTTTAGACAGAGAATCAGCAACGTTTTCTGCGAACTCACGCCAAACGGAGCAACGCATGAATAATGCGTCCCCGTCTTTCCATTGACCGGAAGCCCGATCAAAAGTGCGTGGGGTTGATGCGACGGTGAAGTTAGCTACTGGGGAGCCAGACGGCGTGTAACGCAGTTCTGGATCAGCAGTTAGATTACCAACAATCGTAACGATCGTATCTCCAGCCATCTTTGTTCCTTACGTTTCTATAGGGTGAAATAATTTCAGGCTTCGTTGCGCAGCAACTTGGTACGCATAACGGATTCGTTAAGCGTAAGCTGACGGTTGATTTCCAGTGCTACGTCTGGGGTGGTGTTCATGTGAACCAGCACGTAAATACCTTCAGACTGCTTCTGGATTTCGTATGCCAGGCGGCGCTTGCCCCATACGTCAACATTCTCAACGGTGCCACCATTCTGGGTTACCAGAGTCAGTAGCTTTTCCATTGAGGGAGCGACGGTGCGTTCATCAACGGTAGGATTGAAGATCACCATTAATTCGTATGCACGCATTATTCCCCACCTCCTTTGGACTAAATCGGTCACGGACGGTCCGTGACAGGAGGGATATGCGAATGATTAAACTCTTTCATCTAAAAGAGCCCAATCAAATAACAATCTTACGGGGTTTAAGGTTATTTTGCTAGTGAAATTCAGAGCGATTTACGGCACTATAAGACTATCACCGGAGTTAGTTTAAGTGTGCATCCAAGTATCTTGACGCGCCCTCCAGAAAAGCGAAAATGCCCGACCTCCCATAAAGAAAATCCCAAATAAAATCCAAATTATTACGAGGGCGGTTTGCTGAAACTCAGTGGTAAGCGGTCCGCCGCCAACGTAAGCGCGGTCGAAAACCAGTAAGGCAGGTAGGTAAATCGTCATAACCGCGGTTGAAGCTACGGCTAGGTAACGGTTGTCACCTGCGCCAATGAGAATACCGTCGAGGACGAAAACGTATCCGGCTAACAGGTAAAAGGGCGCGGATGCCCATAACCCGGCAGTCGTAATGGACGCTAGTGCTGTTTCGGAAGTAAAAATAAGGGGTATAAGTGGGGCGAAGGTAGCGACTAAAATGCCTAAGAGTGTACCGGCTGCCCAGCCCCAATGCGCCAGAATTTGTAGCAGTGAGCGAGTGTTTGCCAGATTATTTGCGCCTAAGCTGCGACCCACTAAAGCTTGGGCGGCGATAGCTAAAGCATCTAACGCAAAAGCAGTGAAGTTCCAGACGGTGGTAACAATTTGATTGCCGGCTACTGCGAAGTCACCAGCTTGAGTGAGAGTAACAACAGTGAAGAACAGGCATACACGCATCGCGAGAGTGCGAATAATAAGGGGTGCTCCAGTTAGGCTTGCAGTGAAAATACCTGAAAAATCGGGTAGGAAAGAAATCTGTGCGGCGTGGGCAGTGGTAATGATTTTGGTTGCGAGAACGATCCCCATCATGAGTTCAGTCAGAGAAGTGCCGATTGCAGAGCCTGCGACTCCAAACTGAAAGACGAAGATTAAAAGGTAGTTAACGGCCGTGTTAAAGACTGCACCAAAGCTAGCTACGAGAAGTGGCGTGCGGGTATCTAAGAGACCGCGGAGGGTGCCGGTTGAAGCTAAGGAAAGTAGCATGCCGATCAGCCCGGGGGTGGCATAGGTTAAGTAGGCGTGGGCATGGGGGTAGGTTTCTGGGGAAGTACCCATCCAGCGGATGAGCGTGGTGGCAGTAAGTAGGAGGAACAGGGTCGCGATGACTCCGATGAGAATGGCGAGCCAGAGGGCGTCTACCCCAGCTTTTAGACCGGATTTAGTGTTTCCTGCACCAAAGTGTTTCGCGGTAATGGAAGTGGTGGAGTAGGCGAGGAAGATGAAGAGTCCGAATAGGGTGGTGAGGATAGTTGAGCCTATAGAAAGTCCGGCGAGGGGGTGGGTGCCTAAGTGTCCTACCATGGCGGCATCGATGGTGGTAAACAGGGGGTGTGCAATGAGGGTTGCTAATGCGGGTATTGCGAGGTTGAGGATGTCGTGGTGAATATTTTTGGCTCTCATAGAGGTTTAAAGTTCTGATTTAAGGTTTTGGTTTTAAGGGTAAAGTTATCCACGAAATTCACAGATTATTTTTTATCCACAGGTTGTGAATGAAATTGTGGGTAAGTATTGAGGTTTTTTGTGGGTTTGCGGAGCTGTGAGTGAGGGCAACTCACAGCGACTATACACAAGTTATCCACAAAATTCACAGGTTATCCCCTGGTTATCCACAAGTATACCGGGGTTTGTCCACATTGAAGGTTGGATAACTACTGCAAAGTACAGTAACTAGGCGGTATTCTGCATAAAGATAGACGAATCCTAGCAGTACAAGAAAAGCTGTGGATAACTGCTGTTACTTCATAGAAAGTACGGAAATAGATGGCTGAAAACAACACATTTGATCGCATTCCACCTCAGGATTTAGAAGCAGAACAGTCAGTTCTGGGTTCGATGATGCTTTCGAAGAAAGCTATCGATGAAGTAGCTGAAATCCTAAGGTCACATGACTATTACCTTCCTAAACATGAACTCATTCACGACACCATTATGGAGCTTCATGCAGAAGGTGAACCTGCCGACGCCATCACTGTAGCTGATTCTTTACAACAAAATGGGAAGCTCGGTACTGTGGGCGGACGCGACTATCTTTATAGCCTGATTTCTTCTGTCCCCACAGCAGCAAGCGCTAACTTTTATGCTCGGATTGTTTCTGAACGCGCGGTATTGCGTCGCCTGGTAGATGCAGGTACTCGCGTTGTGCAGTTGGGCTACACTACCGACGGATCCGAAGTAGATGAAGTTGTCGATAAAGCTCAGGCTGAGATTATGGCGGTAGCTGAGAACCGTAATCACAATGATTACGTGGCCTTGAGTGAGCTTACTGAATCTTTGGTGCAGGAACTGGAAGATATTGAAGCTAACCAGGGTCCTTCAAAGGGTGTGCCCACTGGGTTGATTGATTTAGATAACTTAACTACTGGGTTACAACCGGGGCAGATGATTATTGTCGCGGCACGTCCGGCCATGGGGAAGTCCACTTTGGCAATGAATTTTCTGCGTTCAGCAGCGATTGCTCATAAGTTACCTTCTGTGATTTTTAGTTTGGAAATGTCGCGTTCTGAAATTGCAATGCGCTTATTAGCAGCTGAAACGGGTGTTTCTTTTGGGAATATGCGACGGGGAAAGTTAAGTGGTCAAGACTGGTCGCGTATTACCAGTTCCCTAGGGCGTCTTTCTGAGTCTCCGTTATATATTGATGACTCTCCGAATATGGCTATGAATGAAATTCGTTCTAAATGTCGTCGCCTGAAACAGCAGGGGGGGTTAGGGCTGATTGTGATTGATTATTTACAGTTGATGACGTCAAGTAAAAAAGTTGAATCCCGTCAGCAGGAAGTTTCTGAATTCTCACGTAACCTAAAGTTGTTGGCAAAGGAACTAGAAGTTCCAGTAGTAGCGGTAGCGCAGTTGAACCGTGGTCCGGAACAACGTACTGATAAGAAACCAATGATTGCTGATTTGCGTGAATCTGGCTCTTTGGAACAGGACGCCGATGTTATTATGCTACTGCATCGCCCAGATTACTATGACAAAGAGGACCGACCGGGCGAAGCCGATATTATTGTGGCTAAGCATCGTAACGGTGAAGTTGCTGTACTCCCAGTTACTTTCCAAGGGCATTTGGCGCGGTTTAGCGATATGGCGCGACAGTAAATGAGTTAATCTTATAGCAGTACATCCTGATATTTTTGGAGTGAATTATGACTAATGAAAAACGTCCCCCAGTTGCTTTGGTTGTTGCTGGTTCTGAATCCACTGGTGGTGCTGGTATTCAAGCGGATCTAAAAACTTTCCATCAGCAGGGCGTATACGGCATGGGATCTTTAACTTGTATCGTTTCTTTTGACCCACAAAACAATTGGAATCATCGGTTTGTTCCAGTTGATTCGCAGGTCATTAAAGAGCAGGTGGAAGCTGCGGTGGCCTGCCATGATGTTGATACCGTAAAAATTGGTATGCTCGGTACGGTTCCAACCATTGAAGCGGTTGCTGAATCCTTGCAACAGCAGGAGTGGAAGAACATTGTGCTTGACCCCGTGTTGATTTGTAAAGGCCAAGAAGCTGGGGCAGCTTACGACGTTGATCAAGCTCTAAAAGCCAAAGTTTTACCTTTAGCTACGGTTGTCACTCCGAACCTTTTTGAAACTGAGGCACTTTCAGGTATTAAAGTTGAGACTGAGGATGACCTGATTGAGGCTGCTAAACGTATTGGTGAGCTTGGCCCACGTTATGTGATCGCTAAAGGTGGTGTGGAACTACCTGGTGATGAGGCGGTTGATATCTTGTGGGATGGTGAAAAGGTTACTCGTTTTGCACGTCCTAAAGTTGGTCAGGAACGTGTTGGTGGTGCGGGCTGTACTTTGGCAGCTGCTATTACCGCTGAGCTGGCTAAGGGAGCAGCAATTGAGGATGCGGTTGCTACCGCGAAGGATATTGTAACTGCTGGTATCGAAGGACGCTTAGAAACCCATCACCCGCACGCTACCCTGTGGCAGCAAGCGGTTGTAGAACACTGACTTAGCTTAGGAATACTTGCGGGATCTATCGGCACTGACTACTTTCTTCTTGCCTAAACTGTGATTTTTAACCACGATTTGCACACTAACTGCGACTTTCATTTCGATAAGGGTCGCAGTTAGTGTAATTGTTTAGCATCTAAATCAAATAAAAGTGTTGGTAAAGACCTGAAGTTGATTACGTAATCACTTGATAAGTTGAGTGATTGATGCCTCTTTTTCGCTTTCCAGTAGCGCGTATACCAATTGCTTACTAGACTTGGTTATGAAAAATGACCAACGCTAAAAAATAAGGAGAAAAGTGTTATGAAGATCGGTATCGTTCTTGGCACCATCCGTAAGGGCCGTAACGGTGAAACCCTGGCTAAGTGGCTGCTCGAACAGGGCGCACAGCGTGAAACCGGTTTCGAATACGAACTGATTGACCTGGCTGACTTCGCACTGCCAGTACTTGACAGCGAAGGCATCCCAATGGCTCTGGAAAAGAACTACGAAGATGAAGTTGTTCGCGCATGGTCCGCTAAGGTTGATGCTTGCGACGCATTTGTATTCGTTACCCCAGAATACAACCACTCTGTTCCAGGTGCATTCAAGAACGCTTTTGACCACTTGGCACCTGAATGGGCTGGCAAGCCAATCGCATTCGCAGGTTACTCTTGGTCCGGTGGTAAGCTGGCTGTTTCCGCATGGCGTCAGGTTGTTGACACCCTGCAGATGAAGCAGGTTGAACAGGCACTTGAATTCAACCTGGGTACCGAATGGGTTGAAGGTGCTTACCAGCCAGCTGCAGGCCAGGTAGAAAACGTGGCTGCAGTTCTGGATGCTTTGGAAGCTCTGACTAAGTGATTTAGTCATTACTTAACTGGTGCGAGCCGCCCTTTGTGGGTGGCTCGCATTTTATTTTAGGGTGGTTTACGCTTCGTTTAGTTGGCTTGCTCGCGCTTCGATAGTTGCGGATGCGAGTTGAAATAACGCGTTAAATTGGGTGAGTGTAGCGTTTAGGTTCTTATCAGTAATGATCACGTTTACGGGTCGTCTCAGTAGTTTCCAAAATATGCTTTGTGAATCAGGAGCGATTTGAACTTCCGTGTAGGCTTTCAGGTAGTTTGTTTCGACGAAGGCGTCAAAGTTTGCAAATAAGTCAAAGTATGATTGGTTTTGTTCCCAGGCGCATTGCGGGTCAGAGTGGTTGTGTTGCGTGTAGTATCGTTGGATTTCTTTGAAAAATAGGTCGGGGAAATCGTGGTATGGTGCTTTTCCTTTAGTTTGGTTTAAAGATGGTGAGCTTAGTATAGGTAGGGGCATGAAGTTTGCTAGGCAGTGTGTGCGTTGACGAAAGATTGTCATATGTGCCAGTAGTTGCGCTATTTCTTCTGTGTGGTTGTGGAAATGGGTGGGATGGTTCTCAAAGAGTTGGCTGACTCTTCTGATTCTGTCATCGTGATAGGCAGGCATGGGGGAATGGACGGGTTCTCCTTTTCCCCATAGATAGTTTTCGAGGGCGCGAATTAAAGCCCCTCCGCTGGTCTTGAAGCTTAGGATGGTTTCCCCGCTGAAACGGATGGGGGTTTTAGTGGCGGTTAAGTCTGGCCAGTAGTGTTGGTAAAAATATTCGTTTAGTTCCCAGTCGTCGCAGTGCTTGTTTCCGTTTGGGGTGGGAATGGGGGTTAGTAGTTCTGTTTGGGTGAACATGGTTTTCTTCCTGTGTTTTATTTCAGTATATTACTCAAGATGATAACTATGGTTTCGCGGAAAACGATAGAGAAAACCTAAAAATTACGTGCGACCATCGTTGCGTATTTAGCTCACGAAACTGCACGTATGCCCCAGAGATTGCACGAAAGTTCAAAACCGGGTTTAGTTAAACTAACAGGTCTAGTAAAAAATCAGACTAAAGACCCGGAAACGAACAAAGGAGTTACCATGAGTCAAGCAGTAATGAATGCGCAAACTCGCCAAAATGCCCTTGAAGAAATGACTAAAGGCGTTGATTTGTTAGTGATTGGCGGTGGCGTAACTGGAGCTGGAATCGCTTATGACGCTGCACTAAGAGGGCTTAAAACCGGTATCGTTGAAGCTCAAGACTGGTCGTCTGGAACTTCATCACGTTCCTCCAAACTCGTCCACGGTGGGCTGCGGTACCTCTACCAGATGGATTTTAAGTTAGTGCACGAAGCTCTTACAGAACGTGGTCTTTTATTAGAAACTACCGCACCTCACTTGGTAAAGAAAATGCCATTGCTCTGGCCGTTTAAACAGCCAGTTATTGAACGTGCTTACTCAACTGCAGGTGTGGGTCTTTATGACGTAATGGCGCAGATAGCACATCGTGGTTCAGTGCCAATTCAAAAACATTACAGTAAACAGGGAGCGTTGGAACTTGTTCCGGACTTACGTCAGGATGCCCTCATTGGCGCAATGGTCTACTATGATGCTCGCGTTGATGACTCTCGATTGGTACTAAATCTGGTGCGTTCTGCAGTGGAATACGGTGCGCGTGCGGCGAATCGTACTCAAGTAATTGCCATGAATAAGGAAAATGGTCGGATTGTTTCAGCGACACTTAAAGACCTTGAAACCGGCGCGGAATACGTTGTTCCTACTAAACAAATCATTAACGCAACCGGTGTTTGGACGGAAGAAACCGAAAAACTCGGGGGAACAGAAGGCGGGTTGAAAGTATTGGCTTCAAAGGGTATTCATATTGTCGTTCCAAAAGATCGTATTAATGGAAAAGTCGGTATGTTTGCTCGTACTGAAAAGTCTGTGCTCTTTATTATTCCTTGGAAGCGTTACTGGATTATCGGAACTACTGACACGAAGTATGTGGAAGATTTCCGCCACCCAGTTGCTAACGCTACTGATGTTGATTACATCCTGGATCAGGCTAACCAGGTTCTGGCGAATCCTTTGACACGCGATGACATTATCGGTTATTACGCGGGATTGCGTCCTCTGTTACAACCGGGCACAAAAGATGGGGATTCTACAAAGTCCACTAAGGTTTCGCGTGAACATACGGTTACGGAAGCAGTGCCGGGGCTGATTATTATTGCGGGTGGTAAGCTAACTACCTATCGGGCTATGGCTGAAGATGCAGTTAACTTCGCATTGGGTAGGGACGAAGTAAAACGTCGTCCTTCACTTACTAAGACCACGCCACTACGTGGTGCTGTGGGCTATCATGCTCTGTGGAATCAGCGTGCGGAATTGGCAGCTAAGTCTGGTTTAAGTGTTGATCATATTGAAGATATGCTGGACCGTTACGGAGACGATATTCACTTGTTGTTGGATTCTATTGATGCTGATCCTGGTTTAGCGGGCGAGTTAGTGGGCGCACCAGAATACTTGCGTGCAGAAATTGCTTTCGGGGTTACTCACGAGGGCGCATTGCATATCGAAGACGTAATGTGTCATCGTACGCGTTTGACTTATGAACACCGTGATCGCGGTTTGTCGGCCCTGCCGGAAATCGCTGATCTTATGGCGGAGTTGCTGAGCTGGGATGATGCTAAAAAACAGGCTGAGATGGCTGCTTATCAGGCTCGCTGTGAAGCTGAGGAAGCTGCTTTATTGATTTCTGAAGAGGCTGAAGCGCAGGCGGTTCGTGGGCGCCACGGAGATGTTACGCCGTTGGAAAGCGTAGGCTAAATTCAGGTGGGAATCCTCATTCGTGTATGAGTTGTTGAATTTATACTCATGAAATTCATATCCCAATGAGTGGTTGCCTATAAGTTTTAAAAAAGTTGTGCCCCCATAAACTTTATGGGGGCACAACTTTTAGTATGTTACTTAGTTAGTGAAAACGGTGAATCGGAAACTGTAGAGTTCTGGGTTGTAAACGTGGTTACCCAGTTCAACTACGCGTCCTTCCTTAGTGAAGGCAATGCGATCCATGGTTAACACAGGTGAGCCAACTGCAACTTTTAGCATTTCTGCTTCTTCTTCGGTAGCAGGGCGAGTACCGATAGTTTGATTTGCAGATGCCACTTTAATATCCCGTGGGGCGAAGCATTCGTATAGTCCTTTTTCGTGCAGTTCCCCCCAGGAAGGAGCGATATCTAGTGGCAGATAGTTACGTAGAATCGCAAGTGGACGGTCGTCAATGCTACGAATGCGAATCACGTGCAAAGTGCCTTCGCCAGGATTTATGCCCAGGTCTTTAGCGACTTCATCGCTGGAGGGGACTACCTGGTAGGAGGTTACACGTGTTGACGGAGTGTAGCCAGCTTCAACTAAGTCATGGTTAAGCGAACTAAGCTCGACGGGACGGTGAATCTGAGATGGCGCTACGCGAGTGCCGATACCTCGGCGACGAACTAGTAAGCCACGGTTCACGAGTTCCTGAAGGGCACGACGTAAGGTTGGTCGGGAGACGTCTAGTCGCTTCGCCATGGAGATTTCGTCTTCCACTAGCTGTCCCGGGGATACCAAACCTTGTGCGATTGCGTCTTCGAACGGGTCTACAATCTGTTGGTAGAGCGGAATAGTTGAGTCTCGGTCGATGTTGACCTCAAGCTGGAAGGGGGTCTCCATGTAAGTCTATCTCCTGTTTTGTTAATAGAGCAGAACTCTACGCTATTAGTAATACAAAAGTATTTGATGGTGCGTTATTTGTTAATATGGAGAGAAGGGATTGTGAACGCAAAACTTGCAAACGCAATAAACCTCATAAAACTATTTATGTAAACCAGATATCAAGTTAACCTGTATATATTAAAATATCGTACTTTCCCTATAAATACAAACGAAAATCTAGAACTTACTTCCGGGCTACGTCAATATAAACGAAGTTAATAGATGTCACGAATGTGACAGAATCTGCATGCCCTGCATACAATCCCGCTAGGAAATATTTCCGATACCTAGATAAACTTAAATCTGTGCGACAACTAAACCTACTTTCTAACGGGTACACACCCTATCTAGAAGGCGACCGTATCCAACGTGAAACTTTCCAAAAAGTCAGAGACAGAGAAGTCGACGACACCCTAATAATCGTAGAATTTGAACCCACATACACTGCGGGTCGACGCACAAAACCAGAAGATATACTAAACACCGACCTTCCCGTAATTGAAGTAGACCGGGGAGGATCAGTTACCTGGCACGGGCCAGGACAACTTGTAATCTACCCAATTGTGCGACTCGGTGAACCAGTAGATCGCATTAAATACATACGAGCCGTAGAAGCAGCCGTAGTGGAAGCTATTCGCGATACCTGGAACCTACCAGTAGAAATCATCGAAGGACGCGCGGGAGTATGGATGCGTAACCCCGACCGTAAAATCTGCGCACTGGGACTCAAAGTAGCCCAAAATACAACCATGCACGGGCTAGCACTAAATCTCTACCCCAACTTTGACAACGCTTTCACAGGAATTATTCCCTGCGGACTCAATGACGCCGGAGTCACTTCACTCCAACAAGAAGGCATTACCACCACACTTCAAGAAGCTGCTGACGCACTCGTAAAAAAACTCAACGAACACCTCCGCCCACTCCTATGGGCAACCGTCGGTGACCAGCTAGACGCATCAGCGCAAATCCAGCAAACCCCCAGCCAGACTGGAAAGGAAGCCTAAATGTCCACGCTACCACAACCAGAAGGCCGCAAACTCCTACGTATCGAAGCTCGTAACCAGCAGGTACCACGTGAAGAACACCCAGACTGGTTAAAAACCCGTGTCTCAAACGGACCAAACTACCAAGAAATGCGTGGGCTAGTAAAACGCGGCTCCCTTAACACAGTCTGCGCCGAAGCAAACTGTCCAAACATCTACGAGTGTTGGGAAGATCGCGAAGCATCCTTCCTAATCGGAGGCGCAATATGCACCCGACGCTGCGCATTCTGCGATATCGCAACCGGGCGTCCCGAAGGATACGACCAAGACGAACCACGCCGCCTTGCAGAATCCGTACAAGAACTCGGTTTACGATACGTAACCATTACCGGCGTAGCTAGAGACGACCTACCAGACGGAGCTTCCTGGCTATACGCGCAATCCACCCGTGAAATTCACGCACGCATGCCCGGAACTGGTGTAGAACTACTGGTAGATGACTTTAAAGGCGATATAAACGCGCTACAAGAAGTCTTCGACTCCGGCCCTCAGGTATTCGCACATAATATAGAAACTGTGCCGCGCCTAATGAAAATAATTCGCCCAGCATTCCGCTACGAACGTTCCTTAGCAGCTATCCGAGCAGCGAAAGATGCTGGCATCGTCACCAAGTCCAACTTAATCTTAGGGCTCGGCGAAACCCGTGAAGAAATCGAACAAACCATGCGAGATCTGCTGGAAGCAGGTTGCGACATACTTACCATCACACAGTACCTACGCCCCTCCCCGCTACACCACCCAATCGATCGTTGGGTAAAACCACAGGAATTTATTGAACTACGTGACCTCGCGTATGAACTGGGATTCCCCGCATGTATGTCTGGCCCATTAGTACGCTCATCATACCGCTCCGGCAAACTCTGGGTTGAAGTTATGCAAAAATTCGGTCGTGAAATCCCCCCACAGTTCAACGAGTTAGTAGCCTTCGCCTCTCAGGGAGCAGCCCATCAAGAAGCTGAAGCAGTACAAGCACGTCTAGATGCACGCGCGGCACTGACAAATAAAAAAGCCTGACGCGTCCAACACTAAAAAGTCATATGCGAACACAACCTCGCATATGACTTTTTAAATTTATAACCTACTACATCACAAGCGAAAGCTCGTACTCAAATGTGCTCAAAATCAGCTAGAGAATAAATCTTGCAGCCCCAGCTTAGACACCTTCCCATTTGAAGACACAGGAAAAGACTCCACAACACGAATAGCCCGAGGCAACTTATAGCGTGCCAAATACTGACCCGCATAGTCACGTACCAAAGCCAACACCTCAGAATCAGAAAATGAGTTTAAAGCAACGCCCTCCGGAAAATCTAAATTTGGAAGCAAAACCGCCGCCACCGCCTGACCCCACTCGTCATCAGCTATCCCCACAACCTGCGCGTCACGCACACCCGGCATAGTCCGCAAAACCTCCGCAACAGGCTCAGGTAAAACCTTTTCACCACCCGTCATAACAGTGTCCGAAGCTCGCGCAACAAACTGAATCACACCATTACCATCCACAAAACCCAAATCGCCCGTCAGCAACCAACCATCTATAAAAGAACTCTCACTCAAACCCTCATCCTGCCAGTATCCACGCGTAACCGACGGACCCGCACACACCAACATACCGACAATGCCAGACGGAACACCCACTAAAACCCCAGCTTCTGCCTGCTCAATATCAACAACGCGAACCTGCGTAAAAGGAAAAGGAACCCCCACACCATTCAAAGACAAAGATGCCATTCCCGGAGTTAAACACGTACCCGACGCGGACTGCTCAGTCATCCCCCACACGTTATAAGGAAACCACCCCACCTCATGCATTTTCTGAGCAACAGGTAAAGGCAACGGGGAACCACCAATAAGTGGGCGCGAAAAACTTGATAAATCGCGCATATTAAACGCGGAACTACTCAGTAAACGCTGATAAATCGTAGGTACTCCGAACATCATCTGCACACGGAAACGCTCAAACACTGCGAGTACGGTTTCGGCATTAAAACCTTCAATCACCACTACCGTGCCGCCACTGTACGCTAAATCTAAGGTAGTGCCATTAAAACCACCAATATGCGATAGTGGCGCAACTACTGCTTCTACGCAATCAGAAGAGTACTCAAAAACCTCCCGGAAATTACGGCAGCCCCACCAGAGGTTCGCATGGGTTAAAGCCACCCCTTTCGGATGGCTGGTTGTGCCAGAAGTATAAATAATCGTGCCCAGCACATCTTCATTACAATTAGGGAGATTATTTCCGAGGGCGGGCTCCCTTGATGTAACTAAGCTCGGTAAAACACTCAGTGAAATAACTTTAAAAGCATTCTTAATATTTGTCTGCAGCAAACGTGATTCTTGCGCAGGACCAGCAAAAACCAATTTAGGGGCACAGTCATTTAGAACCACATTTAGCTCATCTGGCTGATAATGCTGGTCTAAAGGCACTGAAATTGCCTTCACACCAGCGCACGCAAAATGGATTAGCAGATGCCAAATAGTGTTAGGACCATAAATAGCAACTCTATCTCCGGTGGAAACCCCATGTTCTTTCAGTAAAGTCACAAGCCGCAACGCTAAATCATAGGACTGGGTTACCGTTGTTTGTTCAGTGATTAATAAATCCTGAGGAAACTGCGAGTCAAGCTTACCTTCAAAAATCGAAGTATGAGGATGAGCTACTCCAACTAAATGTAGATTATTAGGTTTGCGCATAGCCGCTGAACCTAATAGGTTTAATGGGGAAAAATCTAGCGCAATAGGATTCAAAGTGTCATAAGGTAGTGGGTGCTCCATAAAATTATTATGCCCTAATGTTAGTTGTTTGAGTTTTGCTGCTAACTTGCCTTCTCTGACACTTCCAGTGGTTACGTTAAGAAAATAAATGAGAACCAGCTAAAGTTATAAGAGTGAATTTGCTTATTGACGTGTCTTTTGGGGAAAACTACGTATTCACTCCTGATGCTGTAAGAGAAGCTGCTGGCGTGGACCGGCTCAGCGACCTGCGTAACCGGCATATTCGAGAACTTCCAGCTGTTGAGAACCTACATACACCAGCAATTCGTAACGCGTTGATTTATATTCTGCGTGACTCTGTACGTAAACGTGAAAAATTATGGCTACTCCCGATGGCCGCAGAAGCATATGCGGAATGGGTAGATTGGTTAGATGGAGAAGTTATCGAAAAACTAGGCCCTGAGCAGGAAGCTCAAGGGCAAATTATTGCTCCCTATGGGATTTCTCCGCTTAAACTAGTAAGTTTTTTAGCAAATCGTAAAAATCCTGATGACTTAGATTTTTTGCGTAAATCCCTACATGATATTGATGGGCTTCATCTCACTGCTGGCGTATATCGGCAAGTTGTGAATGCAGGGGTACGTGTTATCGAACGCTCAAAATTTGTACGCGTAGCGACCACGCCTAAATTTATTGCCTACGCAGTGGTGTTAATTTATTCCGCCCTGCGCGCGTTACCTGTAACGTTCGTTAAAGAATTTGAAGGGTCTCTGGCAGTGCTATGGGCGATCGACTTAGGCACAGCAATTCCGTACACTTGGGGGATCATCACGATGGTAACGGCAAAACGGCTTTGGCTTCGTCTGGTTGGTATTGTCGTCACCGTTGTAACTTTTATAGCGCCTTACCTTTACTTTGGTTCGCATGGAAACAACTATCCGTTACACGTAATTGCGATAGTTACGGTCCTTATCTTAGTGACATTTGGTTGGGAAACCTACCGTGTGAAGGCGGATAAGTATGTGGAAACAGTCTTAACTTCACCGCCAGATTTAATGATTTAAAACGAAAGTTTCTTTGAGATAGCGCACGTATTGTTGGGGAAACTAGGTAAATCCCATATGCTAAGGAAGTAGGTTGGTTAAAATAAGGTTTTCAAGTGCATTCAGCATTTTAAAAAACTGGTTTAGCCAGAACATGATGGAGAATATACTTTGACTACTAAAAAGGATGCTGTCCAAAAGCAGCTAAACTGGCCATTGCATAGATATGTAGCTGCCTGGTTTGTGCACGGCTTCACTATGACTGGATTACTATGGGCGCTGCTAGCAGTTTTGGCGCTTTATAACCAGGAATACAAGATGATGTGGCTGTGGCTGGGGATTGCGTTAGTGGTCGATGCAGCTGATGGCCCAATGGCTCGTAAAGCTAAAGTTACTGAAGTTGTGCCATGGTTTTCAGGCACAATGATGGATAACGTAGTAGATTACCTCACTTGGACTTTCATTCCAGCAGTATTTATGGCGCAAGTATTGCCGTTGGGACCTTCTATCCTGCCAATTATTGCCGCCTGTATGGTGCTGATGTCCTCAATGTTCTGCTACGCAAATAATCTGATGAAGTCTGCTGACTGGTATTTTGTGGGGTTCCCTGCTGCTTGGAATATTGTGGCAATCATTCTATGGGTGTTTGACTTCGGGGTTTACACGAACTGGGCTGTAATCGTGATATTTACAGTATTGGCAGTTGTCCCATGGAAGTGGGTACATCCTTTCCGCGTGAAGCAGTATCGTGCTTTTAACGCTGCGGCTGCTGTGGTCTGGGTGCCCGCAACCGCACTGCTGGTTTATTTCCAGCCAGTTACTCCGCTGTGGGTAACTATTCCCTGGTTAGTTGCAGGTTTATGGATTCTTGCAGCTTCTGCAATCCGTACTTGGCGAGGTCGTCCAGACCGCCTAAAATAGCAACCCTTATTTAACGCTTGCTTGCATGAAAAACTGGGTTTTCATGCAAGCAAACGTTTTTATGATCCTGCAGGTATTAAAACTACTTCGCGTGAAATAACCCCACGGCACCTTGCTCAGCGCGAACCATTGAATGATCTACGAAAGCGTAGCTACCAGACTCAGGTAGAGTAAACTCAACGAAACCACCCTGCGCAGCACTTAAAGCTAGCGTCTGCGAACCATTCCCATGAGTGCCCGTCACTGGGTCAATACCATCTTTAAGTAAGTACCTACCTTCAGCCCAAGTGGAATCGAACTGGGAACCCACTACGTGGAAAGAAGTTCCAAGATTCGGGCCAGCAGCTAGAATCCAAACACGTACCCTACTGCCAACAGTTACTTCAAGTGGTTTTACCCGATACTGGTAGGGAACTCCATTGAAAGCCATCAAATCAGGTCGCACCGCCTGAAGTTTTTCAACAGAAACCGGTGAATCTTCAGACGGTAAATAAACCTCAGAC
Source organism: Gleimia coleocanis DSM 15436 (assembly GCF_000159015.1). Lineage (GTDB taxonomy): Bacteria > Actinomycetota > Actinomycetes > Actinomycetales > Actinomycetaceae > Gleimia > Gleimia coleocanis. The sequence continues at coordinate 2,323 of NZ_DS999545.1, read as the reverse complement.
TGCACCATCACATACTCATAGTCCACAGCAGTCAAATCTTCAGGATCAACAATTACCGCCCCATACATGCCTGCTGCAATATGCATCGACATGGGCGTAGTAGAACAGTGGTATAACCAGATTCCTGCTCTTTGTGCAGTGAACTCGTAAACCAGTTCTTCGCCTGGCTGAATCGAACGCATAGGCTTATCTGGTGCTAAAAATGAAGCATGGAAGTCAATAGAATGAGCCATTGATCCTGCATTTTTTAAAGTCACTATGAACTTGTCGCCAATTTTGCCTCGCAAAGTTGGGCCAACGGGACCACCGTTGAAAGTCCAGATGGGGCGCATAACATCAGCACCAATAGGAATCTTCTTTTCCGTAACTGTAAGAGTTACCCGATGGGTTAGTGGCCTACCTGATGTTTGAACTTTCACTGGGGGAAGAACCGGATCAACATAAACATTAGATGGATTTTGTAAAAACGCCTGCATTCCTGGGATCTTCCAAGCAGTTTCATTGCTGTGATTCTGATGGTGAGGAGTTGCAGTGTGAGGGGAAGAGTTTAGTGTATCGCCCTCGGGAATAATCTGTATTTCCATGCCAGCTTGTCGGTGCCCAGCAACTGAACACCAAGCTTTCAGTGGGGCAGAAACTACTCCTAAATCGAGAATCGCAGATTCGCCAGTTTTCAAAAGTGGAGTTTTCACGCCCGTTTCCGCGACCAAATCATGTGCCATAGTGTCATGATTCGTGAAGGAAATCTTTACCGCAACGCTTGCAGGCACTTTCAACACGTTGGGTGAGAAAGTCATATTTCGCGCAGAAATTTCAAAAACCATGGGTGGGTGCGTAGCAGAAATTTCCGAGGGCGTTTTGTTTAAACTCCCCGTCAGCAGGAACAAAATGGCGACCATTGTGAAAGCTGTGACTGTTGCTAGGGCTTGAGTGAGGTTGAAAGCTCGTTTTTGGTGAGGCTGGGTTTCCATGTTCATTTTCCGTTCGCTAGTAAGTTAGGGCGATTTTCAGGAGTCGGCACAGGAGTAAACTCTGCTGGTCTGGAGCGTAACTGCCGTAACACCAGGTAATTGAGGAAAAGTAGATTTCCCAAAAGGAATACCCAACCTAATTCCCAGGCAGCGGTGTAAGAGGGGAGGAAGAAACTGAACGCTAGATTCAGGTTTGGGAATAATACTCGCAATTCCGTATGTTGATCCAGCTTACGGTAGGTGTCTTTAAGGGCTGGGCCTAGTCCAATAATCATGGGTAGTAGGTAGGCCAGTGATCCGAGGAGGATTTGTGCTACACCGACCATCAACAGGGGTAGTAGTGATGTTATTTCTAAGCGCAGTTGGAAGGGGTTGTTGAAGATAGCCAGGTAGGTGAGTCCGATAGCTCCTGCCACTAGCCAGAATGCGCCAAAAAGCAGGGTTTGGGTGGGGTATCCCCAGTGGGCGCCTTGTTTTAACGGTAGGACCGCGACTATGGTGAGAGTGAGGAATAGGCTGGTGAGAATAAGTGTGCCGGCGATTAGAAGGTGTTTGTTTAGGTAGAAAGTGCCTGCGAGTAGGGTAGTTACTCCGAAAATTGTGGGTAGGAATCCGTGGGTTAGTACTGCGCGTGCTTGGGGGATTACTTTGGTGCGACTGGTGGTCGGTAGCAGGGTGCCGAGGGTTGTGAAGATAGTTATTCCAACGAAAGATATGATATTTGCGGCAACGTGGGTGAGTAGTAGCGCGTCGCGATTTTTTAGGGAGATAGCGTTAAGGTTCTCAAGTCCCAGAAATAGTCCGAGAGTTATGCCGGTCAGTAAAATAGCAGTGGCAAGCGCATAGTAGCGCACTACACCGGATAGTGGGCTTTGGAAAGAGGCAGTGTGAATGGCGTGCAAAAGCGATCCGAGTAGCCAGGTGAAGCTGGCAATGATGAGTGCGTATCCGGCGATTAAGAGATAGATATTTCCGAGGGTGAAGCTGGCAACTAATAGTAGGGTTCCGGTGTTGTGGGTGAGTAAACGGTATGTGGGTTGTTGCGATTGGAAGTTTGAGTAACGTAAGAGTGTTATTGCGAAGTGCCAGATCCACACGAGTATGGAGGAGGTAATGACTCCTAGGGTGAATATATGTATGGTGAGCCACCATATTTGTTGACCGAATATGATAGTTGCGGTTGCGGGGAAAAGTTTGGTGAAGCCAGTGGTGATGAGGGTGAGCGAAACCCAGGTGGCTAGAGTGATTCTGTAGATTCGGTAGACTGGGGATTTACGCATTTTTAGATCCTTTCTTTATAAGTAAACCAGAGGTTAGTAGGTGACTTATAGGGATAAAGGAGCGGACTCATC
>NZ_DS999546.1 GCF_000159015.1 Gleimia coleocanis DSM 15436 | reverse complement strand
CCACTGACTTAACTGATTACATTCGCGAGACTGATAATGCTCGCGTGGCTCTACGCAGAGTTCAGGACCGCAACTTTACCGATAGGGAGTGGCAGAAAATTATTGACTTTATCAAAGGTGGCTACGATGAGGCTTATCCAAATTTCACGCGCAATAAATCCTGCGTTTAGTTACCAATCAGCTAGCGCTAGGTTTAATCACAGAGAGACTCTGCTTCGAGGCAACAGCAACCCGATTACCTTTTCCATCAGTTCTTCCTGTTCCATGCCCTGCCATAAAGGGACTTGGCATCTCGGTCGAGCTCGATGACAGTGTTTTGCTCAACTATTTCCATGACACGATCGGTGTAGCGGCTAGCGCGATCAAAGGCAAGAAATACTGCAATCACGCCTGCTACATCCAGCACCGCTACGGCACCAGGGGTGGCAAGCCATGACCCTGATCAATACCGAGGCTCGCACCAGAGCAACCTTGAATATCGCCCGGCAGCTCCTAACACAAGGGCACATAACTCAGGACGAATACCAGGCTGTTGAGCGCCGTCTGGTTGCGAAGTATTCAGCGAAGATTAGCGGCCTGAATCTGCCCAAACCGACTTGATACAAACCGGCTTCTAGGGCTGTATGTACATGACCAATCGACCTACTAGTTTCAGGAGTTTTCACCCTGATTAGCACCATTTTTGAGCTACCACGCCAAGTGGCCAAACCTGCCTTTATCCGGGTTGCTGCCTACGCGCGGGTGAGCACCGAAAGCGACAAACAGCTCCACTCTTACTCAGCTCAGGTATTTCACTATCAAGAACTGATCCGGTCCCGGCCAGGCTGGCAGTTCGCAGGCATCTACACCGACCACGGCATCAGCGGAACATCAACCCTCAAACGCGACGGCTTCAATAGCATGATGACTGCAGCCCGAACAGGCGAGATAGACCTGATCTTGACCAAAAGCATCAGCCGTTTCGCCCGCAACACCGTTGACCTACTCGCTTATGTTCGAGAGCTGAAAGCCCTAGGCGTTACAGTACAGTTCGAGCGTGAAAACATCGACACCTCCACTATGGACGGTGAAATCCTGCTGACCCTGCTGGCATCATTTGCTCAGGCTGAAAGCGAAACCAACAGTGATGCAGTCAAGTGGGCAGTGAGGAAGAAATATCAAGAAGGCTACGGGCATTCCTACTATGTGCTCGGTTATCAAACAGTCGGCCGTAAATTGCTCGTGGTCCCGGATAAAGCCGAAATAGTGCGCAGGCTCTACACTTCCTACCTTGAGGGCATCAGCCCAGAAACGGTCTGCCGACAACTGAAAGCAGAAGGCAAACTACCCACCAGCCGGGGAATGAAAGTAAACGAAAAGAAGGTGCGCCCTATTCTTGAGAACCCAATCTATACGGGGATGATCATCGGCCAGAAATATTTTGTACCTACAGTCGGTGGCTCAGCAAAACTCAACGAGGGCGAGCATCCACAGTATGTGGTTGAGGGGCATCACGAGCCAATTATTGAGCAGGAACTATTCGATGCGGTTCAGGCAGAAATCAAGTGCCGCCGCAAGGCAGGCCACCTAACCCTTGCCCCAACCTTGGGCACAACGGCCTTAACCCACAGGGTTGTGTGCAGTAAGTGTGGCAGGTGCTACCACCGCAGAACCAAGTACCGTAAAAACATGAGTTACAAGTATTGGCGGTGCGAACTTGCCACCCGCGGCAAAGGGAACCCCTGCAAAGCCCACCAAATCCGAGAGGTACTCCTGCACAAGAAAATCCTCAACACACTCGAGCTTGAAAAGTGGGACGATGCCGCATTACTTGAAGTAATAGACCACATCGTCATTACCCCAGAAGGTCAGATACAGATTCATTTGAAGAACGGAAACGTGAAGCAAGCAGAGTTTGGAGGAGCACAGTAATGGCACGCAAAGTCACCACCATCCCAGCCACGCGAACTATCACAGGTGCACCGGTGACCACGTTGGCTAAACGCCGTGTCGCTGGCTATGCTCGCGTTTCTACCAACGACGAAGATCAAGCCAACTCCTACCAAGCACAAATCGACTACTACACCCAGTACATAAACGGCCGAACCGACTGGGAAATGGTCGATGTGTACACAGACGAAGGAATCAGTGGTACGAGCACCGCTCGCTGTCAAGGTTTCCAACGCATGATCGCTGATGCGCTTACAGGCAAAATTGACCTGATTGTGACCAAAAGCGTCAGCCGTTTCGCCCGTAACACTGTTGACTCGCTCACTACGGTTCGCGCTTTGAAAGACAAGGGCGTAGAGGTCTATTTCGAGAAAGAAAACATCTGGACGCTTGATTCCAAAGGCGAACTGCTCATCACAATTATGAGTTCGCTGGCGCAGGAAGAATCGCGCTCTATCAGTGAAAACGTCACCTGGGGTAAGCGTAAAGCCTTCAAGGACGGCAAGGTTCACCTCCCGTTTAGCTCAGTGATTGGTTTCTGCAAAGGCGCAGATGGCGGTATCGCGATTGATCCTCAAACAGCACCCATCGTGGAACGCATCTACCGCGAATTCATCGAAGGAGCATCACCCTTGCAGATTGCTAAAGGCTTAACAGCTGATGGCATCCCCACCCCTCGCGGCGCTAAAAAATGGCAGACCTCTACTGTTCGCTCAATCCTGAGCAACGAGAAATACAAGGGTGATGCACTATTGCAAAAGAAGTTTACCGCTGACTTCCTCACCAAGAAACTGGTCAAAAACGAGGGGCAGGTGCCGCAATATTATGTGGAAGGCAACCACCCGGCGATCATCGACCCTGAAGTGTGGGAGGCAGCCCAGCACGTTGCTGCCACCACTGCCATCACTGGCAGGCATGACCGCACTTTCTCAAGGATGGTTTTCTGCGAGCATTGCGGAGGTTTGTATGGGGCTAAAACCTGGCATTCAACCAGTAAATATAAGCGAGTCGTCTGGAAATGCAATGACCGCTACGAGGTAGCGCATCCAGGCAAAACACCCACTATCACCGACGAGAAACTACAGGCCGCGTGGCTTGAAGCAGTTGCAGATTTGGTGAAGCGGAAGAGCCTGATCGACTGGGACGAACTCCACGCCATCCTTGCAGAGACCAATAGTGTCGAGGTGGAAATCCTGAACTTGCAGGGCGAGCTGGAAATCATCACCGGACTAATGACAAAAGCGAGCGAAGACAACAAGCGGATCCAACAAGACCAGACAGAATACCTCGCCCGCTTCGCTCAGCTGGAAGAACGCTACCAGCACACCGTCACCAAACTGGATGAAGCACAGGCTTTGCTGGCCCGCAGGCAAGGGGTTGCAACCGAGCTGAAGCAAATGCGCAAAGCCCTCAACGGACTAAAGCCGGGCGCCTTAGTTTGGGATGAACCGCTCTTTCGGATCATCACCGAAAAGTTCACGATCACCATGGACGGCAGCGTAAAGATCGAATTCAAGAACGGTATCTAGCGAACAAGCCAGCCGACCAGAAACTATTCAGGCCACCATTCCCATCATGGGGTGGTGGCCTTTTTGCTGCCTGAATCGCGACTAGACCCAGTGGGTGTTAAACCCGTATCATCAGCGACACCACACTCAACACAAATGTCTAGAAATATCTCTGACCAGGTCTTTCAGAGCTTCGTTGTGGGGTGAGACGCTGGAAATGAAAAAGAACTACCTTCGTGCATTTGTATCACAAAGGTAGTCCTAATAGTGGAGCTAACGGGATTCGAACCCGTGACCTCTTCCATGCCATGGAAGCGCGCTACCATCTGCGCCATAGCCCCTAAAGCTCTTTAATTCTACACTTCCCTACCGTAAACTTCCAAATCTACGCTCATCGACTTTTAGGTTTAGTATTTTTGAAAACTACGGGAGTCAAGTTGCTGTATGTTTTCAGGTATAGAAGTGGAATCTTCGTGGAAACGGCCAAACTTTAAGCGCAGAAAATCGGTTTATGGATAATTTTTCAAAAAATATCCATAAACCGGACGATTTTAAGCTAAAGCTAAAGCTAAACCATTTATGGGCTTTTTCGAAAAAATGTCCACAAACACTGTAAAAGTTACGATTCCAGCACAGGATTATTGCCAAAGTTCAACTCAAGACGCAGGGAGTATGTTCAAACACCTGAGCGCAAAGACTCCCCTATAAACAGCAGAAAGCGCCTGCGGAAAGAACACGAAAAGTGTTTCAATCCGCAGGCGCCTATTGCCAAACAACTTACTTCAAGCCAGTATGTGACAGGCCCTCAATAACGCGTCGTTGCAGCAAGATGAACATAATCAGCACAGGCGCAACTGCCATTACGGAAGCTGCCATCATTACTGAGTAGTCAGTTGCGGTTCGTCCCGCGAAGGTTGCGATACCAACAGACAATGGCATGGAGTGATCCTGAGTGGTCACAATCAGTGGCCAGAGCAGGTCATTCCAAGACCACAGTACCGTGGTGATTGCTACTGCTGAAAGTGCCGGAGTTGCCAGTGGCAGCATAACTTTCCAGAAAATCTGGAAAGAGTTAGCACCGTCTAAACGAGCTGCTTCTTCAAACTCACGTGGGAGGCTAACGAAGAACTGTCGCATCAGGAAGGTGCCGAATGCTGAGAAGAAACCTGGCAGTACGATACCCCAAGGAGTTTCTAGCAACCCCAGTCCAGAAATGATTTCGTACTGTGGTAGCAGGTAAACCTGGGATGGAATCATCAAGATAGAGAGGACGATACCCAACAGCAGTGCGCGTCCAGGGAATACCATGCGTGCGAAAGCGTAGCCCGCCAGGGAGCATAGCACCAGCTGCACGACGGTGCGCAGTACGGTAATCAGGATAGATACCCAGAACTGGCTGAGGAACGGGATGGTTGCGAATACGTCCGCATAGTTGTGCCATTGTAGTTCTGCTGGCCAGAAAGTGGGTGGGACTGATTGGATTTCCGCGTTTGTCATTAGCGACATGATTAGCTGCCAGATGAATGGGAAGACCATGAGTACGCCACCGCCCAGAAGGATTATGTGTACCCACAGGTCCTTGTAGACAGGGCGCGTGGTTTCTTTCGCTACGGGAGTTTTCTTTTTACCGAATAGCTTAGACATAGTTCACCCACTTCTTTTGTCCCCAGAATTGGATTGCCGTGACGACTGCTACGAATAGCAGAATCATAATGGCGATTGCTGCGCCTGCACCGCGGTTGTTATTTACGAATGCTTGTTCATAGAACAGGTACACGATGGTGCGGGTGTGTGGCAGGGCTGGGGATCGGGATGAGATCAGTACGAAGAGCGTGTCGAATACTTGGAAGCCGCCGATTGCTTGGATTACGGTGAGGAAGAAAATCGAGGGCGTGAGTAGTGGCACGGTGATTGAGAAGAACTGGCGGGAGTGTGAAGCTCCGTCTAGTTCTGCTGCTTCGTAGAGTTCTTTTGGAATGGATTTCAGACCGGCTGAAATGATGATCATGTTGAAGCCGATGGATGTCCACAGACCGAGGATTGCTACTGCGAAGAGTGCGAATCCGGGAGTGGATAGCCAGTATGGTGGGTTTTCTACGCCGATGGAACGGAGGAAGTAGTTGAGGATACCGTAGTCACCGTTGTAGATCATGCGCCAGACGATGGAGATTGCGGCTGGCATGGCCACGTATGGCATGAAATAGAGGGTGCGGTAGAAGCTCGCGTATTTCAGTCCGGGGCGAGAAATCAGGGCTGCGAGGAATACGGAGATGGGGATTCCCAGCAGCAGGATTCCCGTGTAGGTGAGGGTATTTACGAGGGCGCCTGAGAATGAGTCGTCTTCAAAAATACGGGTGTAGTTGTTCAGGCCAACAAACTTCGCGTTATTGCCGAAAGGCGATACTTGGTGGAGAGAGATCCAGAAGTTTTGGAAGATTGGCCAGAGGTAGAAGACAGCTACACCAGTTAGCAGTGGCAGGGTGAATAGCCACGGCCATATGCCGTCTTTGTTTTTAACTGGTTTACGTCCTTTAGTCGACTCAGGGCGGGCATCGACCCGATGCCCGCCCTGGGTGAGAGTCGAATCAGACGCGCCAGCGTGGCTTGTCTGAGTCATTGGTTTACTCCTGACTGAGTGCTTCGTTCATCTTGTCTGCCATGTTCTTTGCAGACTGTTCGATTGGTTCTTGACCGCCGAAGCCTGGTGCCAGCAGTTCAGCTTCCAGACCTGCCCATGCAGAGGTGTTGTTGGATACTGGGTATGGTACGCCGAAGTCCTTTGCACCATCAGTGTAGGCTGCTAGGTTCCATTCTGGGTGGGAGGAAAGGAACTTTTCCTGTGCGCCGTTGAAGGCTGGGAGGGTGACACCAGCTTCGCCTTCAATGTGTGCGGCTTCCTTGGTGGACAGCCACTTAACGAATGCAGCTGCTGCTTCTGGGTTCTTAGAAGTCTTTGCTACTACGTTTGCTAGACCGTGGATTACGGTACCTTCTTTTTCACCTGCTGGTAGTTGTACCAGGTTCAGGGCTGCTGGGTTTGCAGCGTCTTCTGCGTAGCGGGTGGTATTCCAAGTACCGGCGTAGATCATTGCTACCTTGCCAGAGACGAACAGGTCATTAGGGTTGGTGTCGGACATGATCTGTAGGCTTGGGATTGATCCGTCTGCGATCATATCGGACCAGAACTTCAGACCTTCAATGGACTTTGGATCATCGTAGCCAGACTTTCCATCCTTGATTACGTAGCCACCTGCTTGAACCATGGTGTTGTAGAAGGCTTCCTGACCACCAGAAAGGTCAGCTGCCAGACCGTAAATGCCATCTGCCTTGAGGTTGTCGGAAATGGTCTTAGCTGCCTTGTGTAGGTCTTCCCACTTCCAGTCATCGGTTGGTACTTCTACGCCTGCTTTCTTGAACAGGTCAGAGTTGTACCATAGGGCGATGGTGTCGAAGTCTTTTGGTACACCGTAGTGCTTGCCGTCTACTGAGTAGAGGTCTACCAGGGACTGTGGGAAGTTATTCCATTCAATGCCTAGGTCATCGAGGGATGCAAGCTGGTCATTTGCACCGTAGAGCTTGATGTTTGGACCGTTCATCCAGAATACGTCTGGCAGGTTACCGCCGTCTGCCTGAGTCTTGAGCTTAGTCCAGTACTGCTTGTATGGGGTAAGCGCGATGGTAACTTTAATATTTGGGTATTCTTTATTGAATTCCGCAATGGATTTTTCAATGAATGGCTGCTGGTTTTCGTCCCACAGGGCGTAGGTGATTTCAGCTTTAGTGTCTTTATCAACGGTTCCGGTAGCGCCTTCGGTGGCGCCTCCACCACAAGCGGACAGTACCATGGCGCTAATTGCGATTGCGCCTGCAGCTAAACTACGAAGTTTCATTTTTACTCCTCTTTGAGATTTTGGTTAGCGAACCTGATGACCCTTGAAGTAGTTAGCTACTTCAACGTCAACTTGTGGGATCTGTGTTGGTACAGAACCGTTGCGTAGAGATTCGGTTGCTGCGATACCCGTAGCTACTGAGTCACGTGCGCTGAGAGGGTTAGTGTCCGTTGGACCGCCCTCGGTAATGAACTTCATGAACTCGCCAACTGTCAGACGATCCGCGTCGCCGTGGCCACCGGCGTCGCCGACGATTGGGAATTCTCTGTCACCGCCTGCTCGCCAGTCGGAGCGTTGGTTCCATAGTTTGATGACGCCACCTTCGGAGTCACCAAAGTTTTCGATACGGCCCTCATCACCAATAATGGTGTAGTTACGCCAATAATCTGGGGTGAAGTGGCACTGCTGGTAGGAGCCGAGCACACCAGAGTCCATGCGCATCAGCATCATGGAGATGTCTTCTACGTCGATTACTGGGTTAAGGCCTCGCTGCTTTGCTGGTGGGTAGATGCTCATGTCGAACCAGTCGCTCATCAGAGCAGCGGAGTTATCTGCACGGTCACTAATCTTGTCATAGATCATCAGGTCACCCATTGCGGTTACTTCGCGGGTTTGTGAGCCTGCCAGCCAGTGCATTACATCAATGTCGTGGGCACCTTTTTGCAGTAGCAGACCGGTACCGTGTTCACGGGTTGCGTGCCAGTCTTTGAAGTAGTAGTCACCGCCGTGCCCAACGAAGTGGCGGGTCCAGATTGCTTTTACGTTGCCGATGGCGCCTTTTTGAATGAGTTCGTGCATTTGACGCACGACGTTCATGTGGCGCATGTTGTGGCCGACGTACAGTTTAGTACCAGTCTCATAGGCGGTGCTTAGCACGCGATCTGCAGAGTCAATGGTGATGGCGATTGGCTTTTCCAGGTAGACTGGAACGCCAGCTTCCAGCAGTTCACAGGTAATGTCCGCGTGGGTATCGTCTGGAGAGGTTACGAATGCAGCGTCAATACCATGTGCGATTGCTTCAGTGGTGGTGTGGACTAAGTCAATGCCCTCCCCTAGCTTTTGCGCTAAACGCTTGGGACCTTCCGGTGAGGGGTCAGCTGCCACTGTGATTGTGCCACCAAATTCTTTAGCGTGGAGAGCCAGCTTGGAACGTGCGCCGACTCCAATCACGCCGATACGGATATCGCTCATTTGCATACCTCGCAAGGTTTTCATATCGTTTCGAGTCCGCGTCTATGCGGATTCCTGCTGCGCTCACGAAGCCTTTGTATGACTTCGTTCACAAAACAACAATAGCACCGCCTTGAGCAATTCGGTATAGAAAATGAGAATTTCGCTCAATAAAATTCAATTTTCCCTATTCTAGGGCGGAAATTGAGCTAACAAAGATGTTCAAACTTTGAGATTATGCATGCGCGTTGTACTCCACCACACGCCACCCCGGAGCCCTGCGGGTCGGCTCTAAAACCGCCCAATGACAGTTATCCAAACCATGGAACCCCGCCCAAGTAGACGGATCCAACCCCAGCAAAGCCACAACTCCCTGAGTCAGCGTAGAACCATGCGCCACGACTGCCACAGTCCCCTCCGGATACTCTGCACGCAACAGTGTGACTGCTTCAACAACACGCTGCCCCACAGCTGCTCGAAGCTCTACCCCAGCACTCACAGCATCGCCCGTATTACGCCACTGTTCAAAAGCAGATTCTAACTCTGTACCACGTAACTCCGCCTCATTTTTCCCCTCAAACTCACCGAAAAAACGCTCACGGAAACGCACATCTACCTGCACCGGCAAACTAGTTACCTCAGCTAATGCAGACGCCGTATCGAACGCCCTCGACAAATCGGAAGAAAAAATGGCCGCCAACGGAAGCTTCCCCAACACCTCAGCCATCTGCTGAGCCTGCTGGCGACCAACCTCGTTAAGCGGCACATCCGACTGCCCTTGGAAACGCTTCTGCACATTCAGTTCCGTCTGACCATGACGAATCAAAACCAGCTTGAACCCCATTCTCAATTCCTCTCAGAAACGTGGCCACAACAGTCTAAATCAGCGAGGAGTAACCTCAATCGGAACCTCTGGAGCATCTGCCCACAAGCGTTCCAACGCATAAAACTCACGCTTCTCATCCAACATCACATGGACAATCACATCGCGGCAGTCCACCAAAATCCAAGAAGCTTCGTCCTTGCCTTCCATCTTTGCGCGCTTATGACCATGCTTAATAAGCTCATCCACGATTTCATTAGCAATCGCATTAACCTGACGTGGAGACTCCGCGGAAACCACCAGGAAAACATCGGTGAAAGGCATGCGGTCAGTTACTTCCAGCGCTACTGGATTAATCCCCAGCTTTGCTTCAGAAGCTGCCACTGCAATATCTAAAATCTCTCGAGCCTGAGCTGAAATAGCCAAAATAAAACCCTAATTCTTGTATAAACCGTACTTGTTAATCCACTGCACTACCCCATCCGGCACCAGGTACCAAACAGGTTTACCTTCCCGTACTCGCGCACGGCAGTCCGAGGAAGAAATCGCCATTGCCGGCACTTCAAGTAAAGAAACCGCATTCTTCGGCAAACCTGAAGCATCCAGCTTATGACCCGGACGAGTCACGCCAATGAAATGAGCCATTTCAAAAAGCTTATCTGAGTCTTTCCAAGACACAATCTGCTGCAGTGCATCCGCCCCCGTGATAAAGAATAAATCTGCATCAGGACGCTGCTGATGAATATCTCGCAGCGTATCAATCGTGTAGGTAGTTCCTCCCCGATCAATATCAACGCGAGACACTGTAAAACGATTATTAGATGCCGTAGCAATTACCGTCATCAAATAACGGTGTTCTGCGGAAGTAACTTTACGTCCTGCTTTAAACGGCTGCATCTGGGTGGGCACGAAAACCACTTGATCCAGATTGAAAACGCTCATAGCTTCAGACGCCGCCACCAAGTGACCGTGGTGAATCGGGTCAAAAGTGCCACCCATAATCCCAATAGACGGGCGTGGCTTATTAGCTACGGGAACTACAGCATCCATTTTTCGCCTTAGTAGTCGTTTGGATCCGTCCAGACGCCCTGCATGCGTTCAGTCCAGAGTTCTTCACGTGCAGCAGCTTTCGCATCCATATTCTCGTGGTAGCGGGCTTTCTTTTCCTTACGGGTAGCACGACCGCTTTCTTCGAAACGCAGATCGGAACCACGAGGCCCCAGCAGTTCGGCACCAGTTTGCATAGTTGGTTCCCAGTCAAAAATGACACCGCTTTCAACTGGGCCAATAACCACTGGGTCACCTGGCAGTGCTCCAGCCTTCATCAGCTCTTCTTCTACACCTGCATTCGCCAGGCGGTCAGCCAAATAGCCCACTGCTTCATTATTTGCGAAGTCAGTTTGGCGTACCCAGCGTTCAGGGCGGCGACCCCGGACTTCGTAAACGGTTTCGCCATTAAATTTAACGGCGCGCACAGAAATCTGCGTATCGTCGCCCAGCAGTTCGCCAATTCCCCGAGGGCGGATAATCTGTGTTTCCGTTTCAAGCTGAGGTAGTTGTGCGCGGTGTGCAGCTACCATTTCTGCCAAAGCAAAGGAGAGTTCCTTTAAGCCCTCGCGAGAAACCGCAGAAACTTCAAATACTGGCCAGCCGTATTCTTCCAGTTCAAGACGCTGTAGTTCAGCCATTTCCTTACCGTCTGGTACGTCAACCTTATTGATTACGATGACACGTGGGCGCTGCCCTAGAGGAACATAGCCTTCCAGTTCACCCAGATCAGACTTGTACTGAGCTAATTCAGTTTCAATAATCTTCAAGTCAGATGCTGGATCACGTTCTGGTTCAAAAGTGGCTGCGTCCAAAACGTGTACGATAACCGCACAGCGTTCAATATGGCGGAGGAACTCTAAGCCCAGACCGCGACCTTGAGAAGCCCCTTCAATCAAACCCGGTACATCTGCGATGGTATAGCGTTCATCACCAGCCTGTACCACACCCAAGTTAGGAACCAGAGTAGTAAATGGGTAGTCAGCAATCTTTGGGCGGGCTGCTGACATGGCTGCAATCAGTGATGATTTACCTGCTGAAGGGAAACCAACCAGCGCGATATCCGCAACTGATTTGAGTTCGAGTACGATATCGCGTTCTTCACCTGGTTCACCCAGCAGCGCGAAGCCTGGGGCTTTACGCTTCTTAGATGCCAGTGCTGCGTTGCCCAGGCCGCCACGACCGCCCTCGGCAACAATGAACTGAGTACCAACGCCAGTTAAGTCTGCTAAGACGTTACCCTTGGTGTCTTTAACTACGGTTCCTTCTGGAACTGGCAGGATGATGTTGGCACCATTCTTACCGTCACCGTGGTCACCGGAACCCGGAACCCCGTTTTCAGCCTTCTGGTGGGGCGCACGGTGGTAGTTTAGAAGCGTGGTAGTCTGTTCGCTTACTTCAAGGATGACGTTGCCACCATTACCGCCGTTACCGCCGTCTGGACCGCCCAGTGGCTTGAACTTTTCACGGTGGATAGATGCGCATCCATGTCCACCTTTACCGCCTGCGACGTGCAGGGTGACGGTATCTACGAATGATGGCACGATTATTCTCCTCAAATACTTTTCTTGAATATAACTTGAGGGTGAACGGTCACCCATTCACCCTCAAACAAGTTTCAAACGTCTATCAGGCGTTTGCTGCCTCGATAACGTTAACTACTCGACGATCACGCTTGGTGGAGAATTCAACATCACCAGCAACTAGCGCGAACAGAGTATCATCCTTGCCACGACCAACGTTTTCACCTGCGTGGTAGCGGGTGCCACGCTGACGAACCAGGATTTCTCCAGCCTTTACAAACTGACCACCGAAACGCTTCACGCCCAGGCGCTGTGCGTTGGAGTCACGACCGTTCTTGGAAGAACCAAGACCCTTCTTAGAAGCCATTTCCAGCCCTTTCTGTATTTAGAAACTAGACCGCGAATCAGGCGATACCGGTGACCTTGATCTTCGTCAAAGCCTGACGGTGACCCTGGCGCTTACGGTAGCCGGTCTTGTTCTTGTACTTAATGATCGAAATCTTTGGACCCTTGGTAGGAGCGACGATCTCAGCAGTAACCTTTACGTTTGCGAGTTCAGACGCTACAGAGGTGACCTTGTCACCGTCGACCACCATCAGGGGCTGGAGTTCGACGGTTTCGCCGATTTCTCCTGCCAACTTGTCGACGACGACGACATCACCGACGGACACCTTCTCCTGTCGGCCGCCGGCCTTGACAATCGCGTAGACCACGTTGTTGCTCGTTTCTTTTCGATTACAAATAATTCATTACATAGATTACCGGATTTTTCCCGCTAATCCACTACCCAGACCACGAAAAATCCAAATAGAGACATAGACCTCATTTGCTTCGCTATCTGAAGTATTTTCGTGCGCCTCATCAAAAACGCACCGACTGCCTACATTACGCTAATTAGGCAGTAAATATCAAACTACAGGCAGGTAGTTTTCACACATTTTGGTGTGCAATACACCACCTGCAGTCTGACACAGCTTCATATCTAGTTATTTTCTGCGGAAACCACCGGATTCGCAACTGCCACCCGACGAGATTTCTTCACCGGACGTTCAGGCAAATCAGCCGTTGTCACCTCAGCAACCGGACGTGCAATCACCACCGGAGCCACCACTACCGGCTCAGAAACAACCTGTGGCTGCCCCGCAGCAACAGACACCGCACGTCGTGCACCGCGATGCTTCGGAGCGCGCTGCGCCCCCACAGAAGTCTCAGCAGTGAATACAGTTTCTTTACCGGAAACAACCGGTTCAGCAACTACAGTAGATTCACCGGCCCCTACTTCGGCTTCCCCAGATTTACGTTCAGCCTTTGCATCTAAAACGCTGCCGATACTATCAAGCAAAGCTTCTGCATCGTCCAACATCTGGTTCCGTGCCTGCTTATTCCGGCGATCCTTCAGACCGCGACGGCCCCGCTCATTCTTAGTGCGCTTTTGTGGAAGCTCAACCTTATCAGTGGAAACATCTGCCTTATCACCCTCGGAATGATTATCATTTTTTTCTTCCGACGCATGCGCAGAAGCCGCAGCCGCCGCAATCGCAGAAAGCGCAGAACGCACTTCCTCATGCTTCGCCTCAGCTTCAGGATCCACCACCGTCTCAGGCTGTACTTGACGTAATGTCTTTGGCATGATCGCATGCCCAGTGTGATCACGTTCCACCGGATTCTGATGAACGATAAAGCCACGCCCGTCACAGCATTCGCAAGGCGTTGAGAAAGCCTCAACCAACCCCTCGCCCACACGCTTACGAGTCATCTGCACCAAACCCAAAGAAGTAATTTCAGTAACCTGATGACGCGTACGGTCGCGACCTAAACATTCGACCAACCGACGCAACACTAAATCGCGATTAGACTCCAACACCATATCGACAAAGTCGATCACAACAATACCACCGATATCACGCAGGCGAAGTTGACGCACAATTTCTTCAGCCGCTTCCAAGTTATTCTTAGTCACGGTTTCTTCCAACGTGCCACCAGAACCAATGAACTTACCGGTATTGACGTCAATAACCGTCATTGCTTCAGTACGGTCGATAACCAAAGAACCACCAGAAGGTAACCAAACCTTACGATCCATCCCTTTAGTTAGTTGTTCGTCAATACGGTGAACAGTAAAAACATCTTCCTTATTCACCCAGCGACGCAGACGGTCACGTAAATCTGGTGCAAGTTCATCAACATATTCCTGCACTGTCTGCCAAGTTTCCTCACCCTGAACGGTAAGGCTCTGGAAGTCCTCAGTGAAAACGTCACGGACTACGCGCACAGCCAACTCAGGCTCAGAACGCAACAAGACAGGAACTTTCTGAGTCTTCTTCTGCTTCTTCTCAATTTCTTCCCACTGAGCTTGCAGACGAGTCACATCGTCGCGAAGCTGTTCTTCGGTAGCACCCTCAGCGGCCGTGCGAACGATTACGCCGTAGTCTTTAGGCACAATCTTAGAAAGCAGTTTCTTCAAACGGGTACGCTCACGCTCGGGCAACTTCCTGGAAATACCCGTCATCTGACCTGCTGGAACTAGAACCAGGTAGCGTCCCGCCAGAGTAATCTGCGAAGTTAGGCGCGCTCCCTTATGCCCGATAGGGTCCTTAGTTACCTGCACCAATACAGTGTCACCAGACTTCAAAGCCTGTTCAATTCGACGAGGGCGGCCAGCTAAACCTACTGCTTCCCAGTTAACTTCACCGGCGTAAAGCACCGCGTTGCGCCCTTTACCTAAGTCAACGAAAGCAGCTTCCATGGACGGGAGCACATTCTGAACGCGACCCAGATAAATATTACCAACCATAGTTTGCTGGGTACGACGAGCTACATAATGCTCCACCAGCAAACCATCTTCCAAGACCGCAATCTGGTTCAAACCATTCTGTTCGCGCACAATCATTTCACGTTTTACAGATTCTCGGCGAGCCAGGAACTCAGATTCTGTCACAACTTGACGGCGACGGTTCTCTTTACGTCCTTCCTTACGGCGCTGACGCTTAGCTTCCAAACGAGTAGAACCCTGTACACCTGTCACTTCATCATTGATGTCGTCCGGTTCCTCAACCCGAGTGCGACGGCGACGACGGCGACGTGCAGTAAGTAAATCTTCTTCGTCGTCATCATCGTCAGATTCTAAGTCCGCTACCGTTGGCTCTACTTCTGCTTCTACTTTTACCCGCTTACGAGTTCGAGCACGCCGAGCAGGTTCAGGTTCACCGTCCTCGGAAAAAACCGTAGTTGTTTCGGAACGCAACGGAACCGAGACTATCTCTGGCTGAATGAATAAAAGGTCTGCATAGGAAGGAGTCGCCGGGGCTTGCGGTACCGGAGGTAAATCCACTGCGGCGGTTGAAGCAGCCGAGAAAAGCGACACAGAAAATGGTGAAGTAATCGCAGCTTCAACACTCTCTAGCCCACTAAATAATGGACCTGCTCCTAGTTCGTTAGACATAGGTTCGTTAGACACTAGTTTTCTCCAAAAATCTTTTTGCAAGCAGTTCTAAGTAACTTACTTGCGTCGCCCACTCAAGGACGGAAACCTTCGTGCTCTGCCTTAAAAATATTGTTTAAGCACTGTCGATAATTATCGCACAAACCCCCGGTCAATGCCACACCATCACAGCAAGCCGGTTGCGCGAAAAGCAACTAGCAAACTTAGCGAAACAATCCTTACAAAATGCATGTCTTATATGAGGTCAATGTATTTTCAATACAAAATTGTTTCTTAAATAAGTTTTTTGCAATGAATTAATGCCCCAACAAACTGACACACCCACAGCGCCGTGTCACCAAAAATAGGCATTATCAATGCAATTTAGGAAAACCTAAGCAGTATCCGCAGTTTTCCTATGAAACCCACTTTTTTATAACTATGCTAGATAGGTAAAGTCACGCTCTATTCGCGACTTCAACAATGTAAGTAACCCATTCAACGGAAAGGTGGACGAATGACAGTCCTCCCAGCGGCACTCGATGCAGTGTTCCTGGCACGTTGGCAGTTCGGTATTACTACCGTTTACCACTTCCTCCAGGTACCACTAACCATCGGCCTGAGCCTCCTGGTCGCCATCATGCAGACCAAGTGGCACCGTACCGGCAATGATGTCTGGCTGAAGGCAACCCGCTTCTTCGGCAAGATCTTCCTCATTAACTTCGCCCTCGGCGTAGCAACCGGTATCGTTCAGGAATTCCAGTTCGGTATGAACTGGTCCGAATACTCTCGTTTCGTAGGTGACATCTTCGGCGCACCTCTGGCTGTAGAAGCTCTGCTCGCATTCTTCATCGAATCCACCTTCCTAGGTGTCTGGATTTTCGGTTGGGGACGCGTATCCAAGGGCATGCACCTAGCTTCCATCTGGCTAGCAGCACTGGCAACCAATGTTTCCGCAATCTGGATTCTGGGCGCTAACTCCTGGATGCAAGCTCCAGTCGGCGCACTGTTCAACCCAGAAACTGGCCGTGCAGAACTCAACGGCACCGCAGGCTTCCTGGATGTAGTCACCAACCCAGTCCTGGCACTGACCTTCTCCCACGTATTCTTCACCTCCATCTTCACCGCTGGTACCCTGGTAGCAGGCCTGGCACTCTGGTGGATTGTACGCGCAGCTAACGCAGGCGAAGCCGGCGAAGCAGAAGCACGTAACTACTGGACCCCAATCGCTCGCTTCGGTGCAATCGCACTGCTCATCGGCGGTCTGGGCGTAGCAGTATCCGGTCACTTCCAGGGTCAGCACCTCATCGAAGCACAGCCAATGAAGATGGCAGTTGCTGAAGGCATCTGTATGGACACTGAAGGTGCAGCATTCACTGTTGCAGGCTTCGGCGAATGTCCACTCGATGACTCCGGCGACATGACCCGCTTCATCACCATCCCAGGACTGGCATCCTTCCTGTCCCACGATGACTTTGGTGCAAAGGTAGAAGGCGTACGCGACATCCAGGCACGCCTGGTAGAACAGCTCAACGCAAACGAATCCTTCACCTCCCGCTACGGCGATGCTGCACAGTACGACTTCCGTCCACCATCGATGCCAACCTTCTGGTCCTTCCGTGTAATGATCACCATTGGTTTCGCATCTATGCTCACCGGCCTGGTAATTCTGGTTGGTCTGCGTGGTGGTCGCCTGATCCGCAACAAGCTGATCGGTACTCTGGCAGCATGGTCCATCATCTTCCCATTCATCGGTGCTTCCGCAGGATGGATTTTCACCGAAATTGGTCGTCAGCCATGGATCGTCTACCCTAACATCGCCGCTGCAATGAACGGCGACCCAGTTGGTGGCGTTCTGCAGCTGACTGAATACGCAGCATCCGGTGCAGTTCCTGGCCCACAGGTTGCACTCACCATGGTCCTCTTCACCCTGCTCTACGGCGCACTCGGTGTAGTCTGGATCGTCCTTATCCGTCGTTACGCTTACGAAGGTCTGCACGTTACTTACCACGGTGAGGGCGATGCAGAAGACACCCTTCTGAAGTTCGGATACTGAGAAAGGCTAGGAAAATAAAATGGATTGGCTGAGCATTCTCTGGTTCATCCTCATTGCCGTTCTCTGGACCGGCTACCTCATCCTCGAAGGCTTCGACCTGGGCGTCGGCGCTCTCATCCCACTAGTAGCTAAGAACGACGAAGAACGTTCTCAGACCGTTAAGACCATCGGCCCACACTGGGACGGAAACGAAGTATGGCTGCTCACCGCAGGTGGCGCTACCTTCGCAGCTTTCCCAGAATGGTACGCAACCATGTTCTCTGGCATGTACCTGGCACTATTCCTGGTACTAGTCCTGCTGATTCTGCGTATCGTTGCCATCGAATGGCGTAAGATGATCGATACCGTACAGTGGCGCAAGACCTGCGACTACACCCACACTGTAGTAGGCTTCGGCGTACCAGTACTCATGGGTGTTGCATTTGCTAACCTGGTACAGGGCATGCACATTGAAGTTGTTGACCCAATCACCAACGAACCTCTGGCAGGTCCAGTTACCCCAGAACTACTGGTAACCGGCGTACACAACATCACCGGTGGTTTCTTCTCACTGCTTACCCCATTCACCATCCTCGGTGGCCTGGTAGTATTGGCAATCTGCCTCTCCCAGGGCGCACAGTTCCTTGCACTAAAGACCACTGGTCCAGTCTTCGAACGCGCTGAAAAGCTCTCTGCAACCTTCTCTCTGGCTGCAACCGTACTGACCGCGGTATGGGCACTGTGGGCGGTACTTGCATACGCAGAAACCGTTTGGGCATGGCTGCCACTGGTAGTAGCTGCTCTGGCACTCATCGCCTCTGCAGTCTTCTCTCAGAAGGCATTCAACAACAACATGGTTTCCTTCCTTTGCTCCTCCGCAGGCATCGCCGGCGCAGTAGCATTCATCTTCACCGCAATGGCACCAAACGTAATGAAGTCCTACCTGGACCCATCATTCTCCCTGACCATTGCACAGGCTTCCTCCACTCACTCCACCCTGGTAGTGATGACGATCGTAGCCGTAATCTTCGTGCCAGTAGTACTGGCCTACACCGCATGGTCCTACTGGGTATTCCGTGCACGTGTAACCCTGGAAGACATCCCAGAAAACATGGGTCTGCTGCCAAAGCAGGTTCGTCTGGGTGCAAACTTCCTGCAGGGCTGAGTAGCTTAATACTCTAACTTTGGGGGTTGAGAACGAAAGTTCTCAACCCCCATTTTTATATCTAATCATTTCAACAAAGTCGGGTTACAGGGTTATACAACATTTGGCGTTGCCAGCCTCCTAGCTTCTCGTCATTTTATGGGCAACGTCTCTGGTAGCAAATCGCGCATACGAGCGGCAAATAATGTCTGCAGATAGCAACGAGAGTCAGAAAACAACGAAACTTAGTACAATCAATATAAGAGAACTAAGACTTAAGGACCAGGCTTTTGAAACCTCTCGATAAGCGCCTGCTGAAATACGCAGAATCCGCCCGCAAATACATGGTATTCATCGTTATCACGGGCACTATCGGCACCCTCCTCACCATCGCCCAAATCATGGCGATATCCGGAGCTATCTCACCAATCATCACAAAAGAAAAGCAGTTCTCAGACGTTTACTGGATTATCGCCGTGCTGGTAGTCATCGTCCTCGCCCGCATTACACTTACCTACATCCACCGCGCTTACGCGCACCGCGCCGCTAACCAGGCAATCCAAGAACTACGTAAACAAGTACTAGATAAAGCTACAGCTCTGGGGCCACGCTGGCTATCCCTAAACTCTACAGACACTGTTACGCTCACCACCCGCGGATTAGATGACCTGGGCCCATACTTCGTCTCTTACCTACCCCAGCTAGTACTCTCAATGATTGCTACTCCCCTGGCACTAGCTGTCATCCTCTACCTGGATTTCCTCTCCGCATTCATCGCATTAGTTACCATCCCGCTGATTCCAATCTTCATGATTCTAGTCGGTAAACTAACTCAGGACTACTCCGATCAAAAGCTTCGCACGATGGAACGCTTGGGCTCCCAACTACTAGACTTAATTTCTGGTCTGCCAACACTGAAGGCGCTGGGACGCGAATGGGCGCCAGCAGCCCACGTTGATAAACTCGGCAAAACCCATGCGCGTACCACCATGCAGACCCTACGCGTCGCCTTCCTCTCTGGCGGCATCCTCGAATTCCTCGCTACGCTTTCAGTCGCCTTGGTCGCTGTAGAAGTTGGTATCCGCCTAGTTTATGACCACGTAGACCTGTTCTCTGGCCTGGCAATCATCATGCTCGCCCCAGAGGTTTATGCGCCACTACGTGAGGTTGGTAAAAACTTCCACGCCTCAGCTGACGGTGTAGCTGCCGCTAACGCTGCTTTTGAAATCATCGAAGCCCCAGCTGAACTAACCAACACTGATATTGCGGTACCAGCATCTGCAGACACTGAAACTTTGAAGATTAAATCTGTACGGTTTAATGACTTAGCAGTAGCAGCCCGCGGGTTCTGGGCTCCAGCAGAACTTACTGCCAGCATTCCAGCAGGTAGTATCACTGCTTTAACAGGCGCTTCAGGCGCTGGCAAAACAACCACCGTTTTAACTCTATTAGGTTTACTACAACCAACTATCGGGCAAGTTTCCCTAGAACTTGAAAAACCTAACGGAAACACTGAGCTAACCGCCCTCGAAAAAATTTCTAAAGAAAACTGGTGGCACAACGTCACCTGGGTACCGCAAGCACCAGCGATCGTCCCCGGCACCGTCAAAGAAAATATTGCACAGGGCCAAGCCTACTCAACCCAGCAACTCAACGAAGCCGCCCGCGCCACCGGTTTCGACACCGTCGTAAATTCCCTGCAAAACGGCTGGGACACGCAACTAGGACACGCCGGAGTCGGCCTCAGCGTCGGCCAACGCCAACGACTGGCACTTACCCGCGCGCTCCTGCACCCCACACAGGTGATGATTCTAGACGAGCCAACCGCCCACCTAGACTCCCTCACCGAAGCACAGGTAATCGACACAATCCTAAAACTGCAAGCACACGGCAGTACCGTCATCGTCATCGCACACCGCAAAGCAGTTACCGAAGTCGCTACCCACATCATTGACGTGCACGCCCGCCCAGCCACCGCTGCCGAACTCACCCAGTATCCGCAGCTAAGCATCGACACCGTAGAAGAAGAAAACCTACTGGCAACGCCACGCCTACTCAATGACCTCTTACAAGACTCAGAAATGCAGCCAACCGAAGGTGAGGAAACCAAATGAAACTATTCGTCACCGCCAGCGAGTGGGCTGCGTTAAAAAAAGTACTGCCACTCTTAGAACTAAATAAACGCCAATTCGCGTTGGCAATACTACTAGGATCCCTCGGGCTAGGAGCTTCCCTGGGTCTGGCTGCCACCTCAGCTTGGCTGATTGCCCGCGCTTCCCAACACCCCCCCGTACTTTACCTAACCATGGCAACTGTTGGCGTGCGCTTCTTCGGTATCTCTAAAGCATTGCTCCGCTACGTACAACGTCTGGCCTCACACCACGTTGCTATGGGCGGTATCGCAGCCCTACGTTCTAATGTTTACCGCAAACTAGCAGGAGCGAAAACCTCTACCCTAGCTGGTTTAAAACGTGGCGACCTACTAGCACGTACCGGCTCCGATGTAGACGCATTAGGCGACCTGCTGGTTAAATCCGTACTGCCACTATGCGTTTCCCTGGTAGTCGGTATCGGTACTGTAGCGGGTATTGCAATCATTTCTGTTCCCGCGGCTGTGGTACTCGCAGTAGCTCTCTTCCTCTCTGGCTTCGTGGGACCAGTACTCACTGCCCGCCACGCACGTTTAGGTGAAATCGCTAATGACCAGGCACGCCTAGGGCTAGTTGAATCTACCACTACGCTGCTAACTAACTCTCCAGAACTGCTCGTCAGTGGTGGCTACCAACAGGTGCGCGATGATATCAGCGCAAATGAAAGCCGGTTGATTAAGTCTCGAGACAAAGCCGCAAAACCAGCTGCTGTAGCTGCCGCAATTGATCAATTAGCAATCGGTATTGCTGTTACGGGTGCGATTTTGATTGGAATCCCCAGTGCCGAAGCCGGACTTATTTCAGTTCTTTCTATTGCTATCTTGACTTTAGTACCGCTGGCATCATTTGAAAGCACTTCCGAACTGGCCGCCGCCGCCGTGCAGCTAGTTCGTTCCGCCCGCGCTGCTGAACGCATCCAACAGATTATTGAACCGGATACTTTGGTTAAAGACGCACAACTGCCTGCAAATGCAGCGCAAGAACCTGTCTTAGAGGTTAAGAATCTGTCTGTTGGCTGGCCAGGCGGACCAGTTATTGCTTCTGGTTTGAACTTAACTCTACAACCAGGTCGTTCTTTCGCTCTGGTGGGTCCTTCTGGTATTGGCAAAACGACTTTACTTTACACGCTGGTGGGCATGTTGGAACCAGTTGCAGGATCAGTGAAGCTTAATGGCGTAAACGTACATAAGATTCGCGGTGAAGAAGTCGGTAAGGTCGTTTCTTTCACTCCTGAAGACGCGCATATTTTCGCTACTTCTGTGATTGAAAACCTACGTGTAGCTAATCCAAGGGTAACCCCCGAAGAAACTGCAGTGCTTTTGGATAAAGCCGGGTTAGGAACTTGGTTTAAGCATTTACATGAGCAGGAGAACACGGTTTTAGGATCTGGTGGCACTTCCCTATCTGGTGGTGAGCGGCGGCGTATGCTGTTAGCCCGTGCGTTTGCGAATCAGGCTCCGCTAATGCTTTTAGATGAACCGGGTGAGCACTTAGAACCAGCTACTGCTGATGCGCTAGTTACGGATTTGTTGAGTGTCCGTGATGAGCAGCGTGGCACCCTGCTGGTCAGCCACCGAGTGAGTGCGTTGGCTGCTGCAGATCAGATTCTGGTGATGTCTCATGAGGATGGAGTTACGACGATTTCTGCTCAGGGCACGCATGAAGAGTTGTTAGCTTCCTGCGATTCTTATCGACACGCGTGTGAGGCGGAATCCGCCGCGGATGAAGCTCTTTTGAAAGGCTAAGTAATGCAGAATATTCATTTCACTAATCATTCCGATCCAGTGCCGTTGGTGGCAGCGACGCTGGGTTTGGCGAGCCAGCTGGAAGTTAATGAGATTTTGCAAGAGTTCGTCACGCAGGCTTGTCAGTTGACGCAGTCGCAGTACGGTGTGTTGGCGTTGGTTGATACGTGGGGTACGCCGACTTCTTTGATTTACTATGGTTTGCCGGATTCCGTGCGTTCCCAGCTTGAGGCTTCACAGCTTCCTGCGAAGTTGGCTGAGTTGGCGCCTGAGATGGGTTCTTTGATTCTTGATGATGTTCCGTTGGAGTTGCGTTCTGAGTTTTTGCAGGTCACGGGCTCTGATTTGCATTCGTTGTATGCGTTGTCAGTTTCTATTCACACGCAGGTTTTTGGCCGTTTGTTCCTAGCGGATAAGCAAGGTGGTTTTTCTGAGGCGGATACTCAGTTGCTTTCCTTGTTGGCGAAGGCTGCGGGGGTTGCGGTTGAGAATGCGCGTTTGTATCGTGAGGCGCAGAATCGTGAGCGTTGGATTCGTGCGTCGCAGGATATTACTTCCGCGATGTTGGGGGGCGCTGATGAGGAAGAGGCGCTGGTTTTGATTGCGAAAACGGTGTTGGAGGTTGCGCAGGCGGATACGGCGTTGATTATTCTTCCTTCGGTGGGTTTCACGTGGGCGTGTGAGATCGCTGAGGGGTATTTGGCTGAGCAGATGATTGGCGTGGTTTTCCCCGCTGAGGGACGCGCTATGGCAGTGCTTTCCGAGGGCGTCGGAATGATTGTTGATTCGATGACGCGGGCGTCTACGATGCGTGTGCCGGAGTTACGTGATTTTGGCCCTGCTTTATATGCGCCGATGATGAACCGGGATACGGGTACTGGTGTTCTTTTATTGCTACGTAAACCGGGTGAACCTGAGTTTGATGCTTCTGATTTACCTTTGGCTGAGTCTTTAGCATCTCAGGCAGCGTTTGTGTTGGAGCTGGCTTCTGCGCGTCATTTGGAAGATGTCGCTACTTTGTATGATGAGCGTGACCGGATTGGTCGTGACTTGCATGATTTCGCTATTCAGCAGCTGTTTGCGACTGGTATGCAGTTGGATACGGCTATGAAGAAGGTTGATTCTGATGAGGTGTCTCGTGCTGAACTAGTTTCGATTCTGCAGGGTGCTTTGGGAGCGGTGGATGAGTCTGTCCGCCAGATTCGTTCGATTGTGCATAGTTTGCAGGATAAGGATTTAGCGACGGAGCTTTTGGAACGTATTTACCGGGAAACTTCGATTGCCCGTAATTCGTTGGGCTTCGCCCCTGGTTTGATTATTAAGATTGACGGCGATGTGGTCGCGGCTGATGATGAGGATCGTTTACGCGAAGTTAATCGCCGCATTGGTTCTGATCTTTCTGATGATGTGGTGGCAGTAATCCGCGAGGGTATTTCTAATGTGGCGCGTCATGCTAAGGCTACTGCGGCTAAGGTTATTGTCCGGATTGAGGGTGAGGCTCCGGAGGGACAGGTCACTATCCGGGTAATGGATAATGGCGTGGGTATTCCGCTAGATCGTACGCGTACTTCTGGTTTAGGCAATTTGCGAGCACGTGCGCGGCGTCATGGTGGTGATTGCACGGTTTTGCCACGTGAGGATCATTCGGGTACGGCGCTCACTTGGACTGCTCCGATTTTCGACGAGTAATCTTTGCGTGCGAACTTAAGTTCCGACGCAACAAAAACGCGGCAACGCGAGTTTCCACGCAAAATATCCACAATAATATATAAAGTTGGTCTCCTTACTCAAAGATTCCGGGTAAGGGGACCAACTTTAAAATCTCAGTTACGCCAAGCAGCTGCGCGCTGTCCGGCGACCCAGGCAGCTACCTGCGTACGACGCTGCAGCCCCATCTTTGCAAGCAAAGAAGTAATATGGTTCTTCACGGTCTTTTCAGCCACTCCCAGCTTTTCGCCGATTTCACGGTTTGAAAGACCATCACCAATAAGGTTCAGCACTTTACGTTCAGCAGGAGTAAGGTCTGCGGTTGGATCACCGTGGTCTGCTTTCCGGCGCGTTACAGTACGTTCATCCAGCAGTACTCGCCCATCGGCAATAGCGCGAATCACCTCGGTAATTTCTGCACCATGTACAGTCTTTAACACGTATGCTAAAGCGCCTGCTTCTAAAGCTTCTGCCAATGCAGAGTCATCATCAAAGGAAGTGAGGACGATTGGCTTAATACTTGGCTTAGTCTCACGGAGGCGACGCATAATGTCGATACCAGTACCGTCAGGTAGCTGTAGGTCCACGAGCATTACGTCAGGGACCACCAGCTCTGCACGGCGAATGGCATCTGTGACCGAACCAGCTTCGGCAACTACTTCTAAACCGTCTGCACGGTCGACGATTTCGGCGATACCGCGACGTACGATTTCATGATCGTCAATAATCATGACTCGAGTCTGTTCACGCTTAGTCTCTACGTTCATGCTTTCCGGCTCCTTCTAGGTAGTCGCTGGCAGGTACCACAGTAATGATGTGACCTTCCACCTATATTCTCTCTAAGAATGAGATTACCGCATTTGTGGCATGCTTGACCATTACGGCCGTAAACTTGCAGGCTTATCGCAAAGTACCCAGGCTCTCCAGAGACATTCACGTAAAGACTGTCAAAAGAAGTTCCACCAACTTCAACGGCAGCTCGCATTACCTGTTGCGCAGCTTCAAGTAAAGCTACGGCCTGTTTCTGAGTTAAGGAAGATCCCGGGACAGAACCGTGCAAACCACAGGCAAAAAGTGCTTCATCAGCGTAAATGTTACCGATACCTGACACCAGTTCCTGTTTTAACAACAGAGTTTTCACCGCGACAGCTGACCTACGTAGTTGCCTAGCTACAGTCACCACGTTGAACCCCAGATCCAGTGGGTCACGCGCAATATGAGTAGCACTCGCTGGCATCATCGGCATTTTAGAGCCACGTCCCCCGGGGAAACCATCCGCACATGGAACTAAATCAACTACTTCAGCTTTACCGAAGGTCCGCTGATCAACATGCGTATATCCGGTACCGTCCGTAAATTCAACGCGAATATGCTCATGTTTACGGCGTTCAGCGGGTTTTTCATCCCAAGCATGTACCTGCCCTGACATTCCCAGGTGAATCACCAGTGCTTTAGCATCGTCCAGCTCCAGCCACAAGAACTTTCCGCGTCGCACGGCAGCTTGAATCTTAGCGCCCTCGAGCAAATAAATAAACTCTTGCGCGCCACCAGGCTGCGTACGCACCATCCGCGTATTCCAAACCGAAACTTCCGCGATTTCCTTGCCAACTACCCGCCCAGCTAAACCAAGGCGAATAGTCTCCACCTCAGGTAATTCAGGCATTCGTATCCTCTACCGGCATGAAATGATCCGGGTCAGTTCCCTGCGTGATATTAAAGTACCCGGCGCGCGCAGCCTCAGACTTAGCTCCCTTTTTCGAGGACGCTTGGCCGTGCCCCACCAGTTCGCCACCCACAGTTACCGTGGCAATGAAGTAACGGGCGTGGTCGGGACCGAATCCCTCTGCCTCATAGATTGGTTCGCCCAAGCTTGCCTCCGCACAGTATTCCTGCAAGGTGGTCTTATAGTCAGAAGATTTCCCCAACTCGACTGCGCGTTCTAAGAATGGACGCAAGTGGTATTCAACAATCCGACGCGTAGCTTCTAAACCGTGGCTTAAATAGGTAGCGCCAATCATAGCTTCCGTCATGTCACAAAGGATGGAATCACGATCCCGTCCCCCAGTGAGGTTTTCGCCCTTACCTAGCAGAATGAAGTCACCCAAGCGAATGTTACGCGCCACTTGAGAGAGGGTCTTTTCCGAAACGATTGCTCCACGCATCCGTGACAAGTTTGCTTCAGAAGACTGCGGGTAATTCTTATACAGGTACTCAGTAACGATAATTGATAAAACTGAGTCGCCCAAGAATTCCAAGCGTTCATTCGGCTCAATGTTGCCGACTTCAAAAGCGAAAGAACGATGCGTAAGAGCCAAAATGAGTAGTTCTGGATCAAAGCTAATCTGCCAAACTCCAAAAAGATCAGCCAGATTAGTATTAAGTGCGGCAGGTGGAGCTGCCTGTTTTTTACGCTTACGCACAGCCATTATTTTTCAGCATCTGCTAATAGTGCTGCCAACTTTGAAAAACGTGGATCAAGCAGTTCATGCGCGTGGTCTGCAGGCAGGTCACGCAGTGGCTCACCACAAGTCTCGCACAGTCCCTCACAGTCATCAGAACACAGCGGAGAAAACTCCATATCCGCGATGATAGCGTCACGCAAGAGTGGTTCCAGTTCGATTTCATCTGCTTCCAGAATCTGCAGGTCTTCAACAGCTTCTTCACCTTCGTCAGCAACCATGCGTTTAATTGCCTCGGGGGTGAAGTAAAGTTCATCAAGCTGCAAATCTACGTCTTCAGTGAATTCGTCCAGGCAACGCACACAAGCGGAAGTCACTGGGACCTGAGTGCTGATGCGAAGCAGAACACCGTCAGTCATTGACTGAGCAGTCGCATTTACGTGTAGCACAGTGCCTGGTTCGACTCGCATTACGGAAGTGCCAAGGTCATCCCCTACTACCAGGTCCATCTCGTAGTCACGGAAGTGATCGGGGCGGGTAGGCAAGTCAACGATTGAAAGTTTCGCACCGTTGAAGTCATGCGTAGTCAAACTAAACTCCTTTTAGTTTCATTCACCGCGACGAGCTTCACGTCGCGCTTCGATAGTTTCCACACCAGCTACGGTCTGGTTGTAAATCTTTTCTACCGCGTCCAGTAGGTTGTTAAGGGATTCTGAACAGTAGCGGTCAGCACCATCAGCTAGCTTCACAGCGTGATCATTAGCTTTTGCAACGATTTCTTCGGCACGTGCCAGTGCAGCCTGTGAGACAGCTTCCTGACTAATCAGGTAGTCAGCGTGGTTTTGTGCATCCTGAAGCTGCGTTTCAATTTCATTGGCAGTTTTTTCTTTCAGGGAAGCTACTTCTTCTTGTGCGCGGTTACGCAGATCTTCAGCTTCTTTGCGGGCGCGATCAACCATGGCAATAGCTTTTTCTTCAGCTTCTTTAACCAGGGTATCTGCACGCAGATTAGCTTCCATGATGGTGCTTTCTGCCTGCTGATCTGCGCGGGTCATTAAGTCATCTGCGTCTGCGAGTACGCCGTTTGCTTCCTGCAGGTCATCTGGCAGGGATTCGCGTGCTTGTGCAAGCAGTTCAATGATGTCTGCTTTGTTTACTAAAACGGAAGCACTCATTGGCAGAGCACGAGCAATCTCAACCATGTTTTCAATCTGGTCGAGGATGGCGATTACGGTTGATGAACGGTATTCATCACCTTCGTCGTAATATTCGTCTTCGTAGACTTCTGCATCTAGTTCTTCGTGTGACATGACTACCTCAATCTGGGGTGGACCTAGTTTGTTTCTAGTCTACGGTTAATCGCTTTAAAAACTGGTTTAGACACTAGGTTTTCAATATTTCCGTGGTGTTTCGCCAGCTCTTTCACCAGGGATGAAGAAATATGTGCGTGGGTGGGCTCGGCTGGCAGGAACAGAGTTTCTATTTTCCCGAGGGCGCGGTTTGCAACTGCTTGCACAGTTTCATAGTCGAAGTCAGTTGCACTACGAATGCCTTTGATTAAAACCACTTCCCCGTCGAGATTCGCCTGACACCAGTCCATTAAAAGACCATTAGTAGCCTCGACCCGGACGTTTTCAAACTCTACTACTGATGCTTCAATCAAGGAAACACGTTGTGAACTGTCAAACCAATACTGTTTAGCACTATTTGAAGCTACTAGCACTACAACTTCTGGAAATAGCTGCGCACAGCGTTTAACCACATCTAAATGTCCCACCGTCACGGGGTCAAAAGAACCTGGGATTACTGCAGTAACCATCCTATTCCTCCTCATCTTCCAAAAGACCATTCGGCGCATAGGTTACGAACCAGGCGCGGGTTTCTCCCCAATCACGAGAGGATTCCAAAACATAATCCGCCGGCCAGGTTGGTTCTGCAGTGCGAGTGGAAGTTTCCACTACCAGCAGAGCATTATCCACCAGGTGTGAACGCAATCCTTCTAGCACTTGAATCATTTGTTTTGCAGGGAAATCATACGGAGGATCTAAAAATACCAGCGTATAGTTTCCCATTCCCGGATTATTTGCAAACTTCACAGCATCCGCACGCAAGACTTGAAACTGCGCAGGTTTACCGGTCGCCGCCACATTAGCCTTGCAACAAGTAACCGCAGCTGCTCCGAAATCCACCAGCGTAGCCTGCGCAGCACCCCGCGAAACAGCTTCAATCCCTAAAGCTCCAGAACCCGCAAAAAGATCTAAAACCTTTGCGTCCTGCAGCTCATCCCAAGTCTCTAACCGTGAAAACAGTGCTTCTCTAACACGTTCTGAAGTTGGGCGTGTACCGCTTGCTGGGACGCTTAATTTCCGCCCTCGAAAATTTCCCGCAACAATCCTAGTCATAAAACCAGCCTACCTTAAACCCGGTCCATCCAAACGGCATCTTGACGCGCCAAGCCGACTCGCGCAGCCAACTCAGGGCGCTTCTCTAACTGCGGATCTTCTGCCACCACCGCGAGCGCCAGATCCCGTGCAGAGGCAATAATATCTGCGTCGCGTAGCACTCGCAGGGCTTTTAACGAAGTTGTTTTTCCTGACTGAGACTGTCCTAAAACGTTGCCCTCGCAACGCAGTTTCAAATCATACTCAGCTAACTCAAACCCGCTATTAGTAGAAGCAAAAGCCTCTAAACGCTCAATAGAATCAGGATTTGCTTCCGCACTATAAACCGCAATGCAGGTAGCTGCTTGCCCGCCACGCCCCACGCGCCCACGCAGCTGATGCAGCTGCGA
Source organism: Gleimia coleocanis DSM 15436 (assembly GCF_000159015.1). GTDB lineage: Bacteria > Actinomycetota > Actinomycetes > Actinomycetales > Actinomycetaceae > Gleimia > Gleimia coleocanis. Next base: position 60,740 of record NZ_DS999546.1, on the reverse strand, counting down.
CAGCCCGAACTGTTGGGCATCTAGAATCACCATTAGCGACGCGTCTTTAATATCGACGCCCACTTCAATCACTGTAGTGGTCACCAGCAGAGATAACTGGCCCGTGTTAAAGTCACTAATAATCTGAGCTTTTTCTTCTGGCGTTAGTTTACCGTGTAGTTCCCCGACCTTAATCCCCTGCAGGGCTGGTAGGTTTCGCAGACGCTGCGCGGTTTGAGTAACCGACGCTAACTCAGAATCTGATTCTTCGTCGCCGATGCGTGGGGCTACGACGAATACGCGTCCACCAGCTTCGATTTCTTCCCGCGAGCGCACCCACAGTCGTTGCATCCAGGCGTGATTGCACTCATTAACCGTGTGTGTCTTCACGGGGATACGCCCTTTTGGAAGCTCTCGGATTTCGGTAATATCCAAGTCTCCGAACACGGTCATAGCGATTGTGCGGGGAATCGGCGTAGCTGTCATGGAAAGCAGGTGTGGCACAAAATCTTGGTTTTCACGGAGTTTTTCTCGTTGTGCGACTCCGAAACGGTGCTGTTCATCGATTACTACCAGCGCTAAGTTCTTAAAGGTTAAGGAGTCTTGGAGTAGCGCGTGAGTGCCTACTAAAACGGCAGGCTGTCCACTGCCAGTGATTTCAGCAATGTGTTTGCGGGTTCCGGCTTTACTTGACCCGGTCAGTAGTTCTACGGGGACGGGTAGTAGTCTACGTAAGTTCAGGGCGTGTTGTTGTGCTAGAACTTCCGTGGGGGCAAGCAGCGCAGCCTGGTATCCGGCATTAACGACAACGCTCATCAAAATGCCAGCAACAATGGTTTTACCTGCGCCTACATCGGCTTGGAGCAGGCGTTGCATGGGAACTTCACGGCTCATATCTGCAAGGACTTCTGCAATGGCGGTTTGTTGCCCGCCGGTTAGTTCGTATCCGAAGTTTTCGATTACTTCTGGAATGATTTCGGTGGCGGTTGCGGGTATAGTTTTTGCGCGCGCTTGGGCGTTTGTGTGGCGTTGTTGCGCGAAAGCTGCCTGTAGTTCAAAGGCTTCCACCCATTTCAGCGTGTGTTTTGCTTTAGGAATGTCAGTATCCGTGTTGGGGCGGTGGATTTTTTCGATTGCCTCGATTAAGTCCAGTAGCCCATATTTTTCTTTTTCGCTGGCGGTGAAGGGGTCTAGTAAGTCTTCTTGTCGCATTTGGTCAAGTATGATGCCCACGGCTTTAGCGGTGAACCAGGTTGGGCACTTGCTGCTGGCGGGGTAAACCGGAATTGGTTTAGTGAGGATGCGTTCGACGTCTTCTCCGGCTTCTTCGAAACTTGGGTGTGTGAGTTGTAGTTGTCCTCGGTACTGGCTGATTGTTCCAGCAAAGAGGTGCTGGGTGCCGGGTTTTAAGAGTCCTTGGTGGACGCTAAGTTTCGCGGGGTGGGTGGCGAAGAAGGTGGCGGTTATAGTCGAGTGTCCGTCGGTGAGTTCCACATTTAGGCGGACTCCCCCGTTTCGGTTGGCGTGCAGCTGCTGGCTTTGTACCGATGCGAGGATGGTTGCGTCCTCATTTGGGTGGAGGCTGTACAGTGGGGTGAGTTTTCCCCAGTGCAGGTAGCGTCGTGGGTAGAAATGCAGCAAGTCTGCGGTGTTTTCTAAGCCTAGTGGGGCTAGTTTCTTTGCCGTACGACTCCCCAAAAGGCGTTCAAGTGGCGTATTCAGCCAGGTTGGTTTATCCATGGCTTATCCGTTTACTAAGACGATCTGTGTGGTTTCAGAGTGAATGATTTCCACGTAGTGTCCCAGTTGCCCGCGTTCTTCTAACGCATCATTGACGGTGTCTTGCAAGAGTTGCTGATCATTTTCTGGGCAGAAAAGTACCAGGCGGCTTAATCCGTAGCCGATGAGCTGGTTGAGTTGGTCTTTAATCACCAGTGGGTTTGTGTCATTCACGAGGGCGCAACGTCGGACGCTTCCGTCAGCTGCTGACTGTAAGAGTTGTCGGGTGACTTCTGGGGTACGTTCGCCAACTTGGGGCATGAAAATTGGAGCTGCAGTGGCCGCGCAAACGCTAGTTAGCACGTCTGAATACGGGTAAGTTGGATAGATTACCTGCAGGTTATTCCCTCGGTTTTCAACGATTTTTTGTGCTCGTTGAGCTATCTGCAGGGCTTGTTCATCTGCGGGAAGCAGTAGTGCTGTATTACCTGGTGCGTCAGCTAAAAGTGATGCTACCACTGGAGTATCTTCTAACGAGGGGTTGAATACCACCCATGCGCCAGTTGAAGCGATTTCTTCTAAAAACTCAAGGTGTCGAACTAACGCAATGACGCGTACTGTGTCTGGGCGCTGCCAAGTTGGCCGTGAAAGGTAGAGTACGCCGGATTCTTCCTGTTGAACTGCCAGTTCATCTTGGCCGATTAGTTCACCGTAGCGAGCGTCTTTCACGACGATGTTACGTACCCATCCGAAACGTGGAATGACACTTAATGGCGTGGAAGTATCTATGTGGAAACGCCATGATCCCATCCCCAGCAGATCAGTGCTTCCCTGCTTCGAGTACCTCACTTGCAGGGAATCTAGTGAAGCACAGTAGTTTTGGAAATCTTCAACCATGCCGTCTAGCTGTAAGTCTACGGAGTACTCGGCTCCTTCACGAGGCTGATTAGCCGGCAGAGGTCTACGCGAGGCAGTCTGCGCCAAACTTGAAATCATTGCGAGAGCAACTTCCAAAGCGCCCTCGTGACCATCGTAGAGGGAATGCAGGGACGCGATGAATAATGCCAGCACAGCTGCCCCCGGGTTAATCCAACCCTCAGTGGACTCAATCAACGTCCCTTGAATCTCCATTGAAGCTTCACCCACCATCATGTGAATGCTGGTAATCGGGTCCTCAGTATTATCAGCTACCTCTGCTGCTGCCACCGCAATCGCCTGTAAGCTTAGGTCCGGGGTTTTAAAACACTGCTCTAAAGTAGCTGGAAGGGATTTAAAGAAACGACGCACGTCAATTGGACGCAGTTTTTGGGCGTGCGCGGACTTCGCCAAACTTTCAAATAGGTTCGCTATTAAAATACCGATATGCCCCCGGCCGCTGCTGCGCGCATAAATCGTACAGGCGTTGAGAAAGGCGGGAGCTGAGTCAAAACCTGTGGGCGTCTCACGTAGCAGGTGTCTTATCGTGCGGAAAGTGTGGAGCGCGTTAGAGCCGGTGTCGAAATCAGCGCCCGCTAACGCATTTAAATCATCCAGCAGAGGCGCGACTGTCTCTAAGCTGCCGATAGTTAAATCCAACAGGCGAAGTAAGTCAGAAACGTCAGCGATTTCCAGCTGAATTGCAGTGTTTTTAGGCTCCATAAACCTAGTTTCTCATAAATTGTGTCTCACCTGACACTCACACCGGGGCGTCAATAGTTGGAATATCTTAGAAACTCGTATATTCTGGTTAAGTTGTCTGATATGGAAGTGAAATACCTATCATTCAGACCCGCTGGACTTTGGTGTTGAACTATTTCGCGCTAAACTGGCGTAGGTAAAATGTTTTAATCGAGATTCGGAGATACAACCGTGGCTTCTAAGTGCGACGTCTGTGGCAAGGGACCCGGCTTCGGCAAGAGCGTTTCGCACTCCCACGTGCGAACCAACCGCCGTTGGAACCCAAACATTCAGCGTATTCGTGCGATTGTTAAGGGCGCTCCAAAGCGTCTGAACGTTTGCACCACCTGCATTAAGAGTGAGCGTGTAGAACGCAACATCTGATTGCAATAAGCTTTCAAGGACCACTACTTCGGTAGTGGTCCTTTTGTTTTCACTTAGTTCCTGGAAAGCGGGGGTTATAGGGTTATACGACATTTGGTGTTGCTGGGGACCCGACTTTTCCTAGTGTCATGGGGATAGGTCGGGTTTTTAGTTTGTTGAATTCACGCTGAGGGCATGAATAAACCCAACCTCTACTTGCAATACGCATATGCCCAGTCACGCCAAAACGAAAGCATGACTTAGAAGCCGGCGGGAGCATTTTTTGGTTTTCCCTCCCGCAGAAGTTAAAAAACAGCGTTTTCGTTAGGCTACGGGAGCATTTTTTGAAAAAATGCTCCCGCACAAGTTCATTAGGAGTAAAGGTAGGAGTTTGTCTTTTCCCACCTTATCTAAGGTATGGGGAATCCTATTAAGAATACCTACCCTACCCCCATTCCACTGGAGGTCAGCTATTCCCTGCAGATTCTAAGGCTAAAAGAAACTCTTTGCGTTCTAAACCGCTAGCATAGCCAGTTAGCTTCCCATTCGCTCCCACTACGCGGTGACAAGGCACCAGAATAGAAATAGGGTTGCTTCCTACCGCACCGCCTACAGCTTGGGCAGACATCCGCGCTATATTACGCTCTGTCGCAATCTGCTTCGCAATCCAACCGTAGGTAACTGTACGCCCGTACGGAATCTCTAACAGGTACTTCCATACCTCGTGTTGAAAAGGCGTTCCCTGTGGCTTTAATGGAAGATCAAGCGCGGGGTTTTCACCCGCAAAATATGCTGTTAACCAGGCTTCTGCCCGCTGTAAGATTTCGGGGGGTTCGCTATTGGCGACGGCTTTTAAATCAACGTCCTTGGGATAGGTGCCGGAAAACCACACGCCGGTCAACGCTGTTGCGTCGCTTTCTAAAAGGATTTCTCCCAGTGGGCTAGGCATCAGGTGGGCATAGTACATGTCGTTTTCCAAAACTCTCTTATCAACGTTTGGTTACTCCTAGAATAGTAAAGGTTGTATACATTCATGCGAAGGAGCAAACCGTGGCTAGTATTACTACCTTAACTTGTGGATCTTCCCGCGCACAGATTAACCACTTCGGAGCGCAGATTTTTTCCTGGCAGGTAAATGGTGTAGAGCAGTTTTTCCTCTCTGATTTAGCAGACCACGACTGCCGGGGCCCACTACGCGGTGGAATTCCCTTGTGTTTCCCTTGGTTTGGTGGCGCTGCGAAACCTTTCCACGGTTTTGGCCGAAATAATGAGTGGAAGCTAGTTGAGTCCTCTGATTCTCAAGCTGTTTTCACTTTTGAGTTTGATGCTTGCGATTACCCGGTGGTTCCTGAGTTTCTTTCCGCAGGTCGCATGAGGCTTACTTTTACGCTTACACCAGTGTCGTTGCGTTTGGATGCTCAGATTGAGAACCTCAGTGATGAGGCAAAACCAGTTGAGTTGGGCCTACATGGTTACTTCCGCGCTAATGCAGGTCAGGCTATTTTGCATGGGGTGCGTGGCAACTATTTAGATTATGCGTCTGGTGAGCCGGTTTCTGCTCACACAGATACGGATTTAAATCCAGTTCCAGCGGGTATTAATCGCGTTTACGAGGGCGCTTTCCCAGCTGTTTTAGATGGGTTGCAGATTACTCCCAGTGGTTACACGCATACGGTAGTTTGGAATCCTGGCGAGAACCCCGGAATCGGCGACTTACCTGATTTTCAGGCTTTGGATTTTGTTTGCGTTGAGCAACTCTACCGCAATCCAAATGCTGTTTTACAACCTAGTGAGGACTTACAGCTATCCGTGATTTTCAGCGTTAACTAACATGTACTAATTGTGGTTGTGGGCGGAGAATCTAGTGATTCCCCGCCCACAACCACAATTAGGTTTTAGTGCTTAGTTTCTACTAGCGGCGTGCTCGGCGTACCACGGCAATACCACCAAAGAGAGTCAGCAAGGCAATTACGCCTACTCCAGTTACATTCGTACCGGTTTGCGCAAGCTTAGGTTTTGCTGGTGCTTTAGGAGTCTTAGTCTTATCCTTCTTAGGAGTTATCACCTTACACTCCACAGCTTTAATAGTGTAGGTCCAGGTTTCCGTTTGATTACCGGTAGTGAATACATACCCTGGAAGTGGTGTTGCCACGACGGTAGCTACTTTTCCTTCCATGGTCTTTTCATATTTAATCCCTGTAACCTCAGGTACCATCAGGGTTGGTTCTACCCCGCATTTTTCTGCTGGTAGCAGGTTTGGTTCTACCGGGTAAACTTCCTGTGCCCACTTAGCGTAAACCGTAGTATCCTGACGGATATCAGTAGTGGCATCAAAAGGTTGAGTGCCTGCAGCATCAGTAGTCCAGCCGAGGAAACGATAGGTCTTATCGTTTACGGTGAAGTTTTCTACCTGTGGGAATTCGTTTTCAGCAACTACAAGTAGCTTTGCACCGTCTTTTTCGATTTCTGTCTTTGGCTCAAAAGCTGCCTTAGCTACCTGATCGCGAGTATCACCAAGGGTTACCGAGTTCAAATCGAAGTTAACTTTAGGGTAAACGAAGTCAACCATTAAAACGTTTGAAGCAACCCGTGGAATACTTAAATCGTACTTTCCTAGACGTGGGAATGGTTTAAATGTCACTGTACCGTCAACGGTACCTGCAATAGTCGCTACTAGGTCAGTTCCATCTGCTGCATTAGTAGCCAGATTCTTAGCCTGCTCAGCAGTGATACTAATGCCTTGTTGGTTAGACAGGGTCATATCGCGAGTGTAAACAGTTGCAGGCAGGGCACGTAGTTTTTCATCGATTTTCGCCTGAGCGGTTTTGGCTTCTTCAGTATCACCTACGCCCTGGCGTTGGCGAGGTTCTGCAATCAAGCGAATTTCGGTGATAGTAGTCCGATCAATATCTGCTGGGATTGAAAGATCAAAGGTGGTTTCGTGAATGTCTCCGGTATCTACAGCTGGCTGACGATTTTCAACGGTAATATCCTTAACCCCTGCAGTGGTTTTAACTTCAGCTCGCTTAAGGCGGAAAATCGCTGCGTCTAAAGTAAATCCCGTAAGTTTTTCAGCAACCGTAGTATTTGGATCTACTTTGTAGGTGAGTAGTACTTCAGATTCACTTAACGCGCCAACTCCGTAAATCCAAGGATTGTTGCGAACAACGGTAGCTACGCCCTTATTAAAGTTGAAGTTTGAGGTGTATTTTAGAGCTGTTTCACCTAAGGAAGGGTGGTAGAAACCAACCACCTTATGGTCAGTGTAGGTGTGGCCGAGGTCAGTATCTGCAAAGCCCATCTGGTCTACACCAGGAGTAGCTGAAGCAGGATTAGTACGCTCGGTAGCGATGTAGTCTTTCAATACGAAGTTAGGGTTAGAAATAAAATCAGTCAGAACTGTTTCTTTAGTTAACCCCTGGTGGATTCGCAGACGGTTATGTTTGCTTAGCCCTTCGTGTGAGCGCGGTACCGTAATCCCAAAAAATGAGGTTTTTCCGTCGAATGGACCATCATAGATTGCGTGCAAGACTACTTTGCCATCTGGGAAATCTTTCAGAACATCTCCCAAAGTGTTATTAGCAGAGTAAAGTTTTACATTTTCTGAGGTGTAGCGGTTCGCTTTAGGTTGATCAGACCAACCCGCAAATGGACGAGACCAGTAAAGCCCTTCCATAGTATTTGGAAGAGTTCCCTGTAGCCCAAGTGGAGTGTCTAGTGGCGCGTTATCAAACACAACGACTTTTTCGGTATAGTCGTTTTCGTTCTGAGCGTCAGCACCATTCAATACCAGTTTAAAAGTGATAGAACCACTCCAAGTACCCGCAGCTGGCGCGGTAGCGGTTGTGTTTTCTGTCCTTGGAAGGACAGCACTAAAAGCTGCAGTCGTTGATACCGTTGGGAAGAGTAAGCCGGTAGCAATTAAACCAGTAATTAGTTTAGTAGTTATATTCTTTTGCATAACTCACGTCCTTTAACGAATAACTCGTACAAACGTGTATGCTAGCAGATTTACCATAGATACGGTAGATACAAATACAAAAAGATAACGAAATGAAACTAAACTAAGCGAAGTGATCCCAACCTGACTCACTAAGTTTTTCACTATCCAGCCAAACTTCTGCCCCACCAGCTTCAACACTACCGATTACAGTAAAGCCAGAGGGCACCTCAATACCAGCAGGGAAACACGCCAGCAACGCGTGGTCTTCTCCTCCATTCAAAACCAGATCCAAAGCAGACCGTCCTAGAGAAACTGCCACCGCCTCTAAAGGTGCCGTAAAAGCAGAAAGCGCTGTTTTTGAAAGCAACACACTCACCTGCGACGCTTTCGCAAGCCGAGCCAAATCAGACGACAATCCATCCGAAACATCCATCAACGCCGTTGCCCCTGCTAAAGCCGCCAACGGCCCCATCTCTAAAGGCGGTTGCGGCGTCTTAAAAATCTGCTTAAATAAAGCGAACTCAGGCTGTTCATTCCCCCGCTGTAAAAGCTGCAAACCCGCGTAAGAATAACCCAAAGTACCAGCCACCGCCACCACATCCCCCGGACGCGCACCGGACCGCAATATCGAACCCGGAAGTGGCGTCTTAACGCTCTCACCACAAACCGTTACAGAAATAACTAACTGCGCACCACGCGACAAATCCCCACCAACAACACCAGCTCCCGTAGGAGCCACAGCAGCGGCGAAACCCGCTACCAGATCACACAACCAGTCCTCAGACAAATAAGGTGGAATCACCAATGACACCACCAGTGCGGTAACTATCCCGCCTTGTCCCATAATGTCAGCCATATTCTGCTGAGCCGCACGTACACCAACTTCAAAGGCACTCGACCAGTCAATACGAAAATGCACGTCCTCAACTAAAACATCCGTAGAAATCAGGAAAGAGCCAGTGGTAGTAGCAATCTCAGCACAGTCATCACCTGACCAAACCAGAGTATTCCCACCAACAGGAAGAACCTCCCGCATTTTTGCGATTAGCTTATCCTCACCCACTGACTCTTGCTCCTAATAAATACTAAAGCCGTTTAAAGCTCGTTGAAACGCCTTGCCTTTGCAGAAGCAAACAGGCACACAGCAGCAGCTGCAGAAACGTTTAAAGACTCAGCATGACCGCCCAATGGAATAGACACAAAATGCTCAATCTCAGACGTATCAAACTGTGCGAAACCATGCGCTTCATTACCGAAAATCCATGCAGTTGGTTCAGCTAAATCAACATCAACCATGCAGTCTGCCGCATCAAAAAGATCAACAGAGCCATTGCCATCAGCACCCAGTAATTGCATGCCGCGAGCACGCGCCCATTCCAGAACTTCTGGAAGACCAACATTTACGATGGATGGCAGATGGAATACTGAACCTGCAGAAGAACGCACTACCTTAGGGGAAGTAACATCAACAGAGCCGGAACAAATGAAGACTGCGTCTGCTCCCGCTGCATCGGCGATACGAATCATCGTACCGGCGTTACCTGGATCCTGGGTTTGTGCCAGGACGACAATGAAATCCCAATCAACCTTAGGCAGACCATCAGTGCGGAAGTCTTTAACTACCGCTGTGATCCCCTGGGAATCAGTTGATATGGCCTTTGATACCTCATTCGTTACCTGATGTACCCAGCGGGTTGCTGCCTTAGCTTCCTGCACAAGTTCAGGATAGCGTTCCCATGCCTCTTCAGAAATATACACGTCTAAAAGGTCCTTGCCACAGAAGCGCAGAGCTTCGCGTACAGCTTGAGGACCTTCAACTAATACTCGTCCACTACGCCGGCGTGCAGAACGCCCGGCCAGCGCAGCAACCTCTTTAATGCGGTCTGCATTTGGATTGCTTAGCATAGCCGGGCGATGCTCACGCGGCTGATTCTCAGCCGACATGTTTATTTCAGTTCTGTGGTGCGTTTACGTCTGCTGGCAGAGCCTTGCGTGCAGCTTCAACCAGAGCGGTGAATGCAGCAGGATCGGAAATAGCCAGTTCGGACAGCATACGTCGGTCAACTTCAATGCCTGCCAGAGCCAGACCCTGGATGAAGCGGTTGTAGGTCATGCCGTTTTCGCGTACTGCTGCGTTGATACGGGTAATCCACAGCTTACGCATTTCACGCTTACGGACGCGACGGTCACGGTAAGAGTAAACCATTGAGTGGGTAACCTGTTCCTTTGCCTTACGGTAAAGGCGGGAACGCTGACCACGGTAGCCGGATGCGCGTTCGAGTACTACGCGACGCTTCTTCTGGGCGTTAACCGCCCGCTTAACACGTGCCATTCTTTAAATCTCCTCTTTATTCGCCTGGGAATCAGATGCCCAGCAGGCGACGAACGTTCTTCTGGTCAGCTGGTGCAACAACCTGGTCGCGGGAAAGGCGACGGGTACGGGTGGAAGACTTAACTTCCAGCAGGTGGCGCTTGTTTGCCTTTTCGCGCATAAGCTTGCCACTTCCGGTTACGCGGAAACGCTTCTTAGCACCAGAGTGCGTCTTGTTCTTAGGCATTTTATCCTCTATTCCATCTCTACAATCAGTAATCTCAAGCCAGTTCAGCTTCGTCAGCTTTAACTTTGCTTTCCTTTGCTGATCTTTCGGCCTTACGGTCACGCTTAGCAGCCCGTTCGGCTTCACGGCGTTTGCGTTGTTCGTTCTTTGCATCTGACTTCTTACGGGTAGGTGCAAGAACCATAACCATGTTGCGTCCATCCTGACGTGGTGCAGATTCCACGGTTGCCAGTTCGGATACGTCTTCAGCTAAACGCTGCAGCAGACGAATACCCATTTCTGGTCGGGACTGTTCGCGTCCGCGGAACATAATCATGACCTTAACCTTGTCGCCACCGTTAAGGAAACGTTCTACGTGTCCCTTCTTGGTTTCGTAGTCATGGTCATCAATCTTCAGACGGAAACGAATTTCCTTCAGAACAGTGTTGGCCTGGTTACGACGCGCATCGCGTGCCTTCTGGGCTGCTTCATACTTGAACTTGCCGTAATCCATTAGCTTAGCTACTGGTGGTCGCGCACCTGGTGCTACTTCAACCAGGTCTAAACCTGCTTCTTCAGCAAGGCGCAGAGCGTCTTCTACGCGAACTACACCTACCTGCTCCCCTTCTGGTCCGACAAGGCGAACTTCTGGGACGCGGATTCGGTCATTTACCCGAGGCTCGTTGATGAGCTGCTCCTAACTCTCGTTTTTATTCAGATACGAAGAAGACCCTCGCATCTAAGCATGCGAAGGTCCACAAAACATAACAACCACACGAGTGGCTGAATATGAACCCGATTCCCGTTTAGTTTAGAATCACGTTCTAAACCCCTTATCTTAAGGCCCTTTTTCAAGGTCGGAATCCAAGGTGGGATTTCTCCGCTTGCTTAGGTAGAAACCTAAAGCTTCTACATTTCGAGCGTGAAGCCCGAACATTCGTATTCAATATTACCAGGATTTTCTGCGTTTTTGAAAACCAACCTCCACCAACAACAGTGAAGTCAGCCACAAACTACTCTGCGTGAGTTCCCACTAAAAGTGGAATAAACTCAATACGCTCCCCCGCCGTTTGCAAACGAGGCACCTGTGACAGGTCTTGATGAAAACGAGCCAACTCAGCTTTCACTTCAAACCCACTAACCCCGTAAGGAACACTAAACTCCAAAAGCACTTTCAAAGTAGGATCTACATCAGCCAAAACCGAGACAGTCAAATTCAAACCAGCCTGCAACGCATCAGCTTTCACCTGCAGTTCTGTACGCAGGTCGTCATCCCGCCAAGGCGGTAACCAAGAATCGCCATGTGCTAAAGCCTGCACAGCTGGGCGTGGTAAGCGAATTCCGGAAAGCTCAGATGAGCCGCCCTCGGAATCTGGAACTGGGTTAATGAGCAGGCGTCCTCCAGTTTCAGCCATTGCCATTAACGCCTGCTGCCGACCCGCAATCGGCACTGGCCGAGCCTGCGGAGCCCAGCGACGCAAAGCCTCATAATCAGTAAAAGCAACCGTCACTTCACCATAAGGGGAAGGAATTCGCGTCGCAGCAGTTATGCATTCCTCGCCAGATTCCACCAGCGCAGGTGCCAGCAAACGTTCACTCTCCAGGGCGGCAACTAACTTCTCTAACCGAGTAATCGGATCAAACTCCACCAAAGCCGCAGCTGTAAGTGGCATAACTTGCCCACGGTCAGCTGAATCTACAGAACGTTGCAAACGAGCCTGCAATGATGCGAAATTATGCTCACCCATGATTTACTCCCTATTTAGTGGCCGGCTTTCGCCCACACAGAATCCCCAAAATCCTGCGGATGAGAACGCCCTAAAAGCAGATCCTCAACTTTATTTTCCATACCATTAAGCAACAACCCGCCGGGAATCACCGATTCTGGTTCGCCAGCTAAATAACGGCGTGCCCGCACGTCACCGCTGACTTCCCCGTCTTCTTCACGCAGGGTGGAAACCACCGCAATCACACCAATTGGGCTAAGGCGAGACAGTATCCGCGCAAAAGCATCACATTCTTCTGGCAGGGGGCGTTCATCCCCCAGCAGACGTTCCACGTCAGTAGTGTCTTCTGTTTCTAACTCACACCAAAGTGCAATCTGATCTTCCAACTGCACTACCCAGCGTTCAATCCCATACACGCCAAGAATATTTGCAATCTGCACGGCAGAAGTAAAAGGCGCAATTACAAACCCTACGGTCTGTGAGCCATTTTCTAAATGTAAGCTCTCATCCTCAGGCAAGTCCAAAGGATCAACTTCCAGCTTAGACTCAGCTTCAAACGGCGCTTCGGAAAGGTCTTCCGTGGGCAAATCTTCAGCAGAAAAACCTGAGATAATCCGCTGAAATTCTTCATCAATATCGCTCACGGTATGCCTTTCGAGCTGTCAACAAAACCTAGTATCTATATTAAACATAAAGTGATGCCCGCGGAACATTCTCCACGGGCATCACTAATAGTCTGAGCTTACTTAACCTGAGACTCAGCAAGTTTCTTTCCAGCAATGCGGTCCATAATCATTGCGATTGCACCGTCACCGGTAACATTCGTTGCAGTACCGAAGGAATCCAGAGCAATGTAGGTTGCGAACATCAAACCTACCTGCGCTTCGGTAAAGCCGAGCATAGAGGAAAGTAGACCAGCTGCAGCTGCGATTGCGCCACCTGGTACACCTGGGGCTGCAACCATCATTACGCCCAGCATGAAAATAAATGGTGCGTAAGCTGCGAGAGACATATCGCCACCAGCTAAGAAGATGATTGCCAGTGAGAAGCCCACAATCTTAATAGTTGAGCCTGACAGGTGAATAGTTGCGCACAGTGGCACGGTGAAAGCAGCAACTGGTTTGGAAACCCCATTTGCTTCAGTACACTTTAAGGTGACTGGAATGGTAGCTGCGGAAGAGGAAGTACCCAGTGCTGTCAGGTAGGCATCCTTCATCGTCCACAGTGCTTTCAGTGGGTTACGGCCAGAGAATGCGCCGGCTACGGTGTACTGTAGCAACAGGTAAACCAGGGTCAAAGAGAAGGTCATTACCACTACAGCTAGGAAGGTGGTGACTACGCGGACGGCTTCGCCACTCATGGTGAGGTTAAGGAAGATACCGAAAATATGTACTGGAAGCAGTGGGATTAGGATCTTTTCCACCATTGCGACGATAATGATGCGGAATTCTTGGAAGCCACGACGGACTACGTCACCCTGTACTAAAGAAAGACCCAGCCCCAGAATGAATGCGAGTACCAGTGCGGTCATGACGCCCATCAGTGGGGTTACGACGATTTCAACGCCTTCGCCTGAGGCGGAGTTTGAAACGTTAAAATATGGGGTCAGCCCCTCTACGGTTTCACCTGCAATATCGGTCTTAGAGCCTGGAGTCAGAATGGAAGGAAGCACAAACTGGCTTACGCCCCAAGTTCCGAAGCCTGCAATCATGGTAGATACGTATGCAATCCCCGCTGTGAGGGCAATCCAGCGTCCGGAACCGGACCCAAGTTCGGCAATGGCAGGAGTTACCAAGCCGATAATAATCAGCGGAATTACAAAGCCCAGGAAGGCTCCGAAGAGAGAGCTGAAGGTGAAGAATACGCGGGCTACCGCGATTGGCATAAACTGGCCGGCGAGGATCGCCAGTAGGATAGCTAGCAATACCCACGCAAAGAGTGGGACTTTCTTTAGATTCACAATTTTTCCTTCTGTGATACGCGGTTACTTTCCGGACGAAAGATAACTCTTACGCGTATGGGTTAATGCTATAGATGTATTTAAACTGATTGAAACCCCGTTTTATTATTTGGACAAAAAATAAGTTCTTTTTACCAATTCTTTACTTTCATGTTTTCCGCTTGCACCAAACCAAGCAACCCTTGAAAATTAACCACATGAATCCATACACTACCTCTGACTATTTCAACCGCGAAGTTAAGCCCCGCAACCGTTGGCTCGTCTTTGCTTTATTACTTCTCATCGTGCAGGGGTACGTGCTCTTTAACGATTCTCCCCCATCTGAACCGGCAGCTTGGCTAACCGCCATCATCAGCTTTCTGAAACCCCTGCCCGGTGCAACCGCCCCGGGCGAACCCGGCTTTGACTTGGTAGTGCATTTTTCTTCATTCGCGCTAATCACAGTCTGTTTACTCTTAGCCCGACTACGCCCAGGATTCGTACTACTCACTTTTGGTGCGTACGCAGCTCTTACTGAAATCATCCAAGAATACTTGCTTTACTATCGCACTGGTAGTTTCATTGATTTAGTGGCCGACCTATTGGGCATCTGTTTCAGCCTGGCAGTATTCTTATACTGGTATCGACGTCGTATCTGATTCGAGGTTAGAAAATGGACAATGAAGAGATCCCTGTAATCACCGTAACCGGCACCATTCGCCTGGGACAGCTACTTAAACTCGCAAACTTAGTAGAAGATGGTGGTGAAGCCCGCGCTGCGATTCAAGGTGGTTTTGTCTACATCGACGACGAACAGTGCACACAACGCGGCAAACAACTACAGGACGGGCAGATCGTCAGCCTAGACTTCGAAGATTACTTAGAATCGGTCCAAGTAGAAATTCTCCCTGAGTAACTGCTTAGACTAAAGCTCACATGTGAAAGTGACTTCGCATGTGAGCTTTTGCTTTATCCGAGGGTGCCTCCTCAGGCTAAACGACTACTGGCTGTAAATAGCGTCCGAACCAAGCAGTGCTTTAATCTCAGCAAATAATGCACTGGAAGTTTTTACTACGGTCTTTAAATCCAGCACAGTAGTACCTAAACCTGGTCGATTTACACGCAAATACACCGGTGACTCACCCTTATGATTTGAAAGAATCTGCGCTAAATCCTGCATATTCTCTTCCGTGCATTTATGCCATGGCAACGCTAAAACCATCGGCACAGTTCCATCTTCACGCAAATCCAGAATAGTCATCGACTGACCAGTCAGGGCTACTTCCTCATCACGTTCTTGCACACGTGCTTCAACTTGAACAACCAGGTCAGTTGCCAACGCATGCGAAATGGAAGCATAGTTTCGTGGGAAGAATAACAGGTCAATAGAACCAGAGAGGTCTTCTAAAGTTGCAATGGCCCAGAGTTCACCTTTTCGGGTGGTCTTAATAGTCACTGCCGTAATCAAACCGGCAACTTTCACCATTTGACGATCACGAGAAGTTTCTGAAGTCAGAATCTGCGCAATCTGCTCATCCTGGTAACGTTCCAGGGCTTTCTGAATACCAGAAAGCGGATGGTCAGAGACATACAGACCAAGCATGTCACGTTCATGCGAAAGCTTCTCATGCTTTGGCCAGTCAGGCATATTAGGCACATCAACTGTCATCATCTGCACTTCTGCGGAGTCAAACATTGCTCCAAATAGGTCAAACTGTCCAGCTGCTTCATTACGCTTCAGCTTTACAGCAGATTCAACAGCTTCTTCGTGGACAGCGACCAGTGCACGACGACAGTCAGCGACTGAGTCAAAAGCCCCTGATTTAATGAGGGATTCAATGGTGCGTTTGTTACAGACCGCAACGGGTACTTTATCGAGGAAGCTAGCAAATGAATCATACTTGCCTTTTTCTTTACGGGCTTCAACGATTCCTTCAACGACGTTGATACCAACGTTACGGATAGCTGCCAGACCGAAGCGGATGTCATTGCCTACCGCGGTGAAGTTTGCTTCTGAAACGTTCACATCGGGTGGGAGCACGGTAATGCCCATACGACGACATTCAGATAGGTAAAGCGCCAGTTTATCCTTATTGTCTTTCTGAGAGGTCAACAAGGATGCCATGTATTCAACTGGATAGTTGGCTTTCAGCCACGCAGTCATATAAGAGACAAGTCCATACGCCGCAGAGTGAGACTTGTTGAACGCATAGTTCGAGAATGGAACGAGAATTTCCCAAAGCGTCTTAATACAGTCTTCTGAGTAACCTCGCTCAATCATACCGGCGTGGAATGGGACGTATTCCTTATCAAGGATTTCTTTCTTCTTTTTACCCATTGCACGGCGCAGCAAGTCTGCTTGCCCCAGAGAGTAACCCGCAACTTTCTGAGCGATTGCCATAACCTGTTCCTGGTAAACAATCAGGCCGTAGGTGGTCCCCAGGATTTCTTTAAGCGGTTCGGCAAGTTCAGGATGGATTGGCTCAATCTCGGCGCGACCATTTTTACGGTCCGCATACTTATTATGCGAGTCCGCACCCATCGGACCAGGTCGATACAACGCGCCCACTGCAGAAATGTCTTCGAAGTTGTCAGGCGCCATGCGTTTAAGTAGCTTTTGCATGCCGTCGCCATCAAGCTGGAATACTCCCAGGGTTTCCCCGGCAGAGAGCAGCTGGTAGGTTTTCGGGTCGTTAAGCTCGACATGGTCAATATCTGGGCGTTCTTTCCCATTGCGTTCGATATTATCGAGGGCGTCCGAAATAACTGTTAGGTTACGCAGGCCCAGGAAGTCCATTTTCAACAAGCCCAAGGATTCACAGGTTGGGTAGTCGAACTGAGTGATGGTTGCCCCATCTTGTGGACGCTGCATCAGTGGGATAACCTGCTGTAGCGGAACAGAGGACATGATAACCGCACAAGCGTGTACACCCCACTGGCGGGTTAGCCCCTCCAGGCCTTTCGCCATGTCTACAATCGGATGAGTTTCTGGGTTTTCATTGTAGTAGCGACGGAATTCAGCCGCTTCCTCATAGCGTTTGTGTTCTTTATCGAAGATGCCAGAAACTGGAATGTCCTTACCCATAACAGAGGGCGGCATTGCTTTAGTAAGTTGTTCGCCCAGCGCATATGGGCGTCCCAAAACGCGACAGGAGTCTTTAAGAGCCTGCTTAGCTTTAATCTTTCCGTAGGTAACCACCTGCGCAACCCGGTCATCACCGTATTTACGAGTCACGTATTCGATTACTTCCCCGCGTCTACGTTCGTCAAAGTCCACGTCGAAGTCCGGCATGGACACACGTTCGGGGTTTAGGAATCGTTCGAAAAGCAAACCGTGATCAAGTGGATTCAAGTCAGTAATCTGCATGGCGTAAGCCACCATGGAGCCTGCACCGGAGCCACGTCCAGGGCCAACACGAATCCCCTGTTTTTTAGCCCAGCGAATGAAGTCAGACACGACCAGGAAGTATCCTGGGAACTTCATCTGGTTAATAATGCCAACTTCATAGTCGGCTTGTTTACGCACATTATCTGGGATGCCTTGCGGGAAACGAATGTGCAGACCACGTTCTACTTCTTTAATGAACCAGGAGGTTTCATCTTCGCCCTCGGGAACGGGGAAACGAGGCATGTATGAGACGCCCTCGGTAAACTCCACATTGCAACGCTCTGCAATCAGTAGCGTGTTATCGCAAGCCTGGGGAATATCTTCCCAGTCGCGACGCATGGATTCAGAGGAACGAATGTAATAACCAGAGCCATCAAACTTAAAACGATCCGGAGTATCCAGAGTCACGCCAGAGTTAATACATAGCAAAGCGTCCTGAATATCCCGGTCGTCAGCGGTCACGTAGTGAGCGTCATTAGTAACCACCATCGGAATATTCAGCTGATTAGAAAGCTTAATCAAATCTGCACGAGTACGTTTTTCAATGTCGATACCATGATCCATGAACTCGACAAAAACGTTTTCTTTGCCAAAAACATCCTGCAGGCGCCCGGCAGCTTCAACGGCTTTGTCCCACTGTCCCAAACGCATACGCGTCTGCACTTCCGAAGAAGGACAGCCTGTGAAAGCAATCAAGCCTTTAGAATACTGCTCCAACAGTTCCATGTCAGCGCGTGGCCATTTGCCCCACTGCCCGTCCAAAGACGCCATGGACCCCAGGCGGAAAAGGTTATGCATACCCTCGGTAGTTTCTGCCAACAAGGTCAGGTGAGTGTAGGCACCGCGTGCGGAAACATCGTCACTGGCTTGCCATTCTTCACCCCAGCGTACACGCGTACGGTCGAAACGGGAGGTACCTGGAGTTACGTAAGCTTCTAAGCCAATGATCGGTTTAATGCCGGCTTTACGAGCTTCTGAGTAGAATTCGTAGGCACCGAAGAGGTAACCGTGGTCGGTAATTGCCAAGGCTGGCTGTTCCAGGCGAGCTGCTTCTTTCACCATTGGCGCAATCTTTGAAGCACCGTCCAGCATGGAGTATTCGGTGTGATTGTGAAGGTGAACAAAAGGATCAGTAACAGCCATAGAACTAGTTTACCGATTTTCGCTCTCTATGTAGAACCGGATTAGAAGTTAGTTCTACCAGTTACGAAGCTGCTCTAAAGCCTTTGAGAGGTCTTCCGTATAGGGTGCTTTCACAGTGGTAAGCGCGTTTGTGCGGGGGTGTACGAACTGCAGTTCCACTGAGTGTAGCCACTGACGGGTGAGACCAAGCTGATCGGCTTGTTTTTGGTCTGCGCCATAGAAAGTATCGCCCACACAGGGGTGCCCGATGGCTGAGAAATGCACGCGGATTTGGTGCGTGCGTCCAGTTTCGAGGGTGATATCCAATAGTGCCGCACCTGGCAGGAGTTCCTGCGTCTGGTAGTGGGTGATCGCGGGGCGTCCTCCGGCGACAACGGCCATGCGCCATTCTTTGGATGGGTGGCGGGCAATGGGCGCGTCAATAGTTCCTTTGGCGGGGTCGGGGTGTCCGCTCACGAGGGCGTGATAGGTTTTATGTACCCGGCGTTCTTTAAAGGCGTGTTTTAGTTTAGTGTAGGCAAGTTCTGATTTAGCTACTGCCATTGCCCCTGAGGTACCAACGTCCAGGCGGTGAACGATACCTTTACGTTCTGGTGGACCTGAAGTGGAAATACGGAAGCCGGCGGCTTCGAGGTTGTCAATGACGGTGGGACCATCCCAACCTGGGCCACCGTGGGCAGCTACGCCGACGGGTTTATTTACTACTACTAGGTCTTCATCTTCGTAGACAATGTCCATGCCGACGATTGGTGCTGGTTTCAGCGCTGGTGGTTCCAAGTCTGCTTCGATGATTTCGTTGATGGAGAGACGATGGCTTTTAGCGACCACTACCCCATTTACGCGGACTTTTTCGTCATCGATGAGTTTTCCTGCAGCGCTACGGGATAAGCCCAGCATACGTGAGAGGGCTGAATCAATACGTTCGTTTGCTAATCCGTCTGGAACGGGCAGATAGCGGATATCACTCATCTGCCTTTTCCTTTTCGCTTCCAGTGGTTTCTTTAATGCCGTTGAATGGCTCGTTTAAGAGAACGAGTACGAAGATTAAGCCAGCAGCTACGACGATCCAAATATCGGCGACGTTACCGATAAACCAGTTGTTCCAGTTGAGGAAGTCAACTACGTGGCCGATGCCGAATGCGGGTGGTTGGGTGAGACGGTCAATGAAATTACCGATTGCTCCGCCGAACATTAGCCCAAGTGCTACTGCCCAGCCTGGGGAGTTTAGTTTTCGGATTGAAACCGCGATTCCCAGGATGATTACCAGTGCAAAGATGGTGAATATCCAGGTGGAGTTTACCAGGAATGAGAAGGCTGCACCTGGGTTGAAGTGGAGTTTCAGGGTGATGAAGTCACCGAGGAAAGGTTGTTCAGCTCCCGGAGTTAGTGTTTTTAGTGCCCACTGTTTAGAGGCGTAGTCAGTGATAAAGCTGATGATTGAGATGAGGGTGAAAAGAATGAGGGATAGTTTTTTTCGGCTCTCAGTCATTGGGTACTCCGGGTTTTAGACTTCAATCGCAGAAAAGCGGCGATTCCATTCGGGTATCGCCGCTTTTCTACTAATCTTTATGCGATTAACAACTGGAGGTTAGACTCACAGTTCGCCCAGCAGGTGCTGCAGGTGTTCGCGCATACGGTTGCGGTAGTCTGCTTCGAAGCTCTTGAGTTCGTTAATCTTACCTTCGAGCAGGTTACGGTCGGATTCCAGCTGAGCCAGAATGTCGTTGCGCTTCTGTTCTGCTTCGCGAACGATGTTTTCGCCCTGTGCCTGTGCTTCAGCAACGATGCGTTCGCCCTGTTCACGACCTTCACGTACGTGTTCATCGTGTACGCGCTGTGCCAGTGCCAGCATGGAGGTGGCGTCTTCTGGAACGGTGTGTGCTACTGGAGCTGGTTCTGCAACTGGTGCTACAGGAGCTACTGGAGCAGGTTCAACAACTGGTGCTGGAGCAACTACTGGTTCTTCAACAGCAGGTGCTTCGACTACTGGGGCTTCAACTACTACTGGTGCGCCAGCTTCGAGTTCTGCTACGCGACGTTCTGCTGCTTCCAGCTTCTGCTTCAGGTCATTATTTTCCATCTGCAGAGCGTAGATGGTCTCAACAACTTCATCAAGGAATTCGTCAACTTCAGCCTGATCGTAGCCTTCGCGGAACTTCACAGAGCCGAAAGTCTTGTTCAAGACCTCTTCAGTAGTGAGCAGTGCCATTTTTTCACCTCAGATTTACTTTAAGTTTATTTTTGGTCAGCAGGTCGATCAATCTTCAGATTGAAGCTGCCGACCTTTACGTCTTGCTAGGCAGACGCAGGATTTAGGTTACTCCTAGGTTACCTCTATCTACCTTACTATTACACAGATATGAGGAAACTCGCAATTCTTTTTAGCACTATAAATGCCACTAGCGCAATTAAAAATCCCATATCTACAGAAAATTCATTAAACCGCAGTGGAGGTAGGTATTTCCTAAGGTATGCCAGCACTGGTTCAGTGATTCCATAAAGATATTTCACTAGGGTGCTAAGCGGTGGTTTAATCTCCCAGTTGGGTGCCAGTATCTGTCCCCAATCAAAGCAGAGTCTAAGTGCTAAAAGAATAATGCCAAGCTGTGCAAAGAAAACCAGAATATACCCGGCCAGGTGGATAAGTACCGTCATTTATTTAGAAGAAGTCTCCGCGTCGTACAGATCCGCCTACTTTGCCCTGTACCTTAACAGTTTCAGGAGAAAGCAAGATTACCTGCGGGGTGATTTCTTCAATGGTGCCGTGCAGACCATAAATTAGTCCGGCGCAGAAGTCGATGATGCGACGGTGATCAGCAGTGTCGGTGAGATTCACAATTACTGGTGTACCTTCGCGGAATGAGTCACCAATCAGTTGTACTTCTGCGTAACTTGTTGGACGAACAGTGACGATACGGGAAATATCCATGTTTTCTTCTTCGTTTCGGAAACGGCTACTGGTAGGAAGGTAGTTTTGCTCTGGCTGGTATTCGTCGTCTTCGTACTCGTAGTCGACGTCGTCGTCATAGAATTCTTCATCCTCAGGATTTTCAGAGCCAATCCAGCCCATCTTTTCAGCCATGTGGTTTAGTCCACCTAGCATTGTTCCCCCTCAAGATTGTTTTAGTCAGTTACAACAAAAGTAGTTGATTTTATACGGCGATGCGCTGGCTCGTTTCGGCGTGTCTGACTTATGGGTTTGGAAATAGTACCCAGCCGATTTGTCTACCACAGTGCGGATTTTGTCGGTACGAATTTAAATCGTCGGCTTCCAAAGTGCAGGTTTCATCTTGGATTATTTCGGTGATTCCCTGTTCCATTAGCTGGTCGGTTACTACTTTGCGCAGATTTATCGAGGGCGTTCCCCAGCTTGTTTCCGATGCCCCTTGGGGGAACAACCCCACGTATTTTTCGTACACATCTGGACCAACTTCATAGCATTTTTCGCAAATACATGGCCCCACTGCAGCTGCTAAGTCATTAATTTGTGAACCCATTTGTTGCATTTGCTGAATCGTCTCAGCAAGGATTTCTTTTTCTATGCCAGCACGTCCGGCATGTGCCGCAGCGGCAATTTTAAGGCGAGAGTCTACGATGATTACGGGAACGCAGTCTGCTACTTGCACAGTGGCAATGACACCGGCAGGAACAATTACGGCATCTGCGGCGACACTATTATCAGTATTATATGTAGCATTTGGAACAGTTGCGACCACATCTGAGTGGGTTTGTTGCATCCACACAGCGGGGCTACCTAACTTTTTGGAAAGAGTTTCCCGAAAATCTTTCACCCGCTGTGCTTCGTCAGGAGTATTCAGCCCGTAGTTTGGAGCGATATTATTAGCATCCAGTGGGTTGGATGCAGAAATGGCAGTGGAGGTACACCTGGTAAAACCTACCAGGGCTCCGCTCACTGCCATTTCAACGGTCATTTGTGTTTTAAATCAGCGCAGGAAATCTGGCAGATCCAAGCCATCTACAGCTGGTTCTTCATCGAATACTCGTGGCACTGCGAAGTGTGAACCGGTTGCATCATCAAACTGTGGCTCCGCAGCTGGGAAGCTAGTGTTTGGACGGGTTGGTGCCTGAATCGGCGCGCGGTGAGCTGGCTCAGTCTTTGGGAGGCTGGACAGTGGACGTGCTGCTGGTGCTGGGGTTTCCGCTACTGCTGGGGTTGCTGGTGGCAGGAAGGCATTTTCGATTTCTGCTTCGTCCGCTTCATTCTTTTCATCGAAGCCAGCGGCAATAACCGTAATCATTACTTCGTCGCCCAGGGAATCATCGGTAACGGTACCGAAGATAATGTTTGCACCTGGCTTTACGCTTTCCTTAATCAGGTTTGCAGCGCCGTAGAGTTCCTGCAGACCAAGGTCTGAGCCGGCACGTAGGAACCAGAGTACACCGTGTGCCCCGGTAATGGATGCTTCCAGAAGTGGTGAGGAAACTGCTGCTTCAGCTGCCTTGATAGCGCGGTCTTCACCAGATGCCTGACCGATACCCATGAGCGCAGAACCAGCGTCCTTCATGACGGAGCGCACGTCTGCGAAGTCAACGTTTACGTCACCGGTGGTGGTAATCATGTCGGTGATGCCTTGTACGCCGTTGCGCAGAACCTCATCTGCCATGCCGTAGGCCTGGTTGTAGGTTACATTTGCGTCAGAAATCTGCAGAAGTCGGTCGTTTGGAATAACGATGAGGGTGTCTACTTCGTCGCTAAGCGCTTGGATACCTGCGGTTGCCTGGGTGGCTCGACGGTCACCTTCGAAACTGAACGGACGGGTAACTACGCCGACGGTGAGTGCGCCTAGTTCGCGAGCAATACGGGCTACTACTGGAGCTGCACCGGTACCGGTACCACCGCCTTCACCTGCGGTTACGAATACCATGTCAGCGCCTTGCAGAACGTCGCGAATTGCTTCTTCATTAGACTCTGCTGCCTGGCGACCTACGTTTGGATCGGCACCTGCACCGAGTCCGCGGGTGAGGTCTACGCCCAAGTCAATCTTCACTTCTGCTTCGGAGCGCAGAAGTGCCTGAGAGTCAGTGTTCATCGCAATGAATTCAACGCCGCTGAGGCCGGAGCGAATCATGCGGTTTACTGCGTTACCGCCGCCGCCGCCGACGCCGACAACTTTAATCACAGCCAGGTAGTTTGTTGCAAACACTGCGTTCCCCTAAAATCTCGTAATACCTTCAACCTCTACTTGAAGGTATTAGTTTATCTTCATCGTTGCCTGCTGAAAATATGCCACAGACCAGGGGGAATCAACTATATATCTAGGCGTGTCTAAATAAGCAAAAAATTGCATCTAAAACTGCACAAATGATTAGGCAGTTACTGGCTTCGCCGGCACCGAAACATCATAGAGTTTAGCGGGAACCTGGCCCAGTAAAACCTTCAAAACCTTCAACTTAAATGGGGTATCGCTAGCATCTCCCCACTTAACTACCGCTCCAGAATTCAACACTATTTCCAACAGCGAGCCCTCAGAACGCAAAACCGCTACTTCCTCCAACAGCTCCACATCCAACTGCGACCGCACCTGTGCCATCAGTTGCAAAGCCTGCACCCGCTTCTGCGGGTCAGTAGCAGTCAGTTCAGCTCGTAAAGTCCCCTCAGCAATCACCGGAGAAGTTTCAATCTGCACGCCCTCGGTATCATAAATCTGCCACTGTCCCGCTTCCTCAACTGAAAAAACCGGCACACGCAAATCCAAAGAAATCTCTAAACCGTTCGGCCAACTGCGACTAACCTCAGCAGATTTCACCAGCGGAATACTTGCCAACTCAGCTTCCATATTCCCCGTAGATACACGCGGCAGAGGAACCCCATCCCACTTCCGTAAGATAGTCTGTACCTGGGCAGGAGAAACCTTCTCACTCCCCTTCACAACCGTAATCTGCTGGGCATTCAACGCAAATAACGTAGAAAAGAAAACCGCCCAAACTAGTCCGCCAACAACCAGCAGACCAGCAACTACGCTAATCCCCAACCAGGAATAACTACGCAACTTAGCCCGACGCACTTCCAAGCGTCGTTCCTCCAGCTCAGAACTCTGATGATTCTTCGACTTAAAAGTGCTAGCAGCCGTTGCGGCAGCCACGTAGCCACGCAACTTTGAAGCCACGCTAGGCTTACTACCTACTGGCTGAGAAAGCTTAAGCTCCTCTACAAGCGTCACTTCACCTGTGGCCGTGGTTTTACGTCCTAACCCCACACTTAGAGCGCTCTCTCGTGCCGACAACATAGCCACTCTACGGCTCGGTTGCGGACGACAAACAGAAACCACTTCCTCTTCATTTTCCCGAGGGTGCCTAGGCACACCACGCGGGGCTTCACCTGCCGGTGAACCCCCCTCACTACGAGAATGATTCCGTGGAAGATTCGGCTTCTTCAACTAATCAGCTTTCTATCAGTTCTGCCAGTAGTTAATAATCTGGTTGCCAACAGAAGTAACATTACCAGCTCCCATGGTAATGCAAATATCTCCCGCTTCAGTAAGTTCTGCAGCAACCTCAGCAGCAGTTTCCAAAGGACCTACGAAAGCAACCTCAACAAGCTTGTCCCCAATAAGTGCCGAAGTAATCCCCGGCATCGGATCTTCACGCGCCCCATAAATATCAGCTAAAACAACCTGATCAGCCAATGCCAAAGAAGCCGCAAACTCCGCCGCAAAATTTCGCGTACGTGAATACAAATGCGGCTGGAACAAAACCACAACCTTGCCTTCACCAACAACTACACGAGCCTGCTTCAAGGCAGCAGCCACCTCTGAAGGATGATGTGCATAATCATCAAAGAGACGTTTTCCAGCTACCTCACCCTTAAACTCAAAACGGCGACCAGTTCCCGTAAACGCTTTCAATGCCTCAGCCATCACCGACAGGCTGATTCCCAAATCCAACGCTACTGCCAAAGCGCCAGTAGCATTTAAGACGTTATGCAAACCGCTCACATTTAAGTGCACCGCAACCGTCTCATCCCCATAAGACACCAAGAATGAAGATCCACTAGCGTGTAGCTCCACCTCAGAAATCTGCAGATGCTGAGCGCCCTCGACAGAAGAATCCAAACCATAAGACCAAACGCGACGCCCAGTTGCCAACACTCGCTGTCCCAAAGCAGACGCCCCCGGATCATCCGCGCAAACTACCAACGCCCCATCAGCTGTTATACGGGTTACAAACTCATCAAAAACAGCTTCAAAAGCCTCGCGAGACCCATAATGATCCAAATGGTCAGGCTCCACGTTAGTAACCAAAGCAACCCGAGGCGTGTAATTCAAGAAAGAACCATCCGACTCATCCGCTTCCGCAACAAAGAAACGCCCCTGCCCCAGATGCGCGCCAGTACCAAAACCAGCTACTACCCCACCAACAGCAAAAGAAGGATCCATACCGGCTGCAGACAACGCGGCCGCGAGCATCCCTGAAGTCGTAGTCTTACCATGCGCCCCCGCCACAGCCACAAAATCTAAACCCTGCGCTGCGATTGCTAACGCCTGAGACCGGTGAATAACCGGTAGATTATGTTCACGCGCAAAAGCTAACTCTGGGTTAGTCTCACGCACTGCAGTCGAAACCACCACAGTAGCATCAACCGGAACCTGCCCCGCATCATGCCCAACAAAAGCTTCAATTCCTAAGGAACGCAAACGTTGCAACCCCGCAGAGTCAGCCTGATCGGAACCACTTACCTTAAACCCACGCGACAGCAACAACTCTGCCACAACAGACATACCGGCACCGCCGACACCAATCAAATGAAAAATCTCAGTCATGATTATGCTCCGATAATTTCTTTAACTAACTCAGCCATTGTGTCAGCAGCATCTAAACGCCCATACTCTTTGCTTACACGTCCCATTTCAGCCAGCTGTACGGGGTTTTCTAAAAACGGCAGAACCTGGTGCTTAATCGTATCCATGTTTAAAACCGCGTCCTCTACTAAAAGAGCACCCCCAGCAGCAACCACTGCTTGAGCGTTTAGCTTCTGCTCACCATTACCAATTGGAAGTGGCACATACAAAGCAGGGATTCCCAAAGCCGTAAGCTCTGCAACAATTCCTGCACCGGAACGACAAATCACAAAATCTGCCATAGCAAAAGCTGCCGTCATATCAACAAAATACTCATGTACCTGCCAGGTAGAAACACACTTCTGTTGCTCTAAGATTTCCATAACTGCTGCGGATTTACCCTTACCAGTTAAGTGCAACACCTGCACCGTCTCAGGGAACAACCCGGCAGCTTCAGCTAAAACCCGATTCAGCTTAACAGCCCCTAAAGAACCTCCGGTAACTAAAACCGTTGTCTTCTCAGGATCAAATCCAAGCTCTGCAGCTACCTTCACGCGTAATTTCTGTTTCCCAGCTGGGTCAGCTAATTTTCCTGCTAAATCTTCAACCTCTGGACGTAGTGGTAAGCCCACATGCTTAGTTTCACCAGTTTTAGCACGTAGCGGAGTATCAGCAAAAGTGATGCCCACCAGTTTAGCCCAACCTGCTCCTAGCTTATTAGCCATTCCGGGATGCATGTTCTGTTCGTGGATAATAACCGGTAGCCCCAGACTACGGGCAGCCAAGTAGGCAGGTGCGGAAACATAGCCCCCAAAGCCGACCACAGCGTCGAAATCGCCAGTCTTAATAATCTGTTTAGTCTGCTTATAAACCTTACGCAAGCGCGGTAAAAATCGGACTAAATCACCGTTAATACGCCGAGGTGCAGGTACTTTATCAATCGTGTGTAAAGTAAAGTCAGCTCCCGGAACTAGATCCTTTTCCAACCCGTATGAAGTTCCCAAGGCTTCCGCGTGAATGCCACGCTCACGTAGTTTTTTCCCTACGGCTAAAAGAGGATTCACGTGCCCGGCGGAGCCACCGCCTGCTAAAAGAACTTTCTTAGGTTCCATCTGAGAAGTCATGTATTCCTCTTTCTGAAAGGTGATTAGTACCTTAACCTTTTAAGTCTACCGCTTCTCAATGGGTTTCTTTAGCTAGCCTGGCTTCTTTAACTAACTTAGGAAGCTACGGAAGATTCCACGGATACCGAAACTATGTCCATCACCCACGTTCTGTCGGGCAATGCTAAGGACTACCCCTAAGCAAAAAGTAGTCGCTAAGAAAGCTGTACCACCAGTTGAAATCAGTGGTAATGGCACACCAATAATAGGAGTTAGATTTACAACCGCACCAAGATTAACCAAAGTCTGGGCACCAATCCACGAAAACATACCGGTTACAACCAGACGTTCAAACACAGTCGTCTGGGAAAGAGCTAAACGGTAGATTCCATAGAGCAGGCAAGCGAAAGCTAAAATAATACTAATTGCCCCGAAGAATCCTAATTCTTCCCCAAGTACAGCAAATATGAAGTCCGTGTGAGCTGCTGCCAAGTAGTTCCATTTTTCTTTGGAAGCACCTGGACCAACGCCACTTAAACCACCGCTACCAAGTGCCCAAAGGGCGTGGTCAATCTGTTCCGGGGCAGCCAGATTTCGCTCTGGTCCCTGACCCGGAATAACTGAGATGATACGTTCCAATCGCGATGGTTTAGATGCAACTGCCAACGTTACGAGGAAAACTGCTGTTGCCCCCGTATAAACGTAGTATTTTGATGGGATACCGGCAACCATCAGCATTCCCAACACCATTGTAGCAATAATCATGGTAGTGCCTAAGTCAGACCCCCACATGATCATGGCTAGGGATGCCACTACCGGTAAGCCGATCCACAAGCCCAGGGCCTTTAAATCACGCCGATTTTTCAACTGGGTGGAAAATGCCCAGGCCAGGTAGACCGCCAGGGTAAGTTTCAAAGTTTCAGATGGCTGAAAGAGGAAGGGAACGCCTGGAATTTTCACCCAGTTAGTGTTGCCACCTTCAGAAACTGCTAATCCTGTAAAGATTAGAGACTGCAACGTTAGACTTATTCCCAGTAACAGTACAGCACTTTTTTTAAGCCAAGTCACCGAAATACGGGAAACAAAAATCATCAGCAGTACCCCGATAATCATAATCCCGAGGTTCTTTAGATAGGCTGCGTAAGGACTTTCACCTGCGCTGATAGCGCGAATCGTGGAGGCTGAAAATACCATAATCAGACCCGCAGCGATAAGCACAAAGGAAGCTATCAGAATAATGTAGTAGATAGTGACAGCTGAGGGGTTTGGGTCTAAATCAAGTTTGATTTTCGGAACCCGCTTCGCCAGCTGTTTAAGTTTCCTCTGTGCGGTTTCTAGGAAAGTCACTTTCCTACTCCCTGCCCGTACTGTTGTTGCCAGGCCTCATCTAGGCGTCCGACGGCTTCAGCGAAAAGATCCCCACGCTGACCGTAATTTTCGAACTGGTCCCAGGATGCACAGGCGGGTGCGAGTACCACGGTGTTACCTGGTAGAGATAGTGCAACTGCTTCATTCACGACAGAGAACATCATGTCTTCGTGACCGTCTACTACTACGTATGGAATCTCTGCGGCATTTGTTTGTAGGGCTTCGACAACTGGGGTTGGGTCGGCACCGATTACAACGACGCCTCGCAGACAGTCTTTAATATCTGCGACCAGGCTATGCAGTTCCTGTCCTTTAGTATCGCCCCCGGCAATCCAAACAACGCTTTGGGGTGGGAAACCTGCCAGGGAGGCTTTGGCCGCGTGGGTGTTGGTGGCTTTGGAGTCGTCAATCCATACGACGTCGGCCGTTTTCCCAATAACCGCACGACGGTGCTTAGCGGATTTGAAGTTCCGTAGACCGGCTGCTACTGCTTCCCCACTTACCCCGTAGGCGCGCGTAAGTGCGATGGCAGCTAAAGTATCTTTCACGAGGGCGATGGATGGATGTTCAGAGGCGAAGCCAAAAATGTCGCTGATTTCCGCGACTGCTTCCGCCTGATGGTGGCGGTTTTCCACGAAAGCTCGGTCTACCAGTAGCTTTTCAACAAGTCCGATTTGTGATGGAGCTGGGGAACCTAAAGTGTAACCGATTGCGCGAGCGCCCTCGATAACTTCTGCTCCTGCAACCATATTTTCAACAGTTCGGTCAGTGACATCGTAGACACAACCAACTTGGGTGTTTTCGTAGATGCGGGCTTTCGCATCCCGGTAGTTTTCAACGCTGCCATGCCAGTCCAGGTGGTCGGCATCAACATTTAGACAAACCGCTGCCAAGGGGGAAAGCGTATGCGTGGTTTCAAGCTGGAAGCTTGAGAGTTCCACGGCAAGAACTTCAACGTCTGCTTTGAGGACGGTGGTAACGATTGGTTCCCCAACGTTTCCAACCACAGCGTATTTTGCGCCTGCTGCTTCCAAGATGGAGCCAACTAGTCCAACGGTAGTGGTTTTGCCGTTAGTGCCAGTAATGGCAAGCCATTTAATATCTTTCCCCAGAGTGTGCTGGATTTGCCAGGCTAGTTCAACTTCACTCCAGACCGGCACATTAGCTGCGGTTAAACCGCTGAAACTAGCCGAATGTGGAGGGATTCCGGGGGAAACGACGGCTAAATCAAGGCTAGCTAGATTATCTAAACCGCTGTTTTCCAAGTGCCAGGAAACAGATTCACCTAGTTCACTGACTACATTAGCGAGTTGCTCTGCTGAGCGTGAGTCATAGACTTTAACGTCGGCGCCAAATTCTAAAAGGGCTTCTACTGCGGCTAACCCACTTTTGCCTAAGCCAAAGACCCCGCAGGTTAAATTAGTCCAGTCATGTGCTGTTAGTGGAGTTGTGATGCTCATAGCTTATATACCCATTCCCCATAGAAGAGTGAGACGCCTGCGATTGCAAAAAGACCTGCGATAATCCAAAAGCGGATTACGATGGTGATTTCTTGCCAGCCTTTAAGTTCAAAGTGGTGATGCAGTGGAGCCATGCGGAATACACGTTTGCGGGTAAGTTTGAATACCCCAATCTGAATTACGTCAGACATGAGGATGACTACGAACAGGCCGCCAATAATAATACCTAGGAATTCGGTACGTGTCAGGATGGACAGACCTGCCAGGGCACCACCGAGAGCCAGCGCGCCGGTATCCCCCATGAAAATCTGTGCTGGAGCAGCATTCCACCAGAGGAAGCCAAAGCAGGCCCCGACAATAGCGGCAGAAGCTACCGCCAGACCAAATGGGTCACGCACGTTATAACAGATGGTTACTAAAGCTTCTGGATGGGTACAGCTTTGATAGAACTGCCAGAGGCTTACCAACGTGTAACCCGCAAATGTAACCATGGATGCGCCAGTAGCTAAACCGTCTAATCCATCGGTGAGATTCACGGCATTTGACCAAGCAGAAACCATAAAGTTAGCCCAGATTACGAATAAAACTACGCCCACACCGACGCCTGCAATAGCAAAATCAAAAGAGGTATCACGAATGATCGATACCGCTGTGGAAGCTGGGGTAAGTCCCTGCTTATTTGGGAACGACAGCGCAGCCACTGCGAAAATAGTGCCGACTGCCAGCTGTCCGATGATTTTTGCGCGCGGGCTCAATCCCAGCGAACGCTGCCGGCTGATTTTGATAAAGTCGTCTGCAAATCCTACCGCGCCAGTACCGACGAATAGGAACATTAACAGTGTTGAAGAGTAATCTGGGAGTTGGCCGATGGCCAGGTGACCAACCAGCCAGCCGATTACACTAGCGAGGATGATGACAATCCCACCCATGGTGGGGGTACCGCGTTTAACGTGGTGTGCAGTTGGACCGTCTTGGCGGATGAACTGCCCGTACTGCCGTTTAATCAGGATGCTGATTAGTAGCTTTGTACCGAATAAGGTCACTACCAGCGATACTGCGGTTCCGATTACCAGAGCTAGCACTGTCTTTCCTCTCCTATTTTGTCTTTCCTACAAAATAGCTCACTCAGCTACGAACTTGTCCGCAACTTTCCATACGCCTGAGCCGTTTGATCCTTTGAGGAAAACGACATCGCCGGCAACGACTTTTTCTTCTAGCAGTTTAACTGCTTCTGCAACACTTCCAGCATGGAAGTGCGTGGTTTTTTCCGTCAGTGGAACAGCGATTTCTTTAGCGCCTTCTCCAAGAGTGATTAGCAAATCCACCTGGGTAGCTACTACCATTTCACCAACTTCTTGGTGTAGTTGTGCGGAGGTTTCTCCCAACTCCATCATTTCGCCTAGCACTGCGATTCGCTGGTTAGCATGCTCCCCTTGTTTTGCGAGTACTGCAAGTCCAGCTTTCATTGAATCTGGGTTCGCGTTGTAAGAGTCATCAATGAAAGTTGCGCCCCGAGATTCAACGATGGACATACGGTGGGGGCTGGCTGCTTTCATTCCGTTTAGAGCCGCGACGATTTCAGGCAGTTCCAGTCCAAATCCTTGGCAGATACTGATTGCTGCCAGAGCATTATTCACCTGGTGGGCTCCTACCAGCCCCAGGTGGACCGGAATAACTTCACCAGTGGTTACTGCCTCGAAGCTGGCATGGGAGAATTCATCAAGAGTTACGTTGCGTGCGTAGATATCTGCTTTTTCATTCCCGAGGGCGGAGAAATAAACCACCGGTGTATGTGCAACTGTTTCCATTGCCGCTACATTAGGGTCGTCAAGGTTCAGAATAACTAAGCCGTTTTCTTTAACGCCCTCGACTAATTCTGCTTTTGCACGCGCCAAGCCTGCTACGGAGCCGAAACCGCCCAGGTGTGCCCGCCCTACGGATAATTCCACGCCTAAATCTGGGCTCACCAGCCCAGTCAAGTATTCCAAATGCCCGATCCCGGAAGCTCCCATTTCCAATACCAGGTAACGGGTGTTTTCATCAGCTTTCAAGGCAGTTAGTGGCATTCCGACTTCGTTGTTAAAGGATGCTACAGGAGCGACGGTGGGCGCAAACTTTGCCAGAATCCCAGCAGTTAAATCCTTAGTAGTGGTTTTGCCAACCGAACCGGTAATACCCACGATTCGCAAATCTCCAGTAGCACGCAAACGCTCAATATGGACTTTAGCTAAAAGTCCCAACGCATAGGTCGCATCTTCAACCAGGATACGCGTATGTTCTGGATTACCAATGCTTGGGTTTGTAACGATTGCACACACCGCGCCGTTGGCAATAGCGGAGTCAATGAAATTATGTCCATCAGTTGCTTCACCTACGCGAGCAACGTAGAGGGAACCGGAACCACATTCTCGGGAATCAGTTTCCACACTTCCTGAGACCACTACGTCTGCGCCCAGCAGTTTTCCGTTAACTGCTTGAGCAATCCACGACGCCTGATAGTTCATGCTTTGTTCTCCTCTGCTTTTCCGCTGGGAAACTCAGTTTGCTCGCATTTTGATGCTTTACAATCTTCCCATATTTAAAGCGTTTTCTTATGAATCTGTCTGCGCTTTTCTTGTTTACTTGGCTACATAACTTCCCTGGTACCAGTTTTAGGATCCTACTATCCGCCAGCTACCACAGGATAAGGCTGCGGAGGAACATCAGAAGCCGGAATATTACGGGCGCGGACCGCATCAGTCACAACCTGTTTAAACAAGTCTGCTAACAGAATGGAAGCGTAGTTATTAGTACTTGGACGATACATATGCACTGAGATTGCCAGCTGCGGATCCTGAGTTGGCACCACTCCGACAATATTTAGCGAGTTACCGACATAAACGCCGTTTTCGATAACTTCTGCAGTACCTGTCTTTAAGGCAGTTCGGTAGCCGGGTACTTGGAAGTGTTTGCCTGAGCCTGATGCGGAAACGGTTTCCATCATTTTAAGAAGTTCTGTAGAAACTTCTGGGCTGAGAGCACGTTCAGCTTTTTCCAGCGGCGCTTTTTGGTAGGTGCCATCTGGTAACGTGTAGCCGTCAATCAGGCGTAGCGGCAGATAAGCTCCACCGTTACCAATAGTGGCAAAAGAGTTCACTAGCTGCAGCTGATTCACCGAGTAGGCTTGTCCAAACATATTTACGTATTTTTGGCGACCGTCCCATTTATCGGGTGCTGGTAGAGTACCCGCTGTTTCACCGGGCAGGCCGATATTGGTGGGTTTCCCTAAGCCTAAGCGCTTCTGCAAATCCCAGCGGTCATCTGGTTTTACTTTCTCTCCGATAAAGATCGTACCGGTATTAGAGGAGTTTGCTAGCACCCCAGCAGCGGTAAGAATCTGGTAGCCGTGTGGGTCAGCATCTTTAAAGCTTTGTCCGTTGGACACAGTAAGAGTGTCAGGCACGGGAACTGGAGTAAGCGGAGTAATCACACCTTTTTCAAGACCGGATGCCATGGTATAGACCTTGCCAACGGAGCCTGGTTCTGCCGCATATTGGATGGCTTTAGAGGTTTGTGGTTGGTTATTAATCGGACGGTTGTAGGCATCCGCCAACACTAAAATATTCCCCGTCTTAACTTCTGTGATAACTACGGAAGCGGCTTGTGCATTATGCTGTTTTGCTAATGCGTTAAGGTACTCTTCAATCCGGTGTTGTAAGTCAACGTCAATGGTAAGGTGTACGGTTTGCCCGTTTTGTGGGCTCTGGTACTCATTTTTACCACCGGGAAGTACTTCACCCTGCGGAGAGTACTCATTGGTGATACTACCGTCTTTACCTTTTAAAAGGTCTTCTTGGGTGAGTTCAATCCCGGAGTTACCTACTCCTTCAGCATCAATTGAACCAATTACGGTAGCGGCTACGGATTTAGATGGATAAAGGCGTTGGAAGGATTCTTCCCATTCAATGCCATAGATTTTGAGGGCGCGAATCTTACGCCAGGTTTCTACCGGAACTTTACGTGCTAAGTAATGGTAGGTAGAGTCGCCAATCAGCTGCCCACCTAGCTCTGCTTCGTTTTTTCCTAGAAGTGGAGCTAGGTGTTCAGCTACGGCGGACATACCTTTTTTAACTTCAACTACTTCACCTTTTTCATCGGTGATGGTGACGGTAGCCAGTTTGATTTTCTGCTGGTTAACGGCGATATCGTAGGTCTGCACGGTAGTTGCTAAAACGGTTCCTTTAGCATCTACAATGTCACCGCGCTTGGCGTGCAGGGTGTTCGTGAAGGTGCGTATAGAAGCGGCTTCGGCAGCTAGTTCTGAACCTCGAATAAGCTGGATGTTAACCAGTGATAGTGAAATTAGTGCCAGTGCGGTGACGAAGGCTCCCCAGATGAATTTGAGTGAACGATTACCCTGTACAAGCGTTTGAGGTGCCATTTCAGCCCTTTCAGCAGTTGAATTAGAAGTCGCTCAAGTTCTTCTGGATAGAGTTCTTTTTGATACTGATGAACAACGCATCCGGGGCTGGTACCATTCCCAGGCGTTTTGCATTCTCTTCCAGAGTGGCAGGAGATGAAACAACCTGCAACTGCTGTTCTAATGCTTCGTTCTTTTCAGTTAAGCGAATAAGTTCCACCTGCTTTTCACGCAGTTCGTAGGCAGTCTGGGCCATCTGCGTGTTGATGTATAGGTTCGCTAAAACTATCAGGATCACTGGGATTACCAGGATTAACAGTAGCTTCGCAGGAGAGGTGCCAGCTTTTACAGTTTCAATGACGCGAAGTTGTACTAGTTCAGGAGTAGCTTTAGGAGCGTGTTGCTGCGGGCGTACGCGTGCGGTTGCTGTGCTCATCGCTTTCTCCTGATTCTTGTTGGTGCTTCATATGGTCTAATGATGGTGGCTGCGCGGAGTCTTACTGAGGCAGCTCTCGGATTGTCTGCGATTTGTTCTTCAGTTGCTTGAATCGCTTTGCGAGTGACGTTTTCCAGGCTGGGCTTCAGATGGTCTGGGATAACTGGCAGACCAGGCGGAATATTGATTTCCGAACCGTCTTTAATAACGTTTTTAACGATGCGGTCTTCTAAAGATTGGTAGGATTCCACTACTAAACGCCCGCCTACTTTGAGGCTTTCGAGGGCGGCAGGTACAGCATCAGCTAGAATGTCTAGCTCTTCGTTCACTGCTACTCGCAGAGCTTGGAAAGTTCGCTTCGCTGGGTTGCCACCCTGACGACGAGCAGCCGCCGGGATGGAAGCGCGTACGATCTCAGTTAGTTCCAGAGAAGTTTCGATTGGCTTCGTTTCGCGCTGCTTTTCAATGTTGCGAGCAATTCGCGAGGCAAATTTTTCTTCTCCGAATGTGCGCAGAATGCGAGTCAATTCAGCTGCTGAGGCGGTAGCTAAGAGTTCTGCAGCAGTGATTCCCTGAGTAGGATCCATGCGCATATCCAGATAGGTGTTACGTGAGTATGCGAAGCCACGCTCATCGTCATCTAACTGCAGGGAAGAAACCCCTAAGTCCATTAGCACCGCGTCGATTTTCCCCGCTAAACCGTTTTCTTCGGCTACTTCATAGACACTATCGTAGGTGGCGTGGACTGCTTTAAATCGTTCCCCAAAGCTTTCTAGACGTTTAGATGCTAAGCGGATTGCGTTTGGATCGCGGTCAATACCGATTACCCGAACGTTTGGGAAAGCTGTGATGACAGCTTCAGTGTGTCCACCCATTCCCAGCGTCGCGTCAATCATCGTCGCGATTTCTACACCGGTAAATGCGGGAGCTAGGAGGTCCAGAACTTCGTCGATTAATACTGGTTCGTGCAGGGAAGCAATCTCATCACGAGTTAGCTCCGCTGCTTCAGCGTGGTTTTCTGGGTTCGTCACGGTTACTCCCCTCCTTCCAGTTGTTTTGTAGATTCAGACCAGTTGGACTCTCAACAGTTCCGCTATCGGGGAAGTGATCTCGGAGCTACTAAGAGACCAACAGGTCTGAGGCATATTTCGTTATTTTTAGAAGAGACCAGGAATGATTTCTTCCACCGCGTCTGAGAAGACATCTTCCGTAACGCTGAGGTATTCATCCCAGCGCTGGGCATCCCAGACTTCTAGACGAGCACCTACACCGGTAACTACTACGTCTCTTTCCAGTTGCGCGTAGCGGCGTAAGGTTTGTGGAATCGTGAGACGTCCTTGTTTATCAAGGAGCTCATCAGAGGCGCCAGCCATCAGCACACGCAGGAAGTCGCGAGCGTTTTTTGAAGTGATTGGTGCTTTGCTGAGCTGATCGTAAATATTTTCAAACTCAGCTTTGGTGAAGATGTAGAGACAGCGATCCTGCCCCCTAGTCACCACCAGACCGTCTGCGAGTTGATCGCGAAATTTAGCTGGAAGAATGACACGTCCTTTGGCATCGAGCTTCGGCTCGTGGGTTCCCATGAACATGACACACCTCCTTGGATAAATTCCACTCCCAACCCTACGTCCTCCACTTTACGCCACTTTCCACCACAAGTCCACACTTTTCCGAAGTGTTTTCATAAAAACAAATTAAAAAACCGTGGTTTTTCAATGAAAAACCACGGTGGTGGAAAGTGGAGGGAAAATCCAGAAATATACCGAAAATCAGCACGCTAAGACACCAAAAGCAGAAAACTCATATGCGAATCCGTATTCGCATATGAGTTTTCAAATCAAAAGCCTAAAAAGTCACATCCCAAAGAGGACTCACATATGAGTTTTAGAGTCAGACACCGCCCTCGAAAATCTTCCGTTCCTCAGCCGTCAAAGAACGCGGATCAACCTGCTTCGCACTCTGCCCCACAGGCTCCCCCAACTCAGAAACCGGAACAATCCGATAAGGAAACCCCCGCAACGCTACAAACTCAGCCAAAAACTCCTTATGTCCCTCACAAGCCAACCAAGTTTTCTCACGCGCCTGATGAATCCGCGGATTACGCCAAATCACCGCCCAACGCGCCACCTCAGTACACTGACGCGCCGAACAAACATGAAAACCACTCACTCTACTTAAAGCCATCAAACCACCTCAGGTTAAAGTAACCAGCTCAAGATACTCGTCATCCCACAGATCCTCATCCCCATCAGGCAAAATCAACACCCGATCAGGATTCAACGCCGTCACCGCCCCCGGATCGTGAGTAACCAAAACCACTGTCCCCTCATAAACCCGCAGAGCATGTAAAATCTCCTCACGCGAAGCCGGATCCAAGTTATTCGTAGGCTCATCCAACAACAGCACATTCGCAGCGCTCACTACCAGCATCGCCAACGACAAACGCGTCCGCTCACCGCCCGAAAGCACCCCCGCCGGCTTATCCACATCATCACCAGAGAAAAGGAACTGCCCCAGCGCATTACGCACATGCGTATCATCCAAAGCCGGAGCCGCATACACCATATTTTCCAGAACAGTCTTCTCTAAATCGAGATTTTCGTGTTCCTGTGCGTAATACCCCAGCTTCAAACCATGCCCAGGAACCACTTCCCCACTATCTGACTGCATAACCCCAGCCAAAATACGTAGCAAAGTAGTCTTACCAGCACCATTCAACCCCAAAACCACAACCTTCGAGCCGCGGTCAATCGCTAAATCAACACCCGTGAAAACCTCCAAAGACCCATAGCACTTCGAAAGCCCCGACGCCGTCAACGGCACCTTGCCACAGGCCGCAGGCTCAGGAAAACGCAAACGTGCCACCTTCTCAACCTGCCGAGTCGGAGCCACCGAAGCCTCAAGCTCCTCAGCACGACGCAACATTTGTTGAGCAGCCACCGCCTTAGTCGCCTTAGCACGCATCTTCTCACCCTGCGCCCGCAAAGTCTCAGCCTTCTTCAAAGCTACCGCGCGTTCCTTCCGGCGGCGACGCTCATCCTCTTCCCGCTGTTTCAAATACAAATCCCAGCCCATATGGTAAATATCCATTTCGGCCCGATCCGCATCCAAATGAATCACCTGATTAACCGTCTCACGAATCAAATTCACATCGTGAGAAATAATCATGTAACCACCCGCATAAGACTTCAGATAGTCACGCAACCACAAAATCGAATCATGATCCAAGTGGTTAGTAGGCTCATCAAGAAGCAGCACCTCAGCCTCAGAAAACAAGACTCGAGCTAACTCCACGCGACGACGCTGACCACCAGAAAGAGTCTGCAAAGGCTGACCTAAAAGACGTTCATCAATTCTCAACGAAGCTGCAATCTGTGCGGCTTTTGCCTTAGCTGCGTACCCACCCTGATTTGTGAACTCCTGATCTAAACGCACATAGCGTTCCATAGCCTTAACCTGCTTATCCCCCTCAGAAGAAGACATGATTTCCTCAGCCTTCTTGATCCGAGCCAACAGTTCATCAATCCCGCGAACGCTAAGAATCCTATCTAAAGCCAGCTGCTGCGGGTCACCCACCCGCGGATCCTGTGAGAGGTAGCCCACGCTTCCTTTTACAGAAACCACACCCCCATACTCAGCCTGCCCGTGGTCTGCCTCCCCAGCGAGCATACGCATAGTAGTGGTCTTACCCGCACCATTACGCCCAACTAAACCAATTCGAATACCCTTATCTAAACGGAAAGAAGCCTGCTTAACAAGTACACGAGGGCCAATACGTACTGAAAAATCCTGAACATTAATCACAGTCCTAAGTGTAGTACGTTCCCGCAATATAGTAATTTCTTAGTATGGATAATTTTAGTACGACCCCTCCAAAGAACAGACTCTATGACGTCATCGCAATCGCATTCGTAAGCCTGCTGCTACTCTCCAATATCGCAGCTACCAAACTCATCGGCGTAGATCTTGGCTTCACCACCCTGATTTTTGACGGTGGCGCAATACTGTTCCCAATGACCTATATCCTGGGTGACGTACTTTCAGAAGTCTACGGATTAAAGAAAGCACGACGCGCTATCTTGCTCGGATTCTTCTACTCAATCCTGGCTTCCCTAGTGTTCTTACTAGTAGCCGCCGCACCACCAGCATCCGCATACGAACACCAAGCTGCTTTCGAAGCAGTCCTTGGCTTCGTCCCCCGCATCGTTGCGGCATCTCTATTAGCCTACTTTGTTGGGCAACTACTCAACTCCTGGGTATTAGTCACTATTAAACGCAAGTGGGGTGAAAAACACCTCTGGGCACGCCTCTTAGGCTCCACCCTGGTAGGTGAATTCGCTGACACACTTATCTTCTGCACCGTTGCCTTCTACGGCGAACTCACCGGAGCAGACTTCCTCAACTACCTAATCCTGGGTTACGTCTACAAAGTCACTGTAGAAATCGTGATGCTCCCCATCACTTACCCAACCATCCACCTAGTAAAACGTATCGAAGGTATCAAGGGCAGCACCATTTTGGAAGCTACCCCCGTAGCAGAAAAGGCTGATAACTAATGGGCGTTACCGACAACCTAGATTTTGAACGCATCGACGCACAACGCGGTTTTGAAATCACCGCGCGCGTAGATGAAGTACCAATCGAAACCCCCTACGGTGATAAACCACTAGGGCGAACCGGCATTCTTACTACCGCTCACGGACAGATTGAAACCCCAGCTTTCATTCCCGTTGGCACCCTTGCAAACGTTAAAGGTGTACTTCCAGAAATGATGGAAGACCTGGGAGCACAAGCGTTGCTCGCCAACGCCTACCACCTATACTTAACTCCCGGCGCAGATATCGTCGATGAAGCAGGCGGCCTGGGCAAATTCATGAACTGGGAAAAACCTACCTACACAGACTCTGGGGGTTTCCAAGTATTATCCTTAGGATCTGGCTACAAAAAAGTTCTCTCCCAAGAATTCTCCGGACAAAAACCAACCGCAGAACAAGAAGCCAAAGAAGCCGTCAAACGCTCACGCAAGTCCGTAGACGAAGACGGCGTAGTATTCCGTTCCCACCACGACGGCACAAAACACCGCTTCAACCCAGAAATTTCACTGAAAATCCAGCATCAACTGGGTGCTGACATTATGTTCGCCTTTGACGAACTCACCTCACTACTACACCCCTACGATTACCAGGTAGAATCCCTCGCACGTACACACCGCTGGGCACAGCGTTCACTCGACGCACACTGGAAACTCACTGCAGAACAACCAGAACGCCCCTACCAGCAACTTTTCGGCGTACTGCAGGGTGCCCAATTTGAAAACCTACGTCGCGAAACCGCACGAACCCTACGCGAAATGGAATTCGAAGGCCAAGGGTTTGACGGATATGGATTAGGCGGCGCCCTCGAAAAAGAAAATCTGGGAACTATCGTCTCCTGGCTCACCTCTGAACTACCTGAAGAAAAACCCCGTCACCTGCTGGGCATCTCTGAACCAGACGACTTCTTCCGCGCCATTGAAGTAGGCGCCGATACCTTTGACTGCGTAAACCCATCCCGCGTTGCACGCAACGCAGCTATCTACACTCCCGATGGGCGCGTAAATATCACTAACGCACGGTTCAAACGCAAATTCGAACCAATGGTGGCAGGCTGTGGCTGCTACACCTGTACGCACTACACTACCGCCTACGTACACCACCTGTTCAAAACCAAAGAAATCTTAGCCTCGACCCTGGCAACCATCCACAATGAGTGGTTCACCGTACACCTGGTAGATACCATTCGCGAAGCCATTAAAAATAGGGAATACTTGGCTTGTAAAGAAGAAGTGTTAGGACGCTTCTACTCTAAGAAAGGTTAATATGTTTTACCTGCCACAGACTATGTCTGCGACACCCGTTGAATATCAACGCACCTTCCGAGGATCAGAAACCCGCTGGTGGAGAATCCTACTAGGCATCCTAGCTGGGGTTACAACCTTCGGGATTCTCAGCATCATGCTGGTTGTCTCCCCATTCATCATTACTGGTTCTGACGGAAGTGAAATGTTAGCAAAAGTCAGCACTGAAAAAATCGACCTCCAAGACCCCTTTGTCTTAGTATTCCTAGCGCTTAGCCTAGCGGTAATTAT
The DNA here is from genome assembly GCF_000159015.1 of Gleimia coleocanis DSM 15436. Lineage (GTDB taxonomy): Bacteria > Actinomycetota > Actinomycetes > Actinomycetales > Actinomycetaceae > Gleimia > Gleimia coleocanis. The sequence continues at coordinate 19,654 of NZ_DS999546.1, read as the reverse complement.
TCCGTCCTCCCAACTAGCCTCACTAATAGCATTCCGTTCCAAGATTGGGTTCTTACACTCTGTGATGGGACGTATGCGCTGGGGATGGCTGGCAATATCTACCCTAATTTCTTTTGCTTTTTCTTTCACCCTCATTGTCGGTATTGAATCCCTCTTAAGCTGGGAACTACCAGCTTATAATCCTAACCCACGTCTATGGCTCATGATTCTCCTGGTAGTGACTTTGATTCCACTGCAATCTGCCGGTGAAGAATACATTTTCCGCGGTTTCTTGCCACAAGTAATCGGAGCAGTGATTCCATGGCGTAAGGTCGGTCTGGTTATTTCTGTAGTGGTTTCTTCTGCCCTGTTTGGTGCAGCACATGGATCTTTCGATCCAGCTACCTTCCTGCAGCTTGCCGGATTTGGTGTGGCAGCCTGGATTCTCACCTACCGTACCGGTGGGTTAGAAGCTGCAATTGGCCTCCACGCAATGAACAACGTAACCATCTTCGTGAAGGAAATGTTCGCTGGGGTTTCAGACTCCCTAGTCGGAGAAGACACGGTTACTCCTTGGTACGCGACCGTACTAGTTCTGGTAGTAATGGTTATTCAAGTCTTCACCATCGACGTTATCTACCGTAAGTGGGAGGCTCGTAAGCCTGAACGCCGTCACCTAACTGACCCTGCTCAGCGTCCGCTTCCTACACCAGACTACCTGCGCTCCAAGTTTGAAAAGGGCCAGTTCTACCCTGAGTACTTTAACCTGTACCCACCTCACGTACAGCAGCAGTACGCATACCTGGTTCCAGGCGTAGTTCCAGAGCAAACACCAACAGCAATGCCCGCTGTAGCTGCTGAAATGCCAGTAGCTGCAGGAGCAGCAGCACCTGTTGAAATGCCAGTGGCACAGCCAGTAGCGCAGGAAATGGCTATGCCAGTTCCAGCTGCTCCAGTTGCAACTGCAGATTCTACCGAGGATGTTCCATCCCCAGAGGTCACTGAAAATCCACAGACTAACCTCTAATAATCTATAGCTTGTGCCCTGAGTAGATTTCTACTCGGGGCACAAGCTATTTGGTCAAAATACAGGCTATACAACGTGTGGTGTTGCTGGGACCCGACTTTCCACGTTATAGGGGGAAAGTCGGGCTTTTAGTTTCTGGACACTATTCCTGCTTCATGCTCGGCTTCATATTTAGGAACTGCCGGTCACGGTGCGATGACAGTAGCGAATTGTGCGTGTAAGTAACAGATTGCGTGTACAACCCAAAAGTTCAGTTACACACTAACTGCTACTTCCCGGCACTGAACGCAATCTTCACGCTGGTTTTTGACACTAAACGCCTCCCCTACAGAGTTAAAGGCAGCGTTTAGTGCGTGCCAATACACTAAATGCCTCCTTCCAGCACTAACTGCGTTCCTCAACTACTACTAGTGACCCTCGATCGCACTGCCCAGGCTGTGGATACCTCCAACGTGCGAAATCAAGTTCACGCGTTTTCTCTGCGTGCGAAATCAAGTTCACGCGTTTTCTCTGCGTGCGAAATCAAGTTCACGCGCAGAGAGAACGCCGGAGTTATGATTCCCACGCAGCAACAAGGCAGAAACGCTATAAAGAACCCCCGAACCAACAAGGCTCAGGGGTTCTTTTATAAGCACCTCTCAGATGTTGAAGCCCAAGGCACGAAGCTGTTCGCGCCCATCCTCGGTAATGCGATCTGGGCCCCATGGTGGCAACCACACCCAGTTAATAACCACGTCGGAAGAAAGCTCTGCCAGAATCATCTGAGCTTGGTTTTCAATAACGTCAGTCAGTGGGCAAGCCGCCGAGGTCAGCGTCATATCAATGTTGATACGGTTATTTTCGTCGATGGCAATACCATAAACCAAACCTAAGTCAACAATGTTGATACCGAGTTCTGGGTCGATTACGTCCTTCAGGAGTTCTTCGACCTGGCTAGCGTCAAAGTCACCTGCAGAAGACATTGCTACGCCTTCCAAACGTTCATCCTGAACTTCAGCGAAACGCTGTTCCACCGGTTCTGGATTCGCCATTGGGTTATCCATTTTTGTCCTCTCTTAGAGCTTTAAGTTAAGCAGTTAGTTTCAAGCTTTATGTTCTTCTAAAGCTACTCCAGCTTTAGCCAGCGCGTCTTTCAAAGCATACCAACCAAGTAGTGCGCATTTAATGCGGTTTGGGAACTTAGAAGTACCTTCCAGGGCAGCGCCATCTTCAATACGGTCCAACAGGTCATCGTCTACCCCTTGTCCGCGGGAGTGCATCATAGTTTCGAAGTCATCATAGAATTGCGCGATTTCTGCTAATGACTTGCCTTCAAGTAATTCGCTCATGATTGACAAAGACGCCTGCGAAATTGAGCAACCGTCACCATCCCAAATGAGTTGGGTAATTTCGCCAGCTTCGTCAAGGTTTAAGCCCAAAGTTACTTCGTCACCGCAGGTTGGGTTTACCTGGTATGAAGAGGTCTGAATGTCTACTGGCAGGGTACCGGAGCCACAACGAGCACGAGAGTGGTCTAGGATAACCTGCTGGTACATTACATCTAACTGAGACATTAGTATCCTCCGAAGAATTTCTGCACGCCGCTAAGGGCAGCGCCTAATCGTTGTACTTCTTCTACTGTAGTGGTCAACCCCGCGGATGCACGAGTCGACGAGCGGACGCCAAAGAAAGTGTGAAGCGGAATAGCGCAATGGTGGCCAACGCGCACAGCAATAGATGAGGCATCCAGGAACTGCCCGACGTCGTGCGGGTGTACGCCATCTACTGCAAACGAGACAACAGCGGCACGGTTTTCGGCAGTTTCTGGTCCGAGGATACGGAGTCCCGGTACTGCGGCTATTTCTGCCACCATGGCTTCTGCCAAGATTTCTTCAGTAGCCGCTACCCTATCCATTCCGACTGTTTTCAAGAATTCAACAGCTTCTGCCCAGGCTACAGCCTGTGCTACGGGCTGTGAGCCGGCTTCAAAGCGATGTGGTGCAGGTAAGTAACGAGCACCTTCCATGCTGACGGTGGCAATCATGGAGCCACCGGAAAGTACGGGAGGCATAGCGTCGAGTAGTTCAGCGCGTCCCCAGAGGGCACCAACGCCAGTTGGTCCGCACATTTTGTGAGAGGACATGACGGCAAAATCAACGTCGAGAGCGCGCACGTCTACCGGCATGTGGGCAGCCGACTGGCAGGTATCGAGGACGACGAGCGCTCCCACTGCACGTGCTGCTGCCACGATTTCTGCGACCGGGCTGATAGCTCCGGTTACGTTGGACATGTGGGTGAAGGCTACGAGTTTTGTATTTGGAGTGATGACACTGAGGGTTTCAAGGTCAATCCGGCCTTCGGGAGTAAGGTCAAGGTAGGCGAATTCTGCTCCGGTGCGCTTGCAGAGTTCCTGCCATGGGAGTAGGTTTGCGTGGTGTTCGGCGCGGGTGGTGACGATTCGGTCTCCGGGGCCAATTCGGAAACATTCGGTTTGTGCGTTTCCGGCGTAGGTTTTGTCGAGGGACGCATTTTGCATGGCGTAGGCGATGAGGTTAAGCCCTTCGGTAGCGTTTTTGGTCCACACGAGTTCGTCGGTTTGCCCTCCGATGAAGGCAGAGACGGTTGTGCGAGCGTCGTCGAAGGCTTGGGTTGCTTCATCCCCGAGTTCATGGGTACCACGATTTACCGCTGCATTTGAAAGTTCGTAGAAACGTTTTTCGGTGTCGATTACGCGTTGTGGTTTCTGCGCGGTAGCAGCAGAGTCCAGGTAGGCGATTGCTTGTCCGTCTCGGCCGGTGCGGGAGAGGATTGGGAATTGTTCGCGTAGCTGGCTGAGTTCTGCGTCCGTGAGCGGGGTTGGTTGCGCAACTGTCATGCTTTTCGTCCAGAGTTTAGTTTCGTGGTGGGATATATTTTCGAGGGCGCATCTGTTTAAACTTAGTTTTCAGATGCGCCCTCGGGAAATATTATCAGGCGTTGAGGTAACGGTCGTAGCCTTCTGCTTCCAGACGGTCAGCCAGTTCTGGGCCGCCCTGGTCTGCAATCTTGCCAGCTACGAATACGTGTACGAAGTCTGGCTTGATGTAACGCAGGATACGAGTGTAGTGGGTGATCAAGAGAACGCCCATGTCGTTTGCCTGGTGTGCGCGGTTTACGCCCTCGGATACGATGCGCAGTGCGTCAACGTCCAGACCGGAGTCGGTTTCATCGAGGATTGCCATCTTAGGCTTAAGCAGTTCCAGCTGTAGGATTTCTAGGCGCTTCTTTTCGCCGCCGGAGAAGCCTACGTTTACGTCTCGTTCTGCGAATGCGTTGTCCATACGGAAGTTATCCATGGCTTCGCGTACTTCCTTAACCCAGGAACGCAGCTTTGGTGCTTCGCCGTCTACAGCAGTCTTTGCGGTACGCAGGAAGTTGGATACGGTTACGCCAGCTACTTCTACTGGGTACTGCATTGCCAAGAATACGCCTGCGCGAGCGCGTTCGTCTGCGGACATTTCCAGGATGTTTTCGCCGTCAAGCAGTGCTTCACCAGAGTCGATGATGTACTTTGGGTGTCCTGCCAGAGCGTATGCCAGGGTGGACTTACCAGAGCCATTTGGACCCATAATTGCATGGATTTCGCCTGACTTAATGGTTAGGTTTACACCCTTCAGAATCTGCTTCATGCCTTCGCCGGTTTCGACGCTGACGTGCAGGTCTTTGATTTCTAGAGTGGTCATTGAGAACTTCTTCCGTTACTTAGTTATCTACGTCTACCAGCACCTGCTGGTTTTCGATGGTCAGAGGATAAGTGCGTACTGGTTTTGGAGCTGGGAAGCTGCCTTCTCCGGTACGAAGATCGAATTCAGCACTGTGGGCCCAGCATTCGATGCAGCCTGCGCCGATGTCGCCTTCTGAGAGAGGCACATCCGCGTGGGTGCAGGTGTCATCGATTGCAAACCATTCTCCCTCGGTATCGCAGACAATGGCGACCAGGTGATTGGTTCCCGAAGCGTCGGTTAGGTTTACTGCACGGGCGCTTCCGGGAGTTAGGTCTGCTGGGCAAGCTAGCTGAAAGCTCATTCGCCTGCTCCCTGCAGGGCTCCACCGGCTTCGAGTTCAGCGTCGATGAGTTCCATCAGGTGTTCCTGAACTGCTGGGATGCCGATTTCGTTGATGAGTTCAGCGAAGAAGCCACGGACTACCAGGCGACGTGCGTCTGCTTCGCGGATACCACGAGCCATTAGGTAGAAGAGCTGTTCGTCATCGAAACGACCGGTTGCGGATGCGTGACCTGCACCTTCGATTTCACCGTTTTCGATTTCCAGGTTTGGAACAGAGTCGGTTAGAGTACCTTCGGTAAGAACCAGGTTACGGTTCAGTTCGTAGGTATCGGTTCCGTCTGCGCGTTCACCAATTAGGCAGTCGCCAACCCAGACAGAATGTGCGCCTTCACCCTGCAAAGCACCCTTGTAAGTTACGCGAGAGTAGCAGTTTGGCTCGGTGTGCGCAATGTATGGGCGGTGTTCGAAGTGCTGCCCCTTGTCTACGAAGTAGAGACCGAGCATTTCAATGTGACCGCGTTCTGCGCTGAATTCGGTGTCTGCGGACAGACGTACCAGGGAACCACCGAGGGTAACCACGATGTGACGCAGTTTGGTGTTCTTACCCGCGCGGAGGCGGTGGTTTGAAGCGTGGGTTGCAGTGTCGTCCCATTCCTGGAGGGAAACGAAGGTAATCTGAGCGTCATCTGCGGCATTTACTTCAACGGTTTGGTTGAGGTTTGCTTTACCAGTGTGGCTCAGTACTACTACTGCATGGGAGTTCTGACCAGCACGCACGTAAATACGCTGCGCCTGGTTTTCAGTGGCATCGCCGTTTACCTTGATGAAGATTGGTTCGTTTACTTCACCGTGGCGGGGAATGTCAATGAAGTGAACTTCCTGCGCCTGGTTCCAAGAAACTACCGCAGTGCGGTCTACTGGCGCTAGAACTGGGTCTAGGCGTTCGTCAGTAGCTGGCACTACTTCGTAGGTAGCTTCGTCAGATAGGGTTACTTCAACTGCTGGCGCAGAAGTTGCGTAGGAGGTATCGTCGAAGAGGAAGTTAATGCGTGGCATTGGGGTGAAACGCCATTCTTCTTCACGACCAGTTGGGATTGCAAAATCTGCGGTGTTGAATGAGGTCAGCTTAGTTGCACGAGAGTGGTGTACTGGTTCGTTTACCAGACCGTGCGAATGCGCGCGTGACATGGTTTCTGAAACGGTCATCCCACGGATCCTTCCATCTGTAGTTCGATCAGGCGGTTAAGTTCGAGTGCGTATTCCATTGGAAGTTCGCGGGCGATTGGTTCAACGAAGCCACGCACAATCATCGCCATTGCTTCGTCTTCTTCTAGACCACGAGACATCAGGTAGAACAGCTGGTCTTCACTCACCTTGGATACGGTTGCTTCGTGTCCCATTTCTACATCGTCAGTACGTACATCTACGTATGGGTAGGTGTCGGTACGAGAAATCTTGTCGACTAGCAATGCGTCACAAAGTACGTTGGACTTTGAGTGATGTGCCTTTTCATCGATTTCTACCAGACCGCGGTAGGATGCGCGACCGCCGCCTCGGGAGACGGACTTAGAGGTGATGGAAGAGGAAGTGTATGGTGCCATGTGAACCATCTTTGCACCGGTGTCCTGGTGCTGCCCGGTTCCTGCGAAGCCGATGGAAAGGGTTTCACCACGTGCGTGTTCACCCATCAGGTAGCAGGCTGGGTACTTCATGGTTACTGCGGAACCGATGTTGCCATCGATCCATTCCATGGTGCCGCCTTCTTCAACGATTGCACGCTGGGTTACCAGGTTCAAAACGTTGGTTGACCAGTTCTGAATGGTGGTGTAACGAACGCGAGCATCCTTGAGTACGAAGATTTCTACGATTGCAGAGTGCAGAGAATTAGTGTCATAGATTGGTGCGGTACAGCCTTCTACGTAGTGTACGTAGGAGCCTTCGTCCGCGATAATCAGGGTACGTTCGAACTGTCCCATTGCTTCGGTGTTAATACGGAAGTATGCCTGCAGTGGGATTTCTACGTGTACGCCTGGTGGTACGTAGATGAAGGAACCGCCGGACCAAGCCGCAGTGTTCAGAGCTGCGAACTTGTTGTCGCCTGCTGGTACGGCCTTACCGAAGTACTTTTCGAAGATTTCTGGGTATTCACGCAGACCAGAGTCAGTATCGAGGAAGATAACACCCTGCTTTTCCAGGTCTTCCTGGATTTGCTGGTACACAACTTCAGATTCGTACTGTGCTGCCACACCTGCGACTAGGCGGTTGCGTTCTGCTTCTGGAATACCTAAACGGTCGTAGGTTTCCTTAATTTCTGGTGGCAGTTCATCCCAGGACTGTGCGACACGGTCGGTTGGGCGCACGTAGTACTTGAATTCATCGAAGTCGATGTAGTCCAAGTCTGGACCCCACTTTGGAAGTGGTTTGCGTTCCCATGCCTTGAAGCCCTTTAGACGACGTTCGAGCATCCATTCTGGTTCGTTCTTAATCGCGGAGATTTCACGAACCAGTTCTTCGGTTAGACCGCGTTCGACGTTTGCACCGTAGTGGTCAGTGTCGTGCCAGCCGTATTCGTATGCGCCGATAGAGTTAATGATCTCTTCGTCGGTCTGTGGCTTCTTTTCTTCCACTTCCCGCGCTTCAGGCGTCATTGTTTCGGACATGTGTTCCTTCCTAGATGAGCGTTATGCTCGTTTTGAATCGTGTCGCCATCCAGTTCGTTTGGATAGTGACGCAACCGGAATGTGCGTGGTGCAGACGTGCTTTCCACCGGCGAGGGTGGCGAGGCGCTGTACGTGCACATCAAGTAGTCGTGCGAATGCCTGTGTTTCGGCTTCGCAAAGCTGTGGAAATTCTTCGGCTACTGCCAGGATTGGGCAGTGACCTTGACAGAGTTGGACGGCAAATTTTCCGCCTCCGATTTCACGGACGCTGGCCGCGTACCCGTCTTGGGTGAGTGCGTCTGAAAGAGCGGTTGCGCGTGCCCGCGGGTCCGTGCCGGCGGCGCGGATAACGGGTGCGTATTTACGTTCAATTTCTCTTGATCGCACGGCGGCGAAGCTCTCGACTGCGTCAGTGCCGGCTGTTTGCGCTAGGAAAGTGAGTGCTTTCCCAGCGATTTCGGCATAGGAGTCGTGGAGTCGCTGGTGTGCCAGGTCGGTTGCTACGTAGTGGCGCGCGGGGCGCCCCCGCCCACGTGGAGAGACTTGCGCAATGTCGTGAGCAACAATCTGTCCAGATTCTTCTAACGTGGCGATGTGGCGACGTACAGCAGCTGTAGTTAGACCCAGGATTTTCGCGATTACTGAAGCAGTTACTGGTCCTTTTTCTACGACTAGGTCCAGTACGGATTCTTTGGTTCCTTGATCATCCATTGGTCACGCTCCTCTCTGCTTCACCTTGGTGGTGGCAGCGTCAGCTCACGTTTTGTGAGGCTTTGGCCTTCCACCCCGCTGATTTTTCTTACCGTATTAATCTTAACGGATTTACGATACGTATTCATTACTTAAAAAGCGGATTCCGAGGGCGCTTTGCCTAGCTATATAAATTCTCTAAAGCAATCCATAGAAAAAACTAATCACATCCCGTAAATCAAAAGCTACAATCTAATCCATAACAGAAATCTAATCTGCTAAGATGTTTGTATAGCACTTTCAAAAGGAAAGGACCATTATGTGCTACCCAGTAACCTGCCCTAAATGCAACAAAACCACCTGGCAAGGATGCGGTGAACACATTGACTCAGTAAAAGCAGTCGTAGCTCCAGAAGATTGGTGCACTTGCCCACGTTAACCTTATAAAACTATTGGCGCCTCGAAGGAAACTCGAGGCGCCAATAGTTTTACTACTCACTACAAGAAAGCGACTACTCCCCTGTTTAACGGCCCAGCGGCGATTTAAACCAAAGAGACTCAACACTGCGCAACGACTCCCAATTTCGACTCCGCGCACTACCCGCAGCCAAAATGCCAACTACTGCAGAAGGGTTATGAATCAACCCAGCATGCACTGCATCTATAGCCTCATTAAGATTTACCCACCGCAAAGCCATAGTTTGTTCTTCATCACACCGTACATGCCGCTCGCCCTCGGGAACTTCCACCACATCGCGAGCCAAATAAATCCGCAATTCTTCAGTAGAACCACCCGGAGAAGTAAAATAATCCACCAACACATGCCAAGTGTCCGCCCGCAAATCCGCTTCTTCCCAAAGCTCTCGCTGCGCCGCTAACAGTGGGTCTTCACCAGCGATATCCAACAAACCCGCAGGAATTTCCCAAAGTTTAGCCTGCACCGGATGCCGGTACTGATCAACCAAAGCAATTTCTTCGCTCCCCGCCTCCCCACGCAGAGCTACCACTGCAACCGCTCCGGTATGCGCCACATAATGACGCCGTACAGGATCTGAATCCGGCGCTAACTGCACCAAATCCTCATCCATATCAAAAACTGCCCCATGCCAAACCCGTTGGTGTTCTAAAACCGGATATGACTTTCGCTCATCTGCAATCATCGTAAAACCCCTTCAAACAATACCAATACTTGATTAAGCAAATACGCTGAAATAATCCCTGCGAACAAGGTCAGCATAGAAAACTTCCACGTCTGCGATAAAGCCTGACGTAGTTGACTTTGTGGCAAAACCTTACTCAAAACCCGAATATACAAAAACTGTGACATTCCCAAGCCAACTGCAAAACCTAACCCCATGCCTAAAAGAGTCTGCGCACCAACCTCAGTCACAGAAGTAAAGTGCGAAACCTGCGGGAAAGACAAACCAACTACAAAAATAACTTGGAAAAGTATAACCAAAGCCCAAGTTTGGATTGCAACTACAGCTGCCATTCTCACTTGCCCCAGGGCGTAGAAAACCCGTTGTCCAAAGTACATGACACCATAGCCAGTCAGCGAAAAAGCCATGGCATAAAGCATCAGCCCCATCCCCACCACAGGAGTTAAAAAGCTGAACACTGCTACAGCAACCGGGGTTGCGGCCAATAAACCAGCACGCCCTAAAGCACCCGCTTTCAAAACTTTCTCAAGAGTTTGTTCTGCTTGCGCACTAAGTTCTAAAGAATCCCCCGCTGCATACAGGGCAGCCATGCGCGGGTAAAAAGCAGTTACTACGGGGAAAATTAAAAGTGCATAAGGCAACATATAGATTGCCTGACCGTACTGGAATATTGCCACAGTACCTGGATCACCAAACTTACGCATCAGCAATAAGCCACCAAAGACACTGACTTGCTGTGCTATTAAAGTTACTACGCCAGCTCCCCCAAGTTGCAGTGCCTGCTTGCGAACTTCTGCAGATATCCCCAGGCTAGGTCGTAGCCGTACCCCACTTAACCACACGGGAATAAACAGTGGAATGGAAAGCGCCATAACCCCCGCGGTGGTTCCCCATGCTAGTCCCTGTACCGCAGCTGTCGCGTCAGCGGAAACTAACAGCTGCTGATAAGCCCAGAAGCTAGCAATCGTCACCAGCGAAGAAAATAGCGGAGTAATAGCTGGCCAGAAGAATTTCTCTTGTGCTTGGAGGACTCCCCCCAACACTAAAGCCACCCCATAAAGCGGTAGCTGCCAGGCAAAAATCTGCAGAAAAACCGTGATTAGGTTTAACTGATTCTCAACATTCGCACCTGCCGGGATAGGCAACCAGCCTGCGATATGGGGAGCTAGGAAAAAGACGCTAACTGCCAGGAGGCTAAGAATAAGAGTTACCCAGGTTAACAGAGCAGAGGCAATCGCATTGACTTCCTGTTTTTGCTTTGCACTTACCGCGCCAGCTAGAACCGGAATCATGATGCCCGTTAGGGCTCCACCAATGACAATTTCGACAATAATGTTGGGAACTTGGTTTGCCAACGCATAGGCGCCAGCGACTTCACCTGAGCCTACAAAAGCCCCCTGTGTGAGCCACCGACCGAAGCCTACCAGCCTGGATAGGAGCGTCGTGATTGCAAGGATACCGACGCTACCAAGGGTGAATTTTTCTAGAGAAATCCGCTTCACCTGTGTAGTTCCCTTCTGGTATTAAACTTGGCTGTTTGAAAATAACGGTCAGTTTCGGCCAAGCATATCCAGCTTATGGAGCACCGGGGTATTTTCGATTACCTTAGTGAAACTAACTTTCTCAGAGAGAACATTAAGTCCAACGACCAATCCACACACAGCTGTTTTCACCGGTAGACACTTAATATTTGCACTCTGCATTCCCACCATCATGCCCAATGGGTTTGCACCGGCGTCCCCGAGCATAGCTTTACCAGCCAAGTCTTCTTCTGTAACAACTGCCATAGTGGCCAGGGTTAAAGACACTTGAGCCCCAGCCACCCCAGCATTAAGGATTGATGCTATGACGGCAACTTTCAAAGCACGTCCGGGACGCAGGTCAAATAAATTACCTAAGTTTGCGCACCCCGCGATAAGAGCCGTATCAACAAAGCATTCAACTACGCGTTGAGGCACCGGCTTGCTACTTTTTACAGCCCTATACAGGGCGTAAGTTCCAGCGCTGGCGCCAATCACGGCAACTTTCAAAACCCCTGTTGAGATATATCCGTTGCGCAAAGCGTTAAAGTGGCCTTTCAGCCCTTTAGCGATTTGCTCGCCATCATGTTCGCCTTGGTCAACATCATCGTAAAGCCCTGCTGTACCGGTGGCAGCTAACGCGCTGGCGGCAGCGAAGTTTCCCGCAACTAGGTTACCTGCGACTAGTCCAGCTGATAATGCCGGACCAGTAGCTAAAGTTACTGTATTACCCGCGTGATTAGTGCGTTGCAGTGCTGGGTGGAATCTGAGTTTTTCCTGTACTAATACGGTAGTTACCGCTGCTGTAGCGGTAGCGGCGAGAGCCCGCATGATTGTTTTCATTTTATTTCGCCTGGGTGTGCAGTTCTGGAATAACCTGCTGCGCAGAAGGAGCGAAGCCGATCTTAAGGTTCTTATCCTTTGCATTTACCAGCGCCAAGATAGCTGAAGTGTTACCCATAGTGGTTCCAGCAGAGTCAACAGTGGTTACCTTCACGGATGCATTGCGCAGTACTGCTACAAGACCTTTTTCTGATTCGCCATCACCCAGCACTACGCCCCAGTTTGGAGCCAATACTACTGCGTTTGCTAAACCAGTGAGGGCCGCTATATCAGCTCCCTTTGCAGATGCGTTAGTTTTAGCTTTCTTATCCTGTGGGGTGACTGCATTTTCAGCTGGCTTAACCACTGCTTCTGCAGGCGCACCCAGAACCAGGATAGTGTCAGAAGTAACGTTGCTGGCCTGATCAAATTCCACCAGGGTGGTTTCAGCTCCCGCTAGTTTTTCACGAAGGGCAACAGCTTCCGGGGTGTCCAGGGTGAGAGATTCTACGAGGGCGTGTCCTAAAACGTCTCCGCTATTAGCAGTATCTGCTAGTTTATTCGTCAGCTCTGGAGCTAACGTGTTTGCAAGTTCGATGCGGTATTCAGTTTGCTTCTTGTTTGCCCAGTCGGCGGTTAAAGTGGCCCGCTGGTTGATTGCCCCACCGGCGGTTTCAATCAGAGAACGTAAATCATCAATATCGGTCTGACGTGCACCTGGGAAAGTAACTAAAGCAACCTTACGGTCTTTTAGGCTCCCCGCGAGCGTTGCGCGAGCGGTGTCGAAAATCCATTCATTGCGCTGTGCAATGTCGCTGTGAGCTTTTTCGATTTCCAGGATATTTTGCGCCTGGTTTTCCTTCAGGGCTTCAACTTGTCCGGTGAGTCCGTTAGCGATTGGTTCCTGGAGGGGTCCTGCACCCAACACCACGCCTAGAGCGAGGGCGATAAAGACTGAGATAAGTGAAACCAGGTGATAGCGAAAATCAACCATTTATGTCTCCGTTTATTTTGTTGGGGTTTGCGGGGCCAGACCGATTAGTTCCTTAAATGAACTGAACAGGTCCCACAAGTGGACGCCAATAATAGATAGGACTGCTTGTCCAGCAGGTGTCATTGCCATCGCTAGGATAATGGCAAGCATACCGGTTAGAGCCAGCATCAAAAGTTGCCAGTTAGAAATTCGGGTGCGGTAAATCTGGGACAGGCCTTTAGCATCAACCAGTTTTGAACCCACTACTAAACGAGTGAGGAAGGTTGAAGACATACCTGCACGTCCTTTATCGAGGAACTCTACCAGTGTTGAGTGTGTTCCTAAAGAAACGATTAGGGAAGCACCTTTAGCATCCCCTAGTAGCATTGCAGCATCTTCAGAAGTACCGGTAACGGGGAATACAACGTGTTCTACACCAATACGTTTAACACGTTCCAAACCGGGAGCATTACCATTGCGATAAGCATGAACTACGATTTCTGCCCCACAGGTGAGTGCTTCATCAGAAATTGAGTCCATATCACCCAAAATCATATCGGGCTTAAACCCAGCTTCTATGATGGCATCTGCACCGCCGTCTACGCCTACCAACACTGGGCGATAGTCACGAATATATGGTTTCAGCAGAGCCAAATCTTCCTTATAGTGGTAGCCTCGCACGACTACCAGCATATGCCGCCCTCGGAAATCTGTTTTAACTTCTGGAATACCAACGCTGTTTAGCAGCAAATCGCGTTCTTTAACCATGTATTCCATGGTGTTAGCTGCAAATGCTTCAATTTCTTCAGCCATGCCTACCCGGGCAGCTTCCATAGCCTCAGCGTTGGTTTCCAAAGTCTGAAGTTTACCGGTAGCGATCAGGGTATCGCCGTCAAATATTTGATTTTCGTGAATCTGGATGGACTGACCTTCTGTCAGCTCCATGATTTCCGTACCCAAATCATCAATAAGAGTAATGCCTGCTTCCAGCAGGATTTCTGGGCCAAGGTTTGGATAGCGTCCGGTAGTTGATTTAGCTGCGTTAAGCACCGCTTTAGGTTGCTTTGCTACCAAAGATTCAGCAGCGATACGATCAATATCAGCGTGGTTAATAACTGCGATTTCGCCGGATTCCAGACGCATCGCTAGTCGTTTAGTGCGCCGATCAACGCGTACCACCGCACTGTCAGTCCCAGAATTCGTGGGGCTTTTGCGTTTCCACACGGCACTTTACCTTTCTGATTTCCGAAGCTGTGCTTCAGCTAAAAGTTCTTCAGCGTGAGCCTGCGCAGTTTCTGAATGCTGGGCTCCTGATAACATTCTAGCTAATTCAAGTACTCTTTCCCCGTTTTCCACTGGTTTCACAGTTGTGGTAGAGCCCTCTTTATGGATTACTAACTGCTGATCTGCCCAGGCCGCTACCTGTGCTAAGTGGGTTACTACCAACACCTGCCGATGCTTCGCGAGCCGCGCCAGACGATACCCAACTTCCCGGGCTGCACTACCGCCGATTCCTGCATCGATCTCATCAAAAATGTAGGTCAGACCCGCATTTTCACCCGCCTGCCGATCAGCAAGAACCACTTCTAACGCCAACATGATACGAGAGAGTTCACCACCAGAAGCTCCTGCGGCTAAAGGCGCGGGATGCAAATCGGGGTGAGGCTGTAGCAGCATCTCGATATCCTCTAATCCATCCGGTCCCGGGCGAATACGTTCTTTTAACGCGACAATGAAGTGTGCATTGGGCATGGCGAGGCCATGTAATTCAGTGTCTACTAGTTTTTCCAAGTTAGCACCCACCGCTGCCCGGGAAGCTGAAAGAGCTGCCCCGGTTTCTAAAACTTCAGCTTGGGCATCCAAAAGGTTCTGGGTGAGTTCTGCTAAACGATCATCAATATTTTCTAGCCCGGCTAGTTTCTGCTCTGCGGTTTCTGCCCATTCTAAGAGACCTGTAATGTCTACTGCGCGGCCTCTGAGTAGCTGGTTAATACTGCGCCGGCGTCCCTGTAGGGCATCTAACCTCGCTGGGTCGGCGTTAATCTCATGTAGCGCGTATGCCAGGTCGTCTCTTATGACTTGGGCTTGGGCGATGGTTTCTGCCAGGCGTTGGCTGATTTCATTTAGTTCTGGATCATAGTTTTCAATCCGGCGCAGGGCTTGCTGGGCTTGTGTCATTGCTTCCACTACCCCAAGTTCTTCTGCGTTTCCACTCAGATAACCGTGAGCTTGTGCCAGTCCTCCGCGCAGAGTTTCCGCATTCTCGATACGTTTTATTTCTGCTTGTAGACTGTCTTCTTCACCTGGTTCAAGGTTTAGTTTGCGAATTTTTTGTAGCACCGGAGTGAGTTCTTGGATTTCTGCTTCTGCATCGTCCAAGCTTGCTTCGAAGGCGTCTTTTTCGCGTTTTGCAGCTACCGCAATTTTCCACGCCTGTTGGTATTGTGCGACGAGTTCCTGGTGCTCACTAGAACCGAATTCATCTAAGATTTCCCGCTGATAGGCAAGATTCTTTAAGTTAAGTTGCTCTGCCTGACCGTGGATTACTGCGAGGTTTGGTCCCAGGTCCGTCAGCAGGTTAAGCGGGGCGGGACGGCGATCCAAATAGCTGCGAGAGCGGGTGGGGCTAATTTTTCGCCCGATTAAGAGTATTCCGTCCTCGGATTCTTGAATTTCATTTTTCCCGAGGGCGGCTTGCAAATCTTCATCCACCGTGAAAACCCCGTCAACGGTGGCTTCGGCTTCGCCAGCACGAATCTTTCCAGTATCTGCACGCTGCCCTAGCAATAGTTGTAAGGAAGTTAGCAGCATTGTTTTACCTGCACCGGTTTCCCCGGTAAGTACTGTTAGACCGGGTTTGAACTCGATACTTGCCTGCGCTATTACACCCAGATTACGAATATGCAGTTCTTCAATCATTGGCAGCTTCCTACCTATTCCGCCAGCCGTCTACTGGTAGGTTGAATTTCGCTACTAGACGGGCTGAGAAAGGAGTGTCGTTGAGACGGGCTAGTTTCACGGGGGTTTCTGATTTCGTGCAGACTACTTCAGTACCCGCTGGAACGGTGTAAGAGCGGATGCCATCACACCAGATTTCCAGGTCTGCGCGTTGTTCTTCTAAAACGGAGATTTCAAGTTTTGCAGATGGTCCCAACACCAGTGGACGAGTGAAAAGACCATGCGCAGCAAGTGGAACCATCAGGAAAGCTTCAGCATCTGGCCAGATTACCGGCCCCCCGGCAGAAAAACTATAGGCGGTAGAACCAGTTGGAGTTGCCACCAGAATACCATCAGCACCGTAGGTTGATACCCCGTGGCCGTCTACACCAACACCAAAGTGCGCTGGGTGTGCTAAGTCAGTATGCATGATGGATACTTCATTCAGAGCCCAATCTGAAATACTAGGTTGGTTTGGCGCGCTAACTTCGATCTGCAACGTCATGCGTTCTTCAACCTGATACTGTTGCGCTGCTACGCAGGCAATTAGTTGTTCTAAAGAATCCAACTCTGCTTCTGCCAGAAAACCCATATGTCCGATGTTTACCCCTAGAAGTGGTACATCGATTTTACGCGCTGTTTCAGCAGCTTTAAGTAAGGTTCCGTCTCCACCAAATACAAGAACTAACTCAACTTCAGTAGCGGTTAAATCCTCAGTAAGCGTAATCCCGTACTCTGCAAGTCCTTTTTTCACAAGCTCTGCGGTAGTAGCTGCGTCGGCGCGGAAAGGATTAATTATTGCCAGGACTTCACGCGTCATGTTCAACTCCTCCTGCGATTTTTCCATTGGTTTTTGCAGGACCGGCATTGATTGCTTCCCAAATCTGAACATCTAGTTCAGCCTCGTTAATGAACTCAACGACTCGGTTATTTTCTGCTTCCACGGTTACCGCTGGCGTAGCGCCCTCGGAAAAATCTTGCGCGACCGCTTTTAACGCCACAAAATACTCTACGTTGCCAGCTGGCCCTGGAAGTGGGCTGGCAGCTAAACCATAGGGATGCAAACCAATCTTCATCGCATAACGCACCACCGCGGAAACTGCCTCATGATGGTGGTCGAGGTTACGCACTACCCCGCCAGAGCCTAGCTTATCTTTCCCAACCTCAAACTGCGGTTTTACCATCAGTAAGAAATCAGCATCCGAAGCTGCCACATCTTTTAACGCATCTAAAACCAAGGTTAATGAGATGAAAGACAGGTCGGAAACCACCACCTGTGGGGCAGGTTCGATGTCTCCAGCTTGTAACTGTCGCACATTAGTGCGGTCACGGACTTCAACCCGTGGGTCATTTTGTAAACGCCAAATCAGCTGTCCATAGCCTACGTCAGCTGCCACTACACTAGCAGCACCATTACGTAATAAAACGTCAGTAAATCCGCCAGTTGATGCCCCGGCATCTAAACAGCGTTTATCTTTGATTTGGGGTGCTTTCTCCCCCAGGATTTCTAAAGCACCGGCAAGTTTATAAGCGCCGCGAGAAGCATAGTCAGGACTGTCGTTTAAATCCACAACAATCGCCTGTGCAGGATCCATCTGTCGGGCAGGTTTATAAACTACTTCCCCGTCTAACTTCACGTAGCCAGCCTGAATCATTTCCTGGGCTTTAGTGCGAGAGGGAGCCAGCTTACGACGCACTAATTCAGCATCAATTCTGCGTAATTTAGCCATTTCTGCTCCCTCATAAATAAGTTAGGCTGAGAGCCCAGAAAATTCCAGGCTCTCAGCCATTTTAAACTAAGCTACTGCTGTTTACGCAGTCTAGTTTAATCAGTGTGCTTCATCTTCCAAGTGAGCGGTTTCTGCAAGCAGGGCTTCCAGATCTTCTTCACCTGGTAGGAAGTCAACTACTGCATCAGCTTCAGTTGCTTCAACCGCTACGGTTTCTACTTCAGTTTCAACTACTTCTGGAGTTTTGACGATACCTGCTGGATCATCGTTTTCAACTACAGTTAGTTCTGGGCAGAATACCTTTGGTCCCTTAGCTGCCTGTTCCCAAGCTGCAGCAATCAGCGCGCGGTAGGAGTCCAGGGTGATGGTGGTGTCTTCGACCAGTGCTACCCCGTCCAAAGTCAGCTTACCGTTTACAACCTTCGCAACCTGGCCAACACCACAAGTCCAGGTGCCGTCACGGTGGTGACGTGGGCGTGGGTGTGGTTCGTTCAGACCACGCATATCTAGGTGTACCAGCTGTGGGCGCAGACCGCGGTCAGCCAGGATCAAATCCTTTGCAGAATGAACGCCGGTGAGAACGTGCATTACTGGCACGCCAGCGTTAAGAGCACCTGCAATGTCAGTTTCCAGACGGTCGCCAACAGCCAGTGCGCGTTCGCCGTTTACCAAGTGGATTGCGCGGTGGTAGATACCAGCCAGTGGCTTGCCCGCAACTTCTGGCTTCACGCCGGTGGAGTAGCGAACTGCACGTACTAACGCGCCGTTGCCCAGTGCAAAACCGCGTTCGATTGGCAGGGAGCCGTCCATGTTGGTTGCGAAGTGCTTAGCTCCAGCGTTGATTGCCAGTGCGCCTTCAGAAAGCATTGCCCAGTCTACAGAGCGGTCGAAGCCCTGTACGACAGCTGCAGGGCGTTCATCTGCGGAATCAACCAGTTCGTAACCAGCTTCAACTACTGCCTTGCGTAGGCCTTCCCCACCGATTACGAATACCTTGGAACCGGCTTCAATAGTTTCACCCATGATTGCCATTGCGTCCATTGCAGAGGTGTAGACATTGTGTTCGTCTGCTGGGAAGCCAAGGCTGGAAAGCTGCTCAGCTACTGCCTGTGGGCTGCGGGAGGAGTTGTTGGTTACGTAAACCTGCACAATGCCAGTTTCGGTTGCTTTAGTTACGCCTTCTGCTGCGTGGGCGATAGGTTCTTTACCCTTGTAGCATACCCCGTCGAGGTCTAGAATCAGGGTGTCGTAACGGGTTGCTGGAGCTTCTTCAGAGCCTTTGAGGTCGGAACGAACATCGTCAATATCAGCGTCTGCGAGTTCCAGGAAGTCAATGATTTCTGCATCGTCTTCTTCTGGGATGGAAGCTTCAATTTCGTCTGCTTCCAGGTTGCGTCCCAGGGAGCGCAGGTGCGTTACCTGTGCCAGGAGCAGTCGGGAGATTACGTGTTCTTCTGCCTTTGTACCGATTTTCTCGAGGGCGTTTTCTACCAGTAACAGAGCGGTTTCGTGTTCTTCCAGATCAGCGCGAGCGCCGGCTGCGACGATTACCAGTTCAACCTGTTCTTCCAAGGACACCTGATCCATTGGGGTGTCTTCGACCAATTCCAAGGCTTTTTCTGGCTTACCGAGCGCGCGTTCACAGTCTGCTTCAACTGCACGTAGAGCGAAATCACCACGCATACGACGTACTGCACGTACTTCACGCAGGGCTTCCTGGTAGCGTTCGGTTGCGTAAGCGGTAAGGGCAGCGGCTTCGCGTACGATATCGATACGACCAGCACGCTTTACAGCAGCTTGTGCGTACTTGTAACCAAGTTCAGGATCAATATCGATCAGCTGACCTGCCATTACCAAAAGCTTCGCAACTTCTTCTTGTCCACGTGCGCCCAAAGTTTCCAAAGCTTTAAGTACGTGAGTATCAAGTTCAGTAGCTTCTACACCTTCTGGCATGAAAAGGCCATCAATGGTGGAAGTATTAGGGGCTGCAAATTCGGCGTCAAACTGTTCGTTGAGGTGGTTTGCACGTTCTGCAGAGAATGCGCGTCGTTCATCCTTGTTGAAGTCAACACGTGGGCGGTCATCGCGACGGTCAAACTTACGGCCACCGCGGTCGTCACGGCGTTCGAAG
>NZ_DS999547.1 GCF_000159015.1 Gleimia coleocanis DSM 15436 | reverse complement strand
CCTCCAGAGTGACGCAACGCTTCCGGAATTAGAGCGCATTACTTTAGCCTGCGGCGACCCACTCACGACCTTCCCGGCAACTGGTGCGGTGGTTGTTCCGCAACCTCGCTGGGCGGATGCAGGTACCCCAAGAGACCGGGCCTGTGAGCAGAGACAAAGCCCTGGAATGAACTCCTGTCACCAGGGTCATTCCAGGGCATATTTCCCATGACTAAGAGAAGCAGTGACACAGAAGGTCTACCTCAGCGTGGGCCCTGTGGGCGTGCAGGTTCCGTGTGTGGCTGGAGTGCTGCGGCATGGTCGGCAGCGATTGATGACCGACTCTGGAGCGGGTGCCTTGTCTGGTCTCGCGGTTCAGGGCGGGTGGACTATTCGGCGGGTTGGATCTCGCTCTCGGTGACCCACTTGTGGTTGGTCACCGTCATCCCGTCGACGGTGAGATTAACCATGTAGACCGTCTCCTCGGTGGAGTAATCGATGGTGGCGGTCGCGCCCTGCATTCCCGGCATGTGCTCGGCGTTCAGGACCACCTTGGTGCCGCCGGGGAGCGGTGCCTCGCCCGGGTCGACAAGCTCCTCGTGCACGACCCACCGGTGATCGGTGACTGGCTCACCACCGTCAGTCGGGGTGTAGCTGACCGAGTAGGTGGTGGTGTCGAAGGCCCCGGAAATGGTGGCGGTAGCCCCGTCCATGCCGGGCATGTGGTCAGCGGTGAGGATGACCTCGGTGCCCACCGGGTACGTGGGATCCTCGGCCTCTTCAATGCCTGCCGGCGGTGCCCCGCCGTCGACAGGGTGGTCGTGCCCGCCGTGGGTCTCGTTGGACTCTACGGTTGCCGTCGTGTTGCTGGTGGTGTCGCTGCAGGCGGTCAGCGCCAGGGTGGAGGTCAGTACCAAGGCGGCGAGGGTAATGCTGCGTTTCATGAGCGTTCCTTTCAAAGGTGGTGTGAGTTAGGGGTCGAGAGACAAGGTCAGTCAGTAACGGTTACGGGGGATATCGACCCACTGTATTCTCCCTTCCCGTCGGTCGGAGCCAGGTGAGCCGGCTCCAGATCAATGCGGCGCAACAGCTGGGCGTTAAGCGCCACCACGATGGTCGAGGCAGACATCAAGATTGCGCCCACGGCCGGGGACAGCACGAACCCGATCGAGGCGAGCACTCCGGCGGCCAGCGGCACGGCGAGGATGTTGTAGCCAGAGGCCCAGATCAGGTTCTGGATCATCTTGCGGTAGCTGGCCCGCGAGAGCTCAATCATTGACAACACCGCCCGGGGATCGTCACTGGCCAGGACCACTCCGGCGGATTCCATCGCCACATCCGTGCCGGCCCCGATGGCGATGCCGACCTCGGCGCGGGCCAGGGCCGGGGCGTCGTTGACACCGTCGCCGACCATGGCCACGCTCAGGCCACGCTCCTGTAACTGGGTGACCTTGGTGTCTTTGTCCTGGGGCAGGACCTCGGCGAAGACTTCATCGATCCCCAGGTCCTGGCCAACCGCCTGGGCCACCTGCTGCGCGTCACCGGTGATCATCGCGACCTTCACCCCGCGGTCCTGCAGGGCTTTCACGGCGGCGCGGGATTCGGGGCGGATCTTGTCCTCGACGGCCACCGCACCGATGATCTGACCGTCGCGGACAATATGGAG
This sequence comes from Gleimia coleocanis DSM 15436, assembly GCF_000159015.1. Lineage (GTDB taxonomy): Bacteria > Actinomycetota > Actinomycetes > Actinomycetales > Actinomycetaceae > Gleimia > Gleimia coleocanis. The sequence goes on along the minus strand of NZ_DS999547.1, from coordinate 230 downwards.
CACACCGGCCCCACGCCCGGTCCAGGCGCTGGTGGTGTCGGTGAGCTCGGCCGGGGTAGTGAGGTTGAACTCGCGCAGCATGTTCGGCCCGCCCACGCGGATCTCAGCGCCATCGACAGTGGCCCGGACCCCCCGGCCGGAGGCGGCGCTGAAACCAGTTGCACGGATTTGCCGACGGGAGGCCTCGGGATGGGCGGCCGCGGCCGCCACGATGGCGCGGGCCACGGGGT
>NZ_DS999548.1 GCF_000159015.1 Gleimia coleocanis DSM 15436 | reverse complement strand
TTATACGACAAATTGTGTTGCTGGGGGTGGTTTAGTCCCAGTCTTGTCGGTAGGGTTGCGTGTGGTGTAGTTCGTGCCATGCTACGGTGTCTCCCCAACGGGGTATGATAGCGTCGATTTTGTTTGTTCGTGTTGCTTCCCAGTAAGCGTTTTCTATATCCCCATCCCGTGGCATAACTTTCAAGATCTGCGCCGGAGGTAAAGGAAACTGGGGGTGCATATAGCACCACCAGAAAATCGCTTTAATACGCCTGATTAAACTCAATCCCCGATGGTCTCTAAGCATCTGCCGCAACGGAGCATTAACACCTCCTTCAATCCTGTTTGTAGTAGCCGGCATAAGCTCATCCCACAACGGGTCAAGATATGTAAACAACAACTGGCTCCTAATAAGAGAGTTAATACTTCTACACGCTTTCACAGTTTTAGCGTGAGTATAAGACCACGAATGCTCATGATAGGTAACCTCCTGTAAGAACGCATGCCACTTGGTTTGCCACTGCTGGTAATCTCTAAGCCACTTGGGTTGCGTTATCAAGGGTTTTCACGTGTAATAGGCGTTTACCCAGCTGGTATAACTCCCAGTTAGGCTCGAGTTTAGGACGCGTTGTGGTAGCTGTTTTAATCTGCGTAAACACGTGGAACACACACCGTTGTATCTTCGTATCAGGCCAGGTGGTTTTACAGGCTTTCATGAACCCGCTACCACCATCACAAACCACTAAATCCAGTGGAGCAATCCGGTTTAACAAGGCTTTCCACGCTCTAGAGTTCTCGTTTCTAGCGACATACCAGCCCAGAACATGCTGGTCACTGCGAGCAATCAAAACTACTGCTTTACGCCCCAGGTGTATGCCATCAACGTACACAACCGGGTGTACTTCATCCACGATTGGTGGAAGAGGCCAAATATCCCACAAGAACCTAGTTCTACGTTGAAAAGTTCGTCCCTGTCCCGGCGTATCTTTAAGTGTTTTACCTGAAAGCAACCAGCTTAAAAACAACTCTAAGTTCTTAGCATCAGTGTTAATGGGATTGAGGTTAGTTATAGAACAAGACTTGCACCGCCAGCGTTGGCGACCAGCTTTAGTTTTCCCGTGAC
>NZ_DS999549.1 GCF_000159015.1 Gleimia coleocanis DSM 15436 | reverse complement strand
GGTTTTGTGTGGGTGTTGTTTGAGAACTTGATAGTGTGTTGTTGTTTTTGTTTACAAGTTTGTTTTTGTTTTGTCCTTTGTTATTTTTCTTGTTTATTTATTTTTTTGGTTGGGATTGGCGCTGGGTGTTTTTGCTTGGTGTTTTTCTTCTTCTGAACGTTATTGTTTTGTTTGGAGAGTTTGATCCTGGCTCAGGACGAACGCTGGCGGCGTGCTTAACACATGCAAGTCGAACGGGATCTGATGGAGCTTGCTCTGTTGGTGAGAGTGGCGAACGGGTGAGTAACACGTGAGTAACCTGCCCTCAACATTTGAATAACTCCATGAAAATGGGGCTAATGCAATATATTCTGCAGCTGTCGCATGGTGGTTGTGGGAAACGGTGCCTTTGGGTTTCTGGTTGGGGATGGGCTCGCGGCCTATCAGCTTGTTGGTGGGGTGATGGCCTACCAAGGCGGTGACGGGTAGCCGGCCTGAGAGGGTGGACGGCCACACTGGGACTGAGATACGGCCCAGACTCCTACGGGAGGCAGCAGTGGGGGATTTTGCACAATGGGCGCAAGCCTGATGCAGCGACGCCGCGTGAGGGATGACGGCCTTCGGGTTGTAAACCTCTTTCGCTAGGTTGGAAGACGCATTTTGTTGTTGTTGACTTTAACTGGTAAAGAAGTACCGGCTAACTACGTGCCAGCAGCCGCGGTAATACGTAGGGTACTAGCGTTGTCCGGAATTATTGGGCGTAAAGGGCTTGTAGGTGGTTTGTCGCGTCTGTCGTGAAATCTCAGGGCTTAA
>NZ_DS999550.1 GCF_000159015.1 Gleimia coleocanis DSM 15436 | reverse complement strand
AATGCTGTCTTCTCAGCCAGCTGTTTCTGAGGATATTCAGGGTGTAACTCAGAAGGGTACTCCTACCTTTGCTTCTTCTGATCCTACGGTTAAGATCACGCCTGATTTTAAGTTGAAGGGTGAGGACGGTAATCCTGCTACTACTATTCCTGCGAAGGATACTGAGGGTAATGAGATTGGTACTTACACGGTTGTTCCTGCGACTGGTGAAGTAACTTTTGTGCCTAAGAAGGAATACACGGGTAAGGTTCCACCTGTGCCAGCAACTGTGATTGCTACTGCTTCTAATGGTGGTAAGGTTGAGGGTACTTATACTCCTAAGGTTGTTCCTGTAGTTCCTACTGCTGAGCCTAAGACTACTACTGATATTCAGGGTGCTACTCAAACTGTGGATGCAAGCTCTTTGTTTGCGGCAGGTAAGGCAACTGTGAACGGTAAGGAAAAGACTGTTCCTTTGAATCTTGATTCTTTGACTTTGCTTAATGAAGCTGGTCAGTCAGTTAAGACTTTGGAAGTTTCTAAGGCCGGTAAGGTAGTTGGTACTTACACTTTGGAAAATGGTGTGATTACTTTTGTTCCTGCTAAGGACTTTAGTGGTACTGCACCAGCGGTGGAAGTTCAGGTAGCGGATGCTAACGGCACTACTGTTAAAACTACTTACACTCCTGTAGTTGTTCCGGTTCA
>NZ_DS999551.1 GCF_000159015.1 Gleimia coleocanis DSM 15436 | reverse complement strand
CCCGCAAGCTCAAGTCGCAAGGTATTAGCGATGATACGTTCAGCGTGTTTTGCTGCGACGTATCCCGCACCGCCAGGATAAGTATCATGTGCTGCCGTAGACGTCAGAAAAACAACCGAACCTTTAGTTTCCTCAAGTTGAGGTAGAAAAGCCTTAGTCATATTAAGCGCAGTCATTACGTTGCGGTTATACATTTCTAACCACTTGTCGTTAATGGCACTCGCTACTGTATCTACTCCCAACGCGCCACCAGCATTATTGACGATAGCAGTTACCGGAGTAGCGCCAAGCGTTTTTGCGAACTCGTTCACCGCAGTTTCGTCTGTTAAGTCCAGTGCTTGCCATTCACAGCCCGTCTTCTCAGCCAGTTTTGCAAGACGATCGGCCCGGCGTGCTACAGCAGTAACTTTCCAACCGCGTTTACGTAGTTCTACCACCGTAGCTTCGCCGATCCCAGTGGAAGCTCCGGTAACTACAGCGTGCTTTTCAAATGTGCTCATTCTTCCCCTTTTACTTGAAAATGCGGTACATACAGAATAATAAAACTAACTGTGCAAGGGGTCACTCTGAAACTGGCTTGACTTTCGATAA
>NZ_DS999552.1 GCF_000159015.1 Gleimia coleocanis DSM 15436 | reverse complement strand
GCGGCGCTCAAAACCACGGCCACCGCGATCATCACGACGGTCGAAACCACGGTCATTACGGTTATCGCGACGATCAAACTTACGTTCACCACGACCTTCAAAACCGCCACGACCACCACGATCGTCACGGCGCTCAAACTTACGTTCACCGCGGGATTCAAAACCACGATCATCACGACGCTCTGCGCGTCCACCAAAACCGCGACGGTCACCTCGATCTTCGCGCCACTGCCTGCTAAAGCCGTTTTCAGCCATTATGCCTTCTTAATAGTTAAAGAGTTAACTCTATTTTACCCTGCCGCCTACCTCAGGGGGCATTATCTCTATCCTACAGTGTTGGGGTAAGTCAAAGACATAAGAAAAAACACGCCGTTGGTCACATTAACAACGGCGTGAGGCAAGTGCCTGTAACGCGCGAGTTTGTGTTGGC
>NZ_DS999553.1 GCF_000159015.1 Gleimia coleocanis DSM 15436 | reverse complement strand
GCCTGTTGGTGATCCGGCTGCTACTTCTGGTCCTCAGGGTGTGGCTCAGTCTGCGCCGATTGTGTTGAATGGGGAGAATAGTGGTTCTTCTGTGAACTTTGTGAAGGGTTCTGCAGAGGTTAGTGGTGTGGTTAAGTCTGTTGAGCTTGATCCTGCTTCGGTGACTTTGTTGGATGCGTCTGGTTCTCCGGTGTCTGAGGTTGTTGTTCCTAATGTTGGTACTTATACGTTGAATCCTGAGAAGACGGCGGTTGTGTTTACTCCTACTGCTGCTTTTGTGGGGACTGCTCCGGCTGTGACGTTGCAGGTTACTGATTTGAATGGGTCTAAGGCAACTACGACTTATACTCCAACCACCACCCCAGT
>NZ_DS999554.1 GCF_000159015.1 Gleimia coleocanis DSM 15436 | reverse complement strand
GGGTCTGGCCACCGGTGGTGATCGCTCGATAGAGGTAGCACCACCTGCCGCCGATCCGGATATAGGTCTCATCCACCCGCCAGGAACTGGCCTGCCAGTCGGGTACCTGCCGGTACCGCCGCGTTTGCTTGTCCAGCTCAGGGCGTATTTCTGGCCCCAGCGGTAGATCGTGGTGTGATCGACCGGCACGCCCCGCTCGGTCATCATTTCCTCCAAGTCTTGGTAGCGCACCCCGTAGCGGCAGTACCACCGCACTGCCCACAGAATGATGTCACGGGGAAATAACGACCCGAGAAGATATCCATGGCTGTGATTATTTCACGTCGCTCTTCCTACTGCCCCAACTTTGCAACAGCAC
>NZ_DS999555.1 GCF_000159015.1 Gleimia coleocanis DSM 15436 | reverse complement strand
AAAGCCTGTGCGTGTGATGGAAATTGCTCCAGGGATGGTTAAGACTCCAGAGTTCTCCCTAAACCGATTGGGTTCTGCAGAAGCTGCTGAAAAAGTTTACGAAGGGCGTAGAAAAACCACTTACCCCTGAAAATATAGCCGAAATCATTGCCTGGACGCTTGATTTACCAAGCCATGTAAATATCGACTCTTTAGTAGTTCGTCCAGTAACACAGGTGTCTAATACGATGATTCGTCGAAACTAGGTGCTGATTAGGTAAACCTTAATAGTTCGGTTCTTCCTTATCCTTACTGGGAGGACCGAACTTTT
>NZ_DS999556.1 GCF_000159015.1 Gleimia coleocanis DSM 15436 | reverse complement strand
ATCTCCGGGGGGTAGAGCACTGTTTCGGCAAGGGGGTCATCCCGACTTACCAACCCGATGCAAACTGCGAATACCGGAGAATGTTATCACGGGAGACACACGGCGGGTGCTAACGTCCGTCGTGAAGAGGGAAACAACCCAGACCGCCAGCTAAGGTCCCAAAGTCATGGTTAAGTGGGAAACGATGTGGGAAGGCCCAGACAGCCAGGATGTTGGCTTAGAAGCAGCCATCATTTAAAGA
>NZ_DS999557.1 GCF_000159015.1 Gleimia coleocanis DSM 15436 | reverse complement strand
TCGCCAAGTACGGCGTGGCCGCCGGCACCACCATCTTCGCCGGCGTGATTAACGGCCGCAACATCTGGCGCAACAACTACGCCACCTCCCTCGGCTTGGTCGATGCTCTGAAGCAGGTCACCGCCGATGTGGCCGTCTCCACCGCGTCCTCCTTGCTGCATGTGCCGTTCAGCACCGAAGGGGAGACCGGCATCCCGGCCGAAGACCTCAAGCACTTCGCATTCGCGGTCCAAAAGCTCGG
>NZ_DS999558.1 GCF_000159015.1 Gleimia coleocanis DSM 15436 | reverse complement strand
GGCGTCGTAGCCTTTATAGAGCAACGTTTGCAACAGAGGATGTTCCGGATGGTGCGTTTGCAGCACCACTTCGCCCTGTTTACCCGCACGCCCGGCACGACCGGCGACCTGGGTGTAAAGCTGAGCGAAACGCTCTGCCGAGCGAAAATCGGCAGAAAACAGCGCGCCGTCCACGTCCAGTAATGCAACCAGCGTCACATCCGGGAAATGGTGACCTTTCGCCAGCATTTGTGTACCAATC
>NZ_DS999559.1 GCF_000159015.1 Gleimia coleocanis DSM 15436 | reverse complement strand
AAGGACGAAACCCTGACTCGCTCAATTCCATTTTGACTTGTTGCTCAATGGGGCGAATAACATCGGTTAACACCCGGCAAAGGGTGGATTCAAGCTCGGCAAAACGCAGCGTAAAGTCGCGACTGATGGTGTTCTGCGCCGTCTGTAACAGTGTCTCACAGCGGGTACGAATCTCGCTTAACGGCTCCGAATCATCCTGAAACAAGGCGGCTAACTGCACCTTCAGCGCATCTTGCTGTTG
>NZ_DS999560.1 GCF_000159015.1 Gleimia coleocanis DSM 15436 | reverse complement strand
CAAACTGCTCGAATTCGGCGAGAGCTACGGCGTCGACGTCCGTATCCCGCAAATCAAGCTCTGCACCGACAACGGTGCCATGGTCGCCATGCTCGGCGTGAACCTGGTCGAAGCCGGCGTGGCCCCCAGCGCCCCCGACTTCCCGATCGACTCCGCCATGCCCCTGACCAAGGTCTCGATGTAAGATTTGCACGGTATTCCCAAACTGATACTGGGAATACCGTGCCTCTCATCGGTGAAT
>NZ_DS999561.1 GCF_000159015.1 Gleimia coleocanis DSM 15436 | reverse complement strand
TAAGGCTCATGATCGTTTCATTGGTGCCCAATACAGGAGCGCCTGGCAAAACATAGCGATGATCAATTGCTATAGGGTCAATCATCACAAAATGCTTGGTGTAGGTACGGTCTTTGGCGTCTTGCCCCTCAAACGTAAAGCCATCTATAGCCTTAAAACCTTTATCGGGTACAGGAGTTGGAGCTTTGATAACGTTTATCTTATATTTGTCCAAAACAACAATATTGGTAAGCGTATCAAG
>NZ_DS999562.1 GCF_000159015.1 Gleimia coleocanis DSM 15436 | reverse complement strand
CTTGAAACCGACGATGAGCCGCATGGGGCGAAATACTACACCGCCGTCTCCGACTCATCCTTCGCGGAGCTGGATGCGCGGTGAGCGCCGTGGCCGCCGCACGTCGGCGGCTCCGGCGAGTACCGTCATGGCCGTGGCGATAGTATGGTGGTAATCCGAACATCGTATTTAGAAGTTTCGTATTGAAAGGAACGCGAGGCATGGCAGACGCGCGTACTGATTCCGTGAAGTATCCTGATTT
>NZ_DS999563.1 GCF_000159015.1 Gleimia coleocanis DSM 15436 | reverse complement strand
TCCCGGGGCCGGCCATGCTGTACGCCGCCGCCCGCACGCTCGCGGGCGGCCGGCGCGCGGGGCTGATGGCCTCGCTCGGCCTGCATCTCGGCGGCTATGTCCATGTCATCGCCGCGGCTGCCGGCCTTGCACTGCTGTTTCACGCGGTGCCGCCGCTATTCACCGCGATGAAGCTCGCCGGCTCGGCCTATCTGGTCTGGCTCGGCCTGTCGCTGTTCCGTGATCGTAACACGACGAGGC
>NZ_DS999564.1 GCF_000159015.1 Gleimia coleocanis DSM 15436 | reverse complement strand
CGCCACAGGTGCGGTTGCTGGCGCCTATATCGCCGACATCACCGATGGGGAAGATCGGGCTCGCCACTTCGGGCTCATGAGCGCTTGTTTCGGCGTGGGTATGGTGGCAGGCCCCGTGGCCGGGGGACTGTTGGGCGCCATCTCCTTGCATGCACCATTCCTTGCGGCGGCGGTGCTCAACGGCCTCAACCTACTACTGGGCTGCTTCCTAATGCAGGAGTCGCATAAGGGAGAGCGTCG
>NZ_DS999565.1 GCF_000159015.1 Gleimia coleocanis DSM 15436 | reverse complement strand
ACGGATATTGAGGCCATTAACGGCTTCATCCAGCAGCACCGTAGTATGTTTATAGTTTTCCATCATTTTATAGAGACAAGTCCTGCAGTCGCTCCGATAAGTCTCCGGTAGCCAACTGCTCTGCGTCGATATCTTCTTTGACCTGTTGATGCCAGGTTGTTTCATCCCACAGCTCAAACTTGTTGAACTGTCCAACCAGCATCACTTCTTTTGTCAGCCCGGCATGTTGCCG
>NZ_DS999566.1 GCF_000159015.1 Gleimia coleocanis DSM 15436 | reverse complement strand
CTGGGTGCCGTGGCCCCATGTACACGCGGAAGACATCATTCTTGGCAATCCACCGGATATTCCCGAAGTCACGATGGTGCATTTGCCACGCGTAGAGGCAACGCTGGCCCCGCTGGCGCTGCTGACCAAAACGGTCTGGCTGCCGTGGATCAAGCTCGAAAAGCCCGACGCGCGCCTGATTCGCCTCTCTGAAAAGAACAATAACTGGACGTTTAATCTTGCCAACGATGAT
>NZ_DS999567.1 GCF_000159015.1 Gleimia coleocanis DSM 15436 | reverse complement strand
CTGTACAGCACGAAGAAGATAATGGCTTCGAGCATCAGGATGAAGGCAACGATCATTTTACGACGCGCAGCACCTTTCATCGCGAAGGCTTCTTTACCGAAGATAACCACGATACCGAAGGCAACAACGCCCAGCGCCATACGCGCAACTTCCTGATTGTGCAGCAGCCAGGTGGCGATAGCGATCAGTGCCACAACACCAATAATGGTCAGCAGCAGGTTACGGTAGTT
>NZ_DS999568.1 GCF_000159015.1 Gleimia coleocanis DSM 15436 | reverse complement strand
CGCTCTCGTATCTGCGCCTGATTGCCAACCGCAACGACGACGCGGCCTTTGAGCGTGTGGTGAATACGCCAACGCGGGGTATTGGTGACCGGACGCTGGACGTGGTACGTCAGACATCGCGCGATCGCCAGTTAACACTCTGGCAGGCATGTCGTGAGCTGTTGCAGGAAAAAGCCCTCGCCGGGCGAGCTGCCAGCGCCTTGCAGCGATTTATGGAATTAATCGACGC
>NZ_DS999569.1 GCF_000159015.1 Gleimia coleocanis DSM 15436 | reverse complement strand
ATCTTGTCCAGCATTCTTTGAAAGGCCTGAGCCTGCGCTTCCTGCTGAGCGGCAGCAAGTTTTCCGGCCTTCTCGGCTTCTCTCTGCGCTTGCGCAACCCCGCTCAATTCCTCTGTGGTTTCATTAAGTTTACGGACAAGAAATTCATATTCTTCTTTATCAATAAGCCCTTTATCGAAAAATTTCTTTAATTCAGAATAGCGTCGACCGACAGTATCAATTGCGGC
>NZ_DS999570.1 GCF_000159015.1 Gleimia coleocanis DSM 15436 | reverse complement strand
AAGATTCTTCTAAGCAGCTTCCTGCAGAGGTTACTGCTTTAACTCCTGCAGCTAAGAATAACAACGTGCATGGTTCTGATGTTCCTGCAGTTGCAAGTACCTTTAATGAAGTTGCTGTTGAAGGTGGCAAGTGGGTATTCGTAAACTGGGATGCTGAAACCGCAATCACTGGTATTTCTAAGAATCATCACTTCGTTGGTACTTGGAAGTTCGTTCCATCTAA
>NZ_DS999571.1 GCF_000159015.1 Gleimia coleocanis DSM 15436 | reverse complement strand
GTTTCCCCTGTGTTTTGTTGTTTGGGGGTGTTTGTTTTTAGTTGTCGACTATTAGTACCAGTAGGCTGAACATATTGCTATGCTTACACGTCTGGCCTATCTACCCAGTGTTCTTCTGGGAGTCTCTCCCCACGCGTGGTGGGTTGGAAACCTCATCTTGAAGCAGGCTTCCCGCTTAGATGCTTTCAGCGGTTATCCCTTCCGAACGTAGCTAACCAG
>NZ_DS999572.1 GCF_000159015.1 Gleimia coleocanis DSM 15436 | reverse complement strand
GCCAGTGCCTCGGGCGCTTTCAGTTGATCGTCATCGGCGCGCAAACGGGGAACGCTTTTCTGGCGAACGTTTTGCTGATCAAAGATAACCGGGTTGAGATTTTCATCGAAGCGAACGGTAAACTGCCGGGGACCAAAATCAAAACTCAACGCCTGCGGATCATCAAGGCCCAGGGTTGGGACTAATCTGTCCGCTAGCTCTTCCTGGCTTAGCCCGC
>NZ_DS999573.1 GCF_000159015.1 Gleimia coleocanis DSM 15436 | reverse complement strand
TTGTTGCTGGCATGATTTCAGTACGGCAACTGCGGGGTGTCGAGAGCCAGGGAATGACCTGTTCTGCCAGTGCTGGTTGTGAGATAAGCATTGTCATTAGCATAATGCGCCAACTGTTCTCTTCTTTTTGCCCAAGAAGTTCCGTCAGTGCCGCCATTGCTGCATGTGGGAACGCAGCAATGGCTTTCGTCATCCGATCGTGACAGCGTT